>CAWGRN010000027.1:0-10286 GCA_963825015.1 uncultured Alphaproteobacteria bacterium | reverse complement strand
ATCACCAGCATCGAGGATTTGCGCCAACTGGCCCGCCGTAAGGTGCCGCGCGCGTTCTTCGATTACGCTGAGGCAGGCTCGTATTCCGAGAAGACCCTGCGCGCCAACCGCGCTGATCTGCAGCAGGTGCGGCTACGACAGCGCGTGCTGGTGGACGTGTCGTCGCGCGACACTGCCACGACTCTGATTGGAGAGCCGGTCTCATTGCCTGTCGTACTGGGGCCGGTGGCAATGACCGGCCTCGAGCATGGCAACGGCGAAATCCTGGCCTGTCGCGCGGCGCATGCCGCGGGCAACCCAGTTCACGCTCAGCACGATGTCGATCTGTTCCATCGAGGACGTGGCGGCGGCCGTCGGAAAGCCGTTCTGGTTTCAGCTCTATGTCATGAAGGACCGCGGGTTCGTGCGCTCGCTGATCGAGCGGGCCGCAGCGGCAAGATGCAGCGCGCTGGTCTTGACGGTTGATCTGCCGGTTCTGGGCCAACGTCACAGCGACGTCAAGAACGGCCTGTCCGTTCCGCCGTCACTCAAATTGCACAACCTGCTCGACATGGCGACCAAGCCCGCCTGGGTCGTCGGAGTGCTGCAGGCAAGCGTTGGACGTTCGGCAACCTCGACGGCCACGTCAAGGGAATGGCCGACGTCAGTTCGCTCGCGCAATGGGTCGAACCCAATTCGATCAATCGCTCAACTGGAACGATATCGACTGGATCCGGATCTCTGGCCGGGCAAGCTCATCCTCAAGGGCATCCTAGACGTCGACGATGCCCGGCCGCCGCAAAGTCCGAAGCCACCGCGATCGTCGTCTCGAATCACGGCGGCCGACAGCTCGACGGCGCCGCGTCCTCCATTTCGATGCTCCCGAAGTTGCCGACGCCGTAGGTTCCGACGCCGAAGTGATGTTCGATGGCGGCATTCGCTCTGGCCAAGATGTGTTGCGTGCGCTCGCGCTTGGCGCAAAATCCTGCCTGATTGGCCGCGCCTACATCTTCGGTGTCGGCGCAGGCGGGGAAACGGGCGTCGCTAGGGCAATCGACATTATCCGCGATGAACTCGATTTCAGCATGGCCCTGACCGGGGTCAAGCGCATCGGCGACATAGGCCGGAACGTTCTTGTCCAGCAAGCAAGCCAGAGAATTCCATGAAGCACGTCACCTGCATCGCGGATTTGCGTGACCTCGCCCGCCGCCGGGTTCCGCGCGCCTTTTTCGAATACGCCGACTCAGGCTCCTACAATGAGGAGACCTTGCGCGCTAACCGCACCGACCTTGAGGCAATCAAGCTGCGGCAGCGCGTGCTGGTGGACGTGTCGGAACGCAGCCTCGCCACCACCGATTGTCGGGCAGAAGGTATCGGCGCCGCTGGTGCTGGCGCCGATCGGCTTGTGCGGCATGCAGCACGGCGACGGCGAAATCCTCAGCGCGCAGGCGGCCAACGACGCCGGCATCCCGTTCACGCTCTCGACCATGTCGATCTGCTCGATCGAAGACGTGGCGGAGGCGACCGGCAAACCTTTCTGGTTCCAGCTTTACGTCATCAAGGACCGCGGCTTCTCCAAGGATATTCTGGAACGCGCGATCCGGGCGAAATGCAACGCGCTGGTCTTGACCGTCGATCTGCAGGTGCTCGGCCAGCGCCACCGCGACATCAAGAACGGCATGACGGTGCCGCCGGAAATCCGCATCAAGAACATCATCGACATCGCCACCAAGCCGGCCTGGGCCTGGAGCATTCTCAACGGCAAGCGCAAGACCTTCGGCAATCTCGCCGGCCACGTAAAGGGCATGGACAACGTCAATTCGCTCGCGCAGTGGACAAATTCGCAGTTCGATCCGGCGCTGAACTGGCAGGACGTCGAATGGATCAAGAAGCATCTGGCCGGGCAAGCTGATCCTCAAAGGCATTCTCGACGTCGAAGACGCCAAGACCGCGGTCAAGCTCGGCGCCGACGCCATCGTGGTGTCGAACCATGGCGGCCGCCAGCTTGACGGCGCGCCGTCCTCGATTTCGGCGCTGCCGAAAGTCGCCGAGGCGGTCGGCTCCGACACCGAAGTGCTGTTCGACGGCGGCATCCGCACCGGCGCCGACGTGATGCGCGCGCTGGCGCTCGGCGCGCGCGCCTGCCTGATCGGCCGTTCGTATATTTACGGGCTCGGCGCCGGCGGCAAGGCCGGCGTCGCCAAGGCGATCGATATCCTCGAGAAGGAGCTCAGCGTCACCATGGCGCTGACCGGCACCAACAAGATCGCCGACATCGGGCCGCAGGTGCTGGTCGGCGGCGAGGCGAAGAAGAAGGCGGCGGCCGCAAAGCGGAAGCCGAAGGCGTAAGGCTGGCGGCGCGTCACCGCCAGCCCAGCCCCGGCGCGACATGCTTCAGGATCGCCTCGATGACGTGGGCGTTGTAGTCGACGCCGAGCTGATTGGGCACGGTCAGCAGCAGCGTGTCGGCCTCGGCGATGGCCTCGTCCTTCTTGAGCTGCTCGATCGAGCACGTCCGGCTCGGCGGCGTAGCTGCGGCCGAAGATGGCGCGCTCGTTGTCGCCGAGGAAGCCGATCTGGTCCTCGCTCTCGTCGTCGCGGCCGAAATACATGCGGTCGCGGTCGTCGACCAGCGCGAAGATGCTGCGGCTGACCGACACCCGCGGCGTCGCGCGCGTGCCCGGCCTCCTTCCACGCCGCGCGGAACAGCCGGATCTGCTCGGCCTGCTGGACGTGGAACGGCTTGCCGCTCTCGTCGATCTTGAGCGTCGAGCTTTGCAGGTTCATGCCGAGCTTGGCCGCCCATTCCGCGGTGGCGTTGGTGCCGGCGCCCCACCAGATGCGCTCGCGCAGGCCCTCCGAATGCGGCTCGAGGCGCAGCAGGCCGGGCGGGTTCGGAAACATCGGCCGCGGGTTGGGCTTGGCGAAGCCCTCGCCGCGCAGCACCTCGAGAAAGACCTCGGTGTGGCGCCGCGCCATGTCGGCATCGGTCATGCCCTCCGGCGGCGCGTAGCCGAAATAGCGCCAGCCGTCGATCACCTGCTCGGGCGAGCCGCGGCTGATGCCGAGCTGCAGGCGTCCGCCGGCGATGAGGTCGGCCGCGCCGGCGTCCTCCGCCATGTAGAGCGGGTTCTCGTAGCGCATGTCGATGACCGCGGTGCCGATCTCGATCCGCTTGGTCCGCGCGCCGAAGGCCGCCAGCAGCGGAAACGGCGAGCCGAGCTGGCGGGCGAAATGATGCACCCGGAAATAGGCCCCGTCGGCGCCGAGCTCCTCGGCCGCGACCGCGAGCTCGATCGATTGCAGCAGCGCGTCGGACGCCGAGCGCGTCTGCGACTGCGGCGACGGGGTCCAGTGGCCGAAGGAGAGGAAGCCGATGTGTTTCATGGGGGCTACTGGGGTGAGACGTGCGACGCTCGCCTTATGTAGCCCAAAATTCGGGTCGTGACAGGCCTGATGGGCGGGTTAGCCGCCTTGTCCGCGCCTTCGCTAATCCGCCCAATGTGCTAAACCTGATAAAATTCGACGTTGATGCGGGGGTGCGTTCGGATGAAGTATTTATTGCCGTAGTGTCAATTATTGTTTTCTCTCAATCAGCGTATGCGACGGAGGCTACGGTGCCGCGATACTCGCGGGTCAAGAACGAAGATCGTTCTTGGTTCAATGGATACATCTACGGTTACGTTATGGCGAAGCTGGGCGAACGGGGCGAAATTGAAGTGAACACGGCCGCCGCACCGAGTGAAGCAACTTGCAGACAATTATTGTCCTAATCATCCGAACGACCGGCTTATAGAGGTCATCGCTTCATTCACTAAAGTTGCTTCTCAATATGGGAGCAACGGTCAATCAGTTCAGAGTTTTTGGGACATTCATAAGGAATGCGAAGAACTCGCACTGAAGATCGCCTATCCTCGCAAGCTGAACGAATGCCGGACTGAAGACTGCAAGAAGATGACCGAAGGCTGGCTAAAAGAAGCGTCGAAAATGAAAAGAGAATGTTTGCAAAAGAAGGCAGGCCAGTAGAACGCAGGCAGCGCGTAGGGTGGGTTAGGCGCGAAGCGCCGATCCGGGTGGCGCTAGGCCGCCCTACGGGCTGATGCCGCTGGCGAGTTCGATTGGCCTCATGGTGAGGAGCGCCAGCAGGGCGCGTCTCGAACCATCGGGCCGCCCTCGTCCTTCGAGACGCCCGCTTCGCGGGCTCCTCAGGATGAGCGCGCATTACTCTCCCTCCTCCTTAAACCCATACGCCTGCTGGTCGCCGGTCGCGCCGTAATACTTGAACGGCAGAAACTTGCCGGTCATCGCCGGCTTCGACGCGGTCGCCCTTCGGATCGGCCTGGCGCTAGCTTTTCGTGCCATCCGTTTCGCGTCTTGCCAAACTTCCGCTCCCATGCCACCCGATGGGCCATGACGGCGGATGTCACCATCAAGGACGGCGCCAAGCTGACCGCGCATCGTTTCCGCGCGGCTATCCTTGGCGAAGTGCATGCGCGCCCGTTCACGGCGCTCGAAACGCCGCGCCGGATCCTGCATTTTGCCTTCGACACCACCGGCGACGCCGGGCGCATCGACCGCGCCGCGCTGGCCGATTTCTGCGCGCGGCGCCAACTTGAGCCGCTCAAGGCTTCGGCCAAGCAGCATCGCGTTACCTTCGGCGGCACCACGCTGCGTTGGGAGCAGCACTCCGAATTCACCACATACACCTGGGAGCTGCCGTCGGAGACCGGCGTGCCGTTTCATCCCGCCGCCGGCACGCTGGCCGAACCGATGACCAGCGTGCCGCAGCCGGGACCGCTCCTGGTCGCGCTCGATCTGCATCTTTTGGCCGACGCCGAAAACAAGATTTCGCCGGAGCGGCTGTTCGACCGCGCCAGTCTGGCCGTGGCCGAGAACTCCGACGGGCTGGCGCTGTTTGCCACCGACTTCCAGGCCGATCCGTCCGGCTTCGTGCGCGTGCTGGTGCTCGATCGCGGCTGGGGTCCGAGCGCGCCGGCGCGCTGGTGCAGCGCATCGTCGAACTGGAGACCTATCGCACCTTGGCGCTGCTCGGCCTGCCGGAAGCGCAGCGGCTGATGCCGTCGATCGCCCATATCGAGGCGCGGCTCGCCGAAGTCACCGAGGAAATGCGGCAGCACCGACAAACTGATCGACAATCACCGCCTGCTCGACGAACTGACCGCGCTGGCGGCCGAGCTGGAAGCGGGCGCCGCGGCCAGCCTGTTCCGCTTCGGCGCCAGCCGCGCCTATAACGAAATCGTGCAACTGCGCCTGACCACGATCGGCGAGCGCAAGGCCGGCCCGCTGCCGACCTGGTCGTCGTTCCTGGCGCGGCGCATGGCGCCGGCGATGCGCACCTGCGCCACCACCGAGGAGCGGCAATCCGATCTGTCGGAAAAACTGCGCCCGCGCCGCCAATTTGCTGCGCACGCGGGTCGACGTCGAAATGGAGCGGCAGAACCGCGATCTGCTCAAGTCCATGAACGATCGCACGCGGCTGCAACTGCGCCTGCAGGCGACGGTCGAAGGCCTGTCGGTCGCCGCCATCAGTTATTATGTGGTCGGGCTGTTCGGCTATTTGGTGAAAGGCCTGAGCGAGGAAGGCGTGCCGGTCGACATAACGCTCGCCACTGCGCTGTTCGTGCCGGTGGCGGTCGCTAGCAATCTGGTTCGTGCTCCGGCGCATCCGCCGCAAGCATATCGCTGCCGGGGATTAACGGCTCCGCCGGCTCGGTCACCGCCGGATGGATAGCATCGAACACCGGAAATAACTGATCGACGCGGCTGTCGATAAGGCTCATTGCAATTTCCGTCCAATGCTGCGCCGTCATACGAGCATTTGAGTAACGCTCAATGACCAGCATCCACGCACTCGAATGTGACTTGCCAGTGCACACCGGGTGCCGTTCGATATGCCCGACCGGGCTATTCCGGAGCATCTATAAAGGTGGGGCGATGAGCATCATGTATCATGACGGCAATCGGCAGCTGCAGGACCGTTTCGACAGCAGGCGCATTTCCGACCGGCTGGCAGAGTTCACGCGCGCGGCCTTCACCGACGACGATAAGGCCTTCATCGAAGGCGCGGCGTATTTTTTCGTGGCAACCGCTGATACCGATGGGCGGCCGGATTGCTCTTTCAAAGGTGGCGCGCCGGGCTTCGTCCGCGTCACCGGACCGTCCGAGCTAGCGTTTCCCGATTACGACGGTAACGGCATGTTTAAGAGCCTCGGCAATTTGATGGTCAACCCGAATATCGGCCTGCTGTTCATCGCCCTGCACGACAGGCCGCGACGGCTGCGCGTCAATGGCAGCGCCCGCGTACTCGACAAAGACCCATTGCTTGGAGAAACCGTGGGCGCGCAATTGATGGTGCGGGTCGAAGCCCGGGCGATCTTTCCGAACTGCCCGCGTTATATTCCCGAGATGCAGATGACGGGGCCGTCGATCTATACGCCGCAGCCGAAAGTGGCGCCGCCGGAACCGGACTGGAAGAGCTTCGACTGTTTCAAGGATGTGGTGCATCCGCGTCAGCCGACCTGGAAGGGCTGATCATGCGCAGCGAGCGATTCGAATTTCCCAATGCCAAGGCCGAGCAGCTCGCCACCGCGCTGTTCGTGCCGGTGGCGGTCGCTGGCGATCTGGTTCGTGCTCCGGCGCATCCGACGCCGGCACATCGCCGGCGAGTAGCATCCACCCTTAGGCCGGTTCGGCGACGGCGGGTTGCGCCAGTTGCCCCAGCACTTGATGGATCTGCGCCACCACGGCGGCGCCCTCGCCGATCGCCGCGCCAACGCGTTTGGTCGATGTCGCGCGCACATCGCCGATCGCAAACACGCGCGGCATGCTGGTCTCCAGCGCTTGCGGCGCGCGTTTGACGCCGTCGACGGCGAAGCTTTTGCCGGTGACGACGAAGCCTTTGTCATCCACCGCCAGACAGTTTTCCAGCCAATCGGCGTTCGGATCGGCGCCGATGAAAAGGAACAAATGGCGCAGCGGCGTGGTCTTGGTCTTGCCGCTGGCCCGGTCGCGGAAGGTCGCGCCGGTCAAGCCGCTGCTGCGATCGCCGTCGAGCGCGACAATCTCGGCGCCGGTGTGCAGTTCGACATTCGGCAGCGCACCGATGCGGTCGATCAGATAGCGCGACATGCTGGCCTCGAGCCCCTTGCCGCGCACGATTAAATGCAGCCGTTTGACCTTCGGTGCCAGATACACCACCGCCTGTCCTGCCGAATTGCCGCCGCCAATCAGCGCCACTTCCTCGCCTTCGCACAGCTTGGCTTCGATCGGCGAGGCCCAATACGACACGCCGGCGCCGTCGAATTCGGCGAGATTGGCAATCGCCGGCCGCCGGTAGCGCGCGCCGGAGGCGACGACAACCGTGCGCGCCCGCACCGCTTCGCCGTCGGCGATCTCCAGGCGGAATGGATCGCCGGCTTTGCGCGTAGCGCCGCCGCAATCCAGCCGCGTGACTTCCAGCGGAATGGCGATTTCGGCGCCGAATTTCTGCGCCTGGGTGAAGGCGCGGCCGGCCAGCGCCTGGCCGGAAATGCCGGTCGGGAAGCCGAGGTAGTTTTCGATCCGCGCCGAGGCGCCGGCCTGGCCGCCGAACGCGCGCTGGTCGAGCACGATCACCGACAGACCCTCCGAGGCGCCGTAGACCGCGGCGGCCAAGCCCGCCGGACCGGCGCCCACCACGGCCACATCGTAGATGCTGTTCGGATCGAGTTGCGGCGTGATGCCGAGGCACATCGCCGCTTCGGCGTCGGACGGGCGTTTAAGCAGCGCGCCATTGGGGCAGATCATCAGCGGCAGCTCTTCCGGCAACACGCCGAAACGCTCCACCGCGGCGCGCGCTTCCTCGTCGGACGTGGCGTCCAGCACCGCATAGGGATAGCTGTTGCGGGCGAGGAAGCCCTCGAGCCGCAACAGGTCGGGCGTGCCGGGACGGCCGATCAGCAGCGAGCCGACGCCGCCTTCCTCTATCAGCGCGACCCGCCGCAAGATAAAGGCGCGCATTACGATTTCGCCGACTTCGGCCGAACCCACCACTAAAGCGCGGACGTGCGCGGCATCGAACGGCAGCGCGGTGCAGCCTTGCGGTCCGGCATTAGCCGCCGCCAGCGTACCGCGACCGGCCAACTGGCTCACCTCGCCGCTGAACTGCCCGGCGCCGAGCGACACCACCGACGACTGACGATGCAAGCCGTCGCGCCGGATGATCGCCAGTTCGCCGTCGAGCACCAGCCAGGCCGGCGAATTGCGCACGCCGACGTCGTAGATCAGTTCGCCGGGTTTGAACGTGCGCTCCGGCCCGCTGGCGAAACGCTTGGCGGTCGCAAACTGGACGGCGTCGAGCACCGGGAACATCTGATCGAACCGCGTCTCGGCAAGGCTCATTGACACTCTCCTGACGGCCCAAGCCAGATAAACTGGGCAAGCCGCGGCGTTTTTGCAAGCCGGGGTCGCAATGCCGGTCAACCGCCGATAACGATTGCGTCAAGGCCGCGCTTGTCACGGGCGTTCGTCCGCTCTTGAGTATACATAGAGCCGACCGCCGCCGAACCGACGAGGCACCCCATGCGCAGCGAACGCTTCAATTTCCCTAATGCCAAGGCCGAGCAGCTCGCCGCCACGCTCGACCTGCCGCTCGGCAAACCCACGGCCTATGCGCTGTTCGCGCATTGCTTCACCTGCGGCAAAGATAACCTGGCGGCCAAGCGCATCGCCGAACGGCTGACGATCAACGGCATCGCCGTGCTGCGTTTCGATTTCACCGGCTTAGGCTCGAGCGAAGGCGAATTCGCCAATACGCATTTCTCGTCAAACGTCGACGACCTGGTTGCCGCCGCCGATCACTTGCGCAAGATGTATGGCGCGCCGGCGATCCTGATCGGCCACAGTCTGGGCGGCTGCGCGGTTCTGGCCGCTTCGCACCGCATCCCCGACGCGCGCGCGGTGGTGACGATTGCCGCGCCTTATGATCCGAGCCACGTCACCGGTCTGTTCAAGGAGCATGTCGATAAAATTCGCGCCGAGGGCGAGGTCGAAGTGGCGCTGGCCGGACGGCCGTTCACCATCAAGCGCGAATTCCTCGATGACGTCGCCGAGAAAAAGCTCGATGCCTGTCTCGCAAGCTTGCGCAAGGCGCTGCTGGTGTTTCATTCGCCGACCGACGATCTGGTCGGCATCGACAATGCCTCGCACATCTTTCAGGCCGCCAAACATCCGAAGAGCTTCGTCTCGCTCGCCGGCGCCGACCATCTCTTGAGCCAGAAGAGCGATGCGGTCTATGTCGCGAACGTGATCGCGGCCTGGGCCGAGCGCTATCTCGACCAGCCGGCGGTCATGACCGAGGCCGAAGTCGATATTGGCACCGTACTTGTACGCGAGACCCATAGCGGAAAATATCAGCAGGAGATATTGACCGGGCCGCATCGCCTGCTCGCCGACGAGCCGGAAAAACTCGGCGGGCTAAATTCCGGGCCGGGGCCTTACGATTTCCTGCTCGCGGGCTTGGGCGCCTGTACCTCGATGACGATAAGGCTCTATGCCGACTTCAAGAAGCTGCCGCTCGAGAACGTGTCGGTGCGGCTCAGCCACGGCAAGATCCACGCCAAGGATTGCGAGACCTGCGACACCAAAGTGAGCATGGTCGACCACATCGATCGCGCCATCACGCTGGAAGGTCCGCTCGACGCCGAGCAGCGCAAGAAGCTGATGGAGATCGCCGACAAGTGCCCGGTGCACAAGACGCTGAAATCGAAAATCAATATCAGCACGTTCGAGCGGCCGGCTTAATCGTCATTCCTGGGCGGAGCGGGCCAGCGGCTGCGCCCTGCCCTCGCCCGACCGCTAGCCCTTGCGGCTTGACGGCCCTCGGGTCGTCAGACACACTAAACAAATAGGGAACATAATCGCCGGCCCCAGCCGTAAATCGGCCGAATAATGTCGCGTCGCCAAAAGCTTAAAGATGATCGCGGAACTACGCCAACGCTCCCAGGCTTTCCAAAACCCGCCGGGATCGAGGACGCTCCAGGCGCGCTACCCCTCGGCATTGCGGCCATCGACGAGGCGCTGGCGGCGGTCTGGCGCGCGGCGCGCTGCATGAGATCGCGGCGCAAGCTGAGGCCCATCTCGCCGCGGCGACCGGCTTTGTGCTGGGGCTGGCGGCGACCTCGCGCCGCCTGCTCTGGATCGCCGAGGACATGGCGCTCGCCGAAAGCGGCACGATCACGGCCCCGGCCTCGATCAATTCAACCGTGCGCCCGAGCGCCTGCTGACGGTTGCCACCGCCCATCGCCGCG
>CAWGRN010000026.1:0-13074 GCA_963825015.1 uncultured Alphaproteobacteria bacterium | reverse complement strand
AGGCGATCGATCTGCTCGTCGGAATTATTGGTGAGCGCGAACACCGCCCAGTTGTTGCTGGCTTCGCGGGCGCGGACCTCGATGCGGCGGACGATGCCGTCGGGGCCGGGCGCGGTGGAAACCTGGATGCGGTCGCCTTCGGTACGCTGGCGCTGGGTCGCGTCGGTGAGGTCGATGGCCGGCGTGTCGAGGCGGACATTGACGGCTTCGACGGCATGCGCGGCAACGCTCGCCGTGAGCGCAACAGCGAGCACGAGCGCAGTCATCAGTCCGTGCAAGGCACTCTTCAAAACCGAGACCCATCCCTTCCGGCTGGCCAATCCGCCAGCCCGCACCCCGCCATGATGAGTAGCGGGCCATCGGGGTCGCGGGCAAGCACTTAGCGATTAACCATGATTGTGGCGGCGAATAGGCTGAACGCGAAAATACGCGACAATAACGGGCTTTATCGCACCCTCCCCGGCTTTTTCGCGCCGATCGCCGCGCCCCATCACGCTTCCAGCACGATCTTGCCGATATGGGCGCTCGATTCCATCAGCGCGTGCGCCGCGGCGGCCTCGCGCAACGGAAAGGTCTTGTAGATGATCGGTTTCACCGTGCCCGCGGCCAAGAGCGGCAGGACACGGGTTTCGATCGCGTCCCGGATCGCGCCCTTGTCGGCCACGGCGCGGGCGCGCAGCGTCGATCCGGTGTGGTGCAACCGCTTGAGCATGAGGCGGCGGAAATCCACGGTCGCCTTGGGTGAACCCTGGAACGCAATCTGCACGATGCGGCCTTCGACGCCGGCAGCTTCGTAATTGCGTTCGATGTAGTCGCCGCCGACCATGTCGAGGATGAGCTCGGCGCCCTTCTTCTCGGTGAACTTCTTCACTTCCGCGACGAAGTCCTGCGTTTTGTAATTGATGGCCAGATCGGCGCCGAGCTGGCGGCAGGCCTCGCACTTGTCCTCGGACCCGGCGGTGACGATGACGCGAGCACCGAAATGCTTGCCAAGCTGAATGGCGGTGGTGCCGATGCCGGACGAACCGCCATGCACCAGCAGGGTCTCGCCCTCCTTCAGTGCGCCGCGCTCGAACACGTTGTGCCAGACCGTGAAGAAGGTTTCCGGCACCGCGGCGGCCTCGACCATCGGCAGGCCGCTCACCGGCAGAATGTGACTGACATGGGCGACACAGTACTCCGCATAACCGCCGCCGGAGACCAGCGCCATGACGCGGTCACCTGCCTTCCAGCGCTTCACCGCGGAGCCGACCGCCGCGATTTCGCCGGCGAGTTCGAGTCCCGGAATGTCCGACGCACCGGGCGGCGGCGGATAGACACCCCGGCGCTGCGCCACATCGGGGCGGTTGACGCCGGCCGCGGCTACCTTGATGAGCACCTCATCCGCCGCCGGCTGCGGCACATCGCGTTGTTCCGGAACGAGAACCTCCGGACCGCCCGGTTCCTTGATGCCGATGACGGTCATACGGGTCGGAATCGCGGGCATTTGAAATCCTTTCACGCGGAGATGCTCGGCACTCTGTTTAGGCAGACGCTGGCGGTGTGACAACCCGGGCCGCGGAGGCTAGTTTCAGCCCGATCAGGAGACCAGCCATGCCCATTTTTGACGAAGACGATCGGCCGAAGAAAAAGGTCGCGCACGAGATCGGACAGGACTTGACCCTCTTGTCCGTCGACGAACTGACGGCGCGCGTTGCCCTGCTCCAGGATGAAATAAAGCGGCTGGAGACCGATATGGTGCGCAAGCGCGACAAACGCGCAGCTGCCGACCAGTTCTTCAAGCGCTGATATTTATAAACAGACCTGTTTATTAAGAATCGCCCGAAGGCGTCGGGAGCCTGATTTTACTACCGTTTCGATGGGCTTCTTTAACGTCACATTAAGCTTTCCCGACTATTACTCAATTCAGTCCATCTTCATGGACTTGAGTGGCTCCTGTCCACTCTGTTTGACGCCTCCCTGTTATCTCACTGAGCCGCCACCATTGGCGGCTCTTTTTTTGGTTAACGCCGCCACGTTTTTGGTTAACGCTATTTATTGCCCCGCCGTTTGTGCCGTTTTGAGGCAAGGGGCCGATCTGAGCTGTGGTTTAACGAGCCGCGGCAACTATGTCGCAAGCTTTGTGACCCCAGCATATGGACAGGACGGGACCATACGCGCATGCTTACTCAATCGTGAACGCGCCGTCTGAACCGATAAAATCGGCAACGGCAAAGTGCGGGCAACCCAAGTTGCGCGCGCAACACGAGAGTGACAGGGTTCGCGTATAGCGTTGAGTGAGGCGTAGCGTATGTCTGAACACAGCATGGTTAATCCGCCGGAACCGGTGGTATTCGGTGAGCGGCTCGCCAGCTCTCAGGCGTTTTCACTTCTATTCCGTGATGGCATGGCGCTGGTCGAGGAAACCGCAACCTATCTCGACGGTCCGGGCCGCGCCGAATCCCAAGGATCTCAGCCGCGCCGCGGCGCTGGCTTACGCCACCGAGAGCATGCGGCTGACCACGCACCTGATGCAGATCGCGTCCTGGTTGCTGCTGCACCGCGCGGTGAAGGAAGGCGAAATGTCGCTGGCCCAGGCCAACAAGGAAAAGACCAAGGTCAAATTGTCCGCCATGGACAATCACGATCCGAACAATCTCGCGATCCTGCCCGCAAAGCTGCGCGATCTTATCGACCGCGCCCAGACGCTGAAAATGCGGGTGCGGCGGCTCGACACCACCATTCACACCTTGCCGGCCGAACAGGCGCCCTCGATCAACCCGGTCGAGCATCAGCTCGGCCTGTTGAAGGCGGCGTTCAATCACGACGGTTTCTGAGCGAAGCGCGACGGCAGCGGCGAGGCATAAAAAAAACCCGGGTCCAGCCCGGGGTTTTTCCTTTGGCGCGGCGAACGCGCCTTACTTCTTGTCTTCCTTGAGGAAGCCCGAGAACTTCTTCTGGAAGCGCGACACACGGCCGCCGCGATCCATGATCTGGGCCTGACCGCCCGTCCAGGCCGGGTGCGACTTGGGGTCGATGTCGAGATTCATCGTGTCCCCTTCCTTGCCCCAGGTCGAGCGGGTGGTGAATTCGCTGCCATCAGTCATAACGATCTTGATGGTGTGGTACTCGGGATGGATTTCGGCCTTCATCGCTGGGTTCCGTCAAACTGGGTCGGGGCCGGTCGGCGTCCCGAAAATTCGGTCGAATTGGTCTGGATTTGGCGGGGTCTATACATGACCCAGCCGCCTGCGGCAAGCCACCCGAATTGACCCAAGACAAGACCTCGGGGCATGGTCCGCGGTAATCGGGGGCATCCGACGCCAGGGCGAGGCGTTTACAACAAAAAGGCGTCACGTCTCATGAGTTTTGCCAGCGATGGACGGGGTTTAGGAACCCCGCTGCCAGGTGCCACCACCGCAACCCGCCGGGTCAACGTCAAGCCGCTCAGCCGGCTCGTCCCCTATATCGGGCGCTATCGCGGCCGCGCCGCGGCCGCCCTGGTCGCTGGTCGTCGCGGCGCTGACCACGCTCGTGGTTCCGGTCGCGGTGCGCCGCATGATCGATTTCGGCTTCTCGGCGAAGGCCTCGGCGCTGATCGACTGCTATTTCAGCGTGATGATCGCGGTCGTCGCGCGTGCTCGCGGTGTCGAGCGCCATCCGCTACTACCTCGTCACCACGCTCGGCGACCGCATCGTCGCCGACCTGCGCGACGACGTGTTCGCCCACCTCACCCGCCTCTCCTCCAGCTTCTTCGACCGGCCAAGACCGGCGAGATGATCTCGCGGCTCACCGCCGACACCACGCAGATCAAGTCGGCGGTCGGCGCCTCGGTGTCGATCGCGCTGCGCAACCTGGTGCTGTTCGTCGGCGGCACCGGCCATGATGGTGGTCACGAGCCCGCGCCTGTCGCTTTCGTGCTCGGCGCTATTCCGATCATCGTGCTGCCGCTGTACGGCTTCGGCCGCGCCGTGCGCAAGCGCTCGCGCGCCGCGCAGGATACGCTCGCGGACGCCTCCGGCTATGCCGGCGAACTGATCGGCGCGATCCGCACGCTGCAGGCTTTCACCAACGAACTGATGGCGACCCGCCGCTTCTCCGGCGCCGTCGAGCAGGCCTATCAGGCGGCGCGCGGCGCCACCAAGGCGCGCTCGGTTCTGACCGCCATCGCGCTGTTCCTGATCTTCGGCAGCATCGTCGTCGTGCTGTGGGTCGGCGCGCAGGATGTGCTCTCGGGCGCCATCACGCCCGGCCGGCTCGGACAATTCGTGCTCTACGCCGTGTTCGCGGCCGGCGGCCTCGGCGAGCTGTCGCAGGTCTGGGGCGAGATCGCGCAAGCCTCCGGCGCCGCCGAGCGGCTGTTCGAAATCCTCGACGTCGAACCGGAGATCAAGGCGCCGGCCAAGCCCAGCCGCCTTGCCGTCGCCGGCACGCGGCGCGGTCGCCTTTGACCGTGTGCGCTTTGCCTATCCGACGCGGCCCGACAGCCTCATCCTCGATGGCCTGTCTTTTGCGGTGAAGCCCGGCGAACGTCTGGCCTTGGTCGGCCCGTCGGGCGCCGGCAAGAGCACCATCTTCCACTTGATCCTGCGCTTCTACGATCCAGCGACCGGCCGCATCTCTTTCGACGGCGTCGACCTGCCGAAGGCCGATCCCGCCGACCTGCGCCAGCGCATCGCGCTGGTGCCGCAGGACGCCGTGGTGTTCGCCTCGAGCGTCGCCGACAACATCCGCTTCGGCAATCCGGACGCCAGCGACGATCAGGTTCGACGCGCGGCGGAAGCCGCCCATGCGGCCGAGTTCATCGACCGCCTGCCCGAGGGTTACGACACGCAACTCGGCGAGCGCGGCATTACTTTGTCCGGCGGCCAGCGCCAGCGCATCGCGATCGCCCGCGCGATTTTGCGCGACGCGCCGCTCTTGCTGCTCGACGAAGCGACCTCGTCGCTCGACGCCGAAAGCGAGACCCTGGTGCAGAAGGCGCTGACGCAACTGATGCAGCAGCGCACTTCGATCGTCATCGCGCACCGCCTGGCGACGGTGTTGTCCTGCGACCGCATTCTGGTGATCGACAAGGGCCGCATCGTCGAGGAAGGCACGCACGCGCAGCTCTCGGCGTCGGGCGGCCTCTATGCGCGGCTGGCGAAGCTGCAATTCGAGGCTGCTTAATTTCTCGCCGTTCGTCCCCGCGAAGGCGGGGACCCAGAAGGAAGGAAGACTGGATCCCCGCCTTCGCGGGGATGAACGGAGTTTGTAGCGAGCGCCGTGCCTTACGTCTTGCTCATCGCGCCCTTGGCGCCGGCGCGGGCGGCAACAATGCCTTCGCGCGCCAGTTCGTCGGCGCGTTCGTTCCATCGGTGCCGGCATGGCCCTTGACCCAGTGCCATGCGATTCGTGCTTGAGCGCCTCGTCGAGCCGCTGCCACAGATCGACATTCTTCACCGGCTTCCTGTCGGCGGTGCGCCAGCCGTTGCGCTTCCAGCCGTGGATCCAGCTCGTGATGCCGTCGCGCAGATACTGCGCTGTCGGTGTGCAGATCGACCGTGCACGGCCGCTTCAGCGCCTCGAGCGCCGCGATCGCCGCCATCAGCTCCATGCGGTTGTTGGTGGTGTGCGCCTCGCCGCCGAACAGTTCCTTGCTGCGTGCCCGTCCAAACTGAGGATCGCGCCCCAGCCGCCCGGGCCCGGATTGCCCGAGCAGGCGCCGTCGGTCTAGATCGTGACGCGCTGGTCGCTCATGGCTTTTCTTTGCGCATGACTTGTCCGAAAACCGGTGACCACTTTTCGGGATCATGCGTCCAAGCCATAATCGCTGGCGCTCGCACCGACTGGTGGAAGCGCAGCTTGCGGTAATATTCGAGCGGATCCTTCGGCACGACCAGCGCGCCTTCGGGCACCGTCAGCCAGTCGTACGAGCCGCGTCAGCAGGAAGCGCAGCGCCGCGCCGCGCGCCAGCATCGGCAGCGCGTCGCGTCTCGGCCTCGCGACAGCGGCCGCACCGCCTGATAGGCCGAGAGCAGCGCGCGCGCCTTGGTGACGTTGTAGGAGCGATCCGGCTCGAAGCACCAGGCAGTTGAGGCAGATGGCGACGTCATAGGCCAGCATGTCGTTGCAGGCGAAATAGAAGTCGATCAGGCCCGACAGCGTGTCGCCGAGGAAGAAGACGTTGTCGGGAAACAGGTCGGCATGGATGACGCCCTGCGGCAGATCGCGCGGCCAGGCTTTCTCCAGAATCGCCAGCTCCCTGGCGATCTCGTTGCACAGGCCCGGCTGCACCGTGTCGCCGCGCGGGCCGGCATGTTCGAACAAGCGGCCGCCAGCCGTCGACCGACAGCGCGTTGACGCGCTTCATGGTGAAATCGCCGCCGGCGATGATGCAGCTTCGGCCAGCGCCTCGCCGACCGCGGCGCAGTGCTTGGCGCTCGGCCGCCGCACCCACAGGCCGTCGAGGAAGGTGACGATCGCCGCCGGCCGCCCGGCGAGCACGCCGAGCGCCACGCCCTGCCGGTTCTTGCACCGGCTGCGGGCAGTTGAGCCCGCGCGCCGCGAGATGCTCCATCAGCGCCGAGGAAGAACGGCAGATCGGCTTCCGCGACGCGCTTCTCGTAGAGCGTGAGGATGAAATTGCCCTTGCGTCGTGTGGACGAGAAAGTTCGAATTCTCGACGCCCTCGGCGATGCCCTTGTAGGAGAGCAGTTCGCCGATGTCGTAGGTCGGCGAGAAGCCGCGCGAGGTCGTCGGTCGAAACGTCGGTGTAGACGGCCATGCGGCGTTACTCCGCCGCCTGGTTCTCGCGCAGCGCGCGGGGCAGCGGGAAGAAGACGCCCTCCTCGGCCGCGGACACGGTCTCGACGCTGACGTCGAAGCGCGCGGCAAAGGCGTCGATGATCTCCTCGACCAGAACTTCCGGCGCCGACGCGCCGGCCGTGATGCCGAGGCTGCGAGATCTTGCCGAAGTCGTTCCAGTCGATATCGGCGGCGCGCTGCACCAAAGCAGCGTGGCGGCAGCCGGCGCGCTCGGCGACTTCGCGCAGGCGCTGCGAGTTCGACGAGTTCGGCGCGCCGACGACGATCATGCGCATCGACGATCGGCGCGACGCGCTTCACCGCTTCCTGCCGGTTGGTCGTCGCGTAGCAGATGTCTTCCTTGTGCGGCACCGACGATCGCCGGGAAGCGCTGCTTCAGCCGCTCGACGATCGCCGCGGTGTCGTCCACCGACAGCGTGGTCTGCGTCACGTAAGCGAGTTGATCCGGCATCGCGCGGCGTGAAGCGGTCGGCGTCGTCCAGGGTCTCGACCAGGCGTGACGGCGCCCGGCGGGGAGCTGGCCCATGGTGCCGATCACCTCCGGGTGGCCGGCATGGCCGATCAGCACGATCTCGCGGCCGCGGCGGTGATGGATCTCGGCCTCGCGGTGCACCTTGGTGACCAGCGGGCAGGTGGCGTCGAGCGCGAACAGGTTGCGGCCGGCGCGCCTCGTCCGGCACCGACTTCGGCACGCCATGGGCGGAGAAGATGACCGGCGCCTTGGTGCCTTCCGGTACTTCGGCCAGTTCCTCGACGAAAATCGCGCCCTTGGCGCGCAGGCTTTCGACCACATAGCGGTTGTGGACGATCTCGTGCCGGACATAGACCGGCGGCCCGTAGATCTTGAGCGCCTGCTCGACCGATCGATGGCCCGGTCGACGCCGGCGCAAAAGCCGCGCGGCGAGCACAAAAGAACCTTCAGGGACGGTTTCCCGGCACCTGCGGCTGCGCTTTTTTCGCCCTGGACGGCCATCGGAACCTCGAAAATCACCGGCTTTTCCGCCGGTTGCCCCGCCTCGACATGGGGGCGACCACCCTTTCCTGTCAAGCCGGAACGGTTGCGCCGCCCGGCCTATGACCCTATATTCCCGGCACTTTCCGATCATCACCGATGATCTTTGTTCCGGGCCGCGAGGACTTCGCGGCCGGAGCGCTAGAGGAGATTTGCCTTATGGCCAGCGCAGCCCCCCTGATGCCGAAAGCCACGGCCGTGTGGCTTCTGGACAATACCGCGCTGTCGTTCGACCAGATCGCGGAATTCTGCAAGCTGCACCCGCTCGAGGTCAAAGCCATCGCCGACGGCGATTCCGCGCAGGGCATCAAAGGCCTCGACCCGGTCGCGACCGGCCAGTTGACGCGCGAGCAGATCGCCGCAGCGGAAGCCGATCCGTCGGCCTCGCTGAAGCTGGTCGATCCCAAGGTGCCGCTGACCGGCAGCGCCGGTGGCAAGAAGGGCCCGCGCTATACGCCGGTGTCGCGCCGTCAGGACCGCCCGAACGCGATCCTGTGGCTGGTGCGCAACCACCCCGAACTCAAGGACGCACAGATCATGCGGCTGGTCGGCACCACCAAGTCGACGATCGCCGCGATCCGCGACCGCACGCACTGGAACGCCACCAACCTCGCGCCGATGGACCCGGTGACGCTCGGCCTCACCTCGCAGATCGAGCTCGATATGGAAGTGGCGCGCGCCAACAAGGAAAAGCCGCAGACCGCCAGCGCCGGCGCGACCTTGCTGCCGGCCGCCGAGACCACCCGCAAGGAAGCCGAAGTCGCGGCCGCTGCCGCCGAAGAAAAGGAAAAGTCGGGCGACGTGGACGTCAACGCCGTGTTCGCCAAGCTCAAGCAGATCGGCGGCAAGGGCCAGGAAGACGACGAAGAAGAATAAGTCGCCTGTCGCGCCTGGAGACAATCGAAACGGCCGGGCCGCAAACCCGGCCGTTTTCTTTTGCGGCGCGATCGGCGTCTGGCCGAAAATTCGGCCGGGCTTTCGCCCGGCCGTTTCAGTCTCTGGAGTTCAGTTTCTGGAGTGAGAAGTAATCGCTACGCGGCGAGCTTGGCCTGCGTCTCCGCCTGCGCCTTGTGCACCTTCGAGGCGTGGAACACGTCATAGACGAGGCCGAGCTTCTCGAGGCCGAGAATGATGAGGCCATTGAGATCGAATTCGTACCAGGCGTGCGACAAATAGGCGTCGCGCGGGAAGCGATGATGATTGTTGTGCAGGCCTTCGCCGAAGGTCAGCGCCGTCATGATCAGGTTGTTGGTCGACTGATCCTTGGCGTCGTCGAAGCGGCGATAGCCGATCTTGTGACACACCGAGTTCACCGTCGCCGTCGCCATCACCGAGAGATAGGCCCGCAGGAAGCCGGCGAACAGGATGCAGCCCACCATCGCGTGCCAGCCGCCGAAGGCATAGCCCCAGATCGCCGGGAAGCCGACCATCGACAGGAAATACCAGCCCCAGCGCGTGCGGGTGAAGAACATCACCATCTTGTCGTCGAGCATGTCCTTGGCGAACACGTCGTTGTCGGTCAGCGTGTCGTCGAACAGCCAGCCATTGTTGGCGTACATCCACGCGCGGAGCTTGTTGGTGAAGCGGCGGCCGTGGCTGTCGATATGCGGCGAGTGACAGTCGCCGACGTCGTCGGTGTAGAGGTGGTGGCGGCGATGATTGCCGACCCATTTCAGCAGCGAGCCCTGGCAGGTGAGCTGGCCCATGGCGCAGAGCACGAACTTGGTGACCGGGCCGCACTTGAACGAGCGATGCACCAGCATGCGATGCACGGTGATGCCGAGACCGAGCGTCGTCACGATGTAGCCGAGCGCGAACATCGACCACTCGACCCAGGTCAGCCCTTGCGTGATCGCCCAGTAAACGCCGGCGATCGAGCCTGCCATGAAGATGAAGAACAGCAGCATGCTCTCGCGCTGCTTGGCGCGCACCTTCGGACCGCCGACGATGATGCCGCGCGGCAAGGGTGGAAGTGGCTGATTGTGGAGGTCTTCGTTGATAAGCGCGGCGTGGTCGTCGTACGACGCGACGGACATGACCGTTAACTCCGGGTTACGCTACATACTTAACAAGTCGTTAATGTAGCCGAAGTAGCGGCGAACGACAATGCGCACACAACGCAGACGCGTCCTGCGCGAGCGCCGGGCGACAGGTTCCGTCGCGGAAAATATCGTTGATGCGCCAAGGGTTACGGCATTTCACGTATGCCGGCGCGGATTAACCATGAGAACAGATGCCGGCATGGAGGCGCACCTGGCGTGCGCCATCGCCCCTGTTGTTGGAGGCCCGGGGCGGCCTGCCGTCGCACGTCCGTCCCTCGACAAAGTGAGGGGAGCGGAGCGCCGCGAAACGCGGAAGCCTTGCGGGCTTCCTGAGCGGCTGGCGCTGCAGCCGCCCGAGACACCGTGCGAGGGCGTCTCCTCTTCGCTGTGCTGGAGCGAAGAGGCGCCTCGCGGCGCTCCGCCGGCGGCGATTTGTGTTCGCGGGGCCGCTCTTCCGGCCTGCCGGTTACGACCATGCGCCCTTGCGGGGCGACACGACCTCCGGCGGGCTTTCGCCCGCCTTCACCGGCAAGCCGCCTGGCCACTGAAGGCCGGGGCCCCGTAGTGGGCCCGGTCGGCTACCCGCGACCTCCCGGGGACGGGGGTACGAACCCCGCCCGCAGGCGCCGCAGCCGGCCCCGCCTCAGGATCGTCTCTAGAAACGCCCCTCGATGGACCGGCTGATAGGAATAATAAGCTAGGATTTTGGTCGCGTCAAGCCGCCGGTCAGGACTTGCGGAGAAATTCGGTGCGCAGCACCAGGCCCTTCACCTTGTCGGTGCGGCCCTCGATCTCGTCCTCGCTGCCGTTGAAGCGGATGTTCTTGATGACGGTGCCGCGCTTGATGACGGTGGACGAGCCCTTGAGCTTCAGATCCTTGATGACAGTGACGGTATCGCCTTCGCTAAGCTGCGTGCCGTTCGAATCCTTGACGACGATGTCCATCGTGTTTGTCCTGAAAGAGGGTGTGGCGCGCATGTGCGCGGGAGCGAGATGGAATGCCAAATGGCGGCTGCGCGCGCCCGATGAACCGGCGAACAGGACTATCGAGGCGGGAATATGGTCTCGTCAAAGCCACTCTTGCGCCATACATAAGTATGGCTTATTTTCTGGCTAATGGCCGAGGTGCCGAGCTTCGAGTGGGACCCCACGAAGGACCGCGCGAACCGCGCCAAGCACGGCGTTTCATTCACGGTGGCCCAACAAGCGTTTCTCGATCCGCGCCGCGTCATCGCCGAAGACCTCGACCATAGCGCAGGCGAACGGCGCTACTTCTGTTTCGGGGAGGTCGGCGGCGGCATCCTGACCGTGCGCTTCACCTGGCGCGAAGGACGCATTCGCATCTTCGGCGCCGGCTACTGGCGGAAAGGCAAGGCGATCTATGAGCAACAGAACGGTTAAATATACCGAAGGCGAAATCGGCAGCGTCCGCGTCATCGAGGACTTCCTGCCCTCACCCGATGCGCTGGTGACGCGCGAGGAAAACGTGAAAGTGACCCTGTCGCTGTCGCGCCGCAGCGTCGATTTCTTCAAGCACGCCGCCAAGCAGCGCAAGGTGCCGTATCAGCGCATGATCCGCGCTCTGGTGGATGCCTATGCGGAGAAGCAGGGGAAGGGTTAGTGCGCTTGGCCGTTGTTATCGACGGCAAGCAAGACGAGAAGCCACCGAAATGACGAAAGCCCGGCCACCGCGCCGGGCTTTTGATTTGGGAGGGCCTCGCTCGCGCACTGCTCCGTCATGGCCGGGCTTGTCCCGGCCATCGCACTTTACGGGCTGCCCGGCTTCTCCCGCTGAACGCGGGCCGGCCATTCCGGGAACAACTCTGCGATTGCAGAAAATAGAATATCCGGAAAATCGTATAAAAGAAAATAAGTGTCTCGTTTCTCGTAGTAGTATCGCAATTCCACAAACGCTTTTGCACCTATGTCCAATGCATAGAGCAGATCGACCCTTTCTAACTTTCTGCGGCCAATTTCTCTCAGCTTATTCAGTATTTCTTGTCGGCCTGGTCTTCTAATATCCAAGTCCCACATCTGCTGCAGCCGCGCTTGGGATTGCGGAAGCAAGGAACGAAAAAGCACTTTCAAATCATGGTCCTTTGGCACTTTCCCACACTCAATCAGCAGTATGCACTTCAAATACAATTCGCTTGCCAGCGCGGAGAGCACCATAGCCGGATGCGCGATCACGTCAGCGCTTGCTCTTCCTTCAACAACTAAATCACCAAGTATTTTGTAACTCTTGTGAAAATGCCACGCATGTTCAAAAATATCGAATGACTCTTTTGCGGCGCGATCGCTTAGCATTTTATCCTACTAAAGATTGCCACTAACCAGATGCGCATCGAGCAAGACGTGGATGGCCGGGACAAGCCCGGCCATGACGAGTTTGTATTGAGCCTCGGCGGCTAACTCCCCACCCCGTGCCCCTTCAGCGCGTCGCCGATTTCGCCGAGCACCGCCGGATCGTCGATGGTCGCCGACATGGTCCATTGATCGCCGTCGGCGATCTTCTTCATGGTGCCGCGCAGAATCTTGCCGGAGCGCAATCTCAGTCCGGCAGCACCTGCCAAACATTCTCGTATTTCGGCGAACGATTCCAATTTAATCCAGTCATCGTATAGTCAGAAGGCCGGCCGAGACGTTTCAACTGAAGCGCAATCTCATAATTGACTTGTCGTTGCGTCAGAATAAAAAATCGATTGGTCGAGTCTGGCGGAACGTAGGCCAAAATATAGAACAAGTCTGCCCTACGCGACTTGCGCTTAATGATCCACGGGTTCCTTTTATATAATCCTTTGACATCAACCAAAAACGTCTTCTTTTTTCCCGGACTAACTACCATCAAATCAGCGATCGGCGTTGTATGCCCCATTGTTAGCGCGACTTCGTAGCCGCGCTTGCACAACTCGCTGGCGACCGCAAATTGTGCAGCCCATTGTGTTTGATGGCCGCGGCCTAGTCCGTGGATATTCTTCATTCACCCCACCCCGTGCCCCTTCAGCGCGTCGCCGATTTCGCCGAGCACCGCCGGATCGTCGATGGTCGCCGGCATGGTCCACTGATCGCCGTCGGCGATCTTCTTCATGGTGCCGCGCAGGATCTTGCCTGAGCGCGTTTTCGGCAGCCGCTGCACGGTGATGACGAGCTTGAACGCCGCCACCGGGCCGATGCGGTCGCGCACCAGTTGCACGATCTCCTTCTCGATCACGGCATGCTCGCGGTTGACGCCG
>CAWGRN010000025.1:0-15269 GCA_963825015.1 uncultured Alphaproteobacteria bacterium | reverse complement strand
ATCATGCGATTTGTTTTGGCGGCAATGATGCTCGGCGTTTTCGCTGCGCCGGGCGGTGGCGCAGGACGCCGGCTCGCCGCGCGCGGCGATAGAAGATGCGTTCAAGAACAATGATGACTGCACGGTGCCCGTCGAGGAAGCGGCGAAAGCGCCCGACGTCTTCGATCTCGGCGGCGGGCGGAAACTATTTATCGTCAAATGCTGGAGTGCCGCCTACCAGGCCGGGCAGATGATGTTCGTCGCCGACGCCGCCGGCAAGGCCCGGCCTCTGACGTTTCAGGATTGGGACGGCAAGAAATTCATACCGGTCAAAAGCCTCACGGCAGCCGATTTCGATCCCGAGAAGAAGACGCTGAGCAGCCATTACAAGGGCCGCGGCATCGGCGATTGCGGCGCGTTGGGCGAGTGGAAATGGAACGGCAGGGAGTTCAAATTAGCCAAATATTTCTACAAGGAAAAATGCGACGGCCGCTCTTCGCCGGCGGCAAGCGCTGGCAAGTTTTCCCGCGCCGGTGACTAGACTTTCTTCGTCTCCAGCCTTTTGAAATGCCCGCGCATCTGCAGCCACCACAGCAGCGCCAGGCTCGGCAGGGCGGCCAGCGCGCAGTCGAAGAACCAGATCCAGCCCGTGCCTTCGGCAATGAAGCCCGCGCCCGACGATAAATAGGTGCGTCCGACGGCGGCCAACGCCGTCAGCAGCGCGTACTGCGTCGCCGTGTGCAGCGGGTTGCGGCACAGCGCCGACAAATAGGCGACGAACATCACCGTGCCGATGGCGCTGGTGAAATTCTCCAGCGTGATGGCGACGGTCAGCGCGGTAATGTCGTGGCCGCTATAGGCGACCCAGCAGAAGCCGAGATTGGCCGCAGCCTGCAAGAGCCCGCCGATCCATAGGCTGGTGGCCAGCGGATAGGCGCGCGCCACGAAGCCGCCGGCAAAGCCGCCGAGCAGCAGCGCCGCCAATCCGACGCCTTTGACGATCGCGGCATATTCGTTGCGCGTAAATCCGAGATCGATCACGAAGGGCGCGGTCATCGCGCCGGACAGCGCGTCGGTGAACTTGAACAGCACCACGAAGGCCAGCATGGCGAGGGCCAGTTCGTGACCGAGAAAATCCTTGAAGGCGCCGACCGCGGCCTCGACGACGCGCGTGAGCGCGTCTGGTGCGCATGGGTGGCGTCGGCCTGACGCGAGCGTTCCGGCTCGGTGGCGACCAGCGCGGTCACGGTGCCGATCAGCACCATGACCGCCATCGCCACATAGCCCCAATGCCAGGCCGCCTGTTTGTCGAAGCCGCGCGACTGGAAATAGCTGACCAGGAACAGCGCGCCCGCGGTCGAGACCAGCATGCCGATGCGATAGGCGGCGACGTAGGACGCCATGCCGGCGGCCTGCTCGTTTTCCGGCAGGCTTTCGACGCGGAAGGCGTCGACCACGATGTCCTGGGTGGCGGACGCCGCCGCCACCATGAGCGCGCCAAGCGCCACCAGCGCCGGCGCCGCGGCCGGATTGCACGAGCCGAGGAACACGATCGCGGCGATCAGCAAAAGTTGCGTGAACACCAGCCAGCCGCGCCGGCGCCCGAGCCGCCGCGACAGCAGCGGCACGTCGAGCGCGTCGGTCAGCGGCGCCCACAGGAATTTCAGCGTGTACGGGGTACCGACCAGGGCGAACAGCCCGATGGTGCCGAGGTCGACGCCGCTCTCGCGCATCCACACCAGCAGCGTCGTGCCCGACAGCGCCAGCGGCAGTCCGGACGAAAAGCCGAGAAACAATACGATCAGCACGCGGGGTTTAAGATAAACGCTGAGCGCGTCGAGGAAGGTGGGGCGGGGCGGGGCGTTCGGGGGCGGTCATGTTTTCCTTAGCCCTCCCCCTTGTGGCGAGGGTCGGCGCGCGCTTGCGCGCCGGGGTGGGGGTGGTTCGGACGTGTCGCAAAGACCCCCACCCCCGACCCCTCCCCACAAGGGGGAGGGGAGAAGCGGCGGCTGTGCGGTGCGCGCTTACGCTCACTCGCCCATCCCGAGCTTGCGCGTCATCGGCGCGGCGATGATCTGCGCGCTGGGCGTCTCGTCGCTGAACTCGACGCTCTGGATCTTCTCGCCGCGGCTGAGGATCTTGTCCGCCGATGTGACGATCTGCTCGATGTCCTTATTGACGGTGCCGAAGTGCCGGTCGAGATTGTCGACGCGGTCCTTGAGGCGCTGCACGTCGCCGATCATCAGTCCGACTTCCGTCAAGATCTTGTCGGCCGCCTCGCGCATGCGCGCGTCCTTCTGGATCTGCTGCACGACCTGGATCGCCAGCATCAGCAGCGACGGCGACACGATGATGACGCCGGCGCGGTAGCCTTTCTGCAGCACGTCGTCGAATTCGTCATAGAGTTCGGCAAACATCAATTCCGACGGAATGAACATGAAGGCGACGTCCTGCGTCTCGCCTTTGATCAGATATTTCCCGGAAATGTCGTCGATATGCTTGCCGAGATTCTGCCGACTGACGCGTGGCCACGAGGCGCTCGTCGTCGGTCTTGGCGTTTTCCAGCGCGGTGGTGGCCTCCAGCGGGAATTTGGCGTCGATGATCAGATGGCCGGTTGTCCGGCATGTGGATGCAGCAATCCGGCCGCGAATTGTTCGACAGCGTGAATTGGAATTCATACGCGCCCTGCGGCAGCGCATCGGCGATGATGGCTTCCATGCGGCCTTGGCCGAAGGCGCCGCGGCGCTGCTTGTTGTCGAACACCTTTTGCAGCGACGTCACCGTCGAGGCCAGATCGGTGATGTTCTTCTGCGCGCTATCGATCACCGCCAGCCGCTCGTGCAATTGCTTGAGGTGGTCGGTGGTGTTCTTGGTCGAGGTCTTCATCGACTCGCCGATATTCTGCGACACGCTGTCGAGCCGCGTATTCACTGTCTGCTGCAACTGGCTGTGCGAGTTCTGCAGCCAACTGCCCATGGCGTCGAGCCGGGCATTGAGCTCCTGCAGGCGCTGTTCGGCGGCCGGGTCGGCTACGCGCGGCCGCAGCAGCAGGGCGATGATGGCGACGACCCCGATCGCGATGATCAGGCCGAGGACGAGAATGAGGGTTTCCGACATGAGCAGCTTCTAGCGTGATTCGGCGGCGGGGGCGAACGAAGGGCGAACGGTAGGGCGGTTGCGCCCGTGGCTCAAGCGGAAAGGCGCTCATTGACCCCACCGGTGTGACCGCTTAAATCGCGGCCATGGCGGTGCGCGAAATCATCATCCTTCCCGACAAGCGGCTGCGGCTCAAGTCCGAGCCGGTGACGGCGCACGACAAGGCCCTGCGCGCGCTGGTCGCGGACATGTTCGAGACCATGTATGCCGCGCCCGGCATCGGCCTGGCGGCGATCCAGGTCGGCGTGGCGCAGCGCGTGGTCACCATGGACCTCGCCAAGACGGACGATCCGCCGGAGCCGCGGGTCTTCATCAATCCTGAAGTGATCGGCGCCTCGGCGGAAAAGTCGACCTACGAGGAAGGCTGCCTGTCGATCCCGGAATATTACGAGGAGGTCGAGCGGCCTTCGGCGGTCAAGGTCAAATACCTCGATCTCGACGGCAAGCCGCAGGAGATCGAGGCCACCGGCCTGCTCGCCACCTGTCTGCAGCATGAGATCGACCATACCAACGGCGTTCTGTTCATCGACTATATTTCCAAGCTCAAGCGCGACATGGTGGTGAAGAAATTCAAGAAGGCGGCGAAGCAAATCGGCGGCGCCAAGCCTAATTCAGACGATTTGTCCGACGACAAAGAGCCGTCGCATCATATTGGCTAGCGCTCGCACGTCCTGAAGCATTGCGGACTTGATATGCCCCTTCGCCTGATCTTCATGGGCACGCCCGATTTCGCGGTGCCGACGCTTCTGGCGCTCGCAGCCGCCGGGCATGACATCGCAGCCGTCTATACGCGTGCGGCCAAGCCCGCCGGCCGCGGCATGGAATTGCAGCGGACGCCGGTCGAGCGCGAGGCCAGGCGGCTGGGTCTGCCGGTGCTGACGCCGGCGACGCTGAAAACGCCGGAAGCCCAAGCGGAGTTCGCCGCGTTCAAGGCCGATGCCGCCGTCGTGGTCGCCTATGGCCTGATTCTGCCGAAAGCCGTTCTCGAGGCGCCGCGGCTCGGCTGCTTCAACGTGCACGCCTCGCTGCTGCCGCGCTGGCGCGGCGCGGCCCCGATCAACCGCGCGGTCATGACCGGTGATCATGAAAGCGGCGTCACCATCATGCGGATGGACGAGGGCCTCGACACCGGCGCCATGGCGATGGTGCGATCGCATGCCGATCGGCCCCGACATGACCGCCGGCGAACTGCACGACGCGCTGGCGCAACGCGGCGCCGCGCTGATGCCGCGCGCGATTGGCGGCCGCCGAACGCGGCACGCTCGTGCTCACGCCGCAGCCAAACGAAGGCGTCACCTACGCGGCGAAAATCGCCAAGGCCGAAACCCGCATCGATTGGACTCAGGCCGTGGAACGAGGTGCACAACCACATCCGCGGTCTGTCGCCGTTTCCCGGCGCCTGGTTCGAGCTTGGCGGCGTGCGGATCAAGGCGCTGCGCACGACCAAAGGGCAGGGCTCGGGCGCGCCCGGCACCGTGCTCGACGATCATCTGACCAGTCGCCTGCGGCGACGGCGCCATAAGGCTCGCGCAAGTTCAGCGCGCCGGTAAGCAGCCGATGCTGGCGGAGGAATTCCTGCGCGGCACGCCGGTCAAAGCCGGGGCGCGGCTTTCGTGAGCGCGCGCGCTAACGCATCAGGCCGCGTGAAAGCTCGCCCAATGATGCCTTCGCGCTTCGACGAATTCGGCGAGATCGTTGTCGGTGACGCGAATGAGGTCGGTGTGCCCGAAGCCCTTGGAATAATCGAGCACCGAGACGATCTCCGGCGTCAGCCGCATCGTCGGCACCGCGGCCGGGTCCGGGCGCGGCATCACTTTGTATTCCGGGTAGCGGCGCAACAGAATTTCCGCGACATGATCGATCTCGCCTTTGTCGGTGACCTCGACGGCGCGCGCCGCGATCGACAGGCCCTTGATCTGCAGCGGCTGCGGGTAGTCCTTGGCAATCGCCAGCGCCACCCGCGGATCGCGCATGATGTTGGCGCATTTCTGGCTGTCGCGGGAAATCAGGCAGTAGACGATCAAACCGTCATTGGCGTAGCCGACCACCGTCGCCTGCGGCCAGCCGTCTTCGCGGTTGGTGGCGATCGTCATGATACGATGTTGATTCAGCAAATCGACGATCTGCTGCTTGAATTCCCGCTTCATGCACGGTGTCCTCCGTTTGTTGACAATGATAGGAAACCCGCCCTCCGGCGGAGTTGAGGTAGATCAATCGTGCCCCGCTACAAACTGACCATCGAATACGACGGTGCGCCGTTTTCCGGCTGGCAGATCCAGGCCGATCGGGTGACCGTGCAGGGGGTTTTGACCGCGGCGGTCGAAGCGCTGTCGGGCGAAAAGACCCTGGTGCAGGGCGCCGGCCGCACCGACGCCGGCGTGCATGCGCGCGCCCAGGTTGCTCACGTCGACCTGACGAAGGACTGGGATACCGACACGGTGCGCGATGCGCTCAATGCGCATTTGCGGCCGCATCCGGTCGCGGTGCTGGCGGCCGAGCGTGGCGGCGGACGATTTCAATGCCCGCACCTCGGCGGTCAAGCGGCATTACCTCTACCGCATCGTCAACCGCCGCCCCGATCTGACCTTCGACCTGAAATATGCCTGGCGGGTGCCGCGCCCGCTCGACGCCGAGAAAATGGATGCCGCCGCGCAACGCCTCACCGGCAAGCACGACTTCACCACCTTCCGCGCCGCCGAATGCCAGGCCGCTTCGCCGGTCAAGACGCTCGACCGGCTCGACGTCGAGCGCGTCGGCGAAGACGTCAACGTTCACGCCACGGCGCGCTCGTTCCTGCACAACCAGGTGCGCTCGATGGTCGGCTCGCTGGTGATGGTCGGCATCGGCGCCTGGAACGCCGACGATCTGACGCGCGCGCTGGAAGCCTGCGACCGCGCGGCCTGCGGCCAGGTCGCGCCGCCGGACGGGCTGTATCTGATGCGGGTGGATTATTAGCCGAAATACTTGTCGACAATCTTGCGGTAGATCACCGTCAGCGCGCGCAGGTCGGCGATCGCCACGCGTTCGTTGACCTGATGCATGGTCTGGCCGACCAGGCCGAATTCCACCACCGGGCAAAATTGCGTGATGAAGCGCGCATCGGACGTGCCGCCGGTCGTCGACAGCACCGGCTTGCGGCCGGTCACTTCGGCGATCGCATGCGTGACCAGTTCGGTGAACGGTCCCGGCTTGGTGACGAACACGCCGGCATTCGACGGCTCCCACACGAAGGCAAACTTGATCTTGCCGCCGGCAGCTTTGGCGGCGCGCGTCTCGATCAGCGCCTTCAGCGAATCAAGCGTGTGGCAATCGTTGAAGCGGATGTTGAAACGCGCCCGCGCCTCGCCGGGAATGAGATTGACGGTCTTGTTGCCGACATCGACCGAGGTGAATTCCAGATGCGACGCGGAGAACTGCGCGCTGCCGCTGTCGAGCGGCTCGGCCTGCAACGCCGCGATCAGCGCGACCAGGCCGCGCACCGGATTGTCGGCGCGTTCCGGATAGGCGACATGGCCCTGCTTGCCGGTCACGATCAGATGGCCGTTGAGCGAACCGCGGCGGCCGATCTTGATGGTGTCGCCGAGTTCCTCGACGTTGCTCGGTTCGCCGAGCAGGCAATGATCGAATTTTTCGCCGCGCGCGGCGGCCCAGGCCAGCAGCTTGGGCGTGCCGTTGACCGCGATGCCTTCCTCGTCGCCGGTGATCAGGAACGAGATCGAACCTTTTGGCTTGCCGCCATTGGCGCTGAGATGATCGAGTATGGCGGCGACCGCGCAGGCGATGCCGCCTTTCATGTCGACCGCGCCGCGGCCGAAAAGCTGGCCGTTGTCGACTGCGCCGGAAAACGGCGGATGCGTCCAGGCCTTCTCGTCGCCCGGCGGCACCACGTCGGTATGTCCGGCAAAGCTGAGATGCGGCGCGGCGCTGCCGATGCGGGCGTAGAGATTTTCCACGTCCGCGGCGCCGGGCTCGCTGAAAGTCATGCGGTGCACGGTAAAGCCGGCCTGCTTCAACACGCCTTCCAGAAAAGCCAGCGCGCCGCCTTCGGCCGGCGTCACCGACGGGCAGCGCAACAGATCGCGGGCAATGGCAACGGGATCGGCGGACATCGAAGGCTTTCTAATCCCTCAGCAGCTCATTGATGCTGGTCTTGCTGCGCGTGCGCTCGTCGACGCGCTTGACGATCACCGCGCAATACAAATTCGGCCCCGGCTCGCCGTTCGGCAAAGGCTTGCCGGGCATGGTTCCCGACACCACCACCGAATAGGGCGGCACTTCGCCGTAAAAGACCTTGCCGGTGGCGCGGTCGACGATCTTGGTCGAGGTGCCGAGATAGACGCCCATGCCGAGCACCGAGCCCTCGCGCACGATCACGCCTTCGACCACTTCCGAGCGCGCGCCGATGAAGCAGTTGTCCTCGATCACGACCGGTCCGGCCTGCAGCGGTTCGAGCACGCCGCCGATGCCGACGCCGCCCGACAGATGGCAATGCTTGCCGATCTGCGCGCAGGAGCCGACGGTCGCCCAGGTGTCGACCATGGTGCCTGAATCGACGCGGGCGCCGAGATTGACGAAGGACGGCATCAACACGACGTTGGGCGCGATATAGGCCGAGCGGCGCACCACGCAGCCGGGCACGGCGCGAAAGCCCGCCTTCTTGAACTTGGCGGCGGTCCAGCCTTTGAACTTGGAATCGACCTTGTCCCACCAGGCCGCCTTGCCCGGGCCGCCGGCGATCACGCTCATGTCGTTGAGCCTAAACGACAGCAGCACGGCCTTTTTCAGCCACTGGTTGACCTGCCAGTCGCCGCTCGGCCTGGCGCTCGGCGACGCGGGCCTCGCCGCGGTCGAGCAGGTCGAGCGCGGAATCCACCGCCTTGCGCACCGCGCCTTTGGTTTTCGGCCCGATTTTGTCGCGCGCTTCGAAGGCGTCGTCGATGATCTTGGCAAGTTTCGTGTCGGTCATGTCGGTCCCGGACTGCGTTGGCACCGGGTTGTCGGGGGGCAGGGGCCGGGCTGTCAAGTCGAGCCGGCCAAAAAAACAAGGCCCCTAACATAGGGGCCTTGTCTCGGCGGTAAACCCGGCAAATAGAGGCCGAACTAGGTCGCGTGGGCGAACTGCTCCGATTCCGCCGCCACGACTTTGGACCGCATCGGCTTGAGCACGAACAGCGCCAATGCGACGACCATCAGGTTCATGAGCGCGGTCACCAGGAACACCAGGTGCCAGCTTCCGGTCGAAGCCTTGATCATGTTGGCGACCGGAACCAGGAACGCTGACGCGCCTTTCGCGGTGTAGAGCAGGCTCAGATTCACCGTTGCGAATTTCGGCCCGAAGCTGTCGGTGCAGGTCGACGGAAACAGGCTGAAAATCTCGCCCCAGGTGAGGAAGATCAGCGCCGCAAACAGCACGAAGGCCCACGGTGCCGTTCCCATCGAACCGAGCAGCCAGTAGGCGACGGCACCAAGACCGAACGCCACCGCCATGGTGTATTCGCGGCCAATGTGGTCGGACACCCAGCCGAACATGGGACGCGCCGCACCGTTGGCGACATTGTCGACGATCAGCGCAACCGATAGCGCCGAGGCGCCGAACAGGATTGCGGTGTCGGCGACGTGGAAGTCCTTGGCGATCAGCGCGATCTGCGCCGTCGCCATCAGGCCGCTGGCCGAAACCATGACAAACATGATGTAGAGCACCCAGAACACCGGCGACATCAGCACCTCGCCCGGCGAGTAACTGCGCGCCGATTGCACCAGCTTGGGTGCCGCGGCATTGTCGAGTTCACCCGGTTCCGGCGCCCGCAGCAGCCAGGCCAGCAGGAAGACGATGACGCCCTGCGCTAGTCCGAACCAGAAGAACGCGGTTTCATAACCGCTCGAGGCGATCACCGCCCGGATCGGAACGACCGTGAGCGCCGCGCCGGCGCCAAAGCCTGCGGCCGTCAGGCCGACCGCAAGGCCGCGGCGATCGGGGAACCACTTCACCGCTTGTCCGACGCAGGTGGCGTAAACCGCGCCGCCGCCGATGCCGGCGAGCACCGCCCCGAGATACAGCATTGTCAGCGAGTTCGGCTTTTGAATTGACGATCCAGCCGGCCGCGATCATGACGCCGCCGAAGGCGACCATGATTTTCGGTCCGCGCTGCGCACCCAGCAGATCGACGATCCAACCCTCGACCGGCGTCAGCCAGGTCTCGAGTGCGACGAAGATGGCGAACGCGACCTGAATCGATGCAATCGACCAGCCATGGGCTGCGTTGATCGGACGGACGAACAGGGTCCATCCGTATTGCAGGTTGGCGATCATGATCATGCAGATGATCCCGGCGATCAGCTGGGTCCATCTTTCGCGATTAATCTGTGGTTTCAGTGCGCCGCCATTGGCCATTTTTGCTCTCCTTGTTGTCCCGATTGTGTTTTTTGTCGTCGATTGTTGGGTCGATCGAATGCGCGATGCGGACGTTTGCGCCAAGCAAAAGCAATTGGGCGTGGGTAAGTTCACCCCGACCAACGCAATATTCCATGACGACGATGAAGAACGTGACGGTGCCAACGAGAACGAGTGCTATTGCCACATCGACAATCAGCGGCACGTCCCGGCGCCGAACAACGCCCGACCGCATTTTAGAAAACCAATTTACAAGCGCGCCCCGCTTATGCGGCTACTTGTCGTTAGCGTTGGCGCGGCGGTCAAGCACGAAATCCTCGACCGAATAATTGCTGCGATGTCTTGTGGGTTAAGCCGCGATTCATTCTAAAGTCGTAGCGTCGTGTTCAAAGCGACTAGAAATGCAACAAGATCATCGGTGACGTGATCGATATGCGGGTCGTCGCGGCCCTCGAGCTCCCAGTTCTCGCGCACCACCTTGGGCGTGGCGCCGGGCACCACCAGCACCGTCACCATGCCGAGTGCGTGCGGCACCGCGAGATTGCGGGCGAGATCCTCGAACATCGCCGCCTTCGCCGGGTCGACTTCGTGGCGCGCGAGAAACCGCTCGTAGATCTTGGCCGACGGTTTCGGCTCCAGTTCGGCGGCGACGATGTCGAAAATGTCCTCGAAGTGCTGGTGCACTTCCAGCTTCTTCATCACCGCGTCGGCGTGCTTGCGGGTGCCGTTGGTGAGGATCAGCTTGCGCCCCGGCAGTTTCTGCAGGATCGCGCCGAGCGCCGGATTGGGCTCGAGCACCGAGTGGTCGATCTCGTGCACGTAGTCGAGATATTCGTCGGAATTCAGCGCGTGCTCGGTCATCAGGCCGCGCATGGTGGTGCCGTAACGCCTGTAATAGTCCTTCTGCACCCGGAACGCTTCTTCGGGCGACACCTTGAGGAAATCGACGATGAACGAGCGGATGCGGTCATCGACCTGCTGCCACAGCAGGTGATGCGGGTAGAGCGTGTTGTCGAGATCGAACACCCAGGACTCGACATGGCTGAAATCGCGCAGCGCGGGTGAGGGTGATCGTGGCACTCAGGTCTATTCCTTGAAACGCACGGTGGTCGCGCTTTTCCCGTCGATATCGACGGCGGCGAAGCCGGCGGAATTCAGGCTGCGCGCCGCGCAGTCCTTTTGGTCGCTGAGGTCGAATTTGCCGTCGCGGGTGCATAGCGCGACATTGCCGCCCCAGGCCAGCGGTGTATCGCCGTTTTTGATAGTGCGGCCGTTGCCGTCGACCGCTTCGCCGTAGCTATAGACCTTGTGCGGCTCGCCGCGCAGGTCCGGCCGCAGGCACTGGCCGGCCTCCACCCGGTACCAGCCGCGGGTGACGATCGCGCCCATCTCGACGGTGCCGACCGAGGCCATCACCGTGTATTTGGTATCGTTGCACCAGGTAAAGCCTAAGCCCGCCGGGTTGCGCGCGGCGTCGAGCAAAGTGGCGAAGAAATCCGGTCCCGCCGCGGCGTCGGCCGGCAGCTTGCGGTCCTTCAGGAACTTCGTCAGCGCATTTTGCGTCTTGGCGCCCTGCACGCCGTCGATCGGGGCGGCGTCATAGCCGGCGATCACCAGAAGGCGCTGAATGCCGGCGAGCCGCGCCTGCGCGTCGTCATAGTCGGCTTCCTCGGCCAGATTGACCGCCGGCCCTTTCGGCGAATCCGACGGCCGCGCCGGTGAAAAGCGCACCTGCTGGCTGACCGGACAGCCGCGGGCATTGGCGATCTCGAAATTGGCGTCACGCACGCAGAATTCGGCGTTGCCGTTCTGCGGCAGCGGGGCGGTGCCGTAAACCGGCGGCGTGCGCGCGTGCAAGTAGACCATGTCGGCATCGAGCGCGCCGTCCACCACTTGGCGGCATTGGCCGGGATCGATGTGGAACCAGCCGCGGGTCGCGACATTGGCGCGCTTTTCCAGCCCGATGGCGGTTTCCATCTGATAGCTGGTGCGGTTGCACAAGGTGAGCTCGGCTTGTGCCGGCGTCGCCACCGAAAGCACAAGCAGCACGCCGAGACAGACGAGGGGCGATTTGCGAATCATGCGCGATGCTAGTGCATCGTCGCGAAAAATGGATACCGGTTTTCGTTAGGCCGGTTGCCGCCGCAGCCGCCGCGCCGCCATGAATTCATAGGCAAACAGCGCGCCGCCGAGCGCCATGCCGACAATGTCGGTCCATTCGCCATGCGGCATGGACTCGGCCGGGATGAACAAAAGGAGTCCGGCAATGGCGAAGCCGACCCGGACTGGTATCGAGAGCACGCGCGTGGCGTAGCCGGCAAAGGCCGCGCAGATCAGCCAGATGCCGACCAGCGCCGTGATCAGCGAGGTCACGATGGTTGAGAGCGAGCCTTCGAGCAGCAGCGACGGCGAACGGATGAACAAAAACGGGATGACGAAAGCAATCCAGCCGAACCGCACGGCGACCCAGCCGGTCCGCATCGGATCGGTATTGGCCAGCGACGCGGCCGCATAGGCGGCCAGTGCGACCGGCGGCGTGATCATCGACATCATGCCGAAATACATGACGAACATATGCGAAGCCATCGGCGACAGGCCGACTTTGACCATGGCGGGCGCCACCAGCGCCGCCAGCAGCACGTAGACGCCGACCGTCGGCATGCCCATGCCGAGGATGATCGACACGATGGCCGCCAGGATCAGCAGCAGCCACAGATTTCCCGAGCCGATCTGCACCAGCAGCAGCGTCAGCGCGAAGCTCAGCCCGCTGATATTGAGCACGCCGATGATGAAGCCGGCGGCCGCGGTGATGATCAACAGATCGAGCGACGCGATGCCGGTCGAGCGTAGCGCATCGAGGATGTCGCGCAGCTTCAGCTTTTTGGCCCCGTAGCCGAGCGTCGGTCCGGTCACCATCAGCACGCCGGAAGCCGCCAGCGCCGACAATTCCGGCGACCAGTTGAGCCAGAACAGCCCGTAAATCAGCGTGCCGAACGGGATCAGGAAGTGCCAGCCCTGCTTGATCACCTGCCACGGCGGCGGCACGTCCGGTCCCTCGAAGCTGCGCAGGTTGGATTTCGCGGCCAGGAGATCGGCCTGGATGAACAGCGCATAGTAATAGAGCAGCGCCGGCAGCGCCGCGGCGATCGCCACGTCGCGATAGGGCACTTGCAGGAATTCCGCCATCAGGAAGGCGGCCGCGCCCATCACCGGCGGCATCAACTGGCCGCCGGTCGAGGCCACCGCTTCGATCGCCGCGGCGACATGAGCCGGATAGCCGCCGCGCCGCATCAGCGGGATCGTCAGCACGCCGACGGAAGCGACATTGCTCACCGCGCTGCCGGAGATCATGCCGAACAGGCACGACGCCGTGACCGCGATCTTGGCGGAGCCGCCGCGAAAGCGGCCCATCAAGGTCAGCGCGATATCGGTGAAAAAAGCCGAACCGCCCGAGGCGAACAGCAGATTGCCGAAGAACACGAAGGCGATGACGATGGTCGCCGCCACCAGCACCGGCAGGCCGAGCATGCTGCCCGGATCCCAGATCAGATAATACGCCAGTTGCGGCACCTTCACCGGCAGGCCGGCCAGCGCGCCCGAAACATATTGGCCGAGCGGCGCGTAACAGAGGAAGACGAACACAACGATGGCAAGCGCCATGCCGACCGATCGGCGCAGCGCTTCCATGATCATCGGCACCGTGATGAAGGCGACGATCAGGCCATCGAGCGGCCGCGCGGTCATGTCCTCCGAAAGCGCCGGATAGCGGAGGATGAGGTGGATGCCGATGACGATGCTCAGGCCGGCCAGCAGCCAGTCATACCAGGGCACGTGCGGCCGCGGAACGCCGCGGCGCATCGGCTGGACCAGATAGACCAGCGCCATGGCGAGCGCGACCATGCCGGCCAGGAACTGCTCGTTGTAAAGCAGCAAGCCGACGCTGCGATAAAGCTGAAGCGCGAATGCGATCGAAGCCAGCGTGAGCAGCGTCGCGCCGACAGTGATTATCCCGCGGGCGATCCCCGACTGGGGGCCCGCGGGAGGCTGGTGAACTTCGTCTGACAATTGCGTCCTGTCCGTTTCAATATGATCGGCGCGCGCCGGACTTTAGCTGCCGCTCTTCGGCGGCCACTGGCCGATTTCCTTATAGAACTTGATCGCGCCCGGATGGAATTGCACCGGGCCGAGGTCCTTGCTCATGCGGTTGGGATCGAAGCCGCCGAGCGCGCCGAAGTTCGCCGCCAACTCTGCCTTGTGGTCGTGCATGAGCTTGGTCAGCTTGTAGACCACGTCGTCGGCGACCTTGTCATTGGCCAGCACCAGGTAGTCATAGGCATAGACCCAGGTCGGCGCATCGACGCCGGCGCGGCCCTTGCCGGGCTGGACTTGTATCGCATAGGCGACCGGGATGAACTTGCGCAGCCGGTCCATCGCCTCTTTGGAGTGATCGATCTCGAGCACGCGCACGCCGCCGACCTGGGCGTCGACTTCCGACACCTTGCCGGAGCCGAGCGCGAACATGAAAACGTCGGCCTTGCCTTTGGCAAATTCGTCGGCGCCGCCGACCACGTTGGGCACCGGCACCGGTTGCACGTCCGTGTAGCTCAAGCCGCCGTTTGCCAGCGTGCCTTTGGTGAGTTCGTCGAGCACGCGCTGGCTGGCATAGCCGGTCGGCACGCGCTTGCCCTTGAGGTCGGCGATGGTCTTGATCGGCGAATTCTTGGCGACGAAGAATTCCGAATAAAGCGGCGTCAGCACGGCGACCACGCGCAGATTGGGTTGCGGCTTGCCGGCGTCGATCACGGTCCCGGTGACCGCGTAATGCGCCTCCAGTTCATTGGCCAGACCGAACTGCTGCTCGCCGGCGTTGACCCCCGGGACATAAGCGCTGGTGCCGCCGAACGGGCTGATGCGCAAATTAAGGCCGCCGTCGGCTGCGACTTTGGCGATGGCCGCGCCGGCCGAGTAGGTGAAAAAACCCTGCTTGCCGGTGCCGAGGCTGTAAATCTGCGCGGAGGCCGGTGCGGCAAATGCCATAGCGGCCACCATGGCGCCGGCGGCGAGAATTCCCGTGCGTGCTGTGATCATTTCAGTCCTCCCTGACGTTTTTGCAGCTTTGGCGACAGCCTATACGCTGGCGGCGCTTTAGAACAGCGGTTCGGCTGCGGGCCAGCAGGCAGGCGCAGCGGCGAATGGTCACGGAAAACCAGGGAAAACCGGGTGGTCCGCGATGCGGGCGGGCGCCCCTTTAGCGGTGCATCAGCGTGCCGACGCCGTGGTCGGTCATCAATTCCAGCAGCACGGCATGCGGGACCTTGCCGTCCATGATGACCACGCCCTCGACGCCCTGGTCGAGCGCGTAGATGCAGGTTTCGACCTTGGGGATCATGCCGCCGGAAATGGTGCCGTCGGCGATCAGCCTGCGGGCGTCGGCGACCGACAGGTCCGTGATCAGGTTCTTGTTCTTGTCGAGCACGCCCGGCACGTCGGTCAGCAGCAGCAGCCGCTTGGCCTTGAGCGCGCCGGCGATGGCGCCGGCAAACGTATCGGCATTGACGTTGAAGGTGCCGCCGTCGGCGGACGTCGCCACCGGCGCAATCACCGGAATCATCTCTTTGCCGAGCACGGCGTTGAGCACGAACAGGTCGACCTTGTCGGGCTCGCCGACAAAGCCGAGGTCGACGACCTGCTCGATATTGGAATCGGGATCGACCACGGTGCGCGTCACCTTGCGCGCCTGCA
>CAWGRN010000024.1:0-5417 GCA_963825015.1 uncultured Alphaproteobacteria bacterium | reverse complement strand
GCATCTTTCCGGCGCCACGCGTTTTCGCGCAATCGTCGGAGCCGCTGAAGATCGGCTTCCTCACGGTGCTGACCGGTCCGCTGGCAGCGGGCGGCAAACAGCAGGAGGAAGGCGCCGCGCTGTTCCTGAAAGAGCGCAACGGCATGATCGCCGGGCGCAAGGTCGAAGATGACGCAGGACACGGCCGGCAATCCGGCGCTGGCCAAAACCAAGCTGCAGGAACTTGTCGAACGCAGCAAGGTGCAAGTGACCATCGGTCCGCTCGCCACCAACGAGGCGCTGGCGATGGACGGCTATGTGCGCGACAGCAAGGTGCCGCTGATCACGACGACCTCGTCGGCGACGGTCGATCTCAAGCGCGCCCCGCCGCATCCTTACGTGCTGCATGCCTTCGGCACCGCGCCGCAGGTGACCTATCCGCTCGGCGACTACGCAGCGAAGGAGCTAAAGTTCAAGAAAGTCTGCATCATCGCGGAGGATTTCACCTACGGTCACGAAGGCGCCGGCGGTTTCGATCTCGCCTTCGAGGCGGCCGGCGGCAAGATCGTGCAGAAGCTGTGGCCGCCGCTCAACGCGCCGGAATACGCGCCGTATCTCGCGCAGATCAAGCCGGACGTCGACCGGCCTATACCCGGCTTTGCCGGCGCCAATCCGCTGCGCTTCCTCAAGCAGTTCGCCGACTACGGACTCAAGGGCAAGGTCTCGGTGCTCGGCAACACCACCATGACCGACGAGGACATCCTTCGGGTGATGGGCGACGAGGCGGTCGGCGTCTACAGCGCCGGCTGGTACGCCGCCGGCCTCGACACGCCTGACAACAAGAAATTCGTCGCGGACATCAACGCCCAATACAAGCACGATCCCGGCTTCTACACCGCCGGTCCCTACACCGCGCTGCTCATCATCGAGGAGGCGCTGAAGAAGACGGACGGCAAGACCGACGATGCACCGGCTTTCCTCAAGGCGATGCACGAGGTGCGGCTGAGCCACGGCCCGATCGGCCCGGTCAAGCTCGACGCGTACGGCACGCCGGTGCTCGATATCCACATCCGCAAAGTGGCGCGGGTGAACGGCAAACTCACCAATACGATCATCAAGACTTATCCGCAGGTGAGGACCAGTTCTGGACGGCCGATCCGAAGGAAGCGGTCAAACAACCCATCTTCTCGCGCGACTTCCCGGTGAGCAAGAATTTGGAATAGCTGCCGCAACCTGTCGGCGCCACGGCGTCGCCTTAAATTGCCATTTTGTAATGTGCTGCGGCGGCCGTCCGGGCTTTCGGGCGGCCGTCACCGTTCATAAATTGGCTCATGAAAACGATGGCCATTTCCCGAGATAGCGCAGCAAGAACCGATATGTCGTTGTTCGATCACCGTCGTCCCTGATTACCGAGTTCGGCGAAAGCGGCAAGCATCCCAGCCGCTTCGACGAGGACGATTACCGGCTCGCCGCTGCCGCTCTGCTGGTGCACACGGCCAGCATCGACGGCAATATCTCGGACGCGGAGCGCGCCAAGCTTCACGCCGTCATCAAGCAACGCTTCGATCTCGACGACGAAACCACCGACGAACTGGTGAGCGAGGCCGCCGAGGCCGAGCAGCGGGCCACCGATCTCTATCAGTTCACCGCCCGCCTCAATCGCTCGCTCGACGATGTGGGCCGCGCGCGCGTGGTCGAGATGATGTGGCAAATCGTTTTTGCCGATGGAAGCGTGACCGAATTCGAGGATAATCTGATCTGGCGGGCGGCGGACCTGCTCGGCATTTCGCAGCACGAGCGGATCGCCTTGCGCAAGCGCGTCGCGGACGGAAACAGCGACCGGCAAGCAGGCATGAGCGAGCAACGGCGCCCCGTCACCGTCATCACTGGCGCATCGGCCGGCATCGGCGCGGCGCTGGCGCGCGTGTTCGCCCGCCACGGCCATGAGCTGGCGCTGGTGGCGCGGCGCGAGGACCGTCTCCAGGCGCTGGCCGACGAGATCGCGTCGACCGGCGTGCGCCGGCCGATCGTGATCGTCCGACGATCTGGCGCGCGCCGGCCGTCGCGCATCGGTGCCGCGCTTAAGGCGGCAGGGGCCGAGCCGCAATACATGGTCAACAATGCCGGCTTCGGGCTGATCGGCAAGCCGCCGCGCGCGACCGCGCCGAGCAGCTCGCGATGATCGACGTCAATGTGCGCGCGCTCGCCGAATTGTCGCTCGGCTTCGTCGACAGCCTGGCGCGCCATCGCGGCGGGCTCCTGAATGTCGGCTCGATGGCCGGCTTCCTGCCGGGCCCGGGCATGGCGGTCTATTACGCCACCAAGGCCTATGTGCTGTCGTTTTCCGAGGCGCTGCACAGCGAGTTCAAGGCGCGCGGCGTGCGGGTGACGGTGCTGTGTCCCGGCCCGGTGCCGACCGAATTCGCGGCGCGCGCCGGCATCAAGAGCGCGCCCGGCAACGACCTTAACCCAGAGCGCCGAGGCGGTGGCCGAGGCCGGCTATCGCGGCCTGATGCGCGGCCGGCGCACGGTAGTGCCCGGCTTCGCCAACCGGCTGACCGGTCGCCATCCGCGCCGTCCCGCGCCGCGCTGCTGCGGGCGATCGCGGCGCTGCCAGCGCGGCCGCCGTTCCGCGCCGGAGACATAGCCGGTCGTCCCGCCCTGCACTGTTGCAAAAGACGGAAAGCGGTTAGAAATCGATAGGGCGGTCTCGCGCTCAAACCGCCATGCTCAAGCCGGTCCTCATCATCCTGCACCAGGAACACTCCTCGCCCGGCCGCGTCGGCCAGGCTGCTGCGGCAAGCTCGGCTATCAGCTCGACATCCGTCGCCCGCGCTTCGGCGATCCCTGCCGGCGACCATGGACGAGCATGCCGGCGCGGCGATCTTCGGCGGCCCGATAGCGCCAATGACGAGAGCGACTTCATCCGCCGCGAGATCGACTGGATCGGCGTGCCGCTCGCGACAGGCAAGCCCTATCTCGGCATCTGCCTCGGCGCGCAGATGATGGCGCGCCATCTCGGCGGCCGCGTCTACCCGCATCCGCAAGGCCGTGCCGAGGTCGGCTATTACCCGATCCGCCCGACGCAAGCCGGGCGCGCCGACTGCGCCGATTGGCCCGACCGCGTCTATCAATGGCATCGCGAGGGCTTCGACCTGCCGGCGGGCGGCGAACTGCTGGCCGAGGGCGATGACTTCGCCGTGCAGGCGTTCCGTTATCGACACCGGCTATGCGCTGCAATTCCACCCGGAAGTCACCCACGCCATGATGTACCGCTGGCTGGTGCGCGGCGCGCATCGGATGGAGCTTCCCGGCGCCAAGCAGCGCGCACGAGCACGTCGCCGACCGCGCGGTGCACGACCATGCCTCGCGCAACTGGCTCGCCGCCTTCATCGATCACTGGATCGGCCGCAAGCCGAGCGCGCCGGCCGCCGGTTAGCGTTTGCTGAAACGCTTCTTACAACGCGGCGTCACGGCGTCCGCCGAAATTTTCTTCGCAGATTTTCGGAAACGATGGCGCCCGCAATGAAGAAGACCACCTTATGATCCAGATCAGGAACGCACCCAGCAAAAAAATGAGTAGCACGACCGATAAAATGCCTGCCGTCAGGGCTACAAGGATGACGCCGAGCGGCCCGGGCGTCGCGATGAAGATGCGCTCGGTGCCGCGCGAATTGACAAAGACCCGCGCGCGCGATGAGGCGTGTGCCGACCGCCGGCTCGCATGGTCCGGCGGGATGATCTCCGGTTCGGAACGCGGTTCCTCGGCCGGCGGCTTCGGTCGTTGACCCATCATATTGCGCGATCCATCGTTGTTTTGGATGCCGTCAAATGCCGTGGCCGTCCATTCTCGCGACCTTGTTCAATCGTCGACACGCTCGAAATTCCCACGCAATCCACCAGATAGGTGCCGCTTTCGAGGTATCAACTGGAGACAATAGAAATTGCACGAAAGTTGCGCGCTGAGCAATGTGGCTTGCGCTGCCGCCCGTCGGGTCAACGCGCAGCAGTGGACGATCTCGACATTCGGCAATCCCCACGGGGACGATGCCGAGATCGCACGCGGCTGCGCCGAAGCCTTCGGTTTCGATCAGAAACCGGTACGGGCTTTCTGGAAACAGCAGCCCGGCGCGATGCAGATCGGCATCGACCAGAAGCATCGTGCCGCCGACGCTGTACAGCGGAACAACATCCCGATATCGCAAGTCCGATAGGTACAACCGCTGAAAACCACCGGCGGCTGATACAAGCCGTCCCCGATCCAGGTCGCCATAGCGCCGCGCGAAATCCGCCTTTCGATGGCCCAGGCATTGAGATCCATGCTCGGTCCTCCGGGAAGTCTGGACCGTAGTTCGGCTGCACAATTCGTGCTCCGGTGGATAACAGGTGGTGAGAATGTCGTCGGGAAATCCGATGATGTCGGCGGCATCCACCCAGAGAACCCAATCCTCGTCCTGCAGCGCTTGTTTGACGAGTTCATTGCGAACCTCTGGCGATATGGCTCCGTCGGCTCCGCTGCATCTGCGGGTGCCCAACGTGGGTCGGAATCACTACGCCAAGTCGTGCTTGATGACGTTGATCCTCCGAAATTCGTTGGCATGGCGTCGCGCAAACGCCTGGAGCCGTCGCGGCGTGTCGTCACGGCTGTCGCCCTCCAGAAAGACAACCGAAAGATCGTCGTGCGGGTAGCGAAGCGCCAGGATGCGCTCGAACAGCCTATCGATGGTGCCGAGACGTCGCGGACCGGCACCGCGATGAGCACGCGTCCTTGCTTTCGGAGTTTCTGCGTTGACGGCGGCCCGATCGATAGAACGCCAGAAAGCGGTCCGCTCCGCCGGAGGCGGCGAAATCCTGCACGGCCACGTGTGGCGTCGATTGCGCAACGGAAGTGTCCGAAGCTTGCGGCTTCCACCAGTTCCACGCCCAATGATGGATGGCGACCGTTTCCAGGGTCGAAGCCCCCCGATCAACGGGCCGGCCGAATTTGTCGACGGGGAAAACACGTGGGCAGGAAGCACGCGCGGCGCAGCCGCCGCGGGCGCTGTCTCAACGCGGCGGTGAGAACGAAAGGTCCGGTTGCGTCGAGCGGGTTTTTGCATGGCGGCAGCGGTGCATGAGTTGCAGCAGGTGATCCCAGAACGGATGACCGGCCGGCGACAGGATAACGGCGTTTGAAACGACGCTCCTGAAGCCTCGGCTGCGGACAAATTCCAAGGCTGCATGCGACTCCGGCTCATAGGCAAATAGCGGGGCCTCCGAGGCGAGCAATGCTCGATGTTGGCGATGGCTTCGGCATCGAGATCGGCATAAATGCCGCCATATTCCCGCAAGATCAAATAACGTCCGAGGTCGGCCCGCATGATGGGCTGCGGATCGGAATGGAACAGGTTCGCTGTGTTCCGAATAGTGGGAGTTGACCAATTCCGCCAAATCCGCAT
>CAWGRN010000023.1:0-281886 GCA_963825015.1 uncultured Alphaproteobacteria bacterium | reverse complement strand
GGAAGGTTTCCGCCTGCCGCGAGCGCGCCAGACCCGGGATCCGGAAAAACGGCGCCACCGCGCGCGGATCTCCGACCGCGGCTTTCACCGAGGCGATGCCGCCGTCCACTTCGCTTTCGATGCGCGGCAGGCCCAGGTCGCCGAGGTTGAACGGGTGATGCTGGCTATGCGTGCCGATGACGTGGCCGGCGTTGTAGATGCGGCGCACCGCGTCGGGGTAGGCGCGGGCCATGGTTCCGACCAGGAAATAGGTGACCTTCACGCAATTCTCGGCCAGCGTATCGAGAATGCGGTTGGTGTAAGGCGGCAGCGGTCCGTCGTCGAAGGTGATGACCACTTCATGGTCATTGAGCGGCAGCGTCGCTCTGTATTGCATGGTGCCGATGCGCGGCAGGTCCGACGGGTCGACCGTGATGGTCCGGCTGGTGCCGATTGCGTCCGGATTGCCCGGGCATGAACCCGCCAGCGCCGGGCCCGCGATCACGCCAAGGGCCAGGCAAATAGCTGCTGTTGCGCTGAAACGCATGTCGGTCCCCCGCCCCCCATCCGCGTCTAGTGACGCGATTCCCCGAAATGGAGCGGCCTTGCGACCCTACGAATTACAATATTAACGGAAAATTAACCATTATGAATCGTCCACAGCATTCCGCTTTTTAACGGAATTCCATGGGGTTGCGTCAAAATGGGACAGAATTAGTGGAGAATACCGCGGCCGCCGGCCGGGACGATGTGGACGATGCGATAGCCCCGCTTCTTGAGCTCCCGCAGCAACCCCGGCAGCATCTGGGCGGTCTGCGCCTTGGTGTCATGAAACAACACGATGCCGCGCCCGACCTTTTCGATTCGGCCGAGAATCAGGTGCAGCTCCGCCTCCGGCGACATCGGATCCCAGTCGCTGGCCCAAACATCGGCGCCGAAGACCACGATGCCGCGCGCGGTCATGCGGTCGAGCAGCGCCGGGGTCGAGACAAACCCCGGAAAACGGAAAAACGGCACCGCCGGCGTTGTCCGGCGCTGGCCGTAGACCGCGTATTCGTCTTCCTCGATGCCGCGGTTGATCTCGGCTTCCGCCTTGGCGAGCGGCATGTGGTCGAGCAGCGGGTGCGAATAGGTGTGATGGCCGATGCTATGGCCCTCGGCCAGCGCTCGCCGCGCTAATACCGGGTGTGGCTCGACGTTCTTGCCGAGCAGGAAAAATGTGGCGCGGACGCATTCGTGCTTGAGCGCGTCGAGGACTTTCGGCGTCGTGCCCGGCCACGGACCATCGTCGAAGGTCAGCACCAATTCCTTGGCGCGCAACGGCAAGGTGGAGGGGAATTGCTTGCGCCCGACCCGCGGCGTGGTCTTGGCATCGACCTCGATAACCCGTTCGGTGCCGAGCGCTTGGCTGTTGCCCGGGCACGGCTCCGCCACGGCGGCCAAAGGAGCCATGGCCGCGGCGACCGCAATGGCAATGATCCGAATCATTTCTCGCCTCGAGCGCCATCAATTGACCGCAACCGCAAATGCCCGGCAAGCCCGACTTGATGACAGAGTTTACGCGTTAATCATTTGCCGGGCTCGGGAGCGCGGCGTACAAGCCCAATAAATTGCCGCTCGAATTCGTCCGAAAAAATCGCCCACCGCCGAGGCCCGGCATGCGTAGAAAAAAATCCAGCACGCCGCCGCCGCTGCGTGGCGATGATGGCACGATCCGCGCCGAATTCGTCGCGCAGGTCGCGCACGCGATCGCCGCCGCCGACATTGCCAAACTGCGCCAACTGGTCGGCGACCTGCACGAATCCGACCTCGGCGCGTTGCTGGAGGCGCTCGAGCGCGACCAGCGCTCGCGCCTGGTCGAATTGCTCGGCATCCACTTCGATTTCACCGCGCTCACCGAGGTCGACGATGCGGTGCGCGAGGAAATCCTCGAAGAATTGCCGCCGAAAACGGTGGCGGAAGGCGTCCGCGATATCGAGTCCGACGACGCGGTCGCGATCCTGGCGGATATGCCGCAAGAGGATCGCGCCGAGGTGCTCGAACAATTGCCGGCGCTCGAGCGCCACGTTCTGGCCCGCAGCCTCGACTATCCCGAGGACTCGGCCGGCCGGCGCATGCAGACCGAATTTATCGCGGTGCCGCCGCAATGGAATGTCGGCCAGACCATCGACTATATGCGCGAGACCGAGGAACTGCCCGAGCGGTTCTACGAACTCTACGTGGTGGATGACACCGGGCGTTTTCTCGGCGCGGTGCCGCTCGACCGGCTGTCACGCAGCAAGCGTCCGGTGCCGGTTTCCGACTTGATGGAGGCCGAGCGGCGTCGCGTGCACGCCAACGATGACCAGGAAGAGGTGGCGCGGCTGTTCCAGCGTTACGATCTGGTGGCGGCGCCGGTGGTCGACGCCAACGACCGGCTGGTCGGCGCCATCACCTTCGACGATGTCGCCGACGTCATCGTCGAGGAGGCCGAAGAGGACATCAAAGCGCTGGGCGGCGTCACCAGCGACGAAGAATTGTCCGACTCGGTTTGGACCATTGCGCGCGGCCGGTTCAATTGGCTGCTGGTCAATCTTGCCACGGCGTTTCTGGCGTCGTCGGTGCTCGGGATGTTCGAGGGTCAATTGCAGAAGATGGTGGCGCTCGCCGTACTGGCGCCGATCGTTGCGAGCCAGGGCGGCAACGCCACGACGCAGACCATGACGGTCGCGGTGCGCGCGCTGGCGACCCAGGATCTGAGCGACGCCAATGCCCGGCGCGTCATCATGCGCGAACTGATGGTCGGTCTGTTTAACGGCATCGCCTTTGCCGTCATCACCGGCGTCGCCGCCTATTTCTGGTTCAAGGTGCCGGCGCTCGGGGTCGTGATCGGGTTGGCCATGATCTGCAACATGGTCGCCGCGGGGCTCGGCGGTATTCTTATCCCGCTGGCCTTGCACCGGCTGCGGGTCGATCCCGCCGTGGCGTCGAGCCCGTTCGTGACGACGGTGACCGATGTCGTCGGATTTTTCTCGTTTCTTTCGATTGCCACGTTCTGGTTTGGCCTCCGTTAGCGCGAAAATTGCGTTTTATTGATCGGTTACCCTTCATTCACCTTGTTTGCTGACCGACAATTAATGCTGAATCCCTATGCGTATTCCCGGGATACCGCAGCGTAGCGCGGGGAGTAGGCGAGTGGGCGGGCTGGTCAATACGGTGGCGTGGTCGAAGCGCCTTTGGACAGGGGGCTTTCGGCCAAGGCGCTTTTCGGCCGATCGGCTTTGGGCGAAACGCCGCCGCCTGGCTGCAAGCGCCGGCGCGTCGCGGACCTGGCGGACGCTGACCGCCTCGCGCCTGATCGTCATGCTCGCCATCCTCGCCATGGGCGCGACCGCGCTGAGCGCCGGCATCGGCTATCAGCTCGCCCGCCAAAGCGACGAACGCCTGTGGTCAGAGCAGCGCGCCTCGCTGCGCAACGCCATCGCGGAATTTCGCGCGGTGTTTGGATCTTCGGGAGAACTCGATCCGCGCTTCGTGCACATGGTCGAGCAGAGCACCGGTCTTACAAGCCTCAAATTCGAGACCGAGCCGGAGCTGGGCCAACGCGAGATGCAGCCGGTCATCGATGGCCAGGGCCGCATCGCCGGTTTCTTCACCTGGGACAAGGCGCATCCGGCGACGCAGACGATGACCCGGCTGATGCCGATCGTCGTCGGCATCGCCATCGTGCTGGTAAGCTTCGCCGGCTTCTCATTTAGGCTGCTGCGCCGGGCCCGGCGCGAACTGAACGCGAGCGAGGAGCACGCAGCGCGCGCGGCGGACAAGGACAAGCTCACCGGACTATCCAATCACGCCAAGACACTCGAATTGCTGGACCTGACCCTGGCCGAGCGCGCCAACAACGAGGTGACCACGTTCGCGCTGATCGAACTCGACGCCATGGCGGACGTCAACGCGCAGCTCGGCGTGCTGGGCAGCGATGAACTGTTGGTTGCCGTCGCCGCGCGGCTGCAGGAAGCGCTGCCGCCGCAGTCCCACTGCGGCCGTATCGGCAGCGATGAGTTCGCCGTGACGATCACCGGTGACGGCGATTTCGATGCTGGGGCCGTCATCCGCGGCGCGCTGGAGGCTATCGCCCGCCCGCATTGGATCGACACCGTGGTGCGGGTGAGCGCGCATGCGGGCTTTGCGCAAACGCCGCGTCACGCCACCACCCGCGGCGAACTTACCCGCCGCGCCGAACTTGCGCTCCGCACAGCGGCCAAAAAGGGCCCCGGCTCGGTCGTCGTGTTCGAAAATGCAATCGATACCGTCTCGGCCGATCAGAAATTCATCCATCGCGAGTTGCCGCGCGCGCTCAGCGCCAATGAACTGGAATTGCATTACCAGCCGATCGTCGCCGCGCAAGGCGGCCGCATCGTCGGCGTCGAAGCCTTGCTGCGGTGGACGCATACGACACGCGGACCTATTGGGCCGGCGGTCTTTATCCCGGTTGCAGAGCAGATGGGCTTGATGGATTCGCTCGGCGCCTTCGTGCTGCGCCGCGCGCTCAAGGAAGCCAAGCGCTGGCCGGATCTCTATGTGGCGGTGAACCTGTCGCCGTTGCAGGTGCGCGATCGCGCCATCGTCGATCTGGTGCGCTCGGCCCTGGCCGACAGCGGGGTACCGCCGTCGCAGCTGATGCTGGAAATTACCGAAGGCGTGCTGATCGATAATCCGGAAGAAATGGTCAAGCGCATCGAGGATCTGCATGCGCTCGGCGTGCGCGTCGCGCTCGACGATTTCGGCTCCGGCTATTCCAATCTCAGCTATCTGCAGCGCTTTCCGCTCGACAAGCTCAAGATCGACCGCAGCTTTGTCGCGGCGCTCGGAAACTCCGCCAATGGCGGGGTCATCATCCAGGCGATCGTGGCGCTCGGGCGCGCGCTCGGCCTGTCGGTGCTGGTCGAGGGCGTCGAGACCGAACAGCAGCGGGTATTGCTGCGGCTGGCCGGCTGCGACGAGATGCAGGGCTTCCTGTTTGCCAAGCCGGCGCCGGCCAAGATCATCGACCGGTTGCTGGAGCAGGCCAAGCGGCTGTCCGTGCGCTGCCGCCCGAGGCCCTGACAGCCTGATCGCAAGGCTGAGGCGCCTGACAGCGCATGATCCCGACAGGCTAGAGAACCGGTTTTCGGCTAAGATCATGCGCAAATAGAAGCAACCGCGCCCGGCCGGGCGTGCAGCGGAGGCGGCGTCATGATCCCGAATGCCTGGGCGGGCTTCGATTTCGGGCTCGGCGCCGATGCCGACATGCTGCGCAAGTCGGTCGGCGATTTTGCCCGCGATCGCATAGCGCCGCGCGCCGCCGCCATCGATCGCGACAACACGTTTCCGCGCGATCTGTGGCCGGAGATGGGCGCGCTCGGTCTGCACGGCATCACCGTCGAGCGAGAAATATCGGCGGCGCCGGTCTTGGCTATCTCGCCCATTGCGTGGCGATGGAGGAGATTTCGCGCGCCAGCGCCTCGGTCGGCCTGTCTTACGGCGCGCATTCCAATCTCTGCGTCAACCAGCTCAACCGCAACGGCACCGCGGAACAAAAGCGCAAATATCTGCCGAAACTGATTTCCGGCGAACATGTCGGCGCGCTCGCCATGTCGGAGCCTGGCGCCGGCTCCGATGTGGTGTCGATGCGCACCCGCGCCGACAGAAAAGGCGACCGCTACATCCTCAACGGCACGAAGATGTGGATCACCAACGGGCCGGTCGCCGACACGCTGGTGGTCTACGCCAAGACCGACCGCACCGCCGGCGCGCGCGGCATCACCGCCTTCATCATCGAGAAGAACATGAAGGGCTTCGCGCCGGCGCAGAAGCTCGACAAGCTCGGCATGCGCGGCTCCGACACCAGCGAACTGGTGTTCACCGACTGCGAAGTGCCGGAGGACAACGTGCTCGGCGCGGTCGGCAACGGCGTCAACGTGCTGATGTCCGGTCTCGACTACGAACGCGTGGTGCTGGCCGCCGGACCGCTCGGCATCATGCAGGCCTGCATGGATGTGGTGGTGCCCTATGTGCATGAGCGCCAGCAGTTCGGCCAGGCCATCGGCCAGTTTCCAACTGGTGCAGGCCAAGCTCGCCGACATGTATGTGACCATGAACGCAGCCAAGTCCTATGTATACGCGGTGGCGCGCGCCTGCGACGACGGCCGCACCACGCGCGAAGATGCCGCCGGCGCTATCCTCTATGCCGCCGAGCGCGCCACCTGGATGGCGCTCGAGGCGATCCAGTGCCTGGGCGGCAACGGCTACATCAACGACTTTGCCACCGGCCGCCTGCTGCGCGACGCCAAGCTCTACGAGATCGGGGCAGGGACCTCCGAAATCCGCCGCATGCTGATCGGCCGGGAGATTTTCGAGAAGACGCGGTGAAGCGCGCGCTGCAGGAGCTGGGCTGGACCGGCCTGACCATCCTCGGCACCATCGTCGGCCTGTTCATCGGTCTGGCTGCCGCGCCCGAACTGCCGGAATGGGCGCCGTGGGCCATCGGCATTGGCGTCGTTGCCGTGTTCATTGCGGTGCTGGCGCTCAAGCGCTTTCGGCGGCCGTCATAAAATTTCCCAATGTGGAAGCGATGGTTAGTGGCACTCGGTAGGAGATGAACGAATGGCGTCGTCAATTCGTCCCTTTCTAATGTTTGAGGGAAAAGCCGAAGAAGCGATGAATTTCTATGTGTCGTTGTTTTCAGACGGGATGATCGAAGATATCGCGCGCTACGCGGCAGGCGAGCCCGGAGCAGAAGGCTCCGTCAAGGTCGCGAAATTCTCTATCGCAGGCCAGACGGTGATGTGTATCGACAGCCCGGCCAAGCACGCGTTCAGTTTTACGCCGTCGCATTCGTTCTTCGTCGAATGTGAATCGGATGCCGAAATCGAGCGGCTGGCAGCCGCCCTTGGCGCCGAAGGGAAAGTCCTCATGCCTTTGGACAGTTACGGGTTTAGCCGCCGTTTTAGCTGGGTGAGCGATCGCTTCGGTGTGTCGTGGCAGCTCAATTTCGCCTGACCATTAACTTTTGCAGACCCCGAATCAGCTAGTTCATTGGCCCACAGCAATGGCGGTGGGAGAGCAGCATGATGCGGGTGCGGCTGAAAGCCGATGGGCGGATTGTCGAAATCCTGCCGGACGGCAGCGAAAAAACCGTCGATCACAAGGATCCGGCCGCCTTCGTGCGCCATGTGCGTGCGCGCTGCGGACTGACCCAGGCGGCTTTCGCGCAAAAAATCGAAGTGCCGATCGAGACCGTGCGCAATTGGGAGCAGGGCAAGCGTTCGCCGCGGGGGCCCGCCCGCGCGCTGCTCAAGCTGATCGACAGTGCGCCGGACGCAGCCTTTGCCGCGTTAGGCGGAAGACGGCGCTGACGCGCCTTATGCGGTGAACGACGGCGTTAAGCCGCGATCGGCTTGCGCGGCTGATAGCGCGCCAGCCGCATCAGCAGGAACATCGCGAACAGCGTGCCGATGTAGACCATGAGCTGCAATTCGGTCGGCCGTTCGGTGTAGCCGATCAGCGCATGCAGCATGCGGCCGAGCAGGCTGCCTTCCGACAACAGCCAAGACGTGTCCCAGACCGTGCGGCCGAGCACTTCGGCAAATCCTGCATTGTTGAGGAACTGCACCGACTGGGCCGCCATGCCGGCGGCGAGCAGCGCGATCAGCCAGCTCGTCACCGAGAAGATGTAGCGGGTCGGGATCGCCAGCAGTCCGTAGTAAGTCAGGCCGGTGAAGGCCGCGCCGGCGGCGATGCCGAGCACGCCGCCCAGCAGCAGCGATGAGCCCGACGTGCCCGAGGCGAAAATGCCGTAGAGAAACAGAACGACCTCCGAGCCTTCGCGCAGCACCGCCAGTCCGACCACGATAGCGAGCGCGGTCAGCGGCTTGGCGCCTTCGCTCACCGCCGTGCCGATCGAACGCATTTCGGCGGCGATCTCGCGGCCGTGCCGCGCCATCCAGGCGTTGTGCCACATCAACATGACCACGGCGACGCCGAGGATGCTGGCGTTGAACAGCTCTTGCCCCGATCCTTCGAAGGCTTGCGAGATCACGCCGGCAAACAGCGCGACAATGCATCGCGCCGAGCAGGCCTGCGCCGATGCCGAGATTAATCCAGCGGCCGCGACCGGCAACGCCGCGCGTGGCCGCCATCACGATGCCGATGATCAGACCGGCTTCGATGACTTCGCGAAAGACGATGATCAGGGCGCCGAGCATGATTTATTCCGCGATCACCACGCCCTTGGCGGTGGCCTCATGAAATTCGCCGACGAAGGGATACCGGCCGGGCTTGAGCGGGCCGATCCGCACCACGCCCTTCGACTTGCCGGGGATCACCTTTTCCACCTTCATGATGCTGCTTTCGAATTCCTCGGGCGTGGCGTCGTCATTGATCACGGTGATCACCACCCGTTGGTTCGCCGGCACCTTGAGTTCGGTGGGGGTGAACTTGTGATCCTTGATCGTCACCGTGAGCTCGTCCGCGCGCGCCGTTGCGGGCGCGACGATCAGCAGGGCCGCCAAGCCAATAAGCACCAAAATGTTTTTCATGCGCCGACCATGTTAAGGACCGGCTCTCACAAAAGCATTAAACGCCATTGATGCAAGTGCTTATATTCACTCTCGAATTATTCTAATGTAACAAGTCCATTCAATTGCTTGCGCCTGAAGGTATTGTCGGACTTCGGGCGATCGCAAAAATCCATGTGATTTTTGGTTGCGATCGCCCTCGGTCGCCCGAAGCCTCCCGTCAATCCAACTCATACTCCCTGCGTTTTGCAGTCCCGCCCCAGGTCGCCGGATAAACCCTCGGCCACCAGGCCATGGCGAGCGTCATGAATACCTCTGCATTCCGGCAATAAGTCCGCCACACCGGGTCGAAAGGATCGCGTTTGAGGTCCGCCGCGCAAGCTTTCCGAACGCCGCATTTCCTGCAACGCCGGGCCAGCTTTTTGAGCGTCTTGCGGTCGCAGCACGCGGCCGTACTGAGATCCAGGCCCAGCGTTGCCGCCCTGGATTCCAGGAGGCGGTCGTCTGCGTCGGCTGCCGTAGCCTTATTATTTGAGCGAATTTTGCGGTTTCGCATCAAATTCTCCGGGACCGTAGTCAATTCGCCTGAAAAACAGCATCCCGGCATTGTCGTGGATCAATGTGCCGCAAACGACTCATTTGGCCCGGCCTCAGGCGTGATGCCGAGCAGCTAGGCTTCACGGTACGGACCCCAGTTGGCAGCGCCGCGGCAAGCGGGCATTCTGCCGCCGCTGCCAGCTGCCAACCCCCATTCCAAGCGAAGTTCCAGGAGATTGTGATGCAATTTGTTGAAGCGCATGGCGCCCGCATTCCGATGATCGGTCTTGGCACCATGACCTTGAAGGAGGACGTAGGCGTCCAGGCGGTGAAAACCGCCTTGCAGCTTGGCTATCGCCATCTCGATACCGCCGCCTCCTACGGCAACGAAAAGGAGACCGGCGAGGGCCTGCGCGCCTCCGGCATCAAGCGCGAGGACGTCTTCATCTGCACCAAGGTGCGCCAGGACAACCTGTTGCCGGAGCATTTCAACAAGTCGCTCGACCAAAGTCTGGCCTATCTCGGATTGCCTTATGTCGATTTGCTGCTGATCCATTGGAACAACAAGGACATCCCGCTCAAGACCAGCGTCGGCGCGCTTTGCGCCGCCAAGAAAGACGGCCGCGCCAAGCATGTCGGCGTCGCCAATTTCACCACCACAATGCTGGACGAAGCCTGGGCGCGTGACCTCGGAGCCTTTGGTCTGCAACCAGATCGAGGTTCATCCGTTCATCAATCAGGACAAGGTGTTGGCCGCCAGCAAGAAGCACGGCATGGCGGTGGTCGCCTATGTTCCGATCGCGCGCGGCAAGGTGCCGGGCGCTGACGCGCTCGAGCGTATCGGCAAGGCGCATGGCAAGAGCGCGGCGCAGGTGTCGCTGCGCTATCTGGTGCAACTCGGCTGCTGCTCGATCCCGCGCACGGCGAACCCTCAGCATATGAAGGAAAACATGGACGTGTTCGGCTTCGCCCTGAGCGACGCCGAAATGGCCGAGCTCAAGAAGCTCAATGCCACCAATATGCGCGTGGTCAGTCCGCCGCACGCGCCGGTGTGGGATACGCCGTAGCGCGGGGCAAGGCATCGTTATGACGCCAACCGTCGAGGCCAAGGGTTTCCAGATTCCAATCATTGGCCTCGGCACCTGGGCCTTGCGGGGCCGCGATTGCGCGCGTCTGGTCGAGCAGGCGATCCGCATCGGCTATCGCCACGTCGACACCGCGCAAATGTACGACAACGAAGCCGCGGTCGGCGAGGGCGTGCGCGCCTCCGGCCTGCGCGCCGAGGTGATGGTCACCACCAAGGTGCAGCCGGAGCGGCTCGCGCCGCATGACCTCGAGCGCTCCGTGAAGGAAAGCCTGGTCCGCCTGCGGCTCGACGTCATCGATCTGCTTGCTGATCCATTGGCCGAACCCGCGGGTGCCGCTTTCCGAAACGCTCGGCGCCATGGCCAAGATGAAGCGCGACGGCTTCGTCAAGCAGATCGGCGTCTCCAACTTCACGGTGTCGCTCTTGGCCGAAGCCAACAAGGTTTCGCCGGAGCCGCTGGTCTGCAATCAGATCGAATGCCACCCGTTTCTCGATCAGGACAAGGTGATCGCGGCCTGCCGGACCGCCGGCATGGCGGTGGTGGCCTATAGTCCGATCGCGCGCGGCGGCGCCGCCGGCGAAAAGCTGCTTGAAGAGATCGGCAAGGCCCATGGCAAGAGCGCGGCGCAGGTCAGCCTGCGCTGGCTCACGCAGCAGGGCATCGTGGTGATCCCGCGCACCAGCAAGGTCGAGCGGCTTTCCGAGAATTTCGCGCTGTTTGATTTCGAATTATCCGACGCGGAGATGAGGGAAATCGCCGGGCTCGCCCGCCGCGACGGCCGCATCGTCGATTGGTCATGGTCGCCCAAATGGGATTGATCCGCGGGATTGATCCGCAGTGACCGGCGTTAGCGCCGATAGCGCGCTGGTGCTGTTTTCCGGCGGGCAGGACTCCACCGTCTGTCTGGCCTGGGCGCTCGAACGCTTTGCGCATGTCGAGACCGTCGGCTTCGACTACGGCCAGCGCCATGCGGTCGAGCTCGATGTCCGCCCGCGTATCCGCGAGCGCCTGGCGGCTTTAAGGCCGGCCTGGGAAGCGCGGCTGGGTGAGGACCATATGGTCAAGCTCGATGCGCTTGCCGCCATATCCGACACCGCGCTGACGCGCGAAACCGCCATCGAAATCGCCGACAACGGATTGCCGACCACCTTCGTACCGGCGCGCAACCTGATCTTCTTCTGCTTTGCCGGCGCGCTGGCCTATCGGCGCGGCGCCCGCCACATCGTCGCCGGCATGTGCGAGACCGACTATTCAGGCTATCCCGATTGCCGCGACGACACCGTGAAGGCGATGCAGGCGGCGCTCAGCCTCGGCATGGACAAGCGCGTCACCATCCATACGCCGCTGATGTGGGTCGACAAGGCCGACACCTTCGCCATGGCCGAGACGCTGGGCGGCGCCTGCCTTGCTCGATCTCGTTGTCGAGGACAGCCATAGCTGTTATCTGGGCGACCGCATCCATCGGCATGACTGGGGCTATGGCTGCGGGGATTGCCCGGCGTGCAAATTACGGGCACAGGGTTTTGCGAAATTCATCAGCCTGCGAAAGACGACATGATCACGATCGATAACGAAAAACGTAAGAATATCGAAGGCGCTGCCTTCCTGGTCTTGTTCTGCCTGACGATCCCGGCCGCCAATTGGATGCTGGGTCATGTCGGAACCGTTTGCCCGCCCAATAGCCCGTGCCTGGTGCCGGTGGCGCCGGGCATCATGGCGCCGTCCGGTGTGCTGCTGATCGGCGCCGCGCTGGTGTTGCGCGACCTGGTGCAGCGGCGGCTGGGCGTTGAATTTGGCGTCGGCGCGATCGTTGCCGGCGCAGCGATCTCGGCCGGGATTTCCCCGCATTCGCTGGTGATCGCTTCAGCCGCAGCCTTTCTGCTGTCGGAACTCGCCGATTTCGCGGTCTATACGCCGCTCGCCCGCCGCCGCCTGGTGCTCGCCGTAGTAGCGTCAGGCGTGGTCGGTCTGGTCGTCGACTCGATTGTATTCTTGTGGCTCGCCTTCGGGTCGCTCGACTTTCTGGCCGGCCAGGTCGTCGGCAAGCTTTGGATGGTGCTGCTGGCCGTTCCGCTGGTGGCTTATCTCCGCCGCCGTGACGAACGGCTCGGTCTGACACCGGCTTAACATCCGCCATCACGGGGAATCATGATGTCTTCAACGATCGAAACGCTGCGCAACGTCACCACCGGCACCATCACCACCATGCTGCTGAAGAAGGGCATTCGCCGCTCCTGGATGGCGGGGGCGATGCCGCTCGGCTTCTCCGGCAAGCGCGTGGTCGGGCCTGCTTTTACGCTCAGGTTCGTCCCGGTGCGCGAGGACTTGGCCACGCCGGCAAGCTGGTCGAATCCGATCTCCACCCGCAGCGCGATCGAGGCCATGCCGAAAGACTGCGTCGTCGTCGCCGACGCCATGGGCGTGACCGGCGCCGGCATCTTCGGCGACATCCTGTGCATGCGCATGGTCAAGCTCGGCGTCACCGCGCTGATCACCGACGGCGTCATGCGCGACAAGCACGGCGTCGTCGCCACCGGCCTGCCGGTCTGGTGCGCCGGCATGGCGGCGCCGGCCTCGGTCAACCAGTTGACTTTCGTGGGTTGGGAAGAGCCGATCGCCTGCGGCGGCTGCGCGATTTTCCCGGGCGACATCATCGTCGCCGATGACGACGGCGCGGTGGTGATCCCGAAGGATCTCGCCGATTTCGTCGCCAGCGAAGGCGCCGAGCACGAATTGCAGGAAAGCTGGCTGGTGCAGGAAGTCGAGAAGGGCGCCAAGCTCCCGGGGCTCTACCCGCCGAACGAAGAAAACAAGAAGCGTTATGAAGCCTGGAAGAAGGCGCGCTAGCCGAACGCCGCCTATTTGTTGAAACGCGGCGGCGGCGATATCCTTATGCAGTCATGGGCGATTCGGGCGCCCGAGTTCGCGTCAGCGTTCTCGCGCGCCATCCTGGCGAAGCCGCAAGGGGAATCCGCCTATGTCTTTCAACACGCAATCGACCGCATCGACAGCGCGTGCCGCGCTGAAGACGATCCGGGAGCACGCCGACTGGAACGAGCAGATCGTCACCACCATCGCCACCGGTCTCGGTGTCTTGATCGTCGCGCTTATCGCGGTTCTGATGGGGATGACTTAGCGTCCACCACATCGAAGGCCTTGCGCGCCTCCGACGAAAACTGCCGCCGCCACATCACGATCAGCACGCCGGTGGTGGTGAGCGCCAGCGGCAAAGGTCCCAGCAGCCAGCCGAGATAGCCGAGCGCGAAGAAGAATGCGCGTTGCCCGCGGTTGAAATGGCGGCCGGCGTCCTCGCACAGCCGCGCGGCGCGATGCGCGAATTCTTTGGCGCCCTGGGTGTCTTTGGCCGAGGGCGGCGGCGCGGCGCCGACCATGATGGCGAAATAATTGAACAGCCGGTACGACCAGGCGAATTTGAAAAACGCATAGATGAAGATGACGATGAGGCCGAGTATCTTGAATTCCCACAATTGCCGCGACGGTATCGACCCCAGATTGATCAGGGACACCACCGGTAATATGTCGTCGCTGGCGCGCATGAGGGTCAGTGCGCCGCCAATCGCGATCAGGCTGGTGGAGGCGAAAAACGCCGCGCCGTTCTGCAACGCCGCCGTCACCTGCGCGTCCACCATGCGCATCTCGCGGCCGATCAGCTGCGCCATCCAGTCGTCGCGATAGCTATGCATCAGAAAATTCAGGCTGTTGCGGCCCTTCGCGGTCTTTTCGACGACCACGGAATAGGCGATCCAGGCGCTGACGAACCAGGCAAGCGCGAGAATGTCAGGCAGGGTCAAAGCCGGCATGGCGGCATGGTGCCCGCTCGCGTTAAGTCCTTCAACCCGCGATCGGCTTGAGCCTGGATACCGGCTCTGCCACCATTGGCCTTCAAGGAGAGACAGGCCCATGCCCCAGATCATTACCACCGGATACAAGGCGCTTTGCGAGGCCGCCGAGCGCGAGATCGAGACGCTGCCGGTCGAGCAGGCCGTCAAGCTTGCCGGCCGCGACGACGTGGTGCTGGTCGATATCCGCGACATCCGCGAATTGCAGCGCGAGGGCAGGGTGCCGGGCGCCTTCCATTGCCCGCGCGGCATGCTGGAGTTCTGGATCGATCCGCAAAGCCCCTATCACAAGCCGACATTCGCGCAGGACAAGAAATTCGTGTTCTTCTGCGCCGGCGGCTTGCGCTCGGCGCTGGCGGCACAGGCCGCCCAGCGCATGGGGCTCAAACCGGTGGCCCACATCCAGGGCGGCTTCGGCGCCTGGAAAAAGGCCGGCGGTCCGGTCGAAGCGCCGGAAACGATGCCGGGCGAGACCAAGAAGACAGTCAAGCGAAGGACCGAGCCATGGCGTTGAAGCTGATCATCGGCAACAAAAACTATTCGTCCTGGTCGATGCGGCCGTGGATGGCGTTGAAAGTGGCCGGCATTCCGTTCGAGGAAGAGCTTATTCCGCTTTACGAACCCGGCAGCCGCGAGCGGGTCCTGAAATATTCTCCGGCCGGCAAGGTGCCGGTGCTGATCGATGGCGACAGCCACGTCTGGGAATCGCTCGCCATCCTCGAATATCTGGCCGAGAAGTTTCCCGGCGCCGCTCTGTGGCCGGCCGACGTCCACGCCCGCAGCCATGCTCGCGTGGTGGCCACCGAGATGCATGGCGGCTTCCAGCCGCTGCGCAAGAATTGCGCGATGAACATGTGGCTGCCGCCCAAGCGCCGTCCGCAGCCGGACGAGGTGATCGCCGACGTGTGGCGGATCGATACGCTATGGAGCGATTGCCGGCAGCGCTTCGGCCAACGCGGCGATTTCCTGTTCGGGGCTTTCGGCGCGGCCGACGCCATGTATGCGCCGGTGGTCTCGCGCCTGCACAGCTATGGCCTCGAGGTCGGGGCGGTGGCGCGCACCTATATGAACGCGGTGATGGCGCTGCCGGCCTGGGCCGAGTGGCATGCGGCCGCGCTCGAGGAGCCCTGGGTGATGCAGCACAACGAGCCGGACTGGCCGCTGGTGCGCGGGGTGTGACGCGGCGCGGCATTTTGGCGCGCCCGTGCACCAACAATGGCCGTTGCCGTCCCAAATTTCGTCAAGATTGTGGGCAACAAGCCGCGCTTCTGCGCACGGCTCTCCGCCGTGTTTTCGTCTCGGGGGCGGCTTGCTTGCGGGGTTCTCTATTGGAGGGCCGCGCACGGAGTTGCTCGCCATGTCACCCACGACGCCTATCCGTTGCCTCGCGGTTTTTTCCGCGTTCTGCGCGCTTGCCGCGCCCGCCTTCGCCGCCGACACGGCCAATCACGACATCAAGGGCCTCTATCTGCTGACCGACTATCCGGCGGTCACGGTGCAGCCCGGCACGACCTCCACGGTCAATTTGAAACTGCGCGACTACGACGTCGCGCCCGAACGGCTGGCGCTGTCGGTATCCGGCGTGCCCAAGGGCTGGACCGCGACACTGCTCGGCGGCGGCCAGCCGATCGCCGCGGCCATGCCGGCCACCAATGACAGCGTGTCGCTTGATCTGCGGCTCGATGTGCCGAAGGACGCGGCCATCGGCACCCACACGCTCACCGTAACGGCCGAAGGCGGCACGTCCCACGTCACGTTGCCGGTGGCGGTGACCTTGGCCAAGGAATTGCCGGCCAAGCTGTCGCTGCAGCCGCAGCTGCCGGAACTGCGCGGCAATTCGCGTTCCAGTTTCGAATACACAATGACCATCAAGAACGACAGCGGCAAGAAGCTGCTGGTCGCGCTCGCCGCCGAGGCGCCGCGCAATTTCGACACCTCGTTCACCGAGGCCTATGGCAGCCAGCAGCTCACCGCCATTCCGGTCGACGCCGGCAAGACCAAGGACGTGAAGCTGAAAGTCAGCCCGCCCGACACCGTCGACGCCGGGCATTATCCGGTCAAGGTGCGCATCGGCGCCGACGACGCGCATGCCGCCGCGCAAGTCGCGCTCGATATCACCGGCGAGCCGAAGCTGACCTTGGCCGGCCGCGAAGGCCTTTTGAGCGCGCGCGCCACCGCCGGCAAGGAAAGCTCGATCCCGGTGGTCGTGACCAATACCGGCACCGCGCCGGCCGAAAATATCAAGCTGTCGGGCAACGCGCCGAACGGCTGGAAGATCACCTTTGAACCCAAGACCATCGATCGGATCGCGCCCGAGCAGCATGCCGAAGTCCAGGCGCTGATCAGCCCGCCGAGCAAGGCGATCGCCGGCGACTACGTCAACACCTTGACCGCCTCGACCCACGGCGAAACCGGCACCGGGAATTTCCGCGTCACGGTGACGACCTCGACGGTGTGGGGCATTGCCGGCGTCGGCATTATCGGCGCGGCGCTGTTGATCATGGTCGGCGCGGTCGCCAGGTTCGGCCGCCGATGAACGACATGGTCATCGAGGCGAAGGGCCTCACCAAACGCTATGGCACGGCGACCGCCGTCGATGGCGTGACGTTCAGTGTCGGCGCCGGCGAAATCTTCGGGCTGCTCGGCCCGAACGGCGCCGGCAAGACCACCACCATTCTGATGCTGCTCGGCTTGAGCGACATCAGCGCCGGCCAGGCGCGCGTGTTCGGCCACGATCCGGCGCGCGAGCCTCTGGCGGTCAAGCGCCAGGTCGGCTATTTGCCGGATTCGGTCGGCTTCTACGATCACCTCACCGCGGCCGACAATCTGCACTACACCGCGCGGCTGATCGGCATCCCGGCGTCCGAGCGTCACGACCGGGTCGCCGCCGGTCTTGCCCGGGTCGGCTTGAGCGACGTCGCCGACAAGAAGGTGAGGGCCTTTTCGCACGGCATGCGGCAGCGGCTGGGCTTGGCGGAAATCGTCATGAAGGATGCGCGCATCGCCATTCTCGACGAGCCGACCAACGGGCTCGATCCGCAGGCCAGCATCGAGCTTCTGGACCTGATCCGATCGCTGAAAGCCTCCGGCGTCAGCATCCTGCTGTCGTCGCATCTGCTCGATCGGGTGCAGAGCGTGTGCGACCGCGTCGCGCTGTTCAATGGCGGCCGCATTGCGCTGATGGGGACGGTCGACGAACTCGGCCGTCAGGTGCTGGGCGGCGGCTATGCCGTCGAAGTCGAAGCCGATGGCGGCGGCGATATCGCCAGGCGGCTGGCGGGTCTGCCGGGGGTGCGCGGCGTCGACGGAGCCGGCGCCCGGCCGCTTCCGCCTGACCTGCGACAGCGACCTTCGCGCCGAAGCCGCCGCCGAAGTCGTTGCTGCCGGCGGCCGGCTCAAGCAGCTCTCGCTCGACCAGCCGAGCCTGGAGACGATCTACACCCGTTACTTCCAGAACGAACAGGAGGTCCGCGATGCGGCGTGAAGGTTCACCCTGGCAGGGCCTCGGCGTGGTGACGCTCAAGGAATTGTCCGATCATCTCGCGAGCGCGCGCATGCGGGTGCTGGAATGGCTGGTGGTGCTGGTCGCGCTGGCGGCGGTCTATGCCGCGATCCAGCAGATCCGCGACGTCAGCGCCGAAGATCCATTCCTGTTCCTGCGCCTGTTCACCACCGCGCGCGATCCGCTGCCGTCTTTCGTGTCGTTCCTCGGATTCCTGGTGCCGTTGATGGCGATCGGGCTGGGCTTCGACGCGGTCAACGGCGAGTTCAACCGGCGCACGCTGTCGCGCATCCTGTCGCAGCCGATCTATCGCGACGCGCTGCTGTTCGGGAAATTTCTCGCAGGCCTCGCCACCTTGTCGATCAGCCTGGTGGCGCTCTGGCTGCTGGTGATCGGGCTTGGCCTCATCATGCTCGGCGTGCCGCCGGGCGGCGAGGAGATGGGCCGCGCGCTGATCTTCCTGCTGGTGACCATCGTCTATGCCGGCGTCTGGCTGGCGCTTGCCATGCTGTTCTCGGTGATGTTCCGCTCGGCCGCGACCGCGGCACTGGCAACGCTCGGCGTCTGGCTGTTCCTGACGCTGATCTGGCCGGCGCTGTCGCCGGCGATTGCCCAAGCCTTGGTGCCGGTCGACGACCAGGCGACGCAAGTGATCGCCGCGCAGATGCTGGCGCGGCTGTCGCCGTCGACGCTTTACGGCGAAACCGTCATGGCGCTGTTGCATCCGGCAACCCGGACGCTCGGCCCCGTCTATATAAGCCAGCTTCAGGGCGCGGTGATGGGCGCGCCGCTGCCGCTGTGGGACAGCGTCATGGTCGCCTGGCCGCAGATCGTCGGTCTGATCGCCGCCAGCATCCTGCTGTTTGTCGTCGGCTATGTCGCGTTCCAGCGGCAGGAGGTTAGGGCTTAAGTCCAATGCGGCTTCGCGTCGCTGTCCGGCGAAGCCGCCAGCCTGCGCAACGAAAAACCCGGCGCAAGCGCCGGGTTCTCCAGGTCCGGACCTTAAGCCCGAATTATTTGCTGTTCGACGGCTTCCTTGACGGCGTCCTTGAAGCCGCCGACGGCGTTCTGCACCTTGCCGGCGACCTGCTGGGTCTTGCCCTCGGTCTGGAGCTTGCTGTCGCCGGTTACCTTGCCCGCGACTTCCTTCACTTTGCCTTTGGCCTGTTCGAGGCTGCCTTCGATGCGATCTTTGTTCATGGTGTCCTCATGGCTTGATTGTGCAATCGGAGCATCAACGTCCGAACATCCGTGAATGTTCCTTGTGAAACGCGGCGCAAGACTGAGTCGGGATTGCCATTGGCATCGGTTGAGCTCTTGTACGCCGCCGCCTTGGTCGGTGTCGCGCCGGTGTCGTATGAGTTCTTGATGCCGGTGCTCTGCTCGATGTTCTCGCCGTGACCCGGCGCCAGCGCTTTGGGCGTGCCGTGCGCCGGTGGTCCGGGCTTGATGGGTTTCGGCGTCTTTCGTGCCGGCCTTCATCGTTGGGCGCGACTTTCTCGGCCGGCGCGTTTTGCAGCGCGGGCGGGGCAGGCTGCCGGCGCGACGTCGCCGGTTTGCGCCAAAGCCGCCCCGGCCAGCAGCAGCGTCGCCGCGACGGTCGATAACAGGCGATGCATGTCTCATCGATGCCTCCCCGGAAACTCCACCAAATCGGACGATGGCGAATACTGCGGAGAACGTTTCGACCGCCGCTACGGTTCCACAACCCGCGTTTATGCCGCAGTTCCCGGCCGCCATTGCGTTCCGGGTTCCATCAAGGCACCTTTCGCGCAAAGTTCGGGAGGGGACTGTTGCCGATTCTGGCCTCGTCAATCGACAAGAACGCGGCGGAATTCCGCGCCAATGCCGAGCGCATGCGCGCGCTCGTCGACGAATTGCAGGCGCGCCGCGCCGAGGCGGCAGCAGGCGGGCCGACGAGCGCGCGCGAGCGCCATGTCGGCGCGCGGCAAGCTGCTGCCGCGCGACCGCGTGATGAACCTGATCGATCCCGGCTCGCCGTTCCTCGAACTGTCGCCGCTCGCCGCCAACGGCATGTATGACGACGCCATCCACGGCGCCGGCCTGATCACCGGCATCGGCCGCGTCGAGGGCCGCGAATGCATGATCGTGTGCAACGACTCCACCATCAAGGGCGGCACCTATTATCCGATGACGGTGAAGAAGCATCTGCGCGCCCAGGAGATCGCGCGCGAGAACCGGCTGCCCTGCATCTATCTGGTCGATTCCGGCGGCGCCAATCTGCCGCACCAGACCGAAGTGTTTCCCGACCGCGAGCATTTCGGCCGCATCTTCTACAATCAGGCGACGCTGTCGGCGCTTGCGCATTCCGCAGATCGCCGTGGTGATGGGCTCGTGCACCGCCGGCGGCGCCTACGTGCCGGCGATGTCGGACGAGACCATCATCGTCAAGAACCAGGGCACCATCTTCCTCGGCGGCCCGCCGCTGGTGAAGGCCGCGACCGGCGAGGTGGTGAGCGCCGAGGACCTCGGCGGCGCCGACGTGCACGCGCGCAAGTCCGGCGTCGCCGATCATCTGGCGCAGGACGACCATCATGCGCTGTGCGCTGGCGCGCCGCATCGTCGCCAATCTCAACACCAAGAAGACCGTCGACATTCCGCTGCGCGCCGCCGCGCGAGCCGGCGCTACGACATCGCCGAGCTCGACGGCATCGTGCCGGTCGACCTGAAGAAGCAATACGACGTGCGCGAGGTGATCGCGCGGCTGGTCGACGGCTCCGAGTTCGACGAGTTCAAGGCGCTCTACGGCACCACGCTGGTCACCGGCTTCGCGCATATTCACGGCATGCCGGTCGGCATCCTCGGCAACAACGGCATCCTGTTTTCGGAGAGCGCGCTCAAGGCCGCGCATTTCATCGAACTGTGCTGCCAGCGCCGCATTCCGCTGCTGTTCCTGCAGAACATCGTCGGCTTCATGGTCGGCCGCGACTACGAGGCCGGCGGCATCGCCAAGGACGGCGCCAAGATGGTGACGGCGGTGGCCTGCGCGCAGGTGCCGAAGATCACGCTGATCGTCGGCGGCTCCTACGGCGCCGGCAATTACGGCATGTGCGGCCGCGCCTATGGCCCGCGCTTCCTGTTCACCTGGCCGAACGCGCGCATCTCGGTGATGGGCGGCGAGCAGGCGGCGTCGGTGCTGGCGACCGTCAAGCGCGACAACATCGAGGCCGACGGCGGCAAGTGGTCGCGAGGTCGAGGAAGAGGAATTCAAGGCGCCGATCCGCGAGCAATACGAGGCCGAGGGCAATCCCTATTACGCCACCGCGCGGCTGTGGGACGACGGCATCATCGCGCCGAGCGAGACGCGGCGCGTGCTGGCGCTGGCGTTCTCGCGCGGCGCTGAATGCGCCGGTGCCGGAGACGAAGTTTGGGGTGTTTAGGATGTGAGGGCCCGCCTGCCGCCGTAACCGTCCATGCTATCCACTCCCGGGGCCATCGATCCAATCCGGCCACAGGGGGCGTTTCATGAAATATCTTCTCATGCTTGGCGTCGTGCTGTTTTCGTTCGACGCATTCGCGCAAGTCAAAGTGGCGTTCACCGCCACCGAGATGCAGGGCCTGCTCGCCAAGGGCCTGACTGTGGCTTCGATAGACCTCGAAGGCGGCAAGAAATTCACCGGCCGCGTCAATCTCGAAGCGGGCGGCCGGCTCACCGGTTCGCTCAACGTCGTCGGCCACGGCGAGGTTGCCTTGAACGGCAGTTGGAAGCTGCAAGGCGCGCAACTGTGCCGTTCGCTCGGCGAAGTCCAGCCCGAGGTGATTTGCGAAACCTGGATCCGCACCGGCGCCAAAGAAGCCACCGTCCAGGTCGGCGGCAAAGACGTCAGCATCAATCGCTGGTAGCTTGTTTACAACGAACAGGAGTTTCGTGAATGAGCCTTCGCCTTGCCGCGGCGGTCCTGCTATTTGGCGCTGGCCTTGGCCGCGTCGCCCGCGCGCGCCGCCATCGAACTCGAGCCCGGCCTCTGGCAGGACACCGAAACCGGCACGGAGAACGGCCAGCCGGCGAAGGCGGAAGTGACCACGGACTGCATGACGCCGGAAGACGCCAAGGATCCGGTCAAAGCCTTGATGTCGGAGCAGGCGCAGGCCGGCCAGTGCAAGACCTTCGAGGTTAAGCCCAACGGCAACACGGTCACCTACGGATGCAATGCGGCGACGGCAAGCAGATGTCGTTCGACATTGTCGGGAGCATTACTTTTATCGACCGCAAGCAGTATACCGGCACGCTGAAATCGACCGTCATCTTCGCTGGGCAGAAAACCACCTCCGACAAGAAGATCGAGTCGAAATGGATCGGCGCGTGCAAAAAGTGACAGGCAAAACCGGGCAGGGCCTAGCGTGAACTACAAATCCGCCCTCATCGTCGGCGCCGGCTCGGGCCTGTCGGCCTCGCTGGCGCGCGCCTTCGCCAAAGCCGGCATGTCGGTCGCGCTGGCCGCGCGCTCGGCCGCCAAGCTCGACGAGTTCGTCGAAGGAAACCGGCGCCAAGGCCTATAACTGCGACGCCGCCAAGCGCGACGAAGTCGAGAAGCTGTTCGCCGATCTCGATGCCGGACCGGGCGCACCCGATGTCGTCGTCTACAACGCCAGCTATCGCTCGCGCGGGCCGCTGATCGAACTCGATCCGGTCGAGGTCGAGAAGGCGATCGCCATCACCGCCTTCGGCGGCTTTCTGGTGGCGCAGGCGGCGGTCAAGCGCATGCTGCCGCGCGGCCACGGCGCGATCCTGTTCACCGGCGCCTCGGCCAGCGTGAAGGGCTATGCGCAGTCGGCGCCGTTCGCGATGGCCAAGTTCGCGCTGCGCGGTCTGGCGCAGAGCATGGCGCGCGAATTGTCGCCGCAGGGCATTCACGTCGCGCATTTCGTCATCGACGGCGGCATCAGAAGCGCGCGCCGCGCCGAGCCCGCCGACAAGCCGGACTCGCTGCTCGATCCCGACGCCATCGCCGCGAGCTACCTGCATGTGCTGCAGCAGCCGCGCAGCGCCTGGACGCAGGAGCTCGAGCTGCGGCCCTGGGTCGAGAAATTCTGAACGCGCATTGGAATTAGACCAATTCCAATGTTGTTCGCAGCGTCTTGCGCTGTGCGCTGTCGCGGTGACAGTGATTTCCTCGCGCGCATTGTGCACGTCGCAGGAGGCTCGCCGATGCATCGCTCCGTATATTCGCTGCCGCGTTCGCCGTCACGCTGCTGCCGTTGACGCGCTCGGCGCAGACGCCGCCGGCACCGCCCAACGCTACGCCGGCCGCGCCGCCCGCCGCCGCGCCGAAGGTCTACATTCCCGGCCTCGAGCAATTCATGAATGTGATCCTGATCGAGCACAACAAGCTCTGGTTTGCCGGCAAGGCGCGCAACTGGGCGCTCGCCGGTTACGAGCTCGGCGAGATCAAGGAAGTGATGTGCGGACGTGCAGGACGTGGTGCCGACGTTCAAGAACCTGCCGCTGGCGCAGATGCTCGACGCGGTCATCACCAAGGAGATCGTCGATCTCGAGAAGGCGATCGAGGCCAAGGATTTCAGGAAATTCGCCGCCGGCTACGACAGGCTCAACGCGGCCTGCAACGCCTGCCATCAGGCGCACCGAGAACGGCTTTGTCGTGATCCAGCGGCCGAGCCGGCCGGCCTTCACCAATCAGGACTACCGGCCGCACCGATAGCGCCAAAGGCACAAACTTGCCGATGACGTAACGAGAACCTCACGCATCCGTTATCGGCCGATTCAACAGTCATTTACCCGCGGCCCCTAGCGTCATCGCCATGGGGATTTTGGCAATTCCGGTGAAGATCAACGGCACGGTGTGCCGCAATTGCTATGACGTCGACTGGGCGCGCAAAGCCGAGGCCGAGGACAGCAAAAAACGTCAAGCCGAAGCGGCGAAGAACGCCAAGGAGGCGGTGTCTCCGTCCGGTTCGTCGTCCGATGTCTTCGGCGTCAACCAGACCTCCGGCTTCGATAACCAACCGGTAACCACGTTTGGCGGCACGCTCAAAGTGGCGGCCGCGTCCGCCAGCGCGCCGGTTGCGCCGCCGCCGACCGATACGCCGGGCCAGTCGGTCAACATCTTCGCGTGAGCGCCGGTAGCGCGGGCGGTACCCGCGTGGTAAACGCGGGCCATGACCGGCCCCAGCCCCGACGATCTCAAACAACTCGCTCCCACCGGAAAACTGCGCGGCGGCATCGTGGTGTCGCCGGCGGCCTCCGCCTTTTTCGCGATCAAGGACGGCAAGGGCGAGCTGCACGGCGTCACCGTCGATCTGATGCACGCCTTTGCGCAGGCGCTGAAGCTGCCGCTCGACTTGCAGGTCTACGACAATTCCGGCCAGGTGACCGACGCGGTCGCCAGCGGCGCCTGCGACGTCGCCTTCATGCCGCGCGACGCCGACGCGCGAGGGCAAGGTCGATTTCGGCCCGGCCTATTATTTCATCTCGAGCACCTATCTGGTGCCGGCCGGCTCGAAGATCCAAAGCATCGACGAGGTCAACCGGCCGGGCGTTCGCATCGTCGCCATCTCCAACACCACGACCGCGCGCAGCGCGCGCGCGCACCGCGCCGAATGCCTCGGTCGAGGAAGTGCCGAGCGTCGACCTGATGACCGAGATGGCGCGCAGCGGCAAGGGCGACGCCTTCGCGCTGTCGCATGACTCGTTCGCCGGCCTGTTGCCGAAGCTGCCGGGCGCGCGCGTGCTGCCCGGCCATTTCCAGCAGACCGGCATTTCGCGTGGCGGTGCCGAAGGGCCGGGCGGCGGCGCTGAAGATCGTGAGCGGCCTGATCGAAGACGCCAAGAAATCCGGCGTGGTGCGCCGCGCGCTCGATCGCGCCGGCTTTCAAGGACGCGGACGTAGCGCCGCCCGCCTAAGCTCAGGACGGCCGCGCCGCCCAGCGCCGCACGCCCGCGACCGCCAGATAGAGCAGCGCCGCGCCGGCCAGCGCCCAGCACAATGTCGGCGCCCATTGCAGCGCCGCCTTGAGCGTCGGATCGCCGTTGAGCCCGGTCGCCACCGTCGCCATGCGCGCCAGCGTCGCCAGCGCCAGCGTCGAGAACAGCAAGCCCGGACATGCGGCCTTCGCCGCCGTTCTCGCCGATGGCGAAGGCGACCGTGAAGGCGCTCATCAGGATCGCGCCCCAGGCGGCGCCGGCGGCGAATTGCGCCACCACCAGCAGCCCAAGCCCTTGCGCCGACATGCGCGGCAAGAATGGCGAGCGCGCCGATCAGCCCGGCCGCGCCCATCACCGCATAGCCGCCGAACCGCTTGGTGACGCACGCTGGCCGGGAACATCGAAATGTTGAAGCCGATCCAGAACACCGGCATCAGCCATTGCAGTTCGGCCGGCTTGGCGAAGCGCAGAAACAACGGCGCGCTGTCGAGCGCGAAATGCATCTGATAGCCGAGCGCCAGCACGATCATGGCCAGCGCGAAGACGATAGCCGGCGTCGTCAGGGTGCCGAAGGCGCGCGCCGGCGGGCTGCGGCGCAGGCTGCGGCGCGCTCGCCAGCCTCCGTTCGGCCGAGATCATGCCGAGTGTGGTGAGCACCAGCACCAGGCTCGCCACCGCAAACGGCATGCGCGGATCGACATCGCGCAGCGTGACGGCGAGATAGGGCGCCAGCGCGCCGGCAATGCCGTAGCCGAGCATGGCGAGGCTCGACAGAAACGGGATCGACGGCTTGGCGGCATATTTGCCGAGCAGCATCAGCGGCGGCGCGCGCAGCGCCGACGAGGTCACGGTCCAGACCACGGTCACCGCGATCAGCAGCGGCGCGCCGGCGGCCGCGACGAAGGGCAGGGCGATGAACGCCGCGCAGGACAGCGCGGTCGCCGCCGCGACCCAAACGCCGAGCCGGCCGATCACGCGTGTCACCTTGTCGGCGGCGATGCCGGTGGCGAAATCGCAAACCGTGAAGATCGCCTGATCGAGCATCAGCAGCAGGATCACGGCGCCCGGCGCGATCCCGGCGGTGGCGGCGAGTTTCGGCAAATAGATCGCATAGACCGTCCAGCACAGCGTGAAGAACAGCTGCAGGACCGCGAGATACCAGCCGAAGCGTTGCGACGCGGCGTTCATCGCCCGATCTTACATTGTGACGATGACGTTGCCGATAGTGCCCTTTTCCACCGCCTCATGGGCGGCGACGATGTCGGCTGAGCGCAAAGGTCGGCTGCGCCACCCGGTTCACAGCGTGCCGCGTTCGAGCGCGCGGTTGATGGCGGTGATCGCGCGGCCGCGCTCGGCCGCGTCGAGTTCATAGACCAGGAAAAACTGCAGCCGGATCGAATTGACCAGGCAGAAGCTCGCCGGGAATCGTCGCTTCGGCGGCGCCGGTGCCGTAGATGATGACGCTGCCCTTGGGCCGCAGCACGCCCGGCAGCAGTTTGGCATTGGCGGCAATATCCATCTCGATCACCGCATCGACGCCGCGCTTGCCGGTGATCTCCATCACCCGCTCGCCGACATTCTCGCGCTTGTAGTCGATGGTGTGGTCGGCGCCGGCCTCGCGCGCGATCGCCGCCTTCTCGGGCGACGACACCGTGGTGATGACGCTGCGCGCCTTCCGCCTTGGCGAACTGGATGACGTATTGGCCGACCGCGCCGGCGCCGCCGGCGACCAGCAGGGTAGCTGCCCTTGGCCGCGGCCGCGAGCGACGACGGCGTGATAGGCCGTCATGGCCGGAATGCCGAGGCAGGCGCCTTCCTCGAAGCTCACATTGTCCGGCAGCTTGACCGCCTGCGCCGCCGGCAGCGCGATATATTCGGCGGCCGTGCCGAACGGCCGCTTCCATTGCCCGTTCCAGACCCAGACCCGCTCGCCGACGCGCGACTTCGACACGCCGTCGCCGACCTGGTCGATGACGCCGGCGCCGTCGCTCTGCGGCACCAGTTGCGGCCAGGCGATCTTGCGGCTGCCTTGGCGCGCTTTGACGTCGGACGGGTTGACGCCGGAGGTGGCGAGCTTGACGCGCACCTCGCCGGGCCCGGCTTGCGGCGTTGCAATCTCGCCGACGCGCAAAACCTCGCGCGCCGCGCCGTTTTTTTCGTAATAGGCCGCCCGCATGTTCGCTCCCCCAATATGGAGAGCTACGATAGCATTCCGAACGGCGTTTGAGGCCCTGGGCGCCGCGCCGTCAGCCGGCGTGGCGGTTCCATTCGGAACGGGCCCGCTCGGTCAGCTGCTGCCATTTGGCGCTGACGGTGTCCCAGTTGACCAGCGGCTGCTGGACGCTGGCGGGCGCGTTCACCGCATCGAGGGCGTTGTGCGAGTCGTAGATATAGGCCCCGCCGATCGTCAAACCGACGCCGAGAATAATCCCAAGCAAGACGCGCATGATGAACCTCCACCTGTCCCGCATCAGAACGCGCCGATTGTCGCGAAAGTTCCATGGGTCGAGGCGTCATGGGAGCACCACCTGGGGTCCGCACGGGCCGGCTCGGCAAGCCGCGTCATGCGCCGTGGGAGTATCCGGCACCCGCTTAATAACGCATTGAAAATACAAGGATTATTTGTCTCAAAAAGTTCGCCCGCAAACGAAATTAGCTGCTATATTATGTCTATGAGTAGCCAGTCAGCAAAAACCGCCAAGCGGTCCGCCAAAACCGCCACGGCGAACCGCCAAAAAACCCGCCAAGGGCGCCAAGGTTGCCAAAAGCGCCCGCGCCGCCGAGAAAAAGGCGTCCAAATCGGCCCGCAGCCCGGTCGGCAAGATGGCCGAAACGGCGCGCGCTTTGATGGGGGCTGCCCGCGCGGCCTCCGCGGCCAAGGCGGCCCCGAAAATGATCCGCACCGAGAGCCCGCCGGTCCAGCCGGTCGCGGCGCACGACATCGTGCTCCAGCGCCACAAGTACCAGGTCGGCGAAATGGTCTATTTCACCTCGCCGACGTTCGGCCGCGCCGCCGCCTCCGGCAGCTATACGGTGGTCAAGCTGCTGCCGTCGGAAGGCGACGACTACCAGTACCGGATCAAGAGTTCCGGCGAGGCCTTCGAGCGGGTCGCCAAGGAAAGCCAACTCGAGAAGATGTGAGCCGGGACCTTTGCCGGCCGGCCGTCCGCGATTTCGTCTCCGCCATCGATTATTGTACGGGCAGACAGCGGCGCGCTGCCGCGTTAAATCGATACGACGTGGTGGAGGGAGTGCATGACGATCTACATCACCCAGGGCCGCTACACCCGGGACGCCATCAAAGGCATGATCGTCAAGCCGGAGGATCGGGCCGATCCGCTGGCGCGCATTCTTTCGAAAGTCGGCGGGCGCCTGCTCGGCTATTATGTGACGTTCGGCGAATACGATTTCCTGTCGATCGCCGAGGTGCCCAACGATATCCAGATGGCGGCGGTGCTGCTGGCCGCGGGCTCGAGCGGCGGCGTCACCGATCTGAAAACCACGGTCGCGATGACCTCGGTCGAGGCCAAGGGCGCCTTTGCCGCGGCCGGCGATCTGGCGCCGGGCTACAAGGCGCCGGGCGGGACCTGACCCCATCCGCAAGCGCACGGAATAAACCGAAGCTTGCAGCGTTATCATCAGCCTGAACAAAAGCCCTAGGGAGATTTCATGCTCAAATTTCTGCGTTTGATCGCGTTGGTCCTGTTCCCGGTCGTGCTGGCGCTGCCGGCTTCGGCGCGAAACTTATCCGAGCCGCACGGTCAAGCTGATCGTTCCGTTCGGCGCCGGCGGCCCCGCCGACGTCTATGCCCGCATCCTCGCCAAGTATCTCTCCGATGAAACCAAGCAGTCCTTCGTGGTCGAGGATCGCCCGGGCGCCGGCGCCATCATCGGCACCGATGCGGTCGCGAAGTCGACGCCGGACGGCTACACGCTGCTGGTCATGTCGAACACCCACACCACCAACGAGTCGCTATTGGCCAACAAGCCTTATGCGCTGATGCGCGACTTCCTGCCGGTCGCGACCATCAATTATTCCGATCTGCTGATGGTGGTGCATCCCTCGGTGCCGGCCAAGAACGTGGCGGAATTCATCGCGCTGGCGAAAAAGGATCCGGGCAAGCTCAATTACGCTTCGTCCGGCCCGGGCACGCCCTATCACATGGCCGGCGAGCTGTTCAAAGCCATGAGCAAGACCGACATCGTGCATATCCCGCACAAGGCCTCGGGCGATATGCGCAACAGCGTGCTGTCGGGCAACGTGCAGATGATGTTCGATGCCATCACCGTCATGTCGGCGCTGGCCAAAGGCGGCAAGGTGCGCGCGCTTGCCACCACCGGCGCCAAGCGTAATCCGCTGACGCCCGACCTGCCGACCGTCGGGGAAACCGTTCCCGGCTACGAGGCCACCATCTGGATCGGCGTGATGGCGCCGAAAGGCACGCCGAAGGAAGTCATCACCTTCCTCAACACCTCGATCAACAAGGTGATCGAGCTCCCGGCCGTGAAAGAAGTCTGGCTCAAGCAGGGCGCCATTCCGCTGGTGAAGACGCCGGAGGAATTCGACGCCTATCTGCGCAAGGACATCGAGAAATGGGCGGAAGTGGTGAAGGTGTCCGGCGCCAAGGTGCAGTAACGGGAAGCGCATGATCCCGAAAAGCAGCTGGCTTACCGGTGAACCGGTTTTCGGACAAGATCATGCGCCGCTTAGTATGAATATCGATCGCGCGCTGAACGGATTGCTCAAGCTGGCGATGGTGGCTGCCATCGTCGCCGGCGGCGCCTTCGCGGTGATCGCCGTGCGCGACCATCTGACGCTCGAGCGCCAGGCGGCCGAGCGGCGGGCGCTGATGCAGCGCAACGCCGAACTTACGATCGGCGCACTGGCGCCGGGTTCGGCGCTGGCCTGTCTCGACGGCGGCGCCGGCGAGGCGATCGAGAATGCCTGCGAAGCCCGGGTGTTCGCCAATCCGCAAAGCGCCGCAAGCGCGGTCGCCTATACCGCGGCGCGGCTGACGCTGCTGGCGGATGCGTCGGCGCTGGCGCAGGCCGGCGACGCCGCAGCGGCCGACGCCCTGGCTGCGGCGCGCCGCGCGGTCGAACTCGATCGCTACGGCATCGCCGCCCATGTGCTGGCGATCCGCGACGGCTGCACCGCGGACAAATGCGCCGCCTTCGCATGGCTGCGCGACGCCACGGCGCTGAAGGCCAACCTCAAGGCGCAGGTCTTCGACCAATACGTGTCGCGCTATGACGCCGCCTGGAACAAGCGCGAGCCCGCGGGCGTTCCGGTCGCCGAGAAACTGCCGCCGCCAGCCGCCGGCGTTCCGGTCGCCAGTCTGCCGGAAGCGCCGTCCAATCAGCCGCTGTCGGCCAAATACGATTTCCCGTCCGCCGCCTCGATCCCGCCGGTGAGCATCATGAACAGCGAGCCGCCGTTGCCGAAAGCCGCCGCCGAGGCTCAAGCCAACGCGTCTGCGGCCCAGCCGCAGCCCGAGGCCGATACGGTGCCGGTGCCGCCCAGACGTCCGCAGGCGCAAGCCGTCCCGCCGCCCGCGCGATAGCGCGCGACATACTCTAGTATCCGCTCCGACTTAACGCCGGGCCCTTATGTTCACATCCGTCCTGATCGCCAACCGCGGCGAGATCGCCTGCCGCATCGCCCGCACCGCCAGGCGGCTGGGAATGCGCACCATTGCGGTCTATTCCGAGGCCGACGCGCGCGCTTTGCATGTGCGCTCTGCGACGAGGCGCATCGCCATCGGGCCTGCGCCGGCGGCGCGAAAGCTATCTCGTCATCGACAAACTGATCGCCGCCGCCAAAGCGTCGCGCGCCGACTGCATTCATCCGGGCTACGGCTTCCTGTCGGAGAACGCCGCCTTTGCCCAAGCCTGCGCCGATGCCGGCATCGCCTTCGTCGGCCCGCCGCCGTCGGCGATGCGCGCCATGGGCCTCAAGGATCGCGCCAAGGCGCTGATGGAAAAGGCCGGCGTGCCGGTGGTGCCGGGCTATCACGGCGAGATGCAGGAGCCGAAATTCCTCAAGCAGAAGGCCTACGAGATCGGCTACCCGGTGCTGATCAAGGCGGTCGCCGGCGGCGGCGGCAAGGGCATGCGCCGCGTCGACCGTCACGCCGATTTCGACGAAGCGCTCGAGCGGCGCGATGCGCGAGGCGAAATCAGCCTTCGGCGACGAGCGCGTGCTGATCGAGAAATATGTCACCGCGCCGCGCCACATCGAGATGCAGATCTTCGCCGACAGCCACGGCAACGCCATCCATCTCAACGAGCGCGACTGCTCGCTGCAACGCCGCCATCAGAAGGTGATCGAGGAAGCGCCGGCCCCCGGCATGAGCGCGGGGTTGCGCGCCGCGCATGGGCGCAGGCGGCGGTCGCCGCCGCCAAGGCCGTCGGCTATGTCGGCGCCGGCACCGTCGAGTTCATCGCCGACGGCGCGGGCGGCCTGAAAGAGGACGGCTTCTGGTTCATGGAAATGAACACGCGGCTGCAGGTCGAGCATCCGGTCACCGAAGCCATCACCGGCCTCGATCTGGTCGAATGGCAATTCCGCATTGCCGCCGGCGAGAAGCTGCCGCTGACGCAAGAGCAGGTGCCGCTCACCGGCCACGCGGTCGAAGCGCGGCTTTATGCCGAAGATCCCGAGCGCGGCTTTCTGCCGTCGACCGGCAAACTGATCGCGCTGCAATTTCCGCAAGGCGAAGAGCTTGCGCATCGACACCGGCGTCGAAGCCGGCGACGAGGTGACGCCGTTCTACGATCCGATGATCGCCAAGCTGATCGCGCACGCGCCGACGCGCAACGAGGCGCTCGATCGCCTCGCGAACGCGCTCGACCGGACCGTCGTCATTGGCCCGCGCAGCAATGCCGGCTTTCTGAGCCGCGCTGTGCCGCGCGCCGGGATTCCGTGACGGCGATTTCGACACCGGCTTCATCGATCGCAATCTCGTCGGGCTCAAAGCCGAGCCGCAAGGCCTCGACCGCGCCGCCGCAGCCTTGGGCGCGCAAGCCTTGCTGGCGCACGAGATCGCGCCGCATCGCCGCCTCCCACGCGCGCGAGCAGGATGAGCCCGCGTCGCCCTGGGATGCGGCCGACGGCTTCCAGATGGCGGGCGCGCGCCGCCTGGCGCTGCCGATCGTCGCCGACGGCAAGACCGTCATTGCCGACATCGCCTATGGCGCGGCCGGCGCGGCGGTCACCGTCGACGGCATCGCGCCCGCTTCCGACGCGGTCGCGGTGGCGGCGGGCGAGGCGGTCTATGTGCTGCGCCACGGCCGCCAGACCAAAGTCGCGCTCGCGCGACTTGGCGCTCGACGAGGCTGGGGACGGCGCGGCCTCCGGGCTTGTGCGCGCGCCGATGCATGGCAAGGTGCTCGGCATTCTGGTGGAGAAGGGCGCTTCGGTCACGCGCGGCCAACGTCTCGCCATCATCGAGGCGATGAAGATGGAACACACGCTGACGGCGCCGATCGACGGCACCGTCGACCGAGATCGCGGTCGCCAAGGACGCGCAGGTCGGCGAGGGCGCCAAGGTGATGGTGATTGCGCCGCGCAGATGCAGGAGAATAACAGGCAAGAAAAAGACGTAAGCAGGATTAGTTGTAATGCCGCTTCATCTCATCAAGCTCTGCGTCGGCTGCGACTCGGTCGCCGACCTCGAAGACTGGATCAAGCAGAAGCTCAAAGAGAAAAAGAAGCGCGGCCAAAAGCCCGAGCACATCCACACCACCCGCATGGTGCCCAAGCGCGCCGAGGAACTGAAAGACGGCGGCTCGCTGTTCTGGGTCATCAAGGGCCAGATCACCTGCCGCGAACGCATCCTCGATATCCGCCCGACCACCGGCAAGGACGGCATCCGGCGCTGTCAGGTCGTGCTCGACGGCAAATGCGTGCTGGTCGAGCCGCGGCCGCGTTCGGCGTTCCAGGGCTGGCGCTATCTCGAAGCCAAGGAGGCGCCGCGCGATCTGTCGCGCGCAGCACCCGGCGCCGCGAAGATGCCCGAGCAGATGCGGCGTGAATTGCGCGAACTGGGGCTGCTGTGATCTTGTCATTACCGGGCTTGTCCCGGTGATCCGCTTAGGCGGGCACAGTGCGACCCTAAGCGGGATGGCCGGAACAAGTCCGGCCATGACAATTGAGCTGCCAGCGACTCGCTGGCGTTAAAAAAACTTATCCCCGGTCGCTCCCGCGCAATTATATTGATCGCGCCTTGTTCGCAGAGGGCGTCATCTCGAGTGACGTTGCGATGGCGGAGCAGGGACGGCGCGCCGACAATGCGCGCCGGGCATTCAAGTTTGCGCAGACTGCGCAGACTTGTTTGCGGTGGAGCGCCGGGAGGCGCAGCGCCCGGGCGGCAGGCCTCGCAAACCTGCCGCATGAGGCGCGCGCGCCCCGGGGCAGGTCTCGCAAACCTGTCTCGTCATCGGCGCGCGTGGCGGCCCGATCGCAAGGGCCGCCCTAAAGGGGTCTCGCAAACCCCTGGCGCCTCCCGGCGCTCCATTCCCCTCTCGGGGAAACGGAAAAAGGGACACCGGCGCCCCCGCGCCGCAAAGAACAGGGGCGATGACGCATGTCTGTGTCACACCCCGATATTATCGATCAGTCTCGTCTTGCCGATCTTGGCCGCGACCAGAAGCCGGATCGGTCCGTCCTTGAGCGAGGCGACCGGCGCCAGCGTCAGCGCATGGCGCGCTTCGAGATAATCGAGCGCGAACTCGGCGAGCGCGATCTGGCCGCGGCCTTCTTCCAGCACCATTTCGATCGGCTCGCCGGCCTTGATGCGCGCCGCGCAGTCTTGCAGCGTGCGGTACAAGACCGGCGCATGGCCGCGCTCAAGTTCGGACAGGTAGACGTTGCGCGACGACAGCGCGAGGCCGTCCTTTTCGCGCACGGTCGGCAGGCCGACCACCTTCACCGGCAGATCGAGATCCTTCGTCATCTGGGTAACGACGCGCAGCTGCTGGTAGTCCTTCTGGCCGAACAGCGCGAAATCGGGCGTCACTTGCGTGAACAGCTTGGCCACCACGGTGGCGACGCCGCCGAAGAAATGCGGGCGGAACTTGTCCTCCAGGCCCGGCCAAGGCCGCGCCTTCGGGCGCGATGCGGGTGGCAAAGCCTTCCGGATACATGACCTCGGCCGACGGCGCCCAGACCAGATCGACATTGGCCTCGGTCAACGCCTTGATGTCGGTTTCGAACCGGCGCGGATAGCTGCCGAAATCCTCATGCGGCGCGAACTGGGTGGGATTGACGAAGATCGACACCACCACGCGGCGCGCCCGGCGGCGGGCTTCGCGCACCAGCGCCAGGTGGCCGCGATGCAGCGCGCCCATGGTCGGCACCAGGGCGATCCGCTCGCCGGCGTCGCGAAAAGGTTCCACGGCGCGCCGGAGCGAGGCAATCGTGCGCACGATGGACGGGCGTTTCGCCATATTCTGCGGCCTTGTCGGGCGACTGTCGTAAATCCGGGCTAGGACCTAGCAAAGCAAGATGAAGGCGGCCATGCGGATTAATGGTTAAACTGTGATAAACTTGACTAAACTACCGTAATTCATCGACAATTGGCAGATCAAAGGACGCGTCATGTTGGTCCAGCCAATCCGAGAATCTCCTCAGTCCGCGCACGTCGTCGTGCTCGGCAATGAAAAGGGCGGCTCCGGCAAATCCACGACCGCTTTGCACATCGCGGTCGCGCTGCTCAAGGCCGGCCAGCGCGTCGCCACCATCGATCTCGACTCGCGCCAGCAAAGCTTCACCCATTACATCGAAAACCGCCGCGCCTGGGCCGAGCGCGCGCGTCTCAAGCTTGAGATGCCGACGCATTATTGCGTGGCGCGCGGCGAAGCCAATTCGCTCGAAGCCAACGAGGCGCAGGAATTCGAGAACTTCTCCCGCGCCATCGGCGCGCTCGAACACACCCACGACGTCGTCGTGGTCGATACGCCCGGCAACGACACCTATCTGATGCGGCTCGCCCATTCGATGGCCGACACGCTGGTCACGCCGCTCAATGACAGCTTTGTCGATTTCGACGTGCTCGCCACGCTCGACCCGACCAATTTCACCGTCACCGGCGAAAGCCATTACGCCGAGATGGTGCGCGAAGCGCGCCGCCAGCGCCGGCTGGTCGACGGCAAGCTGACCGACTGGATCGTGGTGCGCAATCGTCTGGCTACGCTCGGCTCGCGCAACAAGCGGCTGGTCGGCGAGGGCATCACCGAATTGGGCAAGCGCATGGGCTTCCGCAGCGTCGACGGTTTCGCCGAGCGCGTGGTCTATCGCGAATTCTTCCCGCGCGGCCTGACCGCGCTCGACGATCTCGACGAGCAGACGCTCGGCACCCGGCCGAGCATGTCGCATGTGACGGCGCGCGAGGAAGTGATCGCGCTGCTCAATTCGCTGCGCCTGCCGATGTCGGAAAACGGCAAGCGCCGCGCGGCCGCCCGCGCCGAGTGGTATTCGGTCATGGACCAGCCGCTGCAGGTCCACGACGTCATCTGATCCCAAACGGCCATTGCGCGCCTTCTTGCTCTTTCACCGATGTCGCCTTGAATTGGTGTAGACTGTGGCCATGAGCAAAGACCGCTCCACCGCAAACCCCGGCGCCGGCATCCTCGCGGCCGGAAATCGACGCGTTCCTCGAGCGCGTGAAGTCGCTTGGGCCCGCGGCCACGCAGGGCAAGCGCGGCCGGCTGGTCTTTGCGCTCGACGCCACCATGAGCCGGCAGCCGACCTGGGATTCGGCCTGCGCGCTGCAGGCCGACATGTTCCGCGAAGCGGCCTCGATCGGCGGCCTCGATATCCAGCTGGTCTATTTCCGCGGGCTTGAGCGAATGCCGCGCCTCGGGCTGGGTCGCCGGCGCCGAGAAGCTCGCCGGCCTGATGTCGGCGCATCGATTGCCGCGGCGGCCACACCCAGATCGGCAAGGTGCTGAGCCATGCCCGCCAGGAACACGCCAAGCAAAAGGTGCAGGCGCTGGTCTTCGTCGGCGACGCCATGGAGGAGGCGATCGACGATCTATGCGCAGCGGCGGGCGAACTCGGCCTGCTCGGCGTGCCGGTGTTCATGTTCCAGGAGGGCGGCGATCCGGTGGCCGAAAGCGCCTATCGCGAAATCGCCCGGCTGTCGCGCGGCGCCTATTGCCGCTTCGATACCGGCTCGGCGCAGGAACTCGGCGAACTGCTGCGCGCGGTCGCGGCCTATGCCGCCGGCGGCATCAAGGCGCTTGTCCGATCTGTCGGCGCGCAAGCCGGGCCGGCGCGCATGCTGCTCGCGCAGCTGAAATAGCGCATGATCCCGAAAAGTGGGAACCGGTTTTCGGATAAGATCATGCGCAAGCAAGTGAAGTATTATGCCGACACTCATCTTTGGCGTCCTGGTCCTGGTTGCCGCCCTGTGGGCGCTCGGGGTCATTTCCAAGATCGATCCCAAGGTCGGCGCCCGCGTGCTCAAGGCCAGCGGCGGGCTGCTCGTCGATCGGCTTTGCCGTGTTCCTCGGCCTGCGCGGCGAAATCGGCATCGCCATTCCGCTCGGCGCCATGGGCTTGGTCTGCTCGGCTGGCTGCCGTTCGGACCGGCGGGCTTTTCCGCGCGCACCCAGAAGAGCAGCGGCAAGACCTCGCGCGTGCGCTCGGCCTATCTCGAAATGGAGCTCGATCACGATTCCGGCGAGATGCGCGGACGCATCGTCGCCGGCCGCGCATCAGGGCGCGACGCTGGAAAGCCTCGACGTCAAGACGCTGGTCGGGATGCTCAACGAGATCGACGACGAGAGCCGCGCGCTACTGGTGGCGTATCTTGACCGCCGGGATGCCGCGCTGGAGTGAACACGCGCAAGGTGACGCGGCAGCGGGGCGGCCGGCGGCGTCCAGCGGCAAAATGTCGGAACAGGAGGCCTATCAGATCCTTGGCCTGGAGGCCGGCGCGAGCGCCGACGACATCAGCCGCGCGCATCGCACGTTGATGAAGAAATTCCATCCCGACCAAGGGGGGTCGACGTATCTCGCGGCGCGGATCAATGAAGCCAAGGAAATCCTTCTTCGCCGCCATCGCTGATGTACTCCAAACACAACATCATCAGCGGCTCCTGGGTCGGCGTCATTCCCGTTATCGAGCTTTTTTTGTTTTATTCGCGCGATCGTTGCCGGTTTTCCGCTTCGCGCGATCCGGCGTTAGTTTTTCAGCAGCATGCAGGGAATTTCGCTGCGCTTGAGATGTTTGCAGGCGGTTTCCGCCTGATCCTTCTCGAGGCCGGCAAAGCGCGCGCGGTAGAGCGACTTGTCGCCCTTCGTCACCCGTTCGGTGAACGGGTCGGCCTGGCCGAGCTGGTCCTTGGCCTTGTTTTGCGCCGCGGTCGAGGCGCTGCTTGGCTTCTTTCTCGTCCGGGAAGGCGCCGACCTGGATCATCCAGCCGCCGCCGCGCGGCTTGGCGGCAGCGACGGCGGCAGCGCGACGGCGACCGGCACCGCTGTCGCCGGCCGACGCGACTTGCGAGGCCGTTGGCTGGCAGCACGCCGAGCACGCCCGGTTTTGCGCCGGGCGGCGGTGGCAGGCCGGGGTGTCGCTCTTGACGGTGGCGATGGTGGTGACGCTGGCCGCATTGGCGGTGGCCGGCGCCGGCGTGAGCTTGCGGCTATCCGACGGCAGCGGCGACAGCGAGGCGGTGCGCATGCTGCCGGGATGGACGGTGAAGGTCTTCACCGCGATTGGGCTTGATCGGATCGGTCGAGCCGGGCGCCGGCGCTTCCGGCTCGGGATCTGCCGCGGCCGCTGTGCGGCGCGCGGGTCGCGGCCGGCGTCTGGTCTTGCCGTCCTTGTCCTTGGCGTCCTTGGCCGCGGTTCCACGGTCTCCCAGCCTTCGACGATCGGCGGCGCGGTGCGCTTGACCGCGGCGACATTGATGTTGTTGTCGATCAGGCTGCGCACGCGGGCATCGCGCGCGCTCGGCGGTGCGGCCGCCGAACACCACGGCGACGATATGGCGGTTGCCGCGGTCGAACCGAGGTGACGATGTTGAATCCGGAAGCGTGGATATAGCCGGTCTTGATGCCGTCGACGCCGTCGACGTTGCCGAGCAGATGATTGTGATTGCGCATCGCCTTGCCGCGGAACGCGAAGGTCCGCGTCGAGAAATAACGATAGATAGTTCGGGAAGCGGTCCTGGATCGCGCGGCCGAGAATGGCCTGATCGCGCGCGGTGGTGATCTGCTGATCGTCGGGCAGGCCGGAGGCGTTGTGGTAGGTCGTGTGCTTCATGCCGAGCGCGCGCGCCTTGGCGGTCATCAGCTTGGCGAAACTGGTTTCGTCGCCGCCGAGCGCTTCGGCCACGATCACCGCGACGTCGTTGGCCGACTTGGTGACGATGGCGCGGATCGCGGTCTCGACCTGGATGCGTTTCGCCGGGCTTGAGGCCGAGCTTGGACGGCGCCTGCGCCGCGGCATGCGCCGACACCGGCATTTCGGTCGACATCTTGATCTTGCCGGCCTCCAGCCGCTCGAACAGCAGATAGAGCGTCATGATCTTGGTGAGCGAAGCGGGATGGCGCGGGCTGTCGGCGTTGGTCGCCTGCATCACCTTGCCGGAATTGGCGTCGACCACGATGGAGGAATAGGGCGGCTGGTAGCGCTCGGCGGCGGCCGCGTGATGCCGGTGACGGCGGCCGCGGGCATCGGCGTCGCCGGTCATCGCGGTGACGGCAAGCAGCGGCCGCCAGGCCGAGGGCGCCCCAACGGAGACCGCGACGAACTCGGGCTCCCGCACGCAACATCGGCTCTCCCCAACCCCGTTCTAGGGCGGTCCTAGGCCGCCATCATAGGCCAATTTATAGCGCCTCCGCGACGCGACAATTTACGACCGTAGGAGAACACGGTTTACAAATTATTAAGCCAATCCCCTGGATTTTAAGGCATTTTTCGCACTGCAATATATTTCTTGACTTTATTGTGCAGTGCACTATAAAGTTAATCTATTCCCGGGTTAGAGCCGGGGTCTGAGATTAGCACATTGGCGCCGCTCAAGCGGGCCGGGAAAGGATGCACCATGGTCAAGAATTTCGAGGACCTGCAGCAGGTCAGCAAAGAAAACGTCGAAGTCGCGATGAAATCGGCTGAGACGATGTCGAAGGGCGCCCAGGCGATCGCGGTCGAGGTGGCGGACTACTCCAAGAAGGCGTTCGAGGACGGCACCGCCGCGCTGGAGAAGCTGTTCGGCGTCAAGTCGCTCGAGAAGGCGATCGAGCTGCAGACCGAATACGCCAAGACCAGCTACGAAGGCTTCGTGGCCAAGGCCTCCAAGATCGGCGAGCTGTATGCCGACCTCGCCAAGGAAAGCTACAAGCCGTTCGAAGCCATGATGGCGAAGGCCAAGTAAGCTCGCGCAGTCTAACGCGTCGGTTGCGTCGCGTGTTTGTTGCGTAGCGTTGCGTCAGTGTCAAAACTACAAAGCCCGGCTGGTTGAGGCCGGGCTTTTCGTTGTGTGGCGTCGAAATCGGCGGGCGTTATTTGGCGACGCGCAGCTGCGTCAGGTTGGTGCCGATCGCGTCGAACGTGGTGATGATCTGGTCTGGCCGAGGTCAGCAGGAAGAACTTGCTGGAGTCCGGAAACTTGCCCGGGCTGCCGGCGCAATTCTGCAGCAGCGTCGAGGTCGGATCGCCGCCGGTATTGACCTGGATCGTGTAGATCGGTGATGCCGGCGGCCTTGATGTTGGCGCAGGTGCCGTTGCCGTTCGAATCGAACATGCGGGCATCGACCGCGGTGCTGGTGCTGGAGCCGTTGCCGTACCAGCGGTCGAGCGTGTTCAGGCCGTCCGACAGCAGGATGATCACGTCGGTATAAGTGTAGTTCGCGGTCCTTGGCCGGCGCGGTGAGCGGTCCGCCGCCGACCAGCGACTGCCAGCCCCACACCAGGCCGATCGGCTGATTGGTTGCGCCCAGCGGGTTCAGGCCGTCGACCTGATTCTTCATCGCGGTCCAGTTGTAGTTCAGTCCCGAGATGACGGGCGAGCAGTAGGAATTCTGTTCGGCCGGGAAACAGCGTGGCGGTGATGCTGGTGTTCGGCGCCGTCACCAGCCGGTCGTAATCCTGGCTGGGCGCGGACGACGTGCCGCGGTCGGTGACGCAGCCGTTCCAGGTCGAATGCGCGTTCTTGATCCAGGTGTGCGTGTAGGGTCGCCGACGGTCGTGATGGTCTGCGTGCAGACCTTGCTGCTGCCGCTGCCGGTGCAGGAGCAATTGCTGGTGCTGCCGCAGCTGGCAGTTCCGGCCGGTGCAATCGATTCTCGTCGTGACCGTGGTCGTCGGCACGCTGTTGTAACAGCCGTTGTAATAGATGCCGATCTTGTCGGAGTCCTTGTTGCCGCTATCGACGTCCGGGCAGATGTAGCCGCTATAGGTGCCGCTCGACGGAATTGTGCGACGTCGTCGAGCTGTCGTTGGTCGGCCCGCGTCGTGCATCTGAAGCCGTAGTTGGAGGTGGTGAACGGGCAGGCGATCGCCTGGTCCGATCTGGACCAGTTGCTCGGCTTTGACGTTTTCAGGATGGCCGGTTCCGAATCCCAATCGGTCCAGTCGATCCAGGTCGCGTTGAATTGCCCGACCCGAGATTGACGTTCTTGCTGAACGGAATGATCGACACATAGACGTCGCCATCGGTCGACGCCGCCGATTGCAACTGGGTCAGCAGATTTTTGGTCGCGGTCTTGAGCGCGTCGATCTTGCCGTCGGACGCCATCGATCCGGTGGTGTCGAGCACCAGCGCCACGCGCAGACGGGAGGAGCCCCATTTGGTGGTGGACGTGCCGGCGACGGTGATCGTCTTGTACCCGAGGATCGCCATGAACTCGGTGTCCATGTCGACCGTGCCGCTGATCAAGACGCTGGATCCGCCGTCATTCGAATAGCTTGCGGTGACTTTGATATTCTTGGCTTCCGGCCGCGTGAACAAGGCGAGGAAGTAGGCTTGTGCGTCGGTCTGAAGCTGCGTGCTGGAGATCGAGGCGGCGTTCTTCGACGCCATCAAGGCGGTGGAATCGAGCGCCGCTTGCAACGAGGCTTTCATCGAATTGGCGCGGCTGAAATCGACGGCGGCGCCGACGAAGGCGAGCAGCGGGATCAGCGTCAGCGCGAATGTAATGGCGATATTGCCGTCGCGCGCCCGGCCGAAGCGGACCAGGGTACGCGTAAAGCCGCGCAGGCAGAATTGGATCGACACGCAACATGGCTGACCGACAATCGTTGGAACCCGATCGTGGTCTTAAGCCGCCGGTTAGAATGGAATATGTTGTCGATTGCCGACAATGCGGGGCGCGGCATAAAGCCTGCGCTCCTGAGCCGCGCTGCTTCAGCAACGATCGCCGCGCTTTAGATGGTTAAAGCCGTTGGTACCGAATACCGCAAATACCACCTGCTTCTTAGGCGATTGCATTAACGCGCGGTGTGCGCGGTCGCTAAAAGTCGCGGTTTCCGTGCCCGTGTTACTTGGCGACGCGCAACTGCGTCAGGTTGGTGCCGATCGTGTTGAACACGGTGCCAAGTCCGCTCGACGTCGTCACCATCCAGAACTTCGACGGGTCGCTGAATTTGTCCGGACCGCCGGCGCAATTCCGCAGCAAGGTCGACAGCGGATCGCCGCCGGTGTTGACCTGGACGGTGTAGATCGTGACGCCGGAATTCTTGATGTTGGCGCAGGTGCCCGATCCATTGCCGGTCTGGACCATGCGGTTATCGATCGGCGTCTGCTGCGTATAAAAGCGGTCCTGGGTGTTCAAGCCGTCCGACATCAGCACGATGACGTCTGTGTAGGTGTAGCCGGAGGTCTTGGCCGGCGCGCTCAGCGGTCCGCCGCCGACCAGCGACAGCCAACCCCAGACCAGGCCGATCGGCTGGTTGGTATTGCCGTTCGGATACATCTGATCGACCAGGCTGTTCATCGCGGTCCAGTTGTAACTCAGCCCCATCATCGCCAGCGGACAATTGCCGTACTGCTCGGCCGGATAGAGCGTTGAAGCCTGGCCGACCGGAAGAGTTGCGTCGGCCGGATTTGGCGCCGTGACGAGCTGATCGTAGTCCATATCGCGATCGGTGATGCAGCCGTTCCAGGTATTGTGGTTGGCCGGCACCCAGGTCTGCGAGTTGTTGCAACGGCTGCGGCCGCGGCGCGAACGGCCGCCGCTGCACGTGGACGTATTTTGCCAGCTGCCATTGGCAGTTTCCCAATCGTCCCAATCGATCCAGTTGGCGGCATAATTGTTGGACCCGACATTGACGTCTTTGCTGAACGGGATGATCGAAACATAGACGTCGCCATTGGTGCCGGCGGCGGCCTGCAATTGGGTCAGCAGGCCCTTGGTCGCGCTCTTGAGCGCGGTCATCTTGCCGTCGTCGGCCATCGATCCGGTGTTGTCGAGCACCAGCGCGACGCGCAGCCGCGTAGAGCCCCACGTGGCGGTCGACGAACCGTTGACGGTGATGTTGTCGTATTTGACGAGGCCCAGGAAGGTCGTCGGCACGTTGACGGAACCCGTCACGACCACTTGCGAGCCGCCGGACGTCGTATAGGTGGCGGTTATGTTGACGATCGAAGCTTCCGGCCGCGTGAACAAGCGCCTTGAAATAGGTCAATGCATCGGTTTGCAAGTTGGGCGCTGGAGACGGTCGCGGCTTCTTTCGACAGCATCAACGCCGTGGAGTTGAGCGCGGACTGCATCGCGACCTTGACCGAATTGGCGTGGCTGTAGTCGACCGCAAAACCGACGGTGCCGACAATCGGCAGGGTCGCGAATGCGAATGTGATCGCGACATTGCCCGAGCGGGCGGTGCGGAACGCCTTTAGGGTCCGGCGCAGCTTCGTCCAAAACGGCATCATGACATCCACCGAATACGGTTGAATTCGGCTGCCGTGATAAACCACGCTGTTAAAGCGCTGGTGTACGGCTACGGCGATAATTCCCGGCGCGATAGTAAGTATTGATCGCAAACGCCGATCGATCCACGTTGTCGGTCAAGCACTTGGCTGGTTAACTGCCCATGCACGCAATGCGGCGAATGCCGACGCAGTTCTTATTTGACGTCGTTAATGTTTGGTTGGTGCGGCAGCCGTTTTGGCGGCCGCCGAGGTCGTTTACATCGCCAGCCGCAGATTGGAGAGCGCCGTGCCGATCTGACCGAAGGTCGTGACGATCTCGACCGACGAGGTCAGCAGGAAGAACTTGCTGGGATCGCTGGCGCAATTCTGCAGCAGCGTCGATGTCGGATCGCTGCCGGTATTGACCTGCACGGTATAGAGCGTGATCCCGGCGCTCTTGATGTTGTCACAGGTCTTCTGCTGCCTGGTATCGATCGATGACGCGTTGCTGTACCAGCGGTCCTGGGTGTTCAAGCCGTCGGTCAAGAGAATGATGACCTGAGTATATTTGTATTTCGGATCGAAGGCGGGAATGGTGAATGGCGCGGCGGTCAAGGTCTGCCAGCCCATCTGCAACCCGATCGCCTGGTTGGTATTGCCGTTCGGCTGCATGGCGTCGATCTTTGCGCTGAGCGTCGTCCAGTCGTTGCTCAGCGCCATCAACGACGCCGGGCACGAGGAATATTGTTCGGCCGGATACAACGTCGCGCCTGCGTTCGGGACATCGTTGGTGGTATCGAAATTCTGGTCGCGATCGGTGATGCAGCCGTTCCAGGTGCTATGCGCGGCGGGCGTCCAGGTCGCGCCGTGCGAAGCGCAACTGCTTTGGCTTTTGTAGCTCGTGCTGCTGCAGCTTCCGTTCTCGCGCCTCCCAAAGGTCCCAACGCAGCCAGGTCTCGTTATAGTTGTCGGCGCCGGCATTGACGTCCTTGTTGAACGGGACGATCGATACGTAAACATCGTCGGCGTTTACGGCGGCGCTCTTGAGTTGCGTCAGAAGATTTTGCGACGCCGTCTTCAGCGCGGACATCTTGCTGGAACTCGCCATCGATCCGGTATTGTCCAGCACCAGCGCGACCCGCAACCGGGTATTGCCCCAAACCGACGTCGCCGACGCCGATATCGGGATCTGGCCGTAACCGAGTACCCCGAGAAAATTCGTTTGCACCGAAGCGGTGGCGGTGAGCGTCACTTTCGAACCGACGGTTGAATCGTAGTTCGCGGTGACCGACACGCCGGTCACATCGGAACGGGTGAACAAGGCGTTGAAATAGCCGGTCGCCGTGTCCTGCAGATCGGTGCCGGTTTGCGTTGCCGCCGTCTTCGCCAGCATCAGGGCGGTCGAATCAAGCGAGGTCTGAAAGGCGGTGTGGGCGGCGCTCGCCCTTGTGTAATCCACCGCGGCGCCGACGAATCCCATCAGCGGCAGGGCCAAAAAGCCCATCAAAGGGGCGACGCTGCCCCGGGTGTTGTTGATAAACCGGGTCAACATGAATGAACGTCCTGCCATGCGGTTTTTGCCTATCGGTAGAGTTCCCAATATCGGGGGCGGCTCTTGAAAAATCGTGAGAAGTACAGGGCGAATATGGGGAAAATTCGCTTCGGATCGTCTGCAAACAGGTTGTGATCGTGTAACCAATGGCTATCTGATCGGGAGCCGGAGCCTGTTCAGACCGGCCGGTTTGTCCCGGAATAGGGCAGGCTGGAGATGGGGACAAATGCCTGCTTGGAATGGCGGCACCGAGGTTATTATGATGGTTCAAGTTGAGTGAACTTGGCCACGTGCCGGCGCGGTCAAGCGTGCTAACCTTTCAAATGCAGCTCGCTTCGGCCACACCATGACGACCATTGCCAATGACAGGTTTCCCGCCCATCTGAGGTCAGCCGGCCTTGGCGTCGGCGCGCCCCGAATGGCCGATGACGACCGCAAGAAGAAGGGCGAACCCGGCGGACCCGGCACCGCGGTCATCACCAAGACCAAGCCGCAGACCAAGCGGCCGAACCTCTACCGCGTGCTGATCCTCAACGACGACTACACGCCGATGGAGTTCGTCATCCACGTGCTGGAACGATTCTTCGGCAAGGATCACGAGGCCGCGACCCGCATCATGTTGCATGTGCATCATCACGGCATCGGCGAGTGCGGGGTCTATACTTACGAAGTGGCCGAGACCAAAGTGACGCAGGTTATGGACTTTGCCAGAAAACATCAGCATCCTTTGCAATGCGTGATGGAAAAAAAGTGAGATTCGGGGGACGCCCAATACAATGAAGATGGGAAGCCAATGCCAACGTTCTCGCGCAGCCTAGAGCAGTCGCTCCACCGGGCGCTCGCGCTCGCCAATGAGCGGCACCACGAATACGCGACGCTCGAGCATCTGCTGCTGGCGCTGATCGACGACCAGGACGCCTCCGCGGTGATGCGCGCCTGCAATGTCGACCTCGACAAGCTGAAGCGCAGCCTGGTTGCCTATCTCGAATCCGAACTGGAAAACCTGATCACCGACGGCGCCGAGGATAGTCAAGCCCACCGCCGGTTTCCAGCGCGTGATCCAGCGCGCGGTCATCCACGTGCAGTCGTCGGGCCGCGAGGAAGTCACCGGCGCCAACGTGCTGGTGGCGATCTTCGCCGAGCGCGAGAGCCACGCCGCCTATTTCCTGCAAGAGCAGGACATGACGCGCTACGACGCGGTCAACTACATCAGCCACGGCATCGCCAAGCGGCCGGGCATGACCGAGTCGCGTCCGGTGCGCGGCGCCGAGGAAGAGACCGACGCCAAAGGCGGCGGCGACGAGCCCAAGAAGAAGGGCGATGCGCTCGAGGCCTATTGCGTCAACCTCAACAAGAAGGCCAAGGAAGGCAAGATCGATCCGCTGATCGGCCGCGACAGCGAGATCAGCCGCACCATCCAGGTGCTGTGCCGCCGGCAGAAGAACAATCCGCTGTTCGTCGGCGAAGCCGGCGTCGGCAAGACCGCGATCGCCGAGGGCCTGGCGCGCCGCATCATTCACGGCGAAGTGCCGGACGTGCTCAAGAACGCGACCGTGTTCGCGCTCGACATGGGCACGCTCTTGGCCGGCACGCGCTACCGCGGCGATTTCGAGGAGCGGCTCAAGCAGGTGATCAAGGAGATCGAGGCCTATCCGGGCGCGATCATGTTCATCGACGAGATCCACACCGTGATCGGCGCCGGCGCCACCTCGGGCGGCGCGATGGATGCGTCGAACCTGCTCAAGCCGGCGCTGGCCGGCGGCACCATCCGCTGCATCGGCTCGACCACCTACAAGGAATACCGCCAGTATTTCGAGAAGGACCGCGCGCTGGTGCGCCGCTTCCAGAAGATCGACGTCAACGAGCCGTCGATCCCGGATGCGATCGAGATCCTCAAGGGCCTCAAGCCGTACTTCGAGGAATACCACAAGCTCAAATACACCAACGAAGCCATCAAGGCGGCGGTCGAACTGTCGTCGCGCTACATCCATGACCGCAAGCTGCCGGACAAGGCGATCGACGTGATCGACGAGTTCGGCGCGGCGCAGATGCTGCTGCCGGAGAGCCGGCGCAAGAAGACCATCGGCATCAAGGAGATCGAGACCACGATCTCGACCATGGCGCGGATCCCGCCCAAGACCGTGTCGAAGGACGATGCCGAGGTGCTCCGGCATCTCGAGCAGACGCTCAAGACCACGGTCTACGGCCAGGACAAGGCGATCGAGGCGCTGTCGGCCTCGATCAAGCTCGCCCGCGCCGGCCTGCGCGAGCCGGAAAAGCCGATCGGCTGCTATCTGTTCTCGGGTCCGACCGGCGTCGGCAAGACCGAGGTCGCCAAGCAGCTCGCGCTCTCGCTCGGCGTCGAGCTGATCCGCTTCGACATGTCGGAATACATGGAGCGGCACACGGTGTCGCGCCTGATCGGCGCGCCGCCGGGCTATGTCGGCTTCGACCAGGGCGGCCTGCTGACCGACGGCGTCGACCAGCATCCGCATTGCGTGCTGCTGCTCGACGAAATCGAGAAGGCGCATCCCGATCTGTTCAACGTGCTGCTGCAGATCATGGATCACGGCAAGCTGACCGACCACAACGGCAAGCAGGTCGACTTCCGCAACGTCATCCTGATCATGACCACCAATGCCGGCGCCTCCGACATGGCCAAGGCGGCTTACGGCTTCACCCGCACCAAGCGCGAAGGCGACGACATCGAGGCGATCAACCGGCTGTTCGCGCCGGAATTCCGCAACCGGCTCGACGCCACCATCACCTTCGCGCATCTGTCGCAGGAGGTGATCGCCAAGGTGGTCGAGAAGTTCGTGCTCCAGCTCGAGGCCCAGCTCGGCGACCGCAACGTCACCATCGAGCTGTCGGAAGAGGCCACGCGCTGGCTGATCGCCAACGGCTACGACGAACTGATGGGCGCCCGCCCGATGGCGCGCGTGATCCAGGAGCACATCAAGAAGCCGCTCGCCGACGAGGTGCTGTTCGGCCACCTGAAGAACGGCGGCCATGTGCGCGTCATCGTCGACAAGGACGAAGCCGGCCGCGACAAGCTCGGCTTCGAATTCCTCGACGGCCGAGTCACGCCGAAGCCGGAAAAGCTGCCGGCGGTGCGGCCGAAAGCCAAGCGCCGTTCGCCGCGGCCGAAGCCGAAAAGCGACGGCGGCAAGGACGGCGGCGGCAAGAAGGGCTCGGTGCCGAAGGTGCCGCTGGCCAAGGTCTGAGCGGTCACGCAAGACGGCAAATCATGAAGGCCGGGCTTTCAAAGCCCGGCCTTCGTCGTTTTGCGGGGCGCGCATGCAGGGACCGCCGGTTGCGCGCCGGCGTGAGCCTATGAGACGAAGCGGGCCATGCCCGCGCCCCGCATCTTCAACTCGTCGGCTGCCGCCTTCTTCGGCGGCGTCAAATCGGCGCTGACCTCGGTGTTCTTCCTGGTGCTGATGGGCACCTATATCGGCATCGGCGCGCTCGCCCATGACTTCGGCTTTCCGGCCTGGTGGCTGGCGATGTCCACCGTCCTGGTGTGGGCGGCGCCCGCGCAGGTGATCCTGATCTCGACGCTCGGCGCCGGCGCGCCGCTGTTCGAAGTGGCGCTTGCGGTCACCTTGAGCGCGATCCGGCTGTTTCCCATGGTGGTCGCGCTGCTGCCGCTGCTGCGCGGGCCGGACACGCGGCTGCGCGATCTGCTGCTGCCGACGCATTTCACCTCGGTGAGCATGTGGGTGGAATCGCTGCGGCTGCTGCCGGCGCTGCCGCGCGAGCGGCGCATCGCGTTCTGCAACGGGCTGTCGGTCGGCTACATGGGCACGGCGGTCGACGTTCGGCTTTGTCGGCTTTTATCTCGCCGCCGGATTGCCGCCGCTTGCTCGCGGGCACGCTTTTGTTCCTCACGCCGATGTCGTTCCTGATCTCGACGGCGAACAACGCCCGCATGATGATCGACCGGCTGGCGCTGGTGCTCGGCCTGTTGCTGGGTCCGCTGCTGACCTATCTGCAACGTCGGGCTCGATCTGATGTGGACCGGCGTTGTCGGCGGCACGCTCGCCTATATCGTCCATCGCCTGCGCGAGGCCGCCACATGAGCGCCGTGACGGCCGAACTTTGGCCCTATCTGGTGCTGATCCTGGTCGGCTTTCTGCCGAACGAGATCTGGCGGGTGCTCGGTCTGGTGCTGGCGCGCGGCCTCAACGAGGATTCCGAGATCGTGATCTGGTCGCGCGCGGTAGCGACCGCGATCCTGGCCGGCGTCATCGCCAAGCTGATCCTGTTTTCCGCGGGCGCGCTGCTGACCATTCCGCTGCCGGTGCGCATCGGCGCGGCGGTGTTGGGATTTCTCGCCTTCCTTTCGGTGAAGCGTTCGGTCTTTGCCGGCGTCATCGTCGGCGAGGCGGCCTTGTTGCTCGGCGGCTATTTATTCGCGCATTAGGTCGTGGACGCGCCGCCCGTGGCGCTGCTGCGAGGCCGAATAGCACCGTCAGCCCAATTAAATACGTCAATGGTGTTGTCTGATCCAGATCAATGACATTTAGCGTAATTGCTGCCCAGCCTGATCTTTGCAATCCGATAACTCGGAGTTGCCGATCATGCTTTTCACATTTGTCGTCGGACTTCTCTCGACAGCCTTGTTTGCTTTTGCCGTCTGGCTCTTCGTCTTCGAACCGCGTGGCAAAATCCACGATCTATGAAATTGCGCTCTGTTCACCCGGCAGAGTGAAATAGAGACGGCCTGGTCTTCGCCGGCGTATCACCCCGCCGCGATCGCCGCCGCGAGCTTCTTGGCGACATCGGCCAGAACGTCCGGTTTTTCCTTTTCGCTCGCCGGCGGCTTCATCGGCACGCCGGCCTTGCGCGGGATGACATGGACATGCAGGTGGAACACCACCTGGCCGCCGGCGCCCTCGTTGAATTGCTGGATGGTGATGCCATCGGCGCCGAAAGCGGTCATGGCGGCCTTGGCGACCTTTTGCGCCACCGTCATCACATGGGCGAGATCGGCGGCGCCGATGTCGAGAAGATTGCGGGCCGGCGCTTTCGGCAGCACCAGCGTGTGGCCGGGCGAGCGCGGCATGATGTCGAGGAAGGCCAGCGCCTTGTCGTCTTCATAGACCTTGTAGCAGGGCAGTTCGCCGCGCAGGATTTTGGCGAAAATATTGTTCGGATCGTAGCTCGGCATCGTTTTCCCCGGACTTGGCGACTTATTCCTGCTCGACCAAATCCTTGCGGAAAGGCGCCGCCGCCGCAAGCTCCTCGCCGGCGGCTTGTACATAAGCCCGTTCGCGGGCGAGATATTCGGCGACCGCCCGGCGCAGGCCCGGATTGGCGATGAAATGGGCGGAATAGGTCGTGTGCGGCAGGTAGCCGCGCGCCAGCTTGTGTTCGCCTTGCGCGCCGGCCTCGACCCGTTTGAGCTTGTGGTCGATCGCATAGTCGATGGCCTGGTAATAGCACAGCTCGAAATGCAGGAACGGGTGGTGCTCGAGCGCGCCCCAGTTGCGGCCATAGAGCGTGTCGCGACCCGATGAAGTTGATGGCGCCGGCGATCCAGCGGCCGGCGCGCTTGGCCATCACCAGCAGGATGCGGTCGCGCATGGTCTCGCCGACGATCGAGAAGAACGCGCGGGTCAGATAAGGCCGTCCCCATTTGCGCGAGCCGGTGTCCATGTAGAACGCAAAGAAGGCGTCCCAGATGGCTTCGGTCAGATCCGAGCCGGTCAGCCAGCAGATCTCGATGCCCGGGCCGAGCGCGTCCTTGCGCTCGCGGCGGATGGTCTTGCGTTTGCGCGACGCCAGCGCCGCCAGGAAGTCGTCGAACGTGGCGTAGCCGGCGTTCTCCCAGTGGAACTGCTGGTCGGTGCGTTGCAGGAAGCCGCGCTTGCCGAGCGCGTCCCATTCGGTCTCGGTCAGAAAGGTGACATGGGCCGAGGACAGCTCGCTCGCGGTGGTGATCTCGGCAAGCGCGTCGGCCAGCGCGCCGCGCACCTGGTCGGCAAGCGGGCCGGGGCGGGCGAGCAGGCGCGGGCCGGTCACCGGCGTGAACGGCACCGCGACCTGGAGCTTGGGGTAGTAGTCGCCGCCGGCGCGTTCGAAGGCCTCGGCCCAGCCCTGGTCGAAGACGTATTCGCCCTTGCGAATGGGTCTTCACGTAGCAGGGCGCGGCGCCCAGGAGCGTGCCTTCGATGTCCTCGGCCAGCAGGTGGCGCGGTTGCCAGCCGGTCCGTCCGCCGACCGAGCCGGATGACTCCAAGCGACGAAAGAAAGCTGTGAGAAACAAATGGGTTAGAGACTTGTCCTCGTGTTGATAACTGCTGGGGATAAGTTATCCTCATGTATTCGCTTTAACGGGCTGCGCTAGCGGCCCAGCCGGCGCAGGCGTCCCACGCCGCGGCCGGAACCTCGGCCAGCGATTGGACGATACGAATGCGGAGGTCGATTTCGGTCATCGGGGCAACAATATTGTAGCCCGACTTTATGCCCGAAATCGTTCGAAGTTGATCGCTTGTTTGCGGGTGGCAAAGCCGCGTTCGCGGCAGGCTGACTGGTGACGTCCGCGTTAGCGGCAGACGACAATATCGAAGCCGGTCGGCATGCCATCCCAGTCGTAGCCCGGCTCCGGATGGCAACCTGCTGGAATAGGATGGCAGCCGAACATGGTGCAGGCCACCTGGCGCGCCGGCCGCTGGCGCTTGGCGGCGCGGTGCTTTGGCGGCTGCTTCTTCGCCGCCGCGGACAGCGCCACGGTTTCGCTCTCGGCCTGCGCTGGGCCAGCGGCGAGAACGGCAGCAGGACCAGCAGCCAGACCGGCCGCGAGCGCGACGATGACCAGCATGACGGGGAGGTGGCGGAACGGCATGGCGCCCTGCGTGGCAAGCGGTGACCGAGATAATCCGACAACGGCATCGACCGCAGATTTGTTCCGGCGTCCACCCGGTTCTCACGGGCGGAAGCCTTCAAAGATCATCTGATCGGCCCAGCGCGCGGCGCGGCCGGCGGTCGTCCTGGCTGCGCACGGTCCAGGTCAGCAGCGGCAGGCCGAAAACCCACCGCGCAACCAATGGCGCCACCGCCGGCAAATCCTTGATTCCATAGGCGACGAAATGCGGGCGCGTGCGCATGGCGTGCAGCAGATGCGCCATCCGCAGCTTCTGCGGATGGCGGCAGCCGGTCCCATTCGTGATGGGCGTAGTGGCGTTCGGCGACGATGCCGCGCGGCAGTCCGGGCGCGATTTGCCTGGCCGCTTCCACCATGGCCGGATCGAACGACATCACCGCCACCGGGCCGGCGTAATTGGCCAGCACGTCGGCTGCGCGTTGCACCAGCCGCCGGTCGCCGTCGAAATGGCTTTTCAACTCGATCACCAGCGTCGCGCGGCCGCCGACCAGGTCGCACAATTCGCCAAGCGTCAGGATGCGGTCGGCCGTCGCCTTGAAGCGGACCGCCTTGATCTCGGCCGCGCTCAGCGCGGCGAGGCGGCCGCTGCCGTCGGTCAGGCGGCCGAGCGCATCGTCGTGATGCACCATGGCCTCGCCATCGGCGCTGATCTGTAGATCGGTCTCGATGGCGTAGTCGCCGGCGATGGCCGCCGCGAACGCCGACGCGGTATTCTCGATCACACCGGCGGCGGCGTCATGCAGGCCGCGATGCGCGATCGGCCGTGCGGTGAGCCAATCGAGCCCGGGCATGCTGCCGTTATCTACGACCTCGAACATGCCTTCGACTTCGACCGCGGCGTCGGCCGGCAGTGCCGAGACGCCGACGGTGGAGCGGGCATGGCGGCCTTTGTCGCCGAACACTTCCACCATCAGATCGGACGCGCCGTTCATCACCTTCGGCCCGTCGGTAAAGCCGGGCGCCGAATTGATGAAGCCGCCCAGCCGCACCACGCGGGTGACCTTGTCGAGATCGCCGAGCACCGCCTTGATCTGGGCCAGCAGATTGACCGCGCAGGCGCGCGCGGCCTTTTGGCCGTCCTCGATCGATACGCCGGCGCCAAGCTGGCCTTTGGCCTCCAGTTTGCCTTCGGCGCCGAAGCACAGTTGGCCGGAAACGACCAGCAGGTTGCCGCTGCGCACGCAGGCGACGTAATTGGCGATCGGGCTGGCCGGGCTTGGCAAGTCGATGCCTAGATCTGCGAGCGTCTTTTCAACCATTCCAGCCATGAATTCCTCCTCGATGCGGCGCATCTTGGAATGTCTTGGCGTATCAGCGCGGTAACTGCGCAAGCGCGGTGCGGCTGCGGTTGCCGAAAGGGTAACCGGCCTCTATCTTGCCTCTATCTTCGCATCATTCTGGTCCCGCGCACGGCACAGATGCTGCCGCGGAGAGGCCCGTATTCATGATTAGATTCGCTAGCGCCAAACGGCTGATGCTCGCGGTTCTGGCCCTCGGCTTTGCCGCCGCCGCGGCGCTTTTTCCCGCTGTCGCCGCGCCGCCGCCGCCGACCAGGTCAACCTGGTGCCGCACCGGGCGATCTATGACCTCAAGCTTTCGAAATCGCACGGCAGCCGCGGCATCCAGGCGGTGCGCGGGCGCATATTGTACGATTTTTCCGGCAATGCCTGCGACGGCTACGAGCTTCAATTCCGTCAGGTCTCCGAGCTCGATTCGGGTGAGGGCAAGGCGGCGCTGAGCGATCTGCGCTCGACCACCTGGGAAGACGGGACCGCCAAGAAGTTTCGTTTCAATTCGGAGAATCTGCTCAACGACAAGCGCACCGATACCGTGGACGGCCATGCCGAACGCAATGCCAAGACCGTCGCGGTCAGTTTGAGCAAGCCGAAGGACAAGACCTTCACCGTTCCGGTCGGCGCGGTATTTCCGACCGAACACATGCGCCGCATCATCGTTGCCGCGCGCGAAGGCAAGACCATTCTGGAATTTCCGGTCTATGACGGCTCGGAAACCGGCGAAAAGCTTTACAACACGCTGACCGTGATCGGCCGTCCGATTGGGCCGGGTGAAAAGCCGCCGGCCGACGCCGGCGCGAAAGTCCCGGCGCTGGCCAAGCTGACGCGTTGGCCGGTGACCATCAGCTATTTCGAACAGAAAGACGACAAAGCCCAGCAAACCGGCGAACAGACCCCGGTCTATGCCATCAGTTTCGAACTGTACGAAAACGGCATCTCGCGCGCGCTGATCGCTCGAATACAGCGATTTCACCATTTCCGGCGAGATGACGTCGCTGGAGATGAAAAAAGAAAAGCCCTGTAAGTAGGCCGCGACCGCTTCAAGGGCTGAAGCCGGCGTATCGTCCGCCTTGGCTTGTCAGCGCGTCTTTCGCGCTCATCCGATAGCGATAGTCATACATCGCCGTTAGTTTCGCGCCATCCACCGCGATCGGATAGCAATAGGACTTCCAGGCGCCGCGCGAGGTCGATATCCGGCCCTGCGTGGCGTGCCATGCCAGCCAGAACGCCAGGCGGATCAGTTGCGGATGCACGCCGATGGTGCGTTTGCCGAATGCCTGCGCCATGTCCGGCCCGCGCACGACGTCGCCCGGCGGCGCCGCATTGAGCACGGTGTATTTGTCTTTCAGTTCGCCGAACGCCAGCAACGCCACGACATCGGCGAAATCGTCCTCGTGCAGGAACTGCCGGCTCCAGTTCGGCGTCACCGGAAGGACCGACAAAAGCGTCGAGGCGATGCGGTGGCTGGCGTGGCCATTGGCTTGTCCGGACAAGGCGGTTTGCAGCCTGAAATAGCCGGGCTGGATGCGGCCGCGCGGCCCGGTCACCGCCACCGGGCGGAGGACGGCGACCATGATCTCGCGGTTCTTTTCGCGCGCCTCGTCAAATTGCCGCGCGAGACGCTCCTCGACCAGCCGCTTCTCCTCGGCATAGCGAATATCGCTGCTACGCAATGCGTCCTGCTCGGTGAATTGGCGGTCGATCGCGTTGTCGGCTTGCGCGCCATAGGCGGCGACCGTCGACAGATGCAGCAATCTTGTCACCGACGCGGTGGCGAAGGCAAAATCGAACACGTTGGCGCTGCCTGTGACATTCCATTCGCGTTGCAACGCGGGCCTGCCGTAGATCTCGCGGATCTGCCAGGCGGCATGGATCACGATGTCGGGACGTTCGCCTTCGACGATGCCGCGCCAGGACGCGTCGGCGGTATTGGCCGTGATCCAGCGGATTTTCGCGTTGCCGTCGAGCCGGCGCGGCATCGGCTGCTTGTCGAGCGCGACGATGAATTCGACGTCGTCGCGCTGCGAGAACAGATCGCACAAAATGCCGCCGAGATAGCCCGCCGCTCCGGTGATGAAGACACGGTGTGCCATGCGGGTTTAAAGCGACCTCGAGCCGAAGATCATGCGCTTCGAACTCTTTGAACTGGATGTGAATGGGCTGCTGCTTCGGACCGGTACAGTGAAACGATCTTGTTAAGAATTCGGAACCCGGCCGCCCCGGCGCCCATCAAGAATTGTCGTCGTCCAGCGCCAGGCCGCGAACCACCGCATCCTTGCCGAATTTCTCGCGCAATTTGTCGACCGCGTGCTCGGCCCCCGCCGCGCGGCGGTCGATCAGGTCGGACAGATCGTCGCCGGTGGCGTCCTCCAGATGGCTGACGCCGATGCCGATCAGGCGGAAGCGCGTCTGGCCCACTTCGTGACCGAGCAGGTCGCGGCCGGCGGCAAAAATCCGCGCCGCCAATTGGGTCGGATGGCCGAGCGAGCGCGCCCGGGTGCGGGTTTTGAAATCGGCGGTCTTGAGCTTGAGCGTCACGGTCGAGCCGGCGAGCGCGCTCGCCTTGAGCCGGCTCGATACCCGCTCGGTCAAATCCCACAAATGCTGCTCCAGCGGCCGGAACTCGCTGATGTCGCTATTGAAGGTGGTTTCCGCCGAAACGCTTTTGGTCTCGCGCTCGGCACTGACACTGCGGGCGTCGAGCCCGCGCGCCAGCTTCCATAGTCTGGCGCCTTCCTCGCCATAGCGGCGCATCAGGTCGTGCTGATCGGCGCGTTGCAGGTCGGCGATCAGCCGGAAGCCGTCGGCGGCCAGCTTGGCGGCGCTGACCGCGCCGACGCCGTAGATGAAGCCGACCGGCTTGGGCGCCAGAAACGCCGCCGCCTCGGCTTGGCCCAGCACCGCAAAGCCGCGCGGCTTGTCCATGTCGGACGCGATCTTGGCGAGGAATTTGTTGGCCGACAGCCCGATCGAAACCGTGATGCCGATATCGCGCTCGATCTGCCCGGCAAAGCGCGCCAGCGCCTTGGCGGCGCTCATGCCGTGCAGCCGTTGCGTGCCGGTGAGATCGAGAAAGGCTTCGTCGATCGACAGCGGCTCGACCAAAGGGGTCAGCGCGAACATGGCGCGGCGGACCTCGCGGCCGGCTTTGACGTATTTCGCCATGTTCGGCTTGACCACCACGGCGGTCGGGCAGCGGCGCATCGCCTCGAACATCGGCATGGCGGAACGAATGCCGTAGGTGCGCGCCACATAGCAGCAGGCCGCGACCACGCCGCGTTTGCCGCCGCCGACGATCACCGGTTTGTCGATCAGGGAGGGGTCGTCGCGCTTCTCGATGGTGGCGTAGAAGGCGTCGCAGTCGACATGACGCGATGGTCAGCGTGTCGAGTTCCGGCATGGCGGGCCAGCCGCGGCGAGCCGCAGGCCGGACACCGCGCTCGCCGGTATCCGGCGCATCCGCCAGGCAATCGCGGCAGAAACTCACGGCAATTCGCGCTCCCAGTTGCCGCCGCCCAGCGCCGCCCGCGCCACGCCGATATAGGTCGGGTCGAGGTCCATTGTCGGCGGCAAATTCGGTGACCATCCGCTCGTCGCCGGCGACATAGTCGAGCACGCCGGCCAGGAACCCCGGTTCGCTGCTGGCGGCGCGAATCTCGGCCGGACCGATACCGGTGATTGCCAAGAAGCGGCCGAGCCGCTCGCTATCCCCGGCAATGAAGGTAAGCGCCTGAATTGCAAGCGCTTCTGCCGCATCAACTGCCATCGAGCCCCTGGCTTTCATCGATTAAATTTGCCTTTCCGTAAGATTTCATCACTACCGTTGCCCATGATCATGCCCGACCGCGGGCAGCCTGGCGACGCCGCATCGGGGGTGGGGCGACAGGTGTTGGGGACAAATGGGGCGGGGGATATGGCGAAGACCGTCCTGATCGTGGAGGACAACGAGCTCAACATGAAGCTCTTCCACGACCTGCTGGAGGCGCATGGGTACCAAACCGTAGGTACTCGCAACGGTATCGAGGCGCTCGATCTCGCCCGCAAATACCGGCCGGACCTTATTCTGATGGATATCCAACTGCCGGAAGTATCCGGCCTTGAAGTGACCAAATGGCTCAAGGACGATCCCGAACTCAAGGCCATACCGGTGGTCGCCGTGACCGCCTTCGCCATGAAGGGCGACGAGGAGCGTATTCGCGAGGGCGGCTGCGAGGCCTATCTGTCCAAGCCGATCTCGGTGGGAAAATTCATCGAGACCATCCGCCATTTCCTCGGGCCGGCCTGACGGCGCAGCCAAGGTATCAAAAATGACCGCCCGCGTTCTAGTTGTCGACGACATCCCGGCCAACGTGAAGCTCCTGGAAGCGCGGCTGTCGGCCGAGTATTTCGACGTCACCACCGCCTATAGCGGCGCCGAGGCGCTGGCGCTGTGCGAGCGCGCCGAGTGCGATATCGTCCTGCTCGACGTGATGATGCCGGACATGGACGGCTTCGAAGTCTGCCGCAAGCTGAAATCGAATCCCGTGACCCATCATATTCCGGTGGTGATGGTGACCGCGCTCGATCAGCCGTCCGACCGCGTCAAGGGTCTGGAAGCCGGCGCCGACGATTTCCTTACCAAGCCGGTCACCGACGTCGCGCTGGTCTCGCGCGTGCGCTCCTTGGCGCGGCTGAAAATGGTGACCGACGAGCTGCGCATGCGCGCGCTGACGTCGCGCGAAATCGGCATCCAGAGCCCGGAACGTGACGCGGTGACGGAGACCGGCCGCAACGGCCGCATCCTCATCGTCGACGACCGCAAAAACTCCTACGAGCGCATTGTTGCGACCTTGTCGGCCGAACACACCGTCGACGTCGAAGCCGATCCCGCCGAGGCGCTGTTTCATGCCGCCGAAGGCAACTACGATCTGCTGATCGTATCGCTCGGTCTGAAGGATTTCGACGGACTTCGGCTGTGCAGCCAGGTCCGCTCGCTCGACCGCACCCGCAACGTGCCGATCCTGGCGGTCGCCGAAGCCGACAATAACGCGCGGCTGGTGCGCGGCCTGGAAATCGGCGTCAACGACTATCTGATCCGCCCGATCGACAAGAACGAAATGCTGGCGCGCGTGCGCACCCAGATCAAGAAAAAGCGCTACACCGAGCGGCTGCGCGACAACGTGCAGATGTCGATCGAGATGGCGATCACCGACGCGCTCACCGGTCTGTTCAACCGGCGCTACATGGAAATGCACCTGGCGACTTTGGTCGAGCAGGCGGCCTCGCGCGGCAAGCCGCTGGCGGTGCTGATCCTCGACATCGACTATTTCAAATCGGTCAATGACAGTCACGGCCACGACGCCGGCGACGACGTGCTGCGCGAATTCGCGATGCGTATCCGCAAGTCGATCCGCAACATCGATCTCGCCTGCCGCTATGGCGGCGAGGAGTTCGTCATCGTGATGCCGGAGACCGACATGGCGGTGGCGACCATGGTGGCCGAGCGCATCCGCCGCCGCATTGCGACCGAACCGTTCCCGATCCAGCAGGGCGCCCGCAAGCTGGAAGTGACCATTTCGATCGGCCTTTCGGCCATCGGCACGCCGGGCGACAACGCCGCGGCGATCCTCAAGCGCGCCGATACCGCGCTCTATCGCGCCAAGCGCGACGGCCGCAACCGCGTGGTGCCGGACGCGGCGTAGCTTCTTATCCCTCCTCCGCTTGCGGGGGAGGGTGGCGAGCGAAGCGAGCCGGGTGGGGGCGTAGCGTTTGGAAGTGCAACCCCACCCCCAGCGCTTCGCGCCGGACCCTCCCCTTTCAGGGGAGGGATAAGAGGGGCTTACGGCCGTACGATCGTCCAGCCCTTTTCGCCGAGCTCGATCAACGTCACCACGCCGGCGGGCACGCGCGTGGCATTTTCGACCAGCGGCGGCTCCTTGCCTTCGGTGCGGGTCATGGCGTCGAGCGTGTTTTCGCAGGCCATGAACGAGACATTCGGCATGCCCTGCTTGAAGGACTTCAGGCGGGTGAGCACCGGCGACTTGTCCTGCCGCAGCATGTTGAGGCCGGCATTGAAGGCGACGATCTGGATGTCGACCTCTTCGCCCTTGTCGGAATAATATTTCGACACATTGGCGGCGACGTTGAGCACCGCGTTCATCTTGGCCGGATCGTTATCGCTGATCTGCAGCGCGAGCTGGTGCTTCTCCATGGCGGACGCCGGCGCGACAGCGAGCGGCAACAGCAGGAGGGCGGCAAACAAAGCGCGAAACAGGACGGACATGGCAATCGCTCCCGGACCAATCGATGGCTGCAACAGTATCAGGTCCGCGGATAGTTGAATATTCCACGCCGTTCCAACTTTTCGGCGCTTAGGAGAAGAACATTCCGCCGCAGGCCGGAAAAGAAAAGGGCGCCCCTGGGGCGCCCTTTCTCATCGAATTGCGGTTCGACTACTTGATCTTGGATTCGGTGTACTCGACGTGCTTCTTGGCGACCGGATCGTACTTGTTCTTCTTCAGCTTGTCGGTCTGGGTGCGCGAGTTCTTCTTGGTCACGTAGTAGTGGCCGGTACCGGCGCTCGACACGAGCTTGATCTTCAGACTGGCGGCTTTGGCCATGGAATTATCCTCGAAACGGAACTGTGGGGCGGCGATCTGGGCCCTGTTGGCGCGGAACCTAGCGGCAAGGCGGCCAAATGTCAAGAAATGCGGTTTTACAGCAATTCCCGGAAAAACTGCTGATCTTTCATGAAGTAAAACGGCACCGGCAGGCCATGCGCCATGCCGGCGGCGACCCGGGCCGCCAGTTCTTCCAGCACCACGCCGGTGATGGTCGGCATGTCGAGATGGGTGGCCTCCTCGATCGGGACCCAGACCAGTTCGACCAGTTCGGAATCCGCGCCCACCACGCCCTCGATCTTGTGGGCGATCGCCGTGGCATCGGCCGTGAAAAAACGGGTGTCGAAGCGCCGCGGCCGACGCGGCGGCGTGATGGCGCGAGCAATGAAATGGATCTGGGCGAGGTCGGGATGCACATTCGCCTTGGCGAACTCGCCCCAGATCTCGGCCGGCGTCGCCGGCGCATCGTCGCGTTTCACGCCGAGCAGCAGGCCGGTTTCTTCCGCCATCTCGCGCACCGCGGCGAGCGCAAAGCCGCGCGCCAGACCCGCGCTCGGCGCGGTCACCCGTTCCAGCAACTTGGCCTGGGTGTCGGGATGCAGTTCGCTCGCAGCCGTCATGGCGCGGTCGAGCGGCTCGATGCGGCCGCCCGGAAACACGATATTTGCCCGGCATGAATTTGTGGCCCTGATGGCGGCGGCCGAGCAGCACCTTCGGCTTGGCGCCGGCGCGGTCGATCAGCATCAGGGTCGCGGCATCGCGCGGCTCGCTGTCCGGAAATGTTTGGTCGCGTTCCGACTTCGTCATCCGGTCGGCCCACACTTTTGCGAGGTCTCTCGTCATCGTCTCTTCCGTTGCTGCCGGCGGTGCTGGTTCGGTTTGCGCTGATCCGGCCGCCGCGCCTGATGTTGCGGGCGGCGGCGCGGGCCGTCCATGCGCCCTTCGGACAAAAGCTCAAAGCGCAACGCGCCGGCAACAGGTGCTGCTTCCACCAGCTTGACGGTGACCGGGTCGCCGAGGCGATAGGTCTCGCCGGTGCGGCTGCCGACCATCGAGCGCGCCGCCTCGTCGTAGCGGAAATATTCATCGCCGATGGTGCGCGCCGGCACGAAGCCGTCGGCGCCGGTGTCGTTCAGTTTCACGAACAGACCGGCGCCGACCATGCCCGAGATGCGGCCCTCGAAACTGGCGCCGATGCGGTCGGCCAGGAAATGCGCGATCAGCCGGTCCTTGGTTTCGCGTTCGGCCACCATGGCGCGGCGCTCGGTGGCGGAAATCTGCGCGCCGATTTCGGCGAGTTCCTTGACGTCGGTGTTCTCGGGCAGGCCGTCGGGGCCCAGTTTGAGCGCGCGGATCAGCCCGCGATGCACGATCAGGTCGGCATAGCGGCGGATCGGCGAGGTGAAATGCGCGTAGCGGCGCAAATTGAGGCCGAAATGGCCGTAGTTCTCCGCCGCATATTCGGCCTGGGCCTGCGAGCGCAGCACCACCTCGTTGACCAGTTGCTCGCGGTCGCCGCCCTTCACGCTGGCCAAGATGTGGTTGAAGGCTTCCGGCCGCAGCGCGCCGGCTTTGGCAAACGGAATCTGCAGGCTCGCGAGGAATTCGCGCAACGAGTTGAGCTTCTCGATCGAAGGCTCGTCGTGCACGCGATAGATCAGCGGTGTGCGCGCCTTCTCCAGCGTCTCCGCGGCGGCGACATTGGCGAGGATCATGAACTCTTCGATCAGCCGGTTGGCTTCCATCCGCTCCGGCGTGACCACGCGATCGACGGTGCCGTCATGCTTGAGCAGGATTTTTCGTTCCGGCAAATCGAGATCGAGCGGCTGGCGTTCGGTGCGCGCGCGCGTCAAGGCCTCGTAAGCGGCATAGAGCGGCTCCAGCACCGGCGCCATCAGCGGCCCGGTGTCCTCGTCGGTGCGGCCGCCGATCGCGAACTGGGTCTGCTGGTAGGACAGCTTGGCCGCCGAGCGCATCATGATGCGGTGGAAGGTATGCGAGCGCTTGCGGCCGTCGGCGCCGATGACCATGCGCACGGCCAGCGCGGCGCGGTCCTCGTGCGGGCGCAGCGAGCACAGATCGTTGGAGATGCGTTCGGGCAGCATCGGCACCACGCGGTCGGGGAAATAGACCGAATTGCCGCGCACCAGCGCTTCGCGGTCGAGCGCGGAGCCGGGCGTGACGTAATGGGCGACGTCGGCGATGGCCACGGTGAGGACGAAGCCGCCTGAATTGCCCGGCGATGTATCGGGCTCGGCGTGCACGGCGTCGTCGTGATCCTTGGCGTCGGGCGGATCGATGGTGATCAGCGGCAAATGCCGCCAGTCTTCGCGCAAATCTGGCGGCCGCCGACAGCATCGCGGGCCTGGCGGCTTCCGCCTCGAGCAGCGTGTCGCGGCGAAACACCTGCGGTATCTGATGCGCGTGAATGGCGATCAGGCTGATCGCCTTTTCGCTGGTGAGCGAGCCGAGCCGTTCGACCACCCGTCCGCTGGGCAAGCCCAAGCGCGGCGCGCGGCCGGTCTCGACCGCGACCAGGTCGCCGTCCTCGGCGTCGCCGGTGGCGCCAGCCGGAATAGCGAGCTGCTTGCCGAGCATTTTCTTGTCGACCGGCTCGAGCCGTCCGCCGCCGTTCGGGTTTTTGCGGAAGATCCCCAGCACGCGGTGTTTGGGCCGGTCGATGATCTTGATGACGCGGCCGGAGTGGCGGATGCCGTCGTCTTCGTCGATTTCCTCGATGCGCAGCAACACACGGTCGCCGACGCCGGCGGCCTCGCCGGGGCGCATCTTGCGCGGCGTGTGAATGCGGATTTTCGGCGCCGGGCCGTGCGCTTCCTCGTCCCATTCGTCGGGCGTGGCGATGAGATCGCCGTCGCGATCGCGCGCGGTCACGTCGGCGAGCACGGTCGAGGGCAGGGTGCCTGCGTGGTGCAGCTTCTTGCGCTTCTTGTCGATTGCGCCTTCGTCGCCGAGTTCGCGCAGCATGCGCTTGAGCTCGACGCGCATGGCGTTCTTGAGGCCGAAGGCACGGGCGATTTCGCGGGTGCCGACTTTGCCGGTCTGTTTGCCGATGAAAGCGAGAATGTCGGCTTTGGAGGGTAGGGAAGTTGTTGTTTTAGGTTTGTTCAAAAGGGGTTGTCCTGCGCCCGGTCAATCCGGGCGCGAATAAAGTGAATGTAATGATCGCAAGCGGTCTTCGCCAGCTACTCGGCTGCGTCGGCCTTCGGCCGGCGCTTTGCCCCGGCGCGCTGCGGCCTTCTTTGGCTTGGCGGCGGCCGGCTTCTTCGGCTTGGCGGCCGGTGTCGCGGCCGCGGCTTTGCCGGAGGCCTGCTTGCGGCCGGCGGCGCGGCGGCCCTTCGGGCTGTTGCCGACCAAGGCGGCGCGGGCGTCGAGCAGCACCACCGCTTCGTCGAGCGTCACGGTATCCGGCGTCTTGTCGCCGGTCAGCGTGGCGTTGACGCCGTTGTGGCTGACATAGGGTCCGTAGCGGCCGTTCTTGACCACGATCGGTCCGCCCTTGTCGGGATGGTCGCCCAGCGCCTTGCCGGGATCGGCGCCGAAGCGGCGGCCGCCCTTTTTCGGATTGGCGAGCTTGTCGGCGATCAGATGCATGGCGCGGTTGAGGCCGACGGTGAGAACGTCGTCGCCTTCCTCCAGGCTCGCATAGACTTTGCCGTGCTTGACGTAGGGACCGAAGCGACCGACGCCGGCCAGGATCGGTTCGCCGTCTTCCGGCGAGATGCCGACTTCGCGCGGCAGCGACAGCAGCGCCAGCGCCTTGTCGAGATCGACGTCCTCGGGTTGCACGCCCTTCGGCAGGCTGGCGCGTTTGGGCTTTTCGGGCGCAGGGGGCTTTGGCCCCTTCGATCCTTTGGGGCGTTTTTCAACCGGCGCCTGTTCGCCGAGTTGCAGGTAAGTGCCGAAACGTCCGCCGCGAATGGTCACTTCGAGATTGGTTTTCGGATCGACGCCGAGCACTTTCGTGGTCTGCTGGCCGCCGGCGCCCGGCGTCATCTGCCGGGTGAAGCGGCATTCCGGGTAATTCGAGCAGCCGATGAAGGCGCCGAAGCGGCCGACTTTGAGCGACAGCTTGCCGGTGCCGCAGGTCGGGCACTGCCGCACGTCGCCGCCGTCGGCGCGCGCCGGGAAAATGTGCGGCTCGAGCAGATCGTTGAGCGCGTCGAGCACCTGGGTGATGCGCAGCTCTTTGATGTCGTTGACCGCGCCGATGAAGCCGGTCCAGAAATCCTCCAGCACCTTCTTCCAGTTCAGCTCGTTGTTCGACACCTTGTCGAGCTGCTCTTCGAGCGAGGCGGTGAAGTCGTACTCGACATATTTCTGGAAGAAGCTCTCCAGGAAGCCGACGACGACGCGGCCTTTGTCTTCCGGGATCAGCCGCTTCTTGTCGATGCGCACATAGCCGCGGTCCTGCAGCACCTGCAGGATCGAGGCGTAGGTCGAGGGCCGGCCGATGCCGAGCTCTTCCATGCGCTTGACCAGGGCCGCTTCGGAAAAGCGCGGCGGCGGTTCGGTGAAATGCTGGGCGGCTTCGATCGCCTGCTTGGTCAGCGCTTCTTTTTCCGACATCGCGGGCAGGCGGCGCGACTCTTCGTCCTCGGACGTCTCGTCCTGGCCTTCCTGATAGAGCGTCAGGAAGCCGTCGAACTTTACCACCTGGCCGGTGGCGCGCAGCTCGATGTTGCGCGGGCCGTTGGTGGCGACGATGTCGACGGTGGTGCGTTCCAGTTCGGCCGATTCCATCTGGCTCGCCACCGCGCGGTTCCAGATCAGCTCGTACAAACGCGCCTGATCGCGATCGACATATTTGGCGACCTGGTCGGGCGTGCGGCTGGGCGAGGTCGGGCGCACCGCTTCATGCGCCTCTTGCGCGTTCTTCGACTTGTTCTGATAGGTGCGCGGCGAACCGGGCACGTATTGCTTGCCGTAATTCTTGCCGATCATCGTGCGGATGTCGGCGATCGCCTCCGGCGCGATGTCGATGCCGTCGGTACGCATATAGGTGATGAGGCCGGTGGTCTCGCCGTCGATCTCGACGCCTTCGTAGAGCCGCTGCGCCAGCCGCATGGCGATGGCCGGCGCAAAGCCGAGCTTGCGGCTGGCCTCCTGCTGCATGGTCGACGTCGTAAACGGCGGCGGCGGATTGCGGCGCGCGGGTTTGGCCTCGACCGAGGCGACGGTGAACTTGGCGCCCTCAAGCGCATTCTTGAGGTCGTGGCCTGGACGCCGGTGCCGATATCGAGACGCTGAAGCTTCTGCCCATCGGCGCCGACCAGCCGCGCTTCGAAGGCGTCGCCGCGCGGCGTCGCCAGCTTGGCGACGATCGACCAGTATTCCTTGGCGATGAATTTTTCGATCTCGAGTTCGCGGTCGCATACCAGCCGCAACGCGACCGACTGTACGCGGCCGGCCGAGCGCGCACCCGGCAGCTTGCGCCAGAGCACCGGCGACAACGTGAAGCCGACGAGATAATCCAGCGCGCGCCGGGCGAGGTAGGCATCCACCAGCGCGCCGTCGATGGCGCGGGGATGCTTCATCGCCTCGGTCACCGACTGTTTGGTGATCGCATTGAAGACGACGCGTTCGATCTTCTGGGACTTCAGCGCCTTCTTCTCGTTGAGCGCTTCCAGCACGTGCCAGGAAATGGCCTCGCCCTCGCGATCCGGGTCGGTCGCCAGGATCAGGGTGTCGGCGCCCTTGAGCGCATGGGCGATATCGTTGACCCGCTTCTGCGACTGCGGGTCGACCTCCCAGAGCATCTTGAAATCGTTGTCGGGATCGACCGACCCGTCCTTAGCCGGCAGGTCACGGATATGACCAAACGAGGCCAACACCTCGTAGCCGGGTCCAAGATACTTGTTGATCGTCTTCGCCTTGGAAGGCGACTCGACAACGACAACTTTCATGAGAATCCAATGGGTTAGCCGCCTGGCCCACGCTCAATTGAGGCGGACTCGGCCGCTTGCTTCGGCCGGAACATGGGGAAGGCGACCCGTGCTGTCAAATCAGGGTAGTTCCGCAGAGGTTTAGAAACAGCGAATTCGGGCATGAAAGAGGCCGGATAAATCTCTTAATACAACCCAAGGACGTATTTAAGCGTATCTGCCATTATAAGGTTACTATTTGAATTAGACTGTGTATTTTTAGAGGCGGGGGACACACCAAAATCGATTTCGCCGGACCGATGGCCCGGCACGGAGCGCAAATGCCCGACCAAATCAAACTTCCCGGCGAACGCACGGCGGTAGCCAGTTACGTGGCGACGCTGTCCGCCGATCTTGCCACGATGACACGCGACACAGGGCTCGAAACACTCAGTTACCTTCTCGAGATGGTGCGGCTTGAAGCCGAGAGCAGCGCGCGCCAAAACCACGCGCCGAACGGCCGAAGATCTTAGGGTCTCACGGCACCTTCACTCCAAGTCTGTTCAGAAACTGCGCGGTCGGATTGCCGTCGGGCACCATGCCGAATTTTTTCTGTTCGGCGCGGATATTGTCGCGCAGATCGAAATCGACGTGGCCTTCGAAGTCGAGCACTTTGTAGCCGAGCGCCGACAGTTTTTTCTGCAGCGCGATGCGGGCGTCGCGCGACAGCGGACGATCGTCGGCGGGCCATGCGGTCTTGATCGGCGCACCACCTTTAATGCGGTCGGCGAGATGACCGACCGCGATCGCATAGGCGTCGGAGTTGTTGTACTCCTTGAGCACGGCGTAATTCTCGGTCACGAGAAATGCAGGTCCGGCGGCGCCGCTTGGGAAAAATAAAACGCCGGGACCCGAGGCCGGAAACCGCTTGCCATCGGCGCGGCGGACACCGAGCTTGGCCCATTCCTCGAACGTGCCGCGGCTGCGCATGAAGTCGAAGCCTTTGGGGATCGTGACCTCAAAGCCCCAGGGCAGTCCGTATTTCCACTGGCCCTTGTGCAGATAGTTGCCGGTCGAAGCGAGCACGTCGGGCACATTGCCCCAGATATCGGCGCGGCCGTCGCCGGAAAAGTCGATGGCGAAGTCGACGACATTGGTCGGCATGAACTGGGTCTGGCCCATGGCGCCGGCCCATGAGCTGACCATCTGCTCGCGGGTGAAATGGCCGTTCTGCATGATGCCCATCGCAACGATCAGTTCGTTGCGAAAATACGGATGCGCGGTAGCGCACATAGCCGAGCGTCGCGAGCGAACGGAACACATCCCATTTGTCGCGTGCCGCGCCGTAGTCGGTTTCCATGCCCCAGAGCGCGAGCAAAACCGAGCGCTCGACGCCGAACTTCTTTTCGACCGCGTCGAAGGTCTTCGCCCATTCCTTGCCCTTGGCCTCACCGCGCTTGACGCGGCCGCTCGAAACGGCGTCGTTGATGTAGGCGCCGACCGGCTTGCCGTATTCCGGCTGCCGCTTGGTCGCGGCAATCACGCGTTGATCGGGCGTGACGCCTTTCATGGCGAGATCGAAATTGGCGCGCGTGATGCCCTTGGCCTGCGCGTCCGGCCAGAGCTCGGTTACAAACGCGGCGAATGACTGGTCCTGCGCATGCGCGGGCGCGCCTACCAAGGCGAGCAGGATCGTCAGAGCGGCGAGGCAGCGGATCGACATAGCATTGGTTCCGTTGATCGACTCGTATCGCACGTTATATCAGCGATACCAATGCGCCGCCGTGGCGCTCGAGCCGGCCGGCGATTTCGAGTTCCAGCAGCACGGTGCGCACGATGGCCGGCGAGGTGCGCGACATCCGCACCAGATCGTCGATCGCCGCAGGCGTCGGCCCGAGCAGCGAGATGATGCGGGTGCGGTCATCCTCGGCCGGCTCGGAATCGATTGGTCCCGGCGCTTCGTGTTCCGGCTCCTGGGCCGGCAAGTCCATGCCGCGGCCGAGGATCGGCTCCAGCACCGCGATCACGTCGGCGGCTTCGGTGACCAAGGTCGCGCCCTGCTTGAGCAGGCCGTTGGTGCCCTCGGCGCGCGGATCGAGCGGCGAGCCCGGCACCGCGAAGACTTCGCGGCCTTGCTCGCCGGCGAGCCGTGCGGTGATCAGCGAGCCGGAGCGGCGCGCCGCCTCAACGATGACGACGCCGAGCGATAAGCCCGGAGATCAGCCGGTTGCGGCGCGGAAAGTCGCGGGCGCGCGGCTCCCAGGTCGAGCGGCATTTCCGAAACCGCGGCGCCGTGCTCCAGGATTTTCTCCAACAGATCGATATGGTCGGTCGGGTAAATCCGCTCATGGCCGCCGGCCAGCACCGCGATGGTGCCGCTCGCAAGACTGGCGCGATGCGCGGCGGCGTCGATGCCGCGCGCCAAGCCCTGAGACGATGGCAAAGCCGGCGTCGCCCAATTCGCGCGCCAGCCGTTCGGCGAATTTCACGCCGGCAGCCGAGGCATTGCGCGAGCCGACAATGGCGACCAGCGGCTGCGCCAAAACGGCAAGCTTGCCGCGCACCGCCAGTAGCGGCGGCGCGTCGTCGATCGCCTGCAGGCGCTGCGGATAATCCGGTTCGCCGAGCCCGATGAGTTCGATGCCGCGTGCGCGCGCGGCCTTTAATTCCGCTTCGGCGTCCTCGCGCGAACAGATGCGCGTGCCCGCGGCGCCGCCGCGGCGGGCGAGGCCGGGGAGCGCCGCCAGCGCCGCCCGCGCGCCGCCGTAATGATTGATGAGATCGCGGAAGGTGCGCGGGCCGACATTGTCGCTGCGGATCAGGCGCAGCCAGTCGAGCCGCTGCTCCTCGCTCAACTTTACGCCGTCCGTCACGCCGCCCCCCGGAACGTCACGGGGGCAGTGTTGCAAAGGGCGGGGCGGGGTACAACCGAAAATGGCAGGATACAACCAAAGGTCAGGAATGGGGTGTAGATTAAGCCCCGATCTTGCCTTCGGTGCCCGCCATCAGCCGCGCGATGTTGGCGCGGTGGGTGATCCACAGCGCCGCGGTCAGCAGCAGGAACAGCACGGCCGGGCCGGGCTCGCCCAAGAGCCACAGCGACAACGGCGTCAGCGCGCTGGCGATCAAGGCCGAGAGCGACGAATAACGGAACGCCCATGCCACCACGAGCCAGATCGCGCAGAAGATCAGCGCGCCGGGCCAGGCGAGCCCGAGCAGCAGACCGATATACGTCGCGACGCCTTTGCCGCCTTTGAATTTGAGCCAAACCGGAAACAGGTGGCCGAGAAATGCGCCCAAGCCCGCCGCGAGCGCGGCGTCGTGCGCCGGCAAAATGCGCGGCGACCAAGCACGGCGAGCGTGCCCTTGAGCATGTCGCAGATGAGCGTCGCGGCGGCCAACCCCTTGCGGCCGGTGCGCAGCACATTGGTGGCGCCGATATTGCCGGAGCCGATGGTGCGGATATCGCCGCCGCCGGCGGCGTGTGATAAGCAGCAGGCCGAACGGGATCGAGCCGAGCAGATAGCCGAAGGCGGCCGCCAGCGTGATGGCGAGCGGCGCGCTCATACGTATTCGAAGATGGTGCGGCCGGAAACGATGGTGCGCACCACGCGGCCGGTCATGCGGGCTTCATCGAACGGCGTATTCTTGCACTTCGATTTGAGTTCGGTCGGATCGACGACCCACGGCACGTCGATATCGACCACGATCAGATCCGCCGGTGCGCCGCTCTTGAGCGTGCCGCCGGGCAGGCCGAGCAGTTCCGCCGGCCGCGTCGACATGGCGCGCAGCAGCGTGATCAGCTCAAGCTCGCCATTATGCACCAGCCGAAGGCCGGCGCTGAGCATGGTCTCCAGGCCGATGGCGCCGGCGGCGGCTTCGGCGAACGGCAGCCGCTTGGTTTCGACGTCCTGCGGATTGTGATCCGACATCACCACGTCGATCAGGCCGCGGCCGAGCGCCTCGACCAGCGCCTTGCGATCGTCTTCCGCGCGCAGCGGCGGCGACACCTTCAAGAACGTGCGATACGGCCCGATGTCGTTTTCGTTGAGCGTGATGTGATTGATCGAGGCCGACGCGGTGACATTGAGGCCGGCGTCCTTGGCGCGGCGCAGCACCTCGAGCGATTCCGCGCAGGTGACCGAAGCCGCGTGATAGCGCCCGCCCGTCAGCGCGACCAGCCGGATGTCGCGCTCAAGCATCACCGTCTCGGCGGCTTTGGGAATTCCCAACAGGCCGAGGCGGGCGGCGAATTCGCCTTCGTTCATGACGCCGTCGCCGATCAGGTCGGGGTCTTCGGTGTGATGCATGATCAAGGCGTCGAAATCGCGCGCATAAGTCAGCGCGCGGCGCATCACCTGCGCATTGGTGACGCTCTTTTCGCCGTCGCTGAAAGCGACCGCGCCGGCGGCCTTGAGCAGGCCGATCTCGGTCATCTCCTTGCCGTCGAGGCCTTTGGTGAGCGCGGCCATCGGATGCACATGCACGATCGCGGTGTCGCGCGCGCGCCGTAGCACGAAATCCACGGTCGCCGGGTCGTCGATCACCGGCGAGGTATCGGGCTGGCAGATGATCGTGGTGACGCCGCCGGCGGCCGCCGCCTGGCTCGCCGAGGCGAAAGTCTCGCGATGGCCGGCGCCGGGCTCGCCGATGAAGGCGCGCATGTCGACCAGACCCGGCGCGATCAGCTTGCCGCGGCAATCGATGACGTCGGTGCCTTCCGGCACGCCGGCGGCGCCGATGCCCTTTTTGGCTTCGCGGATGATGCCATCGGCAATCAGCAGGTCGCCGACGATGTCGAGATCGCGCGACGGATCGACGATCCGGGCATTGGCGAACAAAATCGGTCGGCGGTCGGAGAACATCATGCGTTCGGCAAGTTACGCGACAGCGCTTCGAGCACCGCCATGCGTATCGCCACTCCCATTTCGACCTGTTCGCGGATCAGCGACTGGACGCCGTCGGCGACGCTCGAGTCGATTTCGACGCCGCGGTTCATCGGGCCCGGATGCATCACCAGCGCGTCCGGCTTGGCGTAAGTGAGCTTCTTCTCGTCGAGGCCGTAATAATGGAAGTATTCCGACACCGACGGCACGTAGGAGCCGTTCATGCGCTCGCGCTGCAGCCGCAGCATCATCACGATATCGGCGCCGTTGAGGCCTTCGCGCATGTCGCGGGCGACTTCGACGCCGAAGCGTTCGATGCCGGGGGGGAGGAGGGTGGAGGGCGCGACCACGCGCACCCGCGCGCCCATGGCGTTGAGCAGGATGATGTTGGAGCGCGCCACCCGCGAATGCAGGATGTCGCCGCAGATCGCCACCAGCAGGCCTTCGATGCGGCCCTTGTTGCGGCGGATGGTGAGCGCGTCCAGCAACGCCTGGGTGGGGTGCTCGTGGGCGCCGTCGCCGGCATTGATCACCGAGCAGTCGAGCTTGCTGGCCAGGAGTTCGACCGCGCCGGAGGCGTGGTGGCGCACCACCAGGATGTCGGGATGCATGGCGTTGAGCGTGATCGCGGTGTCGATCAGCGTCTCGCCCTTGCGCATCGACGAAGAGCTTGCCGACATGTTCATGACGTCGGCGCCGAGCCGCTTGCCGGCCAGCTCGAACGACGCCTGGGTGCGGGTCGAGACTTCGAAGAACAGGTTGATCTGGGTGCGGCCGCGCAGCGCGGTGCGCTTTTTGTCGATCTGGCGATTGAGCTTGACGTATTCCTCGCCGAGGTCGAGCAGGCCGGTGATTTCCGCGACGGAAAGCCCTTCGATCCCCAACAAATGCCGATGGCTGAGGACGAAAGCTGATTTCGGCGCAATGGTCATTAAAACCAGTCCTATACGGCCAACGCCGGCTGGCGGCAAGGGCGGTTTCCGCCGATCCACAGTCGGTTACCGCTGTAACCGGCATCGGTGAACGAGCTGAAAATCCTGTTGGGGCCGTGGAACTGTTGCGGCGGTCTCCGCGTTGATAATGCGAACGGCCGGATTCCGGGCCAATGGAGGCAACTATCATGAAAACATTATTCAAAATTGCAGCAGCGGCGGCCTTAACGGGTGCGCTTGCGCTATCCGCGGCGACCCCGAGCGAAGCGCGCGGCGGCCGTAATGCGGCTGCGGCCATCGGCTTTGGCGCCGGCGCGCTGATCGGCGCGGCGGCGGCTTCTTCCGCCAACCGCGGCTACTACGCCAACGACGGCTATTACTACGGCGAGCCGGGTTACGCTTACGGCCCATCGTATTACGAGGGCTACGCTTACGAGCCGGCGCCGGTCTATTACGGCCCGCGCTATCAATATCAATATCGCTATCGCTCGGGCGGCCAAAAGCCGAACTGCGGCGACGACCTTGGTAGCGCCAAGCCCGGCTGCAACTGACCGGCAGACTGATTTAGCGTGATGCGGAGAGGGCGGACTTAGTGTCCGCCCTTTCTGCTATTTGCCGGCGTGCGCCAGCCGGTCGAGCGCGCCTTGCAAGATATACATGGCGGCGTGCTCGTCGATGACCGCTGCGCGTTTCTTGCGGCTGACGTCATGGCCGATCAATTCGCGCTCGACCGCGGCGGTCGACAGCCGCTCGTCCCACAGAGCGATCGGCAGATCCGTGAGCTTGGCGAAGTTGCGGGCAAAGGCCCTGGTCGATTGCGCGCGCGGCCCCTCGGAGCCGTCCATATTGATCGGCAGGCCGAGCACGAAGCCGACCGCGGAACGCTCGGCGGCAAGTTTCAGCACGCGCGCCGCGTCGGCGGTGAAATTGGTCCGCGCCACGGTCTCGACCCCCATCGCCAGTTTGCGGTCCGGATCGCATACCGCCACGCCGATGGTCTTGGTGCCGAGATCGAGGCCGATCAGGGCCCCGCGCGGCGCGATGTCGATTTCCACCAGCTTGCCGATCGCCATCTCAGGTGGCGCTCGATACGTTGGGCGACAGGAATCGCGTATCGAACGTCTGCCAATTGCCGCCGGCACCGGGGAAGACGTTGAACAGGTTTGGGAATGTGATCATGGCGAAATCTCCTTCCCGGCAGACGGCGACCCTATCACCCGCTTGCTTTGGCGGCAAAAACGAATTCACATGGCGTAACTTCGCGATTGGGGGATGGGAATGAACGCCAGTAGCGGCAAACGGCAGCGCGCCGACATCGATATGCGCACATTCGCCAAGGGCGCCGGCGCCACCATCAAGGTGCCGGCCGGCGGCATCATCTTCAGCAAAGGCGAGGCCGGCGACTGCATGTATATCGTGCAGTCGGGCGTGATCGACATGATGATCGGCGACAAGGTGATCGAGACCATCGGTGCCAACCAGGCGCTCGGCTTCATGTCGATGATCGACGACCAGCCGCGCTCGTCGACCGCGCTGGCGCGCGAGGCCTGCGAATTGTCGCTGATCGACGTCCGCACCTTTCGCTTCATGGTGGACGAGGTGCCGAATTTTTCGACCTACATCATGGGCATGCTGGCGCGCCGCATCCGCGGCATGGGCAAGGCGATGTGATTTGCCATACCGGGCCGGCGCTTTGCGCGGGCTCCGGAATGACGGACGTGAATCATCGCCCGTGTTCTTTGCGGCCCCGGGTAGGCCGTCATCCTTCCCCGCTTTCGCGGGGCAGCTTTCTCCCCCTCGAAAGCCGAGGGGATGGAGCGCCACGCGGCGCATCCTTAATCAACTCACGCCTTGCGGCGTGCGCACCCTTGGCGAAGGGTGCGCGCCTCGCGGCGCTCCATCGCGGCGTTTTCTGTCCCCGGGTCCGCGTTTCCTGGGACGAGGCATGTCCGCCAGTCGCCAGTCCAGCGAGCTCCTCGCGGAGGGGTCCTAATGCCGCCCGATCGGCGTCCCGAGGCCTCCCGGGTGCGGGGTTACGAGCCCCGCCCGCAGGCGCCGCATCCGATCCCGCCAACATAACGTCTCATGAGGACGCCCTCGGTGGATCGGACGCGGCCAAGATAAACCCGCCACGGCGGGCGGGGATAAGTTCTCACGCGATTGTGATTATGATCCTAGCGGTTGCGCAGCGCGGCGAGCGGCCTATGTCTGTGCAACGCGACACGATTCCGCACCACGAGGCGTCCCATGCACACCCATTCGATCGAGCCCTGGCAGCATGCCCATGTTTTTCTCGGCGAGAAGCACGACCGGCATGAGCGGCGCACCTGGTTCGTGGTGGCGCTGACCGCGGCGATGATGGTGGCCGAGATCGTCGGCGGCACCATGTTCGGCTCGATGGCGGTGGTGGCCGACGGCTGGCACATGTCGACCCATGCCGGCGCGCTCGCGATCGCCGCCTTGGCCTACCGTTTCGCGCGCCGCCACGCGCGCGATCCGCGTTTCACCTTCGGCACCGGCAAAGTGGGCGAACTGGCGGCATTCACCAGCGCCGTGATCCTCGCCTTGATCGCGGCGGCGATCGGCTATGAGGCGGTGACGCGGCTGTTCGAGCCGGTGGCGATCGATTTTACGCAGGCGACCTGGCTGGCGGCCTTGGGCCTGTTGCGTCAATCTGGCGAGCGCCTGGCTGCTGTTCGACCACGATCATCATCATGGGAACACGGTCACGGCATGACGACGCACATGACCACGACCATGACGACGAGCACGATCATGCGCATCACCATCACGGCCAGCATCACGCGCAGGATTCCAATATCCGCGCCGCCTACGTGCACGTGCTGGCCGACGCCATGACCTCGGTGCTGGCGATCATCGGTCTCTTGGCCGGGCGGTTCTACGGCTGGGTCTGGATGGATCCGCTGATGGCGCTGGTCGGCGTCTGCGTGATCTTGAGCTGGTCGGTCGGGCTGGTGCGCACCGCCGGCACGGTGCTGCTCGACATGGTGCCGGACCGGCGTCTGGCCGGCATCGTGCGCAAGCGGCTCGAGGTCGACGGCGACCGGGTCTGCGATCTGCATCTGTGGCGGCTCGGCCCCGGCCACGCCGGCCTGATCGCCGCGGTGGTGTCCGACCGTCCGCAAGCAGCCCGCGGTCTACAAGCACCGGCTCGAAGGCATCGCCGGGCTGTCACACGTCACGGTCGAAGTGCACGCCTGCGAGGATCATAAGCAAGCGGCGTAGCGCAGTGGCAGGCTGCATTGCGACAGCAAACGCGCCTCTGCTATACGCGGCATTCCATTCGAGGTTCTCAATGTCCGTCGACGCCGCAACCGTCCGCCGTATCGCGCATCTCGCCCGCATTGCGGTCGCCGAGGGCGAGGTCGAGCATCTGAAGGACGAGATCAACGCCATGCTCGCCTTTGTCGAGCAGCTTGCAGGAGGTCGACGTGACGGGCGTCGAGCCGATGACCTCGGTGACGCCGATGGCGATGAAAAAGCGTCACGACGTCGTCACCGACGGCAACGACGCCGAGGCGGTGCTGGCGAACGCGCCGATGAGCGAGGACGATTTTTATCTGGTGCCGAAGGTGGTCGAGTAAATGTGTTTGGCCTGCGACCAGGACGAGATCGAGCGCAACTGGCGGCTGGTGGAAATCATTTCCACCGGGCAAATGCCCGACGGCCACACCGCGGAGGATTTGCGCGCCATGGGGCTGCCGCAGCCGGGCGAGTTGATCCGCGAACGACAGCCGGACGGCAGCATCGTCATCAAGCAGGTGGCGCCGAAGAAAAACCCGCCAGAGCCAGCCGCGCCGGCAAGCGCTTTCCGATGCGACAGCCCCCGTCATGAGTGAACTGACCTCGCTCACACTGGCTGCGGCGCGCGACGGACTGAAGAAGAAAGACTTCTCCGCCGTCGAATTGTCCGACGCGCATCTGCTGGCCATGGAAAAGGCGCGCGCGCTCAACGCCTATGTGCTGGAGACGCCGGAGCGCGCGCTTGGCCATGGCGAAGGCCTCCGACGCGCGCATCCACGCCGGCAAAGCCGGACCGCTGGAAGGCATTCCGCTTGCGGTCAAGGATCTGTTCGCGACGCAAGGCGTGCGCACCACGGCCTGCTCGCACATCCTCGATAATTTCGTGCCGACTTATGAGTCGACCGTCACCTCGCATCTGTGGCGCGACGGCGCGGTGCTGCTCGGCAAGACCAACAACGACGAATTCGCCATGGGCTCGTCGAACGAGACCTCGCATTTCGGCGCGGTGACCTCGCCGTGGCGGCGAAAAGGCTCGAACACGCCGCTGGTGCCGGGCGGCTCGTCGGGCGGCTCGGCGGCGGCCGTGGCCGCGCAGCTTGTGTCTGGGCGCGACCGGCACCGACACCGGCGGTTCGATCCGCCAGCCGGCGGCGTTCACCGGCACCGTCGGCATCAAGCCGACCTACGGCCGCTGTTCGCGCTGGGGCATTGTGGCTTTTGCTTCGTCGCTCGATCAGGCCGGGCCGTTCGCGCGCACCGTGCGCGATGCCGCGATCCTGTTGCGCTCGATGGCCGGCAACGACGCCAAGGACACGACCTGCGCCGATGTGCCGGTGCCGGATTACGAAGCCGCGGTCGGCAAATCGCTCAAAGGTCTGCGCATCGGCATTCCGAAGGAATACCGGCTCGACGGCATGTCCGCCGAAATCGAAAAGATTTGGCAGCAGGGCAGGGAATGGCTCAAGGCGGCCGGCGCCGAACTGGTCGAGGTGTCGCTGCCGCATACCAAATACGCGCTGCCGGCTTATTACATCGTGGCGCCGGCGGAAGCTTCCTCCAATCTCGCGCGCTATGACGGCGTGCGCTACGGGCTGCGGGTGCCCGGCAACGACATTCGCGAAATGTACGAAGCCACGCGCGCCAAAGGCTTCGGCGCCGAAGTGCGCCGCCGCGTCATGATCGGCACCTATGTGCTCTCGGCCGGCTATTACGACGCCTATTATGTGCGGGCGCAGAAAGTCCGCACGCTGATCAAACAGGACTTCGAGACCTGCTTCAAAGCCGGCGTGCACGCCATGCTGACGCCGGCAACGCCGACCGCGGCCTTCGGCATCGGCGAGAAGAGCGAGGCCGATCCGGTCGAGATGTATCTCAACGACGTGTTCACGGTGACGGTGAACATGGCGGGCCTGCCCGGCATCGCGGTGCCGGCGGGATTGGACGCGCAAGGGCTGCCGCTCGGATTGCAGCTCATCGGCCGGCCGTTCGACGAGGCGACGCTGTTTTCAGCGGCCCACGTCATCGAGCAGGCGGCCGGGCATTTCAAGCCGCATCAATGGTGGTGACTTTTATCTGCGCGTGATCTGGTCCGAAAACCGGTTCCCACTTTTCGGGATCACGCGCTAACGGTCGGTGGTCGCGATCGGCGGCAGGTCCTGGTCGCCGTCGACGGTTTTCTTGCCGCCAAATTCGCCGCCGCTGAAGATAAAGATGGCGGCCGCCACGGCGACAATGCCGCCGACGATAAGCCCGAAGAAGCCGTTGTCTTTGTTCATGACATTATCCGAACGTCGGCCGTGCGGCTTTGGATCCCTGCGGTGCGAAGTCTGGCCGGCAATTTTGACGAAATACCATGCAGAATTCGGGCCATTTTGTGGGACCGGCGCAGGCCGTAGGCACGCAAATGATAATTTACCGGCTGAATGTGCTTGATAACGCTCAAGAAAAGCTTGGAACTCGCTCGTGGTACCCTCATACTCCTGTCTGGCTGGGTGGAGGAAGGTTTTGGGCGAGAGCGGAACGCGGGATATCGTACAAGCCCTCTACGACGCCTATGTCCGGCGCGACTTCAACGGCTTTGGCGCTCTGCTGCACGACGACATCGATTGGATCATCTACGGCCCGATGACGGTGTTTCCGTTCGCCGGGTTGCGCCGCGGCCGGCCCGCGGTCCTGCAAGCGCTGGCCGGAATGGCATTGTCTTATTCGCTGGATAGCTACATCCCCGATTTCGTCATCGTCGAGGGCGACCGCGCCGCCATTATGGCCGATGTCAGCCTGACGCAATTCGCGACCGGCCGCATTATGCGATTTCGTGTCGCCAATTTCCTGCGAATCGAGGACGGGCGCGTGATAGAGTTCCGCGAATTCGCCGACAGTTTCGATGTGGTCGAACAGGCGCTCGGCCGCGTCGTCGAATTATGAGATGCAGCAGCCCGGGTCTCTGATGACAGAACGTCAGCACCCCAATCCGCTCCTGCCGCCGAACACCTTCCGCCAGTTCCGACGGCGCCCGCGCCGTGGTCCTGGACATCCAGGATGCGTTCCGCAAAGGCGACTATGCGCGGATCGCGGCGCGCTACCATGACGACATCGACTGGCTGTTCCACGGACCGATCTCGGTCTTCCCGGAAGTCGGCCGCCGCCACGGCAAGGTCGCGGTGTTCAAGGCGCTGGCGGCGCTTAACGTCATGTACCGGTTCGAGCGCTACGAGACCGATCATCTGATCGCGGAGGGCGACTGCGCCGCGGGCATTGCCGACGTCACGCTGGTGCAACGGGCGAGCGGGCGCACGATCCAGTGCAGGGTCGCCAACTTCCAGCGCGTCAAAGATGGGCTCGTGGTCGAATACCGCGGTTTCATCGACAGTTTCGACGCCGTCGAACAGGTGATCGGACACGAACTCAACGTCTAATTTCCTCGCCTGACCGTCTTGATCTGCTGCGTCATTTGGGCGCATCGTAACACCGTAATACGGTAGCCGGGCAAACCGGCCGGATCAGGGGGAAGCAATGACCATCCAGTTCACTGTTAACGGCAAAGCCGTGTCCAGCAACGCGCCGGCCGATACGCCGCTTCTGTGGGTGATCCGCGAGGAGATCAAGCTAACCGGCACCAAGTTCGGCTGCGGCACCGGGCTGTGCGGCGCCTGCATGGTGCACATCGACGGCAAGCGGGCGTTTTCCTGCCAGACCCAGGTGTCGCAGCTGGCCGGGCGCACGGTCACGACCATCGAGGGCCTGTCCGCGGATTCCTCGCACCCGCTGCAGAAGGCGTGGCTCGCCGAGAACGTGCCGCAATGCGGCTACTGCCAGTCCGGGCAGATCATGAGCGCGGCGGCTCTGCTTGAACGACAATCCGAAGCCGACGCGCGACCGAGATCGTCGAGCACATGAGCACCAATATCTGCCGCTGCGGGACCTATCCGCGCATCGTCCGCGCCATCGAACGCGCCGCCGGGGAGGCCTGAGCCATGAACATGCATGCACGTCGCAAACCGTCGAACCCGCAGCTGTCGCGCCGGCAGATCATGATCGGCGCCGCCGGCCTGACCTTTGCGTTTGTGCTTGCGCGGCCAAGCGCGAGGCGGCGATCCCGGTGCAGCCGCCGGCTCCGGCAAGGCGATCAGCCCCTGGGTGTCGATCGCGTCCGACGGCACCATCTACGATCATGTCGCCGGCGACCGAGATGGGGCAGGGCACCATCACCTCGCTGCCGCGTAGTCCTCGCCGAAGAACTCGATGCCGATTGGGCGAAGGTTCGCATCGTGCCGGCGCCGCCGGTCGAAGCGATCTACGGCAATCCCGGCTATGGCGGCATGATGTACACCGCCGGCAGCAATGCGGTGACGAGCTATTACAAGCCGCTGCGCACGTTCGGCGCCCAGGTGCGGCGCGTGCTGCTCGATAACGCGGCGAAGAAACTGGAATGTGCCGGTCAACGAACTGACCACCGAGCCGAGCGTCGTGGTGCACGCCAAGTCCGGGCAGCAGGCTGGCTATGGCGAGATCGCGGCATTCGCCGAGGTGCCGGCCAAGGCGCCGGAGATCACGCCGGACGGAGCTCAAGAAGCCGAGCGAATTCCGCCTGATCGGCAAAGACGTGATGCGCGTCGAGCTGCCAGGCAAGGTCAACGGCACGGCGCAATACGCATCGACGTGCAGATGCCGGGCATGCTGTACGGCGCGGTGCTGCGCGCGCCGGTCGAAGGCGCGGCGCCGGAGAGATCGACGACGCCAAGGCCAAGACGATCGCCGGCGTCGTCGGCGTCGTGCGGCTGCCTTACGGCGTCGGTGTTCTCGCCGAGACGCCGTGGGCGGCGTTCGAGCGCCGAGGAGCGATCGCTCCGCGCCGTGACCTGGACCAAGACGGCAACGCCTGGGGCTTCGACAGCGACAAGGGCTGGAGGCCTTTGCCGCCGACGCGGCGAATCCGGCGATGCCGGCGACCGACTGGGACAAGATGGGCGACGTGCGCGGCGAAATGCCGAAGGCCGCGACCACGCTCGAGGCGGACTATCGCTGCGACTACGCCTATCACGCCCAGATGGAGCCGCTGAACGCGACCGCGGCGGTATCGCCGGCCGGCGACAGCGTCGAGATCTGGGTCGGCACGCAGAGCCAGACCACGTCGGTCGAGACCGCGGCCGAGGCGCTCGGCGTCACGCGCGACAAGGTGAAGCTCAACTACATGCTGATGGGCGGCGGCTTCGGCCGGCGCGGCCATCGCGAAGTCGAGTTCGTCACCGACGCGGTGTTGATGTCGAAGAGCGGCCAAGCGTCCGGTCAAGGTGATGTGGACGCGCGAGGACGACGTCCACAACGGCCGCTTCCGGCCGATCTCGGCGCATTATCTGCGCGCCGGCCTCGACGCCGCGGGCAAGCTCGTCGCCTGGCATCAGCGCGTCGCCGCCGACCGGGTGACGCCGTTCGTCGATCCGGTGCGGTTCGCCAAAGGCGGCAGCAAGGACGGCATCCTGATGCGCGGCGTCGAGCTGCAAGAGCTACGACATCCCGCACCAGCTCTGCGAGCAACTGTACCGCGACAGCGGCGTGCGGACCTCGCCGTTGCGCGGCATCGGCTTTACCGCCAACAAATTCGTCACCGAGGCGTTCCTCGACGAGGTGGCGCACAAACGCGGTGTCGATCCGGTCGCGTTTCGTCTCGAGCTGCTGAAGAACACGCCGCGCGGCCGCAAGGTGGTGGAAACCGTCGCGACGATGGCGAATTGGGGCCAAAAGCGCGACGGCCGCGGACTCGGCTTTGCCTTTATCGACTATTCCAACACGCTGATGGCCGGCGTCGCCGAAGTGTCGCTCGACCGCAAGACCGGCAAGATCCAGGTGCACAACTTCTGGTGCGCCATCGATTGCGGCCAGCCGGTGCAGCCCGACAACGTGGTGGCGCAGACCGAAAGCAGCATCGTCTACGGTCTCGGTCTGTCTTTGATGGAGCGCATCACGATCCGCGACGGCGCGGTCGAACAGTCGAACTTCTACGACTACCAGGTGACGCGGATGAACGACATTCCGGAAATCCACATCACCATCGTGCCGACCGACAACCACCCGACCGGCGTCGGCCAAATGGCGACGCCGTTGGTGGCGCCGGCAATCGGCAATGCGGTCGCGGCCTTGACCGGCGTGCGCCTGCGCGAAACGCCGATGACGCCCGAGCGGGTCAAGGCGGCCTTGGGCTAGCAGCGCCTCATGCCGGCACCAGGCCGTGGCGCTTGAAGGCCGCGGCCGAGCTCGGCTGCGTCAGGAACTTGACCAGCGCGCGGGCGGCGTCCGGCTGCCTCGCGCCGGTCGGGATACCGCTGGCGAAAGTCGTGATCTTGTTCAGGTCGCCCGGCAGCGGCCCGACAAAAGTAACGCCGGGAAATGTCGACAGTTCGGCAACCTGCTGGATGCCGAGTTCGGCCTCGCCATTGGCGAGAATGCTGCCGACAAACGAGCCGGTCGGCACCTGCTTGAGCTTGGGCGTCACCTGGGCGCTGAGGCCCATGCGCTCGAGCAACTTGATCAGATAGACGCCGCTCGGTCCGGTCGAATAGCCGACCGATTTCGCCGCCAGCAATGCTTTGGCGAAAGCCTCCGGCGTGCCGATATCGGGTTTCGGGGCGCCGAGGCGCACCGCAACGCCGACGCCGGAACTGGCGACGTCGACACGGCTGCCGGCTTTGACGGCGCCGGAGGCGATGAAGGCATCGATGTCTTCGCTCGCCATCATCAACAGGTCGAAGGGCTCGCCGGCGGCGATACGTTTCTTCACCTCCACGGTGCCGGCATAGGTCGTCTTGACGCTATGCCCGGACAGCCTTCTCGAATTCCGGCAGCAATTCGCGATAGGCTTTCTCGGTGGCCAAGGTCTTTAAAACGGTGATTTCGACGCCCACGCCGGCACTCCCCCTGATTTATATTTTGCGGCCTGAACTCTAGTCTGGCGGCCCCGGCCACGATAGATAGTCGCGTCATGAACGTCCAAAGCAAACCCGACAGACTGATCAAAGGCGCGACCGGCGACTGGGAAGTCGTCATCGGCATGGAAGTGCATGCCCAGGTCACCTCGAATTCGAAGCTGTTCTCCGGCGCCTCGACCGAATTCGGCGGCGCGCCCAACAGCCACGTCTCGCTGGTCGACGCCGCGATGCCGGGCATGCTGCCGGTGATCAACGAGGAATGCGTGCGCCAGGCGATCCGCACGGGGCTCGGGCTGCAGGCGCAGATCAATCTCAAGTCGGTGTTCGACCGGAAGAACTATTTCTATCCCGATCTGCCGCAGGGCTATCAGATCAGCCAGTACAAATCGCCGGTGGTGGGCGAGGGCGAGGTGGTGGTCGATCTTGCCGATGGCGAAACCGTCACCGTCGGCATCGAGCGGCTGCATCTGGAACAGGACGCCGGCAAGAGCCTGCACGACCGGCATCCGACGCTGTCTTATGTCGATCTCAACCGCTCCGGCGTCGCCTTGATGGAGATCGTGTCGAAGCCCGATTTGCGCTCGTCCGAGCAGGCCAAGGCCTTCATCACCAAGCTGCGCTCGATCCTGCGCTATTTGGGCACCTGCGACGGCGACATGGAGAAGGGTTCGTTGCGCGCCGACGTCAATGTCTCGGTGCGCCGGCCCGGCGAGCCGCTCGGCACGCGCTGCGAGATCAAGAACGTCAATTCGATCCGCTTCATCGGCCAGGCGATCGAGCACGAAGCGCGCCGGCAGATCGAAATCATCGAGGAGGGCGGCTCGATCGAGCAGGAGACGCGGCTGTTCGATGCCAACAAGGGCGAAACGCGCTCGATGCGCTCCAAGGAAGAGGCGCACGACTACCGTTATTTCCCCGATCCCGACCTGTTGCCGCTCGAAGTGACCCAAAGTTACGTCGACGACCTCAAAACTCACCTGCCGGAACTGCCCGACGGCAAGAAATCGCGTTTCATGCGCGACTTCGGGCTGTCGGCCTATGACGCCGGCGTGCTGGTGACCGAGCGCGAGACCGCCGAATACTTTGAAAGCGTGGCGAAGGGGCGCGACGCCAAGATCGCCGCCAACTGGGTGATCAACGAACTGTTCGGACGGCTGAACAAGGAAGGCAAGGACGTAACGGCCTCGCCGATGGCGGCCGATCAGCTCGGCAGCCTCATCGATCTGATCGCCGACGGCACGATTTCCGGCAAGATTGCCAAGGACTTATTCGAAATCCTTTGGACCGAAGGCGGCGATCCCGCGAGCCATCGTTGCCGCGCGCGGGCTGACCCAGGTGACCGACTTGGGCGCGATCGAGACGCTGGTCGACGACGTCATCGCGCAAAATCCCGACAAGGTCGCGCAAGCCAAGGCCAATCCGAAGCTGATCGGATGGTTCGTCGGCCAGATCATGAAGTCGTCCGGCGGCAAAGCCAGCCCGCAAGCGGTCAACGATCTGTTGAAACAGAAACTCGGGATCTAACGAACGGCGTCCGGCTTCGTTAACGCTTGGTAACCGGCGACCGTACGCAAGCGAATGTTCCGCGCGCGATGCCGCGCCGAAAATCTCCGACGCAAAACCAAATCGGCGGACGTTGGGACGGAAATTTTCAGCCCGTCGGCGGCGCGCGCCGCGAATCACTTGTCACTGATTCGCTCGATTTTGATCGATTCAGTCCTTTCACAAGCTGTCGCGGCGCATGTTTTGCAAATAATTTTTTGCACTTGATTTGCGTTGCACAAGATTGCCGTCAACACAAAATCTACCATCAATCGGCAACGAAATTTTTTCCGCGCGGCGCGCGCTCGTCAATCGCGGCTGCTGCAAAAAACCCTTATTTCATCGAATGTTTTGTCGCGTCCGAAAAAACGGCGCGTTAGCGCGCCGCGGGCGCGGTCAAAGCGGCATCGTGTTGGAGAAACCTGTCGCGCGATGCGCGCTCCATGTGTTGCGCGCCCGCGCTATACACATCGTCAAGTGGAGTAACTGTTTTTTTCATTGCGCTGTAGTAAACCAAATGCAGTGCGTGTCGATCCCCGACCGTACTAAATGCGACACCCGCCATGTTACATGGCTAGGAGGGCAGCAAATGGCTAAACGTAAGAAGAAAGCAGTCAAGGTAGCGAAGAAGAAAAAGGGCAAGAAGAAGAGGCTCTAGGCTTCTGACGCTACTGCCCGATCTTCGGCCTTCTTTGTCGAAGATTGCGTCATACGAACCGGCGCGCGCCATGGAGTAACGAGCGCATCGCGGTTGTTCCAAGGCGAGCCCGGTTCGGGATGACAACAGAGGGCGTCGGCGAGACTTTATGTTTCGCCGACGCCCTCAGTGCATCTGGGCTTCACATCGAAATTTATCCGCTGGATGACGCGCTAGCCGCCCGCCTTGAGGCGCTTGTTGCACGCGCTCCAGAATTGCGGCCACTTCATTCCCTTCTCGACCTTGCCGGCGGCCTTGGCCGCTTTCCATTCGGCGCCGCATTTCTTCTGACGCTCGCGCGCGGCGAGCTGGCCGGCGCTTGGCGGCTTCTTGGCCTTGGCCGGCTTGGCGTCCGGCGTTGCCGGCTGCGTCTGGGCCGATGCCGATGGCGTCAGCATCGGCAGCGGCGCGGCCATCAAGCCCGCAGCCAGCACGGCGGCGAACATTGTCGCTTGTACATCTTTTGACATGCGCTCCCCCTCATTGCTCATCAGGCTGCGGCCCCCGCGGCCGTCATGGCCTGGCCCCGCAACCTGATCCCTCAAGACTAACCATCGGGGGTTGTATCCGTCCAGTATCGTCGAAGGCCGGGGCGTTGCGGATTGCCGGGGCCGGGCATAGGTCAAAGGGCGTTTTTCGTGGAACTTATGGTCAGGGAGCATTGAAATGGCGCGCGTGGCGGCAAAGCGGGCGGCGAAGGCCAAGCCCACCAGCAAGACAAAGCCGAAGGCACAAAAAGGCCCAAAAGGCCAAAGCGGCAAAGCCGATCGATCTTTATTACTGGCCGACGCCGAACGGCTTCAAGATATCGATCATGCTGGAAGAGTGCGGCACGCCGTACAATCTGATCCCGGTGAACATTTCCAAGGGCGAGCAGTTCAACCCGGACTTTCTGAAAATCGCGCCGAACAATCGCATGCCGGCCATCGTCGATCCCGACGGGCCGGGCCACAAGCCGATCTCGATCTTCGAGTCCGGCGCCATCCTGCAATATCTCGGCCGCAAGACCGGCAAGTTCTATCCGAAGCGACGAGCGCGCGCGCGTCGAGGTCGATCAGTGGCTGTTCTGGCAGATGGGCGGCATCGGCCCGATGGCGGGGCAGGTGCACCACTTCAAGAACTACGCGGTGGAGACCCTCACTTACGCCATCAACCGCTACGTCAACGAGGTCAACCGGCTCTATGGCGTGATGAACAAGCGGCTCGCCGATCGCGACTTCATCGCCGGCAAATATTCGATCGCCGACATGGCGATTGTCGGCTGGGTCAATGGCTGGGAACGGCAAGGCCAGGACATCAACGAATTTCCGAACCTGAAGCGCTGGCTCGAGCGGATGAAGGCGCGTCCGGCGGTCAAGCGCGGCATGGCGCTCGGCCTGGAGCTGCGCCAGGGCATCGATATGAAGGATCCGAAAGTGCAGGCGGTGCTGTTCGGCCAGCGCGCACGGGCGGGGTGAGCCGGATCGAGGCGCTCGCTAATGCTCGGACCGGGATGACCACGCGAATGGGCGTGGTCAATTCGCGCGTTTCCAGGTCTGGCCCTTGCACAAGATGCCGAGCACGCAGCCCTCGACATGAGCGGTGCTGTCGTCGGACACCTTCATGTTGGCGCTGTAGGTCTTGCCGTCGTCGGCGTTGTAGATTTGACCCGACCAGCGGTTCGGACCGCTCGGCGTCAGGCCTTGCACGACTTGCAGGCCGAGCATCGGGCGCGAACGCTTGCCGGGATCGGGATTGAGCGCGTCGGTTTTCGCTTTGCCGGTCTCGGGGTCGGTGGGTCTCTGCAGCCACACCACGACGCCGCACAGCTTGCCGCCGCAATTGGAAATATGGACCTTGGTGCCGCCGTCGCCCGACAGCCAGGTGCCTTGCGGATCGGCGGCCAGCGCCGCACTCGACAACAACGTCAGGCCGAATGCGGCCGCACAAACAAACTTCTTCACATCGACACTCCAGTATTCGAGTCCGGGCCGGCCGCGCCTCGACTTGCAACACCAGGGTAAAGGTAATGCCCCGGTGGTTAGTTCCATCTAAATCAGCGCGGTTAGCAGTTCCTCACCAGGGTACCCGGATAGCCGATTTACGCCGGTAATATGGCGCTTTTTGGCATTCCGCAGCGCATTGCTGCCTTGCGAATTCATCATCGATTCATCGCGATGCTTAAACTGTCATTCAAATTTTCTCCCGATGATCGCGCTGTTCGGACGGCCACTGGCGCCGGGCAACAGGGACAAGCGATCGACCGCCAGGCGGCGGACCGATCGCAACAATGGGGAAGCCAAAATGGCTCACATCGAATTGGCGACTGGAGATGCCGGAACTCGTGGATGCCGAAGACTGCTTCGGTCTCGGCATGAATTATTCGTCGGGCGCGGGCGTGGCGGTCGATCTGGTGCAGGCGCACAAGTGGTTCAATATCGCGGCGATGCGCGGACACCGCGACGGCGCGCGGCATGCGCAAGGAAATCGCCGAGCAGATGAGCGACAGCGAGATCGGCTGCGCGCAGCGCGCGGCGCGCGATTGGCTCAAAGCTCATCCGCAGGCGCCGATCCCGGTGGCAGCGCCGGTCATTTGCGTCGCGGCCTGATCGACAGGGCCGCGCGCCGGCACGGCTCGCGCTTTGAAGCGCGCGGCTCGGATCGCTCAGTTGCCGGACTTGCGCTTGGGCGCGCGTTTGCGCGGCTCGCGTCACCGCGCCGCGATACAGCGGATTGTCCTCGCAGATATCCGCCGATGCCGCGGACCGTCTGCCATGCATTGTTCAAAGCTATCGAAGCCGCAATTGCGGGCGCCGCCGGCACCTTCTTCGCTAAGTTGCGCGCACCAGGGATATTCGATCGCGGCCTTTGCCGGTTGGGCGAAGAGCGGCATGGCTGCGATGGCAGTCGCGGCGCCAAGCATCGCACTGATTCTGATCATATTGAGTCTGGTCATCTTGAGTCTGATCATGGACATTGTCCCGGTCTCGGCAGGCGTGTGTGCTGTATGATCGATAACCCGCCGGTGCGCGCTTTAGTTCGTGCGCGGCACATTTAATGCGTTTAACGCGGCTGGCGCCGGCTGCAGGGTGTTCATGTACCACAAGGATCGATCGGGCTGCACGGATAGGTTTGACCGAGGATTGCAGATTCTATACGCACTGGCGGTACCGGAGACGTGGCCGAGTGGCTGAAGGCGGCGGTTTGCTAAACCGTTATACGCTCCAAAGGCGTATCGAGGGTTCGAATCCCTCCGTCTCCGCCAGCCTGCTTCGCGCTAAAGCATTCGAACCCTCGATCTTTAGCGCGCGGCGGTGCGCGCTTTGCGCGCCGCCTCGCGTCAAGGACGGCCTTGCGAAGCGGGGCCATGCTCGGCATTTGCTCGAAAGTGATGAGTTGCCGCCAGCGGTACGTCGGACTATCCAGGTTCAAACAACGTCTCGCGATCACAATTCCGGAAAATCACCACATACGGCCAAATACGGCCGTGGCATTTGGTGACGTACATAGCGTTTTCAAACAAACAAGGCCTGAACTTCGAACGGACTCAAGCTGGGCTGTCCGGATCGCGGCCTTCGAGACGATCCCGCGGGCGCTAGGACAAGATCGAGCAAGGGTACGGTATCGGGCCTGCCTCTGAAATGGGCGCTGCCGATGCGCGCATGCGGCCGAATGCTGGCCTAAAGTCGTCGCTTTTAGGCCATTTCGATACCAGCCGGCGTTCACCGGCTGTCGTCGAATCGCCAAAGCCAGCGCTCAATTCTAAGTAACATATTGAATATAACGACAATATTATCACGGCTAGCGCGGGCAGGCGACTTTCCGGGCTGGGTTCCGGACCGGTCCAAAATGCGTGTTTTTTACGCAACACTCGCTTGAAAACCGCCCCCAGACGCCTGTGGGAAGGGCGCTTCTTCGTTGCGCCAAGAGGCTCAGTCGCTAATGTCTGAACTGCGACGGAGGGGGCATCCCCGTGTCGTGCTTTTCGGGAAGAAGTTTCTCCGGATTGCGGGGAGCAAGGGGAAGTTCCATCGGTGCTGTCGCACTGGGCGGATACGGAACCCTCTCACGATAAACAATGTTTTGGAGGTTCAATATGAAGATGGTGAAAAGCCTTCTCCTCGGCACCGCAGCGGGTCTCGTTGCGATGTCTGGGGCGCAGGCCGCCGATCTTCCCGTCAAGGCCAAACCGGTCCAGTACGTGAAGATTTGCAGTCTGTATGGCGCGGGGTTCTATTACATCCCGGGTACCGATACCTGCATCAAGGTCGGCGGCTGGGTTCGCGCCGAATACAACCTGAACTCGCGCGGCTCGTTCAACCCGATCAAGGTTGGCGACGTTCACAGCCGCGACGTTGGACTTTGAACACCATCCGCACCCGCGGCATCATCACGGTCGATGCCCGCGCGCAGACCGAATACGGCACGTTGCGGTCGTACATCGCTGGTGGTTTCCAGAACGACCAACGGCGACGACCGGCGAACTCGACTCTACGCTCCGCGCGCGTTCGTGCAGTTGGGCGGCTTCACCGCCGGCAAGGCGCAGTCGTTCTTCGACTTCTACTCGACCCCGGCCTACTCGAACACGACCAACGTGCTGGCGTCGGACACCGGCGGCGGCGGCGACACCGTGTCGCTTATACCGCCCAGCTCGGCAACGGCCTTTCCGCGACGCATATCGGCTGAAGATCACGCCGAACCGCCGCACGGCGATCTTCAGCCCGACGTGGCGCTGCGGCTATGCCGCCGGCCCGTCAGTTCCGGACCTGGTCGGCAACCTCAACATCGACCAGACCTGGGGCAGCGCGCAGATCATGGGCGCCGTGCATCAGGTCACTGAGCTACTACACCCCGGGCGCTCCGGTACCGGCCATCCGAGCGATGCCTATGGTTGGGCGATCGGCGCCGGCGTGACCGTCAACCTGCCGATGCTCGGCAAGGGTGACTAGCATCTCGGTCGAAGGCGACTACACCGAAGGCGCGCTCAGGTACGTCGGTGGTGGTCTTGGCTCGTTCGCCATCACCCACGGCACCACGACCGGTGGCGGTCCGGTGCGGCGATGCCGTCTACCCGGTGCAACCAGCGGGTCTCGAGCCTCCACTGACCAAAGGCTGGTCGGTGGTCGGTGGCTTCCAGCACTCCTGGACCCCGCAGTGGAAGACGTCGTTGTACGGCACGTACGGCGCGTTCAACTATAGCGACGTTCGGCAGCCTCGCGGCGGCTCGGGATCGGACTGGAACGTACTCGCAGGTCGGTTCGCGCACGATTTGGTCGCCGGTCGCCAACCTCGATCTGAGCGTCGACGTGATGTACCAGAAGCTGAGCACTCGACACCGCACTTCGGCGCCGTCCGGCTGGCAACCGGCGACCAGAGCGCGTGGCAGGCGATCTTCCGCGTGCAGCGTAACTTCTGGCCCTGATCGTCCGATCAGAGCATGACTAATAAGACCCCCGGCAGGAAACTGCCGGGGGTTTTTCTATTATGGCCTGGCGGAATGGCAAACGCTGCGCGTGCGCGCCGTTGCCAGCGCGCCCGCCACGGCCTATACGGGCTCAGACAGGTCAATCTTTGGGTCCAATATCATGACCGCGCGCATCTACAAGCCATCGAAAACCGCCATGCAGTCGGGCTCCGGCAACACCAAAGAATGGGTTGTCGATTTCGACCTGGAAGAGCCGCGCCAAGTTGAGCCGCTGATGGGCTGGACCTCATCCAGCGACATGCGCCAGCAATTGCGCCTGCGGTTTGAGTCCCAAGGAGGAGGCGGTCGCCTATTGCGAACGCCACGGCATCGCCTATCAGCTGTCGCGAGGCCAAACCGGCACGCCGGCGCGTCATCTCATATTCGGACAATTTCGCGTTCAAGCGCCGCGACGCCTGGACCCACTGACCCCACGCTGATCGCTAAGTATGTAATCAGCTCGCTGCGGCGGCCGGCAGGTCGTGGCCCTGCGTTGCCGCGCGCTGGCGCAGCAGCGAGATGAACCGTTCTTCCGGCATCGGCTGGCCGAGCAGGAAGCCTTGGCCGAAATCGCAGCCCATGGTCACCAGGGCGACGGCATCCGAGGCCTTTTCGATTCCCATCGCGACCGCGGTGCAGCCGAAATGATGCGCCAGGTCGATCACCGTCTTGCAGAGCGGCGCATTGACCCGGTCGGTGCTGCAGTCGGCGACGAAGGCGCGGTCGAGCTTCAACTCGGCGAACGGCAATTCGCTGAGCCGGGCAAACGACGCATGGCCGCGGCCGAAATCGTCGATCGACAGACGGACATTAAGCGGCGCCAGCCGCGCGGCGAGCTCGCTGGCGGCCCCGAGGTCGTTGATGATCTCGTCTTCGGGGATGTCGATGATCAGGCCGGCCCATTTATCGGCATTGGCGTGATGCGCCTTGACGATGTCCTCGACCGGCAGTTTGCCCAGAACGGCGAAGGGCATGTTGACGGAGAGCCGCAGGTTGATGCCGAGTTTGGAAAAACTGAGCCCGGCCTTGAGCGCGCTTTCGAGCGCCAGTTGCGACAATTTGAGGATCGCCGGTTCCGGCGCGCCGGGCATGAAGGCGGCCGGCATCACGACGCCGTGCTCCGGATGGCGCGCGCGGGCATAGGCTTCCGCGCCGGCGAGCTGTTTCTTGCGAAGATCGATCTTCGGCTGGTACCAGAACTCGATCATTTTTTGATCGAGCGCCTCGTCGAGAGCTGAGGCGCACGGTATCCGCCGCCGACAAGCCGAGCTTGAGCTCCTGGAGGATCTTGACGACGGCGTCGGTCTCGAACGGCTTCTTGAGCACCGGCAGCATGTTGAGCATGTGCTGGCCGCCGACGCCCTTGACGTGCTCAAGCACCGCCGCGCCGCGATTGCTCATCAGCTGCACGGCGCCACGCATGCCGTTCTTGCCGAGCGCGACCATCGACTCGACCGCGTCCGAAGAATTCGAGCGGAATATTGTGGAACACGAGATCGGGCACGCGACGTTCCATCGCCAGCGCCCGGCGCAGCGCGGCGCCGTCGGCAAATTCTATGGTGTCGACGCCGGAGCCTTGCAGAACCAGCGACAGAAAGTGCCGGATGCTGGCTTCTTCGTCGACCACATAGCAGAGCGGGACGGTACCGGGCGCCAGCGGCGGCGCTGCGACGACCGGTTCGGCGGTTTTAGGGGGCGGTACGGCCATTTTGATCACTGGACCTGCATTGCGGTGGAATCGCTGGGAGTTAACGCAGCCCCTATTGGTGGTGCCAATTTTGTTAATTATGGGTTTCCGTGACCGCGCCGGCGGCCCGGGCGAGGCTTGCGAAATCCACGGCAATGCGGAGGAATTTGGCGACCCCGGCTGGATTCGAACCAGCGGCCCCCGGCTTAGAAGGCCGGTGCTCTATCCAGCTGAGCTACGGGGTCTCACCGGCACCGGTTTACTCGTGCCGAGCCGGCATGAAAAGGTGTGCGCCAAGCCTTTAGTGGGCCAGCCTTTCGTGGCAAGCCTTTAGGCCGATAACCTTGGGTCCGAGGTTCGCCGAATGAGCGCGATTGCCGACCTGACCTGTGCCGCGCTGACGCAGGCTTTACTGGCGCGGCGCGCTGTCGCCGGTCGAGGTGGCGCAGGACGTCCTGGCCCGGATCGAGCGGCACGCCGCGTTCAATGCCTTTATGCCGATCGAACCGGAGCCCGTGCTCGCCGCGGCCAGGCAGTCCGAGGCGCGCTGGCGGGCGGCGGCGCCGCTCGGCGCGATCGACGGCGTGCCGGCCTCGATCAAGGACAATATCTGGGCCAAGGGTCTGCCGACCCGGCGCGGCTCCAGGACCAGCGACCCCAAGCCCGCTGAGGCCGATTCGCCGGCGACCGCGCGCCTACGCGAGCAGGGTGCGGTGATCCTCGGCAAGACCTGCATGCCCGAGCATGGCTGGATCGGCGCCTGCCATAGTCCGCTTACCGGCATCACCCGCAATCCGTGGAATCGCGGAATACACGCCGGGCGGCTCGACCGGCGGCGGCGCGGTGGCCGCGTTGCTCGGTCTGGGCGTCTTGCATCTCGGCACCGACGGCGCCGGCTCGTTGCGGATTCCGGCGGCCTTTACCGGCGTGTTCGGCATCAAGCCGAGCTTCGGGCAGGTGCCGATCTATCCGGCGCTGCTGCTCAACGTGCTGTCGCACCAAGGGCCGATCACCCGCACCGTCGCCGATGCCGCGCTTGATGCTGTCGGTGATCGCGCAGCCCGATGCGCGCGACATGGCGGCCTGGAACCGGCCGCCGCCGGATTTCACGCAGGTCTGGACGGCGGCGTGCGGGGATTGCGCGTGGCGTTCTCAGCGCGGCTCGGTCACGTTGCGGCGCTCGATCCGGAAATCGAAGCGGCTGCCCGCAAGGCGGCGGCCGCGTTGCAGGAGCAGGGCGCTATCGTCGAGGAGGCCGATCCGCCGCTTGATCGCGCGCTCGAACTGATCCGCGCGATGTGGTGGCCGGTGGCGGCGGCGATCGTCGACGCGGTGCCGCAGGCGCGGCGCGCCGAGATGGATCCGGGCCTGCTGCGCATCGCCGAACGCGGCCGGAAATTTTCGGTCGGCGACTATCTCGCCGCCTACACCGCGCGCGCCGAGATGTACAACGCCATGCGCGCATTTCACGAGCGCTACGATCTGCTGCTGACGCCGACCATGCCGATCACCGCGCTGAAAGCGGGCCGCGAGATGCCGGAGGCGGGCGGCTTCGGCGACGACTGGCTGGACTGGTCGCCTTACACCTATCCGTTCAACCTGACGCAGCAGCCGGCGGCCTCGGTGCCGTGCGGGCTCGGCGGCAACGGTCTGCCGATGGGCGTGCAGATCGTCGGCCCGCTTTCGGCCGACGCCATCGTGCTGCGGGCGGCGCGCGCGATCGAGCAGGCGCTGCCGATGCCGAAGCCGCCGGGCTTCGCCTGAAATAGAGATTTATGAGTTAAATAAATGGTTTAGCAGTCGTTATTCGAGTACTTAATGTAACTTCTGAACATATGGACACAGTGCTCTGGCCGCGCTTATGGATGCGGTCTGAAATTTGGCTTCCTGCTCGGGCCGCGGCCGGCGCTTCACGGCGCTGCCATGACCTCGACACCATCGGGAGCTGCAATGATAGTTGTCCGCCGACTTCCGGAGGTCTCTTTCCATGCTCAGCGTTCGTCCGCGCCGGCCTTGCGGCCGCGTTGCTCGCCCTTGCCGTCATCCGCCGGCGCTGGCTGCCGACAAAGCCTTCGAACGCAAGGATCTCGGCGACGCGGCGATCAAGCTCGAGGCCCAGATCAAGAGCGACGCCGGCGCGGTGACCAAGCCGGCCGCGACGCTGCGCCGCGATGCCGACGCCGCCTTCCAGAAGAACGATTTCCGCACCGGCATGACGGTGCTCGGCCAGGTCGTCACCGCCGCGCCCAACGATGCCGCGAACTGGCTGCGGCTGGCGCGCACCGTGCTGCAAATCCGCCCGCGCGACGACAAGGAGCGCGCGCTGCTGCTCGATCGCGCCTCGACCGCCGCCTACATCGCCTATCAACGCGCCACCGACCGCAATCTCGAAGCCGACAGCCTCGCCGTGCTCGGCCGCACGCTCGCCGACCGCAAGCAATGGCGGCCGCGCGCTCGACGCGCTGCGGCTGTCGCTCGATCTGCGCGAGACCGCCGACCTGCGCGGCCAATATGAGCGGCTGCGCGTCGAGCACGGTTTCCGCTATCTGGATTACTCGGTCGACTCCGATGCGGTTTCCCCGCGCGCCTGTTTCCAGTTCTCCGAGGAACTGCCGGGCCGGCGCACCGATTTCTCGCCATACGTTGCGGTCGCCGGCGTCGACAAGCCGGCGATCTCGGCCAACGACAAGCAGCTCTGCGTCGAGGGCCTCAAGCACGGCGAGCGCTACACGATCACGTTGCGCGCCGGTCTGCCGTCGGTGGTGCGCGAGACGCTGGCGAAGACGGCCGAGTTCACCATCTTCGTGCGCGACCGCAAGCCGTTCGCGCGGTTTTCCGGCAAGGCCTATGTGCTGCCGCGCACCGGCCAGCGCGGCATTCCGGTGCTCAGCGTCAACACCGCGGCGCTCGATGTATCGATCTATCGCATCGGCGACCGCAATCTGATCGAGACCGTGCTGGGCTACGACTTCCAGCGCAACATCAGCCGCAGCGACGCCGAACGCATCACCAGCGAGCGCGGCGAGAAGGTGTGGAGCGGCGAACTGACCGTCGAGCAGAAGCTCAACACCGAAGTCACCACCGCATTCCCGGTCGAGCAGGCGCTCAAGGACATCGGCCCCGGCGTCTACGCCATCACCGCCACGCCGAAAGACCTGGTGTCCGACGACTACGAGCAGCAGGCCACCCAATGGTTCATCGTCTCCGACTTAGGCCTGACCGCCTACAGCGGCCAGGACGGCATCGACGTCTTCATCCATTCGCTGGCGAGCGCCGAGCCGAAGGCGGGCACAAACGTCCGGCTGATCGCGCGCAACAATGAGGTGCTGGCGACCAAGCCGACCGACCCGAACGGCTTTGTGCATTTCGAGGCGGGTCTTGCGCGCGGCGAGGGCGGCTTGAGCCCGGCGGCGATCGTCGCCAGCGACAAGGCCGACTACGCGTTTCTCAGCCTGAAATCGCCGGCCTTCGATCTGTCGGACCGCGGCGTCGCCGGCCGTCCGGTGCCGGAAGGGCTCGATGCCTTCGTCTATACCGAGCGCGGCGTCTACCGCACCGGCGAAGCCGTCGAAGTCACGGCGCTGCTGCGCGATGCGCGCGGCGTCGCCGCCACCGCGGTGCCGCTGACGCTGGTGGTCGAGCGGCCGGACGGCGTCGAATATCGCCGCGTCATGGTGCCCGATCAGGGCCTCGGCGGCCGCTCCTTGCACGTGCCGATCGTGTCGACCGCCGCGACCGGCACCTGGCGCGTGCGCGCCTATACCGATCCCAAGCGCCCGCCGATCGGCGAGACCACCTTCATGGTCGAGGACTATGTCGCCGACCGCATCGAATTCGATCTCGCCTCGGCCGCCAAAGTGATTGCCGCGCAACGGCGCGGCGCAAGTCAGCGTCGACGGTCATTTCCTCTATGGCGCGCCGGCGTCCAATCTCGAACTCTCCGGCGCGGTGACCATCGCCGCCGCCAAAGAGCGGCCGGGCTTTGCCGGCTATTCCTTCGGGCTGTTCGACGACGAAGTGACGGCGGTTCGCCAGGAACTCGACGACCTGCCGGCGACCGATGCCGCCGGCAAAGCGAGTTTCCCGGTCAAGCTCGACAAGGTGCCGGTGACGTCGCGGCCGCTCGAAGCGCAGATCACCGTGAGCATGGCGGAATCCGGCGGCCGCGCCGTCGAGCGCAAGCTGACGCTGCCGGTGGCGGCCGATGCGGCGATGATCGGCGTCAAGCCGGCCTTCTCCGGCCGCTCGCTCGCCGACGGCGCCAATGCCGATTTCGACGTGGTGATGGTGGCGCCCGACGGCAGCAAGCTCGCGCAAGAACGGGCTGCGCTACGAACTGCTCAAGGTCGAGACCAGCTATCAATGGTATCGCCAGAACGGCCAATGGAATTTCGAGCCGGTCAAGCGCACCGAACGCGTCGCCAACGGCACGCTCGACGTCGCCGCCGACAAGCCGGCGCGGCTGTCGCTGCCGGTGAAATGGGGCCGCTATCGCCTGGAAGTGTCGGACAGCCGAACGGCGCCGTCACCTCGCTCGACTTCGATGCCGGCTTCTACGCGGAATCGAGCGCCGACACGCCCGACCTCCTGGAAGTCGCGCTCGACAAGACCGACTACAAATCCGGCGACACCATGAATGTCGCGGTGACCGCGACCACGGCGGGCCGTCTCACGCGTCAACGTGTTCACCGACCGGCTGGTCGCCAGCCAATCGCAGGAAGTCAAAGCCGGCACCGCGCAGGTCAAGCTCGCCGTCGGCAAGGACTGGGGCACCGGCGCCTATCTGGTCGCCACCTTGCGCCGTCCGCTCGATGCGCCGGCGCAGCGCATGCCCGGCCGCGCCATCGGCGTGCAGTGGTTCTCCATCGACAAGTCGGCGCGCACGCTCGCGCTCGACATGAAGCTGCCGGCGACGCTGCGGCCGAATTCGCCGCTCAGCGTGCCGATCAAGCTCGCCGGGCTTACCCCCGGCGAGGACGCGCGCGTCGTGGTCGCCGCCGTCGATGTCGGCATTCTCAATCTCACCAATTACAAGCCGCCGGCGCCCGACGACTATTATCTCGGCCAGCGCCGGCTGACCGCCGAAGTGCGCGATCTCTACGGGCAATTGATCGACGGCATGCAGGGCGCGCGCGGCGCGATCCGCTCCGGCGGCGATATCGCCGGCGCGGAATTGTCCGGCTCGCCGCCGACGCAGGCGCCGCTGTCGCTTTATTCCGGCATCGTCACGGTCGGCGCCGACGGCATCGCCCAGGTGCTGTTCGATATTCCGGCCTTCGCCGGCACCGTGCGGGTGATGGCGGTGGCCTGGAGCAAGGACAAGGTCGGCAAGGCCTCGGGCGACGTGGTGGTGCGCGACACTGTCGTGCTGACCGCGACGCTGCCGCGCTTCCTGCGCACCGGCGACAACGGCGCCGTGCAGCTCGAACTCGACAATGTCGAAGGCGCGGCCGGCGACTACACGATTGCGGTCGCCGCCGACGGCGCCGTCAAGTTCGACAGCGACAAGCCGCAAATCCTCAAGCTTGCCGCCAAGCAGCGCGGCCGCGTCTCGGTGCCGGTATCCGCGTCAGGCTCGGGCCCGACCACGGTCAAAGTGAGCGTGAGCGGGCCGAATGGCTTTGCGCTGGAGCGCAGCTACGCGCTCGATGTGCGGCCGGCGACGCAAATCCTGACGCGGCGCACCGTGCGCTCGCTCGCCAAGGGCGAAACGCTGACGCTGTCGAGCGACATGTTCGCCGACTTCGTGCCGGGCACCGGCCGCGTCGCGCTGTCGGTCGCGGTTTCGACCTCGCTCGATGCCGCGACGCTGCTCAATGAGCTCGACCGCTATCCGTTCGGCTGCTCCGAGCAGATCACCAGCCGCGCGGTGGCGATGCTCTATGTCAACGAACTGGCGGCGCAGGCCCAGCTCGCCCCCGACGGCGATATCGATGCGCGCATCAAGGACGCCATCGCGCGCCTGCTGGCGCGCCAGGGCGCCAACGGCTCGTTCGGCCTGTGGTCGGTCGGCGGCGACGACGCCTGGCTCGATGCCTACGTCACCGACTTCCTGACGCGCGCCCGCGAGCGCGGCTTCGAGGTGCCGGCGTCGGCCTACACGCTGGCGCATCGACCGCCTGCGCAATTACGTCGCCTCGGCGCCGGAGCCGGGCAAGAACGGCGGCCGCGAACTGGCCTATGCGTATCTACGTGCTGGCGCGCAACGGCGCGGCGCCGGTCGGCGACCTGCGTTACATCGCCGACGTCAAGCTCGCCGATATCGCGACGCCGATCGGCAAGGCGCAGATCGCCGCGGCGCTCGGCATGCTGGGCGACAAGGCGCGCTCGGACCGCGTCTATCTGGCCGCGCTCGACGCCATCGCGCCGCAACCCAAGCTCGATCTCGGCCGCGCCGATTTCGGCTCGGCGTTGCGCGATGCCGCGGCGCTGGTGACGCTGGCCTCGGAAGGCCGCGCGCCGCAGGCGACCATCGACAAGGCGATCCTGCGCATCGACGCCGCGCGCAAGCTGTCGGCGCGGACCTCGACGCAGGAAGACGCCTGGCTGGTGCTCGCCGCGCGCACGCTGGCCAAGCAGCTCAACGCCATCTCGCTGACCATCGCCGGCGAAACCCGCCAGGGTGCGTACTACCGCAGCCTGCGCGCCGATCAGCTGACGGCGCCCTTGGCCGTCACCAACCACGGCGAGGGCAATGTGCAGGCGGTGGTGTCGGTCTCAGGCGCGCCGATCACGCCGGAGCCGGCCGCCGAGCGCGGCTTCAAGATCGAGCGCAGCTACCACACGCTCGACGGCGAGGCCGCCGATCCGGCCAAGGCGACGCAGAACCAGCGCTTCGTCGTGGTGCTGAAAATGACCGAGCCGCAGCCGCAGTTCGGCCGCGTCATCGTCGCCGATTATCTGCCGGCCGGCTTCGAGATCGACAATCCGAAACTGGTGTCGTCGGGCGAAACCGGCACGCTGACCTGGATCGCAGGATGCGGCCGAGCCGGTGCACTCCGAATTCCGCGATGACCGTTTCACCGCGGCCTTCGACCGCAACGCGGAATCACCGCCGGTGTTCACGGTGGCCTACGTGGTGCGCGCGGTGTCGCCGGGCAAATACGTGCTGCCGCAGGCGATCGTCGAGGACATGTATCGGCCGGATCGCTTCGGCCGCACCGCCACCGGGACAATCGAGATTGCGGCCGCCAAATGAAACGCTGGCGTCTCTTAGCGGCGAGTATGACCGGCGCGGTCGCCGCGATCGCGGTCGCCGGCGGGGCGTGGGTCTACGCGCTGGGGCCGCCGCCGCTCGGCAAGAATCTCGAAACCTCGCACATCGTTCTCGACCGCGAGGGCAAGTTGCTGCGGGCCTACGCGACCAAAGAGGGGCGCTGGCGGCTGCCGGCGGTCGTCGAGGATGTCGATCCTCGCTACCTCAAGATGCTGTTCGCCTACGAGGACAAGCGCTTCTACGAGCATGTCGGCGTCGACCCTTTGGCCATGGGCCGCGCGGCAATTCAGCTGCTGACGCAAGGGCATATCGTGTCCGGCGGAAGCACTTTATCAATGCAGGTCGCGCGCCTGTTGGAGCCGCGCGAACACCGCAGCTTCGGCGCCAAACTGCGCCAGGTCACGCGCGCCTTTGAACTGGAATACGCGCTCAGCAAGAACGAAATTCTGTCGCTTTATCTGACGCTCGCGCCCTATGGCGGCAACCTCGAAGGCGTCCGCGCGGCGTCGCTGGCTTATTTCGGCAAGGAGCCGCGCAGGCTCACGCTCGCCGAAGCCGCACTGCTGGTGGCCTTGCCGCAGTCGCCCGAATTGCGCCGGCCGGACCGTTTTGCCGCCAAAGCCCGTGCCGCGCGCGACCGCGTGCTCGATCGCGTGGCGGCGCAAGGTATTGTTCCGCCTGATGAAATCGCGCGCGCCAAATCGGAGCGGGTGCCGGTGGCGCGTAAAGAGCTGCCGGTCCTGGCGCCGCATGCCGCCGATGAAGTGATCTCGGCCGAGCCGTCGCTGCGGATTCACCGTCTGACCATCGACGCCAATCTTCAGAAGCCGCTGGAAGATCTGGCGCGCGAACGCGCTCGTGCACTCGGGCCGCAGATTTCGGTCGCCATCGTCGCGGTCGACAACGCGACCGGCGAGGTGAGGGCGCGTGTCGCCTCCGCCGATTATTTCGACGCCCGCCGCGCCGGCCAGGTCGACATGACGTTGGCCCTGCGCTCGCCCGGCTCGACGCTCAAGCCGTTCATCTACGGCCTCGGTTTCGAGGATGGCCTGATCCACCCCGAGACTTTGATCGACGACCGCCCGGCGCGCTACGGCAGCTATACGCCGGAGAATTTCGACCTGACGTTCCAGGGCACCGTCACGGTGCGCAAGGCGCTGCAACTGTCGCTCAACGTGCCGGCCATCGCCGTGCTCGGCAAAGTCGGCGTCAACCGCCTCAGCGCGCGGCTGGAGCAGGCCGGCGCCGCGCTGGTGCTGCCGAAGGGCGAAGCCCCCGGTCTCGCCATGGGTCTCGGCGGCGTCGGCATCAGGCTCAACGATCTGGTCATGCTCTATACCGGGCTGGCGCGGGGCGGCGTCGCGACGCCGCTGGTCGAGCGCGAAAGCGCGGCCGCAGCAAGTCCGCGCCGGCTGCTGGATCCCGTTGCGGCCTGGTATGTCGGCAATATTCTGATTGGCGCGCCGCCGCCGGATAACGCGCCGCATGGCCGTATCGCCTTCAAGACCGGCACGTCTTATGGCTATCGCGACGCCTGGGCGGTTGGCTTCGACGGCCGCATGACGGTTGGCGTCTGGGTGGGACGTCCCGATGGCGCGCCGGTGCCGGGACTGGTCGGACGTTCGGCCGCCGCGCCGATCCTGTTCGATGCCTTTGCGCGCTCGGGTCTCGCGCCCGCGCCGTTGGCCGCATGCCCCCAAGGGCGCGGTCTTTGCCACCACCGGCAAACTGCCGCCGCCGTTGCAGCGCTTCTCGCCGGCAACCGAACCGGGTGCGATGGCCGAGCCGCCGCGTATCATGTTCCCGCCCGACGGCGCGCGTATCGAAATGGCCGGCGGCCAAAACGGCGTTGCGGCGCATGACCCGGTCGCACTCAAGATCGCCGGCGGCACGGCGCCGCTGACCGTCATGGTCAATGGCGTTCCTGTGCTTGCGCAAGGCGGCCGCCGCACATTGTTCTTTCAGCCGGACGGGCCGGGCTTTGTGCGGCTGACGGTGATGGACGCCCGCGGCGCCGCCGACAGCGTCATGGTGCGGGTGCAGTAAGCGCGAATGACAGACCGTGCCCGTGGCACTATTGTGCAGCGCAGGCTGTGGAATCAGTCCCTCCGTAAAAGATAGGCGAATGAGCACGACCACGAACGACGCGCGTCAATCGATTGCTCCCGGGCGGGGCCTTGCGTCCTTGCTCGACTATGGCACGGGCTCGCATGCCCGCGCCGTGGCGATGCTGATTGCGCTCGCGTTGCTGGCGTTTTTGCCGGGCTTTTTCCAGATTCCGCCGGTCGACCGCGACGAGGCGCGCTTTGCGCAAGCCACCAAGCAGATGGTGGAGAGCGGCGAATATGTCGATATCCGGTTTCAGGACGAGGTTCGTTACAAAAAGCCGGTCGGCATCTATTGGCTGCAGGCCGTGGCGGTGAAGACCGGTGAGGCGCTCGGCGTGCCGAATGCGCGCACCACCATATGGCTCTACCGTCTGCCGTCGCTGGCCGGCGCGATCGGCGCGGTCCTTTTGACCTATTGGGCCGCGCTCGCCTTTGTCGCCCGCCGCGCCGCGCTATTGGCAGCGCTGATGATGGCCAGTTCGATCCTGCTCGGGGTCGAAGCGCGGCTCGCCAAGACCGACGCCATGTTGCTGTTCACCTGCGTTGCGGCGATGGGCGCGATGGCGCGGATCTATCTGGCCACAAGGCGGACGCCGGAGCCGACCATAGGCTGGGCCATGCCGGCGATCCTGTGGACCGCGCTGGCCGGCGGCGTATTGCTCAAAGGTCCCTTGATATTGATGTTCGTCGGGCTGACGGCGCTGACGCTGTCGATCGCCGATCGCTCGGGGCGCTGGATCTGGCGGCTCAAGCCATTGGCCGGGCTGGCCTGGCTGATCTTGCTGGTGCTGCCGTGGTTCATCGCGATCGTCGCCAAGTCCGGCGACAGTTTCTTCGTGCAGGCGATCGGCGAAGACATGCTGGCCAAGATCACCAGCGGCCAGGAGGCCCATGGCGCGCCGCCGGGATTTTACTTCGTGCTGTTCTGGGTGACGTTCTGGCCGGGCGCGGTGCTGGCGGGGCTCGCGACGCCGATGGTGTGGAAGGCGCGGCGCGAGCCCGGCGCGCAATTTCTGCTGGCCTGGCTGGTGCCGTCGTGGATCGTGTTCGAAGCGGTCATGACCAAGCTGCCGCATTATGTGCTGCCGCTTTACCCGGCGATCGCCATTTTGATCGCCGGTATCCTTGAAAAGGGCGGGCTCGCCCGGGTGCGCTGGATGGTGCGCGGCACCGTCGGCTGGTTCCTGTTTCCGGTGGCGATTGCGATCGTGGTCGTTGTCGGCTTCGTTGCCCTGAGCCGCGATCTTGGGCTCGCCGCCTGGCCGTTCGCGGCGGCGGCGATGATCTCCGGCCTGTTCGCCTGGCGGCTCTATGACGTGGACGGCGCCGAGCGCGCATTGCTGCGCGCCATGATGGCGTCGGTGTTCATCGCCATCACCGTCTACGCCGTGACGTTTCCTTTGCTGCCGTCGCTGTTTCCCAGCGCGCTGATCGCCGAAGTCATTCGCGCCTCCGATTGCAAGGACCCGCACGTCGCCGGGACCTACGCTTATCAAGAGCCGAGCCTGGTATTCATGCTCGGCACCGACACGCTTTTCACCGATGGCGCAGGCGCCGCCGAATTCCTGCGCAAGGACCCTTGTCACTTCGCGCTGGTCGATCCGCGCAGCGAGCGAAGCTTTGTCCAGCGCGCCAATGCGATCGGACTGCGTTACGCCCTGAGCCAGCGCATCGACGGATACAATATCAGCATCGGCAAGCCGGTGGCGCTGACCGTGTTCCGCTCGATGACGACGCCATGACCGTGGCCAACGGATCTGAAGTTGAAGCAGGCGGAGCCGGCGCCGTGTTGCGGCGTTGCTTTGCCAATGTGGCGGCAGCGATTGCGATCCTGTTTCGTCCCGCACGGATAAATCCGCGGCAGCCCTGGCTGCCGGCGCCGCGGCAGCTTGCTATCGCCGTTGCGGTTGTCATTGCCGTGTTCCTGTTCGGCATGCTCCTGATCGACGCACCCGTAACCAGCGCCGTGCCGCGGCTGCCGCGCTGGCTGATCTCGGCGTTCGATTGGTTCACCGATTTTGGCAAATCGGCCTGGTTGCTCTGGCCGCTCGGCATTGTGTTTCTGGCACTGGCCGCGCTGCCGCGGCTCTCCCATGTTTCGCAACGGGTGCTGGCGGCCGTGATGGTCCGCGTCGGATTTCTATTCGTGGCGATCGCGCTGCCCGGGCTGTTCGCGTCCATCATAAAGAACATGATCGGCCGCGCCCGTCCGGGGGTTGGCGGCAGCCTCAACCCCTCGCTGTTCGATCCATTCCACTGGGCTCCGGCCTATGCCGGCCTGCCGTCCGGCCATGCCACCACGGCCTTCGCGGCTCTGGCGGCATTCGGCATGCTGTGGCCGCGCGCCCGCACCGCGCTGCTGATCTTTGCGCTGCTGATCGCGGCGAGCCGTATCATCGTGACGGCACATTACGTGACCGATGTCGCCAGCGGAGCCCTGGTCGGGATTATCGGCGTCTTGCTGGTGCGCCGCTATTTTGCGCTGCGGCGGCTCGGTTTCTCGGTGGCGCCCGACGGCGCTTTACATCAATTTCCAGGCCCCTCGCTGCGCCGGATCAAATCAGTTGCCCGCGAGCTATTGGCTTAATAAGAAGCGGTCTTATTCGGCCCGTTCGCGGCCGACGGAACCATAAGAATGAACACGAACGATCCGGCGGTGTCCGTCGTGGTGCCGGTCCGCAACGAGGCCGGCAATGTCGCAGCCCTGGTGGCCGAAATCGCCGTGGCGCTCGCCGGGCAATGGCGGTTCGAGGTGGTTTACGTCAATGACGGTTCGACCGACGGCACCGAGGCCGAGCTCAAGCGCCTGATGGCGCAGCACGACTGGCTGCGCCGCGTGCGGCACAAGCAATCCTGCGGCCAGTCCAGCGCGGTGCGCAGCGGCGTTCAGGCGGCCCGCGCGCCGTTCGTCGTGACGCTCGATGGCGACGGCCAGAACGATCCGGCCTTCATCCCAGCATTGCTGCGGGTATTGGAAGCCGGCAGCCCGCGCATCGGGCTGGTCGCCGGTCAAAGGGTCGGCCGCAAGGCGAGCGGCTTCAAGAAGCTGCAATCGCGCATCGCCAACGGCGTGCGCAGCGCGGTGCTGCGCGACGGCACCCGCGACACCGGTTGCGGCCTCAAGGCGTTCCGCCGCGACGTGTTCTTGAGCCTGCCTTATTTCGATGGCCTGCATCGGTTCATGCCGGCGCTGGTGCGGCGCGAAGGCTACGACATCGGCTATGTCGACGTGGTCGATCGGCCGCGCGGCGCCGGCGTATCGAACTACGGACTTTGGGACCGGCTTTGGGTTGGTATTCTCGATCTCGCCGGCGTGTGGTGGCTGATCCGCCGCAAGAAGCGTGTTCCGGAATTGGTGGACTAGCGCGTAACCCCGGACGGGCGCCGCGCAATTAAAGGAAGATCCTGATGCTGATCGATATCACTCATGCCGTTGGCGGCTATCTGCACGACGTTTTCATCGGCAACGCCGATTGGGGCATCATCATCGGCTACGTCGCGCAAATCATGTTTGCCATGCGCTTCGTCGTGCAATGGATCGCTTCCGAGCGCGCCGGCCGCAGCGTGGTGCCGACCGCGTTCTGGGTGTTCTCGATCGGCGGCGGCATCATGCTGCTGGGCTATGCGCTCTATCGCAAAGACCCGGTGTTCATCATCGGGCAGGCGTTCGGCGTGTTCGTCTATCTGCGCAATCTGCAATTCGTGATGCGCAGCGGCGGCGCGGCGGCGATGTAATTTATTTGGCGGCTGCGAGCGCCGCGAAGCCTTGTTCGAGATCGGCGATCAGGTCGCCGGGGTCTTCAAGCCCGATGTGAAAGCGCAGCGTCGGTCCGCCCGGCGCCCATTGGGTGGCGGTGCGATATTCAGCGCAGTCGAACAAGATCACCAGGCTCTCGAAACCGCCCCACGAAAAGCCCATGCCGAACAGCGCCAGTTCGTTCATGAAGGCGTAGACCGATTGCTCGGACGTCGGCTTGAGCACGATGCTGAACAGTCCGCAGGCGCCGGAGAAGTCCCGCTGCCAAATCGCGTGACCGGGATTGCTTTCGAGCGCCGGGTGCAGCACGCGGGCGACTTCCGGCCGTTGCTCGAGCCAGCGCGCGACTTGCAAGCCGGATTGATAGTGCCGCGGCAGCCGCACGCCCATCGTGCGCAAGCCGCGCAGCGCGAGATTCATGTCATCGGGCCCGACGCAGAGCCCCATGGTGTAGACCGTCTCTTTAAGCGCCTTCAGCGTCTTGGCATTGGCCGACACGCATCCGAACATGATGTCGGAATGGCCGCCGATATATTTGGTGCCGGCCTGGATCGACAGATCGACGCCCTTTTCGAACGCGCGGAAATAAAGCGGCGTTGCCCAGGTGTTGTCCATCAGCACCAGCGCGCCCTTGTCATGGGCGACCTTGGCGATCGCCGGAATGTCCTGCATCTCGAAGCTTTGCGAGCCGGGCGCCTCGACAAACACCGCCTTGGTATTCGGCTTGAACAATTTGGCGATGTCGGCGCCGAGCAGCGGATCGTAATAAGTCGTCTCCACGCCCATGCGCTTGAACACGCCCTCGCAGAAATTGCGGGTCGGCCGGTAGGCGCTGTCGGTCACCAGAATGTGGTCGCCGGAGCCCGCAACCGCGAGCAGGGCGGTCGATATCGCCGCCAAGCCCGACGGCAGCAGCGCGACGCCCGCGCAGGCCTCGCCTTCGAGTTCCCGCAACGCGTTTTCCAGCGCCTCCGACGTCGGGGTGCCGCGGCGGCCATAGCTGTAGCGGGCGCGGTGGGCGACCTGATCCTCGGCGGTCGGATAAAGCACGGTCGAGGCATGGTAGACCGGCGGGTTGACGAAGCCGTGATAGGCCTTCGGATCGCGGCCGGCATTGACCAGCCGGGTTTCTGGCTGCAACGGGGTTTTGGGCGTCTTCGCCATGTGATTTTGGGGTCCGGTTTTGGGTTGGGGCGGAACCGCAGCGCGGATGGCATATACGTCTGCAACGCCTGTAACCGTCAACCCCTTGACCTCTCGACCCGATCGGTCTGAGATGTAAAAAGTCGAGAGGGCTCGGGGAAACGGCCAGCGACAGATATTTTCCGCAGCGGCGCCGGGGCCGTGGGCGGCAGGTCTGTTTGGCCGATCCACGAGGGGCGCCGCATCCCAGTATGCGTTGAAGAGGCCGCCAGATGAATCGGATGATTAGCATTATCGCGCTTGCGCTGGTTTTTGCCGCGCAAAGTGCGTCCGCACAAACGCTCAAGGCCGTCAAGGATCGCGCCATGCTCAATTGCGGATCCAACGGCACGCTGGCCGGCTTCGGCCTGCCGGACGCACAGGGCAAGTGGACAGGCCTTGACGTCGATTTCTGCAAGGCCGTCGCAGCCGCGGTGTTGGGCGATGTCAACAAGGTCAAGTTCGTGCCGCTGTCGGCCAAGGACCGCTTCACGGCATTGCAGTCCGGCGAAGTCGACCTGCTGGCGCGCAACACAACCTGGACCAGTTCGCGCGACACCTCGCTCGGCCTCAACTTTGCCGGCGTCAATTACTACGATGGCCAGGGCTTCCTGGTGCGCAAGGCGCTGAAAGTGAATTCCGCGCTTGAGCTCAATGGCGCTTCGGTCTGCGTGCAGCAGGGCACCACCACCGAGCTCAATCTGTCGGATTTCTTCCGCTCGCATAATATGCAGGTGAAGACCGTGACCTTCGCGACCGCCAACGAAGCGGTGAAGGCCTATGACGCCGGCCGCTGCGACTCCTACACCAGCGATGCGTCGGCGCTCTATGGCGAGCGTTTGCGGCTTGCCAATTCGAACGATCACATCGTGCTGCCGGAAATCATCTCCAAGGAGCCGCTCGGGCCGGCGGTTCGCCATGGCGACGACCAGTGGTTCGACATCGTCAAGTGGACGCTGTTCGCGATGATCAACGCCGAAGAGTTGGGCATCACGTCGAAGAACGTCGACGAAATGATGAAATCGACCAACCCGGACGTCAAACGCTTCGTCGGCACCGAAGGCAATTACGGCGAGCAGCTCGGCCTGTCCAAGGATTGGGCGGTCAACATCGTCAAGCTGGTCGGCAATTACGGCGAAGTGTTCGACCGCAATGTCGGCTCGGGCTCGCCGCTCAAGATCGATCGCGGTCTGAACAAATTGTGGAACAAGGGCGGCATCCAATACGCGCCGCCAATTCGCTGACCGCATTCTAAATGCCGGACCGCCGAGGCAATGCGCCCCGGCGGTTTGGCGCGAGACGGCGCCGGGGCGTCGTCATGTGGCCGAGAGGGGTAGATGTCGATTGACCTTCCGGCGGGGTCTCCCCCCGCGCGGGTTGCCTTTTACAACGACCCCAAGGTCCGCAGCATTGCCTATCAGGTCGCGCTTTGCGCGGGCGTTGCGCTTCTCGTCTACGTCGCGGCCAGCAACGCCATCACCAATCTGGAACGGGCGCATATCGCCTCCGGATTTGGCTTTTGGCACAACACTGCCGGCTTCGATATCAGCCAGACCCTGATCGCCTACAGCGCGCAGGCTTCCACCTACGGCCGCGCCTTTTGGGTCGGGCTGCTCAATACGCTCCTGGTTGCCGGTCTCGGCATTATTATCGCCACCATTCTCGGCTTCGTCATCGGCATCGCGCGGCTGTCGAAAAACTGGCTGGTGTCCAAGGTCGCGACCGGCTACGTCGAGACCATCCGCAATATCCCGCTGCTGCTGCAATTGCTGTTTTGGTACAACGCCGTGCTCAAGGCGTTGCCGGAGATGCGGGATAGCTACAAAGTTCTCGGCGGCGTTTATCTCAACAATCGCGGCCTGTTCACCCCGGAGCCGATCTTCGGGCCCGGATTCCATTGGGTGGTGATCGCGTGTGCCGTCGGCATTGCCGCTTCGATTGGCTTCTACGTCTGGGCGCGCAAGCGGCAAGAGCAAACCGGCCAGCAGGCGCCGGTTTTTTCGGTCGCGCTGGCGCTGGTGATCGGCCTGCCGCTGGTGGTGCTGGCGCTCGCCGGATTTCCGCTATCGTTTGAATTCCCGCAAGCCGGACGTTTCAACATCAGCGGCGGCATCGAAGTGTTGCCGGAATTCGCCGCTCTGCTGTTCGGCCTGTCGATCTACACCGCGGCGTTTATTGCCGAAGTGGTGCGCGCCGGCATTCTGGCGGTGTCGCGCGGACAGACCGAGGCGGCCTATTCGCTGGGCCTGCGGGTGCGGCCGACCTTGCGGCTGATCGTGGTGCCGCAGGCGATGCGCGTCATCATCCCGCCGCTCACCAGCCAATATCTGAACCTGTTGAAGAACTCCTCGCTGGCGGTGGCGATCGGCTATCCCGACCTGGTGCAAGTGTTCACCGGCACGGTTCTGAACCAGACCGGGCAGGCGGTCGAAGTCGTCGCCATCACCATGGCGGTCTATCTCACGATCAGTCTTGCGACCTCGCTGTTGATGAACGTCTACAACAGCCGCATCGCGCTGGTGGAACGGTGAGGGCGCCGGCATGACCATGTCCGAAGGCGATCTGGCCGTCATGCGAAATCAAATTCGTGCGCGGCGCCAACATCGAGGCCCAGCCGCCGCCGATGGCGATGCGCGGCGCGGTTGGCTGGGTCCGCGAAAACCTGCTGTCGACTAAATTCAACGTCATTCTGACGATCCTGATCGCGCTGCTGCTGCTCTGGATCATTCCCGACCTGGTGAAATTCCTGCTGATCGACGCGGTGTGGACCGGCGCCGACCGCGACGCCTGCCGCGAAATCGTGCAGCACCGCGCGATCGGCGCCTGCTGGCCGTTCGTCTGGGAGCGCTGGCCTTATTTCGTCTACGGCTCCTATCCGATTTCCGAACGTTGGCGGGTCGACGTGTTTTTCGTCATGCTGGCGATCGGCGTGGTGTGGATGCTTTGGCTCGGCGCGCCACGCCGCGATCTCGGCTCGGTCTATTTCTTCGTCGTGCTGCCGATATCCTCGTTCATCCTGCTGACCGGCTGGCGCGCCATCGGCTTGATGCCGGTCGATACCGTGTTGTGGGGCGGCATTCTGGTCACCATCGTCGTCGCTTCGGTCGGCATCATCTGCTCGCTGCCGATCGGCATTCTGCTGGCGCTCGGCCGCCGCTCGCGCATGCCGGCGGTCAAGCTGTTCTCGGTGATGTTCATCGAATTCGTCCGCGGCGTGCCGCTGGTGACCGTGCTGTTCATGGCGAGCGTGATGCTGCCGCTGTTCGTGCCGGAGCATTTATCGCCCGACAAACTGCTGCGCGCGCTGGTCGGCATCGCGCTGTTTGCCTCGGCCTATATGGCGGAAGTGGTGCGCGCCGGATTGCAGGCCATCCCCAAGGGCCAATTCGAAGGCGCCATGGCGGTGGGCTTGAGCTATTCGCAGATGATGCGGCTCATCATCCTGCCGCAGGCGCTCAAGATCACCATCCCGAATATCGTCAACACCTATATCGGCCTGTTCAAGGATACCACGCTGGTCTTCATCGTCGGCATCTTCGACTTTCTGCACACGGTGGAAGTCTCGCGCATCGATCCGAAATGGGCGACGCCGGTCACCAGCACGACCGGCTACGCCGTCGCCGCCATGTTCTATCTCGTGTTCTGTTACGCCATGTCGCGCTATGCCCGCGCGACCGAAGCCCGCCTTGGCAAGAGTGAAAGACGCTAGTTCATCGAACGAAAAGGTATCGTGATGGCCGCCACAACGAATACCGCGCTCAATATCAAGCCGACCCAGCTCAACACGCCGGTCGCGGTCGAGATCGTCGGCATGAACAAATGGTACGGCGATTTCCACGTGCTGCGCGACATCAATCTCAAGGTGATGGGCGGCGAACGCATCGTGATCTGCGGGCCGTCCGGTTCCGGCAAGTCGACCATGATCCGCTGCATCAACCGGCTTGAGGAACACCAGAAGGGCAAGATCGTTGTCGACGGCGTCGAACTGACCAACGACCTCAAGAAGATCGACGAAGTGCGCCGCGACGTCGGCATGGTGTTCCAGCATTTCAATCTGTTCCCGCATCTCACCGTGCTGGAGAACTGCACGCTGGCGCCGATCTGGGTGCGCAAGACGCCGAAGACAGCAGGCCGAGGAAATCGCGCTGCATTACTTGAAGCGGGTCAAGATTCCGGAGCAGGCCGCTAAATATCCCGGCCAGCTTTCCGGCGGCCAGCAGCAGCGCGTGGCGATCGCGCGCGCGCTGTGCATGAACCCGAAGATCATGCTGTTCGACGAGCCGACCTCGGCGCTCGACCCGGAAATGGTCAAGGAAGTGCTCGACACCATGGTCGGTCTGGCCGAGGACGGCATGACCATGCTGGTGGTGACCCACGAAATGGGCTTTGCCCGCCAGGTCTCGAACCGGATCATCTTCATGGATTCCGGGCAGATCATCGAGGCCAATACGCCCGAGGAATTCTTCAATCATCCGCAGCACGAGCGGACCAAGCTGTTCCTGAGCCAGATTTTGCACTGACCTGAAATCAGTTTTGCCGGCACGCTAGCGCGCCAGCGCGCCGCCGGCTTTTTTCCAGGCGTCGATGCCGCCTTCGACGTGCAGCGCCGTGACGATGCCGGCGTCCTGCGCCGCCTGCACCGCCATGGCCGAGCGTTCGCCGAACGCGCAATAGAACACGATGCGTTTGCCGCCGACGCGGGCAAGCTCGCGCAGCATGCCGCCGGCGCGGATATTGTCCTGCAGGTCGCCATAGGGCGCGTGCAGCGCGCCGGGGATGCTGCCATGCTTTTCGCGCTCGCTCGTCTCGCGCAGATCGACGAAGGCGATGTCGGGACGATCGACCATGGCAATCGCGTCGGCCGCTTGCAGCGCCCAGCCGCGTTGCGCGATGTCCATTTGCGCGAGGCCGACCCGCATGTTTGACGGCACGGCAACGTCCATCATTTTCGGGTTCGGCAGTTTCAGGCTGGCCATCAGCGCGACGTATTCGTCGACCGATTTGATCTGCAGGCGCGGATTGTAACGTTTCTCCTCGCCGATGGTGGAGACCGTGTCGCCTTTATAGTCGTGCGCCGGAAACACCATGGTGTCTTCCGGCAGGCGCAGCAGCTTGCCGAAGATCGAGTCGTATTGCATGCGCGCGTCGCCGTTCTGGAAGTCGGTGCGGCCGGTGCCGCGGATCAGCAGCGTGTCGCCGGTGAACACGCGGTCGTTCATCAGGAAGCTGTAGGAATCGTCGGTGTGGCCGGGCGTATAGAGCACGTCCAGGCTGACGCCCTCGATGGCGAGCTTGTCGCCCTCGGCGAGCCGCATCGACACCACGTCGGCCTTGGTATTCTCGCCCATCACGGTGATGCAATGGGTGCGGTCGCGCAGCGCGCCGAGGCCGGTGATGTGATCGGCGTGCAGATGGGTATCGACCGCCTTGACCAGTTTGAGGTCGAGCTCGGCGATCAATTGCAGATAGCGGTCGACCTTTTCCAGCACCGGATCGATGATCAGCGCTTCGCCGCCGCTGCGGCTCGCGAGCAGGTAGGAATAGGTGCCGGACACGCTGTCGAACAGTTGGCGGAAGATCATGCGCGCAGTTTAGCCTCAAGCGCGCGCTGGCCGATAGCTTGCGCGCCGGCGCCCGTCCGCGTGCTCTGGCTACTTAGCGGCAGGCGTTGGCGGCGGTGGCGGCGCTTTCTTTGCCGGCTCGATATAGAGGATGCCGTTCGACGTCGTATTGACGTTCTTGGCATCGGTCACGGTCACCTTGAAATTGGCAACGGCTTCGACGCCGTCTTTGACCGCGGGACCGGTGATTTTCCACGAGATCGTGCCATCCTTCGATTCATCGCTGTGACCTAAAGCGCTCAACTGCTCGGCCGTGAGCGTCTTGTTGGGATCGGTGAACGTAATCGAATATTTGTAAGGCTTGGCGCCGCCATTGATATGGCCGGTCATGGTCACGCTTTCCGCGGCATGAACGACGGGCGGCGAAAACGCCGAGACCGACATGTTCGCGCTGTCGCCGGTCGCCGTGCCGAAATAAAAGCCCATGATGGTACCGACGATGCCGACGACGATGGTGAGCAAATCCTTCGCCGCGGTGAACCGTTTGGTCACGTCGTCGCTGGTCTCGACCCAAAATATGCCCAAGGCGAACACAAGGATGATGCTGGTCGCCACCAGCACGAACAGGAACGTGATCAGTCCGCGCACCTGTTCGGTGCGAGCCAACGAGGAATAGAAGTCTGAAAAGAAAAGGCCGCCCGCCATCAGCGCGACGAACACGAGGCCGACCACGATCAACGCGATCTTGCCTCCCGACATTTTCGCTGAAGTTTGCGTGCCGCGCCAATGGACGAAATACTTTGCCAGTGCGTCGGTGAGTTGGTCGCGATTGGCTGGGATCGGTGGCGTGCGGATGGCGCCGCAGGTAGTCCGCAGGATCGTCGCTCCAAAACGGCCAAGGCGGGGTATTGGCGGCCGCGAATGCCTTTAAGGCGGTGAGATCGGGATCTTCGGCATTTAGATCGTGTAGCCAGCTGGCAAAGCCCTTCATGATCGTTCCCCCCACAGAGACCGAGAATGCGGGGCAACGATAGCGCGAATTTTTAAACTAAACTAGGGGTTGCAGACGCGCATTTAGTCTTTCTCGACGATGAGATCGGGGCGCGAACCCCATTCCGCCCACGAGCCGTCATAAATACGGGCCGGCTTTTTGCCGAGCGCATCGAGGCCGAGGGTCAGGATCGCCGCGGTCACGCCGGAGCCGCAACTGGTGATCACCGGCTTGTCGGTATCGACGCCGGCTTTTTTGAAGGCCTGCGCGATGCGCTCGGGCGACACCAGCCGGCCGTTCTCGACGATTTCGGTGTAGGGGACATTGAAGGCGCCCGGCATATGGCCGGAGCGAAGCCCGGGCCGCGGCTCCGGATCGCGGCCGGCGAAGCGCCCGGCCGAGCGCGCATCGACCACCTGCACGCTGTCGTCGTTGAGCGCCATTTGCACGTCGGACATCATGGCGACCGCGCCGGTGTCCATGGTGGCGGTGAATTTCTTCGCCGGCCGTTTGGCCGCGCCGGCTTCGACCGGGCGGCCCTCGGCCTTCCAGGCCGGAAAGCCGCCATCGAGGATGAACACATTCTTGGCGCCGAAGATGCGGAAGGTCCACCAGATGCGCGGCGCCGAATTCAAGCCGACGCCGTCATAGACCACGATGGTGTCGGTTTCGGCGATGCCGAGCGCGCCGACGGCGTCGCCGAACTGCTTGGGCCCCGGCAGCATATGCGGAAGATCGCTGGAATGGTCGGCAACGGCGTCGATGTCGAAGAACACCGCGCCCGGAATGTGGCTGGCGAGAAATTCGGCATTGGCATCGCGCTTCTGCGCCGGCAGGTAGAACGAGCCGTCGACGACAACGGTATCGGCTTTGCCCAATTGGCCGGCGAGCCATTCGGTCGATTTGAGCCATTTGCTTGGGGGATTTGATGCGGTCATGGGTGTTTGGTTTCTCGATTGCATCGGCGTTAATGCGCAGCATCACCTAATCGTTCCGCGCGGGCAATGCTAGACGCGCGCGGCTAAGCGAAAGCCAGCCGCACCCGGCGGTTCTGCTTGCCCTTCTTTTCGATTTGCGTCACGCGCACCGCGCCGATTTCGCCGGTTGTTTTCACGTGCGTGCCGCCGCAGGGCTGCAGATCGAGCCCGGCGATTTCGATCAGCCGAACGCGGCCGGTGCCCATCGGCGGTTTCACCGACATGGTCTTGACCAAGCCCGGATTGGCGGCGAGTTCGTCGTCGCTGATCCAGCGGCTGGTGACCGCGGCATTGCCGGCGGCCATCTCGGTGACCTTTGCGCCGATCGCGTCCTTGTCGAGCCCGGCATCCGGAATATCGAAATCGAGCCGGCCTTCGCTTTCGCCGACCGAACCGCCGGTCACCGGATAAGGCAGCACCGCGGATAACAGATGCAGCGCGGTGTGCATGCGCATGCGGGCGTAACGCTTGTCCCAGTCGATCGCCGCCGTCACCGCGTCGCCGATCTTGAGGGCAGGGGAGCCGGACGCCGCCACATGCGCGATTTCCGATTTTGCCGCGTCGATGAAGATTGCATTCTCGACCGCGATGCGCGTGCCGTCTGCCATCGTCAGCGTGCCGGTGTCGCCGGGCTGGCCGCCTGAATTGGCGTAGAACACCGTGCGGTCGAGCACGATGCCGCCTTGCTCGGTGATGGCGACGACGCGCGCTTCGCATTCCTTCAGATAAGAGTTGTCGCGGAACAGGCAGTCGGTCGGCATCTCGTTTAGATCTTTACAAAAGGCAGCTTGATATCCGATTTGCGCGTCAGCCATTCCGGCACCGGCAGTTTTTTCGAGCGCAGGAATTCCGGGTTGAACAATTTCGATTGATAGCGCGTGCCGCTATCGCACAGCACCGTCACGATGGTGTGGCCGGGGCCGAGATCCTTGGCCAGGCGAATGGCGCCGGCGACATTGATGCCGGACGAGCCGCCCAGACAGAGGCCCTCGTGCTCGAGCAGATCGAAGATGATCGGCACGGCTTCCTCGTCGGGAATGAGATAGGGCTTGTCGACGTGCAAGTCGGCGACGATCGGCGTGACGCGCCCGAGCCCGATGCCTTCGGTGATCGATCCGCCCTCGGTGGCTTTGGCCTCGCCGTGGGCGAACAGATTGTACATGCCGGCGCCGCGCGGATCGGCAAGCCCGATCACGATGTCCTTGTTCTTCTCGCGCAGGAAACTCGAGACGCCGGCGATGGTGCCGCCGGTGCCGATGGCGCAAATGAAGCCGTCGATCTTGCCGCCGGTCTGCTCCCAGATTTCCGGGCCGGTCGAGACGTAATGGGCTTTGCGATTGTCCAGATTATTCCACTGGTCGGCGAAGATGACGCCGTTCTTTTCGGTGGCCTTGAGTTGTTCGGCCAGTCGCCGGCCGACATGCTGGTAGTTGTTCGGATTGCTGAACGGCAAAGCCGGCACCTTCGAGCAGCTCGGCGCCGCACAGCCGCAGCATGTCCTTCTTTTCCTGGCTCTGCGTCTCCGGAATGACGATCAGCGTGCGGTAGCCGCGCGCATTGGCGACCAAGGCGAGACCGATGCCGGTATTGCCGGCGGTCGATTCCACCACCAGACCGCCGGGGCGCAACTCGCCGCGCGCCTCGGCTTCCAGGATCATCTGCCGGCCGGCGCGATCCTTCACCGAGCCGCCCGGGTTCATGAATTCGGCCTTGCCGAGAATGGTGCAGCAGGTCGCCTCGGAGGCGCGCCTGAGCTTGATCAGGGGCGTGTGGCCGATCGCCTCAACAAGGCCGTTTCGTAATTTCATGCCGCTTCCGCAGGGTCATAGGGGACGGCAGGACCCTAGCGCATGATCCCGAAAATGCCAGTCTCGGACTTGTTTGGGGATGCAATCCGGTGTCCCGCCTTGGCGAAGCCCGCCGGCGAGCCTGCCGCAGCTCGACTGGGCAGTTATCGCGGCCGGAGCGCCGGCGCGAGCGGGGCCAATTCAACTCACGGTCGTCTTGGAAACCACCTCGAAACCATATCGACGCATTAGCCGGAGGTATTCGGCCACATTCACCACTTCTTTGCCGCCCGGCATTAATCGTGACGGTGGGGACTTACAGCCGGAACCCAGGCCCCGCTGCAAATGGGCGATCGCGACCGATGAACCTCGACGTCAACACCCTCTTCATGGTGACGATCTACGTGGAGGCGATCCTCGGATTGCTGCTGCTGTTCGTCTGGGCGCAGAACACCGAGATCCACGCGGTCGCCTGGTGGGGCTTTGCCCATCTGATCCGCGCCGCCTCGATCGTGCTGTTCGGCATGTATGGCTCGGCGCCCGACCTGATCACCATCGATCTCGCCAACGCGCTGCTGTTCACCGCCTTCGCGGTCACCTGGACCGGCGCGCGCGTGTTCGACGGCCGTCCGGTCGAGCCGGTCTATCTGGTGACCGGCGCCGTGATCTGGCTGCTGGTCTGCCGCCTGCCGGTGCTGGCGGAGGCCATCGATACGCGCGCGATGATCGCGTCCGGCATCATCACCGCCTACACTTGGCTCACGGCCTACGAATTCTGGCGCGGCCGCAGCGAGCAACTGGTGTCGCGCTGGCCGGCCATCTTCATGCTGTTTGCGCATGGCGCGCTGTTTCTGCTGCGCACGCCGCTGGCGACGATGCTGCCGTGGTCGCCGAGCAACAATATGTTCGGCAGCGTCTGGCTGACGGTGCTCAGCTTCGAAGCGCTGCTGTTCACGATCTCGATCGCCTTCATCCTGCTGGCGATGGCCAAGGAACGCACCGAATTGCGCCATCGCACCGCGGCCATGGTCGATCCGCTCACCGGCATCGCCAACCGGCGCGCCTTCCTGCACGAAGCCGGGCTGCTGGCCAAGCGCCACAGCAGCATCGCCGCGACCGACCGCCGTGCTGCTGATCGATCTCGACCACTTCAAGACCGATCAACGACCGCTTCGGCCATGCGCTCGGCGACCGCGTGCTGGAGATATTCACCGAAGCCGCGCGTCAATCGATCCGTTCGTCGGATCTGATCGGCCGCATCGGCGGCGAGGAATTCGCCGCGGTGCTGTACGACACCAGCCGCGACAAGGCGGTGGCGGTGGCCGAACGGATTCGCGAAACCTTCGCCCAGATGGCGCAGGAGGTCGACGGCCGGCCGGTCTGCGCGACCGTGAGCATCGGCCTCGTGCATTGCGAAGAGCTGGTGCTCGACGTGCCGGAATTGCTGGCGCAGGCCGACCAGGCGCTCTATTTCGCCAAGGAAAACGGCCGCAACCGGGTCGAAGTCGCCTCGCTCGACATGATGCTCGAGCGCCAAGGCCATGACATTGCGAGCCCGCCGACGTCCGCGGCGTCGGTCGCGGCGAAGAGCGCCGCCTGATTGCGGCAGTAGCACTCCCGTCCACCACCAGCACCGTAGGTCTTTTCACCCATCGGCGGCGCCGGCCGATGCCGCGCGATGTGGTGCGACATGACGCGCCGCGACGGCAATCCGCATTGACCAAGGCCGCGACTTAGTCCACTTTAGGACAAGTGGGCAGGGCTGCCCGGCCCATGAGATTAGTGGGATTCCAAACTAATTCAGGGATTCAAGGGAGGATGCGATGAAATTTTGCAAAATGGCTGGGGCTTGCCGCCCTGGCCGCTGACGGTGGGCGGCACCGCCCAGGCGGAAACGGTCAAGATCGGCGTGGTGCTGCCGTTCAGCGGCGCCAATGCCGACCTCGGTCACCAGGTCGACAAGGCGTTCGACCTCTACGTCAAGCTGCACGCCAAGGACATCGCGCCGCACAAGGTCGAGATCGTCAAGCGCGACGAGGGCCCGCCGACCGGCGCGGAGGCCAAGACCGTCGCCACCGAACTGATCACCAACGACAAGGTGCAGATCCTCACCGGCTTCGTGTTCTCGCCGTCGGCGATCGCGCTGGCGCCGGTGGTGACGCAGGCCAAAGTGCCGATGGTGATCGCCAATGCCGGCACCGCCTGGATCACCAACCTGTCGCCCTATATCGCGCGGCTGTCGTTCAGCATGTGGCACCCGGCCTATCCGATGGGCGCCTATGCCTTCAGACAAGATCGGCTGCAAGACCGCGGCGCTTGCCTATACCGACTTCCCGCCGGGCAAGGATTCGACCGAAGCCTTCAAGACCGGCTTCGAGAAGGCCGGCGGCAAGATCGTCGACTCGATCCCGATGGGCAGCCCGGTGCAGGTGCCGGACTTCACGCCGTTCTTCCAGAAGATCAAGGACGAGCATCCCGACTGCATGTACGTGTTCATTCCGTCCGGCGCGCACGCGACCGGCGTGATGAAGGCCTATGGCGAACTCGGCATGCGCAAGGCCGGCGTCAAGCTGATCGGCCCGATGGATCTGATCCCCGACAACAAGCTGCAGGACATGGGCGACGCCGCCATCGGCACCATCGTGATGGGCCACTACGCGGTCGATCTCGACAACGCCGACAACAAGGCGTTCAACACGGAATGGCACAAGGCCTACGGCAAGGACTCCTATCCGGACTTCATGTCGGCGGCCGGCTGGGACACCATGCATGCCATCTTCGACACCATCAAGAAACTCAACGGCAAGGTCGACGACGGCGCCAAGGTGATCGACGCGCTCAAGGGCTGGTCCACCAACGGTCCGCGCGGCACACGTCACGATCGACGCGGCGACCCGCGACATCGTGCAGGACGAGCACGCCATGGAAGTCATCCGCAAGCCGGACGGCAAGCTCGGCGTCAAGATCCTCGGCACCACCAAGGCGGTGAAGGACGAGTGCAAGGTGCTCAAGATCGGCCGTTGCGGCTCCTGATCGGTCTGACGTAAATTGACAGCAAATCGGCGCCGCCGCGCATAAAGGCGCGGCGGCGTTTTCTTTTCAACGGGGTGGGGCTCGTGCCGCATTTTGCCATCATAGCCGTCAGCATTCTGTTCGACGGCTTGGCCTATGCCATGTTCCTGTTCATCACCTCCGTCGGCCTTTCGGTGACGATGGGGCTGATGGGGTTCGTGAACCTGGCGCATGGCGCCTTCGCCATGGCCGGCGGCTATGTCGTGGTCACGCTGACCCGAAATCTCGGCATCGGCTTCGTTCCGTCGCTGGTGATCGCCGCGGTGGTGGTCGGCGCGGTCAGCGTGCGTGTTCGAACGCGGGCTCTATCGCCGGCTCTATAAGGCGACCGATCTGGAGCAGGTGCTGCTCACCATCGGCCTCGCCTTCATGGCGATCGCCACCGCCACCTATTTCTACGGGCCGATCCCGAAATCGGTGCCGCTGCCGGTCTGGCTGCAAGGCGACATCAATCTCGGCTTCCGCTCGTTCCCGAGCTACCGCGCCTTTCTGATCGCGCTCGGCGCCGTGCTGATCTCGGTGCTCTGGTACGCGCTTCGAGCGCACCAATATCGGCGCCAAGATCAGGGCCGCGGTCGACAACCGGCGCATGGCGGAATCGGTCGGCATCAATGTCGACCTGCTGTTCACGCTGACCTTCGCGGTCGGCTCGGGGCTCGCCGCGCTCGGCGGCGGGCTCGCCATCCAGTTGTTCGGCCTGACGCCCAGCTTCGCGGTGCTCTATCTCGTGCTGTTTCTGATCGTGGTCGCGGTCGGCGGGCTCGGCAGCCTGAAGGGCACGCTGCTGGCCGCGCTGGTGCTCGGCATCTTCGACACCGCCGGCAAATATCTGCTGGCCGATGCCGGCGGCTTTTTCATCTATGCCGTCACGGTTGTCGTGCTCCTGATCAAGCCGGCGGGGTTCTATGGCCGTGAGTGACACCGCCCGCGACCATCGATCGCACCCAGGCGCGCGAGCGCGCGGCCGAATATCTGCAGCGGCGCCACCGCTTCCGCCGGCCGAGGCGCTGCCGTGGCTGATCGCGATCGCCGCCTATTTCATTTTCCCCGACCGCATGACCTTCGGCAGCCAAGTGCTGATCATGGTCATGTTCGCGCTCTCGCTCGATCTGATCCTCGGCTACGCCGGCATCGTGACGCTCGGCCACGCCGCGTTCTTCGGCATCGGCGCCTATACGGTCGGGCTCGGCGCCGCGCGCCTGGGCTGGACCGAGCCGATCAGCGGCCTGTTCGCCGCCGCGATCGTGTCGGCCTTCGTCGGCTTCATCACCGGCTGGTTCCTGCTGCGCTATCGCGGCCTGACGCTGCTGATGCTGACGCTGGCGACCGCGATCATGCTGCAGGAGGCCGGCAATCTGCGTTCGGATTTCTCCGGCGGCTATGACGGCTTGCCGGGGCTCGCGTTCGAGCCGCTGTTGGGCATGTTCGACTACGATCTCTACGGCCACGCCAATTACATCTATGCCTTGCTGGCGCTGGCGGTGGTGTTCTATTTCGTGCGCCGCATCGTCTATTCGCCGTTCGGCCAGGCGCTCACCGGCATTCGCGAGAATGTGCGGCGCATGCATGCGATCGGCTCGCCGGTGCACCGCCGGCTGGTGACGGTCTACACCATCGCGGCCGGCATCGCCGGCGTTGCCGGCGCGCTGTTCACCCAGACCAACGCCTACGTCACGCTGACGGTGTTCGACTTCGACAATTCGGCCAAGGTGATGGTGATGCTGATCCTCGGCGGCACCGGGCGGCTCTACGGCGCCTTCCTCGGCGCCGCGGTCTACATGGTGCTGGAGGACAAGCTGCTCGAAACTGAGCCCGACCTTCTGGCAGTTCGGCATCGGCCTGCTGCTGGTGCTGGCGGTGCTGTTCGCGCGCCGCGGCCTGCTCGGCCTGCTCGAGGACGCCGGCGAATACTGGTCGAAGAAAAGAAGGTGAAGCCGTGACCGCCGCGCTGGAAGTGCAAGGCCTCAACCGCAGCTTCGGCGCGCTGCAGGTGACGCGCGACGTCAATCTGACGCTGGAGCGCGGCGCGCGCCGCGCGCTGATCGGGCCGAACGGCGCCGGCAAGACCACGCTGGTCAATCTGATCACCGGCGTGCTCAAGCCGTCGTCGGGCCGCGTGCTGCTCAACGGCGAGGACATCACCGCGCGTCGCAGGCCGAGCGGGCGCGGCGCGGGCTGGCGCGCACCTTCCAGATCAACCAGTTGTTCCGCGGCCTGTCGGTGCTGGAAAATATCTGCATGGCGATCGGCGAGCGCGACGGCCACGGCAACAATCTGTGGCGCCCGGCCGGCGCCAAGCGCGCGGTGATCGACGAGGCGCTCGATCATCTGGAGTCGCTGCGGCTGGTCGACGACGCGCTCAAGCTGGTGCGCGAACTGCCCTATGGCCGCCAGCGGCTGGTCGAGATCGCCATCGCGCTGGCGCAGAAGCCGCGCGTGCTGCTGCTCGACGAGCCGGCGGCCGGCGTGCCGTCCTCGGAAAGCCATCTCATTCTCGACGTGGTGGCGAGCCTCGATCCCGACATCGCCATCCTGATCATCGAGCACGACATGGACGTGGTGTTCCGCTTCGCCAAGCAGATCACCGTGCTGGTGCAGGGCGCGGTGCTGACCGAAGGCACGCCGGACGAGATCATGACCAACGAAGAGGTGCGCGCGGTCTATCTCGGCGGCAGGACAGCCGCCATGGTGGAGGCAGCGCATGGCTGAGCGCGCGCTCGAACTCGACAAGGTTTTCGCCGGCTACGGCGAAACGGTGGTGCTGGAGGATATCCAGCTCGCGCTCGCGCCGGCGAGACGCTGTCGATCATCGGCCGCAACGGCGTCGGCAAGAGCACGCTGCTCGCGACCATCATGGGCCACACCAATCTGCACGGCGGGCGCGTGGCGCTGCACGGCAAGGATATCTCGAAGCTCGCGACCTATCGCCGCGTGACCGCGGGGCTGGGCTACGTGCCGCAGGAGCGCGAGATTTTCCCCTCGCTCACTCTGCGCGAGAACCTGGAAGTCGCGGCGCGGCCGGGCGCCTGGACCTTCGAGACCGTGTGCGAACTGTTTCCGCGGCTCGGCCGAGCGCGCCGACAACCGCGGCAACCAGTTGTCCGGCGGCGAGCAGCAGATGCTGGCGATCGGCCGCGCGCTGATCGGCAATCCGACCGTGCTGCTGATGGACGAGCCGTCGGAAGGCCTGGCGCCGGTGATCGTCGAGGAACTGGCGCGCGCGGTGAAGCGGCTGACCCAGGCCGGCGGGCTGGCGATGATCCTGGTCGAGCAGAACTCGCGGCTCGCGCTCGACATCGCGCCGCGCGCGGTGGTGATGGACCGCGGCCGCATCGTCTATGACGGCGCCAGCGAGACGCTGCGCAACGATCCGGCCAAGCTCGAGCAGTTGATCGGCGTGGTGAAGGCGTAATCGCTGCCGTGGGGCGCTGCCCACTCAAACGATTTGCGCCGCACGCATTGCCTTTGCCGCGCGCCGCAGGCATAGGCATCGGGCAATCGTCAAAGAGCAGGGCCTCATGAAGCGCAGCAGCAACCGTATCCTCACCACCCATGTCGGCAGCCTGATCCGCCCGCCGGCCTTGCAGGACTTCCTGCGCGCCAAGCAGGGCGGCAAGCCTTACGACGAGAAGGCCTATCAGCCTGCCTCACCAGTTCGGTGGCCGAGGTGGTGCGCCAGCAGGCCGACGTCGGCATCGACGTTCCGAGCGACGGCGAGTTCGGCAAATCGATCAGCTGGGCGCAATACGCGCTGGAGCGGCTCTCCGGCTTCGAGCGCCGCCCGATCAAGCACGACGCCGCCAACCCGTTCAAGCGCGGCGCCGACCGCACCAAATTCGCCGAATTCTATGCCGAGCTCGATTCCAAGGAAGCCGTCGCGACCACCACCGAAGCGATCTGCGTCGGTCCGATCAGCTATACCGGCCAGGCCGAGCTGCAGCGCGACATCGACAACTTCAAGGCGGCGCTCAAGACGGTGAAGGTGGAAGAGGCCTTCCTGCCGGTGGCGGCGCCGGCGAGCGTCATCCCCGACCGCAAGAACGAATACTACAAGAGCGACGAGGAATTGCAGGCCGCGATCGCCGCCGCCATGCGCACCGAATACAAGATGATCATCGACGCCGGCTTCGTGGTGCAGCTCGACGACGCGCGCAGCGCCGTCACCTATGACCGCATGGTGCCGCCCGGCAGTTTCGCCGACTACAAGCGCTGGCTCGAGAAGCAGATCGAGATCCTCAACCACGCCATCGAAGGCCTGCCGGCCGACCGCATCCGCTATCACATCTGCTGGGGCAGCTGGCCGGGCCCGCAGTCACGCGACGTGCCGCTCAAGGACATCGTCGACGTGATCCTGAAGGCCAAGGTCGGCGCCTTCGTGATCGAGGGCGCCAATCCGCGCCACGAACACGAATGGAAGGTGTGGAAGGACGTCAAGCTTGGCGACGGGCAGGTGCTCATCCCCGGCGTCATCAGCCACGCCACCAATGTGGTCGAGCACCCGGAACTGGTGGCCGAGCGCATCGTGCGGCTGGCCAAGATCGTCGGCCGCGAGAACGTCATCGCCGGCACCGATTGCGGCTTTGCGCAGGGGCCGTTCTACCGGCGCGTCCATCCGTCGGTGATGTGGGCGAAGCTGGAGGCGCTGGTGGCCGGCGCCCGGCTTGCGAGCAAGGAACTGTGGTAGCTTTGCTTTTGCGCATGATCTTTTCCGAAAACCGGATTCCATCCCGGATCAGTCCGGGACTGGCATTTTCGGGATCATGCGCTAGGCTCTCGGTTACCGGCGCGAATACGACGCCGGACGCAGGGAGCCGACCATGAACGTCAGCGCGCAGCCGACCAGCGGCCTGAAGATTCCGTTCGACCACCAGCGGCTCGACCGGCTGATGGACGAGGCCGGCATCGACGTCGTGATCGCGACCTCGAAGCACAACGTGCAGTATCTGCTCGGCGGCCATCGCGCCAATTTCTTCGACTACATGGATGCCACCGGCATCACCCGCTATCTGCCGGTCGTGATCTATCCCAAGGGCAAGCCGGAGAAGGCCGCCTATATCGGCCACCGCCTGGAGAAATTTCAGCACGAGATCAAGCCGCTGTGGACGCCGGAGACGCAGACCTCGACCGCCGGCTCGGTCGACGCCATGCAGAAGGCGGTCGACTACATGCGCAAGGCCGGCATCAAGCCGAAGCGCATCGCCACCGAATTCGGCTTCCTGCCTTATGACGCGTCGAAGGTGCTGCGCGGCGGCGTTTCCCGACGCCGACTGGGTCGACGCGCTCTATGTGCTGGAGCGCCAGCGCGCCAAGAAATCGCCGGACGAACTGGCGAAGCTGAAAATCGCCTCGGAAGCCGTGCTCGCCTCGATGCAGGCGGTGATCGCCAATCACGGGCCGGGCGCCACCAAGACCGAGATCGTCGAAGCGCTGCGCCGCGAGGAGACCAACCGCGGGCTCACCTTCGAATATTGCCTGATCACCTGCGGCACCAGTCTCAACCGCGCGCCGTCCGACGCAGGTCTGGGGCAAGGGCGACATCATGTCGATCGACTCCGGCGGCAATTACCACGGCTATATCGGCGACATCTGCCGCATGGCGATCCAGGGCGAGCCGGACGCCGAACTGGTCGACCTGCTTGGGCGAGATCGAGACCATCCAGCGCGCGGCGTTGAAGCCGATCCGCGCCGGCGCCATGGGCCGCGAGATCTACGCCGCCGCCGAGCCGCTGCGCGCCAAGTCGAAGCACCACAATCATCTCGATTTTCTCGCGCACGGCATGGGCATGGTCAGCCACGAAGCGCCGCGGCTCACCAACCACGGGCCGGTGCCGTATCCGTGCGAATATGCCGACATGCCGCTGGAAGCCGGCATGGTGGTGTCGGTCGAGACCACGCTGATGCATCCGGCCCGCGGCTTCATCAAGCTCGAGGACACCGTGGTGGTGACCGACAGCGGCCACGAGATCTACGGCGAGGGCGCGCGCGGCTGGAACAGGGCGGGGACGGCGGCCGGCTAACGGTGGCCGCGCGTCTTGGCGTCCGCTTCCGTCGCCAGCGCGACGAGCGCGTCGGCGATTTTCACCGGATAGTCGACGCCGGCTTCCAGGCGCGCCAGCGGCTCCGGCAGCCGCGCCAGATCGCGCGCCGCGCGTTCGCGGATTTGCGCCAGAGCGTCGGCTGCGGCGCGATGCGCTTGCCGCCGCGCATCACCGGGACGATCAGCGGCTCGCCCGGCTGCCTGTCGGCTTCGACCGAAAGCACGTCGCCGCTCATGCGGCCGTCGCCGCCGTAGGCTGCGCCAGACTTGCTTGCGGCCGGGCCAGGTCTGCTTGCCCTCGGATAATTTGCGCTTCGGCTGGCCGGCATATTCCTGCAGCTTGTAGGCGCAGTCGAAGGCCGGCGCGTCGATCGAGGTCGCGAGATTGACGCCGATGCCGAATCCGTCGATCGGCGCGCCCGCTTTCATCATGGCTTGCAGCACGTCCTCGTCGATGCCGCCGCTGACCAGAATGATGACGTCCTTCAAGCCGCCGTCGTCGAGAATGGCGCGCACCTTGCGCGCCATCGCGGTGAGGTCGCCGCTGTCGATGCGCACGCCGCGGATCGCAATGCCGTCGGCCTTCAGCCGCGGCGCCAGCTCGACCACTTTGCGCGCGCCGGCCTCGGTGTCGTAGGTGTCGATCAGCAGGATCACGCCTTCCGGCCGCGCCCGCGCGAAATTCTCGAACGCGGTCATCTCGTCGTCGTACACCTGCACGAAGGAATGCGCCATGGTGCCGACGATCGGCACGCCGTAGCGCTCGCCGGCGAGACGTTGGCGGCGCCGGCAAAGCCGGCGATGTAGCTGGCGCGCGCCGAATAGAGCCCGGCCTCGGCGCCGTGCGCGGTGCGCAGGCCGAAATCGGACAGGATCTTGCCCGGCGCCGCCAGCACCATGCGCGCGGCTTTCGACGCGATCAGCGTCTGGAAGTTGCAGAATGTTGATCAGCCGCGATTCAACGAGCTGGGCCTGCGCCAGCGGCGCGGTGATGCGGATCAGCGGCTCGTTGGGAAAGCACACCGATGCCTTCGGGAATCGCGTGGACGTCGCCGGTGAAGCGGAAGTCGCGCAGATAATCGAGCAGATTGTCGCGAAACCGCCCGGTGCTCTTGAGCCAGTCGATGTCGGCTTTCGAATAGTGCAGCGTTTCGAGATAATCGAGCGCATCGGCAAGGCCCGCCGCGAGCAGAAAACCGCGCCGCGCCGGCAGCCGCCGCACGAAAAATTCGAACACCGCCTCCTTGTCCTCGGCCTGGTCCAGATAGGCCTGGACCATGTTGAGTTCGTAGAGATCGGTGGTGAGCGGGCTGGTCGATGGCGTCATGGGTGCGGGCGTCGTCCGTGAAGCAGGCCATGAGCCAAGTTAACAGGTAAAAACATGACTATCATGCGCGTTTGCTGGCCATGATGTATGTCAAAACCAAATGCGTCAAATGTGCGAAACAATTGCCACCATAAACGAAAACAGCGGCCGCACTTGAACGAACATCCCACGAATATGGTCGGTTTAGAAACGGTCAGCACGTATCATGCGTGCGCCGGGGTGGATAGCGTAAAAGGCTATCGGGTCTGCGTTATGCCGTGGAGCCGGCGCAAACTGGCGCCGCGCCAGCATGTTTTCTTGCAGGGCGACGATAAGAATCACGTGCATCTGGTCAAGTCCGGCTACTTGCGTCTGTACGCCTTGCTGAGCAATGGGCGGCGTCAGATCATCGGATTTAAGACCGCCGGCGACTTCGTCGCGCTCGAAAGCGGTTCGACCTATCGCTACAGCGCGCAGGCGGTATCGGCGACCGAGTTGCATACGGTTCCGATCTCGGCGTTCTTCGCCGTCGCCGCCGACGATCCGCAATTCTTGTTGCGGTTGTACAATATGGTCTGCGACAATCTTTCGGCCGCGCACGATCTGGTGGTGACGATCGCCAAGCGCGACGCCGAAGAAAGCATGGCGGCATTCCTGCTCGACATCGAAGCGCGCGCGCCGGCGCGCAAGACCAAAGGCGATTTCATGGCGCTGCCGATGCTGCGCGGCGACGTGGCCGACTATCTCGGCCTGACCAGCGAAACCGTGTCGCGCATTTTCACGAATTTCAAGAAGCACGGCTACATCGAATGCCGCGGCCGCCACGCCATCCGCTTGCTCAACCGCCGGGCGCTCAGAGAAATATCCGACCGGAACGCTAGGACGTTGTCGTGACGCTGCGGTAGCGGCCGCGGCATTCGCTGCGCCAGGACGCGCCGTCGACAGGCAAGGCACGGATGGCGCCGCGGATCACGCCCCGCGGCTGGCCGCTCTCGCGATGAAATGAACTAAGTGGCTCCCTGGGCAGGGATCGAACCTGCGACCATTCGATTAACAGTCGAATGCTCTACCGCTGAGCTACCAGGGAACAAGGCCTCAAGGCCGTCGTCACGGGCCTATAACAAAGCCCGGCTGCTTTGCAAAGCATGAAGGGCTGGATCGATAAAATGCCGAATCCGTCGGATTTCAGGGCATTGGGAGTGGAGGCCACGGCCGGAATCGAACCGGCGTGCAAGGATTTGCAGTCCTCTGCGTAACCACTCCGCCACGTGGCCGTTAAAAAGGCGCGCCCGACGGGTGAGGCCGCATGCGCCGCTTTCGAGTCCCCAGCCTATATAGCAGCGAAAGCCAATCGACAACGCCGCAGGCGGTTTTCGGCCGCGGCGCTTACCCTCCGCACCCTTGCCTTTTGGTTATGGTTGCCGCACAAAAGCCGCGCATTCCCTCATTCCGTCGAGGATCGCGATGACCGAATTTTCCGCCGCACGCCGTCATATGGTGGATGGCCAGGTCCGCCCCAACCACGTCACCGACCTGCGCGTGATTACCGCCATGCTCGAAGTTCCGCGCGAGCGCTTCGTGCCGCCGGCGGCCAGCGCCTTGGCCTATCTCGATGCCGATCTGGCGGTGGGCGAGGGCGGCGCGCGCCGGCTGCTCAAGCCGATGGTGCTCGCCAAATTGATCGATGCCGCCGAACTTGAAGCGACCGACCGGGTCTTGGACGTCGGTTGCGCCATGGGCTATGGCGCCGCGGTGCTGGGCCACATTGCGGGCCAGGTGGTCGCGCTCGAGCAGGACTTAGGCTTGGCCAAAACCGCGGAAGCGGCGCTGTCGTCGATGCCGAACGTCAGCGTCGTCAGCGGTCCGCTCGCCCAGGGCTGGGCTGCGGGCGCGCCCTATGACGTGATCCTGCTCGAAGGGGCCACGGAAGTTGAGCCGCAGGCGTTCTGCGCCGCAACTCAAGGACGGCGGGAAGCTGCTCTGCGTATTGGGCGCGGCTCCCAACGCCAAGGCCATGCTTTATCGCCGCAGCGGCAGCGAAATGGGCGGCCGTGAGATCTTCGATGCCGCCGCCGCGACGCTACCCGGCTTCGCCAAAGTGCCGGTATTCGCCTTCTAATACCGGCCGCAATGCCAAACAGTGGCGCAAAATCCCCAGGGTGACGCCTTTCTGTGGGCGGAAACCGCCAGGGGGTTTTAACCCAACTCCTCACCGCCTATGGTTCCCGGTTCTGATTGTGCCGCAAAGCATGTAGGTCGTGCGGGTGGCGTTGTGGGTAGGGTGTCGAATGTCGCGTAGCGCTTGGAACTTGGGGGTCGGCGGGTTTGCGGTCGCGGCGTTGGTGTGCGCGACGCTGCCGGGCACCCAGGCCCGCGCTGAAACGCTCGAAGCCGCGCTGGTCCAGGCCTATCAGAACAATCCGACGCTCAATGCGCAGCGGGCCTCGTTGCGGGCCACCGATGAAGGCGTGCCGCAGGCGTTGTCCGGCTACCGGCCGAAGGTCACCGTCACCGCGTCCGGCGGCCAGCAATGGCTGTCGCAGACGACGCGGACCAACAACGGCGCGGCGCTCAGCAATCTACTTGGGCTGCCACCGGTCTCGTACACCAAGCAGACCGGGTTCGAAGGTCCCTACAGCGCCGGCATCACCGCCACGCAGACGCTGTTCAACGGTTTCCAGACCGCCAACAAGACGCGTCAGGCCGAGGCGCAGGTCCTGGCCGCGCGCGCGACCTTGCAATCGGCCGAGCAGACCGTGCTGCTCAATGCGGTCACCGCCTACATGAACCTGCTGCGCGACACCGCGATCCTCGACCTGCAACGGCGCAACGTCGAAGTCTTGCAGGATCAATTGCGCCAGACCCGCGACCGCTTCAATGTCGGCGAGGTCACGCGCACCGACGTGGCGCAATCGGAATCGAGCCTGGCCGGGGGGCGCTCGCAGGTGCTGCTGGCGCAGGCGAACTATACCGCGTCGGCGGCGACCTACCGGCAGGTGATCGGCAATGCGCCGGGCAAGCTCACGCCGGCGACGCCGGTCGACCGTTTCTCGCCGCAAAACCTGAACGCCGCCATCGGATCGGCGAGCGCCACGCATCCGGCGGTCACCACCGCGGAGTTCAATGTCGACGTGGCGCAGCAGCAGGTGAAGGTGGCGGAAGGCGCGCTCTACCCCACGCTGTCGGTGCAGGGCGCTTACCAAAAAAACTACATGAGCACTTCGAGCCTGAATTCAATCGAGAGCTATAGCGGCTCGGTCTTGGGCTTGCTCAGCGTGCCGATCTACCAGGGCGGGACGGAATATTCGCAGATCCGCCAGGCCAAAGAGACGTTCGGGCAGCGGCGCCTCGAACTGGACACCGCGCGCGCTCAGGTGCGTCAGACCACCGTTCAGTCGTGGGGCCAGCTTGAGGCGGCCAAGGCCAATATCGAAGCCACCACCGCACAGGTGCAGGCGGCGGAAATCGCGCTCAACGGCATCCGCGAGGAAGCCCGCGTCGGTCAGCGCACCACGTTCGACGTCTTGACCGCGCAACAGACCCTGGTGAATGCCCGGGTGGCGCTGGTCACCGCGCAACGCGACCGGGTGGTGGCCTCCTACACGCTGCTCGCGGCGGTCGGGCGGCTTTCGCCGCAGATGCTCGGCCTGCACGTGCCGATCTATAATCCGACCGTGCACTACGAGCAGGTCCGCGACAGCTGGTTCGGCGTGCGGACACCGGACGGCCGCTGACCGGTTCTACATGGCGGGACCGGTTTTTTGTGTCCACAGGTCATTGCAGATCCTGCCGTTTCCGGGGGCCACACTTGCATCTCACTGGCGTATAAAGGGGACTCAAGCGACAATTCGCAGAATGAGCCGTGCGCAGGTTAGGCGAGCAGCCAGTGCGGGATGCGAGAACTTCGGTCGGGAAGTAAGTGAATGACCCAATCGGCGAAGGCCCAAGAGCCCTCGATGGAGGAAATCCTGGCCTCCATCCGGCGGATTATTGCGGACGACGATTCCGGCAAGGCCGCCAAGCCGCCTGAGGCGCCGGCTCCCAAGCCCGCCGTGCCGCCACCGGCCGCTGCTGCGGTTCCGAGCCGTCCGGCCCCGGTTCCGCCGCCCGCACCGCGCGCGCCCGCCGCCGCCGGCCGCCGCCAATAATCAGCAAGACATCGACGCCATGCTCGCCGACCTCGACGCGCCGCCGAAGGTCGCGGCCAAGCCCGCGCCGCCGAAACCGGCCGCGCCGCCCTCCGACGTGCTCGATCTGACCGAAGCGATGACGGCAACGACCCCGCCGCCGTCGCCGAGCTTCCGCACCATCGACGGCGCCTCCGACGTGGTGTTTACCGACCTGCCGGCGGAGGCCGCCGAAGCGCCGCCGCGCATGGTCGAAGACACGCGCCGGCAATCCGCCAAGAGCGCCGCGCCGGACTATGGCTTGATCTCGAACCAGACCATGTCGGCGGTGGACAGCGCGTTCAACTCGCTCGCCAACACCGTGCTCGGCAATAACGCGCGCACGCTCGAGGACCTGGTCAAGGAAATGCTGCGCCCGATGCTCAAAGGCTGGCTCGACGACAATCTGCCAAGCCTGGTCGAGCGGATCGTGCGCGCCGAGATCGAACGCGTCTCGCGCGGCCGGCCTTGAGTTTTCCGCTCGTCCCCGCGAAAGCGGCGACCCAGCCGCTCGTTACGCTCTTTGCTTGAGCTGCCTTGAGAACCACAGGCCGAGCGCCAGCAAGATTGCCGCCGCGGTCAAGAACACCGGCACCGCGGTGAAGCGGTCGAAGATCACGCCGCCAACGGCGACGCCGGCCGTCTGTCCGAGATAAAGCGAAGCGGAGAAGATCGCGACCGCGGTGCCGCGCGCTTCCGGCGCCATCTGCGTGGCGTTGGTCTGCATGGTGTTGTGCAGCATATAAAAGCCGAGCCCGATCGCGGTGATCGCCACAGGCGCGATCCAGACCATCGGCTCGAACGCCAGCGTCACATAGGCCGCCGCCAGCAAACCGCCGCCGCAAAACGGCCAGCCCGGCCTGGCCGAACTGCCTGACCAGCCGGCTCACCGACAGGCTGTAGATCAGTCCGCCAATGGCGAAGGTGCCGACGAACAGGCCGACAAACGTGAAATTCAACCCGAAGCGCAGATGCAGGTCGGCGCCGACATAGGTGAAGGCGCCGAACATGGTCGCGAACTCGAGAAAGGCCATGGCGATCACCATGCGCGCCCAGGGCGTGCGCAGCACCGTGCTGTAATCCGCGACGAAGCCGCGCGAGCGTTGCGCCGGCGTGCCGCTCGCATGCGTGATCGGATTGCGCCAGAGTTCGTAGAACAGCCCCAATGTCGCTACCGCGAGCATGGCGGCGAGGATGAAGAACACGTTGCGCCAGCCGAAATAATCGCCGAGCACGCCGCCGGCGGCCTGGCCGAACATCTGGCCGAGGATCTGCCCGGACAGGAAGGTGCCGATCACCTGCTGGCGGCGCTCATAGGGGATGACGTCGCCGACGAAGGCCAGCGCGAACGGAATGATCCAGCCGGTGGCGAGCCCGCTGCCCAGCCTTGCCGCCACCAGCAGCGGCAGCGTCGGCGCCAGCCCGCAGGCAAAGACCATCGTGGTCGAAACGGCGGCGGCGATCGAGACGCACTTGTATTTGCCGAAGCGGTCGCCGATCGGCCCGATCACCAGTTGCACCGAGCCATGCGCCAAGAGGTAGACCGTCACCACGATCGAGGCGGCGCCGACCGTCGTATTCAGATCGGCGGCGATCTGCGGCAACAGCGAATCGGTCACCCGCACCATGGCCTGGGCGGCAAAGCCGGCCACGGCCAGGAGCGTGATGGCGCTGGTGGCGCTGCCGCGGGGGGCGGAGAGGGGGTCTGACAAAAGTTGACTCGCAGTGGCGTGGCGGGCTTTCTACCCCGCCACGTGGCCCAGGCAAAATGACGATGCAAACGCTATGATCGATAAGAACTATCAACCCTCGGAAGTCGAGGGCCGTATCTATAAGACGTGGGAACAGGCGGGCGCCTTCAAGGCCGGCCGGCCCGAGCGCGCGAAGGCCAAGCCTTACTCTATCGTCATTCCGCCGCCCAACGTCACCGGCTCATTGCATATGGGCCATGCGCTCAACAACACGCTGCAGGACGTGCTCGCCCGCTTCGAGCGCATGCGCGGGCAAGGACGTGCTGTGGCAGCCGGGCACCGATCATGCCGGCATCGCCACCCAGATGGTGGTCGAGCGGCAGTTGATGGAGCGCCAGCAGCCCGGCCGCCGCGAGATGGGCCGCGAGGCCTTCCTCAAGCGCGTGTGGGAATGGAAGGCCGAGTCCGGCGGCACCATCGTCAATCAGTTGAAGCGCCTCGGCGCGTCCTGCGACTGGTCGCGCGAGCGCTTCACCATGGACGAGGGCCTGTCCAAGGCGGTCCTTAAAGTTTTTGTGGAGCTTTATCGCGATGGCCTGATCTACAAAGACAAGCGGCTGGTCAATTGGGACCCCAAGCTTTTGACCGCGATCTCCGACCTCGAAGTCGTGCAGGTCGAGACCAAGGGCCACCTCTGGCACCTGCGCTATCCGATCGAGGGCAAGACCTTCAACGCCGAGGACCCGTCGACCTTCATCGTCGTCGCCACCACGCGGCCGGAGACGATGCTGGGCGACACCGCGGTGGCGGTGCATCCCGACGACGAGCGCTACAAGGCGCTGGTCGGCAAGAACGTCATCCTGCCGCTGGTCGGCCGCAAGATTCCGATCATCGCCGACGAATATTCCGATCCGGAGAAGGGCTCGGGCGCGGTCAAGATCACGCCGGCGCACGACTTCAACGATTTCGAAGTCGGCAAGCGGCACAATCTGGCGCAGATCAATGTTCTCACCGTTGAAGCGAAGATCACGCTTCAGCCGACGAGGCGTTTCAGCAGGCGGGTCAAACCTCTGGCGATTTCGACCGAAACGCAAGAAGCTCGAAGGCATTGATCGCTTCGCCGCGCGCAAGCAGATCGTCGCGCGGCTGGAAGAGAGGCGGTCTCGTCGAGAAGATCGAGCCGCACGGTAACGTCGTGCCGCACGGCGACCGCTCGAACGTCGTGATCGAGCCGTTCCTCACCGACCAGTGGTACGTCAACGCGCAGGAACTGGCGAAGCCGGCGATCGCCGCGGTGCGCGACGGCAAGACCAAATTCGTCCCGCAGAATTGGGAGAACACCTATTTCAACTGGATGGAAAACATCCAGCCGTGGTGCATCTCGCGCCAGCTCTGGTGGGGCCATCAGATTCCGGCGTGGTATGGGCCGGACGGCAACGTCTTCGTTGCGCTCAATGAGAGCGAAGCGCAGGCCGAGGCCGACAAGCATTACGGCAAAGCCACTGCGCTCACGCGCGACGAAGACGTGCTCGACACCTGGTTCTCCTCGGCGCTGTGGCCGTTCTCGACGTTGGGCTGGCCGGACAAGACGCCGGAGCTCGCGCGCTTCTATCCGACCAGCGTGCTGGTCACCGGCTTCGACATCATCTTCTTCTGGGTCGCGCGCATGATGATGATGGGCCTTCATTTCATGAAGGACGAAAACGGCGCGCCGGAAATTCCGTTCCACGACATCTACATCCACCGCCTGGTGCGCGACGCCTCCGGCGCCAAGATGTCGAAGTCGAAGGGCAACGTCGTCGATCCGCTCGGCGTCATCGACGAATTCGGCGCCGACGCGCTGCGCTTCACCTTGATGCGCAACGTCGCGCCCGGCCACGACATCCGGCTCGGGCCGCAGGACGTCGAGAACAACCGCAACTTCGCGACCAAGCTGTGGAACGCCGCGCGCTTCGTCGAATTCAACGGCGCCGCGCGCGTCGAAGGCTTCGATCCGAAGCCGGCGAAGGAAACGCTCAACCGCTGGATCGCGCACGAAACGGCGAAGGCCGCCGCGGAAATCACCAAGGCGATCGAGACCTACGACTTCGCCGGGGCCGCGAGCGCCGCCTATCGCTTCGTCTGGAACGTCTATTGCGACTGGTATGTCGAACTGTCGAAGCCGCTGCTGACCGGTCCCGATGGCGCGGCCAAGGACGAGACCCGCGCCATGGCGGCCTGGGCGCTCGACGAAATCCTCAAGCTGCTGCATCCGTTCATGCCCTTCATCACCGAGGAACTGTGGGCGGTGACGGCGGAGCAGGGGCCGAAGCGTTCCGATCTGCTGGCGCTCAGCGACTGGCCGAAGCTCGACGGTCTGACCGACGACAAGGCCGAAGCCGAGATCGGCTGGGTCATCGAGCTCATCACCGCGATCCGTTCGATCCGCGCCGAGATGAACATCACACGTGGCGATCCCGCTGGTGCTCGCCGGCGCTTCGGCCGAGACGCAAGGCCGCGCGCAGCGCTGGGCCGATTTCATCAAGCGGCTGGCCCGCGTGTCTGAAATATCCTCCGCGCCGGCCGCGCCGCAGGGCTCGGTGCAGCTCGTCGTGCGCGGCGAGGTGGCGGCGCTGCCGCTGATCGGCGTCATCGACCTCGCCGCCGAACGCGCGCGGCTGGCCAAGGAAATGGCCAAGGCCGAAGCCGACATCGCCCGCGTCGACGCCAAGCTCGGCAACGAGAAATTCGTCGCCAACGCGCCGGAAGACATCATCGAGGGCGAAAAGGAAAAACGCGCCGAGGCGGAAGGCCGCAAGGCCAAGATCGCCGAAGCGCTGGAGCGGCTCAAGGGGGCGTCCTGAAGCTTGACAGTGCCGGGCGAGGGCGCGGAGTATCGTCAAAACAAGGCGCGCACGGGGGGCAAGCATGCGGGGCGTTGTATTGGGCATTGTGCCCGACGGAAGCTACGGCCAGATCGAGGCCGAGGACGGTCACCGCTACAGCTACTGGAGCAGCGAGATCCGCAACGGCCCGGTGCGGGTCGGCGAAACCGTCGAGTTTCAGATGTGGGAAGGCCAGCCGATCGATATTTACGGCGTGCCGCAGGTTCCCCCGCCAAACGCACAACGACGCCCTGCCGCGGCGCAACAGAGGCCGCAGCCTGCGGGCCGGCCGTCAGGCTATGCCGCCGCGACACGTTCCGGCTACGTGCAGGCAGCGCCGGCAGGCTATGGCGCGACCGCGCCTGCGGGCTTTGCCGCGGCTGCCGGTTCGCTGGCGCCGGGCAATTATTGGGTACAACTGTTCACTTCACCGTCGGGGCGCATCTCGCGCAAGCAGTTCTGGCTGCATGGCGTGCTGCCGCTCATCGGCGTCAGCATCGTGCTCCGCGTGATTTTATATGCCGTCATGTTCATTTCGCCGATGCTGCTTATCTACGGCGAAGTCGTGATCTTCCTGATTCTGCTGTGGCCGCAGTACTGCATCAGCGTCAAGCGGTTCCAGGACGTCGGTTATCCAGGGTGGTACAATATTTTCTGGATCATCCCGCTATTCGTCGCGCAGCTTATCTCGAGCTTCGACCTGTTCTTCCTGAGTATTGCGGCTTTGCTGGGGACGGTTTCGTTGGTGCTCTCAGGGATCGGCGGGCTGGTCGCGACTTGCCGCGTTGATCTTCGTGTACATCCGCGTCGGCCAAGAGGGGCCAAACCAGTACGGGCCCGATCCGCTTGCGATCTAGCGGAACATGATCGACCCCAACAACCGCCCCGGCGGGCCGAACCTGATTCTTACCGCCAAGAGCGCCGACAAGATCCAGTTTTTCGATGCCGTGACGCTGGCGCCGGCCGGCGACATCGACATGCCGGGCTCGACCCACGAGATGATCCGCTCGGCCGACGGCGCCAAGGTTTACGCCTCGATCTATGGCGGCGGCATTTTCGGCAAGAACAAGGACCCCGACCGCCGCATCGCGGTGATCGATCTGGCCTCGAAGTCGCTCGAACGCACCATCGATGTCGGCGACAACCTGGCGCCGCATTCGGTGATGATGGACGGCCACGGCACGTTGTGGTCGACCGCCGAGCTTGGCCATGCGGTGCTGGCGATCGATCCGCTAACCGACAAGGTCGAGCGCGTCGACGTCGGCGGCTCGCCGCATTGGATCGCGTTCAGTCATCCGATGTTCAAATTGTTCGCCTCGTTCAAGACCAGGAACGCGGTGGCGGTGGTCGATACGCGTTCGCGCCGCGTCACCGGCACCATCCAGATATTGCATGGCGCCGAGGGCATCGCGGTCTCGCCCGACGGCGGCACGCTGTTCGTCTGCGCGCACCGCAAGGGCGTGGTGCATGTCATCGACACGCACAGCCAGGCGCTGCGCCGCACGCTGCCGATCGAGGGTGCGCCGGGCGAGGCCAACCAGCTTCGCCGCGTCCGGGTGTCGCCGGACGGGCGCTATGTCTGCGTCTCGTCGCATGTCGACAATTTCGCCGCGGTCTACGACGCCGATACGCTGCATCAGATCGCCGGCTTCGCCACGCTGGCCGCGCCGATGGGCTTCGGCTTTGCCGCCGACGGCCGGCACGCTTATCTGTGCTGCCACGACGCCGCGGTGACGCTCGAATTCGAGCTCGACGGCGGCCACATCACGCGGCAATTTCCGACCGCGGCGGGCTGCGAGTTCATTATTTGCTATTGACCGGAAACGGCTTGCTCAAAAACCGCGACCCTTTGAGCCCATAGCGCCACGGCTTTTCCACCGCCTTCGATGATTCCGATGCGGGGGCCGGTGACGATCTCCGGCTTTTCCGCCCGCGCCCGCAGTTCGAACGGCTTGCGGTCGAGCGCCAGCCCGTTGTGCTTGTGGGTGACCCCCAGCGCCTCGCACAATTTGCCCGGCCCCGAGCACAGCGCGCGGTCCTCGGCCACCCCGCGCCTTCGCCGCATTGCAGCAATTCCCTGCGTCGGCTCCAGCGCCCGGATCAGCACCGCGCTGGCGGAGCCTTCGGCCTCGCAGACGAAGTTGAGGCACCAATGGATGCCGTAGGACCGGTAGACGTAGACCACGCCCGCCGGCCCGAACATCACCGCATTGCGTGGGGTTACGCCCCCGTAGCTGTGCGCGGCCGGCTCGGTGTGGTGATAGGCCTCGACCTCGACGATGACGCCGCCGACCCCGCCGACCAGAAGCGTCGCGCCGATCAGCTCTGGCGCCACTTTATGGACCGAGCGGTCGAAGAAAGTGCGGGTGAGGCGGGGTGGCATTGGCTCCAAATTCTGCTGTCGGTCCCGCAAGAGCGGGCACCTTTTGCCCGGCACGGACGGGGGTAATTTCTGTGTCCCGCCTGCAACACCTTAGGAACATTTAAATCTTGCCCCGCGATCATCCCCGCCGCGCCGCGATTTGGCCATACCCTTCCACGACATCGAGGGCAGCCCACGCAAGCGCAAACTATTGCGGGGGTTCCGGTTTCACCGCCGGGCAGAAGGCCCTCGTATAAACCCGGCCGCCACAGTGGCGGTTCGGTAACAGGGGCGGGGACGACCAGGATTATGGACGCAAAATCGAATTTAAAAGCCACGTTGCCGAGCCGGCACGCCACCGAAGGGGCGGACCGCGCCCCGCATCGCTCGTTCTATTACGCGATGGGCCTGTCGACCGAGCAGATTCATCAGCCCTTCGTCGGCGTCGCCTCCTGCTGGAACGAAGCAGCCCCCTGCAATATCGCGCTGATGCGCCAGGCCCAGGCCGTCAAAAAGGGCGTCGCCAGCGTCGGCGCCACGCCGCGCGAATTCTGCACCATCACCGTCACCGACGGCATCGCCATGGGCCATGCCGGCATGAAGGCCTCGCTGCCGTCGCGCGAAGTGATCGCCGATTCGGTCGAACTGACCGTGCGCGGCCATTCCTATGACGCGCTGATCGGCATCGCCGGCTGCGACAAGTCGCAGCCCGGCATGATGATGGCGATGTGCCGGCTCAACGTGCCGTCGATCTACATCTATGGCGGCTCGATCCTGCCCGGAAAGTTCAAGGGCAAGGAAGTCACCGTGCAGGACGTCTACGAGGCGGTCGGCAAGCATTCGGTCGGCGAGATGTCCGACGAAGACCTCTTCACCCTCGAGCAGAACGCCTGTCCCTCGGCCGGCGCCTGCGGCGCGCAATTTACCGCCAACACCATGGCGACCGTGTCGGAAGCCATCGGCCTGGCGCTGCCTTATTCGGCCGGTGCCCCGGCACCGTACGAAATGCGCGACAAGTTCTGCACGCTGGCCGGCGAGATGATCATGGAGCTGATCGTCAAGAATATCCGCCCGCGCGACATCGTCACGCGCAAGGCGCTGGAGAATGCCGCGGCGGTCGTCGCCGCCACCGGCGGTTCCACCAATGCGGCGCTGCATCTGCCGGCGATCGCGCATGAATGCGGCATCGAGTTCGATCTGTTCGACGTCGCCGAAATCTTCAAAAAGACACCATATATCGCAGATTTGAAACCGGGCGGCCGTTATGTCGCCAAGGATATGTTCGAAGCAGGTGGCGTGCCGCTGCTGATGAAGACATTGCTCGATCACGGCTACATGCACGGCGATTGTCTGACCGTTACCGGCCGTACCATCGCCGAGAACATGAAGAACGTGAAATGGAACCCGGACCAGGACGTGGTGCGTCCGGCCGACAAGCCCTTGCTGGCCACCGGCGGCGTGGTTGGTCTGAGAGGCAATCTCGCGCCCGAAGGCGCGATCGTGAAGGTCGCCGGCATGAAGACCCAGACATTCACCGGACCGGCGCTGTGTTTCGACGGCGAGGAAGCCTGTTTCGAGGCGGTGAAGAACCGCAAATACAAAGCCGGCGACGTGCTGGTGATCCGTTACGAGGGACCGCGCGGCGGCCCCGGCATGCGCGAGATGCTCTCGACCACGGCCGCGCTTTACGGCCAGGGCCAGGGCGAAAAAGTAGCGCTCATCACCGACGGACGTTTCTCGGGCGCGACCCGCGGTTTCTGCGTCGGCCATGTCGGTCCGGAAGCGGCGGTCGGCGGCCCGATCGGCTTGATCCAGGACGGCGACATCATCGAACTCGATGCCGAGAAGGGCACCATCAACGTCAAGCTCTCGGACGACGAACTCGCCAAGCGCAAAGCGAAATGGAAGGCGCGGGAGTCAGACGCGACCTCCGGTTATTTGTGGAAGTACGCCCAGCAGGTGGGCCCGGCCGTCACAGGCGCGGTGACTCATCCCGGCGGGGCGGCTGAGAAAGAGTGCTATGCGGATATCTGAGGCCCTGTTGCGCGCATTGGTTTTGGGTGCAGGCCTTATAGGCACTTGCCTTTTGGCCGCGCCCGCCTTTGCGTTCGACGGCACCAAATCCGAACGACTCGATGGCGTCGGCGCCGGCCATGACGCCGATGGAGGCGTTCCGCTCCGGCGCGCATTGGCTCAAAGAGGGCAAGACCGCCGAGGGCGTGCACTCGCTCGAATACGCCGCCGAAAACGGTCACGCGCTGGCGCAGTGGAAGCTCGGCCGCATGTACGCCGAAGGCGACGGCGTGGCGCAGAACAATCTCAAGGCGTTCGAATATTTCCGCCGCATCGCCGACAGCCATGCCGACGACAATCCGGACACGCCGCAGGCGCGCTTCGTCGCCAACGCTTTCGTCGCGCTCGGTCAGTATTATCTCGAAGGCATTCCGAAGACGCGCATCAAGGCCGATCCGGAACGTGCCCGCGAAATGTTCGGCTATGCCGCGTCGTATTTCCGCGATCCCGACGCGCAATATTATCTGGCGCGGCTTTATCTCGACGGCACCGGCGCGCCGCACGATCCGCGCACCGCCGCGCGCTGGTTCGGCCTGTCGGCGCAGAAGGGCCAGTGCCAGGCGCAGGCCATGCTCGGCGCCATGCTGTTTGCCGGCGACCACGTGCCGCGCCAGGCCGCGCGCGGCCTGATGTGGCTGACGCTGGCCAAGGACTCGGCCCGCACCTCGGATCAGGTCTGGGTCGCCAAGCTCTATGACAGCGCCTTCCAGCAGGCGACCGAGGACGAGCGCGCTTTGGCGCTGGTCTATCTCAAGCGCTGGCTGGAGACGCGCCGCGAGTAGCCGGTCAGGCCGCGGCGACTCTTTCGTAGAGCGAACGGTAGCTGCGAACCGAATTTTGCCAGCTATACGATTTCGCCATCGCGCCCGACCGCATCAAATTGAGCCGGCTCTTGTGGCCGAACGCCGCGAACGCCCGGCATATGCCGCCGAGGAATGATTCCGACGACGAGTCGTTGAACAAAAAGCCGGTTTCGCCGTCGGCGATGGTTTCCGCGAGCCCGCCGGTATTGCGCCCGATCGGCAGCGAGCCGAAACGCTGGGCATACATCTGGCTCAGGCCGCAGGGCTCGAAGCGCGACGGCATCAACGTGAAATCGCTGCCGGCGAAGATACGGCGCGCCTCGGCGTCGTCGAACCGCAGCGCGACCGCAAGATCGTCGGGCCGCCGCCGCTGCGCGGCCTGCAGCGCGGCTTCGAATTGCGGCTCGCCGCGGCCCAGCACCACGATCTGGCCGCCAGAGGCGATGATGGTTTCCGCCGTCGCCAGCACCAGGTCGACGCCTTTTTGGTGGACCAGCCGGGCGACCAGTCCGAACAACGGCCCGCGCGACAGCGCCAGGCCGAATTCCTTGCGCACCTGATCGCTATTGATGCCCCTGGCGTCCCAGTCGCCGGCGCCGAACGGCTGCACCAGTTCCGGGCAGCTGCGCGGATCCCAGGTCTCGTCGATGCCGTTGAGAATGCCGTTCAGCTCATTGGCGCGCGAGCGCTTGGCCAGCAATCCTTCCAGCCCGCAGCCGAATTCGGACGTGGTGATCTCGCGCGCATAAGTTTCGCTCACGGTGGTCAAATGTGAGGCATAGACCAGACCCGCCTTGAGGAACGATACCTTGCCGTAGAACTCGACGCCGTCGATCTGGAACGCGGAATCCGGCGCGCCGATACGGCCCAGCGTCCGTTTCGGAAACAGGCCCTGATAGGCGAGATTGTGGATGGTCAGCACGGTCGGTATCTGGCTGCCCTGCCAGGCGAGATAAGCCGGCAGCAGCGCGGTCGGCCAATCATTGGCATGGACCACGTCGGCCGACCACGCCGGGTCGACCGCGCCGGTGGCTAAAGCTGCCGCCGCCAAGGCAAAGCGGGCAAAGCGCAGATCGTTGTCGGCCCAGTCGCGGCCGTTCGAATCCGAATAGGGACCGCCATCCCGGTCGTACAACTGCGGACAAATAACGACGTAGAGCGGCAGCCCGTCGGCGGTCGCGGTGCGCGCGATGTCGCAGGCCGGCAGGTCGGCGCGAGCTTCGCAGCGGCCGACAATTTCGATGTTGCCCAGTTGTCTGAGCACGGCGCGGTAGCCGGGCAGCACGATGCGGGTATCGGCGTAGTTGCGCAGCGCGCGAGGCAAAGCGGCCGAGACCGCGGCGAGGCCGCCAACTTGGATGAAATCTTCGAGCTCAGGCGTAGCAAAAAGTATGCGCAGCGGCATTGTGCCCTTCCGAGCCCCCCAACGCTGCTTTGCAATAATCGTTCCAGTCTTCAGATTTATGACGCGTGCTTTTTATCTCCGCTTTATTTTCAGCCCGCGGTCCTCACCAGGTGGTGAGCACCGGCTCCATGCCGGCCTGGGTCAGCGCCGCGGCGCGCGCCTTCATCCAGCCTTGCTTGAATTCCTTATCGTCGGCCGGTGCCTTGGCCTTGTAGGCGGTCCAGGCGGCGGCCAGCGTATCCTGCCGTTTGACCAACGCGTCGTTGTGGGTCTGGAACTCCGCCGTCCACAGGCCCTTCTCCTTGAAATAGCGGATGGCGCCCTCATGCATCGGGATCGCCCAGGCAAAGATCTGCCGCTTGATGTCCCAGCCTTTGTTGCCCGGCGCGCCGTCCTTGTAGTCGTCGAACAGCTCCACCATCGCCTTGGTCATGTTGTAGACCAGCTCGGTGTCGGTGGCCTTTCATCGTCATCAGCACCGGGTAGGGGTAGGTGGCGGCTTCCGCCTTATGCTCGGGCGACAGGCCCGCGCCTTCGGTGCCGAAAGCCGGCACGAAGAACGGCGCCAATTTGTTGACCCGCGCCCAGCCGGCTTTGTCGCCATGGTCGAAGACCGGGTAATTGATGCCGCGCGGCGACGAGGCGATCTTGTAGGCCTGGCCCGAAATCGTCGAGGAGAACGCCGCGTCCACCTGGTTGCTGACGATGGCGTCCATCGCCTGACCGAAGCCGCCGAACTCGACCTTCTTGACGTCGTTCCAGGTCAGATTGGCGAAGGCCAGCAGCGCGGTGATGTTCTGATTGAGCGACGGCGCGCCGACCACCCAGGCGACCCGTTTGCCCTTGAAGTCGGCCGGGACCTTTATGTTGGCGTCCTTGGCGGTGATGATGGTCAAGAGCGCATCCGAGTTGTTCAGCAGCAGCGCGCGCACCGCCTGCGGGCCCCAGTCGGGCGCGCCGAATTCGTAGACGCCTTCCTGCGCCAGATAGCTGCCGCCGACGCCGTTGGCCGAGAACGGCACCTTGCCGTCGCGCAGCGGAATGTTGCGCGAGACGTCGTTCTTGCCCGGCAGCACCCGCAGATTGATCTGGTATTTGTTCTTGAGCGCGTTGCCGATGGCGACCGCTTGATTGTAGCCGCCGGAGCCGACGTCGTAGGCGGTCCAGGTCAGCGTTTCCGGCAGCTTGGATTGCGCCAGCGCCATCGCCGGCAAGGCGAAAAGGGCCGCGGCCGTCAGACAGAAACCGTTTCATGGCAATATCCTCCCCCGTTCGGTTTTTCGTACCAGAGCAAAGATCATCAGCAGCGCCAGCACCGCGGCGCCGGCGCCGATCGCGACATTGACGCTGAACGGCCAGCCGGTCAGGCGCGGCGAGGGCACCGCCAGCAGTCCGCCGCCGAACGCCATCAGCGCGCGCGCGAGCCAGCCGCCGGCGTGGCGCGGAATGCGGCCGATGCCGAGCACATAGCCTTCCAGGGCGGCGGCCAGCACGATGATGCCGGCAAATGCCAGCGTGACGCTGAGTACGACGTCGCGCCGGCGCGCCTTTGAGCAGCAGCGCCGGGTTGAGCACGAAACAGAACGGCACGAAATAAATCGCGGTGCCGAGCCTCATCGACTGCAAGCCGATGCGCATCGCCGAAACGCCGGCCAGCGGCGCCGCAGCGAATGTCGCCAGCGCCACCGGCGGCGTGATGAACGACACCATGCCCCAGTACATGACGAACAGATGCACGGCGAGCGGATCGAGCCCGGCCTTGATCAAGGCGGCGCCAGCACGATGGCGAGGAAAATGTAGCAGGCGGTCACCGTCATCCCCATGCCGAAGATGAAGCTGGTGAGCGCGCCCATCACCAGCAGCAGCAGCGGCGCGCCGCCGGCCATATAGACGAGATCGTTGGCCAGCGTTCCGGCGAGCCCCGTCACCGACATCGAGCCGATGATGAAACCGATCGCCATCAGGATCGCCACCAGCTCGGCCAGGCCCTTGGCCACCGCCACCGCGAGATCGATCAGGCCCCTGAGCGCTCAAGCGGTGTTGCGGCAGCGCCTGGTTGATCGCGATCAACAAGGCGGTGGCGTAAAACGGCGCCAGCGCCTCGTCGTCCAGCCACACCAGCAGAATAACCAGCAGCGCGAAGACCGGAATGTAGAACCAGCCTTCCTTCATCACCGCGCGCATTTTCGGCAGTTCGGCCGCCCGCATGCCGCCGAGGCCGAGTTGCGCCGCGTAGCCGTCGACCTGAACCACCAGCGCGATGTAGAACAGCAGCGCCGGCACGGTCGCCGCCAGCGCGATCTCGCCGTAGGATTTGCCGAGGAACGACGCCATCACGAAGGCGGTCGAGCCCATCACCGGCGGCATCAGCACCGCGCCGGTCGAGGACACCGCCTCGACCGCGCCGGCATAGTCGGCGCGAAACCCGGTGCGCTTCATCGCCGGAATGGTGACGACGCCGGAACTGATGACGTTCGAGATCACGCTGCCCGAGATCGAGCCTTGCAGCGCGCTGGAGATGATGCCGACCTGGGCGGCGCCGCCGCGCCAGCGGCCGACCAGCGCGAACGCCAGATCGTTGAAGAACCGCCCGCCGCCGGTGCAATTGAGCGCGACGCCGAAAATGATGAAGCCGACCACGATCTCGGCGAAGGCCCGCATCGGAATGCCGAAGGCGCTTTCGGCGCTGGCCAGATGATAGGCCAGCGTATCGGACAGCGATTGCGGATTGCCCTTGAGCGGGTTGGGGATGACGTCGGCGAACACCGGGTAGAGCGAGATCGTCGCCACGATCACCGTCATCGGCCAGCCGCTGGTGCGGCGCAGCGATTCCAGGATCATGAGCCACAGCACCGCGGCGGCGAGCTTGGCCGATGTCGGGGCGCCGTATTCCCAGCCTTCGCTCAGGATGCGTTCGGCTTCAAAGGCAAACCAGATCAGCAGGCCGCAGGCGACGGCCGCCATCAGCCAGTCGCTCCAGGGCGTGCGGGCGAAGCCGCGCGGGGTGTGGCGCGCCGGGAAAATCAGGAAGATCAGCGGAAACAGCGTCGCCGCCAGCAGGTACAAATAGCGGTTCTCGATGAACACTACGCCGGCGAACAATTGCAGGTTCAACAGCTGATTGATGACCAGCACCGTGGCGATGACGGCGGCCGACAGCGAACACGACCCGCACCGCGCCGGAAAGAGGGCGGCCCTGCAACTCGTCGGGCATCTGCGCGGGAGCCGCGGCACTGACGTGTCGCGGCGCTCCCGGATTGGATCCCTCGCCCACGTTTCCCCACTGGCATTATTTTTTTTGCCACGGCCAACCGGCCGTAGCCTTTGCCTTGCGGGACTGATTGTGCGCCGGGCTTGGCCCAAGGACAAGCTGGGCGTGCAGGCGCCTACCGGCTCGCGATATCCAGATCGACGAACACCGGCACGTGGTCGGACGGCTTGTCCCAGGAGCGCACGTGCTTATCGATGCCGGCGTCGGTCAGCCGGTCGGCGGCCTGCGGCGACAGCAGCAGGTGGTCGATGCGGATGCCGTCGTTCTTCTGCCAGGACCCGGCCTGGTAGTCCCAGAACGAGTAGAGGTCGGATGCATCGCTGGTGGCGCGGACGGCGTCGGTGAGGCCGAGATTGAGAAGACCGCGGAATTTCTCCCGGGTCTGCGGCAGGAACAGCGCGTCCTTTACCCAGGCCTCGGGCCGGCGGGCATCGGCTACAGCCGGGATGACGTTGAAGTCGCCCGCCAGCACCATCGGCTCTTCCAGCTTCAGCCGCTCACGTGAAAAGGCAATAAGCCGGTCCATCCATTTGAGTTTGTAATCGTATTTATCGCCCGGCGCCGGGTTGCCATTGGGCAGATAGAGGCTGACCACGCGCAACACGCCGTTTTTCGTCGAAACCAGCGCCTCCAGGAAACGGGCCTGGACGTCGCCGTCATCGCCGATCAGGCCGGGCGCCACCTCGTCGAACGGCAGCTTGGACAACAGCGCCACGCCGTTGAAGGTCTTCTGGCCATGCACGGCCACGTTGTAGCCGAGCGCCTCCAGCGGCTCCCGCGGGAAGGCCTCGTCGACGCATTTGATCTCCTGCAGGCAAACGATGTCCGGGCTGCGCTCCTTCAGCCAGGCTTGCAGGCTGTCCATGCGCTGTCGGATAGAATTGACGTTCCAGGTCGCGATTCGCATGGCTTTGGGTTCCGGCCGGCCGAATAAATTCGGCATCAAATCAGCTGCGGCGGTGTTTACCAGAACGCCGCAGGGATATGCACGTAGGGGCGTTTATATGCTAGGTAAGCCGCGAATGCGGCCCCAAAGAGCCGGCTAAGGGATAGTTAGGATCGTTACCGAGGAATAGGAAGCGTCCGGGCGGGAAACCAGCGCGGACCGAAGGTTGTCTATGATCAAGCGCAAATGGCTAATTGGCGGGGCGGCAGTGGCCTTGGTTGGCGTTGCCTTCCTGATACGCGGATTCTGGACAACGGACGGCGCGGCCCAGTCGAAAGGTCCGCCGGCGCGCGTGGTGCCGGTCGATATCGCGACCGCCGTGCGCAAGAAGGTCCCGGTGCGGCTCGACGCTCTCGGCACCGTCACGCCGATGGCGAGCGTCGCCATCAAGGCGCGCGTCGACACCACCATTGTCGGCGTCCATTTCCGCGACGGCGCGCATGTCAACAAAGGCGACCTGCTGTTCACGCTCGATTGCCGGGCGATGGAAGCGCAGATGGCGCAGACCGAAGGCGCCATCGCGCGCGATAAGGCCCAGCTCGCCGGCGCCGAGCGCGACGTGGCGCGCTACACCGACCTGGTCGCCAAAATCCGCGACCCCGGTGGTCAATCTCGACAATGCCAAGACCCAATCCGAGGTCTATGGCGCGGCGATCAAATCCGACCAAGGCCTGCTGCAGAACCTGAAAGTGCAGCTCAGCTTCTGCACCATCACCGCGCCGATCTCCGGCCGCATCAGCGCCGCCAACTGTGAAGGTCGGCAATTTCGTGCGCCAGGCCGATCTCACGCCGATGGCGACCATCATCCAGATGGCGCCGGTCTATGTCAGCTTCACGGTGCCGCAGAAGGTTCTTCCCGACATCCGCCAGGCCATCGCCGCCGAGACCGCGACCGTGCAGGCCTCGGTGCCGGGCCAGGTGAAGCGCGCCAGCGGTCAGGTCTCGATGATCGAGAACACGGTCGATTCGACGACCGGCATGGCGACGGTGCGCGCCAGCATGCCGAACATCGACGAATTGCTTTGGCCGGGCACCCTGGTGACCGCCGAGATGACGCTGCGGGTCGAAGACGCCGTGGTGGTGCCATCGGCCGCGGTCCAGGTCAGCCAGACCGGAAATTTCGTGTTCGTGATCAAGGATGGCGTCGCCAAGGTGCAGCCGGTCAAGGTCGACCGGCAGACCGAAGGTGAAACCGTCATCGCCTCCGGCCTCGACGGCGGCGAGACCGTGGTCACCGACGGACAATTGCTGTTGTCGAATGGAACGCGCGTCAATCCGCGCGGCGCCAAGCCGGCCGCCGGCCGGCCGAAGGCCGCGGGAAGCTAATTCATGATTCCGAAAATGGGGAACCGGTTTTCGGGATTGGCCGCGCGCGAAGGTAAAGCGCCGGCACGGTAAGGGTTCGGACTTAAGGGATCGGGCTTTAGGGTCATGAATATTTCCGAAGTCTGTATTCGCCGGCCGGTGCTGACGACGCTGATGACGGCGTCGTTGATCGTGTTCGGCGCCTTCGGATACCGGCTCCTGGCGGTGGCGGCGCTGCCGGCGGTCGACTTTCCCACCATTCAGATCACCGCGACCTTGCCCGGCGCCAGTCCGGAGACCATGGCGGCCTCGGTGGCTTCGCCGATCGAGCGCCAGCTCTCGACCATCTCCGGCATCTCGTCGATGACCTCGTCGTCCTCGCTCGGCTCGACGCAAATCACCATCCAGTTCGACCTCGGCCGCAATATCGACGGCGCCTCGCTCGACGTGCAGACCGCGCTGGCGGTGGCGCAACGCCGGCTGCCGGTCGAAATGACCACGCCGCCGTTCTTCCGCAAGGTCAATCCGGGCGACTTCCCGGTGCTCTATGTCAGCATGCGCTCCGACACCATGCCGTTGTCGGCGGTGGACGATTACGCCGAGACGGTGCTGGCGCCGACGCTGTCGCAACTGCCGGGCGTCGCCCAAGTGTCGGTTTATGGCGCGCAGAAATTCGCCGTCCGCGTCCAGGTCGACCCGGCCGCCGCCGCGGCGCGCAACGTCGCGCTCGACGACATCCGCACCGTGGTCGCCAAGGCCAACTCCTCGACGCCGGTCGGCACCTTGCAGGGCAAGGACCAGTCGGTGACGCTGCTGGCCACCGGCGCCATGACCAAGGCGGCCGATTATCGCGACGTCATCGTGGCCTATCGCAATGGCGCGCCGATCAAGCTCAATGAAGTGGCGCGCGTCATCGACAGCGTCGAGAACGACCGCGTCGCCAGCTGGTATGACGATTCCCGCGCCATCGTGCTGGCGATCCAGCGCCAGCCGGACGCCAACACCGTCGAAGTCGTCGACCTGGTGCGCGCCAAATTGCCGGCCATGCGCGCGCAGATCCCGGCGGCGATCGAGATGGCGCCTTTGTTCGACCGTTCGATCTCGATCCGTGCCGCGGTACATGATGTGCAGGAGACGCTGGCGATCGCCATTTCGCTGGTGGTCATGGTGATCTTCCTGTTCCTGCGTAAAGTTTCCGCCACTATCATTCCGGCGCTCGCCGTGCCGGTATCGCTGATCGGCACCTGCGCGGCGATGTACGCCTTCGGCTTCTCCATCAACAACATGACGCTGCTGGCGCTGACGCTCTCGGTCGGCTTCGTGGTCGACGACGCCATCGTGATGCTGGAGAATATCGTCCGCCATATCGAAGGCGGCATGCGCCCGTTCGAGGCGGCGCTGAAGGGCTCGCGCGAAATCGGCTTCACCATCGTGTCGATTACCTTCTCGCTGATCGCGGTGTTCATCCCGGTGCTGCTGATGGGCGGCATGGTCGGACGCGTGTTCCGCGAATTCGCGGTTTCGGTGTCGGTGGCGATCATCGTGTCCGGATTCGTGTCGCTGACGCTGACGCCGATGCTGTGCGCGCGCGTGCTCAAAGGCCATCGCCCCGGCGAGGAGGAGAAGCAAAACTTCATCCTGGCCGGTTTTGAACGGATTTTCCAAGCCTGCTTGCGCGGCTACGAGTGGTCGCTGGAGCGCGTGATCGCCTACAAATCGGTGATGCTGGTTGTGACCATCGCCACCATCGGCGGCACCATCTGGCTCTACATCGTCGTGCCCAAGGGCTTCTTCCCGGCCGAAGACACCGGCTATGTGCTGGGCATCACCGACGCCAAGACCGATATTGCCTTTCCGTCCATGGCCGAACATCAGCGCAAGGTCGCGGAAATCGTGCGCCAGGATCCGGCCGTAGATTACGTGAACTCCACGGTTGGCGGCGGCGGTCCGAATTCGGTCACCAATAGCGGCCGCATGCTGGTGGCGCTCAAGCCGCGCAACGAGCGCGACGCGTTGCCGCAAATCCTGGCGCGGCTGCGGCGCAATGCCAACGTGGTGACCGGCATCCAGATCTTTTTCCAGCCGATCCAGAACATCAATCTCGGCGGCAAGTTGTCGAAGAGCCAATATCAATACACGTTGCAATCCAACGACACCGATGCGCTGTACCGCATGGCGCCCGAACTGCGCGACAAGATCGCGAAAATTCCGGGACTGCTCGACGTCGCCACCGATCTGTATATCAAGAATCCGCAGATCTCGATCGAAGTCGATCGCGAGAAGGCCGCGGTCTACGGCGTTTCCGTCGATCAGGTGCGCCAGGAACTCTTTAACGCCTTCGGCACGCGGCAGGTCGCGACCATCTACACGCCGGCCAACGACTATCAGGTCATCCTCGAAAGCATGCCCGAGTACCGTTCGAACGCGAACGATCTCAATCGCCTGTATTTGAAGACGACCAATGGCACGACGGTGCCGCTCTCGGCCGTCACGCATTTCGTGCCGACCGTCGGGCCGCTGCAGATCAATCACCAGGGCCAGCAGCCCTCGGTGACGATCTCGTTCAATCTCGCGCCCGGCTTCTCGCTCGGCCAGGCGGTCGATGCGATCCAGACGCTGGAACGCGAAGACCGTTTGCCGGCGACCATCAACACCGGCTTCCAGGGCACCGCGCAGGTGTTCCAGGATTCATTGCGCGGGCAGGGCATCCTGATCCTGGCGGCGATCTTTGCCGCCTATGTCGTGCTCGGCATCTTGTATGAAAGCTTCATCCACCCGATCACCATCATCTCCGGCCTGCCGTCGGCCGGCATCGGCGCCATCCTGACGCTGATGCTGTTCAAGATGGACCTGTCGGTGATCGCCATGATCGGCATCGTGATGCTGGTCGGCATCGTCAAAAAGAACGCCATCATGATGATCGACTTCGCGTTGGAACGCCGCCGCGTCGGCCTGCAGCGCGGAAGCGGCGATCCGCGAGGCCGCGACCTTGCGCTTCCGCCCGATCATGATGACGACCTTCGCCGCGATCTTCGGCACGCTGCCGATCGCGCTCGGCACCGGCGCCGGCGCCGAACTGCGCCAGCCGCTCGGCGTCGCGGTGGTCGGCGGCCTGTGCCTGTCGCAGCTGCTGACGCTCTACATCACGCCGGTGATCTATCTTTATCTCGACCGCTTCGACCGCATGATCAAGCGCCGGCTCGAGCCGCAGCTGGAAGAGGTCGAAGACATGCCGCCGGCGGTGGCGGCGGAGTAGGCGTTACAGCGAAAAACTCGTCCCGCAGCCGCAGGACGCGGTGGCCTTGGGGTTCTTCACCTTGAACGAGGCGCCGATCAGGTCGTCGACGAAGTCGATTTCCGAGCCCGCCATATAGTCGACCGAGACCGGATCGATCAGCACCACGGCGCCGTCGCGGCCGATCACCAGGTCGTCGCTGGCCTTGGCGCGTTCCATGTCGAACTTGTACTGGAAGCCCGAGCAGCCGCCGCCTTCCACGCTGACGCGCAGCATGGTGCCTTCCGGCTCATTCTTGAGAATCTCGCCGATCCGGCGGGCCGCCCGTTCGCTGACCGTGACGCTGGCGTTCATCGTCGTGTGTCCTAAAGCGCGTCTGCTCTTGGCAGACCGCCTTCAGGATAGTTAAGTGCGCCGACCGTTGAGGTCAATGCGGCCAATCGGGACCAAAATGGCAATCGCTACCGGCACCGCACGCGCCGCTTACGCCGCCGATCCGGGCCAAAGCCGGGGCCGGCTGTGGCCGGAGCCGTTGAGCCCGACCCGCAACGAGTTCCGCCGCGACTGCGACCGGATCATCCATTCGGCCGCGTTCCGGCGGCTGGCGCACAAGACGCAAGTGTTCGTCTACCACGAGGGCGATCACTACCGCACAAGGCTGACCCATACGCTGGAAGTAGCCCAGATCGCCCGTTCGCTCGCCCGCGCGCTCGGGCTCGACGAGGACCTGGCCGAGGCGCTGGCGCTGGCGCACGATCTCGGCCATCCGCCGTTCGGCCATGCCGGCGAGCGCGCGCTCGACGAGGCGCTCGGCAAATTCGGCGGCTTCGACCACAACGCCCAGGCGCTGCGCATCGTCACCGATCTGGAGCGCCGCTATGCCGCCTTCGACGGCCTCAACCTGACCTGGGAAACGCTCGAAGGCCTGGTCAAGCACAACGGCCCGCTGACCGACCGCGACGGCAATGCCATCGGGCGCTATGCCGAAGCCGGCGTGCCGGCGGCGATCCTGGCCTACGACAAGATCCAGAACCTAGAATTGTGGTCGCAGCCGAGCGCGGAGGCGCAGGTCGCGGCGCTGTCCGACGACATCGCCTATGACGCCCATGACATCGACGACGGCCTGCGCGCCGATCTGTTCACGCTCGACGACATCGCCGCGGTGCCGATGGTCGGCGGTATCGTCGCCGAGATCGACCGCCGCTTTGCCAATCTTGAAACCGGCCGCCGCGTGCATGAAGTGGTGCGCCGCCTCATCACCCGCATGATCGAGGACGTCATCGCCGAGAGCACCGGCCGCGTCGCCGCGCTCAAGCCGCAATCGGCGGCGGAGGTGCGCCACGCCGCCGGGCCGATCGTGGCATTTTCCGGCGCGATGCAACAAGCCGACAAGGACATCAAAGGCTTCTTGTACCCGCGCATGTACCGCCACGACCGCGTCATGCGATGTGATGGACGAGGCCGAGACAGTCGTGCGCGACCTGTTCGCGCATTTCACCGCGACGCCCGACCGACCTGCCGGCGGAGTGGGGCGAGGGCATCGCCCTGGCCGACGCCAGCGGCCGCGCGCGGCGCATCGCCGACTACATCGCCGGCATGACCGACCGCTACGCGCAGATCGAGCACGCCAAGTACTTCAAGACGACGCCGGAGTTGCGGTGACCTTGTTCGGTCAGGCGGCCGCGGAATTCGTCATGGATTCCGAGACGATCTCGAAAATGGCGCCGGTGAACGAAAATTCGCGCCAGACCGGGCGCTCGACCATGGCGCGAAAACCTTCATCATGCGCCGCCCGGAAATGCTCGACCGAGTGCCATTGCACATAGTTCACGAACCGGTAGCGCGCCTCCGGCGTGGTGGCGCGGTGCAGGCGGTTCGAGATGAATCCCGGCTTCTGGCGCATGTACTGGTTGACGGCGCTCCACAACGCGAAGAATTCTTCCTCGCGGCCGGCGGGCACTTCGAAGCAGTTGATAAATATCACCGGGGTGTTCATCGCTTGGTCCTCCTGCGGCTTTCACGGTGTAATTCGTTCTGGATGAGTTCGATCGCCCACAGCACGGCGTCCTGGGCGCGCTCCGGGCTGAGGCCGGATTCGTCCTGCAGGCTGATCCAGGCGTGCAGACTGCAGAGGTAGGTGAGAATGGCGGCGGCGCGGTCGGCATCGCGCCGGGACAAGCCGGGCGCGTGGGCGGCCACGTCCCGCCGGATCGCTTCCACCCGCGAGGCGCGATAGTTGCCGCGCAGCTCGCGGCCGCTGTCGGTGCGCAGCAGCGCGCGCGCGAGTTTCGGTCGCGCCTGCATGCGCGAGGCCCCGGCGCGAAAGCTCGCGCCGATGCCGCCTTCGCCGATCGCCGGATCGAGCTTGAACACCTCGCCCCGCACCCAGTCGCCGGCCGCGGCCAGAAGGTCGGGGCGTGTCGGGAAGTAGCGGTAGAGCGTGCGTCGCGACACGCCGGCCTCGTGCGCCAATGTCTCCATGGCCACGGAATCGATATCGCCGGCCTCGAGGTGAACCACGAGGGCGTCGAGGATGGCTTCGCGGGCGAGCGCGGTGCGGCGGCTCTGCAGGGACGGCGTTGTCATGGGTGCGAATTACCCGAATGGCACAGTTGTGTCAACATGCGTCATCTGTGCCATTCGGCCGGTTTGGCCGCCGCATCGTCGAAGCGCAGGTGCGCGAGATCGGCGAGATGAAGGCGCTGATCGCGGACCTGGAGGTCAGGAAGCAACCGCCGGCCTGCCGCCAGCGAGGGGCTCAAGCCCGGTCGACTTGAAGAGCCGGCCGGCGCTAGTCTCGACACCGGCCCACCGTTTCGAGTTCGACATGACCGATCCCGACCGATCCTGGAACAAAATGGCGGCGGAAACCGTCGCCGCCGTCGAGGCCTTCGCCGCGGTCGAGCCGGTGTTCCTGCTGTTTGCCGGCGCGGTGTTCGCGCTGCATCAGGACACGCTGAACGCGCTCGCGGTCGATATGGCGAATGCGGACGACCCGGGCCAGGCCGCCGCCATCGATGCCGCCCAGCCCACGCCGCTCGGCGGCTTTGCCGCGCGGGTCGGCCTCGCCATGGACGCCTTGCGCAATATCGAGCGCGCCAACATCGCCGTGCTGGCAGAGCCGCGCGCACCGGCCGGACCCGGCGCGGACGCTGCGCAGATCCATCTGCTGATGGCGCGGATGCGCGCCAGCGCCGCGCGCTTGTGGATGCTGACGATGCAGGCGCGGGCGGTGGGCGAGGGCGGTGCGTCGTTGCGGCTCGGCGTCTCCGGCCTGTGGACGCGGCTGCAAACTGTGCCGCGCGACGCGCTGCCCGAACGCGCGCCGGCCTTCACCGGCACTTATTACGCCGGTGTCAAAAGCGCGCCGATGGAATATTCAGCCTGGCCGCTCAGTCCGTAGCAGCGTGCTGCGGGACCCGGGCGCGAGCCGCAGCGTGGTGAACAATTGCCGTTTTCAAGCCTGCAGTGCGGACGGGTGTCGACGTCGCGGCAGAACTTGCCCATTTTGACTTGATGCCGGAATTCCGTTACCCGCACCTCACCATGCCCGCCGCGCAAGCGCCCCAGCACCTGTTCGCCACCATGCTCGCCCGCGTGCACGCGGCATGCGCGCCGTGCTTGGCGCCGCAGGCCGATCTCTCCCGCGTCGTGGTCGAGCCGCCGCGCGATGCCGCGCACGGCGACATGGCGACCAATGCCGCCATGGTGCTGGCCAAAGACGCCGGCAAGAAGCCGCGCGATCTCGCCGAGGCGATCGCCGACCGCGCTGCGCGCCGATCCGGTCATCGCCAAGGTCGACGTCGCCGGTCCGGGCTTCATCAATCTCACGCTCAAGTCCCATGTCTGGGGCGAGGAGCTGCGCGTCATCCTCGATGCCGGCGCCGATTACGGCCGCGGCACGCATCGGCGCGGGCGAGAAGGTCAATGTCGAATATGTCTCGGCCAATCCGACCGGCCCGATGCATGTCGGCCACGGCCGCGGCGCGGTGTTCGGCGATGCGCTCGCCAATCTGCTGGCCTTTGCCGGCTACGACGTGACGCGCGAATATTACATCAACGACGCCGGCGCGCAGGTCGACGTGCTGGCGCGCTCGGCCTTCCTGCGCTACCGCGAGGCGCTCGGCGAGGACATCGGGGCGATCCCGGAAGGGCTTTATCCCGGCGACTATCTCGTGCCGGTCGGCGGCGAACTGGCCGCCGAATACGGCGCCGCGCTCAGCGCCAAGCCGGAAGCCGAATGGCTGCCGATCGTGCGCGCCAAGGCCATCGCCATGATGATGGACATGATCCGCGACGATCTCGCCGCGCTCAATGTCCGCCACGACGTGTTCTTTTCCGAGCGCTCGCTGATCGACGGCAAACCGATCAGGTCGCCGCCACCATCGAGTCGTTGCGGAAAAGCGGCGAGGTCTACGAAGGCCGGCTGCCGCCGCCGAAAGGCGGCAATCTCGAGGACTGGGAAGACCGCGAGCAGACGCTGTTCCGCTCGACCGATTTCGGCGACGACGTCGACCGGCCGCTGAAGAAATCCGACGGCAGCTACACCTATTTCGCCTCCGACATCGCCTATCACAAGTCGAAATTCGACCGCGGCTTTCGCAACCTGATCGACGTCTGGGGCGCCGATCACGGCGGCTACATCAAGCGCATGCAGGCGGCGGTGAAGGCGGTCAGCGGCGGCAAGGCCGAGCTCGACGTCAAGCTGGTGCAGCTCGTGCGGCTGCTGCGCGCCGGCGAGCCGGTGAAAATGTCGAAGCGGTCCGGCGAATTCGTCACGCTGCGCGAGGTGGTCGACGAGGTCGGCAAGGACGCCGTGCGCTTCGACATGCTGTACCGCAAGAACGACGCGGTGCTCGATTTCGATCTGGCCAAGGTGATCGAGCAGACCCGCGAAAATCCGGTGTTCTACGTCCAGTACGGCCATGCCCGCGGCGCCTCGATCTTCCGCAATGCGCCGAGCCGAGCTGCCGGATCTGCCGGTCGAGCCGCAGGCGTTGCGGCTGACGGAACTCAGGAAGGCCCAGCTCGATCGGCTGACCGACGACGGCGAACTGGCGATCCTGCGCAAGCTCGCGCTCTACCCGCGCCTGATCGAGGCCGCCGCCGCGGCCCATGAGCCGCACCGGGTGGCGTTCTATCTCTATGAATTGGCAAGCGAATTTCACGCGCAATGGACGCGCGGAAAAGACTTGCCTCATTTACGCTTCATTATCCAGAATGATCCAGAAACGACCGTGGCGCGGCTCGCCTTGGTGCAGGGGATTGTCACCGTTCTGGCCTCGGGGCTGGCGCTGCTCGGGGTCGAAGCGCCGGACGAAATGCGATAAATCTTGTTGGCTGGGCCGTTTACGACGGGTCCGCGCGAAGCGGATGGGCCAAAGGATGAGCCAAGATCGGCTCGAATACCGGGGACCTGAATGGCGGACGACCATACCCAGCGACCTTATCGTTCCAATGAACCGCCGGCGCGGGTGCGTCCGCCAAGGGCCGGGCAAGGCGCCCGGGCAGCGATCCGCTTGCCGAACTGGCCCGGCTGATCGGGCAGAACGATCCGTTTGCCGAATACGGCCGCGACGGCGCGCGCCGCGTGGCAGCGCCCCAGCCGGTCGAGCCCGCGCCCGAATGGGACGCGCAGCCGGAAGAGTTCGCCCCGCCCACGGCGCCGCCGCGCACGCCGAGTTCGGATGCCCACGATTATTACAATGCGCCGCCGCCCGCGGCCCCGCCGCCGAATTTCGGCCGCCAGCCATTCGGCGGTGCGCCGCTCGCAGCCGGCGCCGAGCATTTTCAGGCCGAGCACGACGTGCCCGGCTATCCCGCCTTGCACGCCAGCCAAACCACGGTTGCCGGCTACGAGGACGACGCCTATCGCCCGGGCGCGCCCCAGCTCGGCCCCGAGCAAGACGACTTCTACGACGATGTCCAGCCGTCGCGCCGGCGCATGGGCATCGTGGTGATCGCCGGCGTGTTCGCGCTGGCCGTGATCGGAACCGCCGGCGCCTTCGGCTATCGCGCCATGTTCGGCTCGTCCGCCGCCTCCGTCGCCGCCGCCGGTGATCAAAGCGGATACGGCGCCGAGCAAGATCGTGCCGGCCCGGCCAAGGACGCCGCAGTCGAGCAAGCAGATCACCGATCGCGTCAACGACGCGGGCAAGGCGAGAAGCTGGTGTCGCGCGAAGAGAAGCCGGTCGACGTCGACAGCCGCGCCCGCCCGGCGCCGGAATGGCGCAAGACGCCGCAACTCCCAACGGCAGCGGCGTCGTCGGCGCCGAGCCGAAGAAGGTCCGCACCATCGCCATCCGTCCCGATCAGGCGACTTCGGCCGAGCCGCCGCCCGCGGCTGCGCCCGCCGCGGCCGCGCCGCCGGCGAGGGTGACGGCGATGCCGCCGGCCAAGCCCGCCGCTCAGTCGCAGCCGACCCGCACCGCGAGCAATCCGCCGGCCGAGCGCTGAGCCCGAAGCGCGCCAAGCAGTCACGCGGGCAGCGCCGCACAGCCGCGGCGACGCCGTCACGCAATGCGCCGCTGTCGCTCAGCCCCGATGCGCCGGCGCGTCGGCCCCCGCCCGAGCCGCGCCCGCACGGCGGACCGCGGCAGCGGTGGCGCCGGTCGCGCTCGCGCCGGCGGCTGCCGGCCGCACCGGCGGCGGCTATGCCGTGCAGGTCTCGTCGCAGCGCAGCGAAGCCGAGGCGCAGGCCGCGTTCCGCAGTCTGCAGGGCAAGTATCCCGGCCAGCTCGGCGGCAAGCAGCCGCTGATCCACCGGGTCGATCTCGGCGCCAAGGGCGATCTACTACCGCGCCATGGTCGGCCCCTTCGCCAGCGGCGGCGAGGCGAGCCAGCTGTGCAGCAGCCTGAAGGCTGCCGGCGGCAGTGCATCGTCCAGAAGAATTAACAGGCTAACTTGCCCTGGCGGCTGGCGCGGGCTAATCCGCGCCGATGGCGGCACGCGCATTCATCACCGGATTGGCGGGACTTGACGATCGCCGCCAATGAGCGCGCGTTTCTGCGCGAGGCGCAGCCGTGGGGCCTGATCATCTTCAAGCGAAACGTGAGCACGCCGGACCAAGTATCAGAACTTATTCACTCTTTCCGCGATCACGTCGGCTGGGAAGCGCCCGTGCTGGTGGACCAGGAGGGCGGCCGGGTGCAGCGGCTCGGGCCGCCGCATTGGCCGGTCTATCCGCCGGGCGCGCGCTATGGCGAGCTCTATGACCGCGAGCCGGCCTCGGGGCTCGCCGCGGCGCGGCTGGCGGGCCATCTGATCGCGGCCGACCTGCGGCCGCTCGGCATCGACGTCGACTGCCTGCCGATCGCCGATGTGCCGGTGGCCGGCGGCGACCCGGTGATCGGCGACCGCGCCTATGGCACCGAGCCGGGCAAGGTCGCGGCCATCGCCGGCGCGATCGCCGAGGGGCTGCAGGCCGGCGGCGTCCTGCCGGTGCTCAAGCACCTGCCGGGCCATGGCCGCGCCACCGCCGACAGCCACCACAAGCTGCCGGTGGTCGATACCGACCGCGCCACCCTGGAGGCGACCGATTTCGCCGCCTTCCGGCCGCTGGCAGGCCTGCCGCTCGGCATGACCGCACATGTTGTGTTTAGCGCCATCGACCCCGTCGCACCGGCCACAACTTCGGTCACAATGGTGCGCAAGTGATTCGCGGCTTTATCGGGTTCCAGGGTCTGCTGATGAGTGACGACGTTTCGATGGGCGCCCTGTCCGGCACGATTGCCGAGCGCAGCCGCGCCGCGCTCGCCGCCGGCTGCGACGTCGTGCTTCACTGCAACGGCGATCTCGCCGAGATGACGCGCGGTCGCCGGCGCCGCGCCGGAGCTGGCCGGCGAGGCCGCGCGGCGCGCCGAGGCTGCGCTCGGCTGCGCGTTCGGCGCCGGAAGATTTCGATGTCGAGGCCGCGCGCAAGATTTTCGCCGAGATGATCGCCGGCCGCAGCCGGCGCCGCAACGGATGACGGGCTCATGAGCGCCGAGGAATTCGACACCACGCTGGCCGCCGACCGCGGCACCACCGAGCCGGCGATGATCGTCGACGTCGAGGGCTTCGAGGGCCCGCTCGATCTGCTGCTCGCGCTGGCGCGCCAGCAGAAGGTCGATCTCGCCAAGATTTCGATCCTGGCGCTGGCCGATCAGTATCTCACCTTCATCGAGGCGGCGCGCAAGCTGCGGCTCGAGCTCGCCGCCGATTATCTGGTGATGGCGGCCTGGCTCGCCTATCTGAAATCGCGCCTGCTGCTGCCGGAAGCGGCGCCCGGCGAGGGGCCGAGCGCCGAGGACATGGCGCTGGCGCTGGCCAATCGCCTGCGCCGGCTGGAGGCGATCCGCGAAGTCGCGACCCGGCTGATGGACCGGCCGCAGCTCAATCGCGACATCTTCGCGCGCGGCGCTGCCGGAGCCGATCGCCGAGATCAAGCAGCCGGAATGGACGGCGACGCTGTACGATCTGCTGTCGGCCTATTCCAGGCAGCGCCAGCGCAGCGTGCTGTCGCGCGTGCGGTTCAAGAAGCGCACCGTCTGGTCGCTGGCCGAGGCGCGCGCCGCGCTCGAGCGCCTGATCGGGCAGTCGACCGACTGGGCGCGCATCGACAGTTCCTGATCAGCTATGTGGTCGAGCCGGCGCTGGCGCGCGACCGTGTTTGCGTCCTCGTTTGCCTCCGCGCTCGAACTGGTGCGCGAGGGGCTCGCCGAGATCCATCAGAAAGAGTCGTTCGCGCCGATCTACATGCGCAAGCGCGTCGGCGCGAATGGAAGCGCTATCGACGCATGACGCACAAGAAAACGCATAAGGAGACCAAGTCCATGCCGAGCGCGGCCAAGAAGCTCGCGATTGTCCAGAACGACGAGCCGGCGCCCGAGACGTCGGTCGAAGCGGTGCCGAGAACGTCGGTCGAAGCCAGACGGAAGCCAGCCGGCCGCGCGGCCGGAGGAACTGCGGCTGCTGGAAGCGTTGCTGTTTGCCGCCGGCGAGCCGCTCGACGAGGCGACGCTCGAGCGCCAGCTGCCCGAGGGCGTCGATGTGAAGGAGGCGCTCGCGCAGCTGCAGGCCGAATACGCGACGCGCGGCGTCAATCTCGTGCGCATCGGCAAGAAGTGGACGTTCCGCACCGCCGGCGATCTGTCCTGGCTGCTGACCAAGGAGACGGTCGAGACGCGCAAGCTGTCGCGCGCGGCGATCGAGACGCTCGCCATCGTCGCCTATCACCAGCCGGTGACGCGCGCCGAGATCGAGGAAATCCGCGGCGTGGTGACCGCCGCCGGCACGCTCGACGTGCTGCTCAAGACCGGCTGGATCCGGCCGCGCGGCCGCCGCAAGGCGCCGGGCCGGCCGATCACCTACGGCACCACCGAGGCGTTCCTGTCGCATTTCGGGCTGGAGGAGGTCGGCGATCTGCCGGGCCTCGACGAGCTCAAAGGCGCCGGCCTGCTGGAAGGCAACCTGCCGGCCGGCTTCGCGGTGCCGATGCCGTCCGACGACGCGACGCTGCGCGACGACGAGGACCCGCTCGAGCCGGGCGATCTCGACCTCGGCCTGGCGCCGCCGCCGGAGCGCAAACCGAGAAGTAAGCCCAACTATCGTCCGTGGTTAACGCCGGGCCTGGCTAAGGCCACGGAACTAAACGAAAATAGCAGCGCTCGGTGCGGCATCGCGGCCCGTCCGGGGCGCGCTATGTCCTTGTTTTTGCCGCTTCCGGGGCCTAGTTTCTGGGTCAAATCATGGGCGGGACGCGCTTGAACAAAGCCCGTCGCTGCGGAGGATTTGCCGATGGGTTCCTTGAGCATCTGGCACTGGATGATCGTGATCGTCGTCGTGATGCTGCTGTTCGGCGGCGCGGCAAGATTTCCGACCTGATGGGCGACGTCGCCGAAGGCATCAAGGCCTTCAAGAAGGGCATGGCGGAAGACGACAAGACGGCCGAGGCCAAGACCGAGCCGGTCAAGACCATCGAGCCGGCAGCCGGCGCCGAAGACGGAAACCGAGCGGCGCGCCGAGAGCGTGCGCTCCTGAAGGTCGCGCGCCGGCGCGGAACCGTTGCCGGGCGCCGCGGCGTTGTTTGCTTGCGCATGATCTTGTCCGAAAACCGGTAGCTGCTTTTCGGGATCACGCGCTTGGAGTTGACTAATCCATGTTCGACATTGGTTGGGGCGAGCTCGTCGTCATCGGCATCGTCGCGCTGATCGCGATCGGGCCGAAGGAACTGCCGACCGTGCTGCGCACGCTCGGCCAGTACATGGGCAAGATCCGGCGCATGGCGGAGGAATTCCAGGGCCAGTTCCAGGAAGCCTTGCGCGAGGCCGAGGTCGCCGACCTGAAGAAGCAGGCCGAGGAGCTTCGACCTGCCGACTTCACCAATTTCGATCCGCTGGCGGAGACCGCAGAAGGAGATCGAGCGCGCCTTCGACATCAGCGATCCGTGCAGACGCCGGACGCGACCGCAGCCGACGCCGCGGCTGCCCGACGGCGCCGACGCTGCCGCCCGGCGCCGCTGCCGCCGGTGATCGACGTGCCGCTGCCGGAGCTGCCGGCGCCGGTCACCGAAGAGATTTCGCGCCGCCTGAGCCGGCGCCAGCACGCCGCCGCAAGCGCTCGATGCGCTGCCGACGCCCGACCAGCCGCGCAAGCAGGCCGGGGGCGGCGCGTGAGCCACGAGGACATCGAGGCCACCAAGGCGCCGTTGATGGAGCACCTGATCGAGCTGCGCTCGCGGCTGATCAAGGCGCTGCTCGCCTTCGGCGTGATGTTCGCGCTCTGCTTCGTCTTCGCCAAGGACATCTACAATGTCCTGGTGTGGCCGTTCGTCTGGGTGGCGGGGCCGGAGAATTCCAAATTCATCTACACCGCGCTGCTCGAATATTTCGTCACCCAGTTGAAGCTGGCGATGTTCGGCGCGGCCTTCCTGTCGTTCCCGATCGTGGCGGCGCAGATCTACATGTTCGTCGCGCCCGGGCTTTATCGCAACGAGCGCAAGGCCTTCCTGCCCTATCTGATCGCGACGCCGTTCTTCTTCGCGCTCGGCGCGACGGTGGTCTATTTCCTGGTGCTGCCGATGCTGGTGCGCTTCTCGCTGCACATGCAGCAGCCGGGCACCGCGACCGAAGCCTCGATCGCGCTGATGCCCAAGGTCGGCGAATATCTGTCGCTGATGATGACGCTGGTGCTGGCCTTCGGCGTCGCCTTCCAGCTGCCGGTGATCCTGACGCTGCTCGGCCGCATCGGCATCATCACCTCGCAGCAGCTCAAGGAGAAGCGGCGCTATTTCATCGTCGGCGCCTTCATCCTGGCCGCCGTGCTGACGCCGCCCGACGTGATCAGCCAGATGTCGCTCGCGGTGCCGCTGCTGCTCCTGTACGAGGGCTCGATCTGGTCGGTGCGCGTGGTCGAGAAGCGGGCCAAGGCCGAGCCGCCGCCAAGGAAGCCGAAGCCGCCAAGGAAGCCGCCGACAAGGCCGCCGCCGAGCGCCGCCGCCGGCGCCGGACGACACCGCCGCCAGCCGGCGGAGTAGGGCTTCTTATCCCTCCCCCGAAGGGGGAGGGTGGCGCGCGAAGCGAGCCGGGTGGGGGTCGCTCGCGTCGCATAGCTGCACCCCACCCCGCCGCGCTTCGCGGCGACCCTCCCCCGGGGAGGGTGAGGGCAGTGCGCCGTCACTTTCACAGCCCGCCAAAATCCGACTAAGAACGCCGCCATGTACGACATCAAATGGATTCGCGAGCACCCGGAGGCCTTCGACCGCGGCCTGAAACGGCGCGGGCTGGAGCCGCTGTCGGCCAAGCTGATCGCGCTCGACGAGACGCCGCCGCGCGGCGATCACCAAGTCCGAGCAGGCGCAGGCGCGCCGCAACGCGGCGTCGAAGGAGATCGGCCAGGCCAAGGCGAAGAAGGACGAGGCCACGGCGCAGGCGCTGATGGCCGAGGTCGCCGAGCTGAAGACGACCATGCCGGCGCTCGACGACGAGCAGAAGACGCTCGGCGACGAGCTCGACAAGGAGCTGGCGCAGATCCCGAACATGCCGCTCGACGAGGTGCCGGACGGCAAGGACGAGCACGGCAATGTCGAGCATCACAAGTGCGGCGCCAAGCGCGATTACGCCTTCACGCCCAAGCAGCATTTCGAACTGGGCGAAGCGCTCGGCATGATGGATTTCGAGCTGGCGGCGAAATTGTCCGGCGCGCGCTTCGTCGTGTTGCAGAAGGGCCTGGCGCGCATGGAACGCGCGCTCGGGCAGTTCATGCTCGATCTGCATACGGAGCGAGCATGGCTACACCGAAGTCAATCCGCCGCTGATGGTGCGCGACGATGTGATGTTTGGCACGGCGCAATTGCCGAAATTTGCGGACGATCAGTTCTGGCAGCCGTGAGACGAAGAACAGCTCGCAGACTGCTCGAGGATGACTTGCGAAGAACTGCTAGCAGATCGTGCGCGGAAAGTCGACGATTGCGATGAAGAGCTGTGACGTCTTGAGAACGACTTGAGCACGCAATAGACAGCTCTGGCTCATCCCCACCGCCGAAGTGCCGCTCACCAATCTCGTGCGCGAATCCATCGTCGACGAAGACGAGCTGCCGCTGCGCTAACCGCCTGCACGCCGTGCTTCCGCGCCGAAGCGGGCGCCGCCGGCAAGGACACGCGCGGCATGATCCGCCAGCACCAGTTCACCAAGGTCGAGCTGGTCTCGATCACCACGCCGGAAAAATCGCAAAGACGAGCACGAGCGCATGCTGGCCTGCGCCGAGGAAGTGCTGAAGAAGCTCGATCTGCACTACCGCGTCATCACGCTCTGCACCGGCGACATGGGCTTTGCCTCGCAGAAGACCTACGACATCGAGGTCTGGCTGCCGGGCCAGAACATGTATCGCGAGATTTCGTCCTGCTCGGTCTGCGGCGACTTCCAGGCGCGGCGCATGAACGCGCGCTACCGCGGCAAGGACGGCAAGCCGGCCTCGTGCACACGCTCAACGGCTCCGGCGTCGCCGTCGGCCGCGCGCTGATCGCGGTGATGGAAACCTATCAGCAGGACGACGGCTCGATCGTGGTGCCGGACGTGCTCAAGCCCTATATGGGCGGCATGACGAAGATCGAGAAGGCGAAGTGAAAAGTATGACACGGCATTTGCCTTCTTATCCCTCCCCCGAAGGGGGAGGGTGGACGCGAGCGAAGCGAGTGGCCGGGTGGGGGATTAGTGCGATGCGTAGACATAACCCCACCCCGATTGCGCTGCGCGCAATCGACCCTCCCCTTGCAGGGGAGGGATAAGGAAGCAGCATGCGCATTCTCATCACCAATGACGACGGCATCCACGCGCCGGGCCTGGACGCCTGCGAGAAGATCGCGCGCGCTCTGTCCGACGACGTCTGGATCGTGGCGCCGGAGACCGACCAGTCCGGCGTGTCGCATTCGCTGTCGCTGAACGATCCGCTGCGCCTGCGCGAAGTCGGCGAGCGGCATTTCGCGGTCAAGGGCACGCCGACCGACTGCGTCATCATGGGCGTGCGCCACATCATGAAGGAGATGCCGGACCTGGTGCTGTCCGGCGTCAATCGCGGCCGCAACGCCGCCGAGGACGTCACCTATTCGGGCACCGTCGCCGGCGCCATGGAAGGCACCGTGCTCGGCATTCCGTCGTTCGCGCTGTCGCAGGCCTATGCCTTCACCACCAAGCACGCGCCGCGTTGGGAGACCGCGATCGCAGCACGCGCCCGATCTCATCCGCCGCGTGCTCGCCGACGGCATGCCGCGCGACGTGCTGGTCAACATCAATTTCCCCGATTGCGCGCCGGACGAGGTCGCCGGCGTCGCGGTCACCGTGCAGGGCAAGCGCGACCAGGAACTGCTGCGCATCGATGCGCGCCACGACGGCCGCGGCAATCCGTATTACTGGATCGCCTTCGGCCGCGGCGGCATCGCGGCGCGGCGCACGGCAGCGATCTCGCCGCGCTCGAACGAGAAGCGCATTTCGGTGACGCCGCTGCGGCTCGATCTGACCGACGAGCCGTTCATGACGAAGCTGGCGGAGGTGTTTCGGTTCTGATCCGCGAGCGGGCTGTCCGGAAGCCGGTTCCGCTTTGCGGGATCAGCGGTGCCAGCAATCCGGCGAGCGCGGCTTGAGCTGCTCGGCCTGGAACGGCTTCTGCAGCGCCGGGCGGCCGCGATAGGGCGCGGGCAGGCTGCCCTCGCCATAGCCGGTGACGAACACGAAGGGCAGGCCGCGCTTGGCCAGGATGTCGGCCACCGGGAAGATCTCCTGGCCGTCGAGATTGACGTCGAGAATGGCGACGTCGAAGTCGCCGGTGGCGGCCAGTTCGCTGCGCCTCGGCGACGGTGCCGACCGCCGCCGCGATCTCGTAACCGAGGTCGGCCAGCATGTCCTCCAGCAGCATGCGGATCAGATATTCGTCCTCGACCACGAGAATGCGCGGCGCGCGTCGTGGAAGTATCGCTCATCGGCTGCTCTCCGTCCTCGATCAGCCATCGAACGCGGCCGATGGTTCTCGTTCCGGCGCGGTCCCCAGCCGGCAACCTTACCTGAATTGCCGCATCAACATGCTAAAAATGGCGATGAATGGGGGATGAAGCGTGGCCAAATCGCCGCGCGGCGCGCACGACGTCGGCCGCATGGAGTTCCTGCTGACGCTGCGCCGGCGCGGCATCGGCGACCAGGCGGTGCTGCGCGCCATGGACGAGGTGCCGCGCGAGCGTTTCGTCGAGGCGGCGTTCGCCGACAGCGCCTATGCCGACCAGGCGCTGCCGATCGCCTGCGGCCAGACCATCAGCCAGCCTTATGTCGTCGCCTACATGACCGAGCAGCTGGCGTTGCGGCCGCACCATCGCGTGCTCGAGGTCGGCACCGGCTCGGGCTACCAGGCCGCCGTGCTGTCGCGGCTGGCGCGCGAGGTGGTGAGCATCGAGCGCTACCGCACGCTGGCCGACCAGGCGCGCGAGCGGCTGCGCGCGCTCGGCTACGACAATGTCGAGGTGGTGGTCGGCGACGGCTTTGCCGGCGTGCCGGGCGAGGCGCCTTACGACCGCATCATCGTCACCGCGGCGGCCGAGGAGGTGCCGCAGGCGCTGGTCGACCAACTCGCCGACGATGGCATCATGGTGCTGCCGCTCGGGCCGCAGACGGTGCGCAACACATTGTCAAGCTTACCAAATCGCCAACGGGCGTGGCGCGCGAAAACCTGATTGCGGTGCGTTTCGTGCCGCTGCTGCCGGGGCAGGCGCGAACGAGCTCTGAAATAGCACTGTGATATTTTTGTCGGAATCGCGCGCTCTCGCGACGAATCCGCAATTCTTAAAACCTTATTTACTCGCGGCTGCTTTATTTCGAACTCTACATGTTGTGCGTATGAGTGAGTAACCACATGCCGCGTTCAACGTGCCGTCTCGCTCGCGTGCCAGCTCGCTGGCCGCGCGTTGCCGTTCTCGCGTTGGTCGGCGTGGCCGCTCGCCGGTTGCTCGGACTCCGCCCGCTTCGATTCCACCAATACGCCGCCAGCCGTCCGGCGCCGCCGCAGCAGGAGGTGACCGGCTCGATCGCGCCGCGTTCGGCGCCGACGCGGCCGCGTCGTGTCGCAGCCGCTGCCGGCGCCGAGCCGGCCGGCGACCGTCGCCGCCAGTCGGCGGCTATGCCAGCGGCGCGCAAGGTCTGGGCGCCTATCGGCCGAGCGCGCCGACTTACAATTCCGACATCACCGGCTCGGTGACGCCGCGTCCCGCAGCGCCGCCGGCGCCGCCGAAGCCGACCGGCGCCTGGACCTGGGACGGCGGCTCGCCGGTGACCGTCGGCCACGGCGAAACCGTCGAGCACATCGCGCGCAAACACGGCGTGCCGGCATCGGCGATCCTGCAGACCAACGGCATCAGCAATGCGGCCTCGATCAAGCCGGGCCAGCGTCTGGTCATTCCGCGCTACGTCACGGGCAGCGCGCCGCAGCCGGCGCCGGTCGCGCAAGCGCCGCCTATGTGCCGGCCCGCACCGTGGCGCAGGCGCCTGCGGACAGCGAACGTCCACATCGTCGCGCCCGGCGAAAGCCTGATCGGCATCGCGCGCCATTACGGCATGTGCCGTTGACGACGTTGGCGCGCGCCAACAACATCCAGCCCTATGCCAAGGTCAGCATCGGCGATCGCATCGCGATTCCGGGCGGCCGGGCCGCCGCCGCGCCGGCGCGTCAGGCGCAACTTCAGGCTCGCCGCGCCGCGCGTAGCGCAGCCGCGCACGGTTCCGGTCGAGAAGGTCGCCACCGTGCCGGCGCAGAACGCGCGGGTCGCCACGCAGGAGCCGCAGACGACCGAAAGCGTCGTCAAGACCGCGGAAGCCGGCCGGCGCCATGCCGTCATTCCGCTGGCCGGTGCACGGCCGCGTCATCGCCGGCTTCGGCCCGAAGCCGAACGGCGCGCAGAACGACGGCATCAATCTGGCGGTGCCGGAAGGCACGCCGATCAAGGCCGCCGACGACGGCGTCGTCGCCTATGCCGGCAACGAGCTCAAGGGCTACGGCAATCTGGTGCTGATCCGTCACGCCAACGGCTTCGTGTCGGCCTACGCCAATGCCAGCGAGCTGCTGGTCAAGCGCGGCGACAGCCATCAAGCGCGGGCAGGTGATCGCGCATGCCGGGCAGACCGGCAACGTGACCTCGCCGCAACTGCACTTCGAGATCCGCAAGGGCTCGACCCCGGTCGATCCGACCAAGTATCTCAGCGGCGCCTGATCTAATCCTTCAGCGCGACGCCGAGCCGTCCCGCCAGATCCTGCACGAACTGCCAGGCGACGCGGCCGGAGCGCGAGCCGCGCGTGGTCGACCATTCCAGCGCGTCGCGGTGCAATTCCTCGCCCTGGCCGGAATCTTGTAGTGCGCGACATAGCTGTCGACCATCGCGAGAAATTCGTCCTGGCTGCAGCGGTGGAAGCCGAGCCACAGCCCGAAGCGGTCGGACAGCGACACTTTCTCCTCGACCGTCTCGCCCGGATTGATCGCGGTCGAGCGCTCGTTCTCGATCATGTCGCGCGACATCAGATGGCGGCGGTTCGAGGTGGCGTAGAAGATCACATTGTCCGGCCGGCCCTCGATGCCGCCTTCCAGCACCGCCTTGAGCGACTTGTAGGTGGTGTCGTCATTGTCGAACGACAGGTCGTCGCAGAACACGATGAAGCGATAGGGCGAGCCGCGCGTGATCGCCATCAGCTCCGGCAGGCTCTCGATGTCCTCGCGGTGGATCTCGATCAGCTTGAGCGGCCGTTTTTGCTGCTGGACGCGGCGTTGACCGCGGCGTGCGAGGCCTTCACCAGCGACGACTTGCCCATGCCGCGCGCGCCCCACAGCAGCGCATTGTTGGCCGGCAGGCCCTTGGCGAAGCGCTCGGTGTTTTCCATCAGCACGTCGCGCACGCGATCGATGCCCTTGAGCAGCGACATCTCGACGCGGTTGACGCGCGGCACCGGCGCCAGGCGGCCGTCCGGATGCCAGATGAAGGCGTCGGCGGCGGTCAAGTCGGGCAGGGTGGCGCGCGCGGCGCCAGCCGCTCGAGCGCGTTGGCGATGCGCTCGAGAACATCGGCTTGATGCCGGTTTGGCCGCCGCTTTCGGCTTGGCTTTAGGCTTGCGCCTTGGACTTGGCTTTGGACTTCGGTTTGGACGTCGATTTGGCCATTGGGGGTGCTTTCGCGAGTAGCGCTGCTCTTAGCGGGGCAGGGCTGGGCCCGCAAGCGGGCGCGCCGGCTGGCCGGAAATGGCCACAAATGGCCGGTTTTCAGGGGCCGGGCGGCGTTGCAATTGGGGCGGCGGCCGCTATAGTCCGCGCGAAATTCAAGCGCGTTAAGCCGGGTCGGGGACGCTGGCTGGCGTGCGCCCCAAAAACCACGCAAGGAAGCTTTGATGTTCATTTCGCCCGCGTTTGCGCAAGGATCCTCGGGTCACTGTTCGGCGGCGCAGGCGGCGACGGCGGCATGCTGATGTCGCTGCTGCCGTTCGTGCTGATCTTCGTCATCATGTACTTCCTGATCCTGCGCCCGCAGCAGAAGCGGGTGAAGACGCACGCCGAGATGGTCAAGAACGTGCGCCGGGGCGACACCGTCGTCACCAATGGCGGGCTCATCGGCAAGGTCACCAAGGTGATCGACGACGACCAGATCGAAATCGAGATCGCGGACGGCGTGCGCATCCGCCAGATGCGGCAGATGATCACCGACGTGCGCGCCAAGGGTGAGCCGGTGAAGGACGAAGCCGCGGCCAGCTGATCGGCGGCGGCGTTTCGTTTCTCAATTCAAGTCTGCAATACCAAGTCGGGACTTCATGCTTTATTTCACGCGGTGGAAGGCGGCGGCGATTGTGCTGACGGCATTCGTCGTCTGCCTGTTCGCCGTGCCGAATTTCCTGCCCGAGAAGATGGTGGAGAGCTGGCCGAAATGGGCGCAGCGCCACGTCGTGCTCGGCCTCGACCTGCAGGGCGGCTCGCACATCCTGCTCGAAGTCGACACCAAGGCCGTGCGCAAGGAAATGCTCGAGACCCTGCGCGACGACGTGCGCCGCGTGCTGCGCGACGCCCGCGTCGGCTATACCGGCCTGGTGGTGCGCGGCAACAGCGTCGAGGTGCGCATCCGCGAGGCCGCCAATTTCGAACAGGCGCTGACCAAGCTGCGCGAACTGTCGCTGCCGCTCGGCGGCATCCTCAGCGCCACCGGCCAGCGCAGCCTCGACGTCACCACCGAGCAGAATCCTGATCCGCCTGACGGTCACCGATCCGGCGATCGTCGAGCGCGTGCGCCAATCGGTCGAACAGTCGATCCAGATCATCGAGCGGCGCGTCAACGAGCTCGGCACCGTCGAGCCGCTGATCCAGCGCGAGGGCACCGACCGCATTCTGGTTCAGGTGCCCGGCCTGCAGGATCCGACCCGTCTCAAGCAATTGCTCGGCAAGACCGCCAAGCTCGATTTCCGCATGGTCGACGTCGGCCGCTCGGCGGAACAGGCGCTGCAGGGCGGCGTGCCGCCGGAAGATGAAATTCTCTACAGCGCCAGCGCGCCGAAGACCCCGTATCTGGTCGAGAAGCGCGTGCTGGTGTCGGGCGGCGAACTCACCGATGCGCAGCCCGGCTTCGACCAGCGCACCAGCGAGCCGATCGTCTCGTTCCGCTTCAACACCGGCGGCGCGCGCAAATTCGCGCAGGTGACGCAGGAAAACGTCGGCAAGCCGTTCGCCATCGTGCTCGACAACGAAGTGATCTCGGCGCCGGTGATCCGCGAGCCGATCCTCGGCGGTTCCGGGCAGATTTCCGGCAGCTTCACCGTGCAGAGCGCCAACGATCTCGCCATCCTGCTGCGCGCCGGCGCGCTGCCGGCGCCGCTGACCATCATCGAGGAGCGCACCGTCGGCCCCGGCCTCGGCGCGGACTCGATCGCCAAGGGCAAGATCTCGTCCTATGTCGGCGCCGCCATGGTGATCGTCTTCATGATCGCGACCTACGGCCTGTTCGGCCTGTTCGCCAATATCGCGGTGGCGATCAACGTCGCCATGATCTTCGGCGTGCTGTCGCTGCTCAACGCCACGCTGACGCTGCCGGGCATCGCCGGCATCGTGCTGACCGTCGGCATCGCGGTCGATTCCAACGTGCTGATCTATGAGCGCATCCGCGAGGAAGTGCGCGGCGGCCGCACGCCGATCAACGCCATCGACGCCGGCTTCAGCCGCGCGCTCGCCACCATTCTCGATTCCAACATCACCACCTTCATCGCCGCCGCGGTGCTGTTCTACATCGGCACCGGCCCGGTGCGCGGCTTTGCCGTGACGCTCGGCATCGGCATCATCACCACGGTGTTCACCGCCTTCACCCTGACGCGGCTGATCGTCGCCACCTGGGTGCGCTGGCGGCGCCCCCAACGCGTGCCGATCTAGGGGGAATATAATCCATGCGCCTGCTTCGCATCGTACCCGACGACACCAAATTCGATTTCATGCGCTTTCGGCGCATCAGCTTTCCCATTTCGGCGTTGATGTCGATCCTGGCGATCTCGCTGTATTTCTTCCACGGCCTGAATTTCGGCATCGACTTCAAGGGCGGCACGCTGATCGAGGTGCAGTCGAAAGCGGGACCGGCCGATCTCGCCAAGATGCGCGCGTCGCTGGCCACGCTCGGCCTCGGCGAGGTGCAGTTGCAGCAGTTCGGCGCGCCCGACGACGTGCTGATCCGCATCGCCGAGCAGCCGGGCGGCGACGCCGCGCAGCAGGTGGCGGTGACCAAGGTGCGCGGCGCGCTCGGCACCGAGGTGGACTACCGCCGCGTCGAGGTGGTCGGCCCGCGCGTCTCGGGCGAGTTGCTGTCCTACGGCGTCGTCGGTCTGGGCCTCGCGATCCTGTGCATCCTGGTCTACCTGTGGTTCCGGTTCGAATGGCAGTTCGCGCTCGGCGCCATGATCGCCAACGTGCACGACATCGTGCTGACCATCGGCTTCATGTCGGTGACGCAGATCGACTTCGATCTCACCAGCATCGCGGCCCTGCTCACCATTCTCGGCTATTCGCTCAACGACACGGTCGTCATCTACGACCGAATCCGCGAGATGCTGCGCCGCTACAAGAAGATGCCGATGCCGGATCTGCTCAATGCGTCGGTGAACCAGACGCTGTCGCGCTCGGTGATCACCCACGTCACCGTCAGCCTGGCGCTGCTGGCGCTGCTGCTGTTCGGCGGCCAGGCGATCCACTGCTTCACCGCCACCATGATGTTCGGCGTGGTGCTGGTCGGCACCTATACCTCGGTGTTCATCGCATCGCCGATCCTGATCTATCTCGGCGTCGGCACCGGCCGCGACGCGATGACCAAATCCGACAAATAGCGATGGCGGGCGGGCTGACAGCCGCTAGCCCGCATCTGCCGACCCCGGCGCAGATCGAGGCCTATGGCAATGGCGGCTTCCGCTTCGGCGGCATGTCGCACCGCGGCTCGCTGTTGTGCCTGCCGGACGGCATCTGGGCCTGGCCGGTCAATAATGTGACCGAAGTGACGCTGGCCGCGTTGCTGCCGGTGTTCGCGCGCGGCGAGGTGCTCGATGTGTTTCTGATCGGCGTCGGCCGCGACCCCTGGCCGTTGCCGGAGCGATTGCGGGCGCGGTTCCGCGACCTGTCGATTTCGGTCGATACCATGCCGACCGGGGCGGCGGTGCGGACCTACAACATCCTGCTGGCGGAAAACCGCCGCGTCGGCGCCAGTCTGATCGCGGTCGATTGAGCTTTGAGCTAGGCTAACGCCGATGCAGGCCAATTTCGACTATTGCGCGGCGCTGGTGCGGGAAGCCGACCGCGACCGCTATCTGGCGACGCTGTTTGCGCCGGCCGCGCATCGCGATGCGCTGTTTGCGCTTTACGCCTTCAATGTCGAAATCGCGCAGGTGCGCGACATGGCGCGCGAACCGATGCCGGGCGAGATCCGGCTGCAATGGTGGCGCGAGATGCTCGAGGGCGAGCGCGACGGCGAAGCCGCGGCCAATCCGGTGGCGGCGGCGTTGCGGGAAACGCTGGCGCGCTACGGGTTTGTCGCCGCGCCGCTGCTCGAATTGATCGATGCGCGCACTTTCGATCTGTATGACGAGCCGATGGCGACGACTGACGATCTCGAACTCTACGCCATCCGCACGCAATCGCCGCTGTTTGCGATGGCCGCAGGGATTCTCGCGCAAGGCGCGGCGCTGCCGGAAACCTTCACGTTGGATGCCAGCGTTGCCTATACGATTGAAAGGATTCTGAAGGATCTGCCGAAACACGCCGCGCGCCGGCAGCTTTACGTGCCGCTGGATGTGCTGGACCGGCATCAGGTCGACCGCGAGGATATTTTTGCGCGGCAGACGAGCGACCGCCTCGCGGCCGCGCTCGGCGAGATGCGCGGCATTGCGCGCAAGCATCTGGCCGCCGCACAGGCAACGATGCAAGCGGCGCCGCCGGAAATCCTGCCGGCGTTTCTGGCCGTCGCCTTGGTCGGCCCGCAATTGCGCCGCATGGACCGCGGCAGCTATCGGCCATTTCAATACGAGCCGTTGCCGGCCTGGCGCCGGCAATGGCTGCTGTGGCGCGCGGCGCGCGATCCGAAACGGATTTTCGCGGTGTGAGCGCTACTCGGCCGCGGCCGGCGTGGAAGCTTGTTCGCCGATCCAGGAATCGAGATCGTTGAGCGCGCGCTCGCTGAGCGCGTCTTGCGCGCCAGGTTCTTGGCCGAGCCGCGGCCGAATTTGCGGCCGTCTTTGTCATAGGCGACGGGCGCCGGCAGCGGCGGAAACAGGCCGAAATTCACGTTCATCGGCTGGAACGACGACGGCCCGGCATCGATGGTCTCGATGTGACCGCCGGTGATATGCGCGAGCAGCGCGCCGTGCGCGGTCGTCGGCGGCGGCGGCGTCATGACCTCGCCGCGTCGCTCGGCCGCGGCGAACCGCCCGGTCAGAAGGCCGATGGCGGCCGATTCCACATAGCCTTCGCAGCCGGTGATCTGGCCGGCAAAGCGCCAGCGCGGATTGGCCTTCAGCCGCAGCGTTTCGTCGAGCAGCTTCGGCGAATTGAGGAAGGTGTTGCGGTGCAGGCCGCCGAGGCGCGCGAATTCCGCGTTCTGCAAGCCGGGAATGGTGCGGAAGACGCGCACCTGCTCGCCATGTTTCAGCTTGGTCTGGAAGCCGACCATGTTGAACAGCGTGCCGAGCTTGTTGTCCTGGCGCAGCTGCACGACCGCATAGGGCTTCACATCCGGCTGGCGCGGATTGGTCAGGCCGAACGGCTTCATCGGTCCGTGGCGCAGGGTTTCGCGGCCGCGCTCGGCCATCACCTCGATCGGCAGACAGCCGTCGAAATAGGGCGTCGAGGCTTCCCATTCGTGAAACGACGTCTTGTCGCCGGCGATCAGCGCGTCGATGAAGGCGTCATACTGCTCGCGCGACAGCGGGCAATTGATGTAATCGGCGCCGGAGCCGCCGGGGCCGACCTTGTCGTAGCGCGACTGGAACCAGGCCTGCTCGAGGTCGATACTGTCGCGATGCACGATCGGCGCGATCGCGTCGAAGAAGGCCAGCGCATCCTCGGCGGTCAGCGAGCGAATGGTGGCGGCCAGATCGGGCGAGGTGAGCGGGCCGGTCGCGATGATGACGCTGTCCCATTCGTCCGGCGGGATGACGACTTCGCCGCGCGCCAGCGTGATCAGCGGATGGGCCGCGAGCGCGGCCGTGACCGCCGCGGAAAACCCGTCGCGGTCGACCGCCAGCGCGCCGCCGGCCGGCACCTGATTGGTATCGGCGGCATGCATCACCAGCGAGTTCAGCCGCCGCATTTCTTCATGCAGCAGGCCGACCGCGTTGTGGTCCTTGTCGTCGGAGCGGAACGAATTCGAGCAAACCAGCTCGGCGTAGCCGTCGGTCTTGTGGGCGGCCGTGGCGCGCAGCGGCCGCATCTCGTGCAGCATGACCGGCACGCCGCTTTGCGCGAGCTGCCAGGCCGCTTCCGAGCCGGCGAGGCCGCCGCCGACGACATGAACCTGGTCATGTCCGTCATGGCCGGAAACTAGGCGCAGGCCTCCGGCAGGGCAACCGGGGGGCACAAACGAAATCGCCCGCGGCAAGCGCGGGCGTTTTCGAACTTATTGGACCTGAACGCGGACCTATTTCTGGTGCGCGGCGCTCCAGGCCAGCCGCGGAATGTCGGAGCGGCTGACGCCGATATCGGCAAGCTCGCGGTCGCCGAGGCGAGACAGTTCGCTCAGGCTGCGGTTGTAGTTTTTCCATTCACGGACGAAGCGGACGATGGCGGCAAACATAGCATTTCTCTTTCTTTTAGGTTCTTTGAGGCCCGGCGCGCCGGGACTTATGGCCGCGCCGGTGAATCGTGTTACCCGCAAAATAGGCGTCTTGGCGGGTATGAAAAGGAACTATGCTGCGCTGCAGCTAAGCGAAAAACGCATAGCTCAACTAACTGATTATTAACAAGAAACCTAAAATTCCGGGGTTTTTCGTCGATATTTTTCCGAGAAATCCCGCCGCAGCGCAAAATCGGGGCCCACAACGCCGAAACGGGCCGGATCGTGTAGATTGCCGGTCCAAAGGGAGAGGAACGACCCATGAAATCGCATATGTGGCGCGCCGGCCTTGTTGCGGCGGTCTTCGGCATGGCCTCGCTGTCGCCGGCAAATGCAGCCGAAATCAAAGTGCTGAGCGCCGGCGCCTTCAAACAGGTGGTGGTGGCGCTGGTGCCCGCCTTTGAGAAGCAAACCGGCCACAAGGTGACGGTCGATAACGGCACCGCCGGCGAACTGAAAAAACGCATCGAAGGCGGCGAGGCTTTCGACGTCGCTGTGATCACCCCGGCCGTGGTCGATGAATTGACCGCCAAGGGCAAGATCGCACCCGGCAGCAAGGTCGCGCTGGCCAGTGTCGGCGTCGGCGTCGTGGTGAAGGAGGGCGCGCCCAAGCCGGATGTCAGCTCGGTCGACGCTTTCAAGCGCGCGCTGCTGGCGGCAAAATCGGTCGCCTATATCGACCCGGCGAGCGGCGGCTCGAGCGGCATCTATATCGACAAGTTGCTGGTGAAGCTCGGCATCGCCGACCAGATCCGGCCGAAAGCCAAGCTCAAGAAGGGCGGCCATGTCGCCGATCTCATCGTCAGCGGTGAAGCCGAACTCGGGCTGCACCAGATCAGCGAAATCGTACCGGTGAAAGGCGTGGTCCTTGTCGGCCCCTTGCCGAAGGAAATTCAGAACACCACCACCTATGCCGCCGGCCTGAGCGCCGCGGTGAAGAACAAGGACGCGGCCGAGGCGCTGATCAAGTATCTCTCGGGTCCCGAAGCAGCCGCGGTGCTCAAGTCCAAGGGCATGGACCGGGCAAGCTAGGCAGCGCGTTTTGCACCTCAAGAAAGAGCCCGGCCAACTCGACCGCCGCGTCGTCATCACCGCGCTCGGCGTCGCACAAATTCTGGCGTGGGGAACGTCGTTTTATTTTCCCGCGGTGTTCGCGACCGCCATCGTCGCCGATACCGGCTGGTCGCTTGGTCTTGTCGTCAGCGGCACCTCGATCGGCCTCCTGGTCGCCGGTCTGATATCGCCGCAGGTCGGCCGCATCATCGACCGCCATGGCGGCACGGCCGGTGCTGTTTGCAAGTTCGTTGTTCTATGCCGCGGGTCTGTTCGGCGTCGGACTGGCGCCGAACTTGCCGGTCTACCTCGTCGCATGGGTGCTGATCGGGATCGGCATGGGCACCGGCCTCTACGATGCGGTGTTTGCCGCGCTCGGCCGGCTCTATGGCAGCGAAGCGCGCGGCCCGATTACCAATCTCACGCTGTTCGGCGGCTTCGCCAGCACCATCTGCTGGCCGCTCAGCGCTTTCATGATCGATCACGTCGGCTGGCGGATCGCCTGTTTGATCTATGCAGGCCTGCATCTTGTGGTGGCGCTTGCCGCTCCAGATGTCGGTCGTGCGGAAAGCGCCGGCGCCGGTCGCGCCAAAGAATACGGATGACAACGCGGGCCGTCCGGCCGAGCCGGCACGCATTGCCAATGAAACCATGATCTTCGCGCTTCTGGCCGTGGTGCTTTCGGTCGCCGCCGGTATCGGTTCGATCGTGATCGTGAATTTCATGATCTTCCTGCAGGCGAGGGGCGTCGACTACGCCGTCGCGGTCAGTCTCGGCACTTTGTTCGGCCCGGCGCAGGTCGGCGCGCGCGTGGTCGAGCGCCTGTTCGGCAATCGTTATCACCCGATCTGGACCATGATCGCGTCATGCACACTGATGGCGATCGGGCTGATGCTGTTGCTCGGCCACTTTGCGATATTGCCGCTGATCATTCTGCTTTATGGCGCGGGCTACGGCATTTCCTGGATCGGACGCGGCACGCTGCCGCTGGCGTTGTTCGGGCCGGTGCGGTTTCCGCGGCTGATGGGCAAGCTCGCGTTTCCGAGCCTGATCGTGCAGGCCGTCGCGCCTTCGGCCGGCGCATGGCTGATCGAAGCGAGTGGACCTAATGCCACCATCGGCCTATTGACCGGGCTGGCTTTGATCAATGTGGTGCTGATCGGCGTATTATGGATGACGTGCCGCGCGCGAATATCGTCGGACGCATGACCATGCTGACATTGCGCACTCTGTCGTTTGAGGATCTATCGGTCGGCATGACCGAACGGTTGGCCAAGACCGTCGCGTCGTCCGACGTGGTTGGCTTTGCCGAGGTCACCGGCGACCGCAATCCGATTCATTTGTCCGAACATTTCGCCGCCAAGACGCCGTTCGGCACCCGCATCGCGCACGGGCTTTATACCGCCAGCCTGATTTCGGCGGTGCTCGGCACCCGTCTGCCGGGACCGGGCGCGATCTATATTTCGCAGACATTGAATTTCCGCGCGCCGGTGAAGATCGGCGACACCGTCGAGGTCAATGTTGTGGTCGCCGAACTGGTGCCGAAAAAATTTCGCGCGCGGCTGACCTGCACCTGCTCGGTCGACGGCGAAATCGTGCTCGACGGCGAGGCCTGGGTGAAAGTGCCGTCGGCCAAATCGGGCCGGCCGCTGCCGCGCGTGTAAGCATAAGCCCTATGTCGTTTTGCCGTTGCGCATTGCCGCGGAACGCACCGGATGTTTTTGCGTTAAATCAAGGCGGGCACGGAATTTGCCTGTGAAAGGCAAATGAAGTGGAGGCCTGCTTATGCCAAACCGAGTCCCCGACAAGCCGCGCGCGAAAAGCATTCGTGGCAGCGATCTCGAGCCCGCGTTGCGTTCCAGCAAAGGACGCGACCTGCACGCCGTCGAAACCATCGACTGGCTGGCGTTGTGGGCGCTATCGATTGGCTTTAGCGCCGTCGTTCTCGCCGCGCTGGTTTTCTTTGGCGGCGGCGATTCCACCGGCGCGTCAATGATCCTGTTCGGCGCCGCGATCGTTATCGCGATCGTGCTTTACGGTAGCGTCTACATTCGAGCGATCCCAGCTAAGCGAGAATGCGATCAGCTGCCCGGCGGCGGTGCGAAAAAGCAGCGCGGCGAACCGTCGGGCCGCTTGCAGCGCCAATAGGCGCCGTCAGGCGAGGGCAGCGACTGGCTGTACGGAATAGCCTCGTTGACGTTTTCCTGACGCGTCGGTCCGTCGGCTTCGTTGCCGGTGACGCCCACGCCGTAAGTGACCGGGCCCGCGCAGCGAATATCCGCCCGTGCCGGCTTTCACCGCATTGGGCGAGACCACGCCGCAATCCTCGGCGCCGCAACACCACTCGCCGGCAGGATTTTTAAAGCTGCCGCGGCTGATCCACACGTCGTGGGCAAATGCCGAATAGCTATATTGGGATAGAACAAGCACGAGCAGTGAGCGTACCAGAGTTCGCGACATCGATGGCCTCCTCGATTGGCCCGGCGTGGCGTCTCAACGGTTTCTTCTCTGCTCCTCCTTGCTCCCTTATTGGACTGCCGCTGGTCGTTGCCTGGCTCGGCAGCCTCATCGCCCCCAACCTTGTGATCGGTTGTGACGAATTGATCCAACCAAAAAATGCTAGCACGATCCTACGGCTTCGGAAGGTAATATTGTGCAGTGCGGTATAACAGTTATGCAGCAAATGCGGGTCGGAAAAGCTTCAGTGCTTCAAGCGGATAGCGGAACACCCCAGCAGCCGGCGGGTGGCCGGGCTATGGCGGCATGGGGCTTATGCGGCGACCGCCGCCATGGTAGGCGCGCGCCATGAAATCCTCCTGGCAGGTCTGGCGCGACCGGCGCGGCCGCGTGTCGCCGCTGCGTATCGCGACGTTGGCCCTGCTGCTGCTGCCGATCGCCAAGGCGTTGCTCGACGCCGGCGATATCGTCCACGGCGCGCGGCCGCTTAACGACATGATCCACCGCGCCGGCTTCTGGGCGCTGGTGTTTCTGGGCGTGACGCTGGCGGTGACGCCGCTGCGGCGCATCGCGCGCTACGGCAATCTGATCGATGTGCGGCGCATGCTTGGCGTCGGCGCGTTTTGCTATATCGCCGCGCATCTCACGTTGTTCGTCGCCGACCAGGGCTTCGATCTCGGCAAGGTCGTCCATGAAATCAGCCACCGCGTTTATCTGATCATCGGCGCGACCGCCTGGCTCGGCCTTGCCGCCTTGGCGGCGACGTCGACCGACGGCATGGTGCGCCGCCTTGGCGGCGTTGCGCTGGCGGCGGCTGCATCAGGTCATCTATGGGATCGCGCTGCTCGCGCTTATCCATTACTTCCAGCAGACCAAGGCCGACATCACGGTGCCGACGTTTGCCGCCGGCCTGTTCCTGTGGCTGATCGCTTACCGGCTGCTGGCCTGGTGGCAGGACACGAACGAATTGTCGACGCTCAGCCTGCTGGGGCTCAGCGTGACGGTTGCCATTCTCACATTTGCCGGCGAGGCGATCGGCATCGGCATTGCCTTTCATGTGTCGCCGTTGCTGGTGCTCGATATGGCGTTCGATTTCGGCGCCGGCATCCGGCCGGGCTGGCAAGTGCTCGCCGCCGGACTTGGCGTTGTGGCGATCGATTTTGTACGGGCTCGTTGGAACAGCCGGACGGCGCGCCCGCGCGCGGTCGCGGCCGAATAAAGAGGATAGCGAATGGCCACGTTTGTCGTTGCGCACGGCGCCTGGAGTGCCGGTTGGGCTTGGAAGAAGATGCATCCCTTGATGCAGGCGCGCGGACACCGGTTGATCACGCCGACAATGACGGGTCTCGGCGAGCGCGGCCATCTCGCGCGGCCGGATATCGATCTCGATACCCATATCGCCGATATCCTCGGCGTGCTGACTTTCGAGGGCCTGACGAGCGTCAATCTGATCGGGCATTCTTACGGCGGCATGGTCGCGACCGGCGTCGCCGATCGCGCGCGCTCGCGTGTCGCCAAGCTGATCTATCTCGACGCCTTTGCCCCCATTGACGGCGACAGCGTCATCGAATCTGTTGCCGGCTGCGGCGCGCGCCCTGCGCCAGGTTTCGCCCGACGGTATGATCCCGCCGGTGCCGATGCCGCCCGATACGCCGGATGAAGACCGCGACTGGTGCGCGCCGCTGCGGCTGCCGCAGCCGGCAAAGACATTCGAGCAGAAGCTGACGCTTCAGGGTGGGCCGCTGACTCTGCCGCGGCACTACATCTATTGCAGCCGCATCGCGCCCGACGACCGCTTCCGGCAGTTCTATGAGCGCGCCAAACGCGAAGGCTGGGGCACCACTGAAATCGATGCCAGCCACAATCCGCACATCACCTGTCCCGACGTGCTGGCGGCGTTGCTCGATAAAATCGCCGTCTAGATCTTGCGGCTGTCATAGGCCCAGTGCAGCAGCGCCTGGCGCTGGCGCGGCCGGCAGAACACATCGCCCGGCTCGCAATTCTTCTCGATCTGCCGCACGTGGCGGCGGATCGCTTTCCAGCGTCCGATTTGCCGCCGGTCCTCGTCGGGCATGCGGCGGCCCATATAATAGCGGCAATACCACTGGAACCAGCCGCGCGGATCGTCCGGATGAATCCAGCCCTTGCGGCGCCATTCCGACAAGGGCTGGCTGGCATCGACGCCGAAGAAATTGAGCGAGACGTCGCGGCCACGCGGCGACAATTTGGCGCGCGTGAACCAGCTTTTCGGGAACTCCTTGCGGCAATCCGTCATGTATTTGCCGGCGAATACGCCGAGCTTGAGCATCTGCGCCGGCGTCAATTGCGGCTTGAATTCCGGATCGAAGCCGCGGCCGGGCAGGGCGCTCAGCACGTAGCGGTAGCGCTTCTGCATCTTGTCGCTGACGGTGATGGTGCGTTTGCGCATTCAGCGCGTGTACTAGACGCGCTTGCTTTCGACAACCGGCGGCAGCTCGCGCTTCGGCCACAACGGCTTGAGATGGCCGGCGGCGGCGATCAGCGGATCGACCAACTCGCCTTTCATGGTATGCGCGTCCGGACGATTGGCAAATCCGAACGTCAGCGGCTCGCGTTCCTTCTGCGGAATATAGAGCGTGCCGAACATCCAATCCCACAGCGCCAGGCAACTGCCGAAATTCTTGTCGAAGTGCTTCGGATTGTCGGAGTGATGCACCTGGTGATGCGCCGGACTGACGAAGATGCGCCCGGCGATGCCGCGAAACGCGATCCACATATGCGAATGCTGCAGATGCACGTAGGCGTGGATGAACAGCACCATGATGATGTTGGTGTCGCTGAGCGCGTATTGGTAGGCGGTGTCGCCGAACAGGTAATTGCCGAGCCCGTTGGCGATCGCGGTCGAGACCGCGAGAATGTTGGCGAAGATCCAGGTGTAGACCGGGTGGACGCGGAAGTTCGTCAGCGGCGTCAGCACTTCGGCGGTGTGGTGCACTTTGTGGAATTCCCACAGCACCGGCACCTTGTGGCTGAGCCAGTGGTTGAACCAGTAGCCGAGCTCGTAGGATAGAAACAGCATCACGGTGATGACCGAACGCGTGACGTAAGGCGGCAGCGTCGACGGCGTCACCGGCCCGACAATCGCGACCAATCCGGCAATGATCCCGTTGCTGATGAACTGATAGGACAGCACCGCCCAGCCGAACACCACGCTGAACACGAACACGTTGAAGAACAGGTAGCCGATATCGGCCTGGTTCGATTTGCTGGCGAGGATGCGCTTGGGAAACAGCGCGCGCAGGATGGTCTTCAGACGAACGCGGCGGCCGCGTTTGAGGCGTTGCCAGACCAGGAACAGCGCCGCGAAAACCAGCGCCGCGCCGAGCGAGGTGAGCGAGAAATGCGAGCCGAGCGAGAACAACAGGTTGCTCGATCTGGCCGAAGAAGAATTCGATGCCGGCCGAGAAATCCAACGGAAGCTCCTGGCGCGCTGCGCGGTCGGCCCAATGTCTTACCGAAGGGTAAAGAATGCGTTGCTTGGCCGGCGCCCGCCCGCGGGGAAGTGCTGCGGCGCCGCGCCTAGCGCCGCAAATCGGCGTATTCCGGATGCTTGGCGATATAGCCGGCGACGAAGGGGCACAGCGGCACCACCTTCAGCCCTTGCGCCCGCGCGATGTCGAGCAGGCCGCGCACCAGCGCCGAGCCGATGCCCTTGCCGTTGAGTTCCTTCGGAACTTCGGTGTGCAGGACGGTGAGGGTGGCGCCGTCGCGCGTGTAGTCGGAAAAGGCGACGTGGCCGTCGGCGTCGAGTTCGAAGCGGTGGCGTTGCGGATTGTCGCGGACGGCGTTGGTCATGTTCAGGATCCTGGTCACGTTGCCTGCACATTGCTAGCCTAATCATAACGTCGTTGCGCAACCTCGAAATTGCAAGGTGCTCCATGGCGAACCTCACGCTCTATCACGCATCGCCGTCGCGCTCGTCCATCGTGCTGTGGATGCTGGAGGAACTGGGCCAGCCCTACGACATCAAGCTCCTCAAGCTTGAGCGAGGGCGACAACCGCAAGCCCGACTATCTCGCCATCAATCCGATGGGCAAGGTGCCGGCGCTCAAGCACGGCGACACCGTGATCACCGAAGTGGCGGCGATCTGCACCTATCTCGCCGACGAATTTCCCGACGCCAAGCTCAATGTGCCGGTCGGCACGCCGCGCCGCGGCGTCTATCTCAAATGGCTGTTCTTCGAGCCGGCTGTCTCGAGCCGGCGGTGATCGACCGCGCCGCGCCGCGCAAGGAAGAGGCGAGGCGCGGCATGCTCGGCTATGGCGATTTCGACACCACCATGAACGTGCTGGCGAAAGCCCTGGAGAAAGGCCCCTGGCTGATGGGCGAGCAGTTCACCGCCGCCGACGTGGTGATCGGCGCCAATATCCGCTGGGGCATGATGTTCAAGATGATTCCGGAGCGCAAGGAATTCACCGACTACGCCGCGCGCATCGCCGCGCGCCCGGCGGTGCAGCGGGCGGAAGCCAAGGACAAGGCGCTCGCCGCACCGGCTGCGTAACCCGTCAATGCGTCGGCGCGCGCGCCGTGGCCTGCACAAACGGCGGACTGCCGAAGCCGTATAGCGTCGCGGCGTTTGTCATCGGCGCTTTGGCCGACGCCATGCCGAAGAAGAAACTGGTCTGCCCGGCGCACAGATATTTGTCGAAGGTGAAGGTGATGACGTCGCCATTCTGCTCGGCGGATTTCACGCCGACGCTGCCAAGCCCGCCTTGGGTGATGACAAAAACGTCGGCCGGATTGTTGGCCATGTAAGGCAATTTGGCGATCGGGCCGAAATTGACCACCAGCCCGACCGTGCATTCGGTAAAGCCCGCGCCCTGGGTGAGATCGACGCGATAGAGATAGGCCGTGGTGCCGGCGCCGGGCGTGCCGGCCTTGGCCGCGAAGGTGCGCGATTGCAGCCGCGCGCCGGCGCCGAGCGGCGTATTCGTCAGATTGCCGACATTGTCGGTGACGACGATCTTGCAGGTCGCGTCGAACACGCAATTGATCGCCGGCGCTGCGACCGTGACGACTTTCAGCGTCGCGGCCTGGCCTCGCCCAGCGCCAGCACGGCCGCCGCGGCGATAAGTGCCCCCCGAATGTATTTCATGCCGCCCTCCCCAGCGGGCGGTGCGCCCGCGCCGCCGGCGATTTTGCCCTTGCGGCCGATGCAAGGCAAGGTTGTGGCGGCCTTGGCCTGCGCCGCATGGGGCTGTGGCTAACATCGGAATTTCTGGTTTTCCGGCCCGAGGCGCTTGCTATGCAGGACGCCCTGGATTCGCAACCGGAAGGAAATTCGATGAAGCTCGTCTGCACCGTGCTCGGTCTGGCCTTGATCGCCGTCGCCGTGATGTATTTCATGATGCCGGCCGACCAGCTGCCGGGCTTTTTCCCCGGGCACGAAGCCGGCGTGACGCGCATGCATTACAAGCACGGCATTGTCGCCGCCGTCGCCGGCCGCGTGCTGCTGATCGCGGCGCGGTTCGTCGGCCGTCGCTGAGCGCGGCGGGCGCTGCGCGTCGCGAAAAAATATTAGATTAGAACTCGCGCGTGGGGGCGGACGCCAGCGGCGAAGGTTCGGCGAGAATATCCTTCCGCCATTCGGCGGGCAGGCACGCTCCGACGCACCAGGCGATCGGCGCCGTCACCACGAAGCTGGTCGCCATGATCGCCATCATCCAGAAGCCGGCATTCGGGGTCAGCGGCGGAAACATCGACACGGCATAGACGGCGGCGGTGAACACCACGACATTGATCGTCGAATAGAACAGCAGGGCAATTTGCGCCCGGATTCCAATGGTCATCGGCAAACCTTATGTTTCGTCCCTGACGGCGAGGCTGGCCCTCGCTCGTTCGTTAAGGCCCTGCGCGACGCAGGACCGTTGCATTGCGAATGATGGGTAAAAGCATTCGCGGATGCAACGGCTTTGCCGGGTCGGAGTGAGGGCGCTGAATGTGCTGCGGCGCACAATCGGGGTGGCGCGTGGCGAGCGCAAAGGTATGCCGATGGGTGCCGCGCCATCGGGCGCTCTCTTTGGATCGCTCTCTATTGAATCACATTCAATGAGGCGGAACCGGCCTCAGTTAAAACCGGCGCAGCAAGCTACAGCGCTTCGATGTCTCGCCAAACCAAAGGACGTGTATGGCGATGAACAAGCCGTTGGCGGACGTGGCTCCGGCCTTGGCTTTCACGATGCTCGCGGCGCCGCTTGGCGCGAGCGCGGCCGGCGCAGGCGCAACAGGCTTGCGCGGCGTTGACCATCACCGGCCATCCGTCCTATCCGCCGGTCGCCTGGGCCGCGCAGGGCAAGATCGTCGGCGTCGCGCCGGACGCTGGTGAGCGGCATCGCCGCCAAGCTCGGCGTCAAGAACGTGGTGTCGAAAGACTTCGGCTCGTGGGAGGCCGCGCAAGACGCGGCGCGCAAGGGCGAGGCCGACGTGATCTTCGGCATCTACAAGAACGACGCGCGCGCGCGTCTATCTCGACTACATCGAGCCGCCTTTCATGACCGATCCGGTGGCGATCGTCGTGCGCAAGGGCGAGGGCTTTGCCTACGCCGAATGGAGCGACCTCAAGGGCCGCAAAGGCGTGACCAACGCCGGCGAGAGCTACGGCGACAAGTTCGACGCCTTCATGGCGATCGGAGCTGACGGTGGCGCGCGCCGCCGGCGTCGACAAGGCCTTCGCGGCGCTGCTCGCCGGCGAGGCCGACTACATGATCATCGGGCTCTATCCGGGCCGCGACGAAGCCAAACGGCTGGGCCTCGCCGACAAGATCGCATTCCTGCCCAAGGAGCTGGTGTCGGCGCGATGTATGTCGCCTTCTCCAAGCAATCCAAATGCGCGGGGTTGAAGGCGGGCTTTGGCGCGGAGATCAAGAAGGCGGTCGATGGCGGGAAGGTGCGGGCGTTGCTGGCGGCGGGGGAGAAGAAGTAGGACGGTAGGGGGCGGGGAAAGAGCGAAGCGCATTGCGCCATCTCGGCGCCGGATTACGAATGGCGGATTACGCTTCGCTAATCCGTCCTACGCGCTAATTTCCGATCACAACTTCGCTGGGCGACCGTGTTCGCTCTCTTTGTGCTCCATGAACTTCGGAGTCACTGAGATCTTTGGATACGTGTAATCTTTATGTCTCCTAATTGAGGAGCATAATTTATCATGCAAACCGCCCAGACGTTCTACATTGAGCATGTCTTGCGCAATATTTCTGAATACCCGAGTGAACGGCCTATTCTTGTAGGAGCGAAGAGCTTGCTGAGTTTTATGCCGCCTAAACCGACACTAATACCGGTTAGGCCGAGAGAAAACGATACTTGTAAGCCTCCATCAGTTGAAACACCATACTTCTTCAGTAGCGAATTACATGACTGCTCCAGAAGTTTAAGAATATTGTTGACCTCTACATATTTGTCTTGGCTAGCGAGGTGGTTGAGGTTGTGAAGTATGACTTGACAGTCACGAAAATCATTCGTGTTTCTCAGCTGAAGGGCAAGATCAATACATTGCTTCGGGTTGTCGCATTTCGATATTAGATAGGCCGTGAAAAACGGCAATTTAATAGCGAACTTAGCTCTCCCGCTTGCTTCCACGAGCTTTGCCAAAGTGTCTTGCGACTTGGATTTTAGGCTTTCAAGTAAGCCGTTAACTTGTGATCGCGACTTTAATCTACAGCAGCTTTCGCAGAAGGCGTCGCGAAGTGGCGCTAGGAAAGCATCCGCATCATTTTGCGCGGCGACGGCGTTGTAGAAATGTGATCTCTCAGCTGCCATCCGTACCCAAAGATACACCGCTCTAACAGGCTCCAAGTCGAACTTCCGCGATAATGTGTGTTGCCTGATTTAAAGGCTTGAACAAGGTTTTTCACGTCGGAAACTTCGGGGTGCCCTTTGACGAAAACGGTTGTCGACATAGATTCGCCGGTAGTCACCGCATCGGCATTGGCGCTTTCGCTCCTAAAGACGCTATCGATCCCTCTCTCATAGCGAACATCCTGCGTGTCCTGAACTAGAAAGGACATCGTTAAATATTCGCTTGAAACCCAAACGTCCCAACGTAACTGCGGGTCAATGCGGAGGGATTCGAAAAAGCTAACAACTTCGCCAGCTGGCTTCGAGCCATCAAACGAAAATGCCATGTTTCTCGCAAATTCTGCGGCGTCTTTTGAAAGAGTCTGGTGTGTATCGGGGGCAATAGTCAGAAAATTGATGAAATCGAAACGCCGTAGCCTGTCTGACCTATATTTCTCTTTATAGTCATCAACGCTGACGATGCGATCGCTGGAATAATATGGCGGTAACCAGCTTTTCAAAACAAAGGATGTCATTGTCGATATTGTTGAGGTTCAATGCCTGGCTTTCGCCGGTTAAACGCCTCAACTCCGCTCAAGGTTGCGTTATCGACAAGGATCAGACGGTCTGTGGTCATGGAACAGACCCCAAAAGGTCGGGTCGTCGTTGCTTCGGTTGTCTCATCACTAACAGCGAAAACGGGAATGTATAGGCGTCGGTACTTCACTCCGCCGCCTGTTGCCCACCCTTCTTCCGCTTATTCTCTCTTCTCCCCAACACCGGCTTCAGAAACTGCCCGGTATAGCTCCGCGTCACCTTCACAATATCCTCCGGCGTGCCCTGCGGCGACGATCTCGCCGCCGCCGTCGCCGCCTTCGGGGCCGAGGTCGATCACCCAGTCCGCGGTCTTGATGACTTCGAGATTGTGCTCGATCACCACCACGGTGTTGCCGGTCTCGACCAGCTCGTGCAGCACCTCCAAGCAGCTTGGCCACGTCGTGGAAATGCAGGCCGGTGGTCGGCTCGTCGAGAATATACAGCGTGCGGCCGGTGGCGCGCTTCGACAGCTCCTTGGCGAGCTTGACGCGCTGCGCCTCGCCGCCCGACAGCGTCGTCGCCTGCTGGCCGACATGGATGTAGTCGAGGCCGACGCGGTGCAGGAGCGCCAGCACGTCGCGCACGCGCGGCACCGCCTTGAAGAATTCGAGCGCTTCTTCCACCGTCATGTCGAGCACGTCGGCGATCGACTTGCCGCGGAACAGCACCTCGAGCGTCTCGCGGTTGTAGCGCTTGCCCTTGCAGACGTCGCAGGTGACGTAGACGTCGGGCAGAAAGTGCATCTCGATCTTGATGACGCCGTCGCCCTGGCAGGCCTCGCAGCGGCCGCCCTTGACGTTGAACGAGAAGCGGCCGGGCTCGTAGCCGCGCGCCTTGCTCTCGGGCAGCGCGGCGAACCATTCGCGGATCGGCGTGAAGGCGCCGGTATAGGTCGCCGGGTTCGAGCGCGGCGTGCGGCCGATCGGCGACTGGTCGATGTCGATGATCTTGTCGATGTGCTCGAGGCCCTCGATGCGGTCGTGCGGCGCGGCGGCGAGCGAGGCGCCGTTGAGCTTGCGCGCCACCGCGTTGTACAGCGTGTCGATCAGCAGCGTCGACTTGCCGCCGCCGGAGACGCCGGTGACGCAGGTGAACAGGCCGAGCGGGATTTCGGCGGTGACGTTCTTGAGGTTGTTGCCGCGCGCGTTGACGACCTTGAGCTGGCGGCGCGGATTGCGGCGCGCTGCGCTCCGGGATCGGCACGCTCAGTTCGCCGGAGAGATATTTGCCGGTCCATGACGCGGGCGCGGCGATGATGTCGTCGACCGTGCCTTCGGCGACGATGTGGCCGCCATGGATGCCGGCGCCGGGGCCGATGTCGAGCACATAATCGGCGGTGCGGATGGCGTCCTCGTCGTGCTCGACCACGATCACGGTGTTGCCGAGATCGCGCAGGCGCTTGAGGGTTTCCAGCAGCCGCGCATTGTCGCGCTGGTGCAGGCCGATCGACGGCTCGTCGAGCACGTAGAGCACGCCGGTCAGGCCGGAGCCGATCTGCGAGGCGAGCCGAATGCGCTGGCTCTCGCCGCCGGACAACGTGCCGGAGGCGCGCGCCAGCGTGAGATAATCGAGGCCGACATCGACCAGGAACTTCAGCCGCTCGCGGATTTCCTTGAGCACGCGCACGCCGATCTCGTTCTGCTTGGCGGTCAGGTGCTTCGGCAGCTCGGTGACCCAGTCGCCGGCGCGCTTGATCGACAGCTCGGCGATCTCGGAGATGTTCTTGCCGGCGATCTTGACGCACAGCGCCTCGGGCTTGAGCCGCGCGCCGTGGCAGTCGTCGCAGGGCACGTCGGTGAAATATTTCTGCAGGTCCTCGCGCGCCCACTCGCTCTCGGTTTCCTTGAAGCGGCGCTCGAGATTGGTGATGACGCCCTCGAACGGCTTCTTGGTCGTGTAGCCGCGCAGGCCGTCGTCATAGACGAATTTGATGTCGTCCTCGCCGGAGCCGTAGAGGATCGCGTCCTGCGTCTTCTTCGGCAGGTCCTTCCATTTGGTGTCGAGCGTGAAGCGGTAATGCTTGGCGAGCGCGTCCAGCGTCTGGATGTAATAAGGCGACGACGACTTGGCCCAGGGCGCGATGGCGCCCTTGCGCAGCGTGCGCGTCGCGGTCGGGGATGACCAGGTCGGCGTCGATGTGCTGCTCGACGCCGAGGCCGCCGCAGGCCGGACAGGCGCCGAACGGATTGTTGAACGAGAACAGCCGCGGCTCGATCTCCGGCATGCGTGAAGCCGGACACCGGGCAGGCGAATTTCTCGGAGAAGATCAGGCGCTCGGCGTTGTCGTTGCGGCCGCGGTTGGCGGTGGCGCCGGAGGCCTTGGTGTCGGCGAGTTCGACACCGCCAGGCCGTCGGCGAGCTTGAGGCACTGCTCGAGCGAATCCGCCAGCCGCGTGCCGATGTCGGATTTCACCACCAGGCGGTCGACCACGACGTCGATGTCGTGGGTGAACTTCTTGTCGAGCGGCTTGACGTCGCCGATCTCGTAGAACGCGCCGTCGATCTTGACGCGCTGATAGCCCTTGCTTGCAGAAACTCGGCGAATTCCTTGCGGTACTCGCCCTTGCGGCCGCGCACGACCGGCGCCAGCACATAGATGCGCGTGCCGTCCGGCAGCGCCAGCACGCGGTCGACCATCTGCGACACGGTCTGGCTCTCGATCGGCAGGCCGGTGGCCGGCGAATAGGGCACGCCGATGCGCGCCCACAGCAGGCGCATGTAGTCGTAGATCTCGGTGACGGTGCCGACGGTCGAGCGCGGGTTCTTCGAGGTGGTCTTCTGCTCGATCGAGATGGCCGGCGACAGGCCGTCGATCTGGTCGACGTCCGGCTTCTGCATCATCTCGAGGAACTGGCGGGCATAGGCCGACAGGCTCTCGACGTAGCGGCGCTGGCCCTCGGCATAGATGGTGTCGAAGGCGAGCGAGGACTTGCCCGAGCCCGACAGGCCGGTGAACACCACCAGCTGGTCGCGCGGGATGGTGACGTCGACGTTCTTGAGATTGTGCTCGCGCGCGCCGCGGATGGTGATGCTGGCGGGCGTCGCGTGGCGCGGCTCTTGTCGGACAAGTCGGTCATGGAACCTGCGACGCGATGCTTCGCGGCACTGGCGGCGAAGACACCATGGTGGGTCCGGCGCACGGCTTCGCTCGGCCTTCGGGGCAGCTAGAACGTAGTGAGAACGGAGCCAGTTTGCCAGCCCCGAACGTGCGACATCCGCCATGGCTGGGGACAACGCGCCGAGACCTACAGATAGGATCGCGTGCCGAATTGAAAGCATTGCCCGGCCGGTAGGCGCGTTCCTTATAATCATTCTAAGGTACTGAAAAGATTGAGCATATTTTCTTGACCTTAATCGACACCAGGCGCACATAGATTCGGCACTAATAGCGAATGCTTCGCAACAGCTTCTGCTGATCGGCCAATGAGCGAATGCATGGCCACAACGGTCACACCAGCCGAAGGCTGCCGCGAGCGCCCCTTTGGGCCACGCGCCGCGCGGCTTTCGCGGCCGTATCGACGCGATCGCGGTCGCCGACGGACAGTCCGCCCTGCCGGAGGGCGAACTTGAGCGGCGCCTGATCGAGCTCGGCTTCACCGAAGGCGCGACCATCGAGATCCTGCACGAGGGCGCCTTCGGCCGCGACCCCATCGCGGTGCGCATCAACGACGCCACCGTCGCGCTGCGCCGGCGCGAGGCGATGGCGATCCTCGTGGTCTGATCGGGACTTTAAAGATGAATGCCGGTGGCCGAAGCGGGCATTCGGCGTTTCGCCCTGATCGGGACGCCGAACAGCGGCAAGACCGCGCTGTTCAATGCGCTGACCGGCAGCCGGCAAAAGGTCGCGAACTATCCGGGCGTCACCGTCGAGCGCAAAAGCGGCGCGTTGCGCACGCCGTCCGGCCGCACCGTGAGCCTGGTCGATCTGCCCGGCACCTATTCGCTGCGCGCGCGCAGGCCCGACGAGGAAGTCACCCGCGACGTCGTGCTCGGCCGTTTCGCCAGCGAAGCGCCGCCGGACCTGCTGGTCTGCGTCGCCGACGCCACCAATCTGCGGCTGGCCCTGCGGCTGGTGCTCGAGCTCAAGCGCGTCGGCCGGCCGCTGCTGCTCGTGCTCAACATGATCGACATCGCGCGCCGGCGCGGCGTCGAGATCGATCTCGACCGGCTGTCGGCCGAACTCGGCGTGCCGGTCATCACGGCGGCGGCGGTGCGCCGCGGCGGCACCGACGATCTGCTGCGCCGGCTCGACGAACTGGCCGTCGGCCGAACTGACGGCGCCGGGCGAAAGCGGATGGCAGACGCCGACCATCGCCGAATTGCGCGCGGCGCAGCGCGAGGCCGACCGCATCATCAAGCTCGCCGTGCGCATGCCGGCAAAGCCCGACACGCTGACGACGCGGCTCGACGCCGTGCTGCTGCAGCCGGTGATCGGCCTCATCATCCTGCTGTGCATCCTGTTCGTGATGTTCCAGGCCGTGTTCAGCTGGGCGCAGCCGCTGATGGATCTCATTTCGTCCGGCTTCGACGTGCTCGGCGCGGTCGTCCACGATACGCTGCCCGACGGCCTGCTGCGCAGCTTCCTCCAGGACGGCGTCATTTCCGGCGTCGGCAGCGTGCTCGTGTTCCTGCCGCAGATCCTGATCCTGTTCTTGTTCATCCTGCTGCTGGAAGACCTCGGCTACATGGCGCGCGCCGCGTTCCTGATGGACCGCATCATGGGCGGCGCCGGCCTGCACGGCCGCGCCTTCATTCCGCTGTTGTCGAGCTTTGCCTGCGCCATTCCCGGCATCATGGCGACGCGCGTCATCGACAATCCGCGCGACCGGCTGACCACGATCCTGGTGGCGCCGCTGATGACCTGCTCGGCGCGCATCCCGGTCTATACGCTGATCATCTCCGCCTTCATTCCGAACAGGCAGGTTTGGGGCTTGTTCGGCCTGCAAGGGCTGGTGATGTTCGGCCTCTACGCGGCCGGCATCGTCAGCGCGCTCGGCGTCTCGTTCCTGGCCAAATATTTTTTCTGGCGCGACAACCCGACGCCGCCCTTCATGCTGGAACTGCCGGACTACAAGCTGCCGCGGCCGCGCAGCATCGTCATCGGCGTCTTCATGCGGGCCAAGATGTTCCTGCAGCGCGCCGGCACCACGATCTTCTCGATGATGGTGTTGATCTGGTTCCTGGCCTCGTTTCCGCGTCCGCCGGCCGGCGCGACGCGAGCCGGCGATCAACTACAGCCTGGCCGCGATCATCGGCCATTGGATCGAGCCGCTGCTGGCGCCGGTCGGCTTCAATTGGCAGATCAGCGTGGCGCTCATCCCGGGCATGGCGGCGCGCGAAGTCGCGGTCGCGGCGCTCGGCACGGTCTATGCCATCGAAGGCGGCAAGGAAGCGGCGCGAACAGATCGGCCAGGCGCTCGCGCAACAATGGACGTTGGCGACCGCGCTGTCGCTGCTGGTCTGGTACATCTTCGCGCCGCAATGCGCTTCGACGCTGGCCGTGATCAAGCGCGAGACCGGAAGCTGGCGCTGGATGGCGGTCACCTTCGGCTACATGCTGGCGCTCGCCTATATCGCTTCCTTGATCACCTACAATGTCGCGGTCGCGCTCGGCGCGGGCTGAGGACGGCTTCGCCAAAAGCAAAGGGCCGGCGCAATGGCCGGCCCCCGCAGAGTCTTGACGTGCTGCGCGATCAGAAGCGGTAGTTCACGCCAACCCGGACGATGTTGGCCTTGAACTTGACGTCGGTGTCGATGCCGCAAGTGGCCGCGCCGCAGGTCGCCTTGCCGAGATCGACATAGAGATATTCGATCTTGGCCGACCACGGGCCCATGAAGGCGTATTCGAAGCCGCCGCCGAGCGGTCCAGCCGATCTTGGTCTTGGTCTCCGACGCGCCGCCGGTGATCGGCGTCATCTTGATGTCGCCGTACGCCGCGCCGCCGGTGATGTAGGGCAGCCAGCGATCGAAGGCGTAGCCGATGCGGCCGCGGCCGGTTGCCAGCCAGCGTGTTGCGGGTTTCGCAACCCGGCACGGCGCAGACGCGGGCCGCTGGTCGGCGCCCTTGATCCAGCTGGACGTCGACGTCGCCTTCCAGGCCGAAGACCCATGACGCCGGTCTGCAGGTTGTAGCCGAGGGTGCCGCCGACCAGGCCGCCCTTGGGTGTTGAAGTCGCCGGTAGGTGCCGGCGCTTCGACCAGCTCGATGTGCCCCAGCCGTAGCCGCCGTTGATACCGACATAGAAGCCGGTCCAGCTGAACGCCGCGACGTAAGCGGGCGCCTTATAGATCGGCCGGGACAGGTCGGCCGCGAGGGATGGCGAAGCCACCGCCGCCGCCAGCAACCCAGCGCACGTTATCGTCAGAATAATACGCTTCATCCGTTGCCTCCTGTCGTTTCGGCCGAATACAAACTGCGACGTGGCGACGGGTCTATATGTTGTGGATGATTCGAACTGTGACCTTTACGCAACAAGAAATCCAAATTAGTGAGCCGAATCAGTTGCCTAACTGGTTAATGCATGCTAGAACATACCAGGAACATAATGTTGCCGCGATATGTTTCTAAAAATCGGGGCCGCGTTCAGAAGCCCTGTGGATTAAGGCCGAACGCGCTTGCCGCGCGGGGGCTTGAGGGGCTAGGGTGAAAAGTTAATTTCGCGGGGCCGTTAGCGGCGGGCGGCCCCATTACCGGCGACCGGCGCGGCCTTTGCGACAAGCCTTGCGACCGCGCTTCGCCTTGTGGAGAGCATCATGGCGGGTAGCGTCAACAAAGTGATCCTGATCGGCAATCTCGGCAAGGATCCGGAAATCCGCCGCACCCAGGACGGCCGGCCGATCGCCAATCTCAGCGTCGCGACCTCGGAAAGCTGGCGCGACAAGACCACCGGCGAGCGCAAGGAAAAGACCGAGTGGCACCGCGTCGTCGTCTTCAACGAAGGCCTGTGCAAGATCATCGAGCAATATCTCAAGAAGGGCTCGAAGGTTTATCTCGAAGGCGCGCTGCAGACGCGCAAGTGGCAGGACAAAGACGGCCACGACAACTACTCGACCGAAGTGGTGCTGCAGGGCTTCAACTCGCAGCTCACCATGCTCGACGGCCGCGGCGGCGGCGGCGGCGCTGCGCGCCGACAGCGACGACGATTTCGGCTCGAGCGGCCCGAGCGGGGGCGGCGCGCCGGCGCGCCGTCAGCCGGCCATGGCCGGCGCGCGGCAAGCGCGACGACATGGACGACGAGATTCCGTTCTGAGGCGCGGCAATGGCGGCGTCGGCACGGGCGGCTCGGTTTCGTCATGACGCCGCAGGTCGCGGCGCGCGCCGTTGCCGTTGAGCGATAAAGCCGAACGCGAACAGCGCAAGGCCGGCCGGAATCAACAAGACGCCCCAGCGCAGCATCGCGGTCTTTAACGCCTGAATTGGGCGGCCGGTAACGAGCGAAAGGCCACGCTGTTGCGCGCCGGCTCGCCGACCAGTGCCGGCGGCAGCAGCGCACGGATTACCGGCTGTGAAGCGATTTGCGCCAGCCGCTGCGGGTCCGGGTAGGGGATTTGCAGCAAAGGCTTGTTCTCAAGCACCGCGATGTCGCCGCTCTTGAGATAGGCGCGCAGGTTTTCGGTCTGAATTTCGCCCGCCGCGCCTCTGGCGGCCATGGCCGGCATCGACTGCTTGACGACGTAGATGTCGAGGCTTGCAAGGATCAGCACCAGCCATAGCGCCAGCGCCGCTAACGCGATACGGCCGCGCCACCACGCCGGCGGCTGCCGCAGCAGATAGAACAGGCAGGCGCCGTTCAGCGCCAAGCCGATCGCAAAGACGTCGAGATAGCGCGACGACGTCGGCTCCGCGGCGCGGCCATAAGCGACGGCGACCGCTTGCAAAACCGCCCAGCCGGTCAGCGCCACCAGCAGCCAGCGACGGTCGCCGAGCGGCGGGCGCAGCCAAATGACATAAGCGGTGGTCAGCAGCGCCGGCGCCTGGACCGCAAGCGCAGCCGGGATCGCGAGCGCGTCGCTTGCCGGAACCGGCCAACTTGCTATTTCGATCAAGGCCCTCAGGAATTGCCCGATCGAATGGGCCTTGAGCACGGCGTGGCCAGGGATCACCGGCGTCGACAGCGCCATCGCAACCGCCACGCCAGCGAGCACGGCGAGCGCGAGCAACTCTCGCCGGCCGGTCCGCCGTCCGACGGCGAATTGCACGAGGCCGGCCGCGAACGCGGCGGCGACGGTGAAGGCGCCCGAGGCCAGGCAGAAAAAACCAATGACCATCGTCACAATGGCCAACCACCAGCGCGGCGAGAAGGCCGCGGCCGGCATGACGGCGATGAGGCCCGCGATGCCGAACAGCAGCACGAAATACCAAGCCGACTGAAAGCCCGCGAGCGTGTTCTCCCAGCCGAAAGGCAGCGCGAAAATCACCGCCGCGAGCAGCGCGAAAGCAAACCACACGGCGCCGTCCAGGATCGGGCGGAACGCTGCGACGAAAACGAAGACAAATCCGCCGAGCAGCAGCGTGTTGGCCAGCATTTGCAGGATAGGATCCCAATAACCAGCGAGATCGAGTAGCAGCAGCGACCACAAGCGCGTGACGAGGATGCGGTGCTCGTTATGCGCGGCAATCAGGTCGCCAAGCCGCAGCGTCCCGCCGAAATATTTCGGATATAAGATGGCGCCTTCGGCGTCCCACTGGTCCCAAAACGGAGTCGGGCTGGCGTAGCGGCCGATCATCCAGGCCTTGGCGCCGATCACCATAAGCGCTGCGGCCAAGGGAAAGCCGATCCAGCCCGCGGGCGGAATACGGATCTGGGATAAGCGATGCCGCATAGGGTGCAATGACTCGGGTTATTGGTGGCGACTGAGATCGTTAGCGCAAATTCGGTCCTGCATGAAGGCGGCGCGGCGGAACGCTTCGGCTCTCAGCTAAGTTAGCGCGGGACGTGCGGCAATCGAATTCACCCCGCCAGCGCCACCTTTACGCCGTCGATGACATATTGCACAGCGAGCGCCGCCAGCAGCACGCCGAGCAGGCGCGACAGCACGACATTGCCGGTGGTGCCGATCAGCTTGGCAATGCGTGTCGACAGTGTGAACACCAGCAGACAGAGCGCCATGACGGCGGCAATCACCGCCAAGAGGATCGCAAGCCGCAGCGGATCGCCATTGCCGCGGCCGCCGAGCAGCACCATGGCGGTGATGGCGCCGGGGCCGGCCATCAGCGGAATGGCGAGCGGGAAGGCGGCGATATTGCGCACGTGCTGTTCGATGACCTGTTCGGCGGCCTTCGACTGGCGCGCGATGCGCACGCCGAACACCATTTCCGACGCGATCGAAAACAGCAGCAATCCGCCGGCGATGCGAAACGCCGGCAGCGAGATCGACAAAGTGCGCAACAGCCAATCGCCGAACAGCGCGCTGCCGGCCAGGATCGCGGTCGCGATCAGGCAGGCGCGCAGCGCCACGCTGCGGCGGGCGTGCGGCGGCAGACCGTGCGTGATGGCGACGAAGGCCGGCACCAGGCCGACCGGATCGACCACCACCAGCAGGGTGACCAGCGCGGAGATGAAAAATTGCAGCAGCATGGCGTGGTGCGAAAGGTACTCTTTTGCAGGGCCAAAGGCTTGCGAAAATGCCGCCGGAAGCCGCCTTGCCCCGTGCCCGCCGCAAACCCCGGAGGCCTGCTATAACATATTGAAAAATCGATAGAAAATACCATGTAAGAGGCGTGCTTTCGGGTGGCAAAGCGCTGAGTGAATCAGTTAAGAAAATTGGTCCTTTGAGCAACCTGCAGGAACTCATTTTTGTCCGACGTTGAAACGCCAAATTCGGGCGACGGAAGTCCGTCCGATATCCGCCCGATCTCCATCACCGAGGAGATGAAGCGCTCGTATCTCGACTACGCCATGAGCGTGATCGTGTCGCGGGCGCTGCCGGATGTGCGCGACGGCCTAAAGCCGGTGCATCGCCGCATCCTCTATTCGATGCACGAGCAGGGCCATACGCCCGACAAGAAATACGTCAAATCGGCGCGCGTGGTCGGCGACGTGATGGGCAAGTATCACCCGCACGGCGACTAGCGCGATTTACGACGCGCTGGTGCGCATGGCGCAGGATTTCTCCATGCGCCTGCAATTGATCGACGGGCAGGGCAATTTCGGTTCGGTCGACGGCGATCCGGCGGCGGCCATGCGCTACACCGAATGCCGGCTGGCCAAGCCCGCGATGGCGCTGCTCGACGACATCGACAAGAACACCGTCGACTTCCAGGCCAACTATGACGGCAACGAACACGAGCCGGTGGTGCTGCCGGCGCGCTACCCGAATTTGCTGGTCAACGGCGCCGGCGGCATCGCCGTCGGCATGGCGACCAATATTCCGCCGCACAATCTCGGCGAGGTGATCGACGCCTGCATGGCGGTGATCGACAATCCCGCGATCTCGACCGACGACCTGATCGCGATCGTGCCGGGCCCGGATTTCCCGACCGGCGGCATTATTCTCGGCCGCGCCGGCATCACCAGCGCCTACCACACCGGCCGCGGCTCGATCATCATGCGCGGCAAGGTCGCGTTCGAGACGCTGCGCAAGGAGCGCGAAGCGATCATCATCAGCGAAATTCCCTACCAGGTGAACAAGGCCACCATGGTCGAGCGCATCGCCGAACTGGTGCGCGACAAGAAGATCGACGGCATTTCCGACCTGCGCGACGAAAGCGACCGCGACGGCTACCGCGTGGTGATCGAGCTCAAGCGCGACGCCGAGCGCGACGTGGTGCTCAACCAGCTTTACCGCTTCACGCCGCTGCAATCGAGCTTCGGCGTCAACACCGTGGCGCTCGACGGCGGCCGGCCGCTGCTGATGACGCTGAAAGACATGCTCAACGCCTTCGTCGCGTTCCGCGAGGAAGTCGTGTCGCGGCGCACCAAGTTCCTGCTGACCAAGGCGCGCGACCGCGCCCATATCCTGGTCGGCCTCGCCATCGCGGTCGCCAATATCGACGAAGTGATCAAGCTGATCCGCGCCTCGAAAGACGCCAACGAAGCCCGCGATGCCTTGATGGCGCGCGAATGGCCGGCGACCACGGCGGCCTCGCTGATCGAACTGATCGACGACCCGCGCCACAAGGTTTCCTCCAGCGGCACCGCGCGGCTGTCGTTCGAACAGGCGAAAGCCATCCTGGATCTGCGTCTGCAGCGCCTGACCGCGCTCGGCCGCGAGGAAATCAAGGATGAGCTGGACAAGCTCGCCGCCGAGATCGCCGATTATCTGGAAATCCTGCGCTCGCGCGCGCGCATCCAGACCATCATCAAGGACGAACTGATCGCGATCAAACAGCAATTCGCGACGCCGCGCCGCACCGAAATCGCCGAAGCGATCGGCGAGATGGAAGACGAGGATCTGATCCAGCGCGAAGACATGGTCGTGACCGTCTCGCACCTCGGCTACATCAAACGCGTGCCGCTTTCGACCTATCGCGCGCAGAAGCGCGGCGGCAAAGGCCGCGGCGGCATGCAGGTGCGCGAGGAGGATTTCGTCTCGCGGCTGTTCGTCGCCAATACGCATACGCCGGTGCTGTTCTTCTCCTCGGCCGGCAAGGTCTACAAGGAAAAGGTCTGGCGGTTGCCGCTGGCGGCGCCGCAGGCGCGCGGCAAGGCGCTGATCAACATTCTGCCGCTCGATGCCGGCGAAAACATCACCAGCATCATGCCGCTGCCCGAGGACGAAAAGAGCTGGGCCAATCTCGACGTGATGTTCGCGTCGACCAAGGGCACGGTCCGCCGCAACAAGCTGTCCGACTTCGTCGACGTGCGCCGGTCCGGCATCATCGCCATGAAGCTGCCGGAAGGCGAGGGCATCCTCAGCGTGCAGATCTGCACCGAAGCCGACGACGTGCTGCTGACCTCGTCGGGCGGGCAGTGCATCCGCTTCCCGGTGCCGGAAGTGCGCGTCTTCACCGGCCGCACGTCAATGGGCGTGCGCGGCATTGCACTCGATGCCGACGATCGACTGATTTCGATGTCGATCCTGCGCCATACCGATGCGACATCGGACGAGCGTGCCGCCTATCTCAAGCGCGCCAGTGCCATCCGGCGTGGAACCGGTGCGCAAGTAGACGAGGCGGAGGTCGTAGAAGCCGAGGACGCGCAGGAGGCCGGCGACGTCGCCAATATCGAGCTCGGCGAACAGCGCTATGTCGAACTCTCCACGGCCGAGCAGTTCGTGCTGACGCTGTCGGAGCGCGGTTACGGCAAGCGCACGTCGTCGTTCGAATACCGCATCACCGGCCGCGGCGGCAAAGGTATCGTCGCCATGGATATCTGGGAAAAGAAGAACGGCGAGTTCACGCTCAAGCCGAAGATCGGCCGGCTGGTCGCCTCGTTCCCGATCGAGGAAGACGACCAGGTCATGCTGGTCACCGATGCCGGCAAGCTGATCCGCACCACGGTGTCGGGTATCCGCATCGCCGGGCGCTCGACGCAAGGCGTCATCGTGCTCAACACCGCCGACGACGAGAAGGTGGTGTCGGTCGAGCGGCTGAGCGAGGACGAGGGCGAGTGAGCCTCTAAGGAGCGGTGCCGCGCACCGCCCAGGCGCTGGCAGCGTAGGAGCGCGGTCCGTCCGGTTCGCCGCCGCAATAAGCCGAACTGAGCGCAGCCTTGAAGGCCGCCCGTGACTCCGGCGCGAGCGAATTCACGTAAGCCGCCAGCGGTCCATCTTTGCCGGTTGAGGGTGTCCAGTAGTCGGCGAAGTTCATGTACTCCATGCGAATGGTCAGATAGCCGTCACGGACATCGGTGAAGCCCGCGTCGCGCCAGGCGGCTGCCAACTCGCCCGGCCGCGTCATTGGATGGGTGTAATAGCGGTCACGGTGCTTGACGGCGGCGGGATCGAGCGCGGCGGCGGTGTCGAAGAAAATGCGGTTGCCGACGTAGCCGCCGCGGACGTCCCAGACCGTCGCCGCCACGGTTGCGCCAGTGCGCGCCACCCGGCGCATCTCGGCCACAGCCTTGTGCGGCTCGCGGACGTAATGCAGCACCAGAAGCGACAGAACGCGGTCGAATGACCGGTCGGCATAGGGCATGGCACAGCCATCGCCTTGTTCGAAGGTGATGCGCGGGTCCGAATTCTTCCGCGTTGCATGGGCAATATAGGCCGGCGAAAAGTCGATGCCGGTGATCGACTTGAAACGGCCCCGCGCGGCGAGGGCAAAGGTGAGGCTGCCGGTGCCGCAGCCGACGTCCAGCAGTTCTTCCCCGTCCGCTTCGCCGGCGAAATCGATGAAAAGTTCGGCCAGCCTTCGGCTCCAACGGCCCATTGACAATTCGTAACCGTCGCCGTCGGCGGCGATAAAGGTGGATGATGCCGTTGCCGTTAAATCCGCCATGGTGGACAATGATACCGAACGGGCAGGACGGCGCGCAAGTTTAGATCGTCCGCGGCAGCTTTCCGGCGCCCGGAATTTTTCAAGGCCATCCATGAACACCCAACTCTTCTCCGCCTTCCTGCTGATCACCGTCGTCCTGTTCCTGACGCCGGGGCCGATCGTCACGCTGATCATTTCGACCGGCGCCAACCGCGGCACCCGCGCCGCGCTGCTGACGGTGGCGGGTTCCAGCGCCGGCAATGCGGTGCTGCTCGCCTTCATCGCCTTCGGGCTGAGCTGGATCTTGAAGGCCTCGTCCGAAGTGTTCGAGATGCTGCGGTGGGCCGGCGCCGCCTATCTGGTCTGGCTCGGCATTCAGGCTTGGCGGCATGCCGGTGCTGCGAGTGCGGCGGTGGCGCCGGGCGGCCACGTCTACGCCTGGCGCGGATTTATCGTCGCCATGACCAATCCGAAGACGATCGCCTTTTTCACAGCGTTCCTGCCGCAATTTCTCGATCCCGCGCTGCCGGTGGAGCGGCAATTGCTGGTGATGTGCGTGGTGTCGGTGTCGCTGGGTGCGGTGCTCGATTCCGGCTGGGCCGTCGCCGCAGGATTCGGCCGCGCCTGGTTCATGAAGCCGCAGCACAACCGGCTGCTCGGCCGGCTGTCCGGCCTGGCGCTGATCGGCGGCGGCGTCTGGCTGTCGCTGACGCGGCGGCCGGGTTAGGCCGCCGCCCACGCAGCCAATCTTAGTCGACCGCTAGCGCGGCGGTCCGCCGGCCCGCGGCGGCGCGACTGCGGGTGGCGCTTGCGGCGCGGCTGGCCGCCGCCGGCGGCGCATCTTGCGTCGGCGGCTGGCCGCCGGGCGATTTGGCGTGCGGCCTGCCGGCTGGCCTTGCGTCCGGCCCGGCGGCTGACCGGCCCCGACCGGAAGGCGCGTTGGGGCCTACGATCCGGAGCAGGGTAGAAATTGGCGGACCTCCCGGCCGTAAGTTCCGATCCGGCGGACGTGGCGGGCCGGTTGCCGGTCGTAACGGCGCGGCTCGCCCTGATAACGACGGTCGGGACGGCCACGGTCGCGGCGCCACGAGTTCCAGGCGCCGCGATCGTGCTCGCGCCAATAGCGATAGCCATGGTCGTAAAGAACCGGCGGAAACACCACGATCGGCGGCCCGTCGTCCAGGAAGTTCAGCAGGTCCTGCCGCATGAAGCCTTCGTCGTCGCCCAATTCCACTTCGCACCAGCCGCGCGCGCAGCCGATGACCTCGACTTCAGTGCCTTTCGGGACGACGATAATGGCCGGGAAATTGGTCCCCGGCCCATCGCGCAGCGTGACACGGCTGCTGATGAAGGCCGGCGCCGCGGCGCATAAGGCGGTCGACGACACCACGAAGATCGTGGCCATGAGCGGCAGTCCAAGAACGGCGCATTGAGGCAATCTCCCGGGAATCGCAGCCAACAATAGCTCGTTATGAGCCGGTCAGGCGATTTTAGCCCCACCGCGGCCATCTTAGACCGCGCTACCTGAACGCCGGTCGGCGCGCTTGTTCACTTAGCCTTCAAGTTCAGCGCCTCGATGACCGGCTTCCACTTGACGGTTTCGCTCTGCGATGTAGTCGGCGAGTTCCTTGGGCGTGCCGCCGCGCGGCGCTGCGCCGAGTTTGGCGAGCGTGCCCTTCATCGGCTCCGCGTTCAGCGCCTTGTTGGTGGCGGCGTTTACTTTGGCGACGATGTCCGGCGGCGTGCCGCGCGGCCCCAGAATAGCGGTCCAGGCGCCGGTGGTCAGTTGCGGGAAGCCGGCTTCCACCATGGTCGGGACGTCGGGCAATGCGGCAACGCGGGTCTTAGCGCCGATCGCGATCGCGCGCAGCTTGCCGTCGTGGATCAGCGCCAACGACGTGCCGATGGTGTCGAAGGTCAATTGCGTCTCGCCGGCGACGACCGCCTGCAGTGCGAGGCCGCCGCCCTTGTACGGCACGTGGACGATGTTGGTTCCGCTCAGGCGCTTGAACAGCTCGCCGGTGAGATGCGGCAAGGTGCCGATGCCGCCGGTTGAATAATTGAGTTTGCCGGGGTTGGCCTTGGCATAGGCGATCAGGTCGGCCACCGATTTGATCGGCAGATGCGGATCGACCACCAGCACCTGCGGCGTTTCGGCGATCAGCGCAATCGGCTGGAAATTCGAGGCGTCATAGCCTGCGTTCTTGTAGATCATCGGGCTCATGATCAAGCCGCTGGCAGCCGAGATATGCAGCGTGTAGCCGTCGGGGGCGGCCTCGGCCGCCACTTTCGATCCGATGATATTGCCGGCGCCCGGCTTGTTCTCGATGAAAAAATTCTGGCCGAGCTGGCCGGGCAGGGCGCCGCAGAGCAGCCGCGCCATGACGTCGACCGGGCCGCCGGGCGGCGTCGGCACGATGACGCGGACGGGGTGGTCGGGATAATTCTGGGCGAAGGCGGAGGCAGTCCATAAGATAGCGGCAGCCGCAAAAATGACCCGGCGCATGATCTCTCCCTTTGGGATCTAAGATGTCCCTGTAGGGCGAAGTCTAACGGCAGGTTTGGCGGACGGTAAGCCCCGATTTAGGGGGCGATACGGTCGGTGGTGACCAGCCGGATGCGCGGGTTGCCGACGGCGGTGCCGACGCAATTGAGATACGGCCAGGCCTTCTGGGTGCAGACTTTCAACACCGCTTCGTTCGGCTGCGGCCAGCGGGCCGGCGTCGACCGGTCCGGGTGCTGAAATGACGGTGACCACCGCGGCAATCGCCGCGGCTGTCATGATCGCGGTCAGCATCTTGAGCATAGAAATCCCCTGTCCTTGACGGTATGCGACTGGGTCGCTCCGGCTCGGCTGTCAGTTCAAAGCTTGCGAAGGTTCGCCTATACCAATGCCGCAGACGGCAAAAAGGTTCAATCGGCCAAACCGGGCCGAAACGCCTTGCCGGGCGCAAAATGGCGGGGTAGACCCCGGTTTATGCTGCGGATCGCCCTTTATGCGGGGTCTTTCGACCCCGTCACCAACGGCCATCTCGACGTGGTCCGCCACGCCGTGCGGCTGGCCGACAAGCTTGTGATCGCGATCGGCGTGCACCCGGGCAAGGCGCCGCTGTTCTCCGCCGACGAACGGCTGGCCATGCTGGAGGAGACCTGCGGTCCGCTGGCGAAGGCGGCCAAATGCGAGCTCTCCTGCGTCACCTTTTCCGATCTGGTTGTGACGGCGGCCGGACGGCTCGGCGCCAGCATGCTGATCCGGGGCTTACGCGACGGCACCGACCTCGACTACGAAATGCAGATGGCGGGCATGAACGACGCCATGGCGCCCGGCGTGCAGACGGTGTTCCTGCCGGCCTCGCCGTTGGTGCGCCCGATCACCGCCACATTGGTGCGCCAGATCGCCGGCATGGGCGGCGACGTATCCAGCTTCGTGCCGGCCTCGGTCGCCGCGCTGCTGAAGAAAAAGTTCGCCGCAAATCCTAAATTCTGGAGATCGCATGATCCGCATTCTCGCCGTCGTTGTCGCGCTGGTCTGCGCCGCGCCCGCTCTGGCGCAGGCGCCCAAGCTGCCCGCCGGCGTCGATGCGAAAAACACGCTGGTGATCGATACCACCAAGGGCCGCATCATCGTCAAGCTGCGCACCGACTTGGCGCCCAAGCACGCCGAGCGGCTGAAGCAACTGGCGCGCGACGGCTACTACAACAACGTGCCGTGGCACCGCGTCATGGACGGCTTCATGGCGCAGACCGGCGACGGGCAGAACTTCAACGGCACCGGCCACTCGAAATATCCCAATCTCGCCGCCGAGTTTACCCCGACGCCGTTCAAGCGCGGCGTCGTCGGCATGGCGCGCGCCAGCGACCCGAATTCGGCGAATTCGCAATTCTTCATCTGCCTGGGCGACGCCTCATTCCTCAACGGCCAATACACCGTGATCGGCGACGTGGTCGCCGGCATGGATGTGGTCGACAAGCTCAAGAAGGCGCCGCCGGGTTCGCAAAGCGGCACGGTCAGCGACCCGGACAAGATGGTGAAGGTGCAAGTCGCCGCCGATATGAAATAGCTGCCGTCACCGGGAAAAGCCCGGCTATGGCCATCAGAAATTCGTTTTACGAGAGAGGAAAAATCCAATGGCGAAACCCGAAGACACGCTCACGCTCGAGACCACGAAGGGCAATGTGGTGATCGCCATGCGGCCGGATTTGGCGCCCGGCCACGTCGCGCGCATCAAGGAACTGGTCAAGGAAGGCTTCTACGACGGCATCGTGTTCCACCGGGTGATCGACGGCTTCATGGCGCAGACCGGCTGCCCGCAGGGCACCGGCACCGGCGGCTCGGGCAAGAAGCTCAAGGCCGAGTTCAACAAGGAGCCGCATGTGCGCGGCACCGTGTCGATGGCGCGCGCCGCCAATCCGGATTCCGGCGACAGCCAGTTCTTCATCTGCTTCGACGACGCCAGCTTCCTCAACGGCCAGTACACCGCCTGGGGCAACGTCATCGAGGGCATGGAGAACGTCGACAAGATCAAGCGCGGCGAGCCGGTCAGCAATCCCGACAAGATCGTCAAGGCGACGATGGGGGCGTAACGCCCGCCCGCGCAGGGCGGGAAGAGACCCATGCGCACCGACCTGTTCGACTTCGACCTGCCGGCCGACCGCATCGCGTTGCGGCCGGTGGTCCCGCGCGACGCGGCGCGGCTGATGGTGGTGCGGCCGGGCGGGGCGCCGGAACTCGAAGACCGCAAAATCGGCGAACTGCCGGACCTGCTGCGCGCCGGCGACTGCCTGGTGGTCAACGACAGCAAGGTGATCGCGGCCCGCCTCAAGGGCCGCCGCATCGGGCGGGGCGCCACCGAGCCCAAGATCGAGGCCACGCTGCACAAGCGGCTCGACGGCTCGACCTGGAAGGCCTTCATCCTGGGCGCCAAGAAGGTCCAGGTCGGCGACCGCCTGCGGTTCGGCGACGAGGGTCAGGTCTGTTTTCTCGGCGAACTCGATGCTCAAGTTTCACATAAAGATGAAGCAGGTGAGGTAACCCTTTCATTTTCCTTCCATGGTCCGGTGCTGGACCAGGCCATTGCCGAGCGCGGCGCGATGCCGCTGCCGCCCTATATCGCCGCCCGCCGCGCCCCCGATGCGCAGGACAGAGCCGACTACCAGACCCTGTTTGCGCGCGAGGACGGCTCGGTGGCGGCGCCGACGGCGGGCCTGCATTTCACGCCGGCGATGGTGGAGCGCCTGAAGGCGCGCGGCATCGCCCTGCACAAGGTCACGCTGCATGTCGGCGCCGGCACCTTCCTGCCGGTCAAGACCGACGATACCGAAGGCCACAAGATGCACGCCGAATTCGGCTCGGTGAGCGCCGAGACGTGGCCGATGCGCTCAACGCCGCCCGCGCCAAAGGCGGGCGGATCGTCGCCGTCGGCTCGACCGCACTGCGGCTGCTGGAGAGCGCGGCGGGCGAGGATGGCCAGTTGCGCGCATTTTCCGGCGAGACCGCGATCTTCATCACGCCGGGCTACCACTTCCGCGCGGTCGATCTGATGCTGACCAATTTCCACCTGCCGCGCTCGACTTTGTTCATGCTGGTGTCGGCCTTCAGCGGGCTCGACGCGATGCAGCGCGCCTATCGCCACGCCATCGAAACCGGCTATCGCTTCTACTCCTACGGCGACGCCTGCCTGCTTTACCCTGAAGGCCGATGACCGAACCGTTCTCCTACCGCTTGATCAAGACCGACGGCGCCGCGCGCCGCGGCGAAGTCGTGACGCCGCATGGCGCCGTGCAGACGCCGGCCTTCATGCCGGTCGGCACCCAGGGCACCGTGAAGGGCCTGCATCCCGAGCAGGTCGCGGCCACCGGCGCCGAGATCGTGCTCGGCAACACCTATCATCTGATGCTGCGGCCGACGGCGGAGCGCATCGCCGCGCTCGGCGGCCTGCATAAATTCATGAACTGGCCGCGCGCCATCCTGACCGACTCCGGCGGCTTCCAGGTGATGTCGCTGTCGAGCTTTGCGCAAATTGACCGAGCAGGGCGTCACGTTCCGCTCGCATCTCGACGGCGCCATGTTCGAATTGACGCCCGAACGCTCGATCGAGATCCAGGCGCTGCTCGGCGCCGACATTTCCATGCAGCTCGACGAATGCCTGAAGCTGCCGGCGTCGCGCGACGAGATCGAGCGCGCCATGCAACTGTCGCTGCGCTGGGGCGAGCGCTCGAAGCGCGCCTTCGAGGGCCGCGCGCGCGACGGCTATGCCTTGTTCGGCATCGTGCAGGGCGGCGACGATATCGCGCTGCGCCAGCAGAGCGCGCGGGCGCTCACCGATATCGGCTTCGCACGGCTACGCCATCGGCGGCCTGGCGGTCGGCGAGCCGCAGGAGGTGATGCTCAAGGTGGTCGAAGAGACGACGCCGGTGCTGCCTGCCGATCGGCCGCGCTATCTGATGGGCGTCGGTACGCCGCACGATCTCCTGGAGGCGGTCAAGCGCGGCGTCGACATGTTCGACTGCGTGATGCCGACCCGCAACGGCCGCCACGGCATGGCCTTCACGCCGGTTCGGCTCGATCAATCTGTCGAATGCGCGCCATGCCGCCGATCCGCGCCCGCTCGACGACGCAGAGCGCGCACCCGGCGGCGCGGACTTATTCGCGCGCCTATCTGCACCATCTGACCAAGGCCAACGAGATCCTGGGCCAGGTGCTGCTCTCGACCATCAATCTGGCCTATTACCAGGCGCTGATGGCCGGCATGCGGTCGGCTATCGAAGCCGGCAGTTTTGACGACTTCCGCGCCGCAACAATCGCCGGTTGGCAGCAGGGGGACATCGCGGCGCTTTAGCCGCGGTTTTGTGGGTCTTTTAAGGGTTGTCTCGCGGGCGCGGCTTGGCTAAAGCCAGCCCATGAACATGCACCCCGACTTCTTCGCCAAGCGCCGCAAGCCGAAATTCAAATTGCCGCAGGGCGCGACCGACGCGCATTGCCATGTGTTCGGGCCGGGCGACAAATTCCCCTATTCGCCGAACCGGCGCTACACGCCGGAAGACGCGCCCAAGGAGATGCTGGCGGCGCTGCACGCCTATCTCGGCATCGACCGCGCCGTGATCGTGCAGGCCAGCTGCCACGGCACCGACAACGCGGCGATGCTCGATTGCATCGCGTCCGATCCCAAACGCTATCGCGGCGTCGCCATTGTCGACGACAGCTTCACCGATGCCGATTATGACAGGCTCGATCGCGGCGGCGTGCGCGGCGCGCGCTTCAATTTCGTCAAGCATCTGGGCGGCGCGCCCGACATGGCGGTGTTCAACCGCGTCATCGATCGCATCAAGGGCCGTGGCTGGCATGTTGTGCTGCACGTCGACGCGCCGAGCATCATGCCGCTGTCCGCCATGATCCGCGCGCTGCCGCTGCCGTTCGTGATCGATCACATGGGCCGGGTGCCGTCGGCGGATGGCGTCGATCAGCCGCCCTTGCGCGCCCTGATCGAGCTTTCACGGCTGGAAAATTGCTGGATCAAGGTCTGCGGCTCCGAGCGCATCGCGATGCCGCCTTATGCCGCGGCCGTGCCGATCGCGCATGCTTTGGTCGAAGCGGCGCCGACGCGCGTGCTCTGGGGCACCGACTTTCCACACCCGAATGCCACCCACGAAGCCGACGAGGGTGAACTCGTCGATCTGGTGCCGCAATTCGCCCCGGACCCGCTGGCGCAGAAACGCCTGTTGGTGGACAATCCGGCGCGGCTCTATGGGTTCGACGCTTAAGAAGAAAATGAAAGCTGCAGGGAGGATACGCATCATGACAGAGGGGATTTTCAACATGACCAAATTTGCGCGCCGTACCGCGCTGCTGGCCTTGCCGGCGGCAATGATCTTGGCGCTGGCGCCGGTGGGGCAGGCGCAGGCGAAATGGCCGGAAAAGCCGGTGCGCATCGTGCTGCCGTTCGGCGCCGGCGGCGTCGCCGACGTCACCGCGCGCATCATGGCCGACAAGTTGAGCACCAAGTTCAACCAGCGCGTCTTCATCGAGAACATGCCGGGGCCCGGCGGCATCGCGGCGGCGCGCGCGGTGATCGGCTCGACGCCCGACGGCTACACCATGGGTCTGGTGACCAACGGCACCGCGATCAGCGTCGCGGCCTTCAACAAGCTGCCGTTCGACCCGGTCACGCAATTCGACATGGTCTCGACCATCGGCCTGTTCGATCTGGTGTTCGTGGTGAACGCGCAGTCGGAATACAAGACGCTGGCCGATTTCATCAAGGCGGCGAAGGCCGCGCCGGGCAAGCTCAATATCGGCACCATCGCGGTCGGCGGCACGCAGAATCTCGGCGCCGAACTGTTCAAGTCGCTCGCGGGCGTCAATGTGCAGATCGTGCCGTACAAGAATTCGCCGGACATCGTGCTGGCGATGCTGCGCAACGACGTGCAGATGCTGGTCGAATTCCCGCCGGCGGTGCAGGGCCAGGTCAATGACGGCAAGCTCAAGGTGCTGGCGACCTCGTCGCCGAAGCGCTCGCCGTTCATGCCGAACGTGCCGACCGTCGCCGAGGCCGGCGTCAATGGCTACGAAGTCACGTCGTGGAACGCGCGTGTTTGCGCCCAAGGGCACGCCGAAAGACGTGATCGACACCATGAACAAGGCGATGCACGAAGTTCTGGCGATGCCGGACTTGAAGGCGAGCTTTGCCAAAGTCGGCGTGGTCGCGCAGGCCAGCACCCCGGCCGAATTGATGAAGCGGCTGACCGACGACATCAAGAAGTGGGACGCGGTCATCGCCAAGGCCGGTATTCCCAAGAAATAGCGTTCAGTTCTCAAGACCGATGGTGCGGCCGGCGCCTGTGTGGGGAACCATGCGGGCGCCGGTTGCGCTTTTATTCTGCCCTGAAAATCGCCAGCCTGCCTGTCGAATGGGCGGAACCGCGCGTTTGCGCCGTCAAACACCCGGCTTTTCGCTGGCACGACATTTGCTGAATTCAAGCCGAGTTGGTGGCTAGGGTTCCGGTCCTCAAAGGGGGATGCCAGGTCCGAGAGCCGCCGCCCGGGACAATGTCAGCCTGGGTGCACGGCGGGATAAAAACCCGGGAGACCTCAGTGGCCGCGATTGGCATCACTGTGTCTCAGCCAGTCGGCAGTCATCAAACCGATGAGGACTGGATCCATGAAACGCTTGCAACACCTCCTGACACTCGTTTTCGCGGCCGCCGTGCTGGCGACCGCGCCGATCTCCGATGCGCTCGCGGCCAAGAAGAAAGAATTCAACATCGCCTGGACGATCTATGTCGGCTGGATGCCGTGGCCCTATGCGGCCGAGCAGGGCATCGTCAAGAAATGGGCCGACAAATACGGCATCACCATCAACGTCACGCAGATCAACGATTACGTCGAGTCGATCAATCAATACACCGCCGGCAAGTTCGACGGCGTCACTGTCACCAACATGGATACGCTGACCATTCCGGCCGCCGGCGGCGTCGACAGTCTCGGCGATCATCATGGGCGACTTCTCCAACGGCAATGACGGCGTCGTGCTCAAGGACGCCAAGAGCCTTGCCGACATCAAGGGCCGCAAGGTCAACATCGTCGAATTGTCGGTGTCGCATTATCTGCTGGCGCGCGGCCTGGCCAAGGTCAAGCTGACCGAAAAGGACATCAAGACCGTCAACACCTCGGACGCCGACATCGTCGCGGCCTTCAAGTCGAAGGACTCGACCGCGGTGGTGACGTGGAATCCGCAGCTCATGGAAGTCAAAGCCGAGCCGAAGTCGACCGAGGTGTTCGATTCCTCGAAAATCCCCGGCGAGATCGAAGATCTGATGGTGGTCAATACCGCGACGCTGAAGGACAACCCCGAACTCGGCAAGGCGCTGGTCGGCGCCTGGTACGAGACCATCGCGCTGATGAAGGACGAGGGCGCCAAGGGCAAGGCGGCGCGCGAGGCCATGGCGAAAGCCTCCGGCACGGATCTCGCCGGCTTCGATGCGCAGCTCAAGACCACGCGGATGTTCTACACGCCCGCCGACGCCGTGAAGTTCACCACCAGTCCTGAACTGCCCAAGATCATGGATCTGGTGCGCACCTTCTGCTTCGAACACAATCTGCTCGGCGACAATGTGAAGTCGAAGGATGCCGTCGGCATCGCGTTCCCGGGCGGCAAGGTGATGGGCTCGGACAAGAACGTGAAAATGCGCTTCGACGCCACCTACATGAAGATGGCGGCCGACAAGAAGTTGTAGTGGGCGCGGTTGACACCTCCGTTCATCTCCGAGCGTCGCCCAGAGCGCACGGCGAACGCTGTCGTGTCGCGCTTATGGCCGCGGCCCGGGAATGACGGAGCGGGACGGCAGAGGAGGCAGCACATGCGCCGCTTAATGAACATCGCGCCGCGGCGCGGCAGCCGGGTGCTGCTCGCGTTGCTGCCGTTCGTGTTGATCGCATTTCTCTATGTGGTCGGCTCGGCGGAGCGGCGCGCTGCCAATCCGGAAGACAAGCTGCTGCCGCCGGTCAGCGAGATGGTCGACGCCGTCAAACGCGCCGCCTTCGAGCCCGACCGGCGCACCGGCGGCTACGTGCTGTGGAGCGATACCGGCGCCAGCCTGCAACGGCTCGGGCTGGGGCTCGGCATCGCCACCATCGGCGGGCTGATCTTCGGTATGGCGATCGGCGTGCTGCCGATGGTCGGCGCGACGCTGGCGCCGCTGGTCGGCATTCTGTCGATGATCCCGCCGATGGCGGTGCTGCCGATTTTGTTCATCGTGTTCGGCCTCGGCGAATTGTCCAAAGTGGTGCTGATCCTGATCGGCGTCACGCCGTTCCTGATCCGCGATCTGGCGCTGACGATTTCCGGCCTGCCGCCGGAGCAACTGGTCAAGGCGCAGACGCTCGGCGGCTCGACCTGGCAGATCGCCATCCGCGTGGTGCTGCCGCAGATCCTGCCGCGGCTGATCGAGGCGGTGCGGCTGTCGATCGGGCCGGCGTTTCTGTTCCTGATCTCGGCCGAAGCGATCGCCGCCGAGAACGGGCTCGGCTACCGCATCTTCCTGCTGCGGCGCTATCTCGCCATGGACACGATCCTGCCTTACGTCGCCTGGATCACGCTTCTTGGCCTTTGTGCTGGACTGGGCGCTGCACCTGCTGGCGCGCAAGGCTTTCGCCTTCGCCTATGTGACGGAGCGGCGCTGATGTCGAGCACCATCGACTTCCGCGACGTCTGGGTCGAATATGGCGACCAGATCGTGCTCGAGCGGCTCAACCTCGATTATCGCCGCCGGCTCGTTCGTGTCGCTGGTCGGGCCCTCCGGCGCCGGCAAGAGCACCATGCTGCGCATGCTGCTCGGCCAGGAGCGGCCGACGCGCGGCGCAGATCCTGCTCGACGGCGTGCCGATGACGCCGGAGCCGGGGCCGGATCGCGGCGTCGTGTTCCAGCGCTATTCGGTGTTCCCGCATCTGACGGTGCTCGGCAATGTGCTGCTCGGCTTCGAATTCGCGCAGAGCCCGTTCACCGCGCGCCTGTTCGGTGCCGCGCGCAAGGCCGCGATCGAGGAAAGCGAAAAGCTGATCGCGCGAAGTGGGCCTGGCCGAGCACCGCGACAAATTCCGCATGCGCTGTCCGGCGGCATGCAGCAGCGGCTCGCCATCGCCCAGGCGATCGCCAAGAAGCCCAAGGTGCTGCTGCTCGACGAGCCGTTCGGCGCGCTCGATCCCGGCACGCGCGTGCAGATGCACGAATTGATCCGCTTTCTCTGGAAGGACTGCGGCATGACCATCGTCATGGTCACGCACGACATCAAGGAAGCCTTCGCGCTCGGCACGCGGCTGATCGCGCTCGACAAGAAGCGGCGCGATCCGCAGGCGCCGGGCCGCTTCGGCGCCGTCATCACCTACGACCTCGATCTCACCCGCGACAGCGCGGTGCCGGTGCTGGGCTTCCTCAAGACGTTCAAGACCGACGATCAGCCCGCAGAACTTCAAGGAGCGCAATCATGACATTCATCGAACCACAACGACACGCGGCGCCGGGCTGTTTCGTCACCCGAGCGGGCGCGCCGCCACCATCCCGACTTCGACAAGATGAAGACGCAGGGCTGGAAGGCGCTCGACGCCGAAGGCAAGCTGCCGGAAGACGGCTGGCGCAAGGAGCAGAAATGGGCGCTCGACATGGGGCTGCCCGGCGCCGAAAGCCTGACCGACAAGTCGATCCCCACTTTCGCGCGCGGCGAGCTGCCGCATTTCGCCGGCATCAACACCTTCCTGAAGGCGCCTTATGTCGAGAATGTGCGCGACGTCGCCAAATACGACGCCGCCGTGCTCGGCATTCCGTTCGATTCCGGCACCACCTATCGGCCCGGCACGCGCTTTGGGCCGCAGGGCATCCGCCGCATCTCGGCGCTCTACACGCCGTATAATTACGAGATCGGCGTCGATCTGCGCGAGCAGATGACGCTGTGCGACGCCGGCGACGTGTTCACCATCCCGGCCAATCTGGAAAAGAGCTTCGACCAGATTTCGCGCGGCGTGGCGCATGTGTTCTCGTCGGGCGCGCTGCCGATCATGCTGGGCGGCGATCATTCGATCGGCTTCCCGTGCGTGCGCGGCATCGCGCAATGCACGTCGAAGCGCATCGGCATCATCCATTTCGACCGCCATATCGACATCCAGGAGAAGGATCTCGACGAGCGCATGCACACCACGCCGTGGTACTGGGCGACCAATCTGCCGAACGTCTCGGCGACCAATCTGGTGCAGCTCGGCATCGGCGGCTGGCAGGTGCCGCGCTACGGCGTGCAGGAAGCGCGCAAGCGCAACACCAACGTGCTGACCATCGCCGACATCGAAAAGATCGGGCTGGAGAAGACCGCCGAGATCGCGCTCGAACTGGCCTGGAAGGACGCCGACGCGGTCTACATCTCGTTCGACGTCGACTCGATCGATTGCGGCTTCGTGCCGGGCACCGGCTGGCCGGAGCCGGGCGGCTTCCTGCCGCGCGAGGCGCTCAAGATTTTGGGCCTGGTCGCGGCCGAAGGCCTATGCGGGCTGGAGGTGGTGGAAGTGTCGCCGCCTTACGACACGTCCGACATCACCGCGCTGTTCGGCGTGCGCGTGGTGGTCGAGGCGCTCGGCTCGATGGTGGCGCACGGCAAGCTCGGCAGCCACAAGCATCTGATCGACAAGCCAGTGGCGTATTGAGGAGGCGACGATGCACGGCGGACACGACCACGATCATCATCATCACGGCAACGGATCGAGCTTGGGCTCAGCCGGCGCCGGACACAATCATGCGCACGCCGGTGCGCGGCACGGTGCAGTGGCAGACCCCGCACAAGCCGCATCAGCCATGACGACGAGAGCATGACCACGGCGAACCCGATCTCGATCTGGTGGAGGCGGCGTTCGTGCGAGGGGTTCACGGCAGCGAGCGATCCGACCAGTTTCCTGCGGCTGGCGCGGATTCCGTTCGAGGCCGTCGACCCCGACGGCGCCAAGCTGGTGATGCTGCGGGTCGAGACCGAGCCAGGTCACCGATGTCGGCTCGGTGACGCCGCATCTCGGCGGCGGCGCCATGCGCTACGACCCGTTGCCGGCGAAATGCGTCGGCCGGCGGCAGAAGCTGCGCTTCGTCTATTTCGACGGCGGGGGGTTGCGCCATTTGACGCTGGGGCAGGTGAGGGAGATGAAAGCCGCGGCGTAGACCGTGCGTTACGGCCCGCCATACAGCCAGGCGATGCCGTCATAGGCCTGCTCGGTGGTGCGGGAGCCGACCGCCATGTCGCGCAATTCGGCGGTGACGCCGCGGGCGTGATAAAATTCGCCATAGACCCGCGCCATGATCTGGGTGCGCCCGGTGCGTAAATAGCGGTCCTGTTGGTAGGCTTGGAAAGCCGCCGGCAGATCGTCGGGCTGCGCCGCGACTTTTTCCGCCAGCACCACCGCGTCCTCGGTCGCCATGCAGGCGCCTTGCGCGAGATATTGCAGCATCGGATGGGCGGCGTCGCCGAGCAGCGTGACGCGGCCTTGCGTCCAGTTCTTGACCGGCTCGCGGTCGCACAAAACCCACAGCCGCCAGGTCTCGATCAGTTCGAGCAGCCGCATCACCTCCGGCCGCTGGCCCTTGAAATGCTGCCACAGCAGATCCTTGTTGCCTTCGGCGTTCCAGCCTTCCTCGTAATGGTCGGAGTGAAACACCGCGACCAGATTATAAAGTTCGCCGCGGCGCAGCGGATAATGCACGAAGTGGGTGCGCGGACCGGCCCACAGCACCACGTCGGGCCGCCACAAATCGGCGGGCACCTGCTCGCGCTTGAGCACGGCGCGATAAGCGATGTGGCCGGAGACGCGCGGCTTGCCGTCGCCGACGATACGCTCGCGGATGGTCGACCACATGCCGTCGCAGGCGATCAAGGCGCGGCCTTCCGCGCGTTCGCCGTTTTCCAGCGTGACGGTGACGTGGTCGCCGTGATCCTCGTAGCCGTCGACGCGCCGGCTGGTTTCCAGCGAAATCAGATTGCTGCCCTGGCAGGCTTTCAGGAACGTGCCGTGAATGTCGGCGCGGTGCGTCACCGCGTAAGGCTGGCCGAAGCGCTTCATGAACGCGCCGTCGAGCGGAATGTTGGTGATCAGCTTGCCGGTCAGCGCGTCGCGCATTTCCTGCGCCGGCGGAACGTGGGCGTCGGCCAGGATGGCGTCCTTGAGGCCGATCTTTTCCAGCACGCGGAAAATGTTCGGCCCGAGCTGGATGCCGGCGCCGACTTCGCGGAATTCGATCGACTGCTCGAACACGCGGACCGGAAAGCCCTGGCGCGCCAGCGCATAGGCCGCGACCAGGCCGCCAATGCCGCCGCCGGAGATCAGAAAAGGTGCGGTGGCGCCATTCGTTCCGGCCGTATTCTTTCCAGCCATGGGCATGTCCTCGTTCGCGTCAAAGCAGGGCTATTTTCGCGCGCAAGATAAGACGGCGATTGCCCGGACGTAAAGCGCGGCAAGGGCGGGCTGCTGTCGGGATGATGTGGCACGAAAAAACCCGCCGGCAAGGCCGGCGGGCTGTTCCGCGCAACGATGGGCTGGGTTATTTCGTCAGTTGGCCGCGGATTTCGCCGGCTTTGTTGGCGGCGGTGTGGATGTTGACGTACAGGTCGCCGTCCATCAGCGCCTTGGCCTGGGCGTCATTGAGCGTCGCCGAGCCTTCGAAGGCCGGCCCGCTCGGGCTGATCGGGACCATGACGCCGGCGTTCTTGCCTGCACCGGCCGGGCCATGGAAATGGGCGGCGGTGGCCGGGCCGCTCAGGCCGCTATAGCTGCCTTTCCAGGTCAGCTTTTTGCTGGCGTCGTCATAGGTCGCGGTGACTGACCCGGTCGCCGCCGAAGCATTCGGCGGGACTTCGCTTTTGCCGTTCAGGCTGGCCTTGAAATTGACCATGGCGGCCATCGACGGCGAGGCGATCGCGAGGACTGTGGCGCAGGCGAGAGCGGCCAGACCGGACCGCAAAATAATCGATTTCATGTTTGTTCCTCCAAGGAAAAGGCTGTGTTCAGCCATACTGCGAACACCGCATCTTAGCGGCTATTCCGAGGCTGATGCGCTCAATGTGTTGTGAGCGGGATAGAGGTCCTGGAAGGCAGCCCGCAGGCGTCGCATTCCCAGTGGTGGCGGATTTCGCCGCCCTCGACGAACTCGGACATGACCGGGGCGACCATCAGGTCGCCGCAGTGCGGGCAGTGTGCGGGTGCAGCAAACGCGCGAATGACTGAGAGCCTGGCCGTGTCGATGTGGATCTGCATGGTCGCTGGCCTCCGTTTCGAGTTGTTCCCGATGAGGGACTGTGTACCGGCGCATCGTGGCGATGGCGCGACGGTTTGGAGGAACTGTGGTGGCCGTCAGGATAAAGTTTCGTGACGGCTGGATGGCGTCTGGAAGACGGTCGACGCTGTTGTGCTGGGGCAATTGGTGCAATTGCTGCAATGCCGCACGCGGCCGCGACCACGCTTTGAACAATTTCGTTAAAAGCCGACGCATCGCGCGTGCGGCTTTAGCTGGCTAAGTCCTTTTGCTGGCCAATAGTCCGCTTTTGGCCATCCAGCCATTCCTGATTGTCAGCCAGGTCGATCAGCGCGTGGTGCATCTTCATCAGGCGCTCGTATTCGTCCCCTGTCGTCAGGGGGTCCTTGGCGCGGGCCTCGCATTGCGCCGCCCACTGGCGCAGGCCGGCCGCCGATATGTTAGTGTTCATGGATGGCCCTCCCACGGCCGCCTTGGACCCGGCGGCCTGGTTCATTTGCCTCTCCATAATTCCGAACCTGCGGGAAAGTTCATTCGCCGGGGCCGTAGACTCTGCTAGATAGGCCCCTGCAAAAAGCCAAACGGGATTGAAATGTCGAAACAAGCGATGCGCGAGGAGGCCGAACGGCTGGTCCGGGAGGCCATGGAGAAGAAGTCAATTTCCATCAAGCAGGGCGAGACCAGGATCGAGACCAAATGCGGCAAGTGCGGCGCACCCAACCGCGTCACCGCGGCGAAAGGCCAGACGCGGGTGGAATACGCCTGCAAGGAATGCGGCCACAAGCAGAACGCTTTGTAGGGCCGGCCTGAACTCAAGGTTTTTTCGGTCGGGGTTTGGTGAGCGCGCCGGGACTCGAACCCGGGACCACCTGATTAAAAGTCAGGTGCTCTACCAACTGAGCTACGCGCCCTTACCATTGCGCATGATCGTGACCGAAACCGGTACCCGCTTTTTCCGAGATCATGCGCTGGGCCGGGGTTTACGGGCGGGACCATGCCCGGTCAATAGCCGGCTGGCCTATTGTTGAATTCGCGCAAATCCTGAGATTTGCTACACTATCCCGCGTGTTGCCGCGTCATCCCTCGGGTGGCGGCCGGTTGCCGCCGTCCTGGAGCCAGTGCCATGCCCATCGTCAACCGCGTCGCCGACCTGCACAACGAGATCACCGGCTGGCGCCACGACCTGCATGCCCATCCGGAGCTGCTTTATGACGTGCATCGCACGGCGGGCTCGGTGGCCGATAAACTCAAAAGTTTCGGTTGCGACGAGGTGGTGGCCGGGATCGGCCGCACCGGCGTGGTCGGCGTGATAAAGGGCCGCAAGGCCGGTGCGGGCAAGACGATAGGATTGCGCGCCGACATGGACGCGCTGCCGATCGATGAGGCCAACGACCTGCCGTATAAATCGACGGTGCCGGGAAAGATGCACGCCTGCGGCCATGACGGCCACACCGCGATGCTGCTCGGCGCCGCGCAGTATCTCGCCGAGACGCGCAATTTCGCCGGCACCGCGGTTGTGATCTTCCAGCCGGCCGAAGAAGGCGGCGCCGGCGCCAAGGCCATGCTCGATGACGGCATGCTTAAGCGCTTCGGCATCGGCGAAGTCTACGGCATGCATAATTACCCCGGTATGCCGGTCGGCTCGTTCGGCATTCGGCCCGGCCCGATGATGGCGTCGGCCGACGGTTTCAGCATCGACATCGAGGGCCGCGGCGGCCATGCCGCGCGTCCACATCTCACCGTCGACGCGGTGCTGATCGGCGCGCAGATCATCACCAATCTGCAGACCATCGTGTCCCGCAATGTCGACCCGCATAAGTCGGCGGTGATTTCGGTCTGCACCGTCAAGGCCGGCAACGCCTTCAACGTGCTGCCGCAGAACGTGCGGCTAGGCGGCACAGCGCGGTCGTTCGATCCGGACGTCCGCGATTTGCTGGAATTGCGGATTGCCGAAGTCGCCGACGGCATTGCCAGGGCGCACGGCGCCAGGGCGACGACGCATTACTCACGCGGCTACCCGGTGCTCTCGAACCACGAGCAGCAAACCGGCTTTGCCGCGTCGGTCGCGCAGGAGATTGTCGGCGGCGATCACGTCGACACCAATCTGCCGCCGATGATGGGCGCGGAAGATTTCTCTTATATGCTCAACGAGCGGCCTGGCGCTTTCATCTGGATCGGCAACGGCGACAGCGCCGGATTGCACCACCCGGCGTATAACTTTAACGACGAGGCCATTCCCTTCGGCACGTCGTATTGGGTCAAGCTGGTTGAAACTGCGCTGCCGGCGTGACCGATTTGGTCATGCCGATTTGTGCTTACTGCGCCAGTTCGCGCTGCTCCGGGGCGATCTGAACCACTTGCGCGACCTGCGCCACCGGGGTGGGGCTGCCGACATTGGCAATCGACGCGCGGCGGCCGACCAGTTCGGCAAGCCGGGTGTCGAGGCTACGCCAGTACGCGAAATCGTTGAGCCGCGTGCGCTCGATCACGGCGAGGCCGACGGCCGCGATGAACGGCAGGCTCTGGATCAGCAGCACGACCGCAAAGATGTTGATCTCGCGGACTTCCTTGACGTTGGTGGCGACCAGCACGGCCGCGCCTGAAATCAGCAAGCCGGCCAGCACCGCTTCCCAGAAGGCATGGAAATCAGTGGTGCGGCGCATGCCGCCCTTGGCGGTACGCACGAACGGCAGATGATCCTTGATCACGCCGAAGCCGACCGCGCGCGCCACCGTCCACTGCACCGACATGGCGGCAAACATGGTGCGGATCAATCCGGCGGAATTGTTGCGCACGCGCAGGCGATAGAGCGCGACGAAATGCGCCACCGAAACGGCGAAGGCGGCCATGATCGGAATGGTCAGAATGCGATCGGGCACGGCGATGTCGAGGAAGGCGATGACCGGCACCCAGACGATATTGAAGATCGCGACCACGACGCCGAGGCTTTCGGCGCCCAGCCAATTGAGCCAGCCGAGCGCGAATTCGCGCTTCTGGTCGCCGGTGAGGCGGCTCGCGCCGGGCAGGAAACGGCGCCAGTGCTTCTTCAGGATCTGCAATCCGCCGTAAGCCCAGCGATGGCGCTGCTGCTTGTAGGCATGGAAGCTGTCGGGCAACAGACCGTGGCCGTAGCGCCGGTTGGTATAGTGCGCCTGCCAGCCGAGTTCGAGCAGCGTGAGGCCGAGATCGGTATCCTCGCAGATGGTGTCGCTCGACCAGCCGCCGGCGGCGTCCAGCGCATCGCGGCGGATCAGGCACATGGTGCCGTGCACGACGATGGCGTTGTATTCGTTCCGCTGCACCATGCCGATGTCGAAGAAGCCGGCATATTCGCCATTCATGGCTTGATGCATGACGCTGCGTTCGCCGTCGCGGTGATCCTGCGGCGCCTGCACCAGGCCGACGGATGCGTCTTGGAACTGCGGCACCAGGTCCTTCAGCCAGTCGGGATGGACGACATAATCGGCGTCGAGGACGCCGATCACTTCGGCATCGGCCGCGGTGTGCACCATGGCAAGCCGCAACGCGCCGGCCTTGAAGCCGACGATGCCGTCGGCGCGCACGAATTTGAAACGCTCACCGAGCGTGCGGCAGTGTTCCTCGATCGGCAGCCACAGCGCCGGGTCCGGCGTGTTGTTGATCACCAGCACGCATTCGAAATTCGGATAGTCGAGCCGGGCGATGGCGTCGAGCGTCTGCTTGAGCATTTCCGGCGGCTCGTTGTGCGCCGGAATGTGAATCGAGACCTTCGGCACGGCGGCTTCCGGCACCAGCGGCGGCGATTCGATCAGCCGCCGCGGCTTGCGGCCAAAGGCGATCGCCGCGATCTCCTCGACCCGCGCCAGCGCGATGATGATCAGCGGCACCAGCAGCACGGTGCCCAGCCCCAGCGCGAAGGCTGCGCCCGGCACGAAGTAATGTCCGTTCCAATAGGCAAACACCGCGGCGAACCAGGCGCCGACGACATTGGCTGCGGCGGCGAGCGTCACGGTTTGCCATAGCGTCACGGCGCTGGCCGTCAGGATCGGCAGCGACAACAGCACGCTCACCAGCAGCGCGATGCCCGCGAGCCGCCAATGGTCCGGGGAGGTGATAATACCGCTCCACTCGAATTTCGGCTGACGCGAGGCGTCGAACAGACCCCAATAGGGGCCGACGCCGCCCTCGAAAATCTTCCACGGCTGATCGATGGCTTCGACGATATTGTAGTCGATGCCATAGGCCTCGGCGCGGGTGACGAAGTCGCGCAGCACCGTGGCCTGCTCGATGCGGCCGGGCGTGGCGTTCTTGAGATTGTAGCCCGCGCTCGGCCAGCCGAACTCGGCGATCACGATCCGCTTGCCGGGATAGGCGCGACGCAGCTTGTCGTAGATCAGGATTGCCTGATCGACGCTCTGCTTGGCGGAGAAGCCTTCCCAATAGGGCAGGATGTGCGCGGCGATGAAGTCGACCGCCGAGACCAGCTCGGGATGCTCGATCCAGACGTTCCAAATTTCACCGGTCGTCACCGGCACGTTGGTCGAACGCTTGACGCGCTGGATCAGCGGAATCAGGTCGCTGACTTTCTGCTCGCCGCGGTAGATCGTTTCGTTGCCGACGAAGATGCCGTTGATATTGCTGTGGCGCTTGGCCAGATCGATGACCGAGCGGATTTCGCGCTCGTTGCGCTCCTTGTCCTTGTCGATCCAGGCGCCGACCGTAACGCGCAGGCCGAACTCGGAGGCGATGCCGGGCACCAGTTCGACGCCGCCGGTGGCGGAATAGGTGCGGAGCGCGCGCGTCAGCGGCGCCAGCAGCTTGAGGTCGGCGCGGATTTTCTCGGCTTCGGCCTTGCCGCCGGCGTCCGGATTGACATTGCCCGCAAATGGCGCATAGGAAACGCTTGCCAATTGCCCGTCGAAATTCGGGGCACTTATGTGATCGCGGGTCATGGCCCACAATCCGGCATGCACGCACGCCACGAGGGCGATCACGGCAGCGACGGTGCGCATCGGACTCAATACCAAATGGGGCAGAGTGGCAGATCCTCGAACCCGTCCCCTGGGCTCAGCCGAAGCTTGATCTGCTGTGGTGCAGCATAGCTCGGCATCAGGCAATCATTCAAGTAATACCCAGACATGGCAATTCCTTGTCATGCGCATGGCGCCAAGAAGTATTTCGCACCGGACTAACGCTATTGCTTGGGAGGGGTTCCGCCGGAAGTCGTTGCCGGTACATCGGCTGCGACCGACTCCGTCGGCGGCAGGCCGGGATTGAGCCAACAGGCGTGAACGCGGCCGTTCAGGGTTTCCTGGGCCTTCGGATCGATGTTTCCCTGCCGCACCAGACAGCGGAAAGTGGCCTGGATATGGGCGCTGGGGCAGCCGAACCGGTCGTAAAGATCGAGGTGGCGGAAAGCGGTGTCGAGGTCGTCGCGCCACAGCAGGCTCACCACGCGGCGGCCCAGCCAGACGCATTCGGGGTTGCCGGCAGGCCCGGTGAGCAACCGGGTGGCCTCGGCGATTTCGTCGATCTTTTTCTGGCCTTCTTTGATGGCGTCGGCGGACGGTTTCTGGTTTTCCGCCGGCTTGCCGTTGCCGCTCTGGGCGAAAGCCGCGGTGGCCGTGACACAGAATGCCGCCGTGCAGAGCACGGCACAGAACTGACGCAAATTGAGACTGAACGACATTTTCCCGCCGGTTTTGATCGAGCCCGCCCGCCAGATTTCCGGTCTATGTGAAACCGGAATGGGACGCTAATGCGGCGTTTGCTGTTGGCCGATCGGCTTTGTCCCCACCGGCAAAACTTGGCCTTATTGGACCGGTTTTGTCCAGCATATCGACGCAGCTTGCTTAAGACCCGCGGCCTTGGCAGCGGCCGGCGCCCGCTATAAGCCGGTTTGCTGGCCTATTATCTGCCGACGAATCGGGTCCGTTCATGCGCCTTGGTCTCGCCTGCCTCGCCGTCTCGGCGGTGGTCATAGCCGCCGTTTGGACTTGGCTCGGGGCCCCGATCCCGATGCCGGTTTCGCCCTTGGCCGCGGGCGAAAAGCTCTATTGCCTGTCCTATTCGCCGTTCCGGGGCACCCAGACCCCGTTCGATCGGGCGACCCGTATCCCCGCCGCCCAGATCGAGGACGATTTGACGCGGCTGGCCAAAATCACAGACTGCGTGCGTATTTATTCGGCCGACCAGGGGCTCGAGCAGGTGGTGCCGATTGCGGCCAAGCTTGGCCTGAAGGTCCTGCAGGGCATCTGGCTGTCGAGCAATGCCGAGATCGGCCGGATTCAGACCGAAACCGCGATCGACCTTGCCAACCGTTACCCGGACACGATCCGGGCCTTGGTCGTCGGCAACGAGGTGCTGTTGCGCGGCGACCTGTCGGCGACCGACCTCGCCAGCGCCATTCGCGCGGTCAAGGCGCGGGTTCATGTCCCGGTGGCCTATGCCGATGTGTGGGAATTCTGGCTGCGCAACCGCGATGTCGCGGCGGCGGCCGATTTCATCATGATTCATATTCTGCCGTATTGGGAGGACTTCCCCATTCCGGCGCGCCAGGCGGCGGCGCATGTCGAACTGATCCGGCGCCAACTGGTGACGGCATTCGCCGGCAAAGAAGTGATCATCGGCGAGGTCGGCTGGCCGAGCGAAGGCCGCATGCGCGAAGGCGCCTTGCCATCGCCGGCGAACCAGGCGCGCGTCATTCAGGACGTATTGGCGCTGGCCAAGCGCGAGAATTTCCACGTCAACGTGATCGAGGCCTATGACGCGCCGTGGAAGCGCGGGCTGGAAGGCACCGTCGGCGGCCATTGGGGCCTTTTCGACGACGCTACGCGCAGCGCGAAATTCGAATGGGGCCGGGCAGTGTCCAACCATCCGCTTTGGCTATGGCAGGCGGCGGGCGGAATCTTATTCGCCGGCATCGTGTTCGGCGTGGCGTTTCGGTTTCGGCGCGACCGCCAAATGCCGTTGGCGCTGTGGCTTGTGGTTTCGGCTAACGCCACGGTCGGCGGCATCCTGATCGGCTGGTCAATTGCGAACGTCCCGATCGAGAGCCTCTACGTCAGCGGCTGGCTGCGTTCGCTCGCCTTTGTCGCGGTCGCAGCTCTTTCGCCGCCGGCCATGAGCGCCGCGGCGATGCGCGGCACGCCGCTGCCGCGGTTTTCCCGGCTGATCGGACCGGCGAGCGAGCGCATTGTGGATCCCTTGGCGCGGCTGATCGGCGCCATCGTGATTGCGACGCTGCTGCTCGCGTTCGTCGTCGCGCTCGCCCTGGTGTTCGATCCGCGCTATCGGGATTTTCCGTTCGCGCCGTTGACGGCCGCGGCCGTGCCGATTTTGTTGCTTAGCCTGGTGGTGACGCGGCCAGGCGGCAGCCGCGGCATAGCCGAGTTGGCCGGCGCCGGCGTGCTGGCGCTGGCGGTGCCTTACATCGTGCTCAACGAAGGCTTCGCGAATTGGCAGTCGCTGTGGACCTGCGCGGCGCTGGCCGCGTTCGCGTTCAGTCTTTCTCGGGTGCGCGACGCGCCAGGCTGAGCACCAGCAGTCCGAGCGCCAGCGACGACAGCACGATGTTGTAAAGCACCACGCCGAGGCAGGCGATCGCCAAGGCGACCGCAAACAGCACCAGCGACGGCCGCATCAGGTTGAGCGCGGCGATCGCGAGCGCCGCGGTGCCGAAGGCGGAATATTGAAACAGCACGGTCACGATCCGGCGCGACGCGCACAGCCAGGTATCGAGACCGGCGCCGCAGGCAAGTCCGACCTGCGATTGTTCGAGCGCGAGATAGCGGATGTAGAGCGCGTAGCCGAGCGAGGCGAAGCCCACGATCAGCAGCACATTGGTGGCGCGCGCGCTCGGCAAAAACAACTTCATGGCGCGTAAGTCTATCAGCGTTGCGCCATCTCTTCGCCGTCGAATTTGGCCGACCGGCAGGTGACGCGGACGGCGGCGAAGCGGGCGCATAATTGCGCGGCGGCGGCGTGCGTGGGCAGCGGACCGATCAGCAGCCGGTAGTTTGTTATCCCCGGGCGACGATCGCGGGCGGCCAGCGGATGCAATCCGCCCAGCAGCGGGCCGAAATTCGCCTTCACCGCCATCCAGCGGGCGTTGAGAACATCCAGATTGCGGGCGCCGCCAAGGTCGATGCCGATTTCCGGTTTGCGCGGCGGCTCGGCCGGGGGCGCGCTTGGCGGTACGGCCGCAAGCCGGGTCGGCGGCAGGGGAACCGCTGCCGGCGCCGCGGCTTCGGCCTGCTTCGGGGCTTCGACGGGTGAAGCCGGCGGTGTTGAAACTTGCGGGGCCGGCGCGGCGAGTTTGCGCGGGCGCCGCGACCGGTGGCGAGGCCGGCATAACCTGTGCGGGCGCGGCGGTGCTCTGGGGTTCGGCAGCCACTGCGGCTTGCCGTTTGATCGAGCCGGTCATGTCGTCGATATGGCGCTCGAGGCTGGCGATCCGCGTGGTCAGCGCTTCGCGGTCGGCGGCCAGCGCGAATACCAACGATTCAAGACGCTTGGTTTCGGCGGATTGTTCGGCCGCGGCTTGCGCTACGGGTGCGGCGGCGGCCGGCGGCGGGCTTTCGGCCGCAAAGGCGAGTTGCAGGCGTTCGCTGCCGCTCTCGGTTTGCGTGGTGACCGCGAGCGCCGCAAGCGCAATGACCGCAGCGCCGCCCCAGGCGCCTGCGCGCCACAACGCGCCAGCGCGGCGGCCGCGTTTGCCGGCGTCCGGTCCGTTCGGTTTTGGCGGCGCGATCTCGGTCGCCATTGATATCCTCGTGGGCATTTAGCAGCGGCGAATCATTGAAAACATTACCAGAATCCGGCAAAGCTGGCTTTCATGGCGGCGCGTGAGCGGCCTATACAAGGTCATTCTTTAGCTCGCCCTTTTGCCCGCAGGCCGGCTCGGCTATGTGGGGCCCCAAATCCGGCAACAACTTGGTCAATCACGAATGTCTCGACGAACATGCCTTGCGATCGTGCTCGCGGCCGGCGAAGGCACCCGCATGCGCTCGACCACGCCGAAAGTGCTGCACGCGATCGGCGGCCGCACGCTGCTGGAGCATGTGTTGCGGGCGGTGAGCGGCGCCGACATCGCCATCGTGGTCGGACCCGATCACGGCGCGGTGGCGAAAGTGGCGCAAGCCATCGTGCCGAAGGCGCAGATTTTCGAGCAGAGCAAACGGCTGGGAACCGCGCATGCCGTGATGGCGGCCAAGAAGGCGATCGCGCGCGGCGCCGACGATATCCTGGTGATGTTTGCCGATACGCCGCTGATCCGGCCGGCGACGCTGGCGCAATTGCGCGCCGCCTTGGCCGACGGCGCGAGTGTGGCGGTGCTCGGGTTTAGACCGGCAGATCCGTCCGGTTATGGCCGGCTGGTGATGCAGGGGACCGACCTGATCGCCATTCGCGAGGAGCGCGATGCGAGCGCCGCGGAGCGCGAAATCGACTTCTGCAATGGCGGGTTGATGGCGCTTTCCGGCGACCGGGCGCTGGCAATCTTGGAGCGTATCGGCAATGCCAATGCCAAGGGCGAGTACTATCTCACCGATGCGGTTGCCATCGCCCGCGATATGGGATTGAAGGCGGTCGCCATCGAAACCGGGGAGGACGACGTGCGCGGTATCAATACCAAGGCGCAACTCGCGCAGGCCGAGGCGGTCTTGCAATCCCGGCTGCGGGCGGCCGCGCTCGACGCCGGCGTCACCATGATCGCGCCGGAGACGGTGTTTTTATCCGCCGATACCAAATTTGGCAGCGACGTCACGATCGAGCCCAATGTGGTGTTCGGGCCGGGCGTGACGGTCGAAGACGGCGCGCTGATCCGTTCGTTCTCGCATCTGGAAGGCGCCAATGTCGGCAAGGGCGCCCGGGTCGGGCCGTTCGCGCGGCTGCGGCCGGGAGCGAAATTGGGCAAAGACGTCCACATCGGCAATTTCGTCGAGGTCAAAGAGGCCACCGTGGAGGCTGGCGCCAAGGCCAATCACCTCGCCTATATCGGCGATGCGCGGGTCGGCGCGGGCGCCAATATCGGCGCCGGCACCATCACCTGCAATTACGACGGCGTCGCCAAACACCGCACCGACATTGGTGCCGGCGCCTTTATCGGTTCCAATTCGTCGCTGGTAGCGCCGGTCAAGATCGGCGACGGCGCCTATGTCGGCTCCGGTTCCGTGGTGACCAAGGATGTGCCGGCCGGTGCTTTGGCCCTCGGGCGCGCCAAACAGGCCATTAAGGAAGGCTGGGCAAAACGCTTGCGACAGATTAAGGCCTTGGGCACGAAAGCAGGGCGCAAGGGCGGCAAAGCCTTGGCTGCCAGAAGAAGAAGCCGAAATAGAGCAGCCGAACGCGCATTGTCACATGACGAAATGCGTTTTGATTTCCATTGGCTTGTCGGCACCGGTTAAAGCAATACAACAATAAAAGGACCATCCGAGCGGATGTGCGGCATCGTTGGAATTCTTGGGGTTAGCCCGGTCGCGGGCCATTTGGTCGATGCGCTCAAGCGCCTCGAATACCGCGGCTATGACTCCGCCGGCATCGCCACGCTCGACCATGGCGTGCTGGCGCGGCGCCGCGCCGAGGGCAAGCTGCACGCATTGGAACTGCGGCTCGAGAAGGAGCCGCTCGGCGGCAATATCGGCATCGGTCACACCCGCTGGGCGACCCATGGCCGGCCGACCGAAGGCAACGCCCATCCGCACGCCACCGACCGCGTCGCCGTGGTGCATAACGGCATCATCGAGAATTTTCGCGAGTTGCGCGAACGGCTCATCAAGAGCGGCGCCAAATTCAAAAGCGAAACCGACACCGAGGTGGTCGCGCATCTGGTGACCGAGGAGACTCAACAAAGGCAAGACGCCGGTCGATGCGGTTTCGGCCGCGCTCAAGCAGTTGCGCGGCGCTTTCGCGCTCGCCTTCCTGTTCGCCGGCGAGGACAATCTGATGATCGGCGCCCGCAAGGGCTCGCCGCTCGCCATCGGCTACGGCGAAGGCGAAATGTTCCTCGGCTCCGACGCCATCGCGCTGGCGCCGTTCACCGATTCCATCAGTTATCTGGAGGAGGGCGACTGGGCCGTTCTGACGCGCAAAGGCGTTGTCATTCATGACGAGCAGGACCGCGTGGTCGAGCGCGCCATCGTCAAGTCGACCGCCTCGGCGCAGATGGTGGACAAGGGCAACCACAAGCACTTCATGGCCAAGGAAATCCATGAGCAGCCGGAAGTGGTCGGCCACACGCTGGCGCATTACATCGACATGGTCGCCGAGAAGGTCGACTTGCCGGAGAAGCTGCCGTTCGACTGGAAGAAAATAAAGCGGCTGTCGATCTCGGCCTGCGGCACGGCGTTCTATGCCGGGCTGGTGGCGAAATACTGGTTCGAGCGTTTCGCAAAGCTGCCGGTCGAAATCGATATCGCGTCGGAATTCCGCTATCGCGGTGCGCCGCTCGAGCCGGGCGACCTCGCCATCTTCATTTCGCAGTCGGGTGAAACCGCCGACACGCTGGCGACGTTGCGCTATGCGCGCGAAAACAAGCAGCACATCTTGTCGGTGGTCAACGTCACCACCTCGAGCATCGCGCGCGAAAGCGACGTGGTGATGCCGACTTTGGCCGGGCCCGAGATCGGCGTGGCCTCGACCAAGGCCTTCACCTGCCAGCTCAGCGTTCTGGCTTGTCTGGCGCTGGCCGCCGGCCGCGCGCGCGGCGAATTGTCGGCCGACGACGAGCAGAAGCTGGTGCGCGCGCTGATTGAGGTGCCGCGGCTGATGTCGGAGGCGCTCAAGCTCGAGCCGCAGATCGAGCGGCTGTCGCACGACCTCGCCAAGGCGCACGACGTGCTCTATCTCGGCCGCGGCACCAGTTTCCCGATCGCGCTGGAAGGCGCGCTCAAGCTCAAGGAAATTTCCTACATCCATGCCGAAGGCTATGCCGCCGGCGAACTCAAGCACGGGCCGATTGCGCTGATCGACGAGACCATGCCGGTGATCGTGATCGCGCCTTATGACCGGGTGTTCGAGAAGACCGTGTCGAACATGCAGGAAGTGGCGGCGCGGGGCGGCAAGATCATTCTGGTCACGGACCCGCAAGGCTCCAGGGAAGCCACCGTCGATTCGCTCGAAACCATCATCCTGCCGGAAATGGCTTCGACGGTGACGCCTCTGGTTTATGCGATTGCCGTGCAATTGATCGCCTATCATACCGCCGCCGCCATCGGCACCGACGTCGACCAGCCGCGAAACCTCGCGAAATCCGTCACGGTAGAGTAAGATCGCCCCATGGCCGATATTGAACACAAGCCGGGTGACGCGCCGGCCGGCGACGTGGAGATCGTCGCGGCCTCGCATACCAGCCTTGCCGGGCGCGTCCGCAATTATTTCCTCACCGGGCTGGTGGTCGCTGGCCCTGTCCTGATCACCGCCTATCTCACCTGGTCTTTCATCACCTGGGTGGACGATCTGGTGCGGCCGTTCATTCCGCCCGCTTACCGGCCGGAGACCTATCTGCCGTGGCCGATCCCGGGCACCGGCCTGGTGATCGCATTCATTGTGCTCACGCTGCTCGGATTCCTGACCGCCAATTTGGTTGGGCGCACGCTGGTCGAACTCGGCGAAGGCCTGCTCAACCGCATGCCGATCGTGCGGCCGGTCTACAAGACCATGAAGCAGATTTTCGAGACGCTGTTTTCGAAAAACGGATCGAGCTTCCGGCAGGTGGCGCTGGTGGAGTTTCCGGCGCCCGGCATGTGGTCGCTGGTGTTCGTGTCGCTGCCGCCGAGCCCCGATCTGGCGGCGCGGCTGCCGGCGGGCGAGCATGTCTCAGCCTTCATGCCCTGCACGCCGAACCCGACCACCGGATTTTTCTTTTACGTGCCGCGCAAGGATATCGTCGTGCTCGACATCTCGGTCGAAAGCGCCATGACGCTGTTGATTTCCGCCGGCATGGTGCAGCCGGATAACGACGCCCAGAAAAAGCTTGCCTCGCTTGCCGCCACCGCGCGGGCGGCGCAGGCGGTCCGGGACACCGCCGCCGTTCGCTAAGTCCGGGGAACAGCTTGGATACCGGATTCAAAATCGCGAATAATCCGCGCCTGCTGGTCGTCACGACGCGACGGCTCGGCGACGTGTTGTTGACGACGCCGCTGGTGCGCGCCTTGAAGCAGGGGCTTCCCGGCGCGCGTATCGATATGCTGGTGTTCAGCGGCACCGAAGGCATTCTCGCCGGCAATCCCGATATCGATCGCGTCATCGCCATTCCGCAGCGGCCGAGCGCCGCCGCGATGGCAAAATTGTTTTTCCAGTTGTGGCGGCGCTACGACGTCGCCATCTCGACGCAGACCGGCGATCGCCCGACCTTTCTGGCCGCCGTTGCCGGACGGTTTTCCATCGGGCTGGTGGCGCCGGAAAAGTCGCTGTGGAAGCCGCTGCTGTTGAGCCGCAGCGTCACCACCGACGGCGAATTGCACCGCGTGCTTGACCTGCTGCGGCTGTCTGCTGCGCTGGGCATCGAGGCGCGGCCGGACATCGTCGTGCCACGCCGCGCGCAGCCGCCGGCGCCGCGCGGCCCTTACGCGGTATTGCATGCCAATCCGATGCATCGGATACGGCGCTGGACCGATGACGGCTGGCGCGCGCTGGCCGAGGCTTTGACCCAGCGCGGACTTGCGGTCGTGGCGACCGGCGGACCGGCGCCGGCCGAAAAAGACTATCTCGATAAGGTCTGGAATGCGGCGCGCCCGCCCATCGAGCGGCTGGACGGCAAGCTCGACTGGGGCGAACTGGCGCAGCTTTTGGCGGGCGCTTCGGTCTATGTTGGGCCGGATACGTCGATGACGCATCTGGCGGCCAGCGTGGGATGCCCGACCGTGGCGATCTACGGGCCCGCCAGCCCGCACGTCATGGGGCCATGGCCGGTCGGCGGCTTAAGCCAGCCCTGGGCCCGCGCCGGCACCATCCAGAACCGCGGCAATGTGTGGCTGGTGCAGAATCCGCTGCCCTGCATGCCGTGCGACTTGCTCGGCTGCGAGCGCCATCTGGAAAGCCACAGCACCTGCCTCGACGAGCTCGCGGCCGGACAGGTTCTCGACGCGGTCGACCGGGCGCTTCGCCGCACCACGGTGGCGCCGGCGATGCCGTCAACCGTGCTGGCAGAAACGACGCCGCTCAGCCCGCCCTGATCAGCTTGATCGCCTCGTCCTTGCCGAACAGATAGAGCAGATGCCGCAGCGCCTCGCCGCGCGGCGTCATCAAGGTCGGATCGCGATTGAGCACCAGCGCCGCATCGTCGCGCGCCGCGCCCAGATATTTGCCGTGGACCTCGATGCGCGCGATCTGGAAGCCGGGCGAGCCGCTTTGCCTGGTGCCGAGCACGTCGCCTTCGCCGCGCAGGCGTAGATCTTCTTCTGCAATGCGGAAGCCGTCCTCGGTCTCGCGCAAGATGGCGAGCCGCGCCTTGGCGGTCTCGCCGAGCGGCGCCTTGTAGATCAGCAGACAGGTCGACTGGCCCGGCCCGCGTCCGACGCGGCCGCGCAACTGGTGCAACTGGGCCAGCCCGAAACGTTCGGCATGCTCGATCACCATGATGGTGGCTTCCGGCACGTCGACGCCGACTTCGATCACCGTGGTGGCGACCAGGAGCTGGGTCTTGCCGGATGCAAAGCGCTCCATGGCGGCGTCCTTCTCGGTGCCTTTCATGCGGCCATGCACCAGATCGACGCTCTTGCCGAAGCGCTTGCGCAGTTCGGCGTAGCGCGCTTCCGCCGCGGCCAGATCGATCTTTTCGGAATCCTCGACCAGCGGGCAGACCCAGTAGGCGCGTTTGCCTTCCGCTATGGCGCGGCCGACCGCGTCCTCGACTTCGACGACGCGCGTGAGCGCAATGGTGCGGGTGTCGATCGGCTGACGGCCGGCCGGCTTCTCGCGCAATTCGGAGACGTCCATGTCGCCGAAATAAGTCAGCACCAATGTGCGCGGGATCGGCGTCGCGGTCAGCACCAGCACGTCGACCGCATCGCCTTTCTGCGTCAGCGCCAGCCGCTGATGCACGCCGAAGCGGTGCTGCTCGTCGACCACGGCGAGCGCCAGATCGCGGAACGCGACGTCCTCCTGGAACAGCGCATGGGTGCCGATCAGGAGATCGATGTCGCCGAGCGTGAGCCGGTTGAGGATCTCGGTGCGCTCGCGGCCGCGTTCGCGTCCGGTGAGAATGGCGACGCGAATGCCGGCGGCTTCCGCCAGCGGCGCGATCGTATTGAGGTGCTGACGGGCCAGCAGTTCGGTCGGCGCCATGAAGGCCGCCTGCCGGCCGGCTTCGATCACCGCCGCGGCGGCGACCAGCGCCACCACGGTCTTGCCGGAGCCGACGTCGCCTTGCAGCAGCCGCAGCATGCGTTGCGGCAGCGCCAGGTCGTTGATGATGTCGTTGACCGCCTGTTGCTGCGAATGGGTGAGGGCATAAGGCAACGCCTTGAGAATGCGCGCGCGCAACCGGCCTTCGCTGGCCGAGCCGCGGCCGGCCTGGCGGCGCATATGCGCGCGCACCAATGCGAGCGCGAGCTGGCCGGCGAGCAGTTCGTCATAGGCGAGCCGCGTCCAGGACAAACTCTCCGGCAGGATGTCGTGCGGTTCGGCCGGCCGGTGCAGATGGCGCAGCGCGTCGGCAAAAGCCGGAAATCGCTCGCGTGAAACCCAGGCCTCGTCTTGCCATTCCGGCAAGGCCGGCAGCCGCGCGACCGCGCCTTCCATGGCGCGCCGCACATTGCCGAGGGCCAAGCCCTCGGTGAGCGGATAGACCGGCTCGACCAGCGGCAAATCGGCGAAGCCTTTTTCGTCGACCACCCGGTCGGGATGCACCATCTGCAACATGCCGTCATAGACTTCGGCGATCCCGGAGACGTAACGCATCTCGCCGACCGGCAAGAGCTTCTCCAGGTAATCCTTGCGCGCATGGAAAAACGTCAGCGTCAGCGTGTGGTCGGTGTCGTCGCCGGTGACGACACGGTACGGCGCGCGCGGCCGGTTCGGCGGCGACGGGCGATGCTCCAGGACGGTAACCGCCACGGTCACCACCTGGCCCGGCTGCACCTCGTTGAGTTTCGGCCGGGCGCGGCGGTCGATGGCGCCGGACGGCAGATGCAGCAGCAGGTCGATGACCCGCGGCGCCTCGCGCTCCAGGAGCCGGGCATAGAGCTGTTCCAGCTTCGGCCCGACGCCGGGCAGGCTGGTCAACGAGGCAAACAGGGGGCTGAGGACGAGCGGACGCATGGGTGCCATGCTGGCTTGTGGGCTAAACGGAAGCAATGCGCGCCTGTGCAAAGCAAGCGGCTGACATCCGCCAGCAAGCCCTCTATATAACCCCCGCACCCGGCACGCGCCGGGTTTTTGGCGTTGGAGCAAAGCCGTGAGCACAAATTTGGCTGGGCCTGGAATCTCAAGCGAAGGGCTGGGCGAGCGCAGGCGGCGGCTGCTGTTCCGCTCCTGGCATCGCGGCATCCGCGAAATGGACATCGTCTATGGCCAGTTCGCCGACGCGCAGATCGCGACGCTGAGCGAACCCGACCTCGCGGTCTATGAGCAACTGCTCGAACTGCCCGACCAGCAGGTGTTCGAATGGGTGACGGGCGCGCAGGAGCTGCCCGCCGACTACGACACGCCCTTGTTTCGCCGCCTGCTCGACTTCTATAGCGGCGGCACGATCATCAAGTGAGTTTAATGGCGAAATCTCCCGCTGAATCATTGCGGCCCGGCAAGGCGCTGACGCTCGTCGCAAGTCGCCGACGGCGCCGAAGGATTGGTGCTGGCCGATCTCGCCCGCGCGGTCGCCGCCCGCGCCGATGCGCCGGCGATTTCGCTCTGCGTCATCTGCCGCGACGGCCAGCGCATGGCGGCGCTGTCGCGCGCGCTGGCGTTCTTCGGGCCCGACATCCTGACCATGGAATTCCCGGCCTGGGATTGTCTGCCCTACGACCGGGTGTCGCCGAATGCGTCGCGTGGTTGCGCAGCGCATGACCGCGCTGTCGCGGCTCGCCCGCGTCAAGGGCCGCGACAAGCCGTCGGTGCTGCTCACGACGGTGAACGCCGCGCTGCAGCGCGTGCCGGCGCGCGAATTCGTCGCCACCCACGCGCTGTCGGTCGCGCCCGGCAATGTGCTCGGCATGGCCGGCGTGATCCAATGGCTGGAGCTCAACGGCTTCACCCGCGCCTCGACCGTGCGCGAGCCCGGCGAATACGCCGTGCGCGGCGGCATCCTCGATCTGTTTCCGCCCGGCATGGACATGCCGGTGCGGTTCGATTTCTTCGGCGACGCGCTGGAGACCATCCGCACCTTCGATCCGGAGACGCAGCGCAGCGAATTGTCGATGAGCACGCTCGATCTGGTGCCGGTGGCGGAATTCCAGCTCATCACCGAAACCATCCGGCGCTTCCGCACCGGCTATGTCGCAGCCTTCGGCGCGGCCACGCCCGACGATCTCCTGTACGAAGCGGTCAGCGAAGGCCGCCGCTATCCCGGCATGGAGCACTGGCTGCCGCTGTTCCACAATAAGCTCGAAACGCTGTTCGACTATTTGCCGGGCACGCCGGTGACGCTGGAAACGCTGGCCGAAGACGCCGCGCACGAACGCTTCACGCAGATCGCCGATTATTACGAGACGCGCAAAGCCGCGCTCAAGGACGGCATGACGCCGGCCTACAAGCCGTTGCCGCCGGACCGGCTTTATCTGGCCGAGGCGGAATGGAAGAAGCTGCTCGACACGGTGGCGGTGGCGAAGATGACGCCGTTTTCGGTGCCGGCCGAACGCGACGTGATCGATGTCGGCGCCCATGCCGGCCACAATTTCACCGCCGAGCGCGCCGTTCCGGGCGCCAACGTGTTCGAGGCGGTCAGCCAGCACGTATTCGCGCTGCAAGCCGCCGGCAAGCGCGTCGCGATCGCGCTGTGGAGCGAGGGCGCGCGCGAGCGCATGAGCCACGTGCTCGCCGACCACAAACTGCTCAATCTGACGCCGGTCGGCTCCTGGGCGCAGGCTCTGGCGTTGCCGAAACATACCGTGGCGCTGGCCGTGCTCGGCATCGAAGCCGGCTTCGAGACCGATGAAGCGGCCATCGTCAGCGAGCAGGACATTCTCGGCGACCGCCTGGTGCGGCCGCGCCGCGCCCAGAAGCGCGCCGACAACTTCATTGCGGAAGCGACCAGTCTCGCCTCGGGCGATCTGGTGGTGCATGTCGACCACGGCATCGGCCGCTTCATCGGCTTGCAGGCCATCACCGCCGCCGGCGCGCCGCATGACTGCCTGGAAATTCACTACGCCGAAGGCGCCAAGCTGTTCCTGCCGGTCGAGAACGTCGACCTGCTGTCGCGCTACGGTACAGAGCAAAGCAACGTGGAGCTTGACCGCCTCGGCGGCGGCAACTGGCAGGCGCGCAAGGCGCGCATGAAGAGCCGCATCCGCGAGATCGCGGGCGAGCTGATCAAGATCGCGGCCGAGCGCCTGCTGCGCGACGCGCCGAAACTGGCGGTCGGTCCCGGCGCCTATGACGAATTCTGCGCCGGCTTCCCCTACGAGGAGACCGACGACCAGTTGGCCGCCATCGACGCCACCATCAAGGACCTCGGCGCCGGCAAGCCGATGGACCGGCTGGTCTGCGGCGACGTCGGCTTCGGCAAGACCGAAGTGGCGCTGCGCGCGGCGTTCAGCGCGGCGATCAACGGCAAGCAGGTGGCGGTGGTGGTGCCGACCACGCTCTTGGCGCGCCAGCATTTCAAGACCTTCACCGAACGCTTTCGCGGCTTTCCGGTGAACGTCGCGCAAGCCTCGCGGCTGGTGCCGAATGCCCAGCTCAATCAGGTAAAGGCCGACCTGGCCGATGGCCGGGTCGATATCGTGATCGGCACCCACGCGCTGCTCGGCAAGGGCATCAAGTTCAAGGACCTCGGCCTGGTGGTGGTGGACGAGGAGCAGCATTTCGGCGTTGCCCATAAGGAGAAGCTCAAGACGCTGCGCGCCGAAGTGCACGTGCTGACGCTGACGGCGACGCCGATCCCGCGCACGCTGCAACTGGCGCTGACCGGCGTGCGCGATCTGTCGATCATCGCCTCGCCGCCGGTCGACCGGCTGGCGGTGCGCACCTTCGTCACGCCGTTCGATCCGGTGACGGTGCGCGAGGCGCTGCTGCGCGAGAAATACCGCGGCGGCCAGTCGTTCTATGTCGCGCCGCGCATCGAGGATCTGGCCGGCGCCAAGGACTTCCTCGACAAGAACGTGCCGGAAGTCCGCGTCTGCGTCGCGCACGGCCAGATGCCGCCGACCGTGCTCGACGACATCATGTCGGCGTTCTATGACGGCAAATACGACGTGCTGCTGTCGACCACCATCATCGAGTTCGGTCTCGATATCCCGACCGCCAATACGCTGATCGTGCACCGCGCCGACATGTTCGGCCTGTCGCAGCTCTATCAGTTGCGCGGCCGGGTCGGCCGCTCGAAGCTGCGCGCCTATGCGCTGTTCACCCTGCCGGAGAAAAAACAGATCACGCCGCAGGCCGAGCGGCGGCTCAAGGTGCTGCAATCGCTCGACACGCTGGGCGCCGGCTTCCAGATCGCGACCCACGACCTCGACATTCGCGGCGCCGGCAATCTCTTGGGCGACGAGCAGTCCGGCCACATCAAGGAAGTCGGCTTCGAACTGTACCAGCAGATGCTGGAAGAGGCGGTGCTGAGCCTGAAGGCCGGCATCACCACGCAGGTCGCCGACCGCTGGTCGCCGCAGATCACCATCGGCACGCCGGTGCTCATTCCGGAGGACTACGTTGCCGACCTTTCGGTGCGGCTGGCATTGTACCGGCGGCTGGCCGAGATCGAGGACGAGCGCGAGATCGACGGCTTCGCGGCCGAAATGGCCGACCGCTTCGGTCCGCTGCCGGGCGAGGTCGAGCACCTGCTGCAGATCGTCACCATCAAGGCGCTGTGCCGCAGAGCCAATGTCGAAAAGCTCGATGCCGGGCCGAAGGGCGTGGTGCTGTCGTTCCGCGACAACATTTTCAGCAATCCGGAAGGCTTGATCGCCTATATCCGCGAGCAAGGCTCGGGCGCGCGCATGCGCAGCGATCCGAAGGATGCGAAAAACCAGCAACTGGTGTTCTTCGACGACTGGGAGCGGCCGGAAGATCGCCTGAAGGGCACCATGGCGATTTTGCGCAATCTCGCCGGTATCGCCGAGCGCGCGAAGGCGGCGTACTGACCCTGCCTGGAGGGGAGGTCAATGCGGCATCCGCAGCACCGGCTTGATGGTCGCGCCCGACGTCTGCTCCGCGGCGGCGCGGTTGATGTCGGCGAGATCGTAGAACGTGATCAGGCGGTCGAGCGGGAATTTGCCGGCCACGACGTAGTCGACCAGTTGCGGGATGAATGTCTGCGGCACGCTGTCGCCCTGCACGACGCCGCGCACCGATCGCCCGCGCTGCAGGAACGGCATTTCGAAGCTGGCTTCGGTGCCGGCCCGCGCGCTGCCGAGCAGCACGCAGGTGCCGGCCGGCATCAGCGCCTCGATCGCTTCGCGCAACACCGCGGGCAGGGCCGAGGTCTCCAGCGAAAATCGCACGCCAGGTCCGGTCAGCTTGCGGATTTCGGCGACAATGTCGGTGCGGCCGGTGTGATTGAAGGCTGTGCGTGGCGCCGAGTTCGCGCGCCAAGGCCAGGCGGTGCTCATGCACATCGACCGCGATGATCGGATCGCAGCCGGCGATCTTGGCCGCCATCATCGCCGACAGGCCGACGGAGCCGACGCCGAACACCGCGAAGCTGTCGCCCGGCGACGGCTTCATCACGTTCAACACCGCGCCGGCGCCGGTATGGCCGCCGCAGGCCAGCGGTCCGAGGATTTCCAGCGGCGCGTCGTTGCGCACCTTCACCGCGAAGCGTTCGTTGGCGATGGCGTAGTTGCCAAATGAAGATTGCTGGAAGAACGCGCCGAAGACAGGCTCGCCGTTCTTGGAATGCAGCGTCGAGCCATCGGCGCGGGTGCCGCCCATCTTCAATTCGCGCACCGACAGGCAATAGCTTTGGCGCTGCGTGCGGCAGTTCGCGCACGCGCCGCACCACGGGTACGACATCACGATGTGATCGCCGGGCTTGAACTTGGTCACGCCGCTGCCGATGGCGCGCACCACGCCGGCGCCTTCGTGACCGAACACGGCCGGGTAGGGCATGGTCGGGAAATAGCCGTCGCGGCCATGCAAGTCGGTGGCGCACATGCCGGAAGCAACGACCTCGACCAGCAACTCGTCGGCGCGCGGATCGCTCAGGTCGAGCGTCTCGATCTGGAAGTCGCCGGAGCGGCTCCGCACCACGGCGGCGGTGATCTGCATCGTTATGCTATCCGGCTCTATTCGGCGGCGTCGGCTTGGCCGGCCGCCAGGCGTTCGATGGCTTCGGCGAGATATTCCGGCGACTGCGCGCCCGACACCGCGAACTTGCCGCCGAAGATGAAGCAGGGCACGCCTTCGATGCCGGCTTCCTTGGCCGACTGCGCCTCCTGCTCGATCAGCGCGACGTCCTGGTCGCTGGCCAGCGCCGCACCGATGTCCTCGGGGTCGAGACCGACATCGGCGGCGGCCTGAACGAGGACCGCGCGGTTGGTGAGATCGGCGCCCTCGGTGAAATAAAGATCCATCAGCCGTTGTTTCATCTCGGCCGATTTGCCGATGCCTTCGGCCCAGCGGATCAGCCGGTGACAGTCCAGCGTATTGGGCTGGCGCTTCATCTTGTCGGAGGCATAGACCAGGCCTTCCTCGGCGGCCGCCGCGCCGACGCGCTGGGCGATGCCCTTGTAACGCTCGGGCGAGCCGAATTTGGTGGTGAGATATTCGTCGCGCGCGATGCCCTCGCGCGGAATCCAGTCATTGAGGAAATACGGCCGCCAGTGCACTTCGACCGCGATGCCGGGCTTGAGCTTGAGCGCCGCTTCCAGGCGGTGCTTGCCGATGAAGCACCACGGGCAGACCACGTCGGAGACGACGTCGATGCGGACGGGCTGGTTGTTGGGCATGGGCTAGCTCCCTGTTGGAGCTAACTTAATGGCCGGATTACTCGGCGGCAACCATCCGGCTGCCCAGGACGCGCTGCATCAGGCTGTCGAGCGTGTCGCCCGATTTGAGCGTCGCCAGGGTCACGTTGGCGGTCAGCGCGCCGCCGGACGTCATGGCGTTCCGCAGCGCTGCGGCGATGCGGCGGACCACCACGTGGCCGCTGCGCAGATCGGTCTGGGTGAAGGCGACCAGGATCGAGCCGTCGTCATCGCGGCAGGCAAAATCGATATTGCGGATCAGGTGGGCGACCATGCGGGCGCCGTCGATGCCGGACGCGCTCATGCAGCGCGCCGTCGAACGAATAGCGCGCGATCGACAGCGCCTGGCTGCGGTCGGCGGCTTCCGCCACCGCCTTGGCGAGTTCCTGCCAGAACGAGTCGCGGGTGAGCAGCCCGGTGTCCGGATCGAACATGCCGTCGGCGTCGAGCGATTTGAGCATGCGCTTGAGGCGGCCCTCGAAGGCATGCATGCGCACCAGCGGCACCATGCGCGCCACCAGCCGTGCCGGATCGCCGTCGACATGATCGATATTGGGCAGCGCGTCGATGAACGCAGGCCGGGCCTCGCCGATCACCGCGATCGGAATGTCGCGGAAGCGGGGCTCCTGCGCCAGCACGGTGAGGAAGGCCTCGACCATGCGCGGCGAGAAGCCGTCGCCGATGACGACGCCGTCGATGTCGCGCGAATTGAGATGCCTGGCGGCGGTCTCGACGCTGAGCGCGCCGATCATCTTGACGCGTTCGCCCATGGCGACGCTGAGCGCCGGATAAAGCGGCCCGCGGCCGGCGATCAGCACGGTCGCGTCGTCCAGCGCATCGCCGATCGGCAGCGCCGGCATGGTGCCGCCGTGCGATGCGAACAGTTCGATGCGGCGCAGCACGGTCGAATGCAGCGCGCGCACCCGCATGGCCGATTGCAGCCGCGCGATCAGGCGTTCGACCGGCAGCGCGGCGTCGGCCGACAGCGCGATCGGAATGGCGGCGTCCTGGTCGCCATGGGCACACGGCGATCGTCGGCACGATGGCGCCGTTCACGGTCGCGATCTGCAGGCAAAGCATGCGCGCGGAAGATTCGCTCGGCGGCGGGCCGGGCTCGGCGATCACCACGGCGGCCGGCTTGACCGCGACAAAGGCGGTCGGCGCATCGGCCCATTTGGCTTCGACGATGGGGAAGGCGCCGGCGGCGCCAAGGGCTTCAACCAATTCGGTCGCCGGGTTCTCGGCAACCACAAGCATCGGACCTTGAAGCGACATGGAGGGCACGCACGGTTACAAAAACTTATGCGACCCTAGCGGGCGGCTATTAATACCCCGTCAACGACGATCGAAGATTCCGCCTCGCGGAACGCCCCGGCGATCAGCGGATTTACGCCGCGCGATTGCAGTTCGGCGGTGACGGCGGCGCGGTCCTGGGCGCTGCCGGCCAGGCGCTGCCCCAGCATGGCGTCGGGCAAAGCGACGATGGTGGCGGCGCCATCGACCTCCGCCACCTGCGCATCGACCTGCGCCTGCCGGAAGCGGTAGCCGCCGATGCTGGTGATGCCGGCCGGGCGGCGCGCTGAGGATCAGGGTGTGGCTGTCGCGGTCGTGGCGGCAGGCGTAGCCGGTGTCGACAAAGCCGGATTCGTGGGCGGCGAAAAACGGCGCCGGCCCGCGCTCGGCACCCGGCGGAAAAGCCTGCGCCGGCACCATCGGGCCGCGCAGCGCCAGCATGCCGGCGACGCTGCGCATGGTTTCCAGCACCGGGACCGCATCGGCCGCGCCCTGCGGCGCGCCGACGGCGCCGAAGGGGATCGCCGCGGGCATGCCGTCATCGCCGCGCCGCGCCGCGATCAGGCCGGTCTCGCCGAAGCAGGCGACGTCCACCAGCGTTGCCCCGCCGCGCCACGGTCTGGTGTCGGCGCGACGCTCCGGCGAGCGCCACAAAGCGACGACATAAGCCGGCCGGCAGCGGCTGTTGGCCATGGTCAGCGCGCGCAGCGCCGGACCCGGAAGCACCACGACGCCGCCGTCGTGTCCCCGCGCTTGCGCGGCGAAGGCCTCGGCATCGAAGGCGTGATGCAGGCTCAGCGTGCCGCCGCCGAGCAGCCACGGCAGCAGCGTGAGCGACAGGCCGGCAAACGAGCCGAGCGGGATCGACGACAGCAGGCTCCGGTCCAGCGGCGCGCCGCAGGCCGAATAGGGCCCGAGCCCGCCGGCGATCAGCTCCATGTGATTGCGCGCCACGGCGCAAAGGCCGTCGGCGGCTTCGTCGAAGGTGACGACGGCGACATGGGCCGCGGCATTGCCGGCGCGCGTCGCCGCGGCGACGAAACCCGTAGGCGCTAAATCGAACACATCGTCGAGCGGCGCCACGCCATCGGGCAGATCGCGCCCGAAGCCGCAGACCGCGCGGATTGGAAATAGCTCGGCCGCGACGTGGATCGCGACCTCGGCATGCGCGGTCGCGCCGATCCGTGACGATGTGACGATGGCCTTGGCGCCGATACGGCCGAGCGCCGCGACAATTTCCTGCTTGCGCCAGAGCAGCGGCAGCGGCGCCGCGATCATGCCCGCGCGCAGCACGGCGAGCAGCGTGATCGCGCTCTCCACCGTATTGGGCAATTGCATCGCCACCACGGCGTCGGTCTGCAAACCGAATTGCCGCAGCCGCGCGGCCAAGGCCGAGATCGCGCGGTCGGCTTGCGCGTAAGTCAGATTGCGCGGCGCGCCGTCGGTGAATTGTTCGCGGTTCGGTGGATCGGCGAGCGCGATGGCATCGGCGTTGCGCACGCCGGCGCGGCGGAACAGGTCGTCGAGCGTGGTGCGGTTGCCACCCGTCGCGCGGTCGCTGTCGCCCAAAATCATGTGGCGCCCTTGTGCCACCAGGTTTCCGGCAAATAGCCGAACAGCGACGTGCTAGCCGGATGCTCGATTCGGGTCCAGCGCGCCACCCATTGCTTGGGCGGGAAGTAGAGTGGCACCACGTAGAAGCCCGACAGCAGGACGCGGTCGAGCGCGCGGGTGGCGGCGACGAAATCCTCGCGGCTGGTGGCGCTGAGCATTTCCGCGATCATGGCGTCGACCGCGGGCGATTTGACGCCCATGTAGTTGCGGCTGCCTTGCTGATCGGCCGCGGCCGAGCTCCAATAGAACAATTGCTCGTTGCCCGGCGACAGCGACTGCTCCCAGCGATAGTCCATCATGTCGAAATCGAAGCCGATGCGGCGGCGCTCGAATTGCGTGGCGTCGATGCTGCGCACCTGGGCGTTGATGCCGGCGCGCTTGAGGCTGCGCGTGAAGGCGAGGCCCAGCCGTTCCTGGTCGCGGGTGGTGGTGAGAATCTCGAAGGCGAACGGCCTGCCGCTGGCGCGATGCGTGAGCTCGGTGCCTTTGAGTTCGTAACCGGCCTGCGGCGAACAGCGCGAAGGCGCGGCGCAATCCGGCGCGGTCGCGGCCCGAGCCGTCGGTCACCGGCGGCGTCCAGGTGCCGTCCATGATGTCGGCGCGCACCGCGCCGGGATAGGCTTGAGCAATTCGCGCTCGCGCGCATTGGCGGCCACGCCATGGGCCGACAGATCGCAGCCGTCGAAATAACTGGCGGTGCGTTTGTACAGATTGAAAAAATAGGTGTGGTTGATCCATTCGAAATCGAACAACTGCAAAATCGCCTCGCGCACGCGGATGTCGGCGAAAATCGGCCGGCGCGTGTTGAACACCAGGCCTTCCATGCCCTTCGGCAGGCCGTAGGGGAATTCCTCCTTGACCACGTTGCCGTCGCGCAGCGCCGGGAAATCGTACGCCGTTTGCCAGCGGCCGGGATCGGTCTCGGCGCGGACGTCGTAATTGCCTTTCTTGAAGGCTTCGAAATGCGTGTTGCCGTCGCGGTAATAGTCGAATTTGACGGAATCGAAATTCCACAGGCCGCGATTGATCGGCAGATCGCGGCCCCAGTAATTCGGATCGCGCTTGAAGGTGACGCTCTCGCCCGGTTTGACCGCGCTCACCGTGTAGGGCCCGCTGCCGAGCAGGGGTGTGAAACTGGTGTCCTCGAAAGTGTCGGGATTGATGGCGTGCTTGGCCAGCACCGGCATCAGTCCAACGATCAGCGGCAATTCGCGGTCGTCGGCGCCGCTGAGATCGAAACGCACGGTGCGTGCATCGATCGCGTCGACGCGTTTGATCTTGCTGTAGTAGATCCCGAACAGCGGCTTGCCGTGGTCGCGCAGGATTTGCCAGGAAAAGATCACGTCGTCCGGCGTCACCGGCTTGCCGTCGGACCAAGCGCGCCGCCGGATTGATGGTGAAGGTGACGAACGTGCGCGCGGCATCGGTCTCGACGCTGTCGGCGAGCAGGCCATAGAGCGTGAACGGTTCGTCATAGCCGCGCGCCAGCAGGCTCTCGATCACGTAGCTGCGGATATTGGCGGCGGGCAGGCCTTTGACGATGAACGGGTTGAGGCTGTCGAAGGTGCCGAGCACGCCCTGCACAAGCTGGCCGCCCTTGGGCGCCGCCGGATTGGCATAAGTCGGCGCCTTGAAGTTCGCCGGCCAGGCCGGTTCGCCTTGCATGGCGATGGCGTGATGGCTTTGCGCCGCATGCGCCTGCCGGCGTCCCAGTCCGGTCGCGCCGAGCAAGGTGCCTAGCGCGCCAAGCAGCAACTGGCGCCGCGACGCGCGCAATGGCGTCAGCTGCGGGGAAGCGAAATTGGGCGCGGGCGAGGGTCGAATGCGATTCGGTTCCGATTTTGAGTAATTTATCACATGGCGGCAGCGGCAACGGCCGCGCAGCTCGCGTATTTTGGGCACATTCGTGGCTTTATTGCAGGAGCAATATCGGCTATCACGCAGCCCTGTGGGGTCACGTTGCCGCCGTATTTCACGCGGAAAGACCCAATCTAAGAGGCGACCGTCGGGGCCAGCCGTGGACCCGCGAGCGGTGCGAACAAAGGACTAATTGCATGGATCATCGGATCGCATCGGCCCGGCCGCTGGGCCGGACGCTGACCGCCGCAGGTTTGCTGGCGGCGTTGCTGGTGGCAGCACCGGCGTTCGCCCAAACGCCCCCGAAACAGCCGGCCAAGCCCGCGGCGCCGAAACAGGCGCCCGCCGCCAAGCCGGCGGAAGCGGCGCCGGCGGCCGCACCGGCGCAGGCCGGCGAGCCGCAACTGATGTATTCGCCGTGGATGAAGGTTTGCGGCAAGGGTCCGGACACCAACAACAAGCAGGTCTGCGTCATCACCAAGGACGGCCGGCTGGAAAACGGCATGCCGGTCGCCATCGTTCAGTTGTTCGAGCCGGAAGGCGAACAGAAGATCCTGCGCGTCACCGTGCCGCTCGGCATGCAATTGGCCCACGGCACCCGCGTGATCATCGATCAGGGTCCGCCGGCGCAGCAGCCCTACAAGATCTGCTTCCAGGTCGGCTGCATGTCCGACTATCCGGTTACCGACGACATGATTGCCAAGATGAAGAAGGGCCAGTCGATCACGGTGCAGGCCATCAACATGCAGGGCACGCCGATCAGCCTGCCGCTGCCGCTGGCCGATTTCGCCAAGGCCTATGACGGCCCGGCCACCGACCCGAAGGCGTTCGAAGAACAGCAGCGCAAATTGCAGGAAGAACTGCAGAAGAAAGCCGAAGAGGCGCGCAAGAAGCTGGAAGCCCAGCAGCCTGCCGCGGCGGCGCCGGCGCCGGCACAGAAGAAATAAGTCAGCGCGCGACAAGCGCGGAAACAACAAAGGCGCGGCTTCGGCCGCGCCTTTTTTTGTGATCGCACCGTGGTGCAGCGCGATCAGTTCAACTGATTGTTGCGCGGCCGGTAGACGCCGTTGTCGTTGCGCTCGAACACTTCGGCGACCTGCGGATGCCGGATCGGCGTGTCGGAAGTATCCGGCAGCAGATTCTGCTCGGAGACATAGGCGACGTATTCGGTCTCGGCGTTTTCCGCGAACAGATGGTAAAACGGCTGGTCCTTGCGCGGGCGCACCTCGGCCGGGATCGCTTCCCACCATTCCTCGGTATTGTCGAACACCGGATCGATGTCGAACACGACGCCACGGAATTGAAACAGGCGGTGCTTGACCACTTGGCCGATGGTGTATTTGGCGGTGCGCATCTTGTTCATGTCAGGGACCACATAAGTCATCAATGCGGCATTAGCTAGATCGTTCAATCAGAGGCCGTATCGCGCGCCCATATCGGGGTCCTTGGCGGCCACCAGCCGGGCGAGATCGAGCAGGACCTTGGCCTGTTTCCAGGTGGCGTCGTCCTGCATCTTGCCGTCGATCATGACCGCGCCGGCGCCGTCCGGCATGGAATCGACGATCTTCTTGGCGAAGGCGACCTCGGCCGGATCGGGCGCATAAACCTTCTTGGCGATGGCGATCTGCGAAGGGTGCAGCGTCCAGGCGCCGACGCAGCCCAACAGAAACGAGTTGCGGAACTGGACCTCGCAGGCCGCGGCATCGGAGAAATCGCCGAACGGGCCGTAGAACGGCTTGATGCCGGCGGCGGCGCAGGCGTCGACCATCTTTGCAGTGGTGTAATGCCACAGGTCCTGCTGGTAGGCCGCGCGCGGCGCGTCACCTGCGCGTCCGCCAGCACCTTATATTCCGGATGACCGCCGCCGACGCGGGTGGTCTTCATCGCGCGCGAGGCCGCCAGATCGGCGGGGCCTAAGCTCATGCCGTGCATGCGCGGGGAGGCGGTGGCGATCGCCTCGACATTATTGACGCCTTGCGCGGTCTCCAGAATGGCGTGGATCAGGATCGGCTTTTTGGTTTTGTGCCGCGCCTCGAGCTGGGCCAGCAACTGGTCGAGATAATGAATGTCCCAGGGGCCGTCGACCTTGGGCAGCATGATGACGTCGAGCTTGTCGCCGACCGCGCCCACGATCTCGGTCACGTCGTCGAGCGCCCAGGGCGAATTCAGCGCATTGATGCGGGTCCACAGGCCGGTCTGGCCGAAATCGGTCGCCTTGGCCATTTCGATGAAACCGGCGCGCGCGGCCTCCTTGGCCTCGACCGGAATTGCATCCTCCAGATTGCCAAGCACCACATCGACCTGCCTGGCCAGTTCCGGCACTTTGGCGCGCAGTTTTTCCAAATGCGGCGGCACGAAGTGGATCATGCGCTCAAGCCGCACCGGCAGATCCCGCATCGGCGCCGGGGCGCCGATCGCGAGCGGCTGAAAAAACTGGCGTGGCAGCTTCATGACAGTCCTTTCAAAAGGGCATTGTGCCGTTTAGAGGAATGCAAAGGTCGCGCCAAGTGGCCAGTTTTTAGGCGGCGCCGGAGCCTTTAATGATCGACGTTCTCAACCTGGCGCTGCCGTTTTTCGGGCTGATTTTCATCGGTTTTGCCTGCGGCAAGATCAAGCAGATTCCCGATACCGCGCTGGCCTGGATGAATTTTTTCATCGTCTACGTGGCGCTGCCGGCCCTGTTTTACCGCATCCTGGCCCAAACCCCGCTCGAACAGCTGGCCCAGGTCGATTTCGTCTTCGCCACCACGCTGTCGACGTTCTGGGCCTTTGCCGTGGCCTTCGCGATCGGCATGGTGATCCGCCGCGGCAATATCAGCGAATCGACCATTGCCGGGCTGGCCGGCGGCTACGGCAATATCGGCTATATGGGCCCAGGGCTGGCGCTGGCCACGCTAGGCCCGCAAGCGGCGGTGCCGGTGGCGCTGATCTTCTGCTTCGACACGCTGCTGTTGTTTACGCTGGTGCCGTTCCTGATGGCGTTGGCCAAGCCCAGCCAAGTCAGCGTCGGCGCGACCGCCATCGAAGCGGTCAAACGCATCGTCCTGCATCCGCTGATGATCGCGACCGCGGTCGGCATTTTATCGGCCGCGGTGCATTTCCAGCCGCCGGTGGCGCTCGACCGGCTGATGCAGTTCCTGCAAAACGCGGCGGCGCCCTGCGCGCTGTTCACGCTCGGGGTGACGGTGGCACTGCGGCCTTTGAAAAAGATGCCGTGGGAGGTGCCGTTCCTCACCGCGGTGAAACTGCTGCTGCACCCGCTGCTGATGTTTCTGCTGCTGTCGCTGTTTGGGCCGTTCGACCAATTATGGGTCTACACCGCCGTGCTGATGGCGGCGCTGCCGCCGGCGCTGAACGTGTTCGTGTTCGCGCGCCAATACGACACCTGGGTCGAACAGGCCTCGAGCGCGGTGCTGGTTGGAACGGTGGTTTCGGTGCTGACGCTGACCAGCGTGATGTGGATGGTGAAAACCGGTACGCTGCCCCCGTTACTTTTCAGGTGACTTTATGCAGCCGCTAGCCGGCCTCCTGGTTATCGACTTCACCACGCTGCTGCCGGGGCCGCTGGCGTCGCTGATGCTGGCGGAAGCCGGTGCCGAGGTGATCAAGATCGAACGGCCGGGCGGCGAGGACATGCGGCGCTTCCCGCCGGCGTTCGACGGCGAGAGCGCGCCCTTCGCGCTGCTCAATCGCGGCAAGCAGAATCTCACACTCGATCTGAAGACCGAAGCCGACCGCGCCAGACTGATCCCGCTGATCGAACGCGCCGATATTCTGATCGAACAGTTTCGGCCCGGCGTCATGGCGAAGCTGGGCTTCGGCTACGACGACGTGCGCGCGCGCAATCCGCGGCTGATCTACTGCTCGATCTCAGGCTACGGCCAAAGCGGGCCGCGCGTCGACGAAGCCGGCCACGACATCAATTATATCGGCAATACCGGGCTGCTCGATTTGCAGCCGGGACCGATCGAGCGGCCGGTGGTGCCGCCGATGCTGGCCGCCGACATCGCCGGCGGCAGTTTTCCGGCGGTGATCAATATCCTGCTGGCGCTACGCGCGCGCGACCAAAGCGGGCAGGGCTGTCACCTCGACATCGCCATGACCGACGCCATGTTCACCTTCGCCTGGTACGCACTGGCGCTGGGGCAGGCGACCGGACAATTTCCCAAGCCGGGCGAGATGTGGCTGGTCGGCTCTTCGCCGCGCTATCAACTTTATCCGACAAAAGACGGCAAAATCGTCGCCTGCGGCGCCATCGAGCAGAAGTTCTGGCTGGCGTTCACCGCGGCGATTGGACTGGAAGCCGCGTTCGTCAACGATCTGCGCGACCCGCAAGCGGCGCGGGATGCGGTGGCCAGGCTGATAGTGGCGCGCACGGCCGAAGAATGGCGGCCGATCTTCGCCGCCGCCGATTGCTGCGCCACACTTGTGGTGCCGTTGGAGCAGGCCATGCGCGATCCGCATTTCGTCGAACGCGGATTGTTCGCACATGAAGTCGCGAGCGCGGCGGGCAAGACCATGCCGGCGCTGCCGCTGCCGATCGCGCCGGTGTTTCGCGAGACAGCCGGTTGCGAAGAAGGCGCCGCCGCTCGGAAAGAACTAAAGCGCTTCCCCACGCATCAGCCGCGGCTGGGCGGCCGCGGGTGCGATGCCCTCGCGCATGGCGGCGCGGCGCAACGGGCCGATGCGGTCGATCATGTAGAGGCCCAAGCCGCGCATGCCCTGCACCGGCAGGAAATCGGTGAGCAGCGTGCGATTGAGCAGGTCGATCGCCATGGTGCGGCTGCCGACGTCGGCGCGGCGCATTCTGTCGTAAGCCGAAAGCACATCGGCGCCGCCGATGTCGTTGCCGTCGCGATACGCGGCAACCGCAAGCTCGCCGATGGTGGCGGCGTCGCGCAGGCCGAGGTTCAATCCTTGCGCGCCGATCGGCGGGATCACGTGGGCGGCTTCGCCGACCAGCGCGATGCGCTTGTCGCCGAAGCGCTTGGCGGTCGCGACGCCGAGCGGGAACAATCCGCGGCCCGGTTCGATCTCGATCTTGCCGAGGATCGAATGCGAGGCGCGTTCGATCTCCAGCGCCAGCGCGGCATCGTCGAGCTCCGCGAGTTCATCGGCATGACGCGGATCGAGCACCCAGACCAGACTTGAACGCAAGCCCGGCAGCGGCACCAGCGTGAACGGCCCGTTCGGGGTGTGGAATTCGGTCGATGTTTCGCGATGCGGGCGTGAATGCTTCAAGCAGACCGTAAGCGCGACTTGGCGGTACTCGCGTTCGTCGATGCCGATGCCGGCGGCATCGCGGCAGAGCGAGCGGCGGCCATCGGCGCCGACGACCAGCGGCGCTTGCAAGCGGTCGCCGCTCTTGAGCGCTACGCTGACATCATCGTCGCCGGGCTCGACGCTCAGCACGTCGTCCTCGATCAGGCGCAGATTGGGCAGCGTGGCGGCGAATTGCTCGAGCGCCGCGACCAGATGCCGGTTCTCGATATTGTAGCCGAAGGCCTCGAGATCGATTTCACCGGCGTCGAATTTAACCTCCGGCGCGCGCCACAGCCTTCCGGTATCGTCGACGATGCGCATGATCTTGAGCGGCGCCGCCTGCGCCGCACAGAGCTCCCAGACGCCCAAGGTGGCCAAGGCCGTGACCGACCCGCCGAGCAGGGCGGTGGTGCGGTTGTCGGGCCGCGCCGGGCGCTTGCCCACCAGCACGGTGGCGATGCCGCCTACGGCCAGCGTAATCGCCGCGGTCAGCCCGGCGGGCCCGCCGCCGACCACGATGGCCGAGGGTTTTTCGCTGTTATTGGCGGCTTTGTCCGGCATCAAATCGCTCGATCCTGTTCCGGTTTAACTAGCATGGGACGATGCGCTATGCACGATGACCGCCTGAAGGCCCGTTCATGACCGAGACGACCGGCCACAAGCTTGACCACCTGTCGCCCGCCGCCAGCCGGCTGGGTGCCGTTTTCGCGCGGCCCAAGGTCATCGCCGCGATTTGCGTGGTGGCGCTGGCCGGCCTCGGCTGGTTTATCCTCGGCCTGCAGGCGGCCGGCGTCGGCCTGTTCGAAGCTTTGTGCCGAGCCTTGCCGGGCGATGCCACGTTCAGCGCAACCGGCATCGCGGTCGTTGCGCTGATGTGGGTCGCGATGACGCTGGCCATGATGCTGCCGAGCGCCGCGCCGATGATCCTGACTTATGCGGAGATCGCCGACACCGCCGCGCGTAAAGATGAGCCGGTGGTATCGCCGTTCATGATTGCCGCCGGTTACACCGCCGTCTGGCTTGGCTTTGCCGCGCTCGCCACAGTCGCGCAGCTGTTGCTGACCCGCGCCGCGCTGCTCGATCCGAGCATGGCGTCGGCCAGCGGACTCTTCTCTGGCGCGATCTTCATCGGCGCCGGCTTCTATCAATTCTCAGCGCTCAAGCATGCATGTCTCACGCAATGCCAGCATCCGTTTCCATTTTTCTTCGCCAACTGGCAGACGACGCCGCGCGGCGTGTTCCGGCTCGGCCTCAGCCAGGGCCTGTATTGCCTCGGCTGCTGCTGGGCGATGATGCTGGTGATGTTTTCGGTCGGCGTCATGAACGTGGTCTGGATGGCGGCGCTCGGCATGGTGATGACCATCGAGAAGATCGGCACCGGCAAGCGCTTCACATATGCCATCGGCGTTGGCTTGATCGCCATCGGCGTCGGCTTCGTGCTGGCGGCGGTTGCCGCCCATTGGCCGGGGCACGGGATTTGAGCTAGAAAAACAATAAAGACCGGGAGCGAAACATTGACCGAAGCGTGGACCTTGAAAGGCGAGATGGCGCTGTCGTGCAGTTGCACGGTGTTCTGCCCGTGCGTGCTGTCGCTCGGCGATCATCCGCCGACCGAAGAACGCTGCCAGACCTGGGCCGGCATCCGCATCGACGACGGCCATATCGACAGTGAGGATTTGTCCGGCCTCAAAGTGGGTCTGATGATGGATCTGCCGGGCATCATGTCGCGCGGCAACTGGACCGCGGCGCTGTTCGTCGACGACAAGGCCTCCGCCATGGCGGTGAAGGGCCTCACCCGCATCTTCACCGGCCGCGTCGGCGGCACCACGCATCTCTTGTCGATTCTGGTCGGTCAATTTCTCGGCGTACGCCAGGTGCCGATCTCTTACGAGACGCAAGGCGAGACCCGCATCGTGCGCATCGAGAAATACGTCGACGGCGCCATTACGCCGGTGCGCGGCAAGGAGCAGGGCAACGTCGTGATCCGCAACAGCGAATACTGGATCGGGCCGGACGTCATCGTGTCGCGCGCCGACAAATCGCGCTTCCGCGGCTTCGGCCGCAACTGGAACCTGGCCGGCCGCTCGGCCGAAATCGTCAAGCTCGATTGGGGCAATCAGTAGCGCATGATCCCGAAAAGTGGGCACCGGTTTTCGGATCAGATCATGCGCAAGCAAAAACCATGAATAGCTTCGAGCGCATCCGCGCTTTCGTCGTCCATATCTTCACCGCCTGCGGCGCGGCGCTGGCGTTTCTCGCGCTGATTCTGGCGACCGGCGGCCATTGGGCGGCGATGTTTTTGTGCCTCGGCGCGGCGCTGATCGTCGACGGTATCGATGGGCCGCTGGCGCGCGCTTTCAAGGTGGCCGAGGTCTTGCCGCGCTGGTCGGGAGAGTCGCTCGATCTGGTGGTCGATTTCACGACCTACGTGTTCGTGCCGGCCTATGCCATCGCCGCCAGCGGCTTTCTGCCGGACGCGCTGGCCATTCCCTCCGGCCTTGTCGTCGTGATCGTCGGCGCGCTGTATTTCGCCGATCGCGAGATGAAGACGCGCGACAATTATTTCCGCGGCTTTCCGGCGGTGTGGAATCTCGTTGCCTTCTATCTTTACGTGTTGGAACCGCCGCCCTGGGCCGCCGCCGCCGCTATCGTCGCGTTCGCGGCTTTGACATTCGCGCCGATCCGCTTCGTGCACCCGCTGCGGGTCAGGCAATTGCGCCCGCTGAATATCGCGCTGTTGGCGGTCTGGGCCTTGCTGGCGGCGCTGGCGATCATCAATAATCTCGCGCCGGGTCCCTACGTCACCTGGCCGCTGGCCGCCATCGCGGCGTATTTTCTCATTGCCGGATTGTTGCGCCGGCCAACTTAACGGGAATTCGGCATGTCACGACCAGTCCTTCTCATCGCCGGCGGCGGCCGCGGCATCGGCGCATCGACCGCGCGGTTTGCCGGCGCCGCGGCTACGACGTGGCGGTCAACTACAAGTCCAACGCCAATGCCGCCGCCGGCGTGGTCGACGCGGTCAAGGCGGCGGGCGGCAAGGCCGTCGCCATCCAGGGCGACATGGCGATCGAAGCCGATATCGAGCGTGTGTTCGACGACTGCCGCCGAGAAACTGGGCGCGCTCACCCACTTCGTGCACAGCGCCGGCATCATCGGCGACAATTCCCGGCTCGACGAAGCCGACGCCAAGACGATCCGCGAGGTGATCGACGTCGACACGTTCGGCGCGCTGCTTTGCCTGCGCGCTTGCGTGCGGCGCATGTCGACCAAACTCGGCGGCAACGGCGGCTCGGTCGTGATGCTGTCGTCGATGGCGGCGACGATCGGCGGCGCCAATGAATGCGTGTGGTACGCGGCGGCCAAAGGCGCGGCGTCGATGCCATGGTGATCGGCGTGGCGCGCGAAGTCGCCAAGGAGGGCGTTCGGGTCAATGCCGTCTCGCCGGGCGTGATCGACACCGATATTCAGCCGCCCGGCCGGATCGAGCGCGTGGCGCCGTTGCTGCCGATGGGCAGGCCGGGCAAGGCCGACGAGGTCGCCGAAGCCATCCTGTTCCTGCTGTCGGATGCGGCGGCATACATCAATGGCGCGAATTTGCGGGTGTCCGGCGGCGCGCTAGCCGGCGGCCAGCCGCCTTGCGCTTCGCGCGCCGCTCCCTATGATCCCGGCCGAACTCTTCCACATAACAAGCCTAGTCAATTCAAGGGGTGAAACATGGTCGCAGCAGTGCGCGTACATAAATTCGGCGGTCCGGAAGTCCTCACATTGGACGATATCGAAGTGCCGGCGCCGGGCCAGGGCCAGATCAAGATCAAGCAGTACGCCTGCGGCGTGAATTTCATCGACACCTATTTCCGCATCGGCATGTATCCGTCGCCGGTCGGCATGCCGTTCGTCTCGGGCAACGAAGGTGCCGGTCAAGTCACCGCGGTTGGGCCGGGCGTTACCGACGTCAAGGTCGGCGACCGTATCGCCTATGTGGTGCCGCTCGGCGGCTACGCGGCCGAACGTCTGCTGCCGGCGGAACGCGCCGTGAAGCTGCCCGACAACATCACCTATGAGCAGGCCGCCGCGATGATGCTCAAGGGCATGACGGTGCAGTATCTGCTCAACCGCACCTTCAAGGTCGGCAAGGGCACCATCATACTGGTTCATGCCGCCGCCGGCGGCGTCGGCCTGATCGCGTGCCAGTGGGCCAATCATCTCGGCGCCACCGTCATCGGCACCGTCGGCTCCAAAGACAAGGCCGAGCTCGCCAAGAAGAACGGCTGCCACCACACCATCCTCTATCGCGACGAAGACTTCGTGGCGAAGGTGAAGGAGATCACCAGCGGCAAGCTGTGCGACGTGGTCTATGACGGCATCGGCAAGGACACGTTCCCGGCCTCGCTCGACTGCATCCGTCCGCTCGGCATGTTCGTCAGCTTCGGCTCGGCCTCGGGCCCGATCGAGGCGTTCAACATCAACCTGCTGCAGGCCAAGGGCTCGCTGTTCGCCACCCGCCCGACGCTCAACCACTATGCGGCCAAGCGCGAAGACCTGGTGGCGACGGCCAAGGACCTGTTCGAAAAGGTCGGCTCCGGTGCTGTGAAAATTCCCGCCAGCCACAAATATGCGCTCAAGGACGCCGCCCAGGCGCACAAGGACCTCGAAGGCCGCAAGACCACGGGATCGGTGGTGTTGATTCCGTAGCTGGGGTCATCGACCCGCGAAAGCGGGCGATCCGGTAACTCCGGTGCAGAATTTTGCACTGAAGGTGCCAAGATCAGCTATGCCAATGGCTACTGGATGCCCCGCTTTCGCGGGGCATGACAGCTGAGCAATTCTGCCATGCCCCACCTGACCACCCACGTGCTCGATACCGCGTCCGGCAAGCCCGCCGCGGGTATGCGGGTGGTGTTGCGCGCCGCCGGTGCGCCGGCCGTGATCGCGGAGGCCGTGACCAACGCCGACGGCCGGCTCGACAAGCCGCTGCTGGAAGGCGCGCTGTTCAAGCCGGGGCAGTATGAAATTGCCTTTCACGTCGGCGATTATTTTCGGAGCTCTGGCGCGACGCTCGCCGACCCGGCCTTTCTCGATATCGTGCCGGTGCGTTTTGCCGTCGCGGCGGGCCGCGACTATCATTTGCCGCTGCTGATCTCGCCCTATGGCTATTCGACCTATCGTGGGAGTTGATCTGGTGAAGGCCGTCACGTGACAACCGGGATCGATCCTTTAGCCGTCAAGCCTTGGGGCAGGTTGGCGACATTCGGTCTCGGTTTGGTTGCCATGCTGGCCGGCCAGTTCGCCGCGCTCATAGCGCTGACCTGGTGGCTGGGGACCGGGCTTGCCGTGATGCCGGACTTCAGCGGCGACGGCGTCGCGGTCACGCTGATCATCTTGGTTTCGACGCCGATTCAATTATTGCTGCTGTTAGCCTTCGCCCAACGCAGAGGCGGCAACCCTTTGGCCTATCTCGGTCTGACGTGGCCGCGCCGCAGCGAAGTGGTTTTCGGCGTCGCCGTAACCGTCGCGCTGATCATCGCCGGCAATGTGTTGAGCTGGCTGTTCGGCAAGAATATCGTCACGACGTTCCAGAGCGACATCTTCCGCACCGCCAGCGAAGCCGGATGGCTGCCATTGCTGCTGTTGTGGCTGGCCGTGGTGGTGGTGACGCCGCTTGGCGAGGAGACCTTGTTTCGCGGATTTTTGTACCGCGGCTGGCTGCAGTCGCCGCGCGATGCCTGGGCCGTGATTTTCGTCACCGCGCTGTGCTGGGCCCTGATCCATGTTCAATACGACTGGTACGTAACTGGCCAGATTTTTGCATTCGGTCTGGTGCTTGGCTGGATGCGCTGGGCGACCGGCTCGACGATTCTGACCATATTGCTGCACGCTTTGATCAATCTCGAAGGCATGTTCGAAACCCTCGTGACCGCGAAATGGCTGACTTAGATCCGGCGGCCATCGGCCTGCGCGCCGAACATATGATCAAGACACTGGCGTCGATTTCGGCCGAGCCGAATCGGCTGGTGCGGACCTTTCTGTCGCCCGAACATCGCGCCGCCGCCAATCTGGTGACGCAATGGATGCGGGACGCTGGCCTTGGCGTCTCGGAAGATGCGCTCGGCACCGTGCGCGGGCGGATCGGCGAGGGGCCGCGGCTGCTGATCGGCTCGCATCTCGATAGCGTAATTGATGGCGGCAACTACGACGGACCGCTTGGGGTGATTGCCGGAATTCTTGGCGGTCGGGCATTTCGGCGGCAAGCCGCCGGTACCGATCGACGTGCTGGCATTCGGCGACGAGGAAGGCTCACGCTTTCCCTCCACGCTGTCGTCATCCGCCGCCTGTGCCGGCGCCTTCGAGCACGACACGCTCAAGCTCGCCGACAGCGCGGGCGTCAGTTTCGCCGACGCGCTCAAGGGCTACGGCAAGGACTTCGCTGATATTCCGAAAGCCGCATATGCGCCGGGCGAGGCCGCCGCCTATGTCGAGGTCCACATCGAGCAGGGTCCCCTGCTGGAAGCGGAGAACCAGCCGCTCGGCGTCGTGACCGGCATTGTCGGACAAAGCCGCTGGCGCGTCACCGTCACCGGCGAAGCAGGCCATGCCGGCACCGTGCCGATGAACCTGCGGCGCGACGCGTTGGCCGGAAGTGCCGAGATGGCGCTGGCGGCAGAGCGCATCGCCAAGGCGGCGCAACAGATGGTGGCGACCGTCGGGCGCATCGAGGCAATGCCAGGCGCGAGCAACATCATTCCGGGCCAGGTCACGTTCACCGTCGACCTGCGCTGCATGGATGACGCCGAACGCAAGGCGGCGGTCGCGCAGTTCGAAGCTGATGCACGCCGCATCGCCGCCGCCGCGCACACTCGATGTGGCGTTCGAGCATTTTCACGCCGCAGCAGCGGTCGCTTGCGACGCGCGCTTGCAGGATATGCTTGCCGCGGCAATCGGCGAAGGCCGGCCGCGTACCGCTTCGGCTTCCGTCGGGTGCCGGCCACGATGCCCAGATGATGGCACGGCTGTGCCCTTCGGCGATGATGTTCGTGCGCTGCCGCGGCGGCATCAGCCACAACCCGGCCGAATATGCCAGTCCCGGCGACATGGGGCTGGCGGTTGCGGCGCTCGTCAAATTCATTGAGACTTTCAAACCATGACCAGCTTCATCGACGACAATTTCACGCGCGAGGTCGACCTTCCTCAAGGAGCTGGTGAAGGTGCCGTCGGACAATCCGCCCGGCGACTGCGCGCGCCACGGCGAGAAATCCGCGCGAGCTTTACGAAGGTCTCGGCTTTGCCGTCGAGCGCCATAAGGTGCCGGAGGCGCTGGTCAAGCAATACGGCATGAAGTCGGTGACCAATCTGGTGATCCGCGAGCGCTTCGGCAGCGGCAAGGGCCCGGTGATCGCGCTCAACGCCCATGGCGACGTGGTGCCGCCGGGGCAGGGCTGGCATCACGATCCTTACGGCGCTGAGGAAAAAGGCGGCGCGATCTATGGCCGCGGCGCCGCGGTGTCGAAATCCGATTTCGCCACCTATGGCTTTGCGCTGCTGGCGCTTGAAGGACAAGCCCGAAGGCCTCGACGGCACCGTCGAACTGCACCTCACCTATGACGAGGAAGCCGGCGGCTATCTCGGGCCGAAATGGCTGCTCGACGAGAAGCTCACCAAGCCGGATTACGCGATTTCAGCGCGGATTTCTCCTATGCCGTCGTCACCGCGCATAACGGCGTGCTGCATCTGGAAGTCACCGTGCATGGCAAGCAGGCGCACGCCGCGATGCCCGACACCGGTGCCGATGCGCTGGAGGCGGCCAATCACGTGCTGACCGCGCTCTATGGCGAGCGCAAGAAACTCCGCAAGATAAAATCCAAGTCCAGAGGCATCGGCTCGCCGCAGCTCACGGTCGGGCTGATCTCCGGCGGCATCAACACCAACGTCGTGCCGGACAAGATCGTGATGCGGCTCGATCGCCGGCTGATCCCGGAAGAGAACGGCAAAAAAGTCGAGCGCGATCTGATCGCGCTGATCAAGCGCGCCGGCAAGGCCAAGGGCATCCGCATCGACTGCAAGCGCGTCATCCTCGCCGATCCGCTGAAGCCGATCACAGGCATCGAGAAGCTGGTCGAGCCGCTGACGCGCTACGGCAAGCGCGAATTCAAAACCGCGATCGATGTGAAGGGCGTGCCGCTCTACACCGACGCGCGCCACTACAGCGTCGCCGGCATTCCGACGGTGCTCTATGGCGCAGGTCCGCGCACGATCCTCGACGCCAACGCGCACGGCGCCGACGAGCATTTCAAGCTCAGCGATCTCAAAGCCGCGACGAAAGTCATCGAGGCGACGCTGCGAGAATTGCTGAGTTCAGAGTAGCGCTGCGATCTGCGCGAAGGCCGGATGCTCGGTGAGGCCGCCCGGCAGGCGCGGCAGGCCGACGACATCGACGCCGTTGGAAAACCGCGCAATGCTGGCAACCGTATCGTCGAGTTCGACGGTGCCGCGCTCGCTTTCGCTCACCACGATGGCCGCGATCTTCAATTGGCGTTGCGCAATCACATTCAGCGCCGTGAGCGTGTGGCTGATGGCGCCGAGATAGCCGCCGACCACCAGCACCAGGGGGATATTCAGCGCCGCCATCCAGTCGAGCACCGTGCGCTTGCCTTCGAGCGGCACCATGATGCCGCCGACGCCCTCGATGAACAGCATGCCGGTGGCGGCGGCAATGGCCGCGCGGCTGAACGCGATCAACGCGTCGAAATCGATGCTGCGGCCCTCGCGCGCGGCCGCGATGTCGGGCGACAGCGGCGCGCGGAAACGCCAGGGCGCGATGCTGGCGATTTCGTCGGCGCTGACCTGGCGGCCGAGCGCCTTGAGCAACACCGCCGGATCGCTGGTCTCGACCACGGAAGAATCATAGCCGCTTACCACCGGCTTGAGCGCGTTGACCGGCTGGCCCAGGCCGCGCAGATAGCGGGATCAGCCCGGCGGTGACGAAGGTCTTGCCGATATCGGTGCCGGTCGCGGTGACGAAATAGGCGCTCATTCGTCTGCGCAGAATGCGTCTTGTCGCGCACGATATCCGCCAGCCGCTCGATATGCTCGTCCGGATGCTGCGCGGTGAAGGTCAGCCGCAGGCGCGCGGTTCCGGCCGGCACCGTCGGCGGCCGGATGGCGGCGGCGAGATAGCCTTCGTCGGCCAACAGTTGCGAGGCGGCGAGCGTGGCTGCTTCCGCGCCGATGATCACCGGCACGATCGGGCTCTGCGCCTCGGGCAGATTGGCGCGCCGCGTGAAGGCCTTGGCCTTTTGCACCGGCAGCGCGGCATAGGCCGGCTCGCGTTCGATCAGATCGAGCGCGGCAATGCTGGCGGCGACGCAAGACGGCGGCAGGCCGGTCGAATAGATCAAGGTGCGGGCGCGGTTGCGGATCAGGTCGATCACCGGGCCGAGGCGCACAGATAGCCGCCATAGGCGCCGACCGCCTTGGACAGCGTGCCCATCTGCAACGGCACCGGGACATGCGTGTTGCCGGCGAAACTCGAGCCGCGGCCGCCGCCGATCACGCCCAGGCCATGGGCATCGTCCGACATCAGCCAGGCGTCGTATTCGTTGGCCAGCGCATTGAGTTCGGCGAGCGGCGCCAGATCGCCATCCATCGAGAACACGCCGTCGGTGACGATCAATACGTGTTCATGCGCGGCGCGATGCTCGGCCAGCAGCGCGCGCAGATGATCGAGATCGTTGTGGCGAAACGTCAACACCTTGCCGCGCGACAACTGCGCGCCGGCAAACAGGCAGGCGTGCGACAACTCGTCCGCCAGCACCAGGCCATCGCTGCCGATCAGCACCGGGATGATGCCGGCATTGGCGAGATAGCCGGAGCCGAACACGACGGCCGCCTCGGTCTGTTTGACCGCGGCCAGCCGCGCCTCCAACTCGGCATAGAGCGGGTGATTGCCGGTCACCAGGCGCGAGGCGCCCGAACCCGCGCCATATTTCTCGATTGCCGCCACCGCCGCTTGCTTGATCGCCGGATGCTGGCTGAGGTTGAGGTAGTCGTTGCAGGAAAACGACATCAGGCGGCGGCCGTCGCGCTCGACCCAGATGCCGTCCTCGCGCAGGGTCTCGGCCAGCCTGCGGTGCAGATGGCGGCGCTGCAGATCGTCGAGCTTGGCTTGTGCGAATTCGTCGAGCGATGACATTTGATCGTTGGGTGGCATGCGTGTAGGGAAGCGCCAAATGGCGGACGATACCAGCAAAAAGAACCCGCCGCCCGGCTGGTATGCGGGCGGCCTTGAGCACATCTGGCTGCCTTATGCCCAGATGAAGACCGCGACGCCACCGTTGCCGGTCGTGCGCACGCATGGCTCGCGCATCGTGCTGGCCGACGGCCGCGAATTGATCGACGGCGTCGCGAGCTGGTGGACCGCCTGCCACGGCTACAACCACCCGCATATCCGGCAAGCGGTCGAGCGCCAGCTCGCCGAGATGCCGCATGTGATGTTCGGCGGGCTGGCGCATGAGCCGGCGCTGACGCTGGCGCGGCGGCTCACGGCGCTGCTGCCGGGCGATCTCTGACGAGGGTGTTCTTTTCCGATTCCGGATCGGTCGCGGTCGAGGTCGCCATGAAGATGGCGGTGCAGTACTGGATCAATCGCGGCGCCAAGGGCCGCAGCCAGTTCGTCGCGTTCAAGGGCGGCTATCACGGCGACACCACCGGCGCCATGGCGGTGAGCGATACCGACGACGGCATGCATGCGCTGTTCGCCGGGCTGTTGCCGCAAAATCTGATCGTCGATCTGCCGGACGACGAGGCGCGCGCCGCCGCGCTCGACACCTTGCTGGCGCAGCGCGCCGGCGATATCGCCGGCATCATCGTCGAGCCGCTGGTGCAGGGCGCCGGCGGCATGAAATTTCACGACGCGATCGGTGCTGCAAGCGGCTGCGCGCGCTCGCCGACAAACTACGACGTGCTGCTGATCTTCGACGAGATATTCACCGGCTTCGGCCGCACCGGCACCATATTCGCCTGCGAGGCGGCCGGCGTGACGCCCGACATCGTCACGCTGTCCAAGGCGCTGACCGGCGGCACGCTGGGGCTGGCGGCGACGATTGCGACGGCGAAAGTGTTCGACGCCTTCTGGTCCGACGATCCGAAAAAGGCGCTGATGCACGGGCCGAGCTACATGGCCAATGCGCTGGCTTGCGCCGCGGCGAACGCCTCGCTCGATCTGTTCGAGACGCGAGCCGCGCTTGCAGCAGGTCGCCGAGATATCCGCCGCGTTGGCGCGAGGGCTGGAGCCCTGCCGCGCCCTGCGCGGCGTCAAGGATGTGCGCGTCATGGGCGCCATCGGCGTGGTCGAGATGGAGCGCATCGCCAATCTTGACGCGTTGCGCGCGCGATTTGTGGAGGAGGGCGTGTTCGTGCGCCCGTTCGGCAACGTGATCTATCTGACGCCGGCCTTCACGATCTCGGCGAATGAATTGAAAACGTTGACGGATGCGGTGGTGAAGGTCGTCGGCGCGCTTTAAGCGCGTCAGTAACCCACGACCGTCCCGTGCAGATCATATTCGTCGGCGCGTTCGATCTTGACCGTCGCGATTTCGCCGACGCGCAGCGGCCGGCGGCTCGCCACATAAACCGCGCCGTCGATCTCCGGCGCGTCGGCCATGGAGCGGCCCTTGGCGACGCGTCGGTCCGGCCTCGTCGATGATGACCTGCTGCCGCGTGCCGACTTTGCGCTTGAGGCGGCGCGCCGAAATCTTCTGCTGCGCCTGCATGAAGCGGTGCCAGCGGTCTTCCTTGACCTCGTCGGGCACAATCGCCGCGCCGAGATCGTTGGCGGGCGCGCCGCGCACCGGCTCGTATTTGAAGCAGCCGACGCGATCGAGCGAAGCTTCGTCGAGCCATTGCAGCAGCAGGTCGAAATCGGCCTCGGTCTCGCCGGGGAAACCGACGATGAAGGTCGAGCGCAACGTGATGTCCGGGCACATCTCGCGCCAGCGCTCGATGCGGGCGAGGGTCTTTTCCTGCGCCGCCGGCCGCTTCATGCGTTTGAGCACGTCGGGCGCGGCGTGCTGCAACGGCATGTCGAGGTAGGGCAAAATCTTGCGGTCCGCCATCAGCGGGATGACGTCGTCGACATGCGGGTAGGGATAGACGTAATGCATCCGCACCCAGATGCCGAGTTCGCCCAAGGCGCCGGCCAGATCGACGAACTTGGCGCGCACCTCGTTGTCGCGCCATTTGCTGGCCGCATATTTGATGTCGACGCCATAGGCGGAAGTATCCTGCGAGATCACCAGCAGTTCCTTGACGCCGGCGGCCGCTAGCTTCTCCGCTTCGCGCAACACATCGCCGGCCGGGCGCGACACCAGGTCGCCGCGCAGCTTCGGGATGATGCAGAAGGTGCAGCGGTTGTTGCAGCCTTCGGAAATCTTCAAGTATGCGTAGTGCCGCGGCGTCAGCTTGATGCCTTCCGGCGGCACCAGATCGATGAAGGGATCGTGGCGCGGCGGCGCCGCGCGGTGCACGGCGTCGAGCACGCTCTCGTATTGCTGCGGGCCGGTGATGGCAAAAACACCGGGGTAGGCAGCCGAGATGTTCTCGGGCTCCGCGCCCATGCAGCCGGTGACGATGACCTTGCCGTTTTCCTTCAGCGCCTTGCCGATGGCGCCGAGCGATTCCGCCTTGGCGCTGTCGAGGAAGCCGCAGGTATTGACGATGACCAGGTCGGAGCCGGCGTGCTCGCGCGACAGCTCATAGCCCTCGGCGCGCAGGCGCGTGATGATGCGCTCGGAATCGACCAGCGCCTTGGGGCAGCCGAGCGAGACGAAGCTGATCTTCGGCGCGGCTTTATCGTCGGATTTCGTCTCTGGAACCTGCATGCGGCAGGAGCTAACCGCGATCCGGGGCGATAGCAAGGCCGCGCCCGCCTATTGGTTACGCAGCGCCTCGGCCTCGGCGTAGAAGCGCTTTTCCCAGGCTTTGTGGTTTTCCGAGCCCTCGCGGATGAAGGGCGTGAACACCGCCAGATTGAGCAGCAGCCAATTGAGGAAATTGGCCGGAAACCGCAGCGGCTTGCGGAAGTCGACGAACAGCACGACCCGGGTATGCGGGGTCTTGTTCCAGGCCTCGTGCTCGTAGGCGTCGTCGAACACCACGGCCTCGCCATCCTTCCAGCGGTAGACTTCCTTATCGACGCGGATGCCGAGCTGGTCGCGCGGTTCCGGCACGATCAGGCCGACATGCAGCCGCAGCACGCCGTTATAAGGTCCACGGTGCGGCGGCAGGTGTTTGCCGGGCTCGAGGATCGAGAACATCACCGTGATCAGGCCGGGGATTTTCTGGCAGACGCGCCAGGTGTTCCGGGCACAGCGCGATATTGGCGTCCGATCTGAAGCCGTAGCCCGACAGCAGAAACGTCTTCCAGCCGCGGTCCTGGCTGATGGTGGCGACGTCCGACGAAATTTCATGAAAGCCGGGCAGGTCGGCCTGGCGGATCAGCACGCGATCGAGTTCGGTGCGGATCGCCTGCCATTCGCGCTCGATTTCCTTGGTCCACGGAAATACCGCGTTGTCGTAGATCGGCGGATTGCCGACTTTGCTGAATGAGACATTGAGGCGCTCGACGAAGGCGACGACGCTCATGAACAGCCGCGTGATGAAGCTGGCACGCGCCAATGGCTTGATGCCGTCGGTGCCGAAGCGTTGGGCGGGATTGTCATCGTCGGTTTTGGGGGCTTGCGGCTCTGCGACAATACTCACTGGCTATTCCCTTGCGCTGGATACAAACCTGCGTCGCCAAACCTACGAACTCTGCCGTGTCACAATAGCAACCGGCGCCACGCCACGAAAGTTCCTCCCCGCTGACTTGTCCCAGGGGCCCATTCGCCGATTGGCGGGGGCCGAAGACGGCGCTATCGTAACGGACAAGGCGGGAGAGCCATGAAACCATTCCTCGTTGTTTTGGCGCTCATTCTGGGCGGGATTGTGTTGCCGGCGGCCGGCCCGGCGATCGGCGCCGACCTCAAGCCCATGACGGCCGGCAGTTGGCGCGAGTCCGTTATACCGCGATGTGCTGCCGTTTCCGCGCAGCGAGCGGGCCCAATCGGTGTGGGCCTCGGGCGCCTGCTGGAGCGACTGCGGCTCGCATTGCGCCTGGGGGCTTGCCGGCTGCCTGGAGCGCGACGCGCAAGGCCAGTGCGTGAAGCTCACCGACGCTTGCGACCGCTATTGCCAGCGCGAATGCCGGACTTCGGGCGGGCCGCTGCTGCCGCTCGATTTCTAGATGAATGCACGATGACGCCGTCGCTACCTATCCGCCGCTGAACACGCTCAAGCGCGTCGCCGACAATGTGTGGATCGTCGACGGCCCGGTCGTCCGCTTCGGCTTGCCTTGGCCACAATTTCCATTTCCTACGCGCATGACCGTCATTCGCCTGGCCTCCGGCGAGCTCTCTTGTTCGTTCGCAGACGCCGCTGACGCCTTCATTGCGAAGCGAGATCGCGCGCGAGGGCAGTGTCCGTTTTGTCATCCAGCCCAATCGTATCCACTACTGGTGGATCCCGGATTGGAAGGCCGCATTCCCCAACGCGAATCCATGTTCGCTGGCGGCTACCCGTGGGATGCCGAGATCGCCACGCTGCCGATTGCCGGCGGCTTCATGACGGAAGTCGAATTCTTTCAACGCGCCAGCCGCACGCTGATCCTCACCGACCTGATCGAAACTTCCAGACCTGATAGATCGGCTCGCTCTTCCTTCGGCTGCTGACTTGGATCGGCCGCGTCTCGCCGCCGCACGGCGGCCTGCCGCGCGACCTGCGGCTGAATTTCACCTCGCGGCACAAGCCGCGAATTGCGCGCGGCGGTGGAAACAATGATCGCGTGGAAGCCCGAGCGCATCGTCCTGGCGCACGGCCGCTGGCACGAGACCAACGGCGGTGTGAATTGCGACGCGCTTCAATGGCTGCTTAAATAACCGGGCGGCCTGACGCGTCGTGAAGCGGAAACGGCTCGAACTCGGGCAAAGCCTTTATGCGCGGCTTGGCGGAAGGGGCGTCCCTTACATCTCATTGATAATACATCATTATTTATGCTTTTGCTCAACGGAGCCCACAACGTTACCCTAGCGCTAAATTCGGCTTTGGGCGAACAGTCACGGATAATTAAAGCTGGCCCTGACCATTAACCCCGAAGTTTTGCTCGGCCAATCATTGAACGTTGGCTGCTCGGAGGCAGCAGCAATTGATCTCGTGTTTTAGTTCGAACACCGAAAAGCCAATCGCGAAATCACCACCGTGCGCGGCCCACGAGCCCTGCCGATCGCTGTTTGATCGATAATTGGTGACGATTGACAGGTTTAACCGTACCCATCAGATGTAGCTCGCTAATACCTCGGCCATCGTACATTTCCTTTCATTTTGCAGACATATTCGCAATGAAGCGCAGCACTCAACGAGTACTAACAACGCATACCGGCAGCTTGCCGCGCCCCGCCGATTTAGTCGCAATCCTCAACGCCAAGGAACTCAACTTCAGTTACGACCCGGGCCGCGTACGACGAGCGCATCCGTCGCGCCGTTTCCGAAATCGTGCGGCGACAGGCCGCACCGGCATCGATATCGTCGATGATGGCGAGCACAGCAAGGTCAACTGGATGGCCTATGCGCGCGCGCGGCTCAGCGGCCTTGAAGAAATCGACAGTCCGGTCCGGTTTCGCGGGCCGACGCGCGACTCGCTTGCCTTCCCTGGACGCCTACGAAGACATGAAGGTGATGCTGGCGGCGCGTTCTCGGCGCCATCGTGCCGAAGCGCACGGTGCGGCCCAAGGCGCAGGTCTGCACGCGGGCCGATCGGCTATGTCGGACAGAAGGAACTGCAGATCGACATCGACAATCTCAAAGCCGCTCTGAAAGGAGTTGCAGCCGAGGAAGCGTTCATGACGGCGATCTCGCCGTCGAATCTCGAGCTATATTACGAAAATCGATACTACGCCTCCGACGAGGAGTATCTGGCGGCGCTGGCCGAAGCCATGCACGTCGAATACAAAGCGATCGTCGACGCCGGGCTCCTGCTGCAAATCGACGATCCGCGCATGGCGACGCATTACAACCGCGCGGTCAACGCCTCGATTGAGGATTGCCGCAAGTTCATCGCGCTGCGCGTCGAGGCCGTCAATCACGCGCTACGCGGCATCCCGGAAGATCGTGTGCGCTTCCACACCTGCTACAGCGTGAACATCGCGCCGCGCGTTCACGATTTCGAGCTGAAATATTTCGTCGATCTCATGCTGCAAGATCAACGCCGCAGCCTATCTGATCGAAGCCGCCAATCCGCGTCACGAGCACGAATGGCAAGTGTGGCAGGACGTCAAACTGCCGGACGACAAGATCCTCGTGCCCGGCGTGGTGTCGCACTGCATTCACCTCGTTGAGCATCCGGAACTGGTGGCGCAGCGCATCGTGCGCTTTGCCGACGTGGTCGGGCGCGAGCGCGTCATCGCCGGCACCGACTGCGGCTTCGGCACATCGGGCGCTGGCGACGAGGTTCACCCCGAAGTCGCCTGGGCCAAACTGAAGTCGCTGGTGGAGGGCGCGCAGCATCGCCAGCCAAAGGCTGTGGCGCTAGACGTCAAGCCACAGCTGGCTTGCTGGCCAGTCGCGGCGCCGGCCACCAACGCGCCGAGCTTGAGAAACGCAATCTCCGGATCGATCTTGCCGTAGCCGGCGGAGGTGCCGAAGCCGCAGTCGGTGCTGGCGATGACCCGTTCGCGACCGACGATCTCGGCGAAGCGCACGATCCGCTGCGCCACCAGCTCCGGATGCTCGACATAGTTGGTCGACGTGTCGATCACGCCCGGCAACAGAACCTTGTCGTCCGGCAGCTTCACCTCCTTCCAGACCGTCCATTCGTGCTCGTGGCGCGGATTGGCCGCCTCCAGCGACAATGCCCTGCGCGTTGACCGCCGAGGACGATCCGGCAGATCTTGGCGAGATCGATGTCGTGAGTGTGCGGGCCTTCGTAATTGCCCCAGCAGACATGCATGCGCACCATGTCGGCGGGGATGTTCGCACAGCGCGTGGTTGAGCGCCTCGACGTGGAACTGCGCGCGCTTGAGGAACTCGGCTTCCGACAGGTCCTGGAATGCCGGTGTGCCGCGACATGGCGAGATCGGGACAGTCGATCTGCAGCGACGAAGCCCGCGGCGACGATGGCCTCGTACTCCTCGCGCATCGCGTCGGCGACGGCTTCGACATAGGCCTCGTGCGACGGGTAGTAGCTGGTTCGGCAGGAAGCTCGCGACCACGCCCGGCGAAGCCGCATTGAGGAAGGCATCACCGGGCCGGCAGCCGCGACGGCGCGCGCGCATGTTGTCGAGATCTCGCTGCAAGCGCGCCCGGTCGCGGACGGCGATCGGGCCGATGCAGGACACCCGCTTGAAGCGTCGTGTGCCCGGTCAGCAAGCGCCATCTTCCGCCGCAAGTCCGGAAACGGCGCAGATCGAGATGTGGCTTGGCCGGCTCGGTGGAGCCCTCGTCGGAAAAGCCCGTCAGCCGGTCCTTCACGTAGGTGGCGTAGCTGATCTTGCTCGTCTCGCCGTCGCTGACGATATCGATGCCGATCTCGACCTGCCGTTTCACGACATCGCGCGACCGCCGCGCCGGATGGTCTCGTCGAATTCGGCGGTTCCGTCGCCAGCGCCGCTGTTCGCGCCGCTCGAGCAGAGCCACCACCGCCTCGGTGCGCGGCAGGCTGCCGACGTGGGTGGTCAGAATGCGATCCTGGCTTGTCTTCAATGACGTCCTCCTAATCGTTGCATCATGGGATTGCGGCGAGCGCGCCGAGCGCGCGGATCGATTCCTCGCGCAGCTTCGCCCACAGCCGGCCGGTGATCGCGCCGAAACGATCGTCCGACACGATGCGGCTGTCGCGCGTGCGCGGCCAGCCGGTCGTGACGATGTCGATGAAGCGCCCCGGCCGCGCCGACATGACGGCGACCCGGTCGGACAGCATCGCCGCCTCGTCGAGCGCATGCGTGATCAGCACGACGGTCGCGCCGGTCTCCCGCCAGATGCGAAGAAGCTCGTCGCCCATCAGCAGCCGCGTCTGCTGGTCGAGCGCGCCGAACGGTTCGTCGAGCAGCAGCACCCGCGGTTCGAGCACGAGCGTGCGGGCGATGCAGACGCGCTGGCGCATGCCGCCGGAGAGTTGCGCCGGAAAGGCCTTGGCGAAATCGGCGAGCCCCATGAACGACGAGCGCCTGCTTGACGCGGCGCTCGACTTCGGCCGCGGCCGTGCCGCGCCGGCGCAGGCCGAACGCGACGTTGTCCCAGACATTGAGCCAGAAGAAGCTCGCGTCCTGCTGGAACACGGCGCCGATGCCGTCCGGGACCGCGCCCGTCAGCGGCTTGCCGTCGAACATCGCGGTGCCGGAGGTCGCCGTCGACAGGCCGGAGAGGATGTCGAGCAAGCGTGGACTTGCCGCAGCCGGACGGGCCGACCACGGAGAAGAACTCGCCGCGCGCGATGTCGAGATCGATCGGGCCCGAGCGCGTGCACGTCCGGATGTCCTTCGTGACCGGGAAACACCTTGGTGACGCCGCGAAGGCTGATGTGGGCGGCCGGCATAGCCATTGTGGCGAACCCATCGCTCGACGAAGCTGCAGGATGGCGTTGACGGCGGCGGCGAAGACGAAAATGCAGCATCGTCATCGCCATGATATCGGTCACGGCGTGCGATGTCCATCGCCCGGATCAGCGCAAAGCCGAGGCCGGAGGTCGAGGCAAACAGCTCGCCGATCAGCGTGCCCAGCAGCGTCAGGGCGATGCCGATGCGGATGCCGGTGAGAATCTCGGGCAGCGCCGCCGGCGCCATGATCGTCGCCGCCGTCGCCACCGGCGACAGTCGCATGATGCGCGCGGTGCGGTGATAGACCGGCGCGACGTTGCGCACCGCATTCATCGTGAAGATCGCGATCGGGAAGACGCCGTGGATCACGCCGAATGCGACCTTGGCCGAAACGCCGAGGCCGAAGATCAGAAGAATCAGCGGATAGAGCGTGATCTTGGGGATCGAATAGAGCGTGCCGAGGATCGGATCGGCCACGTCGCCGGCAAATCGGCGCAGGCCGAGCCACAGGCCGAGCACGATGCCGCCGCGATGGCGATGACGCTCGCCAGCGCGAACGCCGAGACCGTGCTCTGCGCGTGCACCCAGAAGCCGCTCGGTCTGCAGCAGCTCGACGGCGCGCGCGATGGTCGCGGCCGGCGACGAAATGACATCGGGCCCGACCGCCCAGTGCACAAGCTGCCAGAGCAGCAGCAGTCCGCGCGAGAAGAACGACATAGTCGAACGAGTCGACTTCATCGCTGGCCAAAGCGGCGATGCAGCCGCTTTTCCCAAGCCGAGAGCGCGCCGTTGACGACCATGACGCCGACCAACAGCAGCAGCAGCATGCCGTACATGGTCTTGTTGTCGAAATTGTCGTAGGCAAAGGACACACGCTTGCCGATGCCCGACGTCGCGAGAATGAACTCGCCGGCGACGATTCCGATGACCGAATAGGCGACGGCGAGCTTGCACGCCGGTGACCAGATGCGGCGCCGCCGCCGGCAGCCTGATCAGAATGAGCTGGCGCAACGCATCGAGCTTGCAGGATCGAGCCGGTCCTGGCGACCGCCGGCGGCACGTGATCGAGACCGAGCATGGTGTTGACCATCATCGCGACGACGCCGAACATCGCGCCCATGACGATCAAGGCGCGTGCGGCCGACACCGAAACGCGACGATCAGCAGCGGATAGAAGACGAAGGTCGGCATCGCGTAATAGGCCGACAGCAACGGATCGAGCAGCCGGCGCAGCCGCGGCAAGCGCATGCAGGATCGGCGCCAGCAGAAGAAGCCGACGCGATGGCGCCAGCAGGGCGGCCGCGAGATGTTGTAACAGCGTGAACGCAGATGTCGTCATTGAAGCGCCCGCTTCTGAGGATGTCCCACAGCGACGTCACCATCTCGCTCGGCGGGATCATCGTGACGCGATCGATGATCGCCAGTGCGGCACAGCAGCTCCAGCGACGGCGAACGTCAGCACGACGAATGCAGTCTGCCGCGCCGCTGCATTGCAGGCGCTGACGCTTCGATATCCGTTTGCCAGCGCCGCGATCGACCACTGCTCGCCGACTGCCGGTCAAAGCGGCTTGTTGCAGATCTTTGGGCAGGAACTGCTGATCGATCGACGGCTTTCCAGTCGACCGGCCCTTTCGAATTCGCCGATCAATTGCAGACCATCGGACATCTTCGCCAGCGCCTCCTTGTCGAAGCCGCCCGGCGACCACTCGCCCTTGTAGCCGAAATACTTGGGAAAATACGTCGCGACGTCCTTGGGCTTCTGTTGCCAGACCTTGGCATAGATCTCGGATCGCCTCGTCGTGATGCGCGTAGATGTAATCGACGCCGCGGCGATGGACCTCGATCAGCTTGCGCACCGTGTCCGGATGCTCCGTGGCGAATTTGCGCGTGGTCACGCCGACCAGCCAGGTCATGCGCGGGATGAGGTCGGCGAAATGAAAGATGACGCGATATTTGTCCGGCTTGAGCGTCAGGATCGGATCGATCAGCGGCGCCGCATCGATGCCGCCGCTGTCGAGCAGCGTGAGACCGCCGCCGAAGCCGCCGGTTGCCGACCATTTCGACCTTGCCGGTCATGCCGGCTTCCTTGAGCGCCAGCCGGAGCAGCAGCTCGCTGGTCGATTTCGGATTGGTGAAGCCGGCCTTCTTGCCTTGCGAGATCCTGGACCTTGTGAACGCTGCTCTTCGGATTGGCGACCAGCGCGATCTCGCCGATGTGGTCGCTGGCGGTGTTGACGATGACGATGTCGATGCCGGAGCGGATCGCCGCCAAGCGCCGCCGAGGTCGCGACTTCGCCGTAGGGCAGATCGCTCGCCAGCATATTCCGCAGCGTGGTGCCGCCGCCCTCGCCGGAAATGATGTGATCGATCTTGATGCCTTCGTCGGCGAAGTAGCCCTTTCTCCAGCGCAACCGCCCAAGGCAGCGTCGCGGTCACGCGACCGTACTGGCTCACGGCGAATTCGGTCGCGCGAGACTGAGCTGAAAAGAAAACCGCCAGCGCCGCGAGCACTAGCGGGCGCGCATATCGGCTAAAGCACATCGTTACCTCCCAAATTTTGTTGGCAATTATGTCACGCTCCTTACACGATCGGAACCCTCTGGCTACAGATTTAGAGATCGAAACGCTAGGCACCGCGGGCGTTCGCCCCATTCTTTGCGGCGAACTGGCAAAGCGGGGAATCGTGAACGGATTTTGCGGAGCCAGTTTGATTTCCACAATCCCCGTGCCATCGTGAGATAAACGATGAGAATATTGTTCACAGCTACGCGCACGCGGAAGCCGTCCTGCCCGACGTTCTCACCATTGGCTACGACAACGAAGGCAAGGTCGACGCGAATGCGCAAGCTTGTGTGGCCCATGTGAATGACATGACCCAGTGGGATAAGGCCGCGACTGAAAAGGGCGCAAGAGACGTGTGTGCCGCCCGTAAACACCACATCGAAGCCTATGCTGCATTGCGGAACAACTACAAGACTTTCGTCAAGGTATTTTCCGCCGACCGGAGATTAAATCTCTCGAAGGCGGTGTCGGATTTCAAGAATTCTGGTGAATGCATGCATGAGCCACATGTTCGGGCTCACCACTGGCGGCCACAACATCATGATCGATATCATCGAGAACGACACCGCCGCCCAGTGCCTGACTTTAGGAAGCAACCTGCTCAAGGCGGAGACGGAGAAGTACAACGCGTTGCGGTGATACCGATCGAGACTACGCCGACGCATTGTTCGTACCGCGCTATTTCGTACCGCGCTATATTGACTGCTCAATCCCATTGAGGCTTGGTATGTCCGCTATTGATGCTGTGGACGGCTCCTCCTGACGTTGGGCTAGCAGTATCCCCCACTAAGCTGCGCTTCGAAGTAGTGGAAAATCTTATTCATTCTCGCGACTGCCCCCACGATCAATGTTGTAGAGGACGACGGCCGTGCAACGAGTTACTTCTGCTCGATGCCTGCTTTCACAATGGCTTCGTGCCAACGACTAATCTGACTGACAACGCGCTCCTTCATTTCCTGCTCGGTGGTGTAGTGCGGCACCAATCCCAGATTCTCGATCTGCTTCACCACGGAGGGCATGGCCATAGCGCGCTTAAGGTCGGCGCTCAGTTTATCGACGATGGCTTTGGGTACGCCGTGGGTCGTAGCAACACCGAGCCAACCGACGACCTCGTAGCCAGGCACTACAGTCTCGGCGATAGTCGGAACGTCTTTGAATTCCGCCCAGCGCTTCGAGCTTGATATCCCTAGCGCGCGGAGAGTTCCGGCTTTGATGTTGGAGCGTATCGCAGTGCCCGGCGCCACGACGAAGTCCACAGTGTGACTTAGCAAGGCGGTCACGGCCGCGGCGTCACCGCGGAACGGGACGTGCACAAATTTGGTGCCGATCGAAGAGGCGAAGATCTCCTCACAGATGTGTTGACCTGTGCCGACGCCTGCGGTGCCCACAGTCATCGCGCCGGGTTTAGCGCGGGCGGCGGCCACCAACTCTTTGATATCCTTGTATGGCGAGTCCGCGTTGACGACGATGATGTAAGGCGCGTCGACGACGTTGCCGACGAACTCGAAATCCTTGATCGGATCAAACCCAAGTTTTTTGTAAAGCGATGGCGAGATCACGTGGGCGGTGGTCAGCATGACCAGCGTATGGCCGTCCGGCGTGGCGCGCGCGGCCTGTTCGGAGGCCAAATTCCCGCCTGCGCCCGTGCGTGCTTCCACCACGACGGGCTGGCCGAGTGACGTCGATAATTCCCTGCCGATGATACGTGTAAGGACGTCCGCGGTGCCGCCCGGCGCGTAACCCTGCAAAAAGCTGATTGGGCGGGTCGGATAATCCTCGGCGCGTGCGGGCTGGCTAACAAAGACCATGCCCGCTAACAGTAGGCTGACGGAAGCTGCCAAAGTGCGAATTGACCAGTCCAAGGCTTCTCTCCCTAAGTTGTTTTCAGTTGCGACCGGGCGGGAACCCACCCAAAAGTGTTACCATTGCACGTCCTAGCCCGCCTATTTTCGAAAATGAAACACAGCCGTAGCGGGACGGATGAGCGAACCTATTTGATAGTCATGGTCGAGTCGGAAAAGTTCACTGTGATGGTGACGCTGCCCTCGTTCATGCGCCATTTTTGCAACGTGAAGACGCGCAAGCCGGCCTTGTGCAGCGGGTCTTTGTTGGCAAGCGCCTCGGCTTCCTCAAAGGAATTGGCGCGTAGCAGGAACATGCCGGCTTCCGGCACATCGGATCCGCGCGAATAGAGCGGTCCAGCGGCGAACATGATGCCACGCTTTTCCATCTCGACCTGATGTGCGAGGTGGTCGGCGAGCTTCTTTTCGATTTCGGGTGAACGCACGGGGCGGGTGACGACCAGATATAACTCTTTGCCAAGAAATTTTTTGGTGAGCGGGTGCACGTCAGTAGGGGCGTCAGCCATGATTGCGTCTCGTTATTGGCGAAAGGACGAGGTTGAGAACGGCGCGGTGCGGTCGTGTCAGGCTAACGCGCGAGAGCTTAGACCCGTGCGCGCTAACGCTTCACTGCGTCGGTTGAAGAGTTTTTTCATCAGCCTGTTGCTGTAAGTGTTAGTGCGGCTCCTTGGTCGCTCGCTCCACGACCTTACTCCACTTCGCCCTCTCACTGTCGATGAAGGTGGAGAATTCCGACGGCGTCATCGGCATCACTTCTGAGCCCAGCGCGCGAATTCGGGCCGCGGTATCGGGATCGTTCAATGCGGCCACAAAAGCGGCGTTGAGTTTTGTGACGACATCGGCCGGGATGCCGTGCGGAGCAAGGATTCCGAACCAGCCTGTCGAACTCGAAACCCGGCAGGCCGGACTCGGCGAAGGTCGGAGTATTTGGCATCATAGGGAAGCGAGACTTCGACGAAACCGCAATCGGCTTAATGGCGTTCCCGTCGAGGGCAGCCTTGGCCGAAGGGGGATCGACGATTCCGAGTGCAATGTGGTCACCCATTAGATCGGTCACTACCGGGGCTATGCCGCGATAGGATACCAGTGGCGCTTTGATCTTTGCATCCTGGAGAAACATTTCCGCGGTCAGATGCATCAGCGTGCCGACGCCGCCGTGGCCGATTGAAAGGTTCTGGCCCGATTTTGCCATGGTGATCACGTCGTGAAGCGTATTGCCCTTGAAATTTTTCGATGCAGCAAGAATGAACGGAGAAGATGCGAGGCCGGTGATCGCAATGACGTCTTTCTTGGGATCGTAAGGCATCGCCTGCAGGCCAAGATTGGCGGCGAGCGCGCCGGCACCACCCAGTCCGATCGTATAGCCATCGGGCGCCGACTTAACGACGTAATCGATAGCAATTATACCGCCGGCACCCGGCCGATTTTCGATAATGATCGTTTGGCCGAGCTTTTTTTCGACAAGGGGCTGCACGATGCGCGCGATGGTATCGCTGCTGCCGCCCGGCGGAAAACTGAGGATCATTCGAATCGGTCGATCTGGAAATGCGCTCCACGCCGAACTCGATGCGGCAATCATGCCTATCGCAGCGACCAGCAGAGCCGATATTGCTTTGATGAACTTTCCCATGTTTGCTTCCTCCTCCGTTTGTGCCCGCATTTCTTAAACATTGACGGGTCATAGGTCGCCTTCATTCGATTGCATACGCATGTGGCGTCTATGAGGAGCTCTCCGTTTCCATTGTCGCGATACAATTGACCGGCTGCGCCCATTATGAAAGGGTACCTGATATAAGGCAACCTTCTATTTAGAACAGGTTGTAGGGGCGACAGATCGGCACGGCACGCCGTACGGAACAGCGGAACTGCACCACGCAAAAGGCGGGCCCGCGCCTATACGCCCATAATCGATGGCTAGGCGCATTTTTTGCAATGACGTTGATCGGCATCGCGGGTCGCTTTTTTAGACAGCACGGCAAGTGACAACGGCGCCCTGAAAAGGCTTGGATTAGCCCTGGGCCATAAGGCGCGAAGCAAGAAACGGAGACAGGTTCGATGACAGGTCCGGACATAGCATCGAAGGCTTCAATTCCCGGTGGAGACAACATTAAAGTAGAGTTCGAGGACGGCATCGCTTGGGTCAAGCTGAACCGTCCCCATAAGCGCAACGCAATGAGCGTGGCGCTGGCCACTGAGATGAACAGCGTTCTCGATGCACTGGAGCTCGACGACCGCTGTGGCGTCCTCGTCCTAACCGGCGAAGGGGAGGCGTTTTCCGCCGGCATGGACCTGCGAGACTTTTTTCGAGCCACTGACCAGAAAAGTGATCTCGAACGCCATCGCGCTTATCGCGAGACACGCAATTGGCAATGGCGCAAACTAATGTTCTACGGCAAGCCGACCATCGCCATGGTCAATGGCTGGTGTTTCGGCGGCGCTTTCACACCTATGATCTGCTGCGACCTTGCGATTGCGGCCGAAGAAGCGGAATTTGGCCTGTCCGAGGTCAACTGGGGCATCATTCCAGGCGGTGTCGTGCCGAAAGCATTGTCGACGCTTGTTAACGACCGCAAGGCACTTTACTACATCATGACCGGTGAACAATTTAACGGCCGTGTTGCAGCCGAGCTTGGACTTGTCAATCGGGCCGTTCCCTTAGCGAAGCTCGTCGATCATACGCGCGAGCTCGCAAAAACATTGCTCGGCAAGAATCCGACCGTGCTGCGCGCCGCCAAGCTTTCCTACAAGTATATCCGGGAGATGACATGGGAGGAGGCTGCGGAATATCTGACCGCGAAGAACGATCAGACGGCGATGGTCGATCCAGAGCGCGGCCGCGAGCGTGGTATGGGTGAATTTCTTGACACCAAGACTTACAAGCCGGGTCTTGGCAATTATCCGCGCTGAATTGCCTTCGGATTTCTCACCAGCGCTAATTAGTGAGCCAGACCGCGATGGCCGAGACCGGGGCAATTCAGAACCCAAAGAAACGCGCGCCAATCGAGCGCCTCCTCAATCCTGAGTCTGTGGCGATCGCCGGCGTCTCGTCGACACCCGGCTCACTCGCGGGGATCGTGTTCGACAATCTTCGGAGGTTTGGCTTCGCTGGCGCCCTGCATTTGATACATTCGACACGCGACGAAGTGCAGGGAATGCCTTGTTTCCGCAATGTCCGGGAACTCCCCTATGGCGTGGATTGCGTCGTACTGGCCATTCCAGCCGCCGGCGTGCTCGATGCCGTCAAAGGTTGTGCCGAACGCGGTGTCGGCGGTGTCGTCATCTTCTCGGCGGGCTTTGCGGAACTTGGTCCCGAAGGGAAGGTCGCTCAGGAAGCAATCGCGGCTATTGCGCGGACCAACGGCATGGTTGTCGAAGGGCCGAACTGCCTCGGCTACGTCAACTACGTCGACGGCATTTGCATCACTTTCACGGTCACCGAGCCCCGTCCATTGTCCGGACCGGGGATCGGTATCGTGTCGCAAAGCGGCGCCATGGCCACTGTCGTGCGCGCGGGCCTCCAGAGCCACGGGCTCGACGTTTCGGTGTCGGTCTCGACCGGCAACGAGGCTGCCAACGGCATCGAAGATTTTCTCGAACACCTTCTCTCATCGCCGCAGACGCGCGTCGTCGCGATGGTGGCCGAGCATTTCCGCGATCCGCAGCGCTTTCTTGCGCTTGCGAAGCGGGCACGCGAGCGCGGCATCGTTCTGGTTCTTCTCCATCCCGGCCGCTCAATTGCCGCGCGGCAATCTGCACAGACCCATACCGGGGCGCTGGCGGGTGATTACGACGTTATGCGCACGCTAGTCGAACGTCAGGGCGTGATCGTCGTCGACACGTTGGAAGAATTGATTGACCTGGCCGACTGCGCCGTACGTTGCAGGAAGCGGCCCTTTGGCGGCGTCGCGATCCTCGGGGAATCGGGTGCCTACAAGGCGTTGGCGCTCGATTACTGCGAGTCGATCGGCCTCGCGCTTCCGCAGCCGGAAGGAGAGGCAGCTGCCGCGCTCAATACGATTGCGCCCGGCTTGATCCTCGCCAGCAACCCGCTCGACCTCACAGCGCAGGGTTTGGTCGATCCGAGCCTCTACGGGCGGGCGCTCGAAGGCCTGGTGGCCAATCCAAGGTGCGGAAGCGTCTTGATGACCATCATCCTTCCCAACGCGCAGCTTGCGACCCGAAAAATGCCGCAGGTGATCGAAGCCATGCGGCGTTATACGGACACGCATACCGTTATCTTTGCGATGCTCGGTGAGGATGCGCCTATTCCCGCGGCGATCGTCAACGAAGTACGCGATGCGGGAATACCGTTTTTTCGCTCGCCGGAGCGCGCCTTGCGGGCCCTTGCGCGCTTCACTGCCTGGGCCGAAGCGGCTCATGAAGTGCCCACGTTAGCTCCATTCATTACCGGCGAACGTCTGCCGGCAGGCGTCATTCCAGAATACGCCGCCAAGGACATTCTTGAACATGCCGGCCTGCGGATGCCGAAGCGGCGCTTCGTGACTGATCTCGAAGGCGCGCTGGCCGCGGCCAATGAAATAGGTTTTCCTGTGGCTCTTAAGGTGCAGTCGCCAGCGCTGTCGCACAAAACAAACGTCGGTGGTGTCATGCTCAGTCTGAAAGACGGCAATGACGTGCGCGCGGGGTGGCAGCGTCTGCACAACAATCTTGCCAAGGCGGCGCCGGGCGTAGTCATCGATGGCGTGCTCATCGAGGGCATGGCCAATAAAGGCCTCGAACTGATTCTCGGCGCGCGTCGTGACCCCGACTGGGGGCCGGTCCTGGCGATCGGTCTTGGCGGCATTTTTACGGAGCTGCTCAAGGATGCGCGGCTGATGCCGACTGACTTAACCCAGCCAGAGATCGATAAAGTATTGCGGAGTCTCAAAGGTGCCGCGCTGTTGCAGGAGTTTCGTGGCACGCCCGCGCGCGACGTCGACGCCATCATCGACGCGATTGCGTCACTGGGCGCTTTTATGCGGGCGCACCCGGAGGTCAGCGAGGTCGACATAAACCCATTGATGGTTTTCGCCAAAGGCGAGGGGGTATTGGCGCTCGATGCGCTGATCTTTTGCCAATAAATGGCGATGAAACGCCCGAGGGCGGCGGACGCTAACGCGGCCCGGTGCGCCGGCGCGGCGTTGTGCCTTGTGGCAACAACTGACTCGTCGACATTAAACCGCGCTCACGCAGACCGCGCGTCAACACGCGCAGGCTTTCGCGCAGTTTCTCCTGCTCTTCAGCTGCCATCCAGTCGAATGCGGCATGCTCGATCTCATCCGCAATTTCATCGCACTCCTTCAAGGCCTTGCGGCCGCGGGCGGTCAGTCTGAGACGCAGTACGCGCTTGTTGTCCGGATCTTCCTTGCGTGAAATCAGGCCGCGCCGAGCCATGCCATTGATGATCTCGTTCATTGTTTGCGCGGTCACGAAGAAACGACGCGAGAGCTCAGCCGAGGAGATGCCTTTGTGTTTTTCGACCAGACTCAGGATGGTGTACTGAATCCCGGTCATAGGAACGGCGCGGAGCCGGACATCGAGCAGCGACCGCAGCGCGTAGTTGGCCTGGTTCAAAAGGTAGATCGTGCGAGGGCGCAGCCGCATGGGTCACCGAATTGACAATATCAGGGTACCTGATTAACATTCACTGGCAAAGACACGCATGAGGTAAATCTGAAAATGACGACCGGCACAACCCAATCGGCGGGTGCCGCCCAAGCGGGCGGCAAGAACGTTTTGGTCGATTTGGAGGATGGGATCGCTTGGGTCACGATGAACCGGCCCGAAAAGCGCAACGCCATTAATCCTGGCCTCGTCTACGAAATGGTCGAGGTGCTCGCCGACCTGGAAGGCGACGACCGCGCGCAAGTGATCGTTTTTACCGGCGCAGGAGACGCCTTTTCGGCGGGTCAGGATCTAAAAGAATATTTCCGCGAAGTTGATGCCGGGCCTGCGCTCGACCGCGAACGCCTCTACCGGGCGAATGCGGATTGGCAATGGCGCCGCCTCATGTATTACCCGAAGCCGACCATCGCGATGGTCAATGGATGGTGCTTCGGCGGCGCCTTCCAACTTCTGCTCGGCTGTGATTTGGCCGTAGCAGACGAAAAGGCCGTGTTTGGCCTGTCAGAGATCAACTGGGGCATTATCCCTGCGGGTATCGTGACCAAGTCCGTCGCAATGGCGCTCGCCCAGCGCGTGGCGCTCTATTACATCCTGACGGGGGATACGTTCGACGGCAAACGCGCTGCAGAGATCGGCTTGGTCAACATTGCGGTGCCGGCCTCAGAATTGAAATCGTCGGTTCGTGCGCTCGCGGGTAAGTTGATTAAGAAGAACCCGAGCGTGCTGCGCGCAGCAAAGACTGCCTATCACCACGTGCGCAGCATGTCGTGGGAATCGTCCTTTGAATACCTAATCGCGAAGTCGGACCAGACCAAATTCCGCGATCCGGAGAAGGGCGACCAGAAGGGCATGTCGCAGTTCATCGACGATAAACGTTACCGGCCCGGTCTGGAAACCTACGATCGCGAGCGTTGACGACCTGCAGCAGCGTTTCGACAAGGTGACCACCGGATAACTTTCGGCAGGACAATGGATTTCAGCTTTACCGAAGAGCAAGAGCTTCTGCGCGACAACGTCCGCAAGCTGATGAACCGTCACGCGCCGCCCGAATACGTGGAACGGCACGATCGCGAAAAGGCCTATCCTTACGAGTTGTATGACGCTTGGGTCGAGGCCGGTTTGTTCAGGCTGCCATTTCCGGAGGATTACGGCGGTCTTGGGGGTTCGGTGATCGATCTCGCGATCGTCGCCGAGGAGATTGCCTATACGAGCGCCGACTTCTACATGAGCTTCGCCGGCGGCGTGTTTTGCGCGCTAAATATAGTTCGCAAGGGCAGCAAGGAACAGATCAAGCATTGGATTCCGCGCTTGCTTGCCGGCGAAACGCGGATGGCAATCTCGATTTCGGAACCGGATGCGGGTTCAGATGTCGGAGCCATGCGCACGCGTGCAGAGCGCAAGGGCGACGGCTGGGCGATCAACGGCCACAAGTTGTGGTGTAGCGGCGCCGGCGCGCGAAATACGTTGATAAACATCTATGTTAAGACGGATCCGAAAGCGAATTACCGACAAGGCATGTCGCTATTCCTGATCGAGAACGATGCGCCTGGCTTGCAATGTCGTAAGCTCGATATGCTCGGTCGGCACTGCACCGGCACTTACGAACTGCACTTGGATGATGTCTATGCCGCTGGCGAACGGCTGGTCGGCGGGGTCAACAAGGGATGGGAGTGCGTCCTGTCCGGACTTCAGATCGAACGTGTTTTGTCGGCCGCCGGCAACATCGGTGCAGCTCGCGCCGTCGTCGATATCGCTACCAAATACGCCAAGGAACGCTATCAGTTCGGCCGACCCATTGGTTCAAACCAGGCGATCGCACATCTTCTCGCCGACATGGCCACGAAGGTCGAAGCGGCGCGCGCGCTTATGTGGCAGGCGGCCTGGAAGGTATCTGTCGGCGCCGATGCTTTGCGTGAGATCTCAATGGCGAAGCTCCTGGCATCTGAGACCTATGTCGAGGTCGCCAACCACGGCATGCAGATACTCGGTGCTTATGGTTACAGCATGGAATTTTCGATGCAGCGCCACTTGCGCGACGCGCGCGGGGCGACCGTTGCTGCTGGTACGTCACAAATGCAGCGCAACCTGATCGCGAACCTCATGGGCGTAAAGGTTGGCTGAGGCGGGACGGGCTCGATCCGGAGCGCCCGATCCCGGCCGGAAAAGGCCAATCGCAAAGTGCGATTGGCCTCTTGACGATCCGGTCATTCCAATTCCGTCGGCCACGCTCGACCCGTCAATTCCGCGCCTTGATCAGCGGCAGGATCAGCGCCGACGGGTACTGGGCATTGTGCTCGTAGACGTCGCGGCCGATTTTGTCCGGAGTATAGAAGTGGGGGAATATCCCCTCGGTAACCGGAGAGTCGCCATTGGCGATTTCCAGGCGGATGCGGCTACCCTTCTTGACGATGACGCATACATCACCAACTTGACTGGACCGGCGATCTCAAGGGGCTCGGCCAGCGGCGGCGAACTCGTGCGCCGTTCAGTCGGGTGTGTCCTCACGCCGGTATTGGCCTAAGCCGGGCTTGAAAGATTTCTCATCCAGGAATTGCTTCATTCCTTTTTTGCGGCCCTGTTCGGGGTCGGTTGAATAGGCTTCCTGCGCTTTTGCGTAAAGGTAATCTTCCGCTTCATCCCAATTCAATTCCTTGACGCGTCGGTAGGTGAGTTTCATCGTTGAAAGAATATGCGGGTTCTTTTCCATAAGCTTTAGCGCGACTCGCGCCGTGTGCTCGCGCAGTTGCGCAAGTGGAACCGCTTCGTTGACCAGGCGCATGGCGGCGGCTTTTTGGCCGTCGAACGTGTCGCCGGTCATAAGATAGTAGGCGGCGTCGCTCTGTGTCATTTTATCGACCACAGCCTTCATGACGTTTCCGGCGGGAAGGATTCCCCAGTTGATCTCGGAAAGACCGAATGTCGCCTCGTTGGCAGCGAAGGCCAAATCGCAGGAGCCAAGGGACGTGAAGGCGCCTCCAAAGCACCAGCCGTTGACCATCGCAATTGTCGGCTTGGGAAAACGCTGCAGCTGCCGCCATTGCCACGACATCGACGCGCGCCGGACGCGCATGACTTCAATTGGTGTCGCCTTGTCGACCTCGCGAAAATATTCTTTGATATCCATTCCCGAGGAATACGAATTGCCGGCACCGGTAAGAACAAGCACCGAACAACGGTCGTCAACCTCAAGCGCATCGAGGATTTCAATCATCTCGCGATTGAGCGCGGGGCTCATAGCATTTTTCTTTTGCGGTCGATTAAGCGTGACCCACGCGATTCCGTCTTGAAATTCCACCATGACGTTATCTGCGCGGGGAAGCGGCCGGGAAGCCTTGGCTTGGGTCTCTGCGGAGTCGGTCATAAACATCTCCTAAAGGCGATCAGAATGGATAATGGTGCGGCTTGGTCTCGATAGTGATCCAACAGTTCGGTAAATTCATGGGTCCCGGCCCGGCTTCTATTCTGATTTGACTTGTTTGGCCGGTATCTCTTTCGTGAGCACGCCTGACATGAAGATGCTGCACATCGTCGCGGCGATCTCGTTGCCGGCGGAAGGCCGCGTGTAATCGAACCAGTAGAGAATCCAGCTGCACATGCCGAGCCCGGCGAAGGCAGCGTGATTGGGATTGATATCGCTGCGACAGCGGCCGGTCGCCTGCAACGCCGCGATGGAGTCACGTACGAGGTGATAGCCGCGCCGCCACACGCCACGGATTTCCTCAAAGCGTTCGGGCGAAAGACGGTGCGCCTCGTTGATCAAGACCCGCGCTGCGGGATCGCGGGTCATGAGATGCGCGTATTCGAACAAAAACAGCCGCAACTTGGCTTCCGGTTCCGGCACCAGCTCGGCACGTTCGATGACCGGCAGCAGCATCTGGTCGATCGCCCGCCGATGCACCGCGTAGAGCAGGTCTTCTTTGGTCTCAATGTGATGATAGATGCCGGCCTTCGTCATTCCGAGCGTTTTCGCGATGACGGACATTGGCGTGTTGTCGTAGCCGCGTTCGAGAATGAGCTCGGTGAGCTGCTCCGACACGTCGTCGAGAAAGCGCTTGCTGGAGGCGTCGTCTTTCGCGTCGAGGGCGGACGATCTATCACTCATGGCATACACAGCTTTCGGTTAAAGCCCGATCTGGCGCGAGACGATCAGACGCATAATGTCGCATGTGCCGCCTCCCACCATGGGAAATAGGGAGTCGCGCAAGAAGCGCTGCGCCGGAAACTCGCGCATCAGAGCGTATCCGCCGAAGATACTGAAGGCGTCCTGGCAGACCTTGTTGCAGTTCTCGCTGGCCACCAGCTTCGCCAGCGCGGCCTCGGCGGTAATCGACTGGCCTTGATCCGCGAGCACCGCCGCGTGGTATGTCATGAGGCGCGCCTGTTCCAGCTTCGCCAGCATATCGACGAGCTTGAACTGCACGGCTTGAAATTTGCCGATCGGCTGACCGAACTGAACGCGCTCTTTGGCATAGGCCAGCGCGGCGTCGTAGGCCGCGCGGCCGTTGCCGAGCGCGAGCGCCGCGGTGAAGATACGGTCGACCGTCAACGCTCGATAGGCGTTGTGAAAGCCGCCCTGGCCGCCTTCCAGCAGGCACTCATCCGGCACGAACACGTCGGATAAAACGAGCTCCGCCGTGTCGGCCGCGTGGATATTGAATTTGTCGAGTTTGCGGCTGACGCTAAAGCCCTCGCTCCCGACATCGACCAGGAACAGCTTGATGCCCTTCGCTCCAAGTTGCGGGTCGATGGTGGCGGCGACGCTGACGAAGCTTGCGATGGTTCCATTCGACGCAAACATCTTGGTGCCGTTCAGGCGCCATCCGCCGTCACAGCGGGTTGCCCGCGTGCGGATCGCGCTCGCATCGGAGCCGGCATTGGGCTCGGTGATGGAAAATGCGCCGATCATCTCGCCGCGGATCGCCGGCACCAGATAACGTTGGCGCAGCGCCTCCGTGCCCCAGGTGGCGATCGTGTGCGTCGCGGTTGAGGCGTGCATGCAGACGATCGACGCAAAGCCCATATGTCCGCGCGACAGTTCTTCGCAGAGAATGGTGTAGGCGAGATAGCGGCGGGTGATGCCGCTGCCGCCATAGGTTTCTGGATAGAGCACGCCGAAAAAACCGAGCGCGCCCAGTTCGCGAAACAGCTCTTGCGGAAAGACGTCAGCTTCGTCGATCGCCGATGCCTGCGGGACCAGCCGTTCATCAACCCAGCGGGCGATGGCATCGCGAAACTGCCGGAGATCGTCGTCTAAAAAGACATCCATAAAGCCATCGCGAGGACGAAATCACCAACCGATCGGTAGGTAAATTATTGGCCACTAGTCAACTAGCCTTTCTAAAGAAGGTTGCTCCTGTTGGATTGTTTGTTATGGTGCGCGTGGCTTAGATAAACCGATCGGTAGGTTTTTGCGACATGGATTGGGGCTCGATCGGTGTTTTTGCTGATGCGGCGCGCGCCGCGGCGGCTGCATTTCCCGACAAAGCTGCCCTGGTCAGCGAAGGCCGTTCGCTCACATTTCGAGACATCAATGATCGGATGAACCGGTTGGCCAACGGCCTGACCGCGCTTGGGGTGCATCCGGGCGGGCGGGTCGCGGTGCTCTCCCGGAATCGCCCGGAAGCGTTTGAAGCTTATGGTGCGTCCAAGACCGGAGTCGTCGTGCTACCGCTCAACTGGCGGCTGCCGCGCGATGAACTGCTGCATCCACTGACAGATGGAGAGCCGACTGCCATCTTGGCGGCTCCGGAGTTTGCAGATCTGATTGATGAAATGCGGCCGAAGCTTCCGTCTTTGCGCTATTACATTCGTTTTGGCGGTTCATCTGCTGGCTGGATTGGATACGAAGATCTGCTGTCTCAGTCATCACCGGCTGAACCAATCGCGCAAGTGACATCAAGTGACCTCTTGTGCCTAATGTACACGAGCGGCACGACGGGCAAGCCTAAGGGCGCCATGCTCACGCATGGTGGGCTCATGCGAAATTGCCGCGCTGCCGCCGATTGGATGCTAGGTCTGCGGTCAAGTGATGTTGCCCTGGCGGCTATGCCGCTCTTTCACGTCGGCGGCATGTGGTACCACTTGTTTCCCGCATACGTGAGCGGCTGCACCACCATTCTCGCGCCCGAGTTCTCTGCCGCGAATATATTGGCGCTAATGGAAAAGCATGGTGTCAGCTATTCGCATTTCGTTCCGACCATGATCAGTGCGTTGGTGAACCATCCTGACGTGACCAAGACCGACCTCTCAAAGCTGAGGATCGTTTATTACGCCGCATCGACTATGCCGGTCGAACTGTTGCGCAAAGCCATGGCGACCTTTCCTGGTTGCGAATTTATGCAGGGCTACGGATCGACCGAAGCCGGGATGGTTACCGCGTTAACAGCCGAAGACCATAGACAAGCGTCCGTCTCGGATGATCGGGAATCACTGTTGTCCAGCTGCGGTCGACCGCTTCATTGCGAGGTGGATATTCTCGATGCAGATAGCACCGGCATTGGCGAGATCGTCGTTCGCAGCGATCGCACCATGGCGGGATATTGGCGCAATCCAACGGCAACTAATGCGGTCATGAACGACGGATGGTTGCGAACCGGAGATCTCGGTACCATCGATAAAGATGGCTACCTCACAATAGCCGATCGCAAACACGATATGATCGTGAGCGGCGGGGAAAATATTTACCCTCGCGAAGTTGAAGACGCCTTATTACAGGATCCATGTGTCCTTGAAGTAGCGGTTTTTGGCCTTCCTGATCCGCATTGGGTTGAAAAGGTCGCGGCCGCGGTCGTTTTAAGGCCTGGTCATTCTTCGACGCCTGACGAAATGCGGGATCGGGTCAGATCACGGTTGGCCAGCTATAAGTGTCCAAAGAAAATCTTCGTTTGCGATGATCTTCCTAAGAGCGGCGCAGGAAAAGTGCTCAAAAAACAGCTACGGCAAACCTTCGGAAATCTTTGATTCGCGCGGCCCAAGCGGTTCGTCTTCGACATTTTCTAGACGCGCGGCTAAAGCGAAGGAGTGCTCTGATGAAGCTCTATTTCGCCCCGCGTGCTGCATGAGGGGAAAATCGGCCGCGTTACAAAGCGGCGGCTGTGTGTACCGAAATCCTCATCCGGCGATAATTTCGGTTTTGGCAGGCAAGATTCCCTATTCGTGCACCGGAATTCTCTGTTCCGTCGAAATAATTGCCTGGTGTGTTGCGTTGTCCCTGTCGTAAACCCAGTCGGGCTGACAACTACGGCAGAATCACGCAATCTCTCTGTCCTATGAGGGAAGGTTGCAGCTTGGTTTGGTTGGCATTGGTCGGATTGTTCCGGTCAAGAGCTGCATTGCTGGCTGAGATCCTGGTTCTTCGCCATCAGCTTAATATCCAGCGACGGCATTTGCCGAAAAGGTATGCCTTTAGTGCCAAGGACCGCCTACTCTTTGCTGTGCTGTATTGGTTGGCACCAACCGTCATAAATGCACTGGCGATTGTGAAGCCGGAGACTGTCATAAAATGGCACCGCGCCGGGTTCAAATCGTACTGGCGCTGGAAATCGCGACGCCGTGGCGGCAGGCCTACTGTGCCGCTGGAGGTCCGCCAGTTGATCCGCGAGATGAGCATTGCCAATCCGCTGTGGGGCGCACCGCGGATCCACGGAGAGCTGCTTAAGCTCGGCTTCGATATCGGGCAGACGAGCGTGGCCAAGTATATGGTCAGGCGAAGAAGCCCGCCATCTCAAGGGTGGAAGACGTTTCTTCACAATCATGCCGACGGCATTGCCGCGATGGATTTGTTCGTCGTGCCGACGATCTCGTTTCGTCTGCTCTATGGCTTGTTGATTGTGGGGCATGGTCGACGACAGATTTTGTGGGTTGGCGTTACCGCGCATCCGACCGCAGAATGGATCGCAAATCAGATCACGGAAGCTTGCGGCTGGGAACAAGCCCCCCGCTATCTGATCCGTGACCGGGACGGAGCCTATGGTGAGATCCTCATCCGACGACTTCGATCAATGGGCATTCGGGATCGACCAACATCGCCGCGCTCTCCATGGCAAAACGGATATGCTGAGCGGCTGATCGGTTCGATCCGCAGGGAATGCGTCGATCATATCATCGTCTTGGGCGAACGACATCTTCGTCACGTGCTGCTGTCGTACATGAAATACTACAATGAGGTGCGCACGCATTTGTCCCTGAAAAGGATGCGCCGATACCACGTGCCGTCGCCGTTGGTCACATTCTTTGCCGCCCGATCCTGGGCGGGCTGCATCATCAGTATGTCCGGATTTGATTTACGAC
>CAWGRN010000022.1:580000-698883 GCA_963825015.1 uncultured Alphaproteobacteria bacterium | reverse complement strand
GAGTTCGCCGGTTCGATCGTCGGAGCCGTCATTGACCAGGATGATCTCGTATTCCGACGCGCCGGCATTCGCGAACATGGTCCGCGCCTCGCGGATGGTGCTTTCGACGGCACGCTCCTCGTTCAGCGCAGGGATCACGAGAGTGACCCCATGATGGCGCCAATTCTTTTCCGGTGTCATGAGGTTTCCATCCACAGCCCAAGGCAGGTGAGGGCAAATAACTTGAATCCGTGATCATAGCGTTTCGACGCGTGTTCGGCCCATAATGTCTCGACTTTGGTGGTGTCGATCCACTCTGCCATCTTGCTGCCAAGCGTTGCTTGCCGCGCGACCTCTCCGAGCGGTCCGTTCAGCCATTCCGCCACCGGGGCGTTGAAGCCTTTTTCTTGCCGTCCCTGGTGGACGGGGCACGTAGGCTCCCGCAGGCCTTTTTGAGCGAGAATTCTCGCTTCGAGGCCGTTGAGTTTCCAGTCAACCGGCAGGCCCGCAGCGAATTCGACAAGATGATGATCGAGAAACGGCGCCCTCACCTCCAGGGAATGCGCCATGCTGGTTTGATCGACCTTGACCAGAATATCGTCAACCAGCCAAGTCTTGATATCCACATACATGGCGCGATCGAGGTAATGGCAGTCGCGAACCGCAGCGCCATGCTGCTGAAAAACTGAAAAACGGCGACGACGCCGGGTTCCGTTGACATGCAGCAACTCGCCTCGTTCCGGCGCGCTGAAAAATCTCGCGCCAGGAATAGTGAGCCTCATCCTGCGAAAGCCCGTGCCCCCGCAGGAACTGCTGCAGCTTGAAGTCCATCCCCACCTTGCGTAGCTCGGCGACATCAGATTCTGCATCGACCGCAACAAGCCGCGGGTAACCGCGACGGGCAGCCACGCGCTCCAGTGGCGCAACCGGTCGGCCTTATAGGTCTCGTAACCCGCGAAGATTTCGTCGCAACCGTCTCCCGAAAGGCAGACTGTAACCTCCTGTCGGGCGAATTGCGACAAATAGTAGGTGGGAATAATCGAGGTATCCGCGAACGGCTCGCTCATTGCCGCGGTGATGCGTTCCAGATCCACCGCAGCGTGAACATCGACCGTTTCTCGTGGTGTTCGGCGCCAGCGAAGGCGGCATTTTCCGGGGCTTGCGCGGCCTCGCTGAAGGTCTCTTCGGCAAAATCGATCGTGAAGGAGAGGGCGACCGCCCGGTTCTGGCCATCGCCCCGACGACGATGCCGGAATTGATGCCGCCGCTGAGAAAGGCCCCGAGAGGACGATCGCTAACCATCCGCAGGCGAACCGCCTCATCGACCAACTCACGGAGCCGCTCCGCGGCTTCATCCTCGCTCTTGTAGGTCGGCTTCTCCCTAAAGTGCCGTGCGAGGTCCCAATAGGATTGCGGGGAGCAAACGCCGGTTTGGCTCACCACGACAAAATGAGCGGGCGGCAACTTCTTGACGCCTTCGATGATGCAGCTGTCGGTTAGAATATAGTTGAGCGCAAGAAACTGTTTGATGGCGTTGGCTGAGAGCTCTGCGATACCCCCCGAATACTGCGCAGTGCCCATAGAGATCCGACGCGAATGCGAAGCGGCCCTCGGGCAGCGCCGCATAGAACAGGGGCTTCTCCCCCGAGCCGATCGCGTGCCAACAGCAGCGTCTGCTGGCGGCGGTCCCAGATCGCGAAGGCGAACATTCCGTTCAAATGCTGAAGGCAGTCGGCGCCCCAGCGTTTGTATGCCTCAAGGATCACCTCGGTGTCGCTTTCGGTCCGAAAACGCGCTCCCAGCGCAAGCAGCTCCGCACGCAATTCCTTGTAGTTATAGATTTCTCCATTGAACACGATGATCAAGACGCCATCGACGTCTTCCATCGGCTGATTGCCGTCCGGATTGATGTCAATGACAGCGAGGCGGGCATGGCCGAACGCGATCGGCCCGTCGGCCAGAGCCGCCTGATTATCCGGCCCCCGCGACCGCATCCGCTCGACCGCCCCGCGAAGCTCCGCCGCTACGGGCGGATTCTTCCAGTCCAGAATCCCGGCAATCCCGCACATCAGACGTTTTCCGCGGGTTTTTGTCCGAGAACCGTCCAGCTGTATCCGTGGCGATTGAATAGTTTGACGTTCTGAATCCGGCATTTTCCAGCAGATGCCTAGCCTCCGCCGCCGAATAGTATTTCGCATAGGCGGGGTTGAGTTGATCGAACACCGTCAGAAACCGATGCTTCCATCCATAGGGCGCTATCACGCGCAGCATGTAGTCGTGCATCGGAAGCGGCAGGAACCGGCACAAGAAGACATATCCGTTGAGAACCGCGGTCAGGATGTGGCACAGTGCAGCCAAAATGCTATCGGGCAAGCGTGCGGTGACCTTCCGGAGCGGACGGACCAGGGCCAAATAAATCGCGTTGCCCTCCTGGCCGTAGATCCAAATCAGCATCCGTCCGGAGGGGGAGAGGCAGGCAAAGGCCCGCCGCACCGCCGGATCCGGATCCGGAATATGGTGCAGGACGCCAATCGAGACCACCAGATCGTAGGGGCCGTCGGGCAAGCCTTCAGCGCCCGCATTGACGAGCCGGACGCGCGCGGCGCGATCGGCAGTATTCCTCGACAGCGGCAGGAAGGCCGCCGAAGGCTCGACCGCCGTGACCTGGGCGGCCCCCACGTCGAGCAGCATGTTGACGATCCGCCCCGAGCCGCTTCCCAGATCGGCCACCGTCAGCCCGGCGACCTCCGCAGGATCAAGCAGCGGGTGGCAAATGTCGGCGAACATCTCTGGAGAGGCGTAGTAGCCGTCATTCTCCGGATAGCGCATCCATTGCGCGCCGAAGTCGGCGATCGTGTCCCTCATTCCATTGCCTTTTTGTCGGCTGGCCGCAGCTTCAAGGCCAGATTGCTCAATCGAGATCGGATTTAGCGAAGATCGAACCGTATGGAGATAACCGGTTAAACCCGTCTTTGCATCACGCAGATTGCCGATTGCCCGAAAAAGCGTCTAAAAACAGGGTCAACCGCCTGGCTCAGCGGAATCAGATACCGGTCAAAGAACTCTATCTGGCTATTGATGCTGCGATCGGCGAGCGACCGGTGCGGCAACAGCTTGTTGGCAAGCCAGCCCATTCCGCCAACCGGATTGAAGTAGCGCAACTCGACTAGGTCGGCCTTGGCGGCCTCCGCCAGTGCTTGCAGGCGCTTGAGCGAATAGCGTCTGTAGTGACCCGCGAGCCGATCCATGTCGTTATAGAGAAACTGCATCGCCGGAACCAACAGGCACAGTTTGCCGTTCGGCGTCAGGATGGACAGCAGGCAGCTAACCACGGCGTCATCATCTTCAATATGCTCCAGCACATTGAAGCATACGATCGCGTCAAATGGCGCGCCGCCGATACGATCAAGAAATCCATCCTCGGTCACGTCGGCTTGGCGAAAGTCTCCATCCGGAAATCGCGCGCGCGCAGCCGACACTAGTTGCGCGTCGATTTCCACGCCGACATACTCCCCCCGCGCCCGCAGCGACGGATAATAGCTGCCATGACCGAGACCCACCTCAAGTATTCGGCCTTTCAGCTCATCATCAAACTGCCGAATACACCAATTGGTGTAATTGAAAGCCTCTCCGATAGCCGGAGAGAAAGAATTGACACCGGTCCCCGCACTCTGCGTCAAGTCGAACTCCAATCGATAGGCAACGCCTGACCGTCGCGGCCACCAGATCGCCAATACCCAGATGCATTATACGTGGCCGGCGGGTCTGAAGCAAACGCTGCTGCCCCCTGAACCGGGATCTGCGATGGTCGGCTCGGATCGATTGCTCGCACCCGCCGCGCGCATCAGGTGCGCCAGGACTCCACCGCGCCCTCGTCTCATCTTTTTGTTTGACCCGCGCTCAGCGACATTGAAGCAGGCTGGAACAGGCGCCACATGCCGACAAGCACCGCAAAGACAAACAGCCCCGACTGGCAGGCGTAGAACGCACTGACGGGCGACACGTAACGTGGAACCACGATGTTGGCGAGCACGGTCATCAGGCCCGTGTTGAGGACCAGCACAAAGATCAGCATTGAAGCGAACCGCACCGCACCCCGCGTCATCGCAAAGGTGAACACCGAAAGTGCCAGCCACGCAGCGGCAGGACCCCAATGTAGCCGCAGCGGTCGGCAGAACGCTGCGATAGATGCGAAAGAGACAATTGAGAGAATGAGGTCGCTGTTTCGATACGCGCAATGGCGGATTCGGAAAACTGCCGGCGCGCCTCGAAATTCACGGGTGGGCACCACACGAAACGACAGGCTCGCTCGGGATCGAACTGCGCAAGGGAAAACAGCCAGAACTGGCCGACCTGTTTCGATAAATCCGTTGCAAAAAACTGTGACAGTTCGGGAGCGACGACCCCGGGCAAGACGCTTTATGTTTGCTGGCAAGGCCTCCGTATAGTAGGCGCGACTCATCAATCCCGACACGCGCTGCGGCAGGGCATTATTCGTGCTCGCGGGAGATACATTTTTGAGAGTAGTACCAGTCCTGGATTGTAAGACAGCGCTCGATCGCATCTTTGTAGATATCGTCCACGCATTGAATGGCCTGCTCGCGGGACGGCTGACCGCCCATCCGATCAAGGCAGGCAACTGTTTCGGTCGTGAAGAAGGCAGGCACGGCGGCCCGCTCATGCGCGATGATCCAGAGCGCCTCCTCGCGCTTCAGACACGACTCCAATTGCCACTGATTCACCGTCCCACCCGGCATACGAATGTCGTTGTAGGCGATCTCGCAATGCTGAAGGTGACTCTCCAGGCGCTGCGAGGCGGGGCCATTGTCCGGGCGGAATAAGCCGTGGGTGAACATCGGAAATTCGGCGTACCAGCCTCCCTCGGCCCACAGCCCGAGTTGGTTAGTCCGCCACGCATTCAGACAAAGCAGTCCGGCAATCACCGCCAATATCCCTAGCGTTACGGCGCCAGCTTTTTTGGCGGACCATGTAACGCCAAATAACAAAATGGGCACTGCCGCAAGCAGGACGATGTTGGTCTGGCGCATCACAAGGCACCACGCCAAAACCCCACTCAATAAGCGCGAGTTTCATAGCGCCCATAGTCGCATGCTTCTCGTAAATGTAGATCAGGAGCGCCAGGGCGATCAGCTGGAAGCTTTCCAGCGGGCCTTCCAATAATAAGAACCGTTGCTCGGCTCCCCAGACGAAATCGAGTAAAAGAAAGGCGCCAGCGCATATCGCGGCAATAGGATTCCTTAAGCCCAGCACGTAGACGAGCAGCCCGCCGGTGAGTGCCGCCAGCGCGATCTGAGTTAGCAGCAGCGGGTAAAGCGACTGATCGGAAAACGTCAGCGCGTTCATTATGAGATAGGGAGGCGTTCGCAGATATGGCGAAACGGCTACCGAAAAATCCCGTAAACATTCGCCCGAACACGACAAAAGAAATCGAGTCGGACGTCACGTTTGGCCCTTGCAAGTATAGCAAGAGACAGTCCCTCAGCGCCAACGCCGCGCTGAAAATAAAGCCAAAATTGCGCGAAAAATCGCTCCTCAGAAAAGGTGGGATCGGCAGCTGATTTACGTTTGGGAGAGGATGCAAATGATCAGATCTGGAAGAACTCAACCAGTGCACACTATGTGTTCAATTGTACCTAGAGGTCAACTCCGCGCTCGCCGGTTCGCCTGGATTTTGGCGCCCTTATGGCCGATACGGTGACTGCCGAACAGCGCCTACCCCCAGGGGCTGCCTGGTTCGATGAACAGGGTCTTTGCTCCATCCTGCGTGAGCCAGTTGCGAACGACTGTCGCACGTCATTTCTGGGCCGTTGTCGGATCGGATGTGCTCGGGCATTTCCGCGTGGCTGACTGACAATGCGGCACGCATGACCTTCTGAGAGACCAGACTTCCCCAGAATGCGCTCAATCGCCTGCCTGCGCCTTTCGGAGCTTACAAGTTTCCCGAGGCAACGTCCTTGAGCACCTGCTTCTCAAGCGACAGATCGGCAACTGACGCTTCAGGCGCACGTTCTCGCGTTCCAAATCCTTCATCCGCTTTGCCTGATCAATCTCAAGGCCGCCGTATTCCTGCGCCAGCGGTAAAAGCTCTGCTGCGATATCTCTGCAGCCCGGCAGACCTCCGGCGCAGATTTACCCAGCGCCATCGACACTTCAATCTGACGAAGCAGCGTCACGATCTGCTCCGCGCTGAACCTCTTTTTCCGCATGACCATCTCCTTTCCAAGCTCATTCTCTCGCGACGCTTAATCTAAAAAAGCCCGATCAGGTCAAATTTCAATGGCACCATGAGCCGCAATCAACAGGGCCGGTCCGTGCCAATAGGCATAGCCATTAACAGTGAATGCGAGTCGCAAGCGCGAACCACGTTCCCGTTGTATCGCCTAGTCCAAATCCTATGAATATGAAGAGTGCCGTCAAAGCGGCGAGTAGGACGAGCGCTTTCAGGTAGTTGGTCATGGTTCGGTGTGACTCAAGGATAGACAGCGACTGCGAGAAATACATGATCGCGAGAAACATCTCGGGCGCGGCCCAAGCGTTTATGCCGGGCATAATATGGATGACGGCCTTCATTCTGCATTTTCATTGCTTGATACTTTCTCGTCTTTCCCAGGCATTGTCTTTGCGTGACTTTCTTCCCAGTAGGATAGGGCGATCTCCAACGGTTTGATTTTCACAGTTTCCCACCAAGCCAATTCATTGCCGGCCTGATGCAGTTGTCGGTGATGCCCGCGGCAGAGTGGTACGGTGAACTCATCGCTGACCTTAAGACCCAAGGCGCGCGGCTGTGCAAACTGCAAGTGATGCGGATCTGACGGCTGTCGTCCGCAGACAAGACATGGATGAGAAGCAACAAATCTCAAGTGAACTTTGTCGCGACGACGTTTTGGCTCAGAAAGGGTCAACACGCTTTTATCGATCCGCGTCGGGAATAGATCGGATGCCGGTGGTGGGCAATGGAGGTGCCGCTCGAAGAGCGGCCTCCAAGATTAGTGCGATCCCGAGTCACAAGATCCTGGGGGCGGCCATAGTATCGGGATGGCCGGGGGATTGGGGTCGTGTCATCGGGCGCAAGGGGAACCCGAAAGGTATGATCAACTGGTTTTGGCTCACGCACTGTCGATTTTTCGGGCGACGCGGCTTTTGCGTTTCTATATAGCGTTAGCCCGAACGGCTTTCCGAACGTGGTGAGTGCGCGTTTTGTGGCGTCGGTTTCGCTCATCGATTTCGCCCATGGCAGATCAGTACTCGAGGAGTAAGTTGCGCCGTGATTGCCTGAGTGCGAACTTGTCCTCCCATTCAATCGTGGCCCTATGAATACTCGCCGCCTCGGCGCAATAGGGCTACTTGCTCGGTCTCTATTGCCATCAAAGCATCCAATGATTTATGTTTTTATGCATGAGAACCACATTGACCCTCGACGATGATCAGCACCGCTCCAAAAATTCGTAGAATGCCAATTCGCAGTCTGAGTTTCAGTGCCGCTGCGTGTCTTGCCGTCATGCTTTCGGCCGCTGCGGCCGGTAAGGAATTGAAAAGCGGTCTTTCGGCCGCGCCCGGACTTCAATGGACCGGCTTCTATTTCGGGGCCGATGCGGGCTATGGGTTGGGTGGCCGCGATGCCAGTTGGTCGGGAAATCCGGCGACGGACGCGACTTATCTATCGTCGGGCGGCGTAGCGCGATCGACAGCGCTGAAGCTCCACGGGGTTTCTTGGCGGCGTTCACGCCGGCTACGACCATCAATTTGGCCGCTATGTCTTCGGGGTCGAGGGCGACATGGCCTTGGCCAGAATTAGCGGCAACGGAACGTCGTTGACCGGCAAGACAGCGACGATCGTCGATAACAGCAATCTGCCGCTCTACACCGTCAACAACTACGCGCAGTTTCAAAGTTCGGCGGAGCAGACCCTGCAATCGTTGGGAACTCTGCGCGCGCGGCTTGGAATTCTCGCCACGGATCGTCTGCTGATCTATGGCACCGGCGGTGTGGCCTTTGGCCGTGCATCGGTTTCGGCCGCCGTGGCCAGCGGCGGCGTTCGCAGCGAATTTATCAGCGCGTCCGACGGCGCAATGTTTTTCACCCAGCAATATCCGGCCTGCCACGATTTCTGCGGGTCCGGCAGCGTGTCGCAATGGCGGGTTGGCGGGGCAATTGGCGCCGGATTGGAATACGCGGTGTTCGACCGGTGGACCGCACGATTCGAGTATATGTATTACGATCTCGGCAGGCTCTCGGTGACCGTTGCCGATTCCAGATTTCCGGCTCAGGCGTTCAATGCGAGCGCATTATTCGCCGGCCAGATCGCACGCATTGGGCTTTCCTATCGATTCGACTGATTGGAGCCATTGGTCGCACATAAAAATCAAATCGAACTCGATAAGATATCGAGCGGAACCGAACGGCATGGAACTCTAGGTTCGGCGTTCGCAGCAGCGGCAGAAATTGATTTGGATCATTGACTTTCCACGGAAAAAAAAGGAACATGTCACGTTTTAGTTTCTTGTCCACTCCATGCAATGGGGGCTTCAAATGAAACGTTTCCTAATAGCCTCGATCTTCGCGTTAGTTTTGGCGGTTGGTATTGGATACAGCGCGCCGGCCAGCGCGAAGAGTCCAGTATTCGGCAATGCCAAGGTAGCGCTTATGTCTACCGATGCGGCCAAGCAGGTCACAGCGAAGGGCGGCACCACGGCGTACTACATCTACTACGGCATGTACTACATGAGCAACGCGCTCTATTATGCCGGGTTGGGGCAGTACTATAACTACTACGGCTATAATGGCTCAAGTGGCACGACCACTAACTATCTCTACTACGCGCAGAGCAACGCCTACTACAGCTACTACTATATGTACTATGCGTATTACTACTCCTACTATGGGTACTAAGACGCGGGCTGTGTAGCTTTATGAGCAAAAACAAGCCAGCTACGATCTTGTGATTGTAGCTGGCTTTTCAGTTTGATTTGGCGCTCGGCCGCGAAGGCACAACAAGCCTCGTTGCAGAGCCGGTTGCGTGGGTCCCTATGTGCACAATGGCGTTTAGCCGCTACCGAAAGGTGGCGCAGAGTTCTGCAATATGGTGCTCGGTTGCGATCGGCGTAGCCGTCTTAGCCCCCGCAAGTGCGATCCCTTCTCAGGCGCAAGAATCGGCCAGGCAATCCGCTGCCGCTACGCAGCAGCGCATGCGCGTTCTCGAGGCGAGGCTCCAGTATCTGGAAGAAAAGCTCGCCAAGATCGAACGCGAAACGGTCGCGACCGTCGAAAAGCGGGCGCAGTCCGCCGATAAAACCAAGGGCGGTAAACCCAAAGGTACTGCTGGTCCGGCGGCCAACGCGGCACCGCCGGCGTCCGGTCAGAAGAACGCGCGATCGGCAGGAAATCAGCCGGCAGGAACCTCATCGTCGACGACGACTTCGGCGGCGCCGACGCCGGCCGAGGTTGCCGCCGAATCGTCCAAGGATTCGGTCGCCCAGGAAACCTTCATCTTCCGGGACCAGTCTCCGACCCTGAAAAAGGGTCAGATCGAAGCGTCCGTGGATTTCAACTACATCCACTCCAGCGGCTTCTTGCAGACCGATCGGATCGCCACCCAGTCCGTATCCCTGCGTTACGGCATCGTGGACGGTCTGGAACTTGCGACGTCGCTGCCGCACTACGATTCGGTGCGCTCGACCAATACGACGCCCGGCACCACCTACGAGGGCAAAGCCGACGGCATCGGTAGCGCGTCGGTCGGCCTGAGCTATTCGCTGCTGAGCCAGACCCCGGATTGGCCGGGCGTGGCAGTGTCGGTGAACGGACTCTACCCCGGCAACATCTCGCCATACGGCGACTATTCGTCCGACTTCACCTCGACCCGGAATCCGACCGATATCTTGCGGTCGGTTCAGGGCAGTGGTCATTGGGGCATCGGCGCAAACATCGTCGCATACAAGATCGTCGACCCTTTGCTGATCTTTGTCGGCGGCGGGCCGACCTATTATTTCCCGCGAAGCTACGGCCCTTACAGCATCGAGCCGTCCATGCGCTACTCGGCGAATGTCGGCTTCAGCTTCGCGCTCACCGAGAAAACCACGCTGGCGTTTCAGGCAATCGGATTCTATCAGCCGAACATGAAGATCTCGGGTGTCAATATCCCACAGTCGTATCAAGAGCAGTACGTTGGCCGAACCGCATTGACCGTCCGCGTTTGGGACAACACGTGGGTTGAGCCATCGCTTGCGCTTGGTTTGACGAGCGAATCGCCGGCCATGAACGCCGGCGTGACCTTCCGGAAAAGGTGGTAATGCTTCGCCGCATTGGCCCTGCAGTTCTTGGCGTTTCGTTGTCCAGCTTGGCGCTCGCGATCAGCGGCACTGGGTCGGCACAGGGAAGTGCGATAACCGAGCGCCCGACAAGCTATCACGATCTGAAGTTCGCCTTCACGGTCCGCCAGCAGCGCGACTTCACTTGCGGTGCCGCCGCGCTCGCCTCGGTACTCAAATATCACTACGGCATGCCCGTCACTGAGGAGATGATCTTCTGGATCATCGTCAACCGCTACAAGCCGGAGCAGCTCAAGCAAAAGGCCGAGGTCGGGTTTTCCTTCGAGGATCTGATTTTCGTCGCCGAAAAACTTGGCTTCAAAACCCAGGCCGCCGTCGTCTCCGCCGCCGAGCTGGAAAAGCTCAACGGCCCCGTCATCCTGCAAATGAATATGAAACGGTTCGATCACTTCTCGGTCTTGCGCAAGAAGACCGCCGACATCGCTTATATGTCGGATCCGTTGTTCGGTCAGATCACGCTGGACGAGAAGGAATTCAAGGCAGAATTTAAGGGCGCCGTTCTGGCGATCTGGCCGTCATATATCGGCGACGATTATTTCTCCGGCATGTCGGTGATCAGAGATCCGATCGCGGTGAACCGGATGCTCGGTTCGTTAGCGTTTCCGTCCTACGTGTTCTCGCCCGCCCCGAAGTAACTACTTTCCCATCCGGTGCAGCTTGAGCGCCGCGTAGATGACGTCGTTGACCGGCGTCGGCACCTTGTATTCGTGGCCGAAGCTCGGCATCAAATTAAGGCATTGACGAACCAGTCGTCACTTACCTGCTGCTTCAAAAGCCCGTAAGAACAGACCTTTGCTCCCATCAGCGAAGCCTAGACACCGATGCACCCGCAGATAAGGCAAGACTCCAGAAGATGAGTTCATTTGCGGAGTTCGCGCATACGATTATCCCTGCAAGGGCTCGCTCGCACCTCAAATATATGAAGTCTCAAGGCAAAATTTTTGTCGCTGAACGAACGACGATTTAAAGCTATTGTCTTCCGAGCGCCGTTTACCCAACAAGTGCTCTGGCACCGAAAAGACTGCTCTCACCCTCGGCGCGCGGGGGTGTGTATGTTCAGCACTCCGTAATAGAAGCCGAAGCAAGTTCTATTCGGCACCGATTTTTTTTGTCAATTGGGAATCAAAGCTAGAAGCCGATTGGTACGCCAAAGCGATTAATGCAAACAAAGCGCTACCCATGCCACCCATAAACACAAGGACAAGTGTTTCTATGTGCATTTATTCGATCCTGTGTGCGCTAAATTAGGCAAATCATTTTCGTAAGCTGGTTCGTAAGAAATTTCAATATTAAGGTGATTTAGATTGGCGGAGGTAGCTCGTCGCCGAATTTATAGCTATGCGGCTGCGCGCCTGGCGCGCGAAGGCTTTAGCAGTGCGGGGACAATCATTGGATTACCTAAGAATCCAATAAGCTAGGGTGAACGCGAGCGTTTTTCGCATCTATCAAGCATGAATAGCGTTTGGGCAACCTGTCGCCATAGCGCGGCTTCATGTCGATTGATTTGTTCGATCGGGAGGCTGCTAAGGTTGCATAGTCGCAAGAAGACCGTTGCTGGATCGGGGTGGCTAGAAGGATTCTCTTCTGCATTTGCAACTTACTCATCGAGTACTTATCTGCCATTGATCTTTAACGCGAACATTATGCTGGCCGCAGCTCATTCGACCAAGCGAGGCGTCTCGTTTGATACGCGTGGTTTCGGGATAGGTGGCTATCTGTTACTTATGCGTTAAAGCCGCTTTTCTCCAAATCGACCATGCACACAATCATTGATCGTTTTGGATCGAAGGGTAAATCTTCAAAGCCCCATCGCCGGTACAACTGTCGAACATGCTCATCAATTGGATGGGTGAGCACACCGAAGCTCCCAACGTCGTGAAGCGCGCAATGCCGCCGTCAGCGCGAACAGAAGAAGCGAGCGCGCATGGCCCTGCCTCTAATAGGTCTTATGTATCGCGAGTTGCCCCAGAAGCGCTGCTGGCGTCCGTGAAAGGCTATTTGTCGTCGAAATGGCCACCAAATAGCAGCGCGAAGAAGCCGGGATTCTCTTTTTGGACGACGAGCCGGGGCCCATGTCCACTGCCGCAAGCGCGGCGGACAAAGTAGTCGCTGAAACGAAAAACGGAACGCGCCTCCTAGCACAAAAGAGTAGGCAACGAATTGATTTACGTCAATTATGCTGCGAGATAGGAGCAATCAAAACTTCGAAAGCGAGTTTGTCATTGCTGGCCTTTCCCATTCTTAATCCGCATAAATATACGGGAATATCATCAAGGCCGCAGGTCAGGGAGGGTGACATGGCATCAGTGGTCACAGGCGCTTCCAAGGCAATCGCTTGGGGGGTCGCCGTCGTTTTTCTGGCGACAGGAGCGGCGTGGGCCCAAACACCGAGCCCCGCGCTGCAAGCCAAGGGCGTCAATGCGGCGGCGCTCATCAGTCAAGCAACGACGCAGGGCCACGTCCGCATCATCGTCGACTACAAGCCGGCCGCAGGTCCGGCCATGAGCACGCTCGGCACCGCCGCGGAGAACATGCCGGCGGTCATTCGGGAGAACCAAGCGGCACAGGACCCGATCCTGTCGGCGCATTTCGGCGCGCCGGCCGCGCTATCCGGATCGGATAGAGCGCTGCGGCGGATGGAGATATCGCCGTCATTCGCGATCAACGCGACAGCGGCGGAAATCGAGGCGCTCGCGAATGACAACCGCGTCACGCAAATTCGCATCGACGGGCTGAACAAGCCGTTGCTGATCCAATCCGTGCCGCTGATCGGCATGACCAATGCGTACAGCACCTATGGCGCGACTGGCGCCAATTGGGCGGTCGCAGTGCTCGATACCGGCGTCGCCAAGACTCATGAATTCATCACCGGAAAAGTGATCGCCGAAGCGTGCTACTCGACGACGACAGGAACCTACGGCTTTGGCGGGTCGCAGGCGGTTTGCACCAGCGGCTCGACGGCAGCCGGGTCGGGCGTCAACTGCAATATTTCAGTCTATGGCTGCGAACACGGTACGCATGTGGCCGGCATCGCCGCCGGCTTCAACACGTCCGTGACGTCGGGCGAACCGACTAACGGCGTCGCCAAGAGCGCGTCGATCATCGCCATCCAAGTCTTCTCGCAGTTCACCGGCCCCGATTGCGGATCGGCGCCGTCGCCGTGCGTGCTGTCCTATGACTTCGGACATGCAGTCCGGTCTCGACCACGTTTACGCAATACGCGGCAGCACCGGTCTTTCGGGCGGCATTGCATCCGTCAATATGAGTATCGGCGGCGGCAGTTACGCAAGCAACTGCGATAGCAGCTTCGCCTCTTTCAAGACGTCGGTCGACAATCTCCGTTCGGCCGGTATCGCGACGGTCATAGCCGCCGGCAACAGCAGTTCCAGAAGCCAGATCAGCTTCCCGGCTTGCATTTCCTCCGCGATTGCCGTGGCCGCAACCGACAAGAGCGACGGGATCGCTTATTATACCAACATCAATTCGCAGGTTGCCGTGTTCGCGCCTGGCGGCGGCGCCGGCTCGGGCGGCACCGACATTCTTTCCTCGGTCCCGTCTGGATATTCGTGCACTAGTCCCGCGACCGGTTACTGCTACCTGGCCGGCACGTCGATGGCCACGCCGCATGTCGCCGGCGCCTTCGCGGCGATCAGGACCGCCGTTGGCAGCGGTCCGAGCGTCACGACGATTCTGAACACACTCATCAACACCGGCAAGAGCATCACCGATAACCGTTCCGGCGGCAGCGTCACCAAGCCTCGCATCCAGGTCGACAGTGCGCTGAATGTGCTGGTCTGCACCGGTTCGCCCACGTTGGTGGTTTCGCCGCAGTCACAGTTGAAATTCTATGGTCCGACCGGCGGGCCGTTCTACTCCGATGTCTATGGCTTCACGGCCGTCCCATTTACTCTCACCAACAGGGGCGTGGGATCGCTTAACTATTCGGTTTCAGTGCCGAGCTGGCTATCGATCTCGCCGGCATCGTCTGGGTCGCTAGCATGCGGCGAGACGGTGACGATCGCTGTTTTGCCGGGACCGGAAGCCATCGGCGCGCCGGTGTGGGCAAACACCTCGTCTACCCTCGCGTTCACCAACACGACGAATGGATTGGGGAATGCAAGCGTTGCGACCAGTCTGGTGGTTTTCCCAAAAATCGATACCCCGTTTAACTTCGCCCTCGATAGCGTTCCGCACATTCCCACGCCAAGCATGAGCAGATCATCGCCCATTTTACCGTAGCCGGCGCGGCGGCTTTGACGCCGCGGCTGCCCGTTTGAGTTGGCGCGCGTTGCGCCGTGCAACCAGTGGCATGGTCACCGATACATAGAAGATGCGCGTGAGGTGGTGCGCGCCGACATAAACCGGATCGAGATGCAGCGCGAGCGCAAGCAACATTATGACGTCGCGACCGAGCCGGGCGCAAAGCGGAATTGCGCAACGGCGCATGAGCCAATTGCTGCTCGGGGTCATTCGCGACCTGCCTATTCAGCGCCCGTGTCGGTCTTTGTCCGTTGTTAGCCCGATAGGCGGCAAATTTTGCGGCGCAACGAAATGTCGCGTTGTGCCAATAAGCGGCATCGCGAAGCGTGATTGACTCGGCTAGGACCATTATGCAGCGTCGCTTGAAACGCTTGCCGTTTTGCCCGTTAAGCGGATTGCGCGTGCTGGCGTGATTTGGAGTTCATCCGGGGAATGCCGGCTTACTGACGCGAGTCCTTGGCATGATTGCGCTCTATCATTTCGATCGCTCGACCGCGGCACAGAAGGTGCGGCTGAGCCTCGCGGAAAAGGGACTGGCATAGAAGAGCGGCTATGTCGATCCCGGCATGAAAAAGCGGCAACAGCACGATCCGGACTATCTCAAGCTCAATCCGCGCGGCCTGGTGCCGACGCTCATTCACGACGGCCGCGTGGTGCGCGAATCGCAGGTCATTCTTGAATATCTCGAGGACGGCGCGGGCCATTAGTAAAGGGCGCAAACGCTAAGCCCCGCCAGACCTGACGAATTTTTTAAACCAACGGAATAGAGACTATTGCATTGGCAGGTAACGGCGCCGCTTAGAATAGCGATAACGGTTGTAGAACGGCCAGCCGTCCATGACGTGATCGCGCGGCCAATGGTCCTGCCATTGCTCGGACGGCAGCGCCGCAGTGAAACCCCGCTGGTCGCCATTGCTGTAGCCGCGCCGGTAGCTGCGGTCGCGGTGCGCCACCTCCACCCCATTGGTCGCCGGCGTATCGCCGGTGAGCTCGATGCGGGTGTTGCTCATGTGCTGCTGCTTCACCAGATCGAACAGAATGCTGGCGTTCTGCGGCACCAGCCGCACGCAGCCATGCGAAACTGGCTGGCCGATATTCTTATGGTTGGTGCCGTGGATGGCATGCCCGCGCCGGGTGAAGAAGATCGAATGCGGCATCGGTGCGTCGTCCCATTCGCGGCTGAAATGCTCGGCCTCCATGCGGAACGGCTTGAACTCGCCGGATGGCGAGTCGTAGCCCAGCGCGCCGGTCGACACTAGCCAGACATAACGCAGCGCACCGTCGACCGTGACGGTCATGGTCTGCGTCGATTTGTCGATGGCAATTAACAGGTCGGCACGCGCGGGCAGGGCCAACGCCAGAGCCCCGAAACCGGCGATGATAATGGACACCAGGCGGAAGCGCATCGCCAAATTCTAGCCCTGAAAACCCATCTTATTATATTAGCACGCCCGGCGGCGCAAATATATGGCAGCGCGGATTCTTTATGCGGGGATCCTAACGGGCTTACGAGCCCTTGGCCGTCGGCAGCAACAAGCGGAATTCCGTGGCGCCATTTTGAATGATCGCTTGCAGGGGCTCGACGCGCTTGAGTGTCCAACCATTGTAGGTCTCGCCTTCGCGCAGGTGCACCTGAGTCTTGAGCGCCTGGTCGATGAGGATGACGAGCGGCGATGAGTCGCTGAGGACGACGCCAACCAGCGATAGGTTAGGCACCGGCGCCATCTGCGCCGGCTTCGTCGCGGCCTTCGCTTGCGCCGGCCGGTATGGCTGGCGATTGCGCGAAAACACCGGCTGCTCGCGCGTGGCGGTGAGACTCTCGAGCTGGATGCCGGCTAATGGATTATACGAGGCGGGTTCCTCGGCTGCGGCGAAACCACTCGCGGTGACCGCGAGCAAAGCCGTGCAGACGGTTTGCGTGATGCGTTTCATGGTGCGCGCCACACTCCAGAAAGATCCAGGACCACCCGCAACAGCGGTTCCTGATCGCCGACAAGCGTATCGGTCGCTTGCGCATCCAGATTATCGACAAGGAGCAGCGGCTCACCGGTCTCCACGCCGTACAGAATTCGCTGCAAACCTTCGGTGCGGATATCGAACGTCACCAGAAGTCCGATGCGCCGGCTCTTTTCATTCTCCGGCAGATTGATCTTGACCGAGATGACTTCGCCGCGGGCATCGGAAATCAGCGATGTCACGTTATGCTGAAGCTCGGCGGCCGCAATCGCTGCGGTCTTGCCGAGCACAAAGGCAACGGCGGGGCCGGCTTCCACCGGCTCGGCTTTCGATCCGCCGGCGAGCCGCTGGTTGATCGCGGCAAGTATTGTCTGCCGGTCCGCGATGCGGGCCTGCGCGGAATTCAAGTCGGCGATGGCGACCGCTATGACGCCGAGAACCACCAAAGTCAGCACCGCTAGCGCGCCAATGGCGATGGCGGGTCGCGACGGTTTGGTGCTCAGTAGGCTCATGGCGTGGCCCCGCGTCGAGTGCTGTCGACTTCGATGAAGAACCGGTCGCCGCGTTTGTCCTTGCCGCTGGTGGTCGGCGCATAAAACTGAGCGCGGGAAAAGCGATTGGTCCCTTCCAAACGCGGAATCAACGCGGCGGCCTCTTGCGCAACGCCGGCGATGCGCAGGTGGCTGGACTTCAACTCGAAGCCGGTCACATAGGCCGTGGTCGGCAAGGCCTTGGTGAGATCCTCGATGACCAGGAGCGCCGGCGCGCGCGATGCCTTTTCGTTTTTGAGCCAGGTCCAGCCTACGCTCTGCGCCGCCGGCACGGCGTAACGCCGGATTTCTTGCTGCCGCTGGGCCAGCGTCGCTTCGACCTCGGCGGTTTCGCGACCGATCAGGAACCGCGTCACTTCCGCATAGGCAATGATGGCGACCGCCAGTGCGCCGGCGCCGGCCAGGCCGAATATGACAGCGCGCCGCGCCTGCGCGAAGCGGCCGTTGTCACTGCCGCGCGCCATGTCGCCCGCGCTCAGCGTAACCGCGCCGCCGTTGTCGCTACGCACCCGGACGGCATTCACCGGGCAATCTGCGAGCTCCAGTGTCTCGAGCAGTCGATCCAGCATGGCACGCGAACTTGCCGTGACGCGAAGGTCGAGGTGCTCGCCGTTTCCGGGCTGAACCTCGGCGGCGATCAGCGCGTCGGTTCGGGTCCAGGGCGTCAGACGATCGATCTGGTGGCGTATGATGGCGTGCAGGTAGGGGCCGCTGGTCTTGGGCAAGGTCATCGGAACCAACACGGCGCGGCCAGGCGCCAATTCTACAGTCAATCCGGACTGCACGATCTTGCGGCGGGTCGTCTCGGGAATGGCCGCCGCGTAGACGCCATCGGCGCTCAGCGTCGCGACTGGCAAGTCGGATCCGGCGCTTTTTTCGACAATGGTAAAGCCGCGCGGCGTCTCGACCAGTTTGTAGGCCGTGACCGGACGAAACCGCTCGATTGCGTTCGCGGTCAGGCCCGCGAGTTCGTCAATCCACATCGCTGTCATTTCTCTGAGCGTCATCATCGCAACGACAGCCTTATGGCCGAAAGTGTTGTCTCGGCTGAGGAGCCCGAATTCCAGCTTACCACGCGATAGGGCGTATCTGGCGCATCGACGCCGACAATCTCGACTGCGGCGGTTTGCCGGTAACCGCGTTCGAGTTCTGCCTCGACCAGCAGCGAAAACGCCGTTCCGCGGTCCTCGCGTACGTAATTGATAGCATCCCCCAGCAGCGGCCGTATCAATTCCATGGCGGAGGCACCGCGGCGCCTGAGCTTCACGATCTCGCGCGCCCGTTCCAGCGACATGCCTGGGATGGCGGACAGGACGGTTTCCGACGCGCCGAACAGGTAAATCGTGCTGCCGCTGCTGAGTACCGTTACATAGGGCAACACTTGTTCGATGCGCTTCGGCGAGATGCCCGGGACATTTCGGAGATCGGCCGGGTCCCGGAACGGATGCTTGGTCGGCCCCAGACCGCGATTTTGCCGGAATTCTTCGACCTGATTGGACGCCGACTGCCCGCCGATCGCATCGCGCCACGACAGGATCTGATCGGAAATCGCTCTCGCTTCGTCGCTGTCGGCGCCAAGCGCGTGGAACAGGCCTTCGATCAACAGGCGGTCCGCTTTGTTAAGGTCGACTTTGGCGTCTTCCGACACGGCGTAGACAATGACGCGGCCGTCGTCGAGCAAAAAGTCGAAAGGCTGGCCGTCGCCGATAAATTTGGGGTTTTTGATGATGAGCCCGCCGGCCAATTCCACCCCGGCGCGGATCAACCCTTCACTGCGGATTTCATCGCGCCCGATCGCAACCAATCCGAGGCCGTCGCGAATGTAAAGCGCGCCGGCAACGACTAGCGTGGCCAGGAAGGCGGTGAACACGACCGCCGTCACCAGAACGACACCGCGCTTGCTGCTATGGCCGGACATTTTGAATTCTCGGATGGCCGCCCATTGTTGACCGCGTTTTGCGGAGTGGCGCCGGCGTTCGGACAGTCGTTGCCGCGCGGTGCGGTCACGCAAGCCGCGTCGGCATCGGCCAGGAGCGGCACGATAATCGGCGTCATTGCCGGCTGGCCGGTGTCACGATCGGTTAACGTCAACTTGACCAGCCGCGGCAAGTTGGATTCCTGCCCCCAGTGCTCGCGCCAGACCACGGAATTTCCGTTCACGCTCGCAAAACTGAAGCGAGCGTCGTAGCGGCCTTGCAGCAGGATTACCGGATCGCGCCAGGCGAGCGAGGCGAAATCGACATCGGAGGCGCCCCATGCGACGCTGCGGCGCCTGATGATGGTGCGTTGGTCTTCGGTCATGACCGCGATTTCGATGGCGCCGGCCTTGGCGTTCGCCCGGTTTTCCGCGGCGGTGATGAAGCGCACAACATTGGCATCGCCATCGAACAGGACATGCGGGTTGCCGATGCCGGCAATGTAGCGAACCTTAGTGCCTTGCAGATCGCGTGATATCTGACGCACGCCGCGCAGGGTCGTTTCGCTTGTCGAAACCAGAGCCGAACCGCGATTCCAACTGCGCGTGGCGACTGATATCATTTCGCCGAAGGCGGCGATGAAGATCCCGGTGATCACCGAGGGCCACCACCACCTCGATCAGCGTGAAGCCGGCCTCTCGGCGTTTACGATTTGGTTTCATGGCGCGACCCGCACCAGGCGAACGGTTTCTGCCGCCATGCGGCCATTCGCGCCCCAGCCGACTTCAACTTTGATGCGCTCCGGCTGCCATTTTGAATTCTGCGGCTCGCCGGGAATCGGAATGCCCGCCGGGAAACTGCCGATCGCCCATCGATAGGATTGAGTTTCGCCGCGAAGCGTGCCGAACGGCGCGCGCTCGGCGGTGAATACCTGGGCCATGAGTGAGCGCATCAATATCTCGCCGCCGGTCCGCCGCGCCGCTTCGCCGGCCGCCTCACGGGTGGAAACGATCGCACGCATGATGGCGACCGAAACGATGCCGACGAAAACCAGGCTGACCAAAGCCTCGATCAGCGTAAATCCCCGCTTATGCTTGCGCTTAGCCGCGTTCATGGAAACTGACCGACCCGGTGAACCAGTTGACGCGAATTTCGTAGCCGGAACGGCCGCGGGTCAGCGTCAGGGCGCCGCCGGACGAACTGCCGTCGGAAAAGAACCGTACACCGGTCGGGCTCGCCGAGCTAAGGCCCTCCGCCGATGTCAGCAGATCCAGACTGACATCGGGCGGCAGCCGCACGGTACGGGCCGACGCGCCGGAGCGTATTTCGTTGCGGTTGAGATCGAATTGAGTAACGACCTCGCGCCGCGTTCGTAGCGAGGCATTGCGGTCGGCTTTGAGCAGGCCGGCGATATTCATCGTCAAGGCCTCCAACTGGGCATGGCCGGTGGTCGGCGCCAGCGTTGGGAACACCAGCGCGTACATCGCCGCGATGATGGCGAGCGCAACGACGAGTTCGAGCAGCGTGAAGCCGCGCGCGCGCCTAGCGTTTCCAGCTCGTGATGGCAACATTGCTGTCGCTTTCTCCGCGCCCATCGGGTCCTAGGGAGTAAATGTCAAAATTCCCATGCTCTCCGGGCGATCGATAGACGTAAGAACGGCCCCACGGATCGGACGGCACCTCGCCGCCTTTGAGATAGGGGCCGTTCCAGACCGGCGTATCGCCTGGGCGCTTGACCAGCGCCTCAAGACCTTCGCTGCTGGTCGGGTAGCGTCCGCTGTCGAGATAATAGAGATCGAGCGAGGTCGAGAAGTTCTCGATCTGCAGCCGCGCGGTCTTGGCGCGCGCGTCGGTGAGATAGCTCAGGACGCGCGGGCCGACCAAACCCATGATTAAGCCAATGATGACAAGAACCACCAGCAGTTCCACCAGCGTGAAGCCGCGTTGCAACCGCTTTGGGATTTTCCGCTGGAACAACATCGGTATTTGCATGGCCGTTAACTCACCAAGTCGTTGATGCTGAGCACTGTCAGCATGATCGAGACAATCATGCTGCCGATAAAGAGTGCAATGATGATGATTGCCGCCGGGCCGATAATGGCGACCAGCCGGTCGAGGCCCGAGTTCAACCGCGCCTCATAGAACCCGGCCACGCGTTCGGCGACGGTCGCGACTTCGCCGGCTTCCTCGCCGACGCGCATCATACGCAGCGCCAGCGGCGGCAGTGCCGCGATCTCACGAACGGCTTCAGCGAATTTTCGTCCTTCGCGCACGCGGTCGCCGGCCCGCGCAATGCCGTCGCGCATTTCTGGGTCGGAAAGATCTGCAAGCAAACGCAGGGCACTGGCGATGTCGACGCCATTGCGGATCAAGATCGAGAACGCCGCGCAAAACCGTGAAGTTCGCCACGCGGTCACGATTGGCCGCAAGCCCGGCAATCGCGCGGCTAGGCGCCAGATGGCGGCGCGAACCGAGACCCGGCGGAGCAGAAAGAAAATGGCCACAACGGCCGTCAACAATCCGCCGGCCACCAGTTCGCGATTGCTTCGGATGAATGACGAGAGCGCGAAAGAAAACTTGCGCCGCCCGGGCGCGCGGGCGCCGAGATCGCGAAATACCGGCTCGAACTGCGGAATAATCGACCAGCAGAAAGAAGGTCAAAACCGACAGCGCGACGAACAGCAAAAACAGCGGATAACGCACGGCCGATCGGATTTTTTCCGCGGCCATTTCCGATCGCTGGCGATCTTCGGCGATCAATTCCAGCGCCGCGCCCAAGCGTCCGGTGGTCTCGGCAACCCGCACCAGCGCCACATAGGAGCGCGCAAAGACTTTCGGATGCTGCGCCAGCGCCGCCGACAGGCTTTCGCCGCCCGCCACGGCCGTGCGCAGCGAGCGCGCGAGGCGGCTCAGAGCCGCCGATTCGGTATCCGCCGCCATCAGCGCCAGCGCTTCGTCCAGCGTCAGTCCGGCCCTCAGTAGCAACGCAATATCCCGGGTGAATCGCGGTGATTTCTTCGCCGCGCAAGCCGCGGGTGCCAAATAAGGTCCATCGACCAGAAGCGGCCGGCTTCCGATACCGTCGCATCGCTGGCGTCGATCGGGATTTGCCCCATGCGCTCGATGCGGCGATAGAGCTCGGCCCGGTCGCTGGCCTCGACACGGCCGACAACCAGTTCCCCTGAGGTCGACAACGCGCGGTATGCGAACTCGGGCATGTCACAAACTCATCAAAACGCGGACCAACTCATGCAACGAGGTGGTGCCGTCACGGCACTTGCCGACGCCATCTTCGATGATCGTCGTCATGCCTTGCTCGCGCGCCACTTTCTCGATCGCCTGCGAGTCGCAGCGCGGCGTGATCGTCGCCCGGATCGGGTGCGTCACTTCCAGCACTTCATAAGACGCCGACGCGACCCTGATAGCCGCTGCCGCCGCACCAGTCGCAACCGACCGCGTCGAACACCTCGATCGCCGGCGACTGAGACCCAAAGCCGCGAGCCGCGGATCCTGGTCGCAGTCGTGCGCCGTTCAGCGCGCGGGCCTGGCGGCAATGTTTGCACAGAACGCGAACCAGGCGCTGCCCACCACGCAGCGCAACGTCGACGTCAGCAGGAAGCTTTCGACGCCGAGATCGATCAACCGCGGGATGGCGCCGGCGGCGCTGTTGGTATGAAGCGTGGTCAGCACCAAGTGGCCGGTGAGCGCCGCTTGCACCGCCATTTGTGCGGTGTCCCGATCGCGGATTTCACCGACCATGATGACGTCGGGATCCTGACGCACGAAGTGGCGCAGCGCCGAGGCGAAATCGAGCCCGACCTGCGGCTTGACCTGCGACTGATTGACTCCGGGAATCTGATATTCGATCGGGTCCTCGATGGTGACGATATTGCGGTAGGGTTCGTTCAAGAATCGACAGCGCGCTGGCAAGCGTCGTCGTCTTGCCGCTGCCGGTTGGCCCGGTAACAATGAAAAGCCCGAACGGCGCGTCGAGCTGGCGGTGCAACGCATCGGTGTCCTCGTCCGTCAGACCGAGCCGCGACATGTCGAGCAGCCGGTGGTCCTTTTCGAGCAGGCGGATTACCGCATTCTCACCGTGCAGCGCCGGCATGGTCGCGACGCGCAGTTCGATTTCGGTGGATCCGACCGTCACCCGGGCGCGGCCGTCCTGCGGCCGTCGCCGCTCGGCGATGTCCAATTGGCTGAGAATCTTGACGCGTGAGACGATGCCGCGCGCCAGGCCCGGCCGGGTAGGTGCGCACCCGCCGCAACATGCCGTCGACCCGCAAGCGGACCTCGAGGCTGTCGCGGCCGGCTTCCAGATGAATGTCGGTCGCGCGCTGGGTGACGGCGAGTTCGAGCAGTTCCTCGACCGCGCGCACCGCGGGCGCAGCTTGCGCCAGTTCGCGAAGGCTGTCCTGGACCTCATCGCTGGCCGCCGGCGCGTCGTCGATCATCTGCAACTGCGCGGTGCCGTCGGTGCGCTCGGTCTCCTGGCTCAAGCCGGAAAGCATTGCATCGATATCTTCATAAGTCGCAACGCGAATCTTGGCTGGCGCATTGAGCGCCAGTTCCGCGGCCCGTAGCGCGGTTGCGGCGGTCGGATCGGCGGCGTAGAGAACGAATGTGTCATCTTCCATCACCGGATAGAAATCGTTTTCGCGCAGGAAGCGTTGGCTGAGCCGGTCAGTGATCGGTCTCGCGATCCGCATGACCTCGCGGTCGCCGAGCGGCAATGCGAAGTGTTCGGCGACTAGGCGGGCGAAATGCGCGCCGTTCAGTCCCGAGCGAACCCAGACGTCGCGCAGCGTGGCCGCGCCACCCATGCGCTGGGCGCCGTCGCCATCGACCACGTCACGCGCGCGTAGAAACTCCACAAAGGCGGAGCATTTCGGTGCACGGCGTTCATCTACGGACACCATCGACATTTCAGTTACCGTAACAAGTCCAACCCGCTTTGCGGCACCGGCCGCTTAAAGCAATGACGGTCGAAGCGCGGCCACCCACCAGAGAACCCAGGTCGCGGCGGCTAGAAACGAACCCAGCGGCACGCGCGTTGTCGCCGCCAAGGGCCGGCCGCGCCGCCATGCCTGCAACGGAATCGCGACGAGACTGGCGAGCGATGCCAGCAGCACCATGAATGCGAAGGCATCGAAGGACAGCCAGGGTCCCACAGCCGCGGCCAGCTTGACGTCGCCGAGCCCGAGCCCTTCGCGTTGCCGCAATCGCAGATACGCCACGCGCAACAGCAGGAAAGTGCCGCCGTAAAACAGAGCCCGAAGCGCCGCATCGGTCAGCCCGGCGGAACCGTCGCTGACGGCCGCGAAAACGAAGCCAAGTCCCGGCCACCGCCACCACAAGGCCGTCCGGGATGATGTAGCGGCGGGAATCGACCAGCGCGATCGGCCAGACCAGCGCGGCCAACATGATGCCGGCGGCGGCCTTGGCCGGCGGCAACAGCAACAGACCGGCGGCGCCGGAAGCGGCGATCATGGCCAAAACGAAAACGATGTCGGCCGTCCGCAATAGCGGCGGCGGCCGCAGCCCGCGCTGCGCTATCGGCGCATGGGCGATCACAGCGCCGCGCCTCGACGTTGGTCGCGGAGCGGCGTTGCATCGACAACAGGCGCGACCGCAATTCCTCGGTGACCGTCCAATGATCGGCGCCGTTCCGGATAATCTGCGGACGGATGAAGATGATGATTTCGGTGCGTTCGCCGATGTCGCGGTTTTCTTCGCAAACAGATCGCCGATGGTGGAAATATCGGACAGCAACGGAACGCCGGATTTATCGCGTTCACGGCGTTCGCTGATCAGGCCGGCGAGCAGCACCGACTGGCCGCTGACGACACCGATCGAGGAGCGGACACGCCGCTGCGAAATTGTCGGCGTCAGCGTCGTCGAATTGGCGTTTTGCACGATCTGTGAAATTTCCTGCTCGATATCGAGAACGATCATGCCGTTCTCGTTGATGCGCGGCAGGATTTTCAGGATCACGCCGGTATTCTTGAATACAACGTTGTTGACGACCGTGTTGTTGGTGCTCAGCACCGTGGCGGAACTGGTCGTCACCGGCACTTCGTCGCCGACCTGAAGCACCGCCGGCTGATTGTTCAACACCACCAGCGACGGCGAGGAGATAATGTTGACATTTGTCTTCTCGCGCAGCGCCTCAATGATCACTTTCGGGTCGGTTTCCGCGCCCAGCAGAATCGACGCGCCGGGAAGCGTGCGGGAGATGACGGTGCCGGCCGTCGTGGCCGTGCCCGCCCCGGTGACCAGCGCGGCCGAACCGGTGGCGAAATTGCGCAGCATGTATTGAACGCCGCCGCTCATATTATCGTTCAACGTGACTTCCGCGACCGTGGCCTCGATCGCGACCTGCATCGGCGAGCGGTCGATCTCCATCAAGGCCTTCTCGATCAGCTGATAATCTTCGCGGCTCGCGATAGATGATGAGCGCGTTGTTGTTGGTGTCGGCGGTGATGCGGACGTTTTTGAGCGGGGCCTGCTCGGAGGCTGCCGGTCAGACTGCTGTTGGCCGCGGTGGACTGGTTGTCGGTCGTGCTCTTAGCCGGAGTCAGCAACGTGGCATTTTGCGGCAAGCCGCCGGTCTGCGTGCGGTTGCTGTTGCTGCGTCGCTCGCGCGCGATTGATCGTTGCCAGTCTGCCTGGTCGAATCCGACGGGTGCGGAACCCCGAAGAGCCGGGCGCGATCTGGTCGATCGAGCGGTCGCCGAGATTGGCCTGGCGGCCGAGGAAGATTTCATTGAGCACGGCCGCGATCTGTTTGGCCTCGCCGTAACGCACACGATAGATGCGGATATTGGTCGCATTCACATTGTTGCGGTCGAGCCGCGTAATCCAGGTTCGCGCCATTTGCAGGAAAGCTCGAATTCTTGGCGATGACCAGAATGGCATTCATGCGCGCAATCGGCTGAAATCTGATGACGTCGGCGCTGGCGCCGCCTTCCTTGGCCTCGATGATCTTTTCCAATTCGGTGATCACCGTGTCCGGCGGCGAATTCTGCAGCGGGAAAATCCCGATCGATTGGTCGCGCAGCCACGGCTGATCGAACGATGCGATGGTCTCCGCCAGATTGGCGCGTTCCGTGCTGGTGCCTTGAATGATCAGGGCATTGCGCGTGGTGTCCGGCCGCACCGCGCCGGCCTTGGCCGCGAAGCCGTCGACCAGCTTCGCCAAAGCGCGCGCCGAAGTATTATGGATCGGGACGACCGAGATGCCGTAGCCGGCGTCGCCGCTATCGGTAACGCCGAACCCGCCGAGCGCTTCGGTCACCGGCACGATGCGATAGACCGGACCGTCCTTGATCAAGGCCGCGTTGTTGGAACGCAGCGCGGCCTCGAACAGCGGCAAGATTTCCTTGCGCGGGATCGGCGTCGACGACGCGATATTGACCGTTCCCTGCACGCGCTGATCGATCACGTAGGTGGCGTGCAGAATATCGCCCAGCAGCGTCCGTGCGACGGCCGGCACCGAAGCGTTTTCGAAATTGATCTGGAACGCGTCCTTGCCAGGAACCTGTGTTGCCTGCGCGCGTCCGGGCGGTTGGCCGTTCGCCGCCGTGCTGCCATCGGGTTCATAGACGACTGCGGTCGGCGCTGTTCTCAACGCGGCCGCCGACCTGCGGTTCGGGGCGACAAAGCGCGGCGTGAAATTCGTATTGGCGACCGTCTCGCTCGGATCGCCAGGGACCGTCTCGCTCGGATCTCTGATGGTGTTGGCTTTGATGAGATCGCCGACTTGCGAGCAACCCGCGTTCACAAGGAACATAGCCACCAAAACAATGGCATTAGCATATTTCAAAGACGCAAGAATGCGTTGCGGTAAGTTGCGCACGAACACACACTCACAAATCACACAAAGACAGGTTACCGGCCGGAATTCCCCCGAAAGCCGTATACACACATTAGTGCATTCCCGGCACAATGCTAGCGCCTTTTTCATCCACAGGGGTCGGGGAAAGCGCCGGCGGCCTGACCTACTCAGTGTCACCCTTAGTGGCGCCGCCGACGACCAATTTAGGAGTACGCACTAAATACGACTGGTGTGGCGAAGCAAAATTGATGCTCGGACAAACCCTGGTTATTGGATTAGAAGAACAGATGGATTCGCTTGGCACAAGCGTGGCGGTAAGTGATGTCTCGATGATCCCGCGCGATAAGAATATTTTTCAGCTTTACTGTCGCAGGCCCGGCTGAAAGTGAGGCGGCTTATATTGTTGGAGGAATTGAAAACAGACCTAAAACGTTGTATTTGATCCTCCGTTCCTCAAGCCGCTAAATCTGTCTCACAAGCGCTGATGCCGGACAGTTTGAGCCGGCCGCTCCGGGCTCTATTTTAGCAAATCTTTGATCAGAGTGCCCTTCGGGCCGAAGAATTCGTCATAGACTTTTTTGCAATGCGCCGCCGCCTCTTTCTCCGATGGCTTCCGCTTCAAAAATTCGCCCATCTGCGCAGCATGAACGCCTATGATCATGGATGAAATTTGCGCAACCTGATCTGGCGTAATTTTCTCACCGCCAAATTTTTCTTCCAGAAATTTTCCGGCAACGTCGAGGTTGACTTCCTTTCTGCAAATGAGCCCTTCGGTGTAACCGCCGATCAATTGGCTAAGCGCGATCTTCTTGTCTTTTGAAAGCCAATCGAGCGGCTCAGCTTTGGCAACGCCGGTCGCCGCGATAAGGCAAATCAGCATGGCACGCACCCACATCTCTCGCTCCTTTTCGGCTGGAATCTGGCCGTATTGCCGATCGTCTCGGCCCCGATGAAGAAACTGTGCCAAGCGCGGCATCTAATTAATACATCGATGCCTTGATTTCAAATCATTTTGATGGATGCGATTGATCCTGACCCCACAAACATGGTCCATGTTGAGAGCAATTTTTTCGGGCATTCTGAACCCCACGGAGGGAGGATGCCATGAAGCGGAAGCGGTTTTCGGAGGAGCAGATTGCCTTTGCGTTGAGGCAGGCTGAGAGCGGCACGACGATCGAGGAGATCTTGCCGCAAGATGGGGGTCTCAGAGCCGACATTCTATCGGTGGAAGAAAGTTTACGCCGGCATGGGCATCGCCGAGATCCGACGCCTGAAGCAGCTTGAGGATGAGAACGCCAAGCTGAAGCGGGTGGTGGCGGATCTGACCCTGGACAAAGCAATGTTGCAGGATGTCTTGCGAAAAAAATGGTAAGGCCCGCCGTCCGACGCGAGATCGTGCGCCACCTGCAGCAGGCCTACGATATTGGCGAACGACGGGCCTGCAAGGCGACCGGCTTCCATCGATCTTCGCAGCGCTACAAGTCACGCGGCGATCCACAAACCGAACTGCGCATCCGGTTGAAGGATCTGGCGGCCAGTCGGGTGCGTTATCGGCTATCGGCGGCTTCACGTGCTGCTTCTTCGCGAAGGATACCGGTTGAACCACAAGCGAACCTACCGGTTCTATCGCGAAGAAGGCCTCTCCATCAGGTCTAAAACACCGAAGCGCAAGCAAGCCTGGCGCTATCGTTCAGGTCGGCCACAGATCGCTGGTGCGAACCAATGCTGGGCGATGGACTTCATGTCCGACGCCTTGTTCGACGGCCGCTCATTCCGGCTTTTGACGGTTGTCGACTTGCCACACACGAGAATCCCTTGCGATCGTTCCGAGAACGAACTTCAAGGCCTTCCAGGTCGTCGATGTTCTTGACGCAGCTCGCAAAAGAACGCAGGCAAGCCAAAAACTATTCGGTGCGACAACGGTCCAGAGTTCGCCGGCAGGAGCGGTCCAGGTCCGGTAGCCCGCTTGATCGAGTAGCTGATGGACTGATCCTTGCTGGTACGGCAGAGGGCTAGCACTAGGCTGGTGACCCTAGCGACGATGAGCCTCTTGTTCCGTCGAAAATTGGGTATTCGCAAAAGGCTTGAGTGGTGGGTTTGCGAGCGTCTCGCTAAATTTCCAGTAGATCGCGAACAATTGACCACGCCATTTTCTTATCGGTTGATACTTCCTCTTCTGGATTAATACGGCCTTCGCACGACCAATTAGCAGCGCGCGCCTTGACCAAAAGACCCTCGATTGATTTTGCGGGACAAGCAATGATCGCGGCTTCGATCGGATCAAGTGCTCTGATCAACCCCCAAATATCAATGTTGTCGTAAGTATGGTGGGATTGCTCGGCCAGCATATCCCAGGTCTGGGTCAACTGTTCGAAGCGGCGACCAAGGGCGATCAGCTTTGCATCGGGAGTTGGTGGCTCTTGACGAGTGAAAGTGGGCAAAACTGCAGGCGTGCAGAAGATGCCACTTACTAAGGTCCGCCGACTTAATCCGGTTTGATCGTTTGTCATTGCTCTGCTTTCGTCGCCAGGTAAAGGAGCGGGGCTTGAAAATGCCCCGCTCGGAGATTTGCTCGAGTAAACTGGGCTAATTCCCCTTGCTTTGAATGTTGTGGTCGATAGTTGTTTCGCCCGTTTCGACCACTTTAGCTCTTCTCAGGCGCCGAACGTGCTCGAGTGATTCGCGCCCGCCGGTTCCGCGCCGGGCGTGACCGAAGGGCTCTCGATCAAGCGCGGTGAGCTTTGAGCTGCAGCAATCCGCTTATATTCTTTTATCGTCATCAAACGCCTGAGAACCTTTTCGATCCGAGCATCGACTGCCGCCAATAACCTCACTTGCCGTTCGATTTCATCGGGCTGATATGCCTTTTCATATAGGGCCGATAGCTTCGTCATCAACTCAATAAGCGAATGAATAGAACGACCTACTTCCTTTGTGAAATCGATCGATTTGGTTACGTCGTGGCCCAACTGGAGCAACTTCGATTGCGTTGCCTTACCCTCGGTGGTGTTTGTGTCGTACGGATGGTCACGAACGTCTTCAAATACCGCGCTCATGGTTTGTAAGAGTTGATCAATCGTCTTGAGCGTTTTCGCTGCGACCTCAGGTGTTTCGCGATTATATCCTACCATATCCTGAAATGTCAGCTCGCCAGGCTTTATAGGTTTGCGGCCTAACGACGCTTGATGAAACTGCAAGTTCGCCAATTTGGCCGCGCGCCACCCAATCCAAGTGTGATGAGTCAGTTCAAGGACGGCCTGTTCCTCCGAACAGCCACTTGGCTTCCATTCGTCTTTAAAGCTGGCATGCAAGCTTTTAAATTCGTCGGCTGATTCCCAAGGCAAGACGATGTCGCTGGAAAAGACGCCATGACAGAGCGCATTTTTGCCGGCCATTTTCGAGGGAGCTGACGCTGGCAATAAGGTTGAATTTCCCTCGCCACTAGGCGAGGCCGATTCATCGTCGGGACCAGCATCCTTTTTGGGCTCAGGTAGATCTAATGCGCCATTGTCTGATGCCTGGCCAGATTTTGGCGAATTGCCGTTGTTGTTGGCGTCGGTAGAAATTTCGTCGGTCGTGGGCTCGGTCTGTTGATCAATTTTAGTCATTTTAATTCTCCTATATGGTTTAATACTATGGAATCTAAGTTATTATGCCGATATTATTATATAAAATATTTTTTTATAAGTAATAACGACGCGCCCAGCGTAGTATTTATGGATTTGTTGTCAAGTAATTCTAATTGTTATTTAAGGACGTGCACGGCTGTGACGTCGTCCATACTGAGAATTGGAAAGCGCGGTCTTGGCCAGGACACACTATTTCCGATGTGGCATTCTCACGGCGACGCCATGAGACAAGTCATACGTGGTGTCGGCGTGAGCGAAGTTCGCTTTGAACCAACATTCGCGATCAATGGTCAAACACGACAGAATGAACCAGTCGCCACGGTATGTGCCGGCGTTGATAGGGCACAAAGGCGGCACGAAGGTCGTACCGCAGTCTATCAAAATGAATTGTTGGCGTCACGTCGTCTAAAATTGATGTGCCAACACGCGCCAGGACGGCGAGGGCATTCTGGAGAGCTGCGCATTAAAGGCTCAACGGCGAGTTATGCTACGCTTGGAGAAAGCAAAAAAATCGCAGCTTTATGGCGTAGGCATGCGGATCTGGTCTGACCCCACGCTTAATCCGATGCTCAGGCGCCGACTGTGCTTTCACCGCGCAAACCGCCTTCGTGAGACCTATAGGCGTGCGCATCACCGATAAAACAGCCTTGTTTGTCGCGGCCTCGCTGCTTGTCGAGGCGCTTGCCATAAATCTATTGAATTATAAATTTGATATAGGAATATTATATGGCGCTTTGGCCCGTTAAATAAAAAATACTATTCAATATATCAAATATTAGCGTCGACTGCTATTTTTGAGAGCGCAGCTGAAGAATGCGACCTAAAGGAGAGTTTTTAAAATTCGAACTCTGGTCTGGGTCCAGGTGAGACAGTGCTTTAAATGTGCAATTTTGGTCTATCAGTCGCAATTTGCGCGAAGATGCGGTCCGGCTTGAACGGCAGTCGGTAAAATCGAACGCCGGTGGCGTCGCGGATGGCGTTGCCGAGCGCGGCCGCCACCGGATTGTACGGGCTTTCGCTCATCGATTTCGCGCCGAACGGCCCCAGCGTATCGCTGGTGTCGGCGAACAGCACTTCGGTGCGCGGCACGTCGGCGAAGGCGGGTAGGTGATAAGTCGCGGAAGCTCGGCGTCGTGACGCGGCCGTTGTCGTCGACCACGACCTCCTCGAACAGCGCCGCGCCCAGCGCCTGCGCCACGCCGCCTTCGACCTGCGCGCGGCATTGCATCGGATTGATCACGGTGCCGGCGTCGGCGGCCTGCACGCTCTTGAGGATGCGGATTTCGCCGCTGACCGGATGCACCGCCACGCGGAAACCTTGCACGTTGAAGGCGACCGAGCGCGGCTGCCGTCGGTGGTGCCGTGCGCGGCAAGCTCGATCGCCTTGGCTTGCCGCGGCGGCATGCAGTTCGCTCAACGGGATACGCCGCGTGCCGCAAATCACCGCGTCGGCCGAAAGCGTGCAGTCCCCGCGTTTGGCCTTGGCGTAATCGGCGGCGAAGTCCAGCAGCCTGTCGCGCATCGCTTCGGCCGCCAGTTGCGTGGCGCGTCCGGCAATCACCGTGCCGGTTGAACCGTAAGCGCCGGTGTCGTGACCGCCGTGATCGCTGTCGGACTGCTGGAGGCGGACATTCGCCGGCTTGGTCGCTGAGCACCGTGGCGGCGATCTGCTGGTGCACGGTGGTGGTGCCGTTGCCGAATTCCGCGGTGCCGATCGTCATGTCGTAGCCGCCGTCGGCGCCGAGCGCGATGCGCGTGTCGGAATAATGCCCGCCCGGCGGCACCGTATCGATCATGGTCAGCGCCGTGCCCTGGCCGACCAGCCAATCGGGTGACGGCGGCGCGGCGCCGTCGCCGCGCCGCAGCGCCTCGTCGACCAGATCGAGGCACTGGTCGAGGCCGTAGCTGCCGTAGATCGACGTCCGTCCGGCGACTCATGCGCCGCGATCATCTTGTCGCCCTTGCGCACCACGTTGCGGCGGCGGAATTCGAGCCCGTCCATGCCGATGGCGCGCGCGACTTCGTCGATCGCCGACTCGACCGCAAAGCCGGTCTGCGGCAGGCCGTAGCCGCGAAACGCGCCGGCCGGCACGGTGTTGGTATAGACCGCGTAGCCCTCGACCTTCTTGTTGGCGCAGCGATAGACGCTGATCGATTCCGAACAGGCGTGCTCCAGCACCGGCGCGCCGTGATTGCCGTAGGCGCCGGTGTTGGACAGCACGTGCATCTCGATGGCCGTGAGCGTGCCGTCGCGCCGGGCGCCGATCTTGACCTGAACGCGCATCGGATGCCGCGTCGTGGCGGCGGTGAACTGCTCCTCGCGGGTGAATTCGAGCTTGACCGGCTTGCCGGTCTTCAGCGCGGCCAGCGCGACGATATCCTCGACCATCATTTCCTGCTTGGCGCCGAAGCCGCCGCCGACGCGTTCGCAGAACACCCGCAGCTTGGCGAGGTCGAGGCCGAACACGCGCGCCAGTTCCCGCCGGGTCAGGAACGGCACCTGCGTGCTGGAGCGGATGTTCAGCCGGCCTTGCGCGTCGGTCCAGCCGATGGCGCCGAGCGTCTCCAGATGGGCGTGCTGCACCCGCGGCACGTAATAAGTGCCCTCGTGAATGGCGTCGGCCTGCGCAAAGCCGGCCGCGACGTCGCCGATGCCGCCTTCGACCTTGGCCACGATGTTGCGCTTGGGATCGAGGATGCGCGCTTCCGGTCCCTTGTCGTGGATCACCGGCGCGCCCGGCGCCATGGCCTGTTCCGGATCGAACACCGCCGGCAACAGCTCGTAGTCGACCTTGAGGCGGCGGCAGCCTTCCTCCGCCGCGGCTTCGCTGTCGGCCACCACCGCGGCGACGCGCTGGCCGATGAAGCGCACGATATTGTCGAGCACCATCGTGTCGTCGGCGTCGATCTCGCGCACTTCGTGGCGCGCGGTCGAGAACGCAATCGTCGGCGCGTCCTCATACGTCAGCACCGCGCTGCACGCCGGGCACGGCGAGCGCCGCGCTCTTGTCGATTGCGCGGATGCGCGCGTGCGGATGCGGCGAGCGGGCGAGCTTGATATGCAGCAGGCCTTCCGGCGCGACGTCCATGGTGAAGCGCGCTTTGCCGGTCACCACGTCGGGTCCGGCCGGCGCCGGCACGTTGTGGCCGACGCCGTCGCCCGCAGTCGGCGTCCTCGATCGTGCGCACGCCGGCGATGGCATCGTCGATGGCGCGATAGCCGGTGCAGCGGCAGATGTTGCCCTTCAAGCGCCTGGCCGAGGTCCTGGCGCTGCGCCTGATTGAGCGCGGCGGCGGTCATGATCATGCCGGCGGTGCAGAAGCCGCATTGAAAGCCCTGCGCGTCGAGGAAGGCGCGCTGCATCGGATGCAGCGCGTTGCCGGTCGCCAGGCCCTCGATCGTGGTCACCTCGCGGCCTTCGGCGCGGAACGCCGGCACCAGGCAGGAGTGCACCGGCTCGCCGTCGAGATAGACCGTGCAGGCGCCGCAGTCGCCGGCGTCGCAGCCTTTCTTGACGCCGAAGTGGCCGAGCTGGCGCAGGAAAGTGCGCAGGCATTGCCCGGCGGCGGGCTGTTCGGAAAAATCCTTGCCGTTGACTGTGATCGTCATCGCGCCGGCTCCGCCGACAATTCGCGGCGAATCTCCTCGGCGAAATGCAACGTCATGTGCCGCCGCCACGCCGGCAGGCCGTGAATGTCGTCGTAATAGGCCTCGGGCGGGATTTTGCTCTCGATCGCCGCGCGCAATGCCGCCGCCGCCGGCAGGGCATCGAAGGACAGTTTCACCGGCCGCGGCGTCGACGGCGGTGACGGTGAGCGCGAACGCGCCGTTGCGGGGATCGAGCGTGCCGATCAGCAGCGCGCCGGAGCGGCCGAGCGGCGCCAGCGAAATTTGCCGGAACGCCGTGCGCCGCGTCAGCGCCGCCACCGGCAGATCGATCAGCCGCAGCAATTCGCCGGGCTTCAGCACATTGCGTTGCGGCCCTGTGACGAAATCGACGACCGGCACGCGGCGCTCGCGCGCCATCCGCCGACCACAGCGTGCAGATGCCATCGAGCGCGGCGGTCAGCGAGATCATCGGCCCGGCCGGCAGCGACATGCAGAGATTGCCGCCGACGGTGGCCATGTTCCAGATCTTGAACGAGGCCAGGAAGGCGCGGCAGCATTGGTCGATCAAAGGCGCCGCGATCCATTCCACCGGCGCGGTCAGGCCGTCGAGTTGCGCGATCGTGCAGGTGGCGGCGATCTCCAGCCCGTTCGGCGCCGACCGCAGCGGCTGCCAGCCGAGCGTCGCGAGGTCGATCAGCCGCGATCGAGCCGCGGTCTGCGGTTCGGAGAACAGCCAGGTGCCGCCGCCGAGCCAGGCATCGCCGGCGCGCCAGGCCGGCAACTCGCTGCGCTGGCGCGGCCGCGCCACCTCGGTGATCGTGTTCAGGTCCATGCGCACCCTCTGGTCCTGAACTTGCAAGGCACTGTAGTGTTGGCTGAGCGGCATGGGGATACCGACGATGAGCGAGAGCGATCTGGATCAAGGACCCGCTGGCCATTCTGGCCGACGGCGCCGAACGCGGCGTCGTCGTCACGGACGGCGCGCATTGTCGAACTGGTCGGCAAGGGCAGGGAGCCCGACGACCGCGAACGCCAAGACGTTCGACGCCCGCGACCATGTCGTGATCCCCGGCCTGATCAATACCCATCATCATTTCTACCAGACGCTGACCCGCGCCGTACCGGCGGCGCTCGACCGCGAATTGTTTCCCTGGCTCAAGGCGCTGTACCCGATCTGGGCGCGCCTGACGCCGGAGGCGCTCGACGCCGCGGTGACCGTGGCGATGGCCGAACTGATGCTGTCCGGCTGCACCACCACCACCGACCATCATTACGTTTTCCCGAAAGGACTCGAAGACGGCATCGACATCGAGATCGCCGCGGCCAAGCGCCTCGGCCTGCGCGTGCTGATGACGCGCGGCTCGATGAACCTGTCGGAGCGCGACGGCGGCCTGCCGCCGGACTCGGTGGTGCAGGACGAGGATGCGATCCTGGCCGACAGTCAGCGGCTGGTCGACCGCTATCATGAGCGGGGCGAGGCGGCGATGACGCAGGTCGCGCTGGCGCCGTGCTCGCCGTTTTCGGTCACGACCGTCGCTGATGCGCTCGACCGCCGATCTCGCCGCCAAACTCGACGTGCGGCTGCACACGCATCTCGCCGAGACCGAAGACGAGAACAAATTCTGCCAAGAGCTCTACGGCTGCCGGCCGCTCGATTATCTGGAGGACTGCGGCTGGCTCAACAGCCGCACTTGGCTGGCGCACGGCATTCACTTCACGCCGGAGGAAATGCCGCGCCTCGCCAAAGGCGGCGTCAGCATCAGCCATTGCGCCTGCAGCAACCAGACGCTGGCGTCGGGCTGCTGTCCGGTCTGCGACATGGAGAAGGCCGGCGTGAACATCGGCCTCGGCGTCGACGGCTCGGCGTCCAACGACGAATCCAATCTGATGCAGGAGGTGCGCGCCGCCTTCCTGCTGCAGCGCGCCCGCTACGGCGTCAAGGCGGTCAGCCACAAGGACGCGCTGCGCTGGGCCACCAAGGGCTCCGCGGCTTGCGTCGGGCGGCCCGAACTCGGCGAAATCGCCGTCGGCAAGCGCGCCGATCTGGCGCTGTACAAGCTCGACGAATTGCGCTTTTCCGGCCACGGCGATCCGCTCGCGGCGCTGGTTCTGTGCGGCGCGCATCGCGCCGATCGCGTGATGGTCGATGGCCGCTGGACGGTTCAAGACGGCGCCATTGCCGGCCTCGATCTGGCCGCGCTGATGCGGCGTCATCAGGCCGCGGCGCGCAAGCTGCAAGAGTGATCGTCTCACGCAGATACTCGCTACCGGCACGGCCTTATCCCTCCCCCGCAAGCGGGGGAGGGATCAGCGCGTTTCTCACTTCCCCGGCATCTTGTCGTCCACGCCCTTGACGTAGAAGTTCATGCCGAGGATCTGGCCCGGCATCGAGATGGGTGCCGCCCTTGCACTCGACCGCCTTGCCGTCCTGGCCGAGCACCGGGCATTTGAACGGATGCAGCGTGCCGGCCACGATCGCGGCTTCGGTGTCCATCGCCAGCTTCTTCACGTCGTCGGGCATGTTGGTGTAGGGCGCCATCACGACCATCTTTTCCTTGAGGCCGTCCCAGGTGTCGCCGGCCTTCCAGGTGCCGTCGAGCGCCGCCTTGGCCTGCTGGGTGTAATAGGGGCCCCAGTTGTCGATGATCGAGGTGAGCTGGGTCTTCGGGCCGAACTTGATCATGTCGGAGTCCTGGCCGAAGGCGAGGATGCCGCGCTGCGCGGCAACCTGCATCGCGGCAGGTGAGTCGGTGTGCTGCATGATGATGTCGGCGCCCTGGTCGGCGAGCGCCTTGGCGGCGTCGGCTTCCTTGCCCGGATCGAACCAGGTGTTCACCCAGATGATCTTGACCTTGATGTTCGGATTGACCGACTGCGCGCCGAGCATGGTGGCGTTGATGCCGGAGATCACTTCCGGGATCGGGAACGAGCCGATATAGCCGAGCACGCCTTTCTTCGACATCTTGCCGGCGATCACGCCCTGGATGTAGCGGCCTTCGTAGAACCGGCCCGCATAGGTGCCCAGGTTGGGCGCGCGCTTGAAGCCGGTGGCGTGCTCGAACTTGATCTTCGGGAACTGCTTGGCGACCTTCACCGTCGGGTCCATGTAGCCGAACGAGGTGGTGAAGATCAGTTGATGGCCGGTGCGCGCGAGCTGCTCGATCGAACGCTCGGCGTCCGGACCTTCGTTGACGTTCTCGAGATAGGTCGTCTCGATCTTGTCGCCGAGCGCCTTGACCATCTCCTGCCGGCCGACTTCGTGCTGGTAGGTCCAGCCGAGATCGCCGATCGGTCCGAGATAGATAAATCCGACCTTCAATTTCTCGGCGGCGGACGCACTGAAACTTGTCGCGGCGATCGCCAAGGCGGCGACCGCGGCGGTCATCATAAACTTTCTCATGGTTTCAACTCCAGGTTAACAGACGGGTAGATTTTTGGTCCCCGCAAGCGCGCCGCCCGTCCGCGCGCTCGTGGGGAATGTTATCGGTCAGGCACGAAAACCATTCCGAGCGAGGCGGGCGCGACCGACCCGGCGCTGCCGCGCGCGCTTGAAATCAAGACCAGCACGATGACGGTCGCGAGATAAGGCAGCGACGACATCAGTTGCGAGGGAATGCCGAGGCCGAAGGCCTGCGCGTGAAGCTGCAGGATGGTGACCGCGCCGAACAGATAGGCGCCGCCGACCAGCCGGCCCGGCCGCCACGACGAGAACACCACCAGCGCCAGCGCGATCCAGCCGCGGCCGGCGGTCATGCCGGGAATGAAGAACGGCGTGTAGGCGAGCGGCAGGAAGGCGCCGCCGAAGCCCGGCGCAGCCGCCGCCGAACAGCACCGCCAGCAGGCGGATTTTCAGCACCGGATAGCCGAGCGCATGCGCCGAGGTGTGGTTGTCGCCGACCGCGCGCAGCATCAGCCCGGCGCGCGTGCGGTAGAGGAACCACCAGATGCGCGCCGACCAGAGCGACCGAGAAATAGACGAAGCCGTCCTGGCCGAACAGGATGTGGCCGACGAACGGCAAGTCGGTCAGCAACGGAATGTAGAGGTGCGGGGCCGGCATGATCTTCTCGCCGACGAAGCCGGCGCCGATCAGCCCGGAGAGACCGACGCCGAGAATGGTGAGCGCCAGACCCGTCGCCACCTGGTTGACCGCGAGGCCGAGCGTGAGCGCCGCGAAGACGCAGCGACAGCGCCGCGCCGGCGGCGATGCCGCACAGCGCGCCGATAAAGGTCGAGCCGGTGAGATAGGCGCCGGCAAAGCCGCAGGCCGCGCCCATGATCATCATGCCTTCGACGCCGAGATTGAGCACGCCCGAGCGCTCGACGACCAGTTCGCCCGCCGCCGCCAGCAGCAGCGGCGTCGACGCGGCGATCACCGACAGGATGATGGCTTCAAGCAGTCCCATCTGCGGCCTTTTCGAATGGTGCGGATCAGACGGATGCGATAGAGGATCAGGGAATCGCAGGCGAGCACGTAGAACAGCAGGATGCCCTGGAACACCTTGGTGAGATCGAGCGGGATCTTCATCGAGATCTGCGCGCCTTCGCCGCCGATGAAGGTCAGCGCCAGAAACAGGCCGGCAATCAGGATGCCGATCGGATTGAGCCGTCCGAGGAAGGCGACGATGATCGCGGTGAAGCCGTAGCCGGGCGAGATGCCGGGCTGCAGCACGCCGACCGGACCGGCCACCTCGATGATGCCGGCAAGGCCGGCGAGCGCGCCGGAAATCACGAAGGTGAAGATCACCAGCTGGTTGGAGTTGAAGCCGGCGAAGCGCGCGGCCTTCGGCGCCGCGCCGACGACGCGGATTTCGAAGCCCTTGATGGTGCGCCCGAGCATCACCGTCGCCAGCAGCACCACGATGCAGGCGACGATCGCGCCGGCATGCAGCGCGGCTGCCCTCGAACAGGGTCGGCACGGTGGCGACCGGATCGAACGCCGCCGTGGTCGGGAAATTCATGCCCTTCGGGTCGCGCCACGGGCCCGCGCACCAGATAGTCCATGAACAGATCGGCGACATAGACCAGCATCAGGCTGGTGAGGATTTCGCTGGCGCCGAAGCGCACCTTGCAGATCGCCGGGATCAGCGCGTAGAGCGCGCCGCCGAGCGCGCCCAGCACCAGCATCGCCGGCAGCACCCAGTAGCCGGCGTCGGTGCCGTTGGTGGTGACCGCGAGCCAGCTGCCGCACACCGCGCCGATGATGAACTGGCCCTCGGCGCCGATATTCCAGACATTGGCGAGATAGCAGAGCGACAGGCCGATCGCGATCATCACCAGCGGCGTCGCCTTCACGACGATTTCGCTGCAGCGAATAGGGGTCGGTCAGCGGCTCGAGGAAATAGACGTTGAGCGCGGCGATCGGATTCTTGCCGAGGATGGCGAACAGGATCGACATCGTCACCAGCGTCAGCGCGATGGCGATCAGCGGCGAGAGCGATCGCGATCGTCGGTCGAGCGTTCGGCGCGCCGTTCAAGCACCAACTGCATGGCTTGCCTCCTGCAGTTGGCTGCGACTGGCCGGCGTCGCTGCCGCCCATCAGCAAGCCGAGCTTCTCGCGGGTGGCCGCGCCGCGTCGAGCGGCTCCGACAGGCGGCCGTGGAACATCACGGCGATGCGGTCGGCGATTTCCGCCAGTTCGTCGAGATCCTGGCTGATCACCAGCACGGCGGTGCCGCGGCCGGACAGATCGATCAGCGCCTGGCGGATCATGGCGGCGGCGCCGGCATCGACGCCCCAGGTCGGCTGGCTGACCACCAGCACGCCGGGCTCGCGCAGGATTTCGCGGCCGACGACGAATTTCTGCAGATTGCCGCCGGACAGGCTGACCGCTTCCGGATCGCGCTTGGCCTTGCGCACGTCGAACGTCTTCGTGGTGCTGTCGACGGTCGCCAGCGTCGCCGGCCTGTCGATGAAGCCGTTGTTGCACCATGCCGCTCGCGGCATGGCCGGTGAGCAGCGCGTTCTCCGACAGCTTCATGCGCGGCGCGGTGCCGTGGCCGAGCCGCTCTTCCGGCACGAAGGCCGCGCCCAGCCGCCGCCGTTCGGTGACCGACATGATGGCCGGCCGCCTCGCCGTCGATCACGATATTGCCGTCCGCCGGCGACAGCCGTTCGCCGGACAGCGCCGCGAACAATTCGTCCTGGCCGTTGCCGGCGACGCCGGCGATGCCGAGAATTTCGCCGCCTTTGACCTCGACCGAGACGTTCGTGCAGATGCGTGCCGTGCGGATCGTCGGGCTCAAGCGACAGGTCGCTGCACCACCAGCCGCGGCACCGTGGTGGCGCGCGCCGCTTGCCGCTTTCACCTCGCCGATATCGGCGCCGACCATCATGCGCGCCAGCGACGCCGCGGTTTCGGCGCGCGGATCGCAGGTCGCGACCTTCTTGCCGGCGCGCAGGATGGTCGCGGTGTCGCACAGCCGTTTCACCTCATCGAGCTTGTGGCTGATGTAGAGCATCGCGCGGCCCTCGCTCTTGAGCCGTTCCAGCACGATGAAGAGCTGATCGGCTTCCTGCGGCGTCAGCACCGCGGTCGGCTCGTCGAGAATCAGCAGCTTCGGATTCTGCATCAGCGCGCGCACGATCTCGATGCGCTGGCGCTCGCCGACCGACAGCCGCCAGACCTCGCGCTTCGGATCGAGCGGCAGGCCGTAGTCGCGCGAGACCTGCGCGAGCCGCGCCGACATGTCGGCAAAGCTTTCTTCGCCGTCGAGGCCGAGCGCGACGTTCTCGGCGACCGTCAGATTGTCGAACAGCGAGAAATGCTGGAACACCATGCCGATGCCAAGCGCCGCGCGCCTCCGACGGGCCGGCCAGCACGACTTTGTCGCCCATCCAGCGCAGTTCGCCGGCGCTCGGCTGGATCAGGCCGTACATCATCTTGACCAGGGTCGATTTGCCGGCGCCGTTCTCGCCGAGCAGCGCGTGGATTTCGCCGGCGATAGAGCTCGATGTCGATTGAATCGTTGGCGAGGAACGTGCCGTAGCGCTTGGTGATCCCGATAGCTTGCAGCAGCGGTTGCGCCGCAGAGGGACCGTTCGCAGACGCTGAATTCAACATGACAACGATGGCCTCAACGCAGCGCGACGGGGGAGGTGCCTTGCCGTTTCACAAAACAGTCAAGCCAATAGTGTGCCAAAATCTTGGGTCACAGAAGCCACCAATAAGCGGCAGGCCATGCCTAATTTCGCGCCATCTTATCTGCTTGTCCGCGACGCTCAACGGGGAAATCCCGGTTCTCCGCTGCCGAATCGGCCACGGCGATTGGCAAAACGCCTTCGTGTGCCGTCATTCACACCGCGCGCCGCCGAGCGGCGCAGATAATCGCACAAGAGAACGTTGCAACGCTGCCACAGTGACGTGGAATTCAGTGGCACCGCAAAAGCGGTTGTATACGCGCTGCCCGGAATTTAGTCAGCAGCCAACGCGCGCAAGCTATTGCCGAGGCGCTATCGGACCGCTGTTGACGATCGCAAAATTTGTCATAGGCCAGGCCGCGAAATTGCGTGCGTTGAATGTGAGTTCGTGAACGCAGCGATTTAGCCCGCAATTGTTTTTAGCATCGCAGCCGAAAAAACCATCCAATCCTGGCGAATCTTCAGGCTTCCCCCGCAGGAACCGCCCTGATTAGTTTTTTGTGACAGAAAAAAATTTGTCAGTTCGCAACTTGTTTGGGGGTTTAAAAATGTTCGGCAGGATAGTCACGCTCGCCGCGGTGCTTTTGGCGACGGCAACCGGGGCCGCCAGCGCGGCCGACATGCCGGTCAAGGCGGCCAAGCCGGTTTCGGCGGTGCCGTTCTTCTTCGTCAACGATAACTCGGTCAGCTATCACTACGAATTCATGGCGACCAATCCCGGCGCCGACAAGACGCCGAAGCATGTGCTGACCTTCACGCACTTCGACGTGTGGAAATACGGCACCAACTTCATCAACATCGATTGGCTGAAGGCGACGAGCCGCACGCCGACCGCCACCGGCACCGAAGGCTACACCGAAATCTACGGCTTCTTCCGCAGCACCTTCGGCTTCAACGAGGTGTTCGGCACCAAGTCGTTCGCGATGGGGCCGCTGACCAATGTCTCGCTGATGGTCGGCGCCGACCTCAACACCGACAACACCGGTCTTAGTTCCGCCAAGCGCTCGATCGAAACCGGCATCCAGTTCAGCTTCGCGATGCCTTACAAAGGCTTCCTGAACCTGACCCCGACCGATCTACAAGGAATGGCAGCATGACGGCTTTGCCGCCGGCAGCGCCTTGAACCCGTCGGGCGCCGTCGACTTCAGCACCACCTGGGGCTTCGAATACTTATGGGTCCAGCCGCTCGCCTTCATTCCGTCGGTGCCGTTGACCTTCAAGGCCTTCGGCACCGTCCACGGCCCGAAGGGCTGCGGCGAACCCTGCGCCGTCGGTCTGGTCCGCGGCACCGAATGGTACGCCCAGGAAAACCTCGAGCTCGATATCGGCAAGATCGTCTGGGACAAGCCTGGCATGTACTCGGTGTGGGGCGGCTATCGCTATTGGGTGAACAAGTTCGGCATCAAGCCGAACCAGCCGTTCGGCAACTTCACCGCCACGGTGGAAAGCACCTGGCTCTTGGGCGCGACGATCGCCTTCTGATCGCCAAGCTTATAGCCAAGCCTGTCGCCTGAAACAAAACACGCCGGTCGAGGTCATCGACCGGCGTGTTTGCGTTCTTTGTCCCGGAATGACGGTTTTGCTTAACTCCCGCGATAGGTCGCGTAGCTCCACGGCGTCATCACCAGCGGCACGTGGTAATGGCCTTCCGGCTCGGCGATCGAAAACCGGATCGGCACGATGTCGAGAAAAGGCGGGTCGGACAGCGGCACGCCGGCTGCTCGCGAAATAGCCGGCGATGGCAAAGCGCAATTCATAAGTTCCGATCGGCACCGGCCGCCCGGCGATCAGCGGCTGGTCGGTGCGGCCGTCATTGTTGGTGACGGCGCGGACCAGCAGGCGGTCGCTCGCCGTCTTGCGACAGCTCCCACAATTCGATCGGCACGCCTTCGGCCGGCTTGCCGCCGTGCGACGTCGAGCACGTGGGTCGACAGCCGTCCGGCGACCTTGAGCCGTTCGGCGCGTCGACCCGCGCATCGAGCCGCAGCGCGGCGATCCGGAAGATCTCGCCGAGCGCGGTGTCGAATTCGGCCTCGCTGCCATGGGTCAAGCGGCGGTCGAATTCCCTGAGGATCGAATCCTTGCTGTGCCGGCGCACGCAGACGATGAACGGGATGCCGAACTTTGCCTGATAGGCGTCGTTGAGCCGGTGGAAGCGGGCGAATTCCGCTTCGGTCAGCCGATCGAGGCCGACGCTGGCCTGCTCGTTGGTCGAATCCGCGGTCAGCGCGCCGGCGCGCGCCGCCTTGCCGGCGAGATCGGGATGCGCCTTCACCAAGGCCAGCCGCATGTCGGCCGGCGCCGCGCGCACCGCGGCGATCATGGCGTCGTGCAGCGCGGCCAGCGTGGCGAAGGGCCGCCGCGCGCCGGCCGCTTTCGCCACCCAGGGCGAATGCTCGTAGATGTCGGCGAGCGCGGCGGTGAAGTCGGCTTCGCTCGCCGCGTTCAAACTATCGAGCGAATAGGAGGTCATTGTCCCGGCGCGCCGGCGGCGATCCAGGCGGCCAGCACCTGACGTTCGTCGGGCGTGATTTCCGTCACATTGCCCGGCGGCATGGCGCGCGATTTTACCGCGTTGATGGCGATCATCCTGGCGTGCAGCTTGATGCTATCGGGATTGTCGAGCCGCACCCCGTTCGGGGCGGTGACGATGCCGGCCCACACCGGCTCGGCGGCGTGGCACATGCTGCAGCGTGACATCACGATGTCCTCGACCGCCGCGAATTTCGGCGTCGGCGGCAGCGCGCCCTTTTGATCCCGGCGCCGGTGCCCGACAGCCAGGCGATCGCGATCATGCCGGCCGCGGCCACACGCCCAGGTCCACCACGGACTTCCTTGCCCTCGTGCCGCGAATTGAAGAAGTGCCGGATCACCGGGCCGATCAGCAGCACGATGGCGACGATCAGCCAGTTGTAGCGGGTGGCGAAGAACAGCGGGTAGTGGTTGCTCAGCATCAGGAAGACGACCGGCAACGTCAGGTAGTTGTTGTGCACCGACCGCTGCTTGCCGAGCGCGCCCCAGCGTCGGATCGGGCTCTTGGCCTGCGAGCAAGGCGGCCACGGTCTTCTTCTGATAGGGGATGATGAGGACGAAGACATTCGCCACCATGATGGTGCCGATCAGCGCGCCGATCTGGGTGAAGGCGCCGCGGCCGCTGAACACATGGGTGAACGCATAGGTCAGCGCCACCAGGAAGACATAGCCGATCAGCGCCAGCGCCACTTCGTGCTTGCCGAGCGGCGACCGGCACAGCACTTCATAGGCGATCCAGGCCGCCAGCAGGCTGACGAACGCCACCGCCGCCGCCATCGGCGCGCGTCAGTGTCGAGCACCGACTTGTCGATCAGGAACAGGTCGGCGTTGAAGTAATAGACCACGACCAGCAGCGCGAAGCCCGACAGCCAGGTCGTATAGGCTTCCCATTTGAACCAGGTCAGTTCGTCCGGCATGGCCGACGGCGCGACCATGAACTTGATCATCTGGTAGAAGCCGCCGCCGTGCACCTGCCAGGCCTCGCCCTTGACGCCGGCCGGCAGCGCGCCGTGGCCCTTCAGGCTGAGATCGAGGTGAATGAAGTAGAACGACGAGCCGATCCAGGCGATGCCGGCAATGACGTGCAGCCAGCGAAGCGTGGCGCTCAACCATTCCGTCAGGACGAGATCCAAGGCAATTGACCCTATTAAACGTCCGGCGCCGTCACCATGCCAGATCGCCGCCGGTATTCAAGGGCGCAGGAATAATTCGAAGCGCAACGGGATTGTGCTAACAAGGCTGGTCATGAATCAAGCGCCGAAAACCATGCTGCCGCTGATCGCGTCGTTGCTCGCGGTTCTGCTGTCGGGTTCTGCCGCGCGGGCGCAGGGTCCGATCGAGCACGGCCGCGCGCTGCTGAAGGAATTCTGCGGCAGCTGCCATGCCATCGACAAAACCGGCGATAGCCCGGTCGCCCAGGCGGTGCCGTTCCGCTCGCTCGGCGCCAGCGTCGATCTCGATAAGTTTTCGCTGCAGCTTGAGCGCGGCCTGTTGGCGGGCCATCCCGACATGCCGGAATTCAAGTTCAGCGGCGACGACGCCCGCGCGGCGAGCGCCTATCTGCGCTCGATCCAGCAATAGTTCGTGTTCCGATCATTCGGGATCCGGTCTTTCAGGCCGGATCACTGCACGAGACTAACGGCGCTTACCGGTCGATCGTGATCTCGTCGCTCTTGGCGCGCGACACGCAGATCATGATGGTGTCGGCCTTCTCGTGCTCGGCCAGCACCAGGTCGCGGTGATCGGCTTCGCCCGCCAGCATCTTGGTGCGGCAGGTGCCGCAGGTGCCGGTCTCGCACGAACTCGGTACCTCGAGACCATGGTCGCGCAACACTTCGAGGATGGTCTTGGTCGTCGGCACATCCAGCACTTCGCCGGAACGCGCCAGCCGCACCTTGAACGGCTTGTCGGTGGCCTTGTGCGTTTCGGCGTCGCTGAACGCTTCGAAATGCACCGCCGCCGACGACCAATGGTCGGTCATCAGCCGCACCGCTTCCATCAAAGGCCGCGGCCCGCAGCAATAAAGATGTTCGCGGTTCTTGCGCTCCGCCAGGATCGGCTTGAGGTCGAGCATGCAGGACGGATCGCCATGATCGTAATGGATCGTGACATGGTCCTTGAATTCGGGCGCGCTCAGTTCGTCGAGGAACGCGGTCGTTTCCGCCGACCGCGAACAGTAGAACAGGCGAAAACGTTTTCCTTCCGCCCGCACTTGGCGGATCATGGCCATGATCGGCGTGATGCCGATGCCGCCGGCGATGAATAGAAAATCCTGCGCGCGTTGCGGCAGTTCGAAATCGTTGATCGGCGCGGCCACCATCAACTCGTCGCCGGCTTTCACGCCGTCGATCAGATTGGCCGAGCCGCCGCGGCCGTTGATCTCGCGTTTGACCGCGACCGCATAACGGTCGCGCTCGGCCGGGTCGTTGCACAGCGAGTATTTGCGCAAGGCCCCGTTCGGCACCCGGATGGTGATATGCGCGCCGGCTGAAAATACCGGCAATGGCTTGCCGCCGGTATCGCGGAATTCCAGGAGATGAATGCCGTCGGCGATCTTGTCGTTTCGCGTGACGCGCAGCCGCATCATCTCCGGCAGGATATTCGGCTGGTCTGTGACGGTCATTGTCTCTCCGAAAACGCAACTGCGGGAGACAGATGGCGTGTTTATGGTTCAGCCGCAAGTAGCCTGCGGCGGCAAATAGCCTTGGCCGCGCAAGCGCATAGCAGCCTTGTCAACGCAGCCTTGTTAGGGCTTGCCGGTGCTAACGCGCTCGACTGGCCCAGGGGTAGCTGCCGCCACCGGCGCATCTTCCGCCATGATCGCGGCATAGGCGTCGGCCAGGCCGGCGCCGAACATGACGTCGCGGCCTTTCGGTCCCAGATCCTTGGCGGTCGCCATCAGAATGGCGCGCACCTTGTCGGGGGTGAGGCGGGGATTGCGCGCCAGCATCAGCGCGACGATGCCGCTGACTTCGGCCGCCGAATAGGACGTGCCCGAAGATGGCGCATAGCCGCCGTCGGGGATCGCGATCAGAATGTTCTCGGCCGGCGCCGCCACGGCGAGATGGCCGCCGCGAACGGATAGCTCGAACAGTTTGTCGTCGGCGTCGGTGCCGCCCACCGCGATAACGTCCGCATAGGCGGCGGGATATTGCGGCGCGGCTTTCGGCCCGTTATTGCCGGCGGCTGCGACCAGCACGACGCCTTTCTTGTGCGCGTTTGCGAGCCTGAGCTGCATCTCCGGATCGCGAGGCCCGGCAAAGCTCATATTGATGACGCGCGCGCCGTTCTCCGTCGCCCAGTAGATGCCTTTGAGGATGCTGGTCGTCATGGCGTCGTTGTCTTGAACCGCCGGATCGAAAGCGCGGATGGCGAGAATGCGCGCGCCAGGCGCTGCGCCCATCAGTTTGCCATGCGCGGCGATCAGCCCGGCGATGGCGGTGCCGTGCTTGTCCGGCGTCACCGGTGTGCCGATCGCGTTGAAGGCTTGCGCCAGCGAACCGGCGAGGTCGGGATGTCCTGCATCGACCGCGGAATCGATAACCGCGACCGGAATGTTGTCGCCTTTGCTGACGCCATGCGCCTGCGGCAGCCGCAGCTTGCCGAGTTCGTATTGCGCCGGATCGCCTTCGCTGGCCGCCTGGGTCTCGCTTTGTTGCAGCCGGTAAAGATAATTCGGCTGCGCCGCGGCGACGATGGCTTCGCCTTCGAGCGCGCGCACCACCGCGGCGACCGAGCGCCGGTCGGGAATGCGCCAGCGGTAAATGGCGCCGCTGCCGGGCTCGAAGGTCATGGTTTCGATGCGCGTCAGCCGGTGCCGCGCTTGCAGCGCGTTGATTTGCTGCGGCGTGACCGAATTGGTCACCTTGATCAGCACTTCGTCGGGCACCAGCCGTCGTTCATTGGCGGGCGGCGCGCCGCTCGGACCGCGGCGTGTCGCGCGCCGCGGCGGTGCGCGCCGGCCCTGCGGAACGCCGTCGATGGTGCCGTCGTCGATGAACCGGCCGCCGCCGGGCGGGATCGCGACCATAATTCCGGGAACCGCCACGCCCCAGCCGGGGCGATAGCCGCCGCCGCGACGTCCGCCGTCGCGGCCGCCGCCTTGGTAGCCGCCGTCGCGCGGCACGGTCGGCCGGACCGTGTCCATTCGGCTTGCGCCGCCGTTATTGTATCTCTGTGCGAAAGCGCCGTCGGGCGCGGCCCAGCTCAATGTTGCGGCAGTTGCGAGGCAGAGCAGGGCATGTCGATATGCACGCATGGCTGGCCTCCCATGTAGGACCGATTTTACGCGCTTTACTCGGTCGTGGCGATAAAGCTGACGATTTTATTTTCCTGCAGTTTCTTCACGATATTGGCCAAGTCCGCCTTCGGCAGGGCCGTCATCGACGACCCGCACTTTGTAAAGCCCGCCGGTCATCGGACCGGCCGCGATCGACAGCTTGTTGGCCTCGAGGAATTTGGTGACGTCGTCCTGCGTGGCCTGCGGCGCGAAGCGGATCAGCGTGAAGGCGCCGGCGCCGGGGTCGGTGCTCGGCGCCGACGCCGTCTGGTAGCCGCCGGCGCTTTTCTCTTTGATCAGCACGCTGGCGATCAGCCCGGCCTGCAGCAGGATCGCGATCGCGGCGGCGCTCGCCGACCAGGCCAGCGTGCGCGGGCTGAGGCTGGCAAAGAACGCGGCGACGCGTGCGCCGAGATTCAACGACACGGCGGCTTTGCGCGCCGGCTCGGCGTCGATCTTGGCGAACAGCTTCTCCATCGCGTGCGCGGACGGCGCGCCCAGCGTCTCGTTGAGATGGATAGTCTCGCCGAACTCCTCGCGCACCAGTTCGTAACGCCGCGCCAATTCGGGGTCGCGCGCCAGGGCCTCTTCGACGCGGCGCGCGTCGCTGCGGCTCAGCGTGCCCGCGGCGTGCCACGGCAGCAGCGCTTCGATCTCGCCCGGCGCGTCTTTGTCCGTCGTGTTCATGGCCAACCTCGATCGATCCCTTGTGCTTTCAGCAGTTCCGATAATTTCTTGCGCGCGTAGAACATGCGCGTCTTCACCGTCGCTTCCGGGATGCCGACGATCCCGGCCACTTCTTCCACCGACTTCTCGTGGTAATAGACCAAGTCGATGATCTCCCGGTGCTCCGCCGACAACGCCGTTAGGGCCTGCCGCAACTGAGCGCCTTTGTCTTTCTTCGCCAGCGTGGTTTCCGGATCGTCGGCGTCGTCCTCGATCCGCTGCCGCCGTCTCGTCATCCAGTTCCTGCTCCGGCTTCTTTCGCAGCGCCGACAGCGCCTTGAAGCGCGCGATGCTCAGCATCCAGGTCGAGACCGCCGAGCGGCCCTCGAATTTCCCGGCCTGCCGCCAGACGTCGAGAAACACCTCGCTGATCAAATCCTCCGCCGTTGCCTCGTTGCGCACCAGCCGCAGCACGAAGCGGTAAACCCGAACATGGTGCCGCGCGAACAGCACCTGCATGGCGAGCCGGTCGCCACCTGCGATCCTTGCGATCAGAACCTCGTCTGACGTCGTTTGCATCGCTGGCTTATCGGCTCGTTGTGAGTGGGTCGTCTTAAGCGGCGCTTAGGTTCAAACGAATTCGAAGAAATTTGCACGGACCGGCCCGGCCGCTGGCACATGACGCTAGTTTCGTCTTTTCCGGCTCGGCGGGGCAAGGCAAAGCCGGTCAAATGGCTGGCATACCGGGCGTTTTTGCCTAAAAATCCGTATCGGCCGGACGGGCACCCCATTTTCGGTGACGATCGGCTTTGAACCTTTTCCCGGGCTCCTGCGACCCATGTGCAGGATGCGACAACCGCATCCCTCAAACAGGAGAGACCGCCATGATCCGCAAGCTCATTCTCGCCCTCGGTGCCACCGCTGTCCTCGGCGCCGCCGCTCTGTCCCCGACCGCTGCCTCCGCCTGGGGTCACGGTCATGGCCACGGCCACTGGTACGGCCACGGGTTTGGCCACGGGTTCGGCTTCTACGGCTCGACCTATATCGCCGCCGCGCCCGACTGCTACGTCGTCAAGCGCGTCGTCGAGACCGCCTACGGCCCGCGCGTGCGCCGCGTCACGGTTTGCGACTAACGCAAAATCCCGCAGACGACTTGCCCATAGCCCCGGCTTCGCAAACGCGAGGCTGGGGCTTTCTTTTTGGGGCGGATTTGGCTTGTTATAGTGAACGCGCGCGCGGGGAGCGCTGAAGCAACAACAAAGGCAAAACAAAGGCAGGAACAATGCTCGACGGCTTCAAGCGCACCGACATCAAGACCTCAGGCGCGCGCATCGTCACCGTCACCGCCGGCAGCGGACCGCCGCTGCTGCTGATGCATGGCAATCCGTTCACGCATCTATCCTGGCTCAAGGTGGCGCCGACGCTGGCCAAGGAATTCAGCGTGGTCTTGACCGATTTGCGTGGCTACGGCGATTCCGAAAAGCCGCCGGGCGGGCCTGATCATTCCGGCTATTCGTTCCGCGCCATGGCGCAAGACCAGGTCGAGGTGATGGCGTCGCTCGGCTACGACAAATTCTATGCCGCCGGTCACGATCGCGGCGCCCGCGTGCTGCACCGCATGTGCCTCGATCATCCGGCCAAGGTGACGCGCGCGGCGATCCTCGACATCATCCCGCAGCATCATCTGTTCAACAACATCAACAAGCAGTGGGCCACATTCTCCTGGCACTGGTTCTTCAACATCCAGCCCGAGCCGATGCCCGAGAAGATGATGGGCGCCGATCCGGACTGGTTCATCGAGAAGAAGCTGGCGAAGACCACGCAGGGCCTGAGTTTCTTCGATCCGGCGGCGCTTGCCGAATACAAACGCTGCTTCCGCAACCCCGAAACCATTCACGCCATTTGCGAGGACTACCGCGCCTGCGCCGGCGTCGATCTCGCCATGGACACCAAGGATTTCGACGCCGGACGCAAGATCGATCTCCCGTTGCTGCTGTTGTGGGGTGCAACCGGCGGTGTCGGCCGCAACAGCAAGCCGTCGCCCGGCGAAATCTGGCAGCGTTACGCGTCCAATATAGTCGGGGCCCAGGCGCTGCCCTGCGGCCATTATCTGTCGGAGGAAGCGCCTGCGGAAACCACGGCGGCCCTGCGCAATTTTTTTGCGGCGCGGGACCGGTAGCGCGGCCACAACCTTTTCTAGCCAATTGTGGCGCTTGGCATTTTGCTTGACACAATGCCCCGAGGCGGCAGAACTGTCGGCCAACCCGGCCTAGACCGGGTGTCAGCGTATTGGCGGGAGGCGTTGCGTACCAGATGTCGTTAGCGGCCCAAGATAACGCGTCTGCGATTGTGGCGGACAACGCCAGCAAGCTGTTCCTCGACGGAACGGTGGTCGCTTTCCATCAGCTCACGCTGACCGTCCGCAACCAGGAAATCCTGTGTATCGTCGGTCCGAGCGGGTGCGGCAAAACGACATTGCTGCGCTGCATCGCGGGCCTGACCGACACCAGCGACGGCAAGCTTCTGGTCGGCGGCAACCCGGTGAAAGGCCCGCCCGATGGCGTGGCCATGGTGTTCCAGCATTTCGGCCTTTTGCCCTGGAAGACCGTTTACGACAACGCCGCCTTCGGCCTGGCGATGTCGGGCGCGCCGGCCGCGCAGATCAAAGAGCGCGTCAGGCATTACCTCGACCTGGTCGGCCTGACCGGATTCGAGAAGCATTATCCCTATCAACTGTCCGGCGGCATGCAGCAGCGCGTCGGGCCTGGTGCGTGCGCTGGCGATCAACCCGTCAATTCTTTTGATGGACGAACCGTTCGCCGCGCTCGACGCGCAGACCCGCGAAATTCTGCAGGAGGAGTTGCTGCAGCTGATGCAGCGGCCCGAAGAACGCAAGACCATGGTGTTCATCACCCATTCGATCGACGAGGCCATCCTGCTCGGCGACCGCGTCGCCATCATGTCGGCGCGCCCGGGCCGCATCAAGGAAGTGCTCGACATGCCGTTCGGCCGCCCGCGCGACGTCGAGGCGGTGCGTGCCGATCCGCGCTTCACCGAACTGCGGTCGCACATATGGCATCAACTGCATCAAACGCGCCAGCAGCGTAGCGGCGCGCCGGAGCTCGTCCGCGCATGACCGTACAGGCCGAAGACCGCAGGCTCGGTGCCCTTGCGCCGCGCAGCGAGAGCGACGATCGCGACCGCGCCAAGAAGATCGCGATCGGCCGCCGCCGCAAGCAGATGTTGCTGAATATCGCGATCCGGATCGTCTCACTGTTCCTGGTGATGGTGATCTGGCAGGTGCTCGGCGCCAAGATCGATCCGACGCTGTTCACCACGCCGATCGCCATCATCAAGGCGGCGGTCGTCATGATCGGCGACGGCGAATTGTGGACCTATCTCGCGCCCAGCCTGGTCGTGCTGGCGATCGGATTGTCGCTCGCGGTGGTGGTCGGCGTTGCGATCGGCCTGCTGCTGGCGCGGTTCCGGCTGCTCGACGTCGCGCTCGGCGTCTACATCACCTTCCTTTATTCGATCCCGAGCGTCGCGCTGGTGCCGCTGATCGTGCTGTGGGCCGGCTTCGAAGTCAGCGCCAAGGTCATCATCCTGTTCCTGTTCGCCTTCTTCCCGATGGCGATCAACACCTATCAAGGCGTCAAGAACGTCGACCCCAAGCTGCTTGAGGTCGGCCGTTCGTTCCGCTGCAGCGAGCGCCAGTTGTGGACCAACATCGTGCTGCCCGGCGCCTTGCCGTTCATCGTCACCGGCTTGAGGCTGGCGGTCGGACGCGGGCTGATCGGCATGGTGCTGGCCGATTTGTACACCGCCATCTCCGGCATCGGTTATCTGATCGTGCGCACCGCGAGCACCTATGAGGTCGACAAAATGTTCGTGCCAATCGTGACGCTCGGTCTGCTGGGTGTTACGATGACCGCGAGCGTGCGGTTCATCGAAACCATCGTGGCGCCCTGGACCAAAGCAGGCAATCAAGACTGATAAGCCAACCCGGCCCGAAGAGGCCGGGACAAAAAAACATCAATAAACAAACGTGGAAACGGTACGGAGGAATTCATCATGCGGAAAAGTTCTTGGCAAAATCGTTGGATCGGCCGGGGTGTCGGCCTGCTGGTGTTGGGCGGTTGCGTATTGGCCGCCGACGCCGGCTTGAGTGCCGCGTCCGCGGCCTGCGCGACGATGCGCAAGATCAATATCGGCGTGTCGGTCGCGCCGCCGAACGTGGTGCACACTTCGCCTTACGTGGCCAAGGAGCTCGGCTATTTCGAGAAGCACTGCATCGACGCCACCATCATCCAGTTCGAAGGCGGCGGCTCGCCGGCGGCGAAAGCCGCGGCGTCGCAGGGCACCGCGCTGGTGTCGGTGCAGCCGATTGCGGTTGGCCGCGGCGTCAAGGTACAGCAGATCTGGGGCTTGGCGCCGCGCCTGCCGCAGGCTTACGTGGTCGGTCCGGACATCAAGACCGCCAAGGACCTCAAGGGCAAGAAGCTTAGCGCGGTCGGCGGCGGCGTCGGTGGCTTCAACTGGCTGATGGGCCGTCAGGTGTTGCAGACGGGCGGTCTCACGGTCGACGACGTCCAATTCATTGCCGGCGGCACCGCCGCGCGGTTGCCGGGGCTGGTGACGGGGCAGATCGACGGCGTCGCGCTGCATCCGGAAGACGTGTTCCTGGCGCAACAGAAGAAGCCCGACGTGCACGTGCTGATGCAGCTCGCCGACCTGCTGCCGGACTATTATTTCAACGCCTATGGCGCTTCGACCGAATGGATCGCCAAGGATCGCCCGCTGATGGTCGATGCCGTCGCCGCCATGATCGAAGCCAATCGCGAGATCTACCGGGACGCCGCCAAGGTGGTGCCGATCATGATGAAGGCGACCGGCAAGCCGAAGGACGCCGTCGAGTATTCGCGCAAGGTGCTGATCGATCATTGCGTCTGGTCGGTGAACGACGGCTTCAACGCCAAGCGCACGCAATGGACCATCGATAACGACGTCGAAAACGGCTACATCAAGGCGGACAAAAAGCCGACGGTCGAGCAGGTGTTCAACGAGAAACTCGCCGCCGACGCGGTCAAGGCTGCCGGCGGTCGCGTCACCATCGGCAATGCACCGAATGAACGAAAACTCCGGCGCGGCCGCAAAGCCGCGCCGTTTCCCGCCTGTCTGCTGCGCATGATCTGTTCGAAAACCGATCCCCGCTTTTCAGGATCATGCGCTTGTTCGAGGTAGTTCCATGAACGTCCAGTCGCCCCGCCAGCCGCTCGGCCCGCAGACGTGGGAAGTCGTTCGCACCAAGCTCGACCAGGCGATCCCCTTCGCCAATATGCGCGACACGCCGTATTACCGCGACGCGGTCTACGAGCAGTTCTCGGCCAAGGAATATGCCCGCCGCTACGCCGCGCTGCGCGCCAAGATGAAGGAGCACAAGCTCGACGCCGTGATCGCCGCCGGCGGTCCCAGCCATTGGAGCTTCGGCGCCGGCATGCTGTGGCTGACCGGGCATTACGAATGGCACGCGCTGTGCTGCTACGTGCTGGTGCCGCTCGATGGCGAGCCGACCATGATCTACTCGATGGGCGGCACCCACGCCGAAGCCGTGCGCCGCAACGTCGAGGTCGCCGTCAAGGATGTGCGCCATAGCCGCAGCGGCAAATATGCCGAGGTCATGGTCGAGCGCCTCAAGGAATTGAAGCTCGAGCGCGGCCGCATCGGGCTGATGGAAATCGACCCGCGCCACGAAGACTACATGCCGGTCAACCAGTACAACACGCTGCGCAAGGGCCTGCCCGACGCCGAACTGGTGTTCACCAAGAACTTCCTGCACGACCTTCTCGTCATCCATAGCGCGGAAGAACTCGACTGCGTGCGCAAGGCCGGCGTGCTGTGCCAGAACGCCATGGAGGCCATGATCGCGCGCGCCAAGCCCGGCGTGAAGGAATACGAACTGCGCGCCGCGGCCGGCGCCGCCATCCTCGACGGCGGCGGCGACATCGACTTCCTCATCATCGGCTCGACGCCGATGGCGAACCCGGCGATGATCTTCGGCAATCCGCGCCCCTCGCAGCGCGTGCTGCAGAAGGGCGACATCATCAACATGGAGCTCGCCGCCGGCTATCGCGGCTACACCGCGCAGATCGGTTCGCCGATCACCTTGGGCGAGCCGAACGACATGGTGCGCAAGTTCTGGAACGAGATCACGCTGCCCGGCTACCACAAGATCGTCGCCGAGATCATGCCCGGCCGGCCGACCGAGGCGATGCGCACCGCCAGCCGCTTCTTCCGCGACAACGGCGTGCAGTCGCGCCCGACGCAAGTTCACGGCATCGATCTGGTCACCGACAATCCGCACGTCTCGGCCGAGCACGTGCGCGGCGAAGAGATCGACATGGTGCTCAAGCCCAACATGATCATCATGGCCGAGCCCAACCCGATCACCGCCGACGGCATGTTCGGCATCTTCCTCGGCCACACCTTCATCGTGACCGAGACCGGGCATGAGGTCGTCGACAAGTTCCCGCTCGAGATCGCGGTCGCGGGCTAGGCCGCGATCGGCGCGGCGCGGCCAGGAAGTTGTGCATCGCGTAAAACAGCAGATGGCGGTTCTTGCCGTAGCCGGTGCTGTGCGCGGTATGCGGCAGGATGACGAACTGGCGGTCGCCGTTCGGTAGCTGGCGGTAGAAGTCGAGCAGATCGTCGTTGGTCGAATTGCCGTCGAACTCGCCGCGCAGCATCAGCACCGGCGACAGTATCTTCTTGGGGTCGACGATCGGCAGGTTCGCCGCCATGTCGAGATAGGTGCCGGTCGGCACCTGATCGCCGAATTTCATCTCCTCGGCAATGATCGCCTCCGCCACCGCCGGGTCATACTCGTTCGGGTGGCCGTCGCGGGTGAAGATCGAGCGGATCATCGCGGCGTCGCGCTTGCGGCGGGTGTGGCTGCGCAGTTCGTCGATGCGTTTGCGCCGCCGTTCGATTTCCGCCGCGCCATTGCCCTTGTAGGTAAAGGCCGACAGGATCAGCCGGCCGACGCGTTCGGGCTGGGCCTGGGCGTAAGCCGCGGCCCGGATGCCGCCGGACGAGGTGCCGTAGAAATGCACCTTTTGCTGCCCGGTCTCGGCCGTCACCACCGTCATCGCGGCCTTGAGGTCCTCGACGCCGCTGGCGATGTCGGAATTATTGCCGGATGAGCCGGAGTAGCCATAGCCGTCATGGTCCATGGTCCAGACGTCGTAGCCGTCGTTCGCCAGCACGTTCATCAACGAGTATTCGCCCTTGCCGGGCACGCTGAGGTCGTAGGACGAGCGCGCCGAGTTCGACGAGCCGTGCACCAGGAACACGATCGGCAGCGCCGCTTCGCCCGGGCGGGGCGCACTTGTGCGCTTGCGCCACAGATTGAGCTTCACGTCGCCCTTCTTGGTCCCCTTCTTGGCCCAATACTCCGCGCTCCAGATCGCGCCGCCCGGTTCCGCCGCCGCGGCCGGGCTAACCATGCCGGACAACAGGCCGGCGCCGGCGCCCAGACCGGCGCCAATGAGAACGGTGCGGCGGGGCACCAGGTTGGTATTCGAATGATCGGAATCGCTCATGGAACGTTACCTCCCAATGACCTCGGATTATCTTCCCGGTTCCGGTCACACCATGGTCACTATGATGCCGATGGCTATTTTGGCGGCAGTCTAGCGCATGGCCGCGAAGAGTGGATACCGGTTTTCGGATAGGATCGGGCGGGGCGGCAGTGCACTCGCGCGAAGGGGTGAGTTCTGCTACTGGGTAAAAAATCGCGCTGTGTTGGCGCGCGGCGTCGCGGGGTCTCTGGGCCGGGAGACAGCGCAGTCGGCACCAGCCGGCTTGCGGAACGAAGACACCGATCCCGGGTCAACCCGAGGTCGGGGGCGCCGATGCGGAGGAAAGATGCTCAATTCTTTGCGTGCCGCGGCGCGCTTTATCCAGAATTCGATCGGCTGGAATCGCATCGGAGTGTGTCTGAGCGTCGCCATCATCGCCATTGCGGCGATGGTGCTGGTGCACATGCTGCGCAATATCGACGTCGACGAGGTCTATGCGGCTTTGCGGGCGACCGAGCCGCGCAACATCGCGGCCGCCGCAGCCTTCGTCGCCGGCGGCTATTTCACCCTGACATTCTACGACTGGTTCGCGCTGCGCACGATTGGCCGCAAGGAAATACCGTATCGCGTCGCCGCGCTCGCCGGCTTCACCAGCTATTCCGTCGGTCATAACATCGGCGCCACCGTGTTCACCGGCGGCGCGGTGCGCTACCGCATCTATTCGGCCTATGGCCTCGATGCCGTCGAAGTGGCAAAGATCTGTTTCGTCGCCGGTCTGACATTCTGGCTCGGCAACGTCACCGTGCTCGGCCTCGGCATCACCATCGATCCGATCGCCGCCAGCGCCATCGATCAGCTCCCGTCATTCCCGAACCGCTGCATCGGCGTCGTCCTGCTCACCATTCTTGCCTCCTATATCGCCTGGGTCTGGAGCGGACCGCGCGAAATCGGGCAGGGCGGATGGAACGTCAAATTGCCGAACGGGCCGACCACGATGCTGCAGATCGTGATCGGCATTGTCGATCTCGGCTTCTGCGCGCTCGCCATGTACATGCTGCTGCCGGACGAGCCGAACATCGGCTTCATATCGCTGGCGGTGATCTTCGTGTCGGCGACGCTGCTCGGCTTTGCCAGCCATGCGCCCGGCGGTCTCGGCGTCTTCGATGCCGCCATGCTGGTGGCGCTCTGGCAATTCGACAAGGAAGAAGTCCTGGCCGGCCTGCTGCTGTTCCGGGTGCTTTATTACCTGGCGCCGTTCGCCATTGCCTTGACGATCCTGGGCGCGCGCGAAATATGGCTCAATCTCCATCACACCCGCCGCAAGGCCGAACTCGGCGCGGTGCGAACCGTAACCGGGCCGATTCGCAGCGAAATCGAGGGCGACAAAGCCGAACTCAACAAGACCGACGCCGGCTGACGCATGGCCACCGATGACGACCGCCGAATGAACTGGCCGAGCCGAATTCGCGGCGCGTGGCGCGCTCTGTCCGGCGGCGCCGGCGCCGGCAACATGGCCGGTGGCGTGCTGCCGGCGTTCAATCGGGCGGCGCCGCATCCGCAGACCGCGCTGATTGAATCGCTGATCGGCGGCTTGCCGGGGCCGGCGATCGTGCTCGACCGCGACGGCCGCGTCATCGCCTTCAACGAAGCGGCGACCACGCTGGCGCCGGCCTTGCGCCGCGGCGAACCGGCCTTGATCACCTTGCGCATGCCGGAACTGGTCGATGCGATAAGGCGCGCCAGCAAACGCCAGGAACCGCAGCGGGTGGAATTCTTCGAACGCGTGCCGCTCGACCGCTGGTTCGAGGCCTTCGTGACGCCGGTGAAACTGGCGACCGGCGGCGACGGCCAATCCGACATTCTGCTGATGACGTTCAACGACCTTTCGCCGCTGCGCCGGGTCGAGGAGATGCGCGCCGACTTCATCGCCAATGCCAGCCACGAACTGCGCACGCCGCTGGCCGCCGTGCTCGGCTTTATCGAGACCTTGCAAGGCACCGCCAAGGACGATCCGGTCGCGCGCGAAAAATTCCTCGCCATCATGCAGGGCCAGGCCACCCGCATGGCGCGCCTGATCGACGATCTGCTGTCGCTGTCGCGCATCGAACTCAACGCGCACTTGCGGCCGAATACCGCGATCGATCTGGCGCGGGTCGTGCGCCAGGTGGTTGACGGCTTGCAGACGCTGGCGCGCGACCGCGACGTCGAGATCAAGGTCGCGATCCCGCCGGAGCCGCTGGTCGTGCTCGGCGACCGCGACGAATTGATCCGGGCGCTCGAGAACCTGGTGGAGAACGCGTTGAAATACGGCGCCGCCGGCAAGCGCGTCGACATCACTTTGTCGCGCGCGCAAACCCGCGCCGGCGGGCCGGAGGCCCGCGTGGCGGTGCGCGACTACGGTCCGGGCATCGCGCCCGAGCATCTGCCGCGGCTGACCGAGCGGTTCTACCGGGTCGATGTCGCCGACAGCCGCGCCCAGGGCGGCACCGGGCTAGGCCTGGCGCTGGTCAAGCATGTGCTCAACCGGCTGGGCGGCAGGATCAGCATTGAGAGCACGCTCGGCGCCGGCGCCACTTTCATCATGCATTTGCCCTTACCCACCGCCAATTCCGCGCCCTTGAGAGAATTGTCATAAAAATCAATTGGTTACGTTGTCATGTGACTGTCACGAAAGCTTTATAGAACGGTGACATGCGACGCCTAACGATGGCCGCGACTTCGGAACGACTTGAGCCAACGCAGATAAAAACTCCCGTCCGAAGCTCAGTCTTGGAGCGCGTTTTAAAGCAACAGCGGCCGCCCGGCGTATGGGCGAAGGGCGCAGTTCCGGGGGCACAGCCCGCGGATGCCTTTGGCCGCAAACATGGAGAGATCCCTTGAAACATTGGACCACATTGGCCGCCGCCGGCTTTCTCGCCGCCGCCGCTTTTGTTCCGGCCAACGCCGCCGACATCTCGGGTGCCGGCGCGACCTTCCCTTATCCGATCTACGCCAAGTGGGCCGACGCCTACAAAAAGGAAACCGGTAACGGGCTGAACTATCAGTCGATCGGTTCCGGCGGCGGCATCAAGCAGATCACCGCCCGCACCGTGACCTTCGGCGCCTCCGACATGCCGTTGCAGCCGGCCGAGCTCGAGAAGATCGGCGTGATCCAGTTCCCGACCGTGATGGGCGGCATCGTGCCGGTGGTAAATCTCGACGGTATCAAGAGCGGCGACCTGACCATCGACGGTCCGACGCTGGCCAAGATCTATCTCGGCCAGATCAAGACCTGGGACGACGCGGCGCTCAAGAAGCTCAACCCGAACGCCAAGCTGCCGTCACAGGCGATCGCCCTCGTCCATCGCTCGGACGGGTCCGGCACCACCTTCATCTTCACCAATTATCTGTCGAAGGTGAGCGGCGGACTGGAAGTCGAAGGTCGGCAGCAACACCTCGGTCGAATGGCCGGCCGGCATCGGCGCCAAGGGCAATGAAGGCGTTGCGAACAACGTCTCCAACACCAAAGGCGCGATCGGCTACGTCGAAACCGCCTATGCCAAGCAGAACAAGCTGACCACGACCAAGATGATCAACAAGGACGGCAAAGTCGTGGCCGCGACCTCGGAAGCCATCATGGCCGCCGCGGCGGGCGCCGACTGGGCCAAGGCGCCCGGTTTCTACCAAATTCTGACTGACGAACCCGGCGCGCAGTCCTGGCCGATCGCGGGCGCCACCTTCATTCTGATCCCGAAGGAGCCGAAAGACGCTGCGGCCGCCAGCGAAGCGCTCAAGTTCTTCGCCTGGGCCTACAAGAACGGCGACAAGATGGCCGAGAGCCTCGACTACGTCCCGATGCCTGACAGCGTGGTGAAGCTGATCCAGGACAAGTGGAAAAGCGACGTCAAGGCCGCGATGTAATTCGCCGACAACGGGAAAGGGCGCCGGATCGGCGCCCTTTCCTTTTCCACCGCCGCCCCAGGGCGGCTTGTAATGCGGCCGCAAGGCCGCTTGAGTGGCTCCCCTGGTCGGCGAAAAGGCTAAGGAGGGCCGGATGAATATTCCCGGGAGACGGCCTGTGGTTGACGTTGCGTTACAGGGCGGTAGCTCCGTCAGGGCCGCGAACCAGGTCGAGCGGCACAAGGTTCTCCAGCGCCTGCGGCTGGGCGATACCGCGTTCCGCCATCTCACCCGCGCCGCGGCGGTCATGGTTCTCATTATCCTCGGCGGCATTATCATTTCGCTGGTAATGGGCTCCTGGCCGGCGCTGCGCACGTTCGGAATTGGCTTTCTATTCGAAGAGAGCTGGAACCCGGTGACCGAGCGGTTCGGCGCCATCGCGCCGATCTACGGCACCGTCGTCACCTCGATCATCGCCATGCTGATCGCCGTCCCGGTCGGCCTGTTCATCGCGCTGTTCCTCACCGAACTGTGTCCGCTGTGGCTACGGCGTCCGATCGGCATCGCCATCGAATTGCTCGCCGGCATCCCTTCGATCATCTACGGCATCTGGGGCCTGTTCGTGTTCGCGCCGTTCCTGCAGCAGCACGTGCAGCCGTTCCTGATCGCCGCCTTCGGCCATATTCCGGTGCTGTCGACGCTGTTCGAAGGCCCGCCCTACGGCATCGGCATCCTCACCGCCGGCCTGATCCTCGCCATCATGGTGTTGCCCTTCATCACCTCGATTTCGCGCGACGTGTTCGAAGCGGTGCCGCCGGTGCTGAAAGAGGCCGCCTACGGGCTCGGCTGCACCACCTGGGAAGTGGCGCGCTACGTCGTATTGCCGTTCACCCGCGTCGGTGTGATCGGCGGCGTCATGCTCGGCCTCGGCCGCGCGCTCGGCGAAACCATGGCGGTGACCTTCGTCATCGGCAACGCGCACCGCATTTCCGGCTCGATCCTGGCGCCCGGCACCACGATTTCGGCGACCATCGCCAATGAATTCACCGAGGCGGTCGGCGATCTCTACACCTCGTCGCTCATTGCTGCTCGGGCTCATCCTGTTCGTCATCACCTTCATCGTGCTGGCCTTTGCGCGGCTGATGCTGATGCGGCTCAACGCGAGGCTCGGCACATGATCGGGGCCTCGCAAACCAATACCCCGCTGTACCGCCGCCGCCAGCGCCGCAACGTCACGACCATGGGGCTGGCCTATGCGGCCACGGCCTTCGGCCTGTCCTGGCTGGTGCTGATCTTGGGCGTTCTGCTGTGGAAGGGCTTCAGCGGCCTGTCGCTCGCGGTCTTCACCGAAATGACGCCGCCGCCCGGCGCTGCCGGCGGCCTGCTCAACCCGATCATGGGCAGCCTGGTCATGACGGTCATCGCCGTCCTGATCGGCACGCCGCTCGGCATGCTCGCCGGCACCTATCTGGCCGAATATGGCCGCTACGACAAACTGTCGACGGTGGTGCGCTTCATCAACGACATTCTGCTGAGCGCGCCCTCGATCGTGATCGGCCTGTTCGTCTACGAGATCTGGTCGCGCAAATGGGCCACTTCTCCGGCTGGGCCGGCGCCGTGGCGCTCGCCGTGATCGTGGTGCCGGTGGTGGTGCGCACCACCGAGGACATGCTGACGCTGGTGCCGGACACGTTGCGCGAGGCCGCCGCCTCGATCGGCCTGCCGCGCTCGCTGATGATCGTCAAGGTCGCGTATCGGGCCGCGCGCGCCGGCATGATCACCGGCGTGCTGCTGGCGGTGGCGCGCATCTCGGGCGAAACCGCGCCGCTGTTGTTCACCGCGCTCAACAATCAGTTCTGGAGCCTCGACATGAATGCACCGGTCGCCAGCCTGCCGGTCGTCATCTTCCAGTTCGCGCTCAGCCCCTACAAGGACTGGCAGGATCTGGCCTGGACCGGCGCCCTGATCATCACTTTGACCGTGCTGACCTTGAGCATCATCGCGCGTGCCCTCGCTTCACAGAGAAAATCGTCATGAACAGCGTCGCATCTTTCACCGTACCGACCGTCGCCCACTCGGCCGGCAGTTCCGAAGGCCTCACCGAGAAGATTTCGGTCAAGAACCTGGATTTCTACTACGGCGACAATCGCGCCCTGAAGAACATCAACGTGTCGCTGTATCAGGGCCGGGTCACCGCCTTCATCGGTCCGTCGGGCTGCGGCAAGTCCACGCTGCTGCGCGTCCTCAACCGGATGTACGACCTGTATCCCAACCAGCGCGCCACCGGCGAGGTCCGGCTCGACAACGACGACATCTTGTCGCCGTCGCAGGATATCAACCTGCTGCGCGCCAAGGTCGGCATGGTGTTCCAGAAGCCGACGCCGTTTCCGATGACGATCTACGAAAACATCGCCTTCGGCATCCGGCTGTACGAAAAGCTGCCGAAGTCCGAACTCGACGGCCGCGTCCAGCAGGCGCTGCAGCGCGCCGCGCTGTGGGAAGAGGTCAAGGACAAGCTCGGCGCCAACGGCCTGTCGCTGTCCGGCGGCCAGCAGCAGCGGCTGTGCATCGCGCGCACCGTCGCGGTGCGCCCGGAAGTGATCCTGTTCGACGAGCCGTGCTCGGCGCTCGACCCGATCTCGACCGCCAAGATCGAAGAGCTGATCGACGAACTTAAAGAAGATTACACCATCGCCATCGTCACCCATAACATGCAGCAGGCGGCGCGCGTCTCCGACTTCACCGCCTTCATGTATCTCGGCGAGTTGCTTGAATACGGCGAAACCACGCACATGTTCACGACGCCCACCGATCGCCGCACCCAGGACTACATCACCGGTCGCTTCGGTTGACGCGGGAATATAACCAGGAACTTTCATGATGAACGATCAACACACCGCCAAGGCGTTCGACAGCGATCTCCAGGATCTGGCGCGCATGGTTGCCGAAATGGGCGGCTTGGCTGAAAAGCAGGTCGCCGATGCCGTCGACGCGCTGGCCAAGCGCGACAGCGCGCTGGCGCAGCGGGTTTCCACAGCCGACGCCGCCATCGATGCCTTGCAGCGCGAGATCGAGGAAAAGGCGGTGTTGACCATCGCCCGCCGCCAGCCGATGGCCGTCGACCTGCGCGACATCGTCGGCGCGCTGCGGCTCGCCAACGATCTCGAGCGCATCGGCGATCTTGCCAAGAACATCGCCAAGCGCGTGATCGCGCTCAACGGCGAGTTTCCGCCGGCCAAGCTGATCCGCGGCGTCGAGCACATGACCGATCTGGTGCTCGAGCAGCTCAAGCTGGTGCTCGACGCTTACGCCCGCCGCGACGTCAGCAAGGCGATGGCGGTGTGGCGCGGCGACGAGGAAATCGACGCGGTTTGCACCTCCGTCTTTCGCGAGCTGCTGACCTATATGATGGAAGACCCGCGCAACATCACCTTCTGCATCCATCTGATGTTCTGCGCCAAGAACATCGAGCGCATGGGCGACCATGCCACCAACATCGCCGAATCCGTGCACTACGTGATCGATGGCCGCCCGATCACCGATCCGCGCCCGAAAGGCGACACCACGACCATCGCAGCCCTGGTCGGCGACAGGTAGCGCATGATCCCGAAGCGGAAGGTCGGATAAGATCATGCGCAATGAGCGCGCGCATATTGATCGTCGAAGACGAAGAGCCGCTCACCATGCTGCTGCGCTATAATCTTGAGGCGGAAGGCTACGAGGTCGATTCCGCCGCGCGCGGCGACGATGCCGACACCAAGCTGAAGGAATCGACGCCCGACCTGGTGGTGCTCGACTGGATGCTGCCCGGCCTGTCGGGCATCGAGCTGTGCCGCCGTCTGCGCGCCCGGCCGGAAACCCGCCAATTGCCGATCATCATGCTCACCGCCCGCGGCGAGGAGAGCGAGAAGGTGCGCGGTCTGGCGACCGGCGCCGACGACTACATGGTCAAGCCGTTCTCGGTGCCGGAATTGCTGGCGCGCGTGCGTGCGCTGCTGCGCCGCGCCAATCCGGAACGCGTCGCCACCGTGCTGACCATCGGCGACATCGAACTCGACCGCGAAAAGAAGCGGGTGTCGCGCGGCGGCCGCGCCATCGAACTGGGGCCGACCGAATACCGCCTGCTGGAATTCCTGATGGAACGCCCGGGCCGGGTGTTCTCGCGCGAGCAATTGCTCGACGGCGTCTGGGGCAGCGAGATCTATATCGACGAGCGCACCGTCGACGTCCATGTCGGGCGCTTGCGCAAGGCGGTCAATCGCGGTTCGGAGGCCGATCCGATCCGCACCGTGCGCGGCGCCGGCTATGCGCTCGACGACCGCTTCGGCCGGGCCAACTGACTGTCGTCCCCGCGAAGGCGGGCGTGAGAGCCTAAAGAGCATTGCCGGGATAAAAAAATGGCCGGGACTATGCCCGGCCACTCGCATCAGATCTGAACGCCGTTAGACCCTCAGTTCCGGAACGCCCGCTTGTCGCGCCGGCGGTCTGAGGCCGGCTGGTAGGCCACCCGGGCGTGGAAGCTGCAATAGGGCTGGTCGTTGGCGGATTCCCCGCCGCAGAAGAAGAATTCGGTGCTGCCCGGGTCGCCGATCGGCCAGTGGCAGGTCTTCTCGGTCAGTTGCAGCAGGGTCTTGCGCTGCTCGACCGGAATTTCGATCAGCTCCGGCTCGGCCTCGGCTTCAAAGTCGTAGGCCAGCGCGGTATTGCCCCGCATCTGCGGCCGCTGCACCCGCATCATATGGCCCGAAGAGCGCGCCTTGCGCGGCCTTGGCGAGGCCGAGGAGGGGCTCTTGGCCCGGCCGGACAGCCCGAGGCGGTGGACCTTGCCGATAACCGCATTGCGGGTGATCCCACCGAGTTCGGCGGCGATCTGGCTGGCGGACAGGCCGTCGGCCCATAATTTCTTCAAGAGTTCGACCCTCTCGTCGGTCCAGCTCATCGATATCTCCCCAGCCCTTCAAGGCCTTAGATGGAATCCAACCCCTGCGTTGGGCGCGGATTCTCCGCGCCTGAACGTCAACACTTCAGGGATGAACTAGGATTCAGCGGCAGCACCACACGACATGTCGTACTGTCTGGCAGTAACGCTACACTATGGGTTGACTCGCCCGCAAGCATTTGCAAGCGCTAAAAACCCACCGATCAACAGCTTTCTCCTTTAGAATCGGCACTTGCGGCGTAATTGAGTCGCGAATCGGGTTCCATCCGTCGTGTTGACAGGGCAAGTCCCGGCAATAGAATGAAAAAAGTGCCGCCCGGCGAGGCGGCACATTTCATTTTGACCCGCGCATGATCCCGAAAAGTGGGTACCGGTTTTCGGGTAAGATCATGCGCATTCATAGTGTTTCGCTGGGTAGAGAAGGCCGTGAGCTCGCATCTATTGCCGACATACGCGCGCGTCGACCTCGCTTTCGAGCGGGGCGAGGGCGCTTGGCTGGTCACGGCCGAAGGCGATCGCTATCTCGATTTCACCTCGGGAGTTGCCGTCAACGCGCTCGGCCATGCGCATCCGCATCTGGTCAAGGCGCTGACCGAGCAGGCGCAAAAGCTCTGGCACGTCTCGAATTTGTATCGCATCCCGGAAGGCGAAAAGCTGGCCGACCGGCTGTGCGCGCTGACCTTTGCCGACACCGTGTTCTTCCAGAATTCCGGCACCGAGGCGATCGAGTGCGCGATCAAGATGGTGCGCAAATATCAGTCGGCCTCGGGCAGACCTGAGCGCTACCGCATCGTGACGTTCGAAGGCGCCTTCCACGGCCGCACGCTTGCCGCGCTGGCCGCGACCGGAAACAAAAAATATCTCGACGGCTTCGGTCCGCCGATGCCGGGTTTCGACCAGGTGCCGTTCGCCGATCTCGACGCGGTCAAAAAGGCTATCGGCCCCGAGACGGCCGCGATCCTGATCGAGCCGGTCATGGGCGAGGGCGGCGTGCGCGTCGTGCCGCACACTTTCCTGCGCGCGCTTCGCAAATTGTGCGACGACAATGGCCTGCTGCTGGTATTCGACGAAATCCAGACCGGTTTCGGCCGCACCGGCGACCTGTTCGCCTATCAGCACACCGGCGTGACGCCCGACGTCATGACGATCGCCAAGGCGCTCGGCGGCGGCTTTCCGGTCGGCGCCTGTCTTGCCACCGCGGAAGCGGGCAAGGGCATGACCGCCGGCACGCATGGTTCGACCTTCGGCGGCAATCCGCTGGCGATGGCGGTGGGCAACGCCGTGCTCGACGTGATGACGGCGGACGGCTTCCTCGATCGCGTCAAGCATAGCGGCTTGATCTTCAAGCAGCGGCTGGCCGAACTCAAAGACCGCCACTCTTCGGTGCTTGCCGAAGTGCGCGGCGAAGGCCTGCTGATCGGCCTGCGCATGATCCCGCCGGTCTCCGAGATGGTCGACGAATTGCGCGCCGAGAAAATGATCACGGTCGCCGCCGGCGACAATACCGTGCGGCTGCTGCCGCCGCTGATCATCGACGACAACGAAATCGCCGAGGCGATCGCGCGCATCGATCGCGCCTGCGCGCGGCTGGCGCAGGCCCATGCGCGCGTGGCCAAGCCTGCCAACAAGCAGCCGGTGGCGTCATGACCGGGCTCGGCGTGCGGCATTTTCTCGATCTGATCGATATCCCTAAGCCGGTGCTGGCGGGGCTGATCGACAATAGCCGCGCCATGAAGGCCGAACGCGCGCGCGGCGTGGTCGCCAAGCCGCTGGCCGGCAAGACCCTGGCGATGATCTTCGACAAGCCCTCGACCCGCACCCGCGTGTCGTTCGACGTCGCCATGCGCCAGCTCGGCGGCGAAGCCATCACGCTGACCGCGCAGGAAATGCAGCTCGGCCGTGGCGAGACGCTGGCCGACACCGCGCGCGTGCTGTCGCGCTTTGTCGACGCCATCATGATCCGCATCCTCGATCACGAGGCGGTGGCCGAGCTTGCGCGCCACGCCACCGTGCCGGTGATCAACGGCCTGACGCGGCGCTCGCATCCCTGCCAGGTGCTGGCGGATGTCATGACGTTCGAGGAAAAACTCGGATCGATCCGCGGCCGCACCGTGGCCTGGACGCGGCGACGCCAACAATGTGCTGGCGTCCTGGATGCATGCCGCCGAGCGCTTCGATTTCCAGCTTCGCGTGGCGACGCCGTCCGAGCTCAAGCCGAAGAAGTGGCTGATGGACTGGGTCAAGGCGTCGGGCGCCGCGATCAAGCTCGGCGACGATCCGGAAGCCGCGGTCAAGGATGCCGACTGCGTGGTCACCGACACCTGGGTGTCGATGGGCGACCGCGACGGCAAGCACCGCCACAACATCCTCAAGCGCTATCAGGTCAATGCCCGCCTGATGGCCAAGGCCAAGCCCGAGGCGCTGTTCATGCACTGCCTGCCGGCGCACCGCGGCGAGGAAGTCACCGACGAGGTGATGGACGGGCCGCAATCGGTGGTGTTCGACGAGGCGGAAAACCGCCTGCACGCCCAGAAGGGCCTGCTGGCCTGGTGCTTGCACGCCGACGCCTGATTTCCCGTCATGGCCGGGCATGACGGCGGAGGCCGAGGGACTCGTCTTTCGGCGATTGAAAACTACATAAGGCCGATGACCGATCCCGCCATGACCAATCCCGAAATCGCCATTCCCTCGCGCGCGCCGGCGGCCAGCACGCCCGACGACACCGTGCTGCCGTTCGAGGTGGCCGCGCTCGACCTGCGCGGCCGCGTGGTGCGGCTCGGCCCGGTGGTCGACGAGATCCTGGAAAAGCACGCCTATCCGAAGCCGGTCGCCAAGCTCTTGGGCGAGGCGATCGTGCTCACCGTCATGCTCGGCTCCGCCTTGAAGCTCGACGGCCGCTTCATTCTGCAGACCCAGACCGATGGCCCGGTCGGTCTGCTGGTGGTGGATTTCACCACGCCCGGCAAGGTTCGGGCCTGCGCGCGTTTCGGCAAGGAAGGCGTCGAAGCCGCCATTGCGGCAGGCCAGGCCACGGCCGGCGCGCTGCTCGGCAAGGGCCATCTCGCCATGACCATCGATCAGGGCGCCGATACCAGCCGCTACCAGGGCCTGGTCGCGCTCGACGGCGGCACGCTGGAAGACGCGGCGCACGAATATTTCCTGCGCTCCGAGCAGATCCCCACCCGGGTCCGCCTGGCGGTGGCCGAGGAATTTTTGGCGACCGGCGGTGGCACCCGCCACCACTGGCGCGCCGGCGGCATCATGCTGCAGTTCCTGCCGAAGTCGCCGGATCGCGCGCGCACCGCCGACCTGCATCCCGGCGATGCCCCGGAAGGCGTCGAACTGCCGGAGGTGCCGGAAGACGACGCCTGGGTGCAGGGCCGCGCCCTGCTCGAGACCGTCGAGGATGTCGAACTGATCGATCCGGCGGTGTCGAGCGAACGGCTGGCGTTCCGACTGTTTCATGAACCCGGCGTGCGCGTGTTCAAGACCACCGACGTGCGCGCCGAATGCTCGTGCTCGCGCGACAGCGTCGAGGCGATGCTCAAGAGCTTTTCGCAGGAAGACCGCGACCATATGGTCGAGGACGGCAAGATCTCCGTGACCTGCGAGTTCTGCAGCGCGAATTATGTATTCGCGCCGGGCGAGGTCGACGCGAAGGCGGGCTAAGTGATGATGATGCGGGCGGCGGCTCTCACTCTGATCGCGTCGCTCGCGCCTTACGCGGCGCTGGCGCAAAGCTGTCCGGCGCCGCTCGGCGAGGCGCGCCGGCTGGTGCTGGTCACCGCCGACACCTTCGCCAGCACCACCGCGAGCGTCCGGCAGTTCGAGCGCGATACCGCACGCGCGCCGTGGCAGGAGGTGCGCGGGCCGGCGACCGCGCTGATCGGCCACCGCGGCGTCGGCTGGTCGCATGCGTTTCGCCGCTTCGCGCACAAAGGCGAGCCGGTCAAGCGCGAAGGCGACAAACGCGCGCCTGCCGGGTTTTACAAGATCGGCAACAGCTTCGGCTTTGCCGCCGCCCAGGCGCAAAATTACACGCGGATCGAAGAGGGCATGACCTGCGTCGACGATCTGGCCTCGCCGGCCTACAACACGATCGCGTCGCGTGACAAAATCGGGCTCAAGGTGCACGGCGAGAACATGTGGCGGGTGCCGGAGTATCGCCGCGGCCTGTTGGTCGACTATCCGACCGACCGCAAAGCCCGCGCCGGTTCCTGCATCTTCATCCACCTGCAATTGCCGGGAAAAACCGGCACCAGCGGCTGCGTGGCGCTGCCGGAGCCGCAGCTCCAGGCCTTGCAGGATTTCGCCGGACCCGGCGCGGTGCTGGCGATCTTGCCGCGTCAGGCGCTCGGCCGGTTCAAAGGCTGCCTACCTAATTAATCGTGCGCTCGGCAAAGCTCGAGTCGAGCGAGAACGCAGGGATCTCGATATCGAAATGGTCGCCGGTCATCGTCACCATGCCGTAGCTGCCGGCCATGAAGCCGGACGGCGTCGGCAGCGGTACGCCGCTGGTGTACTCGAACGACTCGCCCGGCTTGAGGATCGGCTCCTCGCCGACCACGCCCGGTCCCTTGACCTCCTGCAGCCGTCCCAGCGCGTCGGTGATACGCCAATGGCGGGTCTTGAGCTGCACCGTCTCAGGCCCGTGATTGGCAATGTCGATCGTATAGGACCAGAAGTAATAGCCGTTGCTCGGCGACGACCGCTCCGAAACAAAGCGCGGCGTCACCGTGACCTCGATCTTGCGGGTAACGGCGCGGTACATCTATATGCCTTACTATATATGGCGCCTGGACTTGTCATTCGTCCCCGGTCCGGGAGTATGGCCGAAAGCCTGCACGAAAGAAAAGCCATTGATGGCCCCGCTCCCAACCGAACGCGACCTGCGGCTTGACTTGTTCCGTGGCATCGCCCTCTGGCTGATCTTCCTCGACCACATACCGTCCAATGCGGTGAGCTGGATCACCATCCGGAACTATGGCTTCAGCGACGCCACCGAAATTTTCGTGTTCATTTCCGGCTACACCGCGGCCTTCGTCTACGGCCGCGCCATGACGGCCCACGGCTTCATCGTCGCCGCCGCCCGCGTGCTCAAGCGCGCCTGGCAAATCTATGTGGCGCATGTGTTCCTGTTCGCGATCTACCTCGCCGAGATCGCCTATGTCGTGCACTCGTTCGACAACCCGCTCTACACCGAGGAGATGGGCGTGCTCGACTTCATGAAGAACCCCGATGTCACGATCATTCAGGCGCTGCTGCTGAAGTTCAAACCGGTGAACATGGACGTGCTGCCGCTTTATATCGTGTTGCTGCTCTGGTTCGCGCCGATCTTGTGGCTGCTGTTGCGCTCGCCGTCGCTCGGGCTGATCGTGTCGGCGGCGATCTACACATTGAGCTGGATATTCGACTGGAACATCGCGGCCTATCCGAGCGGCACCTGGGTGTTCAATCCATTCGCCTGGCAATTACTGTTCGTGTTCGGCGCCTGGTGCGCGCTCGGCGGCGCGCAACGCCTGTCACGCTGGATCAACTCGCCGGTGGTGATCGGGCTGGCGGCCGCCTATCTGGCGTTTGCCTTCGCCATCGCCATGACCTGGTATTTTCCGCGGTTCGGCGCCTTCGTGCCGAATTTCGTCGGCGAGGCGATCTATCCGATCGACAAGACCAATCTCGACGTGCTTGCGCATCCTGCACTTCCTGTCATTGGCCGTGATCACCGTATGGTTCGTACCGCGCGATTGGCCGGCGCTGAAGTCGCGGTTTTTCTGGCCGGCGATTGTGTGCGGACAGCATTCGCTCGGCATCTTCTGTCTCGGCGTGTTCCTGTCCTTCGCCGGTCACTTCGTGTTCACGGAAGTGTCCAACCGCGTGCTGACCCATGTCATCGTCAGCATAGCCGGCATCGCCATCATGGTTGCCGCGGCCTGGTTGATTTCGTGGTATAGAATCATCGAGCGACAAGGACCGGGACCGCGGCCGCCTACAACCAAGACGGGCTACGCGGGGGGCAGCGCATGATAGGGCGATTACCACTCCTGCTGGCATTGCTGATGCTGGCCGGATCGGCCAACGGCGAGACCGTCGGCCGATCATCCGGCCGAATGCCGCTTTGCCGAACACCTGGCCGCAAGCAGCTTCCCGCTGCAGCAGGTCGCTCAGCGCGATTGCCGCCAAACGGCTCAACGTCCTGGTCGTCGGCGCCGGCTCGTCGCTGCTGCCGGGAGCCAACGGCACCAAGGACGCTTATCCGGCGCGGCTGCAGCAAGCGCTCGCCGACAAGTTGCCCGGCATCGAGGTCAAGGTGACGACCGACGTGAAGCCCCGGCGCAGCGCCGCGGATATGGCGAAGATCATGACGTCGGCGCTGGCGGCGACCAAGCCCGCGCTGGTGATCTGGCAAACCGGCACCGTCGATGCGATGCTGGCCATTGATCCCGATCAATTCAGCCAAGCCCTCGACAAGGGCATAAATTATGCTCGTTCTGCGGGTGCCGACATTGTTTTCATCAATTCGCAATATAGCCCGCGTACAGAATCGATGATTGCCCTTGGTACCTATGCCGAAAACATGCGTTGGGTTGCACTGCAACAAGAAGTTCCGCTGTTCGACCGGTTCAGCATCATGAAGCTTTGGGCCGATCTCGGCACGTTCGACTTCTATGCAACGACGAAAAAACTTGACATGGCAGCGCGCGTTCATGATTGCATAGGGCTGCTTGCTGGCCGATCTCGTCGTCGAGGCGGCCAAATTAAGCGAGCCGCATGCCGAGGGCGGCCGCTAACGTATGGTCCAGAAAAGCGGAAAACGGTTTTCGAAAGAGATCATGCGCCGGGAAGAATGGTCAAGGCTGGGGGAAACCGCCGTGCACGGTAAATATCTCGCCTATCGGGCGATGAAGCCACTCGCTGTCGCCGCGTTGTTCGCTGGGCTGGTGTTGCCGTTATCGGCGCGCGCCGAGACGCCGGCGGCCAAGCCTCCGTGCGATGCGCCGCTCGATCTGCTCCGGCTTGCCAATCCGCTGTCGCGCGTTTCGCAGAAATTGTCGGCGCAAGAGCCGATCATCATTGTCGCGATCGGTTCGTCGTCCACCTGGGGCGCCGGCGCCAGTTCGCCGGCCGCGAATTATCCGAACCGGCTTGCCGCCGAGCTGAAGAAGCTTCTGCCGGACCAGTCGATCACCGTGCTCAATCGCGGCGTCGGCGGCGAAGAAGTCCCCGACATGCTCAAGCGGTTCGACACCGCCGTGGTCGCCGCCAAGCCCGACCTGGTGTTGTGGCAGCTCGGCACCAATTCGGTCATCCGCGATCACAAGATTTCGGATCGCGATGCCTCGATCCGCGACGGCCTCAAGAAGATCCGCGCCATCGGCGCCGACGTCGTGCTGATCGATCCGCAATACGCGCCGAAGGTGATCGTGAAGCCGGAAGCCGAGCGCATGGTCGAACTGATCGCCACCACCGCGAAGCGGGAAGACGTCGATCTGTTCCGCCGCTTCGACGTGATGAAGCGCTGGAGCGATGTCGATCACTTGCCGTTCGAGACGTTCGTGTCGCCCGACGGGCTGCACATGAACGACTGGAGCTATGCCTGCATGGCCAAGGGCCTCGGCATGGCGATCGCCGAAGCCGCGCAGCGGCCGGTCATGTCGGCGACGGCAATGTCGCACTTGGTGCCGTAGATAATTCGGCAGCACTGAAAGTTTTCGGGCGCAGCACGAAAGTGCCGCGCCCGTTTGCATTTTAGATCGCGCCTTGGCTGGTTAGACTTTATCCAGCGCCGTCAGCAGGTCCTCGATCAAGTCGTCGGCATGTTCGAGGCCGCACGACAGCCGCACCAATCCGTCGCCGATGCCGAGTTCGGCGCGCTGCTCCGGCGTCAGTCGCTGATGCGTGGTCGTGGTCGGGTGCGTGATCAGGCTCTTGGCATCGCCGAGATTGTTGGTGATGCCGATCAGGCTCAGCCCGTTGAGGAAGCGGAACGCGCCTTCCTTGCCGCCCTTGATCTCGAACGAGCACAGCGTCGAGCCGGCCGTCATCTGCTTCTTGATGATGTCGGCCTGCGGATGATCGGCCCGGCCCGGATAGATCAGCCGCGTCAGCTTCTTGTGTCCGGCGAGCGCATCGGCAATCGCGCCGGCGTTTCTGGTTTGCCGCTCGACGCGCACCGCCAAGGTTTCGAGGCCCTTGAGCATGACCCAGGCGTTGAACGGCGACAGCGACGGCCCGGTCTGGCGCAGAACCTGATGGTAGTTGTCGAGGATCAGCTTCTCCGAGCCGAGGATGACGCCGCCGAGCACGCGGCCCTGTCCGTCGATGTGCTTGGTCGCCGAATAGACCACGACAGTCGGCGCCGAGCGTCAGCGGGCTCTGATAGAGCGGCGTGGCGAACACATTGTCGACCACCAGCTTGGCGCCGGCGTTATGCGCGATGTCGGCGACCGCCTTGATGTCGTAGACCTCGAGCGTCGGATTGGTCGGCGTCTCCATGAAGAACGCCTTGGTGTTCTTCTGCGCCGCCTGTTTCCAGGCATTGAGATCCTTGCCGTCGACCAGCGTGCACGGCACGCCGAAGCGCGGCAGCCATTCCTCGATCACCCAGCGGCAGGAGCCGAACAGCGCCTTGGCGGCGACCACGTGATCGCCGTTGCGCACCAGGCCCATCAGCGCGGTGGTGACCGCGGCCATGCCGGTCGCGGTCGAGCGCGCGGCCTCGGCGCCTTCGAGCGCGGCCATGCGCTGCTCGAACATGTCCATGGTCGGGTTGGAGTAGCGCGAATAGACGTAGCCGGGGATCTTGCCGGAGAAGCGCAGTTCGCAATCCTCGGCGCTCTCGTATTTGTACCCTTGCGTCAGAAACAGCGCTTCCGACATCTCGTTGAATTGCGAGCGCAGGGTGCCGGCATGAACCAGGCGGGTTTCGGGGCGGTAGGTCTTCTTCGGTCGACGCGGGCATGAGGCCTCCTTTGGCCAACTAGACAGGTTGGCCAATAAAAAACCGGCCGGAGAAAAAAATTCTCGGCCGGGCTCACGCGTCCCCGGCCTTTTAGCGATTTATTTAACGTGGCTGCAAGCCGGCCGGCTCAAATGACCACGGGATAAATTGTCTGTAGCGGAATGCACGGCTTCCCGTCAAGGCACCCATCGGGTTAGATCGGCGCTGCATTTTGGACGAGGCGCCGTGCCACTTTCTTTCGCCATCGAGGACAAGGGCATCCTGCCGGACCGCATGATCGCGGCGCTGGCCGCCGATGGCGGTATTTTGCCGTCGACCGAATTCGTGCCCGACCAGATCCAGCCGGCCAGCCTCGATTTGCGGCTGGGCGAGGTGGCCTATCGGGTGCGGGCGAGCTTCCTGCCGGGCTCGACCACGGTCGCCCGGCGCATCGACGAATTGAAGCTGCACGAATTCGCGCTGACCGACGGCGCCGTGCTGGAAACCGGCTGCGTCTACATCGTGCCGCTGTTGGAAAGCCTGGCGCTGCCCGACGATATTTCGGCCGCCGCCAATCCGAAAAGCTCGACCGGCCGGCTCGACGTCTTCACCCGGGTGATCGCCGACGAACTGCGCGGCTTCGACCGGGTCGAGCCCGGCTATCACGGGCCGCTCTATGCCGAGATTTCGCCGCGCACCTTCCCGGTGCTGGTGCGCGAAGGCTCCAGGCTGTCGCAGATCCGTTTCCGCCGCGGCCACGCGCTGCTCGGCGGCGATGCCTTGCGCGAACTGCACCGCAACGAGCGGCTGGTCGATAGCGACGACGCCGATGTCAGCGAGGGCGTCGCGGTCGGTGTCGACCTGTCCGGCGCCTTGGGCGGCGAGGGCAAGAACATCGTCGGCTATCGCGCCAAGCGCCACACCGGCCTGATCGATGTCGAGCGCCGCGCCGGCTACAACGTGCTCGATTTCTGGGAGCCGATGCAGGCGCGTCCCGACAAGAGCCTGATCCTCGATCCGAACGAATTCTACATCCTGGCGTCGAAGGAGGCGGTGCAGGTGCCGCCCGACTACGCCGCCGAGATGGTGCCGTTCGATCCGCTGGTCGGCGAATTCCGCGTGCACTATGCCGGCTTCTTCGATCCCGGCTTCGGCTATGCCGGCGCCGGCGGCAAGGGCTCGCGCGCGGTGCTGGAAGTGCGCTCGCGCGAGGTGCCGTTCATTCTCGAGCACGGCCAGATCGTCGGCCGGCTGGTCTACGAAAAAATGATCGCGCGGCCGGACAAGCTCTACGGCCAGGGCATCGGCTCGAACTATCAGGCGCAGAGCCTGAAGCTCTCCAAGCATTTCAAGGCTTGAATTTAACTAAGAGCGCGAAGCGCTTGCCGCGCGGCCACGGCATTCGCTATGGTCGGCCTCGCGCGGGCGTAGTTCAATGGTAGAACGGCAGCTTCCCAAGCTGCATACGAGGGTTCGATTCCCTTCGCCCGCTCCAACCTTCGCGCTTTCGGCGCTTCGGCTGGCGAGCCAGCCTTAATCGCGAAGGTTGCCCGCTCGCAGCTCCGAAGGGCGAAGACGGGCCATTCCGTCCCTTAAGACACGGCCGCCCCGATTTCCTCAATCTTCACGTCCGGCAGCAGCCGGTTCACTTCCGCCTCGCTGCACAGTTCGGTGCCGGGGCTCATCGCCGCGGCGGAGCCGGCCGCCACGGCGACGCGGAACGCCTGCTCCAGCGGCTTGCCGGCCGCGAGCGCCGCCACCATGCCGCCGAGGAAGCTGTCGCCGGCGCCGACCGTGCTTGTCACCTCGATCGCCAGCGGCTGCGCGCGCCAGGCTTGCGTCGCCGTCACCAGCAGCGCGCCTTGCTCGCCGAGCGTGAGCGCGACCGCTTGCGCCTGACCGGACGCCGTCAATTTGCGGCAGGCCGCGATCCGCGCGGCGTCGGTGTCGAGCGCCACGCCGGCCAATTCGCTGAGCTCGTTCAAATTCGGTTTGACCATGAAGACGTGCTCATCCAGCGCCGCGCCCAGCGCGGGTCCGCTGGTGTCGATCACGACCTTTGCGCCCAAAGTTTTCGCGAGACGTGCGACCTTGGCGAAGAAATCGTCGGGCACGCCGGGCGGCACGCTGCCGCTGGCGACGACGAATTTCGGTTTGACCGGCAGCGCCGCCAGTTTGTCGAGACAGGCTTCCCATTCGGCGCGATGCAGCGCCGAGCCCGGCAGCACAAAGCGGAATTGATTGCCGCGTCGTCTGTTCGTAAGCGGTGAAATTCTCCCGCGTCTCGACATGCGACGGCGTGACGATGCTGTCGATGCCTTCGCGCTCAATCAGCCGCTGCAGCAATTTGCCGATGGCGCCGCCGATCGGAAAAATTGCCGCGACGTCGCTGCCAAGCCGGTGCGCGACGCGCGCTACGTTGATACCGCCGCCGCCGGGATCGCGCTTGGGCGCCGAGCAGCGCATTTTCCGCGTCGGCTCGACCAGGTCGACATTGACGAAAATATCGATGGCGGGATTGATGGTGAGTGTCACGATGTCCGGCAAGTGATGGCATCCGTTCGGATTTGAGCGGTGGGCGGCAGAACAACAGGCTCATAAAACAAATAGGTATTTTTTAGTCGCATTCATCCCCTTGGCGTTACGAAAATTTCACAGAAATGGCCATGTCAAGCACGAGGCGCGAGAATTCAACGTGCCGCGACGATGACCGTTCCGCCGAACTGTGATTAGATCGATCCGCGGCTGCTCAGCCGCGAACCAAGGCCCGTGCATGATCGATCCGCTCTATTCGCTGTCGGGATTTGCGGTTGGCGCATTGGTCGGCATGACCGGCGTCGGCGGCGGCGCGCTGATGACGCCGCTTTTGATTCTGCTGTTCGGCGTCCATCCGGCCACCGCGGTCGGCACCGATCTGCTTTATGCGGCGGCGACCAAGACCGGCGGCAGTCTGGTGCACGGCTATGCCCGCAGCATCGACTGGCGGGTGGTCAAGCGGCTGGCGAGCGGCAGCATTCCGGCGACCTTCGTGACGCTGGCGGTGTTGTCGCATTTCAATCTCAACGGCGATGCCGCGCGCGGCCTGATCACGCTGGTGCTCAGCCTGGCGCTGTTTGCGACCGCTTTCGTTCTGGTGTTCGGCGGTCCGATCGTGGCGGCCTATCGCGCCCGGGTCAGCGAACTCGATCCCAAGCGCACGGCGATCATCACGGTGCTGATCGGCATTTTACTCGGCGTGCTGGTCTCGATCTCATCGGTCGGCGCCGGCGCCATCGGGGTGGTCGCGCTGGTGTTGCTCTATCCGCAAATGCCGATGGCCAAGATCGTCGGCTCCGACATCGCCCATGCGGTGCCGCTGACGCTGATTGCCGGGCTCGGTCACTGGATGATGGGCTCGGTCGACTGGCACATCATCGCGTCGTTGCTGGTGGGATCGTTGCCGGGCATTTTCGTCGGCAGCTTTTTCGCCATCCGCATTCCGGAGCGCGCGCTGCGGCTGGTGCTGGCGACGACGCTGTTCGTTGTGGCCACGCGCATTGCCTATGATCACGCCACCGCCGCGTCATCGATCTTTACCGCTTTCACCCGCCGCGCGGTGCCGTAACGCCGGTGAGTTTCGCAGCGCGCAATCGTCAATCGCGATAGCGCTTTGGCGCGCGCCGCCTCTCGCCGCCCGTATAGCGCGGGTTTTCCTCGCAAGTTCCCCCGATGCCTCTGATCGTTGCTTGGCACTGTTGGAGCGTGACAAAGCCGCAATTGGTGGCGCCGCCACCCCTGCCACCATAAATGGCACACCATTTATAGGGGTCCGCGTTGGCCGGCCCGACGAAGAACGTTGCCGAGACCCCGGCAGCAACCGCAAGACCAAGAACTGCTTTCAACATAGTTGCCTCCCGGACAGGATATTCGCCTCAATATAACACCCAAGCAGGCATTCTAGTTCGGACTTCGGCAAGGTATATTGCGGCTTCAGGGCGACGCCGCTTGAGGCCGCCCCGGTACCGACATGCCGCCATGATATCGATTTTTGCGCCCTTTGCCCGCGCGTCAGCCGTTTTTGTGGCGGCGTTTTGCTGCCTGATCGGCGGCGCCGTCGGCACGCCCGCCGACGCGCAAGCGCGGCTTAAGGCGCACTACACGATCTCGATGACCGGCGTGTCGATCGGGCAGATGGTCTGGCTTATCGCCATCGGCGACCAGCGTTACACGACCTCGGCGAACGGCAAGGCCAGCGGCGTGCTCAGCGTCCTGGTGAAAGGCGAGGGCGCGATCGACACGCGCGGCGTTATCGTGGACGGACGCCTGACGCCAAAATTTTTCACCTCGAGAATTGCCGATGACGAAGGCAATTCCGAATTGCGCATGAGTTTCGACGACGGCACGGTCAAGGATTTGATCTCGCATGCGCCATCGGCTGGACTGGATCGGGTGGCCGTCACCGAAGCCGATCGGCGCGGCGTGGCCGATCCGCTGACCGCGATGCTCATTCCTGCCGGCGACGATCCGCTCGCTGCGGCCAATTGCGATCGCGTGCTGCCGATATTCGACGGCCGCCGCCGCTACGACCTTGCGCTGTCGTTTCGGCGTATCGACACGGTCGCCATCGAACGCGGCTATGCCGGCCCCGTCCTGGTCTGCGGCGTCATCCTCAAGCCGATTGCCGGTTATCGGGCCGACAGCATGCTGGTCAAATACGTGGCCGGCCGCCGCGATATGGAACTGTGGTTTGCGCCGATTGCCGGCACGTCGATCATTGCGCCGGTCCGCGTATTGATGCCGACCTTGATCGGGACGCTGGAGATCGCCGCGGATCAGTTCGAAAGCCTTCCTCCCTTGCCGCCAGCGCCGCCCCCGGCAAGTCCGCCACAATAGATGTGCCGACGCTCAACAAAAAACCGGCCGCGCAGCTGATGCGCGGCCGGCTAATTTTCAATTCAGAAGTTAGTTGCCTTCGATGGTCTTGATGACGCTCGACATCGGCCGCGCCTCGTCGAGGCCGCCGCCGATCTCCTTGAGCACCATGTCGACATATTCCTTCTTCGGCTCGGTCGGCGTCTTGCCGGTCACCTGCACGACCTTGTAGCCGCCGGCCTTCAGCTTGGCGAGAAGTTCGGGCACGGCTTCCGCGGTCGCGTGCTGGAAGTCGTGCATCAGGATGATGCCCTTGCCGTGCTTTTCCAGTTTGGTCATCACCGATTTGATGACCTGCTCGGGCTTGCGCATCTTGAAGTCGAACGAGTCGAGGTCGGTCGAGAAGATGCCGACATTGCGTTCGCCGAGATATTTGACGATCTCCGGCGGGTTGCGCAGCGCCGGGAAGCGGAAGAACGAGCCGACCGGCTTGTTGCCGAGCGCGATGCTCACCGCGGCGATGCCCTTTTCGATTTCATCGGTGGCTTCCTGCGTGGTCAGCCGCGTCAGATCCTTGTGCGACCAGGTGTGCGAGCCGATGGTGTGGCCGGCGGCGGCGACCTTCTTGAGTATCTCCGGATGCCAGCCGGCATGCTTGCCGATCGGGAAGAACAGCGCCTTGGTGCATTGATCGGCCAGCGCCTTGAGCACGGCCGGGGTGTTGGCCGGCCACGGGCCGTCGTCGAACGTCAACACGACTTCATGGTCGCGCAGGAAGTCATAGGCCTTGAAATGTTCGAAGCCGAAGCCCGGACCGCCGGTGGTGTCGATTTGCACGACGCGCGAAACGCCAAGGGCGTTCGGATTGGCGCATTTTGCCTCGGCGGCGGCTGGGGCAGGAGTCTGAGCGTTCTGCGCCCAAACGGTTGCCCCCGTCGCCGACACCGAGATCGCGAGAGCCAAAGCTAGAGCAGCACGCATTACGTTCTCCATACCCGTGAATGGCTTGAAAGGTTGGCCTATACATTGCGAGTTTAACCTTTTAAGTCAACGCAGTCCCCGAGAAGCCTTATTTTCAGGCTTTATTGACGATAAGATGGTTAACGCCGCAGGCCCGCTGCGGGGTTCCGCCACGCGCGTTGATAAGCGCTGCGATCGGCCTTATCTGGATGGCGTTCAGGAGATTGGCTCATGCCCGCAATCGTTTCGCGATCGACCGTGTCGCGGCCGCTGCTGCTGGTCGCCCTTCTCGCCGGCTTGTTGTTCGCGGCATCGCTCGGGCTGTGGGCGTATCATGGTACCACAGTGTTCTTCGAAATGGTCCGCGCCGGCTGGATCGCGTGCTTCTGACCCCCTTAGGTAAATTCCGATGACGACGCGCGCCTCGCATATGCTGCTCGTGCTTTCGGCCTTTCTTGCCGGGCTGGTGATTTTCCTCGGCGTGTTTTTTTACGCCACCGGGCAACTCGGCAGCGGCGGCCCGCGGCCGTCCGCGATCGGCGGGCCGTTCCAATTGATCGATCAGAACGGCAAGCCGATCACCGACCAGGATCTCAAGGGCCGTCCGTTCCTGGTGTTCTTCGGCTACACGCATTGCCCGGATGTCTGCCCGACCACTTTGTTCGACGTCTCCGAGATGATGCGCGCGCTCGGCAAGGACGCCGATCGCACCGGCGCCTTGTTCATCACCGTCGATCCCGAGCGCGACACCGCCGCCGTGATGAAAGACTATCTGTCGAGCTTCGATCCGCATCTGCAGGGCGCGACCGGCGATCCCAAGGCCATCGACGCGGCCGAACGGGCCTACCGGGTCTACGCCAAGAAAGGTGCCGGCCGAGCACGGCGACTACAGCATGGACCACACCGCGCTGGTCTATCTGATGGACAAGCAGGGCCACTTCGTCGCGCCGTTCAACCTCAAGCGGCCACCCGCGGAAGCCGCCGCCGAGCTGCGGAAGTATTTGTAGGTTCGCCGGCGAGCGCGGGCAGGTTGCCGGATTCCTTCAGCGTTCTGAAATAGCGCTCCAGTTCCAACAGCGACCGGGTCAAATTGCCGGCTAGCCGCGAGCTTTTCGCCAGACCGTGTTCGGTCTTGTCCCAAGCGTAGGGCGCGACGACGAGCTGATAGACCGCGCGCCAGGCCGCGAGCGACAGCAGCAGCCAATGCACCGGCGTCAACAGCAACACCCAGGCGGTCGCCAATAGTCCGCGACGCATCAGCCCGAGCCAGCCGAGGAAAGCCGATGTGAAATATCCGATCACGACGCTGGCGCCATAAAGCCAAGCGAGAATCGAGGCGCCTTCGTCGGCGCCGGCCCACATGAGCGCGCCGTGGACAGCGCCATAATAGATCAGTCCGGCGACGAACAGCGGATGCACCAGCGCCGCCAGCGCGCTGCCGCCGACAATGAGCTGGAAGGTGAGAAAACCCGGCAGGCCCAGATCGCGCAGCAGCTTGTGCGGCTCGCGCATATGCACCAGCCAGGTCTGCATCCAGCCTTTGAACCAACGCGTGCGCTGACGCAGCCATGCTGCGATCTCCGCCGGCGCCTCCTCAAAAGTTGTGGAATTGATCACGTCGGATCGATAACCGAAACGGGCCAGCCGCATGCCGAGATCGGCATCTTCGGTCACGTTGTAGGGATCCCAGCCGCGGATTTCGCGCAGGGTCGCGGTGTGAAAATGATTGGACGATCCGCCAAGCGGAAGCGGCAGGCGCAAGGCCGCGAGCCCCGGCAAGAACACGTCGAACTGTCCGGCATATTCGGCGGTAAAAAGCCGGGTCAGCCAACTGTCGGCGGTGTTGTCGATGCAAAGCCGCGCCTGCACGCAAGCGAGACCATCGCCGCCGGCGCGGAGCGCATCCACGGCGCGGCGCAGTTGATTTGGCTCCGGCCGATCCTCGGCGTCATAGATCACCGTGAAGGTACCGCGCGCGAATGGCAGCGCGACGTTGAGCGCTTTCGGCTTGGTGCGCGGTTGGCTGACGGGAACCGGGATCACGGTGATCGGGATGCGGCTCTTGCGCGCGGCGATGGCCGCGAGCGTATCGCTATCGTCCGCCTCGACCGCGATGATAACGTCAAGTTTCTCGGCCGGATAATCGAGCCGTTCGATGGCCGTCAGCAGGCCGTTGACCGATGCGGCTTCATGATACAGCGCTGCGATGACGGTATAGACCGGCAGCGCGTCATCGGAGAGGTCGGGCAAGGATTTCGGCGCTTGCCAATCGACGAAGGCGCCGGAAAGCCGCAAGCCCAGCCAGGCCAGAAACACCGCCGCCAGCGTCAGTTCGAAGGCGAACATGGTGGCGGCCGGCGCCATGACGATTGCCGCAAGCGTCAGCATTGCGGTGATCGCAACCGGGATGGTCTTTATGCGCCAGCGCGGCGGGGCTGCGGAGAGCGTCGGCCAATTCTGTTTGAGCTGCGCCGAGGCGCGGCTGATGAGCGCCTTGCCGCCACAGCGCAACACGAACCGATTGAGGCGTTCGGCGCTGGTGAAGCGAAAACGATGCGCCAGTGCCGGATTGCTTTCGATCATGCCGGCGATCCGGCGCGCCGAGGTGCCGCGCGGCGCCACGACCAAATAAAGGTCGTTGTCGATCTTTAGCGGCAGCAGGCCGGCGGCGGCGGCTTCGAGCAGGCGGTCGTTGTCGACCGGGCAAGCGGCGCGCGGCGTGCCGTCGAGCGGCTCGAAGGCCACGCCGAGCGCCGCCGCGAGCGCGCGCAAATAGTCCTCCTCGCTCGTAACGCCGGCGGCGATCAGAACGCGGTCGGCGCCGATCCCAAGCGCGGCGGCTCTGGCTTCCGCCGCCTCGGCCACATCGGCGGCGAGCCTCTGCCGGATACAGTCGATTTCCGGGCAGCGGCCGGCGGCGTCCGCGGCGACGCCGGCGAATTCGGCCTGCCAGGGGTCGATCGAAGGGCTACGGCTGTTTTGGCTGACAAACATAGCCGGGCGGGCGACGGCCGCTCCGTCTCGAACTCCAAACGCCATGCCCCACCCGCCACTATTCTAGGGGACGATGGTAGCCAAAATGCAACCAGCCCGCGAGTCAAATTGCGGTGGGGTTGCGATCGAGGCCCCGTCAGCGCCATTGGCCGGGCGCGGCGGCTGGTGCTAGAACGCCGCCAAAGCAGGTGCCTATGTCGGATTTCATGTCACATTTCGCCGTACCGGCCGCCATCATTGCGGTCGCGATCGTGCTGTTGCTCGGCCTGGTCAACATGATGCGCGGCGGCTCGCCGAACCGCTCGCAAAAGCTGATGCGCCTGCGCGTGCTGCTGCAATTCGTCGCCATCATCGTGATCATGGCGACGGTCTGGGTGATGGGCCGGTAGCGCTCGCCGCGCCGGCGTTGCTTGGTAACATAGGCGTCACGCCGAACCCGCAGAGCGCACGAGGTCGCCATGGTCATTCTCAACCGCATCTACACCCGCACCGGCGACGACGGCACGACCGCGCTCGGCACCGGCGCCCGGCGCAAGAAATACGACCTGCGGGTGGAAGCCTACGGCACGGTCGACGAGGTCAATGCGGTGATCGGCCTGGTGCGCCTGCATACCGCGGCTGACGCGGCGCTCGATGCCGCCCTGGGACGCATCCAGAACGATCTGTTCGATGTCGAAGCCGATCTTTGCCTGGCCGAAAAAGGCCCCGGCGGCGCCCGGCTGACGGTCACCGATGCCCAGGTCGCATGGCTGGAAGCCGAGATCGATCGCCTCAATGCCGATCTTGAGCCGCTGCGGTCGTTTATCCTGCCCGGCGGCAGTGCGGCGTCGGCCTATATGCACCTCGCGCGCACGGTGTGCCGGCGCGCCGAACGCATCATGGTTGAGCTGATGGACCAGCCCGGCGAGGGGGTTTCGGCGCCTTCCCTCAAATACGTCAACCGGCTGTCGGACTACCTGTTCGTCGCCGGCCGCTATGCCAATAATAAGGGGGCCGGCGACGTGCTGTGGGCGCCGGGCCAGAACCGATAACCGGCGCATGGTCCCGAAAAGTGTGAAGCGGTTTTCGGACAAGATCATGCGCAATAGAATAGTTGCGTCGCAGCATAAGCGTTGACATGCCAACAGCGCGGCCATTAGCTTCCGGCCGCTCTCCTTAAGCCGTCATCTGGGATTGGGGATTATGAAAATTCTAGTGCCCGTCAAACGGGTCGTCGATTTCAACGTCAAAATCCGCGTCAAACCTGACGGTTCCGGCGTCGAACTCGCCAACATCAAGATGTCGATGAACCCGTTCGACGAGATCGCGGTCGAAGAGGCGCTCCGTCTCAAGGAAGCCGGCAAGGCGACCGAGGTTGTGGTGGTGTCGATTGGCCCGGCGCAGGCTTCCGAGACCATCCGCACCGCGCTGGCCATGGGCGCCGACCGCGGCATCCTGGTGAAGGCTGAGGGCGCCGTCGAACCGTTGGCGGTGGCCAAGATCCTCAAGGCGATCGTGGAAGCGGAAACGCCCGGCCTGGTGATCCTCGGCAAGCAGGCGATCGACGACGACAGCAACCAGACCGGCCAGATGCTGGCGGCGCTCCTGGGATGGGCGCAGGGCACATTCGCATCGAAGCAATCCATCGACGGCGACAGCGTGACCGTCATCCGCGAAGTCGACGGCGGCTTGCAGACCGTGAAGCTGAAAATGCCGGCCATCATCACGACCGACCTGCGTCTCAACGAGCCGCGTTACGCCAGCCTGCCGAACATCATGAAGGCGAAGAAGAAGCCGATCGACGAAAAGTCGCCGGCGGATTACGGCGTCGACATCACGCCGCGCTTGCAGGTCGTAAAAACCAGCGAGCCGCCGGGGCGCAAATCCGGCGCCAAAGTCGCGTCGGTGGCCGAGTTGGTCGCCAAGCTCAAAGACGAAGCGGGGGTGCTCTAACATGACCACGCTTCTGATCGCCGAGCACGACAACAAGTCGCTCAAGGACGCCACCAACAAGGCGCTCACCGCCGCCAAGGCGCTGGGCGGCGACGTGCATGTTTTGGTCGCCGGCAAAGATTGCAAAGCGGCCGCCGAGGCCTGCGCCAAACTCGACGGTGTCGCCAAGGTGCTGGTGGCCGATGCCGCGCTGTACGAGCACTCGGTCGCGGAGCCGCTGGCCGCGCTGATCGTTTCGCTCGCGCCGGCCTATGACGCCATCGTCGCACCGGCGACGACCAATGGCAAAAACGTGATGCCGCGCGTGGCGGCCTTGCTCGACGTCATGCAGATTTCCGAAATCACCAAGGTGATCGCGCCCGATACGTTCGAGCGTCCGATCTATGCCGGCAATGCGATCCAGACCGTGAAGTCGACCGACGCCAAGAAGGTCATCACCGTGCGCACCTCGACGTTCCAGGCGACCGGCGAGGGCGGTTCGGCCAGCATCGAGAACGCGGCTGCCGCGGCCGACCCCGGTCTCTCGACGTTTGTCGGCGAGGAGCTGTCGAAATCCGATCGTCCGGAATTGACCTCGGCCAAGATCATCATCTCCGGCGGCCGCGCCATGCAGAGCCGGGAGAACTTCACCAAGTATATCGAGCCGGTGGCCGACAAGCTTGGCGCCGCGATGGGCGCCTCGCGCGCCGCGGTCGATGCCGGCTATGCGCCGAACGACTGGCAAGTCGGACAGACCGGCAAGGTGGTCGCGCCCGACCTCTATATCGCCGTCGGCATTTCCGGCGCCATTCAGCACCTCGCCGGCATGAAGGATTCCAAGGTGATCGTGGCGATCAACAAGGACGAGGAAGCGCCGATCTTCCAGGTCGCCGACTATGGGCTGGTCGCCGATTTGTACCAGGCGCTGCCGGAGCTTGCGGCGGAACTCGACAAGATCAAGCGCTAGGATTGCCGAATTTGCCGGCCTGAAACTGGTGTCGCCGGGCAGTTCGTCGTAAAAGTGCAGAACTAAAGCGAAATTGCAGTCTAAATCGGAGCCAAGTGCCGGGCTTCGCATCGATCGGATCAAATCATGGCGGTTAATATTCAGAGTGTTGGGGTGATCGGCGCCGGTCAGATGGGCAACGGTATCGCTCACGTCTGCGCGCTGGCGGGCTTTTCGGTGATGCTGAACGACGTGTCGCCCGACCGCATCAAGGCGAGTCTCGGCGACCATCAACGGCAACATGACGCGTCAGGTCGCCAAGAAGACGATCACCGAGGAAGCGCGCAAGGCCGCGCTGGCGCTGATCAAGCCGGCGGAAAAATACGACGACATGGCGGCTTGCGATCTGGTGATCGAGACCGCGACCGAGAAGGAAGAAGTCAAGCGCAAGATCTTCGCGGACCTGTGTCTCTCGATCAAACCGGAAGCCATCATCGCCACCAACACGTCGTCGATTTCGATTACGCGGCTGGCGTCGTCGACCGACCGGCCCGAGCGCTTCATCGGCATTCACTTCATGAATCCGGTGCCGCTGATGGAGCTGGTCGAACTGATCCGCGGCATCGCCACCGACGATTCGACGTTCGAGGCCAGCAAGACCTTCATCAGCAAGCTCGGCAGAACGATCGCCGTGTCGGAGGATTTCCCGGCCTTCATCGTCAACCGCATCCTGCTGCCGATGATCAACGAGGCGATCTACACGCTCTATGAAGGCGTCGGCAACGTCGAGGCGATCGATATGGCGATGCGGCTTGGCGCCCATCATCCGATGGGACCGCTCGAGCTTGCCGATTTCATCGGTCTCGATACCTGCCTCTCGGTGATGCAGGTGCTGCACGAAGGTCTGGCCGACTCGAAATACCGGCCGTGTCCGCTGCTGGTGAAATATGTCGAGGCCGGCTGGCTCGGCCGCAAGACCCAGCGCGGCTTCTACGACTATCGCGGCGAAAAGCCGGTGCCGACGCGCTAGTTTTGCTACATCACCTTCGTCAAATTCAGCAGCGCCTCCCCATCTTAGCGCGAGCCGTTCGTCTCGCGTATTTTCACCCGCAGCAAGAGCCTGCCTTCACGGCAGGCGCAGGTTCGTATTCGTCATGCCGCCGCACCCAGGCCATGCTCCAGGGCAGGGCGTCTTCGTCGCGGCCTTTCGGCGCCAGATCGAGGAAGTTGTAGGCGCCGACCAGAATATCCAGCCCGCGCGCATAGGCCGAGTAGGTGTGGAAGATGGCGCCGTCGTTCTTGATGAAGGCGCTCACGCCCGGCAACTCCTCGTTCGGATTTTTCAGCGTGGCGTAGTTATAAATCGCTTCGCCCGCTTTCTCCTCGGGCGTGAACGACACATGGAAGTCGTGGTTGAAGTCGGTGCCGTATGACGACACCCATTTGAACTTCCAGCCCATGCGCTTCTTGTAGGCTTCGATCTCGGCAAGCGGTGCACGCGACACCACCACCAGCGTCACGTCGCGCTGCGCGAGGTGGATGGCGGCGCCGTCGAAATGATCGGCGAGCAACGAGCAGCTCGGACAGCCGTCCTTCCAGCCCGGCCCCAACATGAAATGATAGACGATCAGCTGGCTGCGGCCGTCGAACAGATGGTCAAGCGTTTCGCGGCCGCGCGGGCCTTCGAACGTGTAAGGCTTTTCGACTTTCACCCAGGGCAAAGCGCGGCGCTCGGCGCTGAGCGCGTCGCGCGCCTTGGTGAATTCCTTTTCCTTGGCCAGCAGCGCTTTGCGAGCCGCCAGCCATTCGTTCTGCGATACGACAGTGTGTTGCATGGGTGTGCTCCTGCGTTTGTCGCGCTTGGTCAGCGTCCGGGGCAGGCGTGATCCAGCCGATGCCGGCGCCGCCGGGTTCGGTGAGGATGGCGATGCGGCCGACGCCGGGAATGTCGAAGATCGGCCGCATCAGTTTGGCGCCGGCGGCTTCCGCCTTCTTCACCCGCGCGTCGACGTCGTCGACCGCGAGATAAGACAGCCAGTGCTCGGGCACGCCGTTCCATTGCGGGCCGGCGATCGGAAACAATCCGCCGACCGCTTTGTCGCCCATCTTGGCAACCCAATAGGTGCCGTCGGGCATCGGCATGCCCTCGAAGGTCCAGCCGATCGTGCCGCCGTAGAATTTCTTCGCTTTCTCGGCGTCGCGGGTGACGAGTTCGTTCCAGTGGAAATTGCCGTGGGCTTTGGATTGTTCGGCCATGAGAGCCTCCCTTGGCTAGCCGTTGAGGACTTGTTCGAGCCTGCCGACGATGACGCTCCAGCCCTTCTCATGGCTGTCGCGCGCGGCCTCGTCGAAGAACTGCTCATGCAGCAGCGTCATGATCGTGCCGTCGCCGTCGGGCGTGAAGGTGACCGTGACCAGCGACTCGCGTTCGGGTGTCGAGCGCCAGGCCCAGGTGAAGACCAGCTTGCGGTTCGGCACCACCTCGCGATAGACGCCGCTTACATTGTGTTCGTCGTCCGGCACGATCATCTGGATCGCGTAGCGCCCGCCGACCTTCACCTCCGCCGTCACATTCACCTTGATGACGTTCGGCGGACCCGAGCCAGCGGCTCATTTTTTCCGGGTCGGTCCAGGCGGCATAGACTTTTTCCGGCGCGGATTTGTAACGGCTGCTTGATGGTGAGGCTTGGTTTGACGGCGGCGGCGGTGGACATGAATCTTCCTCCAAAAATGCGGCGAGTTGATCGAGACGTTCGGTCCAGAAGCGCTGGTAGCGATTGAGCCATTCGTTGGCTTGTTCCATCGGCTCGGCGCGCAGCCGGCAGGCGACGGTGCGGCCGGTCTTGTTGCGCGTCACCAGCCCGGCGTCCGACAGCACGTCGAGGTGCTTCATCACCGCCGGCAGCGACATGGCGAACGGCTTGGCGAGTTCGCTGATCGAGACTTCGTCGGTCTCGCTCAGGCGCGCCAACAGGGCCCGCCGCGTCGGATCGGACAGCGCGGCAAAGGTGCGGTCGAGGGCGGCGGGTGAATAGTAAACCATGTGGTTAAGTATACGGCCGAGCGGCGGGGAGTCAAGCGGGCGACGGCGTTTGCGATTTGTTGACCAAGGCGCCCTAGAGTTGAGCCGGCATGGACCCGACATCCCTCGTTTCAGCTATGGCCGGCGGTCAGATGGCCCAGGTTCAGATGGCCATGGCGGCCAAAATGATCCGCATGAACGCCGATGCCGCGGCGTCCGTCGCCAAGCTGATCGACGCCGCCCAGCAGAATTTGACCAAATTGGCCAATGTCGCCGCCGGTGTCGGGCAGAACATCGATATCAGCGCGTAAGACCGTCTGAAGCGACCGTCCGGCTATTTCCCCAAGGCCGCTTGAATGAGCTTGATCGCGTCGTCGCTCGCCCATTCGGCGGGGCCGGCGATGGTGCCGATTTCGCAGCCTTTAGGGTCCACCAGCAGCGTGGTCGGCATGCCGAAGGCGCGGCCGACGGCCTTGAGGTCCTGAAAAGTCTTGGCGGCCGGGTCGGCGTAGTAGGCGAGCTTTTCGATGCCGAGCTCTTTCAGGAAGGCCTTCGGCTTGTCTGGGTCGCGGGTATCGATATTGACCGCCACCACTTCGAAGTCGGGACCGCCCAGGCGGGCCTGCAGCGCGTCGAGCACCGGCATTTCCTTGCGGCAGGGCACGCACCAGGTGGCCCACAGGTTGAGCAGCACGGTGCGTCCGCGCCAGTGCTCAAGGGTCAGGGGCTTGCCGGAAGCGTCCTGGAAGGCGAGATCGGGGACTTTCAACGGGCTCTTGGCGATATTGACGGCGGCCACCTCGCCGCGCGCGAAGGGGGCCACTTTCCGGGCCAATTCCATGGACGGCCGGCAGGCCGCATCGCCGCCCGCATTGCGAGTCAGGGCCGCAATCCCGTATACCCCGGCCAGCCCGACGGCGACGCCGGCAACGCCACCCGCAAGGATCATGGCGAGCCGCTTTTTGGCGAAACGGGATGTCGGGCGTTCGGTCATGATCGGCGAAACCTCGGTAGCGATGCCAACAAGAGCGACACCATGAGCAACAAAATGTGGGGCGGGCGGTTCGCGTCGGGCCCCGGCGCCATCATGGAGGAAATCAATGTCTCCATCGATTTCGACAAGGCTCTCTACCGCCAAGACATCGCCGCGTCCAAGGCCCATGCCGACATGCTTGCCAAGCAAGGCATCATTACGGCCGACGATGCGAAAAAGATCGCTCACGGTCTAGACACGATCCTGTCAGAAATGGACGGCGGCAAATTCGTCTTCAAGCGGGCGCTCGAAGACATCCACATGAATGTGGAAAGCAGGCTCTCCGAGTTGATCGGGGAGGCGGCCGGGCGGCTGCATACCGCGCGTTCGCGCAACGATCAGGTGGCGACCGATTTCCGGCTGTGGATGCGCGATACCATCGACGCGCTCGACGCATCGCTTGCGGCTTTCCAGCGCGCGCTCGCCGACAAGGCGCTGGCGCATGCCGGCACCGTGATGCCGGGTCTGACCCATATGCAAACCGCGCAGCCGGTGACGTTCGGCCATCATCTCTTGGCCTATGTCGAAATGGCGGCGCGCGACCGCGGCCGTTTTGCCGATGCGCGCAGAAGGCTCAATGAGTCGCCGCTCGGCGTCGGCGCGCTCGCCGGCACCTCGTTCGATCTCGACCGCGACATGACCGCCAAGGCGCTCGGCTTCGACCGGCCGGCGGCGAATTCGCTCGACGCGGTATCCGATCGCGACTTCGCGCTGGAGACGCTGGCGGCGGCCTCGATCGCCGCGGTGCATCTGTCGCGGCTCGCCGAGGAAATCGTGATCTGGACCTCGCCGCTCACTGGGCTCGCCAAGCTGTCGGACAAATTCACCACCGGCTCCTCGATGATGCCGCAAAAGCGCAACCCGGATGCCGCCGAACTGGTGCGCGCCAAGGCCGGCCGCGTCATCGGCGCGCTTAACGCGTTGCTGATCGTGATGAAGGGTTTGCCGCTCGCCTATGCCAAGGACATGCAGGAAGACAAAGAGGGCGTCATGGACGCGCTCGCGGCGCTGAGCCTGTCGCTCTCGGCCATGGCCGGCATGGTGACCGATCTCGAGCCCGACACCGCGCGCATGAAGAAGGCGGCCGGTGAAGGCTATGCCACCGCCACCGATCTCGCCGACTGGCTGGTGCGCGCGTTGAAAATTCCATTCCGCGAAGCGCACCACATCGCCGGCCGGATCGTCGCCAAGGCGTCGGAGACCGGCGTGCCGCTGCACCGGATGGCGCTTTCGGCCATGCGCGAAATCGAGCCGCGGATCGGCGAGGACGTATTCAGCGTTCTCTCGGTCGACAAATCGGTGAAGAGCCGGACCAGCTTCGGCGGCACCGCGCCGGGGAATGTGCGTTCCCAGGCGAAGAAATGGCTGCGAGAAGCTGGAAAAAGAGAAATCCTGACTTTGCCCAGCCAGGTTTGGCCTTGTTTGTCTGGTTTGCTATGCTGTCCTTGACGCTAGGAGTGCCGATTTTGAACCGTTTCCGCGACCGCCCGTTTCTCCGTCTGGCCCTGCTCGGCGCGCTCGTCGCGTCGCTCGGTCTGGCTGCCTGCGGCCGCAAGGGTCCGCTCGACCCGCCGCCCGCCGCCTCGGTCACGGGTGAGCCGCAGGCCAATGCCCAGGCCAGCACGCCTGGTCTGATGACGTCGCCAATCGGCGGCGCAAGCCAAAAGTGGCCCCAGCCGTCCGGAAACGGCGGCTCCGAACAAACATATTTTCCTCGATAATCTTCTGAACTAGTCGCGCGCCATAAATCACGCGGCATCGGAAACTTAAGTCATGCACCACTTTGCTTATCGCAACGGCGTGCTGCACGCCGAGGCGGTTGATCTCAACGCGCTCGCGGCCCAGGTGGGAACGCCGTTCTATTGCTATTCGACCGCCACGCTGGAGCGGCACTACAACGTGTTCGCCGGCGCCTTCGCCAATGTGAATGCGCTGGTCTGCTACGCCATGAAGGCGAATTCCAATCAGGCGGTCATCAAGACGCTCGCCAAGCTCGGCGCCGGCGCCGACGTGGTGTCGGAAGGCGAACTCAAGCGCGCGCGTCTGGCCGGCATTCCGGCCGACAAGATCATGTTCTCCGGCCTCGGCAAGACCGCGCGCGAGCTGGCGCTGGCGGTCGACGAGCGCATTCTGTGCATCAATGTCGAATCCGAACCCGAACTCGAATTGCTGTCTTCGATTGCGGCGTCGAAGGGACAAACCGCGCCTATCTCGGTGCGCGTCAATCCCGACATCGACGCCAAGACCCATCACAAGATCGCCACCGGCAAGGCCGAGAACAAATTCGGCATTCCGATCAGCCGCGCGCGCGAAGTCTATGCGCGCGCCGCCAAGCTGCCCGGCCTGAAGGTCGCGGGCGTCGACATGCATATCGGCAGCCAGATCACCGAGCTCGATCCGTTCGGCGACGCCTTCACGCTGCTGGCCGACTTCGTGCGTATGCTGCGCGCCGACGGGCACACCATTTCGCACGTCGACCTCGGCGGCGGCTTGGGCATTCCCTACCGCGACGACAACGAACCGCCGCCGCTTCCGGAGGCCTATGCCGCAGTGGTCAAGCGCGTCACGCGCGATCTCGATTGCCGGCTGATCTTCGAACCCGGCCGGCTGATCGTCGGCAATGCCGGTATCCTGGTGACGCGCGTGCTGTTCGTGAAGCACGGCGAGGCCAAGAACTTCATCGTCGTCGACGCGGCGATGAACGATCTGATCCGCCCGACCTTGTATGACGCCTATCACGAGATCTGGCCGGTCGCCGAGGCGCCCGCATCGAACCGCCGGATTCGCGCCGACGTGGTCGGGCCGGTCTGCGAAAGCGGCGATTTCCTCGGCCTCGACCGCGAAATGGCGGAACCGGAAAGCGGCGCGCTCATGGCTGTCATGTCGGCCGGCGCCTATGGGGCGGTCCAGGCCGGCACCTACAATACCCGGCCTTTGGTGCCGGAAGTGCTGGTGAAAGGCTCGGAATGGGCCGTGGTCCGGCCGCGCCTTGAAGTTGACCAATTGATTGCGCTCGATCGCATGCCGGATTGGCTTTGAGCGCCTGAATCCCCGCATGGCCTGAGAATTGCCTGCGTGGTAGCGTGTCTGGCTGACAGATTCTCCTTAGCCCCGTGCGGCGGAGTGGCTTTTGGACGGTTTGGACGAACAGCCTGAGGGCCGGGAACAGTCGACCCGGGTTCTGCTCGCGCGGGCGCTTAAACGCGCGCGCGGCAGTTTGCTGTGGGAAAGACTGTGGCCGGCACTCGCGACGCTCGCGACCGCGGTCGGTCTGTTCCTCGCGCTGTCCTGGGCCGGGTTATGGATCGCGTTGCCGCCGATGGCGCGCGCCATCGGCCTGATCATTTTCCTCGTTATTGTGGTTGCAGCGACGATCCCGCTGTTGCGGCTACGGCTGCCGAGCGCAACCGACGCTTTGCGCAGGCTCGATCGCGGCAGCGGCGAGATGCATCGCCCCGCGACCGCCATCGCCGATGAGATCGCCGCCAATCAGGACGATCCGGTCGCGCAAGCGCTCTGGCGCGCCCACGTCGAGCGCGCGCTGGCGTCGGCGTCGAAGCTCAAAGCCGGCTGGCCGTCGCCGCAGTTGTCGTTGCGCGATCCGATAGCGTTGCGGGCGCTGGTGCTCATGGTGGTGGTGGCGAGCTTCTTTGCCGCCGGCGGCGAGCGCGTGAAGCGCATCACCGCCGCCTTCGATTGGCAGGGCGTGGTCGCGCCGGCGAATTTCCGCATCGATGCCTGGGTCACGCCGCCGGTTTATACCGGCCGCCCGCCGGTGATGTTGCAGGGTCTGCGCCCCGGCGAAACCGTGCAGAGCCGCGGCGACGGTCGCGGTGCCGGTCGGCAGCCAGGTCGTCATCCGCGCCACCGGCAATGTGAACTTCGACATCGTGCGCAAGGGCGGCGTCGAAGACGCACCCGCCGAAACGCACGCGGCCCTGCCGGCGGGCACCGAAGAGCGCCGTCTGGTGATCAAGGGCGACGGCTCCGCCGCGGTGCATGGCGTGCTCGGCAGCGATCTCACCTGGAATTTCACCGCTATACCCGACCGCGCGCCGACCATCGCGTTGATCAAGGATCCGGAGCGGCAGGCCCGCGGCGCGCTGCGGCTCGACTACAAAATGGACGACGACTACGGCGTGGTCGAAGCCAAGGCGATTTTCGAACTCAAGGACAAGGCGCCGGACGACAAGCCGCGTCATCCGCTGTTCAGTACGCCCGATTTCGCTTTGACCTTGCCGCAGGCGCGCACCCGCATCGGGGCGGCGCAGACGACGCGCGATCTCACCGAGCATGTCTGGGCCGGCGCCGAAGTCATCATGACGCTGGTGGCGCATGACGAGGCCGGCAATGAAGGCCGCAGCGAACCGCACGAGCTGCAGCTGCCGCAACGCATTTTCGTCAAGCCGGTGGCGCGCGCGCTGATCGAACAACGGCGCAACCTGGCGCTCGATGCCGGCGCGAAACCGCTGGTGCTCACCGCGCTCGACGCGCTGACCATCGCGCCGGAACACTTCACGCCCGAGGCCGGCGTCTATCTGGGCTTACGCTCGATCTATCACGATCTCGATCATGCCAAATCCGACGACGCCTTGCGCGAAGTGGTGGCGCGGATGTGGGACATGGCGCTGCAGATCGAGGACGGCAATGTCAGCCAGGCCGAGCAGGCCTTGCGGCAGGCGCAGGACGCGCTTCGCCAGGCGCTCGAACGCGGCGCCAGCGACGAAGAGCTCAAGAAGCTGATGGATCAGCTGCGCGCCGCCATGGACAAGTTCATGCAGGCGCTGGCGGAAGAGCTGCGCAAGAACCCGCAGCAACTGGCGCGCCCGCTCGATCGGAATACCCGCACGCTCAATCAGCAAGACCTCAAGAGCATGCTCGACCGGCTGGAGCAGCTCGCGCGCTCCGGCAACAAGGACGCCGCCCGCCAGTTGCTCGATCAAATGCAGTCGATGCTGGAAAACCTGCAGATGGCGCGTCCGGGCGCCCAAGGCGAGGACGGCGACGACGACATGATGTCGGCGCTCGACGAACTGGGCGACATGATCCGCAAGCAACAGCAATTGCGCGACAAGACCTTCAAGCAAGGCCAGGACATGAAGCGCGACCGCCAGCGCAATCAGCGCGGCAAGGGCGACCAGCAGATGGGCGATCTGCGGCAGGATCAGCAGGCCTTGAAGGATCGGCTCAACAAGCTGTTGGAGCAATTGCGCCAGCGCGGCCTCGGCAATCCCGGGCAGGATCAGAAAGGCCAGGGCGAAAAGGGCCAAGGCGGCAGCGAAATGGACCAGCTCGGCGGCGCCGGCGAAGCCATGGGTGAGGCCGAAGGCGAACTCGGCGAGGGCGATGCCGAAGGCGCCGTCGGCAGCCAAGGCCGCGCGCTGGAAGCCATGCGCAAGGGCGCGCAGGGGCTGGCGCAGCAGATGCAGCAGAACGGCCAGGGTCAGGGCATGGGCCAGGGTCCCGGCCAGCCCGGCCGCAACGGCCGTCAGCGCGCCGACCAGAACACCGATCCGCTCGGCCGGCCGCTGCGCGGCCGCGATTATGGCGACGACGTCACCGTGAAAGTGCCGGGTGAGATCGATGCGCAACGGGCGCGGCGCATCCTGGAAGAGCTTCGCAAGCGCTTCGGCGAAAGTTCGCGCCCGCAGCTCGAGCTCGATTACATCGAGCGGCTGCTGAAGGATTTCTAAATCGAAGTTCGGGCGCGGCGGCTAGTGTCGCGCCACCAGCGCCTCGCGCACGGCGCCCTTGATCTGCTCAAGCGTGAATGGTTTGGCGATGACGTCGTGCACCAGCGCGTCCAGCCCGTGCGTGCGCTCGCGCTGATCGGCATAGCCGGTCATCAGCATGATCGCCATGTCGGGATGATCGCGGCCGGCGGCCAGCGCCAGCGCGATGCCGTCCATCAGCGGCATCTTCACGTCGGTCAGCAACAGGTCGAAATCGCCGCTATGCCGGTTCAAGGCTTCGAGCGCGGCGACGCCGTTTTCGGTCGCCACCAGATCGTGACCGTCATCGCTCAGCGCGCGGACGACGAGGCCGCGAATGTCGTCGTTGTCTTCGGCGATCAGGATCTTCGCCACGCGGTTGTTTCCTTGCGAAGCATCGTTTCCGAAAGCGGTTCGCTTATTTCTTTCCGGCCGCGGCGTCCTGCGAATTGAAGAAGCGCACCATGATGTCGCTGGCATCCGCCGGCGGCGACACCAGCTGGCTGCGGAAACCAACGCTTTCGCCGGGTCCAAGAATGCTGCGGCTCGGCAACGCGGTCCAGGTGTAGACTTCCTGTCCGGTGGCGCTGCGCGCGGCAAAGCGCAGGCGCGGCACTTCGACCGGACTGCCGCCCGTGCTCACGATGTTGCCTTCGATCACCAGGATGCTTTTGCCATCCTCGGTTTCCTTGGAGATGCGGACATCCTCGAATTTAAGGTTGCGCAGATTGACCGGCAGGCCGATCGCGGCAAACAGCGACGCGGTCTGCGGCAGGTAGCGCACCACTTCGCTGCGCGCCCCGACCAGCGCCACGTTGAAGGCAAACAGCACCAGAACGATCGCGGTCCAGCGCGACGAGCGGCGGGCCTGCTGACGGCGCGACTTCAGCCGCAGGCGGCGGACGGCGAAAGTGTCGGTGTCCTCGGCATCGGCCGCGTCCGGCGCCCGCTCGTGTTCGATCGGCGGCACCAGCGAGGGCGCGTCGGCGATCGCCAACGGCTCCGGCGCATGGTCTGGGTATGGAACTAGATCGGTATCGTGGCCGGTCGGCCCGACCGGCGGCGACGCGGTCTCGGTGACCGGAGCAGGCTCGGATTCGTCGGCGCCGAAATCGTCGGCTGCCGCGGTTGCTTGGTTCGGCGCCGGTTCGTCGGGCCGGGACGGGGTTGCGTCCGGATAGGCGCCGTTCGACTGCGCTTCGGCTTCCGCGATCACGCTGTCGACGAAGGCGCTGACGTCGGAGACTTTCTTCGGCGCGCTGGCGTGCCAGACGGTTTTGCAGCGCGCACAACGCACGGCGCGCCCGGCAGGACCGACCGAGTCCGGGTTGATCAGATAGGACGTTGCGCAGCTCGGACAGACAATCAACATGGCTTCTGCGGCGTTTCGATGCCAAAAACCTACCATCCGACCGTTAATGGACCGGAAACCATGAGCGGCCCCGGCCCGGGGGCCAAAACCCCGATTTGGGGCCCAGGCGGCTATGGCGGCGGCGCAATAATCCTGTAAAAGCGCAGTTCCTGGCGTGCGGGCGGCCCCGGATGGCTTTAAAGGGACTGTTTGCGGCCTTGGCCAGCCAGGGCCATTCCAGGGGGCTATAAGGGAAATTACCGGAGAGGCGCGTGGTCCGATTCGAGAATGTGGGCTTGCGCTACGGCCTCGGGCCGGAGGTCCTGCGGGACCTCACGTTCCGCATCGAGCCGCATTCCTTCCAGTTCCTCACCGGTCCGTCCGGCGCCGGCAAGACCTCGCTGCTGCGGCTGCTGTTTCTGTCGCTGAAACCCACCCGCGGGCTGATCACCCAGTTCGGCCACGATGTCGCGACGCTGTCGCGCGACGCGGTCGCGACGCTGCGCCGCCGCATCGGCATCGTGTTCCAGGATTTCCGCCTGCTCGACCACATGTCGCTCTACGAGAACGTCGCGCTGCCGCTGCGCGTGATGGGCCGGCCCGAGGACAGCTACCGTGACGAGGTGATCGAGCTCTTGAAGTGGGTCGATCTCGGCGAACGGATGTGGGCGCTGCCGCCGGTGCTGTCGGGCGGCGAGAAGCAGCGCGCCGCGATTGCACGCGCGGTGATCGCGCGGCCGCAACTCCTGCTGGCGGACGAGCCCACCGGCAACGTCGATCCGACTCTGGCGCAGCGGCTGCTGCGGCTGTTCATCGAACTCAACAAGTCCGGCACGTCCGTCGTCATCGCCACCCACGACATCGCCTTGATGGATCAGTACGATGCGCGGCGGCTGGTGCTGCACGACGGCCGTCTGCATATTTATGATTGAGAACGCATGATCCCGAAAAGTGGACCGGACGAGATCTGGCGGATTCGACCAGAAACGAAATACAGGCGACGCCGCGGATGCCGCCGCCGCGCATGGTGAGCGGCCTGCTGCCGCGTTTCGATACGCCGCTGGTGCCGCGCAATTCGATTTCCGGACGCGCCCTTGTGGCGGTCGTCGCCATCATGACGTTTCTGGCCTCGCTGACCACCGGCGCGGTGATCCTGGTGAGCGGGGCGGCCAACGAATGGCAGGCGGATGTCGCCCGCGAAATCACCATCCAGGTGATCCCGGCGCCGGGCCGCGACCTCGACGCCACTGTCGACAAGGCGGCGTCGGTGGCGCGCGCGTTCCCCGGCATCGGCGACGTGCGGCCCTACTCGAAGGAAGAATCCAGCAAGCTGCTGGAGCCGTGGCTTGGCAGCGGGCTGTCGCTCGATCAGCTGCCGGTGCCGCGCATGATCGTGGTCAAGATCGCGCCCGGCGCCGCACCCGACATTTCACAACTTCGAAGGCTGTTGGCGGAGCAGGTGCCGGGTGCGAGCCTCGATGACCATCGCGGCTGGATCGAGCGCATGAGCGCCATGGCCGGCACCGCGGTCGCCTTCGGCGTCGCCATTCTGCTTCTGATGATCGCGGCCACCGTTCTCTCGGTCACCTTTGCGACCCGGGGCGCGATGGCGACCAATAAGACCGTGATCGAGGTCCTGCATTTCGTCGGCGCCAAGAACGGCTTCATCGCCGGGCATTTCCAGCGTCACTTCCTGCTGCTCGGCCTGCAAGGCGGCGGCATCGGCGGCGGCGCCGCGATCGTGCTGTTCATGCTGGCGAGCTTCATCAGCCGCTGGTTCGCCGGCACGGCGGGGGGCGACCAGACCGCCGCCATGTTCGGGTCATTTTCCATCGGGATGACCGGCTATGTCGCCGTGCTCGGTCAGGTCGTTCTGATCGCGGTGGTGACCGCCATGACCTCGCGGCAAACGGTCAACCGGACGCTGGAGATGATAGACTAATGCTTGCTGGTCTTGCCCGCTGGATCGGCTTTCTGACCATGAGCGCCGGCGCCGTCGGGGCGCTGCTGCTCGCCGTCGGGTTCTTCTGGTTTGCCGCGAATATCCCGACCGACGACGTTTCGCTCGAGCGCAAGGCCGACGGCATCGTGGTGCTGACCGGCGCCGCCTCGCGCATTCCGGACGCCATCGAGCTTTTGGCGGCGGAACGCGGCCAGCGGCTGCTGATCACGGGCGTGCATCGCGCCACCAGCGCGCAAGGAGATCGCGCGGCTGACGCCGCTTTATTCCAAGTTCTTCACCTGCTGCATCGATCTCGATCGCTCGGCGCTCAACACCTTCGGCAACGCCATCGAGACCAAGCGCTGGGCGCACGAGCACAATTTCAATTCGCTGATCGTGGTGACCTCGAACTGGCACCTGCCGCGCGCCATGGCTGAGCTTGCGCATCAGCTTCCGGAAACGCTGCTGATTCCCTATCCGGTCATGTCGGAAAAGGTGAAAACCGAGCCCTGGTGGCAGAACCTCGACACCGCGCGCTTTCTGTTCGCGGAATATCTAAAATATCTTTTCGCGCTCGGCCGCATGAGCCTCGATCCCGACACCGCGTCGTAAAGGAGCGAAAAGCCCGTGCTGATCCTGCTGCGCTCCATATTGTTCAACCTGCTGTTCTATCTGAACACGCTGGTTTATCTCGTCATCGCGTTGCCGACTTTCTTCATGCCGTACCGCGCCATTATCGCGGTGGCGCGCTCATGGGGCGCAACAAATCTGGTGCTGCTGCGCGTCGTCGCCGGCATCGATATCGACGTGCGCGGCGCCGAGAAAATTCCGAAGGGCGCGCATCATTGTCGCCGCCAAGCACCAGTCGGCCTGGGAGACCTTTGCGCTGCTGCCGCTGTTCGACAACCCGGTGTTCATCGTCAAACGCGAGCTGCAGTGGATTCCGATCTTCGGCTGGCTCATGGTCAAGGGCCGCATGGTGCCGGTCGATCGCAGCGCCGGGTCGCAGGCGCTGAAGGCCATGACCGAGCGGGCGCGGGTCGAACTCGCCGACAATCGCCAGCTCATCATTTTTCCCGAGGGCACGCGGCGGCCGGCCGGCGCCGAACCGCGCTACAAACACGGCGTTGCGCATCTTTACGCCGAGGAGGGCGTGCCGTGCGTGCCGATCGCGCTCAATTCCGGCCTGTTCTGGCCGCGCCGGTCGATCCGCCGACTGCCGGGAACGGTGCTGGTGGAAATTCTCGATCCGATCGCGCCGGGTCTCGACGAGGCCGACTTTTTCGACCGCCTGAAGAGCGCGATCGAAACGGCAACGGCACGTTTGATCGCCGAAAGCCAAGCCGCGCAAAACGGCTAAGCCGGACCGCTATTTCTTAGGTTCTTCCTTGGGGGCTTCGTCGAGCGCCTTGAGCCGTGCGCGGGCGTTGTCCTGCGCCCACTGCGCGATGCGATCCTTGGTCGGCACCGCAATCGCCGCATTGTATTCGGCGCGCGCCTTGTCGACGTCGCCTTTCTTCTCGTAGATCATTCCGCGGCTGAAAAAGGCGGCGGCGTAGGTCGGATTGATGCGCGAGGCGTGATCGTAATCGGCGAGCGCCGCGATCGAGATCGCCCTTCTGCTGATAGACGTCGGCGCGGTAATCGTAACTTTCGACATTGTCCGGTTCGATGCGAATCGAAATGCCGTAGTCGGCGAGCGACGCGTCCAGCGCGCCTTTCTTCTGCTTCCAACTGCCGCGCGCACGATAGATCGAGGCCAGCGCCTTGTCCTTAAAGCGCCCGGAGTTGATCATGCGCGTGCAGGCATTCAGGCCGAGATCGAACTTGCTCTTGTCCTTGTAGTTTTCATTGCTGAGCGAAAAACAGGCCACGCGATCCTTGTCTTCGGCGGACCATGCACGGCGTCATCGCGCCCGCGATGAACAGCAACAGTCGCGGCAAGCAACGGTAGACGGCGCATCGTATCCCCAAGCCTGACGCCAGAACGAAACGCCGCCGATGATAGGTCCGCGCAATTCCGCCGTCGAGTTGCAGTGGCGTTAATTTTTCCCGACTCGTGAGCGCCCTTGAGCCGTTCGCCCAGCGTGTGCAGACCGGCGTCGCGGACACCCAGCGCTTCAAGTTCCTTCAGCGTGGCCAGCACGTAGTCGCGGCAGGGGCCGGAGCGGCCGTGGCCCTGGCGGCAATAGTGCAGTTGCTCCGCCAGGGTAAGCCGGCCGGCATATTGCTGGTGGCCGCGGTCCACCATGTAGCAAAGCGCGTGCACGCTCTGCTGCGGGTCGTCGTCGAGCCAGACGCGCCGCCAGGCCTCGCGATAGACCATGGTGACCTGCTCGCGCGCGCGCAGATAGTCGATGGTTTCCGCGCGCTTGGCCTTGGCCACGCGGTAGGCGATGCCGCGGCAATTGCCGCCGCGATCCAGCCCGAGCACCAGGCCGGGCCGTTCCGGCGTGCCGCGATGGACAAAGGAATAGACGCAAAGCGCCCGGTGGGCGCCTACCAGCCGGGCGTTGCGGCGCTCCAGATGCTTGAATCCGGGCCGCCACATCAAGCGATCCGTAGGCGAAGACCCACAGATCCTCGCCGGCTTGGTTTGATGTTTTGCTCATCGTGGTAGGAAATAGCCCACGGCGTTTGACAGGGCCCGACAATGGCGCTCGCGTAACAGGCCGGATGTCGCTAAGCAACCGGTTCCACTCAATAGGCCAAGGCGGCGGCCTCAAAACGCCGCATTCGGCAGGTGTTAGACCCTCGATGGCAAGAACTCTTTCCGCGCGCGGCGCCAGTGGCGCTACATCGTCATGTTGCTATCTGGTTGCGGCCTTGTTCGGCGGCTGGAGCCTGTTCTGGAACTATGCCGCCGACAAGGCCGAAGCCACCATCGAGGGCTGGCGCGCGCGCGAGGCCAAGGCCGGCCGCATCTATGCCTGCGGCGAGCAAACCATCGGCGGCTATCCGTTCCGCTTCGAGCTGAACTGCGAGCGCGCCTCCGCGCTGTTCAACAGCAATCAGCCGCCCATCGAGATCAAGAGCAGCGGCGTTCTGGTCGCCGCGCAGGTCTATCAGCCGACTTTGCTGATCAGCGAATTCCACGGGCCGCTTACCATCGCCAATCCAGGCCAGCCGCCGGACATCATCGTCAACTGGAAACTCGCGCAGTCGAGCCTGCGCGGCACGCCGGCTGCGCCCGAGCGGGTTGCGCTGGTATTCGACCGCCCTGTGGTCGACCGCATGACCGGCGGCAGTCAGCAGCACGTGCTGACGGCCCAGCACATCGAAATCCACGGCCGCATCGCCGGCGGTTCCGTCGCCAGCAATCCGGTGATCGAAGTCGCGCTCAAGCTCGACCAGGCCGCGGCGCCGGGCCTGCTTCCGGCAACGGCGCGCGCCGGTCGATGCCGACATCACCGCGGTCCTGCGCGGCTTGAAGGATTTCGCGCCCAAGCCCTGGGCGGCGCGGTTCCGCGAGATCCAGGCGGCCGAACGGCGGCATCGAAATCGGGCAGGCGCGGGTGCAGCAGGGCGAAACCATCGCCGTCGGCAGCGGCACGCTGTCGCTCAATGCCAACGGGCGGCTCGAAGGCCAGTTGCGCGTCACGGTCGTCGGCGTCGAGGCGTTTCTCAACGCCATCGGCGCGCAGCAGATGGTGCAGGCGTCGCCCACGCATGGACAAGCTCTCCGGCATGCTCGACCGCCTGGCGCCCGGCCTCGGCAACGTCGCGCGCCAGCAGGTCGGCGCCAATATCTCGGCCGGCATCAATATGCTCGGCGAACAGACCACGCTCGAAGGCAAGCCTGCCGTCACGCTGCCGCTGCGTTTTAGCGACGGTGCGGTTTTCCTCGGGCCGATCCCGATCGGCAAAGCGCCGGCGTTGTTTTAGCCGGTTTATTTCACAAATTGAGATTTGCAGATTCGCGGTCGTATCTTGACCGGGATCAATGTCTTTGACGTTCGAGCGTTGTAGCAGACACGTCAGTTTCGATACCGGTTTTAACTCAACCAATTGGGCGAGGAAGCCATGCGCACGATTCGCGGTTGGTGCAAACTCACGACATTTGCGGTTGCCGTAGCAGCCGCCACATTGTTGGGCAGCGGGACGGGCTGGTCGGACGAAAAGACCGAGGCCGGCGTCCGGCTCGAGTTTTGGAAGGGCCATTTCGATCGCAACGCCGAGCCGTTCCACGACTGGGACAAGGTGAAGGAAATCCCGGCGGTCTGCGCGCGCTGCCACGGCGCCAACAGTCTGCCGGAATACCTGAAGGAAGGAAAAAACACGCCGGCGCCGCACGTCAAGAACGGGTTCGCCTGCACCAACTGCCACGCCGACATGCTGACCTATGCGCGCCACACCGTCGCCAAGGTCACGTTCCCCAGCGGCATGACCGTCGACAGCGGCAACAACGACAGCAATCTGTGCATGACCTGCCATCAGGGCCGCGAGTCGACGGCGAGCGTCAACAAGGCGATCGCAGGCCTTGCCTTGGATACGCCCGATCCGAAGCTGAGCTTCCTCCACGTGCATTATTTCCCGGCCGGCGCGACGCGCTACGGCACCGACGCGAAGGTCGGTCTACGAATATGACGGCAAGAAATATGTCGGCTACTTCGCTCACATGCCGAATGTGAGTTCCTGCACCGGCTGCCATTCGCCGCACGACGGCGAGGTCAAGATCGACCGCTGCGGCGGATGCCACGACGGCATCAAGACGCTCGCCGACCTTGCGAATATTCGCATGTCGACCCGCGGCGACTTCGACGGCAACGGCAAGGAGGAGGGTCTCGCGCGCGAGATCGCCAATCTGCAAGGCCAGCTTTATGCGGCGATCCAGACCTACGCCAAGAATGTCGGCGGCACGCCGATCGCCTTCACCAAGGCCGCGTTCCCGTACTGGTACGCCGACAAGAACGGCAATGGCCGGATCGATCCGGAAGAAATAGGCATGGCCAACAAATACACCGCCTATACGCCGCGTCTGCTGCAGGCGGTGTTCAACTACAGCTATCTCGGTGCGCGATCCGGGCGGCGCCTACCACAACGCCCGCTACGTGCTGCAACTGCTGTACGATTCGCTCGATAGCTTGAATGCCAGCGGCAAGGCCGGCGTCAACATGGCCGGGAAGGCGCGGCCGTAACGCTGTGATTTAGTCGTCGTTCGCCGCGTAAGGCTTCGGCAGCGGCTGGTGCGGCAGGTCCGGATGCGGGCGGCCGAAATCGGGCGCGGCCGAATCCTGGCCGATATCGACAATGCCTTTGCGAATGGCGCGGGTGCGCGCGAATTGCTCGTAGAGCGCGTCGCCGTCGCCGCGCCTGATCGCCTTGGTCAGCGCCGCGACGTCCTCGTTGAAGCGCCCGAGCATTTCCAGCACCGCGTCCTTGTTGGCGAGGAACACGTCGCGCCACATGGTCGGATCGGACGCGGCGATGCGCGTGAAATCGCGGAAGCCGCCGGCGGAAAACTTCAGCACTTCCGAGCGCGTCACCGTCTCCAGTTCGTCGGCGGTGCCGACGATGGTGTAGGCGATCAGATGCGGCAGATGGCTGGTGACCGCGAGCACCAGATCGTGGTGATCGGGCGCCATGGTCTCGACATTGGCGCCGAGCAGGCGCCAGAACGCGGCGAGCTTTTCGGTAGCCTTCGGATCGGTGCCCTCCGGCGGCGTCAGAATGCACCAGCGGTTGACGAACAATTCGGCAAAGCCGGCGTCGGGCCCGGAATATTCGGTGCCGGCCACCGGATGCGCCGGCACGAAATGCACATTCTTCGGCAGATGCGGGGCCATGTCGCGCACCACCGAGCCTTTGACCGAGCCGACATCGGAAATAATCGCGCCCGGCGCCAGATGCGGGCCGATCTCCTTGGCGACCGCGCCGCAGGCGCCGACCGGAATACTGACGATGACGAGATCGGCGCCTTCGACCGCGGCGGCATTGGTTTCCACCACCTGGTCGGCAAGGCCCGAATTCGGCGACGCGGCGGCGGGTTTCCGGCGACCGCGCCGTCGCCACGATCGAACCCGCGGCGCCCTGCGCCTTGGCGGCGCGCGCAATCGATGAGCCGATCAGCCCGACGCCGATCAGCGCGACGCGGTTGAACAGGGTCGCGGGCTGGCTCACGCGGGCTTCCCCAGGAATTCCGCCAGCGCCTTCACCACCAGGTGGTTGGCCTCTTCGCTGCCGACCGTCATGCGCAAGGCGTTCGGCAGGTGATAGGCGCCGACCTGGCGCAGCACCAGGCCGCGTTTGGTCAAGAACGCGTCCGCCTCTTTGGCGGTGCGGCCTTTGGTTTCGGGGAAATGGATGAGCACGAAGTTCGCCACGCTCGGCGTCACCGTCAGGCCGAGCTTGCCGATTTCCTCGGTCAGCCAGGCCAGCCAGCGCGAATTATGCTCGCGCGAGCGCTCGACGTGCGCGCTGTCGCGGATCGCGGCAATGCCGGCGGCGATCGCCGGCGCGTTGACGTTGAACGGACCGCGGATGCGGTTGATCGCGTCGATGACGTGCGCAGGACCGTACATCCAGCCGAGCCGCAGCGCGGCCAGTCCGTAGATTTTCGAGAAGGTGCGCGTCATCACCACATTGTCGGTGGTGGCGACCAGTTCGATGCCGGACTCGTAATCATTGGTGCGGACATATTCGGCATAGGCCGCGTCCAGCACCAGCAGCACATTGCCCGGCAGCGAGCGATGCAGCCGCTTGACCTCGTCGAACGGAATGTAAGTCCCGGTCGGGTTGTTCGGGTTGGCCAGGAACACGACCTTGGTCTTCGGCGACACCGACTTGAGAATGGCATCGACGTCGGCGGTGAAATTCTTCTCCGCCGCGACCACCGGCTTGGCGCCCGTGCCCAAGGTCGCGATCGGATAGACCAGGAACCCGTGCGTGGTGTGGATCGCCTCGTCGCCGTCGGTGAGATAGGCGCGCGCAATCAGATTGAGCAGATCGTCGGAGCCGGCGCCGCAGACGATGCGCGCAGGGTCGAGCCCGAACACGCCGCCGATCGCCTCGCGCAGCGCCAGGGACGAGCCTTCCGGATAGTCCTCCAGATGGTCGCCGACGGCGCGATAGGCGGCGATCGCATTCGCGCCCGGCCCCAGCGGCGTCTCGTTGGAGGACAGCTTGAACACTTTGGCGACGCCCGGCGCCGTGCTCTTGCCCGGAATGTAGGGGGCAATATCGAGCACGCCGGGTCGCGGTTGCGGACGTTGATCGGTCATTCTCGGTCTCAAGGTTGATCGGGCCCCGCCTGGCGAGGCAACGAGGCATCGCCGAAGTCAGGCCTTACTTCTCGGCGGCAACCGTATAGCGGGTTGCGTGGCTGCCGACGAGGGCCGACGAGCGCACCGTGGCCCCGGCTTTAACCAAGGCGGCGGTGATCTGCTCAAGGCTGACATCCTGGGTCAGCGTCACCAGCAGGGCTGCCCCGTCGAAAGCGCGGTCGGGAACGGCGATGAAATCCGCCAGCGCCGCAAGCGCCTCCGCGGGCCCGGCGCCCCAGCCGGAAACGCGAATGCTCCACACGCTGGCTTCCGTCGCCATGGCGTCGGCGGCGACCCTGGAAACCACAAAGACCGGCAGGGCCGCCGGGTGGTCGGCGCGCTCGACGAAGGGCAGGCGCGCGATGATCTTGGGCGCGGCGTCGAATTCGAGCGCGCTCCACCAGGCGCCGGCGCTGGCGACCGGAATCGCCGGAACCAGGCCGAGATCGCCTTTCGACGTCGATACCGCAGCGACCACGCCGGCGGCGCCCATATGCGGCACAAATGGCACCGTGAAGCCGAAATGAAAGCGCGCCGAATCCCGCATCAGCGCGTCGCCGGCCGACAGGTCGGCGTGCAGCGAGAACGGCGCCTGCACGTAAGTGAACGTCGATATGATGACACGCCAGATGCTTTCGACGGTGTCGAGCGGCAATATTCCTTTGTGGCGCTTGACCAGACGGCGCATCATCTCGGCCTCGCGTACCGGGCGGAACGCCGAGCCGGTCTCCTGGCTTTTCTTGACCGCGATCAGCCGGTCGATGATGTCGCCGCGCTCCATCAGCAGCCGGTGCATCGCTTCGTCGATACGGTCGATATCCTTGCGCAGATCGCCAAGTGAAGGAATTTGCGAGGGTGTTTCGGGAGCCTTTGCCATGGCGGCATTGATAGGAGGGGCAGGGCCTGAAATCAAAGAAAACATGCGGCGGCGGGTTTCCGCCTCCGGCCCACGCCCCTTGTCCGCCGGCGGGTTGCCTTGACGCAGAGGGGGGCCGGGACTAAATGTGATTGTGTGGTCATTTGAGCCGGCCGGCTTGCAGCCACGTTAAACAACTCGCTAAACAGGCCGGGGACACGTTGGATCCCGGCCGAACCTTTGTTCAGGCCGGGTTTTTTTATGGCTTGAAGCGTGGCTTGGGAGGCCTCCCGTCGGGGCCGGGTATCGAGATGGTAAACGTCCAGCCGCTAACGAGCGAAACGGCGCGCGAAGAAGGCCTCAACGAGGCGGATCAGCCGCATGACTCGCTGGTCGCCCGCTTTGGCGCCGACAAGCCGCTGAAGCTCGATGCCGGCGTCGAGCTCTCGCCATTCCAGATCGCCTACACGACCTACGGCACGCTCAATGCCGACCGCTCCAACGCGGTGCTGGTGTGCCATGCGCTCACCGGCGACCAGCACGTCGCCAATCTGCATCCGGTCACCAAGAAGTCGGGCTGGTGGGAAACCTTGGTCGGCCCCGGCAAGCCGATCGATACCGAACGTTATTTCGTGATCTGTCCGAACGTGGTCGGCGGCTGCATGGGCACCACCGGCCCGGCTTCGATCAATCCGAAGACCGGCAAGCCCTGGGGCCTGGATTTTCCCGTCATCACCATCCGCGACATGGTGCGCGCGCAAGCCATGCTGCTCGATCAGCTCGGCATCGACACCTTGTTCTCGGTCGCCGGCGGTTCGATGGGCGGCATGCAAGTGCTGCAATGGGCGGTCAGTTATCCGAGCCGCGTGTTTTCGGTGCTGCCGATTGCCTGCGCGACGCGCCATTCGGCGCAGAACATCGCGTTCCACGAGGTCGGCCGTCAGGCGATCATGGCCGATCCGGAATGGCGCGGCGGCCGCTATCATCTGGAAGGCACCAATCCGCGCCGCGGGCTCGCGGTCGCGCGCATGGGCGCGCATATCACTTATCTTTCCGACGCCGCGCTGCATCGGAAATTCGGCCGCAAGTTTCAGGACCGCGAGAATCCGACCTTCTCATTCGATGCGGATTTCGAGGTGGAATCCTATCTGCGCCACCAGGGCATTTCCTTCGTCGAGCGGTTCGACGCCAATTCCTATCTCTACCTGACGCGCGCCATGGACTATTTCGATCTGGCCGCCGATGCCGGCGGCGTCTTGGCCAATGCCTTCAAGGGCACGCCGACGCGTTTCTGCTTGATTTCGTTCACCAGCGATTGGCTGTTTCCGACCTCGGAGTCGCGCGCGATCGTGCATGCGCTCAACGCCGCCAGCGCCCGCGTCTCCTTCGCCGAAATCGTCACCGACAAAGGCCATGACGCCTTCCTGCTCGAAGAGCCGGAAATGTTCGGCATCGTGCGCGGATTCCTCGACGGCGCGGGCAAGGCCCGCGGCCTCCCGGCCAAGAGCTGAGGAAGATCGACGCCATGACCAACCTCACCGTCGCCAATATCGAGCGCACCCCCGGCGGCGCGCGTATCGACCTGGTGCTGGTCGCCGAGATGGTGGAGCGCGGCGTCAAGGTGCTCGACGTCGGCTGTGGCGACGGCGAGCTGCTGCGTCTGCTGATGGAAAGCCGCGATGTCGACGGCCGCGGCATTGAGATCTCGCGCGAGGGCGTGAACGAATGCGTGGCCAAAGGCCTCGCCGTCATTCAGGGCGACGCCGACACCGACCTCGCCGACTATCCCGACGACGCCTTCGACTTCGTCATCCTGTCACAGACCCTGCAGGCGACCCGGCATCCGCGCGTCGTGCTCGAGCACATGCTGCGGATCGGCCGTCACGCCATCGTGTCGTTTCCGAATTTCGGCCATTGGCAGGTGCGCATGCAGCTGCTGTTTGCCGGCCATATGCCGCAGACCGATATCCTGCCGTACAGCTGGTATGACACGCCCAACATCCACCACTGCACCATCAAGGATTTCCGCACGCTTTGCTCCGAAATCGGGGTCAAAATGGAGCGGGCGGTGGCGCTGAACGCCTGGGGTAGCCCGTTGCGGCTCAATGCGCCGTGGTGGTTCTGGAACCTGTTCGGCGAACAGGCGGTGTTCCTGTTGAGCCGCAAGAACTGACCGCCGCCAACCGCGCTTTCGTGTCAACCCAATGACATGGCACTGCACCTTTAACTTTGGAACAATTAGGTAACGACTTAGGCCGCAAGTATATCTGTCGATCGAAAACTGTATTCGTTATACTGTTATGTATATTTTGCAAGTAAAGTATGCGTATAATTTCTTGCGCTCAGGTATTAACATGGACATACCGGTCATGCATCTGCCTAAAATGACCTCGACATGATCATGATTTCGCCTCGCTTGGACGGTGTTTAGGCCGTGCATCTGATCCCGATTCTGTCCGGGGCCGGGTGCATTGCTTTGATGACAAGGGGACTAAACCTGATGAGAATTGGAAGAAACAAGCAGGCGGCGCTTTTGCTGTGTTCGGTCGCATTCGCGGCTCTCAGCGGACCTGCCTTCGCAAGACCTGCCCATAAGGCCACGCACCGCCATCATGCGGCACACGTTGCTGTTCAACGCCATCATGTTGCAGACGTCGCGGTTCAATCGCGCGGTGATCTCGGCAGCGCCCAGAACTTCAATCGCGTCCAGGCCGCTCGAGGCGTTCTGACCGCCCAAGCCGCTGCGCCGGCGCCGGGCGAAGCCACCCAAGGCCCTCGACGCGCCCGCCGTGGGCACACGGGAGATGCCTTTGGCGGCTTCACCACCAACTCGCTGGTTTCGGAAGCCCGCAAATACATGGGCACCAACCCGACCGGGCGCGGCAGCCAATGGTGCGGTGCCTTCATGGATCTGGTGCTCAAGAAGACCGGCCATGCCGGCGGCGGCAACCTGGCCCGCGCCTATGCGCGCTACGGCACCCGCGTTTCGGGACCGCAGGTCGGCGCCATCGCCGTGATGAATCATCACGTCGGCGTGGTCAGCGGCATCGATCCGAACGGCAATCCGATCATCGTGTCCGGCAACCACAACCGCACGGTCGCCGAATCGGTCTATCCGCGCTCGCGGATCGCGGCCTATGTGATACCCGGCGGCTGATTAACCTCGGTCGCGTTTTGAGTCAGCCGCGCCTCGCCTTCAAAAGCGGGGCGCGGTTTTTTTTGCGTGCGTGTTTACCCTGCATCGTAACCACTTCATCCTTAATTCAATCGGATCAATTTGCCGAAAATCCTCGTGCTAATTCCAGTTGGTCGCCGGTGCAATGCCGGTGCGGCCAAAAAAACTGGGCAACGGGGACTGCCACATGCGTTTCAAGAATCGGATGATGCTCACCGTGGGCTGCGTTTGCCTGCTCGGTTTGAGTAACCCGGCTTTCAGCGCGCCGAAGAAAAACGGCATCGAACATTCGCAGCGCGCCAAAGACCCAGCGCAATGTTCAAACCAAGAAAATCGCGCAGTTCTCATCCAAGCGTCATCCAAACGCGCGGGCGCTGCGCGAGAACCGCGCCGCTCGTCTCGTCAGCATGCCGATCGCCGAAGCGCCGAAGCGGCCGGCGCTCGGCTGGCCGGCGCTGGTCAGCGAAGCCCGCAAATACATGGGCACCAATCCGACCTCGCGCAGCCGGCTGTGGTGCGCGACCTTCATGAATCTCGTGCTTGCCAAGGTCGGCTATGCCGGCACCAATTCCGACGCGGCCAAATCGTTCGCCTATTACGGCCACCGGATTTCCGAGCCAAGGATCGGCGCCATCGCCGTGCTCACCCGCGGCAAAAACGGCGGCCATGTCGGTGTCGTCTCGGGGATTGATGCCAACGGCAATCCGATCATCATTTCCGGCAATCATGGCCGTCGGGTCGGCGAAGCGGCCTATCCGCGCTCGCGCGTGATCGCCTATGTCATGCCGAGCACGCGCCAGTCGCCCAACACCCAGGTCGCCGAACGCAGCCAGCCGACCCATGCGCCGTACAGATTCAGGCATCGATTCGCCGATCACCGAATTGCTGGCGGCGATCGACGCCGAGCAGAACCGTCCGGGGCGGCCGAGCCTGCCGGCGCGGGTTAGCCAGGCGCAAGCCAGCCAGCCGCCGCGGCCAGTCCAGCCGGCGCCGCAAGCACGACCGGCCGAGCCGCATCTTGCCGTCCAGCAAATTCCTGAACCTGCGACGGTCACCACGCAGCACGGGCGCCGCGCGCTTCCGATCGAGCCGGGCCTTGCCGAATTTCTCGGCATCACCGATCGCGCCCAGGCCGCTCCGCCGCCTTCGCGCGTAGCGCCGCCACGCCAGCGGCAGGTTCAACAGCACCGGGAACGCCGCGTTGCCGCGACCGGACTGTCCGGCGCATTCGGCCTGCGCTGAACTTCAAACCTCGCTCAGCGCGTCGCCTGAGGCGATGTCGCCGCCGGCGATGACTTCGGCATAGACGCCGCAGTCGGCGTGGCCGAAGCTCTGCTGCAAAGTCTTTGGAATCGTCAGATCGCGGATGCCGGTGTCGGGATCGACGTCGGTGGCCGCGCAACGCACGATACGCTTGATGACCTTGAGCCGGGCGTCGCCGATCGCAATCTCGCGGCCGAGCAGTTCGAATTCATGCCAGGCCGGCCAGCCGGCGACATAAAGATTGCCGCGAAAGCGCAGCGGATGCACCGCGGCGCCCGCGGCATTCTCAACCGCCGCCACCGAAGCCAGATTGATGATCGAAACCACCTTCTTGGCTACGTCCGAGAAGCTGTGACCCTCGCCGAACAGCACCTTGGGCGGCCCGCGCAATTCCTTCGGCATGAAGCGGCGGAAAAAGGCCTCGATCGCCAGCCGGCCTTCTTTTGTCCGTAAGTCGCCACGGGCGGCCTCGCGGCCGTCGGCGTGGATCACGAGGGTATGGCTTGCTTCGTCATAGTCCGTGCGCAAGCGCCGCCAGCCGCTCGTTGCGCATCAGCATCAGGAAACGCTGCTTGGGGAAGTAGGCCGGCGCCGCCGGATCGAAGCCCGAGGGACCGTTTTCGATGGCATAGAGCCGGTCGGCCGGCAGGGTCGCGCCAACCGCGAGCGTGGTGCGCTCCAGCTTCTGGGGCGTCAGACCTTTTACCGGATAACGGTAAATGGCATCGATGCGGGCTTGATGGTTTGTCATTGGATTTCAGGCATTTCCGCCCCGGCAAGGGTGGTTTGCGACTGACCTATATCAAGGAGCCAGGCTCTTCAAACTGCAAAAACTACTCCCACATTATGCGCAGCGGGCCGCCTTCGGGGACCTGCGGATCAATGTCCGGCGCCATAATGGGCCGAGGGAGCGAAGACATGAATTTCGAGAAATACACCGACCGCGCCAAGGGCTTCGTCCAGTCCGCGCAATCCATGGCCCTGCGCGAGGGCCACCAGCAATTTGCCCCCGAGCATCTGCTCAAGGTCCTGCTCGACGATCCGGAAGGGTTGGCGGCCGGGCTGATCGACCGCTCCGGCGGCAATTCCCGCCAGGCCTTGCAGGCGGTCGAGGCGGCGCTCGCCAAAATTCCGAAAGTCTCCGGCGGTGGCGCGGGCCAGGTCTATCTCGCGCCGCAGCTGGCGCGCGTCTTCGACGCCGCCGAAAAGGCCGGCGAGAAGGCCGGCGATAGTTTCGTCACCGTCGAGCGGCTGCTGCTGGCGCTGGCGCTGGAAAAAGACAGCGACGCCGGCAAGATTCTCGCCAAGTCCGGCGTCACGCCGCAGAATATCAACGCCGCCATCAATGCGCTGCGCAAGGGCCGCACCGCGGATTCGGCCTCCGCCGAAAACGCCTATGATGCGCTGAAGAAATACGCCCGCGACCTCACCCAGGCTGCGCGCGACGGCAAGCTCGATCCGGTGATCGGCCGTGACGAGGAAATCCGCCGCACCATTCAGGTGCTGTCGCGCCGGACCAAGAACAATCCGGTTCTGATCGGCGAACCCGGCGTCGGCAAGACGGCGATCGTCGAAGGCCTGGCGCTGCGCATCGTCAATGGCGACGTGCCGGAAAGCTTGGCTGACAAGAAGCTGCTGTCGCTCGACCTCGGCGCGCTCATTGCGGGCGCGAAATATCGCGGCGAATTCGAGGAGCGGCTGAAAGCCGTGCTCAACGAGGTGACTTCCGCCGAGGGCGGCATCATCCTGTTCATCGACGAAATGCACACGTTGATCGGCGCCGGCAAAGCCGACGGCGCGATGGATGCGTCCAACCTTTTGAAGCCGGCGCTGGCGCGCGGCGAACTGCATTGCATCGGCGCCACCACGCTCGACGAATACAAGAAGCACGTCGAGAAAGACGCGGCGCTGGCGCGGCGGTTCCAGCCGGTGTTCGTGTCCGAGCCGACGGTCGAGGACACCATCTCGATCCTGCGCGGCCTCAAGGACAAATACGAACAGCATCACGGCGTGCGCATTTCCGACTCGGCGATCGTCGCCGCTGCGACCTTGTCCAACCGTTACATCACCGACCGCTTCCTGCCGGACAAGGCGATCGATCTGATCGACGAGGCGGCGGCGCGGCTGAAGATGCAGGTCGATTCCAAGCCCGAGGAGCTCGATTCCATCGACCGCGAGATCGTGCGGCTGAAGATCGAGCAGGAGGCGCTGAAAAAGGAAACCGATCCGGGCTCCAAGGACCGCTTGGCGCGGCTGGAGACCGAATTGCTGTCGCTGGAAAAACAGTCGGCCGATATCACCACCCGCTGGAAGTCGGAAAAGGAAAAGCTGTCCGACGCCCAGAAGCTCAAGACCGAGCTCGACCAGTTGCGCGCCGAACTCGCCAATGCGCAGCGCAAGGGCGAATACCAGCGCGCCGGCGAACTGGCCTATGGCCGGATTCCGGAACTGGAAAAGAAGCTGAAAGCGACCGAAGGCGCCGAAGCTCCCGCCGCGGCCGGCATGATGGAAGAGACCGTCACCGCCGATCACGTGGCCGGCGTGGTGTCGCGCTGGACCGGCGTGCCGGTCGACCGCATGCTGGAAGGCGAGAAGGACAAGCTGCTGCGCATGGAAGATGAACTCGCCAAGCGGGTCATCGGCCAGGCCGAAGCCGTCAAGGCGGTGTCGACCGCGGTGCGGCGCGCGCGCGCCGGCTTGCAGGATCCGCACCGGCCGATCGGCTCGTTCATGTTCTTAGGGCCGACCGGCGTCGGCAAGACCGAGCTGACCAAGGCCCTGGCCGAATATCTGTTCGACGACGAGAACGCGCTGATCCGCATCGACATGTCGGAATACATGGAGAAGCACTCGGTCGCGCGCCTGATCGGCGCGCCGCCGGGCTATGTCGGCTATGAGGAGGGCGGCGCGCTGACCGAAGCGGTGCGGCGCAGGCCCTATCAGGTCGTGCTGTTCGACGAGATCGAGAAGGCGCATCCGGACGTGTTCAACATCCTGCTGCAAGTGCTCGACGACGGCCGTCTGACCGACGGGCAGGGCCATCAGGTCGACTTCCGCAACATCTCTGATCGTGATGACGTCGAACCTCGGCGCCGATTTCCTGGTCAACCAGCCGGAAGGCGAGGATACCGAGGCGGTGCGCGACCAGGTCATGGGCGTGGTGCGGTCGGCGTTCCGGCCGGAATTCCTCAACCGCATCGACGAGATCATCCTGTTCCACCGCCTGAAGAAGAACGAGATGACCCGCATCGTCGACATCCAGATGAAGCGGCTGCAGAAGCTGTTGGACGACCGCAAGATCGTCATCAAGCTCGACGCCGGCGCGCGCGAATGGCTGGCCGAGAAGGGCTGGGATCCGGCTTACGGCGCGCGGCCGTTGAAGCGCGTGATCCAGAAAGCGGTGCAGGACCAACTGGCCGAGATGATCCTGTCCGGCACCGTCAAGGATGGCGAGACGGTCACGATCTCGTCCGGCAAGCAGGGGCTCACCTTCAACGGCAAGCTCGCGCAGGCGGCGTAAGGCTTGCGTCTCCAGCATAGTCACGCCGAACTGTCATGCCCCGCGAAGCGGGGCATCCAGCATTCAGAAGCGTCAGCTGACAATCGGAATGAGTTGGAGAACTACCTGATCGCCGGTGCGCTCGAGGCCACGCGCGCGGGCTTGCGCGCCATGATGCCGTCGAGCCGTTCGCGTTCGTGCTTCGAAGGCCGCCAGCATCGGGCCCTGCAGTTCGCGGCCGCGCGGCAGCTTGATGCGCATCGGATCGACGAAACGGCCGTTGACCCGGATTTCGTAATGCACATGCGAGCCGGTCGACAGGCCGGTCGAGCCGACGAAGCCGATCACCTGGCCTTGCCGCACGCGCTTGCCCTCATCGATGCCGCGGGCATAGGCGCTCATATGGCCGTAGGCCGTCTCGTAGCCGTTGTTGTGGCGGAGCAATATGAACTTGCCGTAGCCGCTTTCCCAGCCGGCTTTTTCGACCGTGCCGTTGCCGGAGGCGTAGATCGGCGTGCCGGTCGGCGCCGCCCAGTCCACGCCGGTATGCATCTTGGTGTAGCCGAGGATCGGATGGCGTCTGATGCCGAACGGCGAACGCATGATGCCTTCGGCCACCGGCTTGCGCACCAGGAACTTCTTCGCGCTCTTGCCGGCATCGTCATAGTAATCGACCAGCCCGTCGTCCGGCGACTGGAAGCGATAGAATTTCTTGGTCTCGCCGCCGACCGTGAGCGCTGCGAACAGCACGTCGTTGCGGCTGTCGGCGGCCGGCGTTTCCTCCTCGCCGGCGTACAGCACTTCGAATGAATCGCCGGGCTGCACCTTGCGCTGGAAATCGACGTCGTAAGAATAGATGCGGATCAGATCGTCGATAATCGGGCCGCGGAATCTGATTGCGCAGCGCGGTCTCGTAGACGCTTTGATAAAGCCGCACGCCGGACGTATCGTTGTCGTCATTGTTGTCTTCGGAACTGTCGGCGACCTCGGTATCGACGTTCTTCACGTCGACCGAGACGTATTTGCCGGTGTCGGACAGCGCCACCACCGCGTCGATCGAAGCATCGTTGGCGACGATCACGCGGATCGGCTGCGGCCGCTGCGTGCCGGGCACCGGCGACATCAGGATGCGCAGCTTCTGGCCTTCCTTGATGCCGCCGTCGCGGCCGCGCGGCCCGAGCACCTTGATGATCGCGCCGATATCGTCCGGCGCTGGCGCCGAGATCGCGCAAGATGGTCGAAACGCTGTCGCCCTTCTTGGCGATGACCACTTTTTCGTTGAAGGCATTGCCGCCGGTGGTCTGGCTGGTGGTCTTCGGCAGCAGCGTGATGTTCTCCGGCACGATGCGCGCTTCGAAGCCGGCATAAGGATCGGCGGTGCCGACGCCGGCATAAGCCAGCTTGATGCCGGTGATGTTGTCGGCCACCGGCAGATGATTGGCCGCCTTGTCGCTCCATTCGGCGGCCTCGCGCACGCGCGCCATCACTTCGTCGGTCGGCGTCAGCAGCGCGATCTTGAGCTTCGGCATCATCGGCGCCAGATCGCGCATCACGAAGGCGACTTCGGCGTCCGGCTCGGCCGCCGGCGCGTCGTCCGGCGTGGCGGTGCCGCCGGGCGCGGCTTCGGCGAGCAGGCGTTGCGGATTGAAGGCGGGGATATTGGCGGAGAGATCGGAGACCGTGAGCGAGAGATTGCCGGCGATACGCACGAAGGGACGAACGCGGACGACCTCGTGATTGCCCGCCCGCGTGATGGTGGAGACGCGGATCACCTGGCGGGCGAAGGACGGCTCTTCCGCGGTCGGCAGCCGGTCGCTCTTGCGCGTCGCCGAGCTTGTCGCCGCCGACGCCGAGCGCGCCGCGCAGCGCGACTTCGACCCGTTCCGGCAGCGATGCGAAATTGGTCTCGCCGTCGAGCGACGTGAAAACGGCGCCGCCCATCAAGGCAGCGCCGCATAACGCGGTCAGAATCGTGCCGGCAAACCACTGCACCGAAACGCGGCGGCGATCGACGAAGCCGCTGGTGCCGCCGTCGACCGACAGCGGCGGCTCATTGCCGAGCTCGATAGCCTCGGCCTGCCTCGATCGATATGCGCCGCGCGACCGTGTCTGGTCCAAGCTCGCCGTCCCCTGCGCCTGCGATCGAAGATGGCTTGCCGCAACCAGACCAGCGCCCAGTTGCCGTCGGCAAGCCACTCAATTGGCCGATGAATCAACGCCGGCACGATGCCGTTTGGCCCTTGGCCCGTCAATGACGGGCCTTGGCCAGCGTTAATTGGCCTGAATGACGGTGGCTTGCTGCCCCCGTTGCGATTTCGTCCCTCGAACTGGACCGCAAGGACGACCCAGGAATATGGCCTGAGTGCGGCGCGGCATGAATTAAGACTTGATTCATCGGCGGTCGAGAAAGTCCGCGTATTTACGGGGGTATTTGAATGATCCGAGATTCGAAAAACTTGGGCATTTCCGGTTGACAAGGCTTCGGGCCGAAGCCTATATACCGGCCATCGGCGCGCCATCCGCTAGTTGTTGGCGCGATGGCGCGCCTCTGAAGCTCCTCACTGGAACAGTGAAACGGTATCCGATTGTATTCGGATGCATGGGCTTCGACGACTCTCCGGGCTTACCGGAGGGTGGGGATCGCCATGATCCCCGGGCTGTTTGAAAAGTGAATCGGAAGAAAGAGAAACGTGGACGGCGGGGTCCTTGCGGGCCGCTCTCTCGTGGAGAAGCAATTCTTCAAGGGAAGTGGCTTTGGAAGAGACTTCTGACGGTCTACGTTTTTACAAAGGTACATCGCTGGTCATTCTCACGAGTGATCAATGGGTGGTACCTCGTCAAAACGTGAAATTTTGCGCAAGCGAGAAGACCAGTCAGGGATAAATTTCTCATCCAACTTGAGAGTTTGATCCTGGCTCAGAGCGAACGCTGGCGGCAGGCCTAACACATGCAAGTCGAGCGGCCGTAGCAATACGGCAGCGGCAGACGGGAGAGTAACACGTGGGAACGCGCCCTTCGGTTCGGAATAACTCAGGGAAACTTGAGCTAATACCGGATACGCCCTTACGGGGAAAGATTTATTGCCGAAGGAACGGCCCGCGTCCGATTAGCTAGTTGGTGAGGTAATGGCTCACCAAGGCGACGATCGGTAGCTGGTCTGAGAGGATGACCAGCCTCACTGGGACTGAGACACGGCCCAGACTCCTACGGGAGGCAGCAGTGGGGAATATTGGACAATGGGCGCAAGCCTGATCCAGCCATGCCGCGTGGATGATGAAGGCCCTAGGGTTGTAAAGTCCTTTTAACGGGGAAGATAATGACGGTACCCGTAGAATAAGCCCCGGCTAACTTCGTGCCAGCAGCCGCGGTAATACGAAGGGGGCTAGCGTTGCTCGGAATTACTGGGCGTAAAGCGCACGTAGGCGGCTTCTTAAGTCGGTGGTGAAATCCTGGAGCTCAACTCCAGAACTGCCTTCGATACTGGGAAGCTTGAGTCCGGGAGAGGTGAGTGGAACTGCGAGTGTAGAGGTGAAATTCGTAGATATTCGCAAGAACACCAGTGGCGAAGGCGGCTCACTGGCCCGGTACTGACGCTGAGGTGCGAAAGCGTGGGGAGCAAACAGGATTAGATACCCTGGTAGTCCACGCCGTAAACGATGGATGCTAGCCGTTGGCGAGCTTGCTCGTCAGTGGCGCAGCTAACGCTTTAAGCATCCCGCCTGGGGAGTACGGTCGCAAGATTAAAACTCAAAGGAATTGACGGGGGCCCGCACAAGCGGTGGAGCATGTGGTTCAATTCGAAGCAACGCGAAGAACCTTACCAGCTCTTGACATGTCCCGTATGGATTTCAGAGATGAGATCCTTCAGTTCGGCTGGCGGGAACACAGGTGCTGCATGGCTGTCGTCAGCTCGTGTCGTGAGATGTTGGGTTAAGTCCCGCAACGAGCGCAACCCTCGGCCTTAGTTGCCATCATTTAGTTGGGCACTCTAAGGCGACTGCCGGTGATAAGCCGGAGGAAGGTGGGGATGACGTCAAGTCCTCATGGCCCTTACGGGCTGGGCTA
>CAWGRN010000022.1:0-575000 GCA_963825015.1 uncultured Alphaproteobacteria bacterium | reverse complement strand
CAACAGAAGTGGGCGAAAACGGCACGTCCGCCTTGCGCAGGTCGTCGATGGCGTCGAGTGCGGCCTGGGCGTCGCGGGCGCCGGCCAAGGTCCGCATCAACTCGCGGGCTTCGGACCGCATCTGCTTGGCGGGGGCGCCCAGCGGGCGCTCGAGCAGGCGCATCAGCGCCCGCCAGCTCTTGAAGGCCTTGCGCACGTCGTGCACCGCTTCGGCGTCGGAAAGCTTCGGTATCGGTCAGGGCGGCGCGGGCGTCGTCGATGATCGAACGCGCGGCGGCGGCCAGGCCGTCGCCGAAACTGCTGCCGCCGCCCCCAGCTACCTCCGCCATGGCCGCCTTTTGCCGCGGTTTCGTGACAAGTTCATGAAAACCACCATTATCCGCTCTTCCCATTGCCGTCCGCCGTTGCTACATACGCCCTCGAACGCGCGGGTCACGTCCCGCGCCTTCGCATTTTGGCGCGGGGTGGAGCAGCCCGGTAGCTCGTCAGGCTCATAACCTGAAGGTCGTAGGTTCAAATCCTACCCCCGCAACCAAAATCCCCCTAACACATTGGAAATCAACGGATAGTTCGCCCCCTGGCGACGGTTTCCGGCTGCACCGGCGCGCCTTTTCAAGCCGCGGCGCCGCCGGGGTTCTCATCAATTCCGAAAATGCCTATACCCGCCCGGCGCCGCTGTCGCGCACCACACGGGCAGCCCTTATCCGGAGTTTACCAGCACGATGACTGACGCGCCGCGCACCTATCCGGACCTGCACGAACATCTCGCGGCGCTGGAACAGCGCGGCCTCTTGCGCCGGATCGACAGGACAATCGATAAAGACTCGGAAATGCATCCGCTGGTGCGCTGGCAGTTCGTCGGCGGCGTCGCCGAAGCCGATCGCAAGGCCTTCCTGTTCACCAACATCACCGACGGGCTGGGCCGCAAATATAAAATCCCGGTCGTGGTCGGCGCCATTGCCGCCAATCCGGAAATCTACAGCGTCGGCATGCGCGCCCCGCTCGCCGATATTCAGGCCAAGTGGGATCACGCAATCGCCAATCCGATCGAACCGCGGCTGGTCAACCAGGCGGTCTGTCATGAGGTCGTGATCGAGGGCGACGCGCTCCAAGGCGAAGGCCACGGCCTCGACATGCTGCCGATCCCGATCTCGACGCCCGGCTTCGACTAGGCGCCGACTTTGACGGCGACCAACGTCATCACGCGCGATCCCGAGACCGGCGTGCAGAACATGGGCACTTATCGTGCTGCCCTTAAATCTCCGGACCGTCTGGTGGTGCGGATGGCGACGCGCGTCGGCGGCGCCGGCGGCTATCAGCACTATCTCAAATACCAAAAGCTGGGGCAGCCGATGCCCTGCGCGATCGTGCTCGGCTGCCCGCCTTACGTGGCCTTCATGGGCCCGCAGAAACTGCCGATCGGCGTCGACGAACTCACAGTCGCGGGCGGTCTTGCCGGCGGACCGATCAACATCGTGCGCGCGCGCACCGTCGACCTGATGATTCCGGCGGAATCGGAAGTCGTCATCGAGGGCCTCATCGACACCGAATATCTCGAGCCGGAGGCGCCGTTCGGGGAATCGCACGGCCATGTCGCGCTCGAGGAATTCAACATGCCGATGCGGGTGACGGCGATCACCCACCGCAGCAACGCGGTCATCCCGTCCTACATCAGCCAGGTCGCGCCCAGCGAATCGAGCGTGATCAAGCGCGTCGCCTACGAGCCGCTGTTCACGTCGCATCTGCGCAACACGCTCGGCATCCGCGGCGTCATGAAAGTGTCGTTGCATGAGCCTCTGACCGGACTGTTGCGGGTCACGGTCGTGACGCTGGAGAAGGGCATTCCGCGCACCGAGGTTTGGCGCGCGCTCAACGGCGCCGCCTTCTTCAAGGGCGACTGCGGCAAGATCTGCATCGCGGTCAACGAAGACATCGACGTCGACAATGCCGACGCGCTGTTATGGGCGATGGCCTACCGCATGAATCCGCTCGAGGACCTGCAGGTGGTGCCGCATCGCGGCCAGGGCCATGGGCCCAAGCGCGAACACGACAACGAGGAAGATTCGACGCTGCTGATGGACGCCACCATGAAAGGCGACATGCCGCCGCTGGCGCTGCCGAAGCAGGAATACATGGAACGCGCCAAATCGATCTGGCAGGAGCTCGACCTCGGCGCGTTGCGGCCGCAGTCGCCATGGTTCGGCTATTCGCTCGGCGACTGGCTGCCGCAATGGGACGAAGCGGCGAAACGCGCCGCGCAAGGCCGCTATCTCGACAACGGCAAGATCAGCGAAAAGCAACGCCGCAAAGGCCTCAAGCCGGAGACCAAGTTCCGGCCCGACAGCGACAAGGGCGGCAACGGCAAGGCTTCCTGATTCAAGGCGTCCCTGATCTATTGCGACGGCCGGGCGTAGCTTGCGGCGGCCTCGCGCAGGCGCGGGCAGGCCGCCGCCGCTTGATCGCCGGATAGCCGGTAGAATTCCAGAACCCCGCGCAGATTGGCGGCGAGCGCACGATCGGCATCGCTGCGCGGCCGGCCGGCAAGCGCGTGGCGCGACCATTGCCACAGCATCCCCAGTTCGATTTTTTCGGCGCTCAGTTCCGCGGGCTTCACCTGCGCCCGCAGCGCGGTAATCGCCTCGCGGTACGGATTGCCGGCGTCCAGGCTCGGGGCCTTAAGCGCGCGCCGGGCTGCGCGCAGCGTTCGCACGACATCGTCATGCCAGCCGGCGACCCCGCCGCACGCGGCGGCAATATCGCGTTGATCGAGCGTTACGCCTTCGACCGCGCCGGCGAATGCGGCGAACAACAGAAGATTGACGTCGAGCGTCAGGCGCTCCTGCAAGTCCAGGCATTCGTCGGCGACGCCGTCGCGCGAATAGACCGCGAGCGAGAAAGCCCATAGCGGCGTATCGAGCGGTTGGGATTCAGGCATTGGAACCAAGCCCTGCAGTGTGGGTCGCGGACAGCGTCTGTCGCTGACGCTTTGCATCCGCGACGCCGATCGCATCGGCGCATGATCGCACGCCCGCCTCGCCCGGCTCGCAGCGTCTTACCATCGGCGGTTCCGGCGATCGCAAACATTAAATGCTGCACCGCAACGTGAAGTGCGGCAGAACGCCCCTATCCGTAGACGCAGTCTATGATTCCTTTTGCCCACTATGCGTGTATACGGATTATGTATTATTTATACCAGGTGTCGAAAAGTTACGTTCCTTAACGACCGGATTGAAATCGCCGAGCCGGCGCCAAGATCGGCCGCGCAAACAAACACAAAAGGCAAAAAGGGAAGAGGGAGGATTTAATGAAAGTCTCGAGCAGAATTCTGAACATCGGCGCGCTCGCCTGTGTCGGCGGTGCGCTTGCACTTTCGTCGGCGCCTGCGAGTGCGTGGGAGCCGACCCATCCAATCGAAATCATCGTGCCGGCCGGCACCGGCGGCGGCGCCGATCAGATGGCGCGTACGATGCAAGGCATCATCACCAAGCACAACCTGTCGAAACAGTCGGTCGTGGTGATCAACAAGTCGGGCGGCGCCGGCGGCGAGGGCTTCCTCGACGTCAAGAACTCGAAGGGCAATGATCATAAGCTGATCATTACCCTGTCGAATCTGTTCACCACCCCGCTCGCGACCGGTATTCCTTTCAACTGGAAGGATCTGACCCCGGTCGCCATGATGGCGCTCGACGAGTTCGTCCTCTGGGTCAATGCCGAGAAGCCTTACAAGACCGCCAAGGACTATCTCGACGCGATCAAAGCTGCGCCGGACAATCAGTTCAAGATGGGCGGCACCGGCTCCAAGCAGGAAGACCAGATCGTCACCGTGGCGCTCGAAGCGGCGGCGGGCAAGAAGATGACCTACATCCCCTATAAAGGCGGCGGAGCCGTCGCGGTGCAGCTCGTCGGCAATCACATCGACTCGTCGGTCAACAACCCGATCGAAGCGGTGGCGCATTGGCGCGCCGGCAAGTTGAGGCCGCTTTGCGTGTTCGACGCCAAGAAGCTCGACTATCATGACAAAATCGCCGGCGACCTGGCCTGGGACTCGATCCCGACCTGCAAGTCGGCGGGCATCCCGGTCGAATACGTCATGCTGCGCGGCTATTTCATGCCGCCGGGCGTCAGCAAGGAAGCAGTCGCTTACTACATCGATCTTTTCAAGAAGGTGCGTGAAACACCGGAATGGAAGGACCTGATGAAAAACGGCGCCTTCAACCAAAGCTTCATGACCGGCGCCGAATACACCAAGTGGGTGGCCGACGCGGAGAAGCTGCATGAAGGGCTGATGAAAAAAGCCGGCTTCCTCGCCAAGACCAACTAAATCTGCGGAACGCTGCAACCGCAGCCACTTGAGGACGTAATGAGCGAAACCATGAACGAATCCGGTGGGACGGGCCCGTCCCACCGGAGAGTCGAGGCCGGAGTTGCTATAACCATAGCGGTCATCGGTCTCATTTCCATTATTGGAAGTATCCGGGTCGGCATTGGTTGGGGCGCGGAAGGCCCGCAGGCCGGCTTCTTTCCGTTCTATATCGGCTTGATCATCATCCTCTCCAGCGCCATCAATCTGGTGCAGCTATTCGCGACGGTAAATAATGGCGCAGTCTTTGCCGCGTGGGCTCAAATCCGTCAGGTGATGGCGGTGGTGGTGCCGACCGCGGTCTATGTCACAGTCATTCCGTATACCGGCATATATGTGGCTTCGGCGCTGCTGATCGCCGTCTTCATGTCATGGCTGGGCAAGTATCGCTGGACCATCGCGATTCCTGTCGCGATCGGTGTGCCCATCCTCACCTTCGTTATGTTCGAGATTTGGTTCCTCGTGCCGTTGCCGAAAGGCCCGCTCGAGGTTCTGCTGGGCTATTGACGATCAGAACCGCCGCCGCCGCACCGCCGGCGGCTCAAGGAAAAGCGAAAAATGTTGGAAGACATCGGCAATCTTTTTCACGGTTTTGCGGTCGTCGCGCAGCCTTTCAATCTGCTGCTCATGGTGGTCGGTATCGTGCTCGGCGTCATCGTCGGCGTGCTGCCGGGATTGGGCGGCGCCAACGGCGTGGCCATCCTGCTGCCGTTGACTTTCAGCATGTCGCCGACCTCGGCGATCATCATGCTGTCGTGCATCTACTGGGGCGCCTTGTTCGGCGGCGCCATTACTTCGATATTATTCAACATACCCGGCGAACCATGGTCGGTAGCGACCACATTCGACGGCTACCCGATGGCGCAGCAAGGCCGCGCCGGCGAGGCGCTCACCGCCGCCTTCACCTCCTCTTTCGTGGGCGCGTTGTTCGCGGTCATCATGATCACGCTGGTGGCGCCGCTGGTCGCCAGTTTCGCGCTCCGCTTCGGTCCGCCGGAAATCTTCTCGGTCTACTTCCTGGCGTTCTGCAGTTTCGTCGGCCTTAGCAAGGAGCCGCCGTTCAAGACGGTGGCCTCGATGATGCTCGGCTTCGCGCTCGGCGCGGTCGGGCTCGATCAGATGACCGGACAATTGCGCCTGACCTTTGGCTTCGAGTCGCTGCTCAACGGGTTCGACTTCCTGATCGCGGTCATCGGCCTGTTCGGCATCGGCGAGATCCTGCTGACCATGGAAGAGGGTCTGAGCTTCCGCGGCAAATCGGCCAAGATCAATCTGAAGGTGGTGATCCAGACCTGGAAGGAACTGCCGCGTTACTGGATGCTGTCGCTGCGGTCCTGCGTGATTGGCTGCTGGATGGGCATCAGCCCGGCCGGCGCCACGCCCGCTTCGTTCATGAGCTACGGCATCGCCAAGCGTATTTCCAAGCGCGGCAACAATTTCGGCAAAGGCGAGATCGAAGGCGTGATCGCGCCGGAAACCGCGGCGCATGCCGCCGGCACCGCCGCGCTGCTGCCGATGATCTCGCTCGGCGTGCCCGGTTCGCCGACCGCCGCGGTGTTGCTCGGCGGCTTGCTGATCTGGGGTCTGCAACCGGGACCGCTGCTGTTCACCGAGCAGAAGGATTTCGTCTGGGGCCTGATCGCCAGCATGTACATGGGCAACCTCGTCGGCCTCGTCATCGTGCTCACTTGCGTGCCGCTGTTCGCCGCTATCTTGCGAATCCCGTTCAGCGTCATTGCGCCGATCATCCTGGTGCTCTGCGCCATCGGCGCCTACACCGTGCATAACAACACCTTCGACGTGGTGATGATGCTGGTGTTCGGCATCGCCGGCTACTTCATGAAGAAGACCAATTATCCATTGGCGCCGCTGGTTCTCGCCATCGTCCTCGGCGACAAGGCGGAAGAAGGCTTCCGCCAGTCGCTGCTCGCCTCGCAGGGAAGCCTCGGCGTGTTCTGGTCGAACGGGCTGGTGAGCACGATCATGACGCTCGGCCTGATCGCCTTGTTCTGGCCGATCATCCAGGCCGGCTGGACGCGGATGCGCGCGGGCAAAAACGGCCTGCGGCCGGCGGAATAAATTACGCTGAGCCGCAGCCGGTCGATTTAGAAATATTTGCGAACCGATTTTTTTAGTCCCGGCAGTGGCTTGGCGGGGAGTACCGGTTTGTTTATAGCGATTTTATGCGTGCAGGCTTTTTGTTGCCTTATGACGTCCCCACGCCGGTGAAATCCGGACGAAAAGAAAATAAATCCAAAACCCCTGGGGAGGGAATCAATGGCAATGGCAGCCGGATCCGCCACACAGGCACACGCGTCGTCGTCGACGCGCTGGGGCCAACTGATCTTCGGCATTCTCTGCATGGTGATGATCGCCAACCTGCAATATGGCTGGACGCTCTTCGTCAATCCGATCGATCAGAAATATCATTGGGGCCGCGCGGCGATCCAAGTCGCCTTCACCATTTTCGTGCTGACCGAAACCTGGCTGGTGCCGATCGAAGGCTACCTGATCGACAAGTTTGGCCCGAGGGTCATGATCTGCGGCAGCGGCGCGCTCGTCGCGATCGCCTGGGTCATCAATTCGATGGCCGACTCGCTGTTCCTGCTCTATGTCGGCGCCGCCATCGGCGGCATCGGCGCCGGCGTGATCTACGGCGGTTCGGTCGGTAACGCCCTCAAGTGGTTCCCGGATCGTCGCGGCCTCGCCGCCGGCCTGACCGCTGCGGGTTTCGGCGCAGGCTCCGCGCTGACCGTGATCCCGATCGCCAACATGATCGCGACCAGCGGCTATCAATCCGCGTTCCTGTGGTTCGGCCTGGGGCAGGGCATCATCGTGATGATCGTCGCGCTGTTCCTGCGGGCGCCGGAACCCGGCGAAGTGGCAGCGCCTGCGGCGCCGGCGGTCCAACAGACACGCCGCGATTATAAGCCGTCCGAAGTGCTCAAGACGCCGGTGTTCTATGTGATGTACGCGATGTTCGTCATGGTTGGCGCCGGCGGCCTGATGGCGATCGCGCAATTGGCGCCGATCGCCAATGACTACAAGGTTGCCGGCATTCCGGTCTCGATCCTCGGGCTGACCTTGCCGGCCTTGACCTTCGCCTTGACCATCGACCGCGTGCTCAACGGCATCTGCCGGCCGTTCTTCGGCTGGGTCTCCGACCATATCGGCCGCGAAAACACGATGTTCATCGCCTTCTTCTTCGAAGGCGTCGGCATCTATGCGCTGCTGCTGTTCGCAGGCAATCCGCTGCTGTTCGTGATCCTGTCCGGTATAGTGTTCTTCGCCTGGGGTGAGATCTATTCGTTGTTCCCCGCGACCTGCACCGACATCTACGGGCGGAAATTCGCGACCACCAATTACGGCATGCTCTACACCGCCAAAGGCACCGCAGCGCTGCTGGTGCCATTGGCCAATGTGCTGACCACGGCTACCGGCAGTTGGCACGCGGTGTTCTATGTCGCGGCGATCCTCAATCTCATCGCGGCGGTCATGGCGCTGTTCGTGCTCAAGCCGATGCGCGTCAAGGCCATGGCCAGAAGCTGATCGTGGGCTGATTTTGGGCTATCGCCTATTATCGAAACCAGCCGTCCGCGGGTCCTCTCGCGGGCGGCTTTTTCGTTGCGGCCGCGCCGATGGGTCGCAGCGAAAAACCCTTGCCGCACTGCACCAAATCGACGCTTCTGCGGCTTAAAATTCTCGAATGTGGTTGCCCGGTATGGCTAGCTGGCATATTGTATACCAGTCATGAGTAGCCGAGTTCGAACCCCCCGCAAAGCCAGTCTGAGTGCCCGCGGCATTGAACCCGCCCGCGCTGCGCGCGAGTCGCAACCCGCGCTCGAGCCGATCGACGCCACGCCGAGCTTCAAGCACAAGGCCTATGCGGCGCTGAAGAACGCCATCGTGGCGATGGACATTTATCGCAGCCGCGACGACATCCGCCTCGACGAGCGCAAGCTGGCGCAGGACTTCGGCATCAGCCGCACGCCGGTGCGCGAGGCCATGGCCCAGCTCGAGAGCGAAGGTTTCGTGCGGCTGGTGCCGCGCCGCGGCATCTACGTGGTGCGCAAAACCCGGCGCGAGGTGATCGAGATGATCACCGCCTGGGCGGCGCTGGAAAGCATGGCGGCGCGCCTGATCACGAAAAACGCCAGCGAGCAGGAAATCGCCGGCCTGCGCCGCATGTTCGCCACCTTCGAGAACGGCAAGCTGCGCGCGCATCTCGACGAATATTCCGACGTCAACATCGAGTTCCACCAGGCCATCATCAAGCTCAGTCACAACCGCGTGCTGATCGATCTGGCGGAAAATCTGTTCACCCACATGCGCATGATCCGGCGCAAGACCATCGGCGAGCAGGATCGCGCCGATCGCTCGATCCGCGACCACATGAACATCATCGAAGCGCTGGAAGCGCGCGCCACCGATCGCGCCGAAGTCCTGGTGCGCGACCATGCGCTCGGCCTGGCCGACCACGTGGCGAAATTCGCCGACTATTTGGATTGAACCCCGGCTGAGACCGGACGACGGAGGCTTCCTATGGCTGATGCAGTTGTACAAGAAAAACCCACGGCGGCAGTCGAGGCGGAACGGGAGCTGACCGACGGCTTTCACCTCATCATCGATGCGCTCAAGCTCAACGGCCTCAACACGATCTACGGCGTGCCCGGCATCCCGATCACGGATTTCGGAAGAATGGCGCAGGCCGCCGGCATCCGCGTCCTGTCCTTCCGTCATGAACAGAACGCCGGCTACGCCGCCTCGATCGCCGGCTTCCTGACCAAGAAGCCCGGCGTCTGCCTCACGGTGTCGGCGCCCGGTTTCCTCAACGGCCTGACCGCGCTGGCGCATGCCACCACCAACTGCTTCCCGATGATCCAGATCTCGGGCTCGTCCGAGCGCGAGGTCGTCGACCTGCAGCAGGGCGACTACGAGGAGATGGACCAACTCGCCATCGCCAAGCCGTTGTGCAAGGCGGCGTTCCGCGTGCTGCATGCGCAGGACATCGGCATCGGTCTCGCCGCGCGCGATCCGCGCCGCGGTGTCGGGCCGTCCCGGCGGCGTCTACCTCGATCTGCCGGCCAAGCTGTTCGGCCAGGTCATGGACGCCGAAGCCGGCAAGAAGTCGCTGGTCAAGGTGATCGACGCAGCGCCGGCCCAAATCCCGTCGCCGGATTCGATCAAGCGTGCGCTCGACGTGCTCAAGAGCGCCAAGCGGCCGCTGATCATTCTCGGCAAGGGCGCGGCCTACGCGCAGGCCGACGACGCCATCCGCGCGCTGGTCGAAAACAGCGGCATCCCGTTCCTGCCGATGAGCATGGCCAAGGGCCTGCTGCCCGACACGCATCCGCAATGCGCGGGCGCTGCGCGCTCGACGGTGCTCAAGGACTCGGACGTCGTCATGCTGATCGGCGCGCGGCTGAACTGGCTGTTGTCGCACGGCAAGGGCAAGGCCTGGGGCGAGGCGCCGAAGAAATTCATCCAGATCGACATCGAGCCGAAGGAAATGGATTCCAACGTCGAAATCGTCGCGCCCGTGGTCGGCGATATCGGCTCCTGCGTTGCCGCGCTGCTCGACGGCATGGGCAAATGGCCGGCGCCGCCGGCGGATTGGACCAACGCGGTCAAGACCAAGCGCGACGACAACGTCGCCAAGATGGCGCCGCGGCTGATGAACAACAACGTGCCGATGGACTATCACGGCGCGCTCGGCGTCCTGCGCACCATCATCAAGGAGAGGCCCGACGCCATCCTGGTCAACGAAGGCGCCAACACGCTCGATCTCGCGCGCGGCATCATCGACATGTACAAGCCGCGCAAGCGCCTCGACGTCGGCACCTGGGGCATCATGGGCATCGGCATGGGCTACGCCATCGCCGCGGCGATCGAGACCGGCAAGCCGGTGCTTTGCGTCGAGGGCGACTCGGCGTTCGGTTTCTCCGGCATGGAGATCGAGACCATCTGCCGATACAAACTGCCGGTCTGCATCGTCATCTTCAACAATGACGGCATTTATCGCGGCACCGATGTCAACGCCTCGGGCGGCTCGGACCCGGCGCCGACCATGTTCGTCAAGGGCGCGCGCTACGACAAGATGATCGAGGCCTTCGGCGGTGTCGGCGTCAACGCGACGTCGCCGGACGATCTCAAGCGCGCCGTCAACGAGGCGATGGATTCAGGCAAGCCGACGCTGATCAACGCGGTGCTCGACCCCGCGGCCGGCAGCGAAAGCGGCCGCATCGGCAACCTCAACCCGCAAAGCAAGTTGAAGAAGAAGTAGATGCGTCGTCCCCGCGAAAGCGCGGCGACCCAGGACGCCATTGAACTCAACGGTCACGAGCTGGATGCCCGCCTGCGCGGGCATGACAGCGAGAGGAGGAACGAGATGGCCAAGAAGTCGAAGACCGAAAGCGAAGGCGAAACCCGCGGCGAAGAAATCCGCCCGCAAGGTCGTAAAGCTCGCGGCGAAAAAGCCGGCCGCCAAAAAGGCCGCCGCCAAGAAGCCGAACGGCAACGGCGCGCTGCCGAAAATGTCGACCAAGCCTTACGGCCAGGACGGCAAGGCGCTCACCGGCGTGCGCATTCTCGACTTCACGCACGTGCAGTCCGGTCCGACCTGCACGCAGCTGCTGGCCTGGTTCGGCGCCGACGTGATCAAGGTCGAGCGTCCCGGCGTCGGCGACATCACGCGCGGCCAGCTGGTCGACGTGAAGGGCGCGGACTCGCTCTACTTCACCATGCTCAACCACAACAAGCGTTCGATCACCATCGACTAGCAAGCATCCGCAGGGCAAGCGCGTGCTCGATGCGCTGATCAAGACCTGCGACGTGCTGGTCGAGAACTTCGCGCCCGGCGCGCTCGACCGCATGGGGCTGACCTGGGACTACATCCACAAGCTCAACCCGCGCATGATCGTGGCCTCGGTCAAGGGCTTCGGCCCCGGTCCCTACGAGGACTGCAAGGTCTACGAGAACGTCGCGCAATGCGCCGGCGGCTCGGCCTCCACCACCGGCTTCCGCGAAGGTCCGCCGCTGGTCACCGGCGCGCAGATCGGCGACAGCGGCACCGGCCTGCATCTCGCGCTCGGCATCGTCTCGGCGCTCTACCAGCGCAACCGCACCGGCCGCGGCCAGAAGGTGCTCTCCGCCATGCAGGACGGCGTGCTCAACCTCTGCCGCGTCAAGCTGCGCGACCAGCAGCGCCTGAAGGCCGGCCCGCTCACCGAATACAGCCAGTACGGCGAGGGCATTGCGTTCGGCGCCGCGGTGCCGCGCGCCGGCAACGACTCCGGCGGCGGCCAGCCCGGCTGGATCTTGAAGTGCAAAGGCTGGGAGACCGATCCCGACGCCTACATCTACTTCATCACCCAGGCCCCGGTCTGGCAGGCGATCTGCGATCTGATCGGCGAGCCGACCTGGAAGACCGATCCGGAATACGCCACGCCGCGGGCGCGGCTGCCGAAGCTGAAGGCGATTTTCCGCCGCATCGAAGACTGGACCATGACCATGACCAAGTTCGAGGTCATGAACGCCTGCAACGAGATCGACATTCCGGTCGGGCCGATCCTGTCGATGAAGGAAATCGCCGAGGAGCAGTCGCTGCGCGAGACCGGCACGGTGGTCGAGGTCGATCATCCGACCCGCGGCAAATATCTCAGCGTCGGCAATCCGATCAAGATGTCGGACTCGATCTCCGAGGTGAAGCGTTCGCCGCTGCTGGGCGAGCACACCGACGAGATCCTGACCGACGTGCTCGGCTTCAAGGCGAGCGAGATCGCGGAGATCAAGAACTCCGGCGCGCTCAGCGCGCCGAAGAAGGAAGAGAAGGCGGCGTAATCTTCACTCGTCCCGGACGCGGTGCAGCGCGTCGCGGTGCACCGCGGATCCGGGACCGTCGACGTACGCCGAGCTGACGATCCCGGTTCTGCTGCGCACCGCTTCGCGCTGCGCGGCGCAGGGAACAGTGAAGAGTTCGGGGAGAGTCATTCATGCGTATCGTAGTCCACGGCCAGCAGGCCTTCGGCAAGGCCGTGCTGGAAGCGCTGCTCAAGCGCGGCGAGGAAGTCGTCGCCGTCTATGTCGCGCCGGAAAAAGAAGGCGCCAAGGCCGATCCGCTGAAGGAAGCGGCGCTCGCCGCCGGCTTGAAAGTGCTGCAGCCGGATTCCTACAAGAAGCCGGAAGTGCTGGCCGAATTCAAGGCGCTCAAGCCCGACCTGCAGGTCATGGCTTTCGTCACGCTGTTCGTGCCGGAGGAATTCCTCAACGCGCCGACCCACGGCTCGATCCAGTATCACCCGTCGCTGCTGCCGGCCTATCGCGGCGCCTCCGCCATCAACTGGCCGATCATCAAGGGCGAGAAGGAAACCGGCCTGTCGATCTTCTGGCCCGACAACGGGCTCGATACCGGCGACGTGCTGCTGCAGAAGAAAACGCCGATCAGCGGCACCGACACGCTCGGCACCGTCTATTTCGACCGCCTGTTCCCGATGGGCGTCGAGGCCATGATGGAATCGGTCGACCTGGTGAAGGCCGGCAAGGCGCCGCGCATCAAGCAGGACGAGTCGCTCGCCACCTACGAAGGCCGCTGCGGTCCCGGCAACGCCAAGATCGACTGGGGCAAGCCGTGGGAGCAGATCGACCGCCTGATCCGCGGCTGCAATCCGGCGCCCGGCGCCTGGTCGCACGCTCGACGGCAAGACCGTCAAGATCTTCGACGCCAAGCCGCTGCCGGCCAAGGACCCCAAGGGCATCGCCGGCAAGCTCGGCGAGATCGTCGCGGTCGAGGCCGACGGCTTCACGGTCGTCTGCGCCGACGGCCGCTTCAAGGTCACCCGCGTTCAGCCCGCCGACGGCAAGAAGATCGACGCCGGCGAATGGGCGAAGTCGGCGAACGTCGCCGTCGGGGCGAAGTTCGCCTGATGTCACAGCGTCATGCCCGGCTCTATGCTGGCATGCCCGCTTTCGCAGACATGACAGCCGGTTCACCGTACCAAATATTGGATCAACCCCATGCCCGCCTCGCAGCACCAGTCACCGAAATCCGACATCGAAATTTCGCAGACCGCCGCCAAGCGGCCGATCCTCGACATCGCCAAGGAAAAGCTCGGCATCGCCGCCGAGAATCTCGAGCCCTACGGCCACTACAAGGCCAAGGTGTCGATGGACTACGTCAAGTCGCTCAAGGACAAGCCGAACGGCAAGCTGATCCTGGTGACGGCGATCTCGCCGACGCCGGCCGGCGAGGGCAAGACCACCACCACGGTCGGCCTCACCGACGCGCTCAACTTCATCGGCAAGAAGGCGATGCTGCTGCCTGCGCGAGCCGTCGCTCGGGCCGTCCTTCGGCATGAAGGGCGGCGCCGCCGGCGGCGGTTACGCGCAGGTGATCCCGATGGAGGACATCAACCTCCATTTCACCGGCGACTTCCACGCCATCACCTCGGCGCACAATCTGCTGTCGGCGCTGATCGACAACCACATCTACTGGGGCAACGCGCTCGGCATCGACTCGCGCCGCGTCGTCTGGCGCCGCGTCATGGACATGAACGACCGCGCGCTGCGCGAGATCGTCTGCTCGCTCGGCGGCGTCGCCAACGGCTATCCGCGCGAAGCCGGCTTCGACATCACCGTGGCCTCCGAAGTCATGGCGATCTTCTGCCTCGCCAAGGATCTCGACGACCTCAAGGAACGCCTCGGCAACATCATCGTCGCCTATACCCGCGAGCGTAAGCCGATCCGCGCCAAGGACCTCAAGGCCCACGGCGCCATGACCGCGCTGCTGAAGGAAGCGATCGCGCCCAATCTGGTGCAGACGCTGGAAGGCACGCCCGCCTTCATCCACGGCGGCCCCTTCGCCAACATCGCGCATGGCTGCAACTCGGTGGTCGCCACCACCACCGCGCTCAAGCTCGCCGACTACGTCGTCACCGAAGCCGGCTTCGGCGCCGACCTCGGCGCCGAGAAATTCCTCGACATCAAGTGCCGCAAGGCCGGCCTGGAGCCGTCCTGCGTCGTCATCGTCGCCACCATCCGCGCGCTGAAGATGCACGGCGGCGTCAAGAAGGAAGACCTCAAGAAGGAAGACCTCAAGGCGCTGGAAGCCGGCATGGCCAACCTGCAGCGCCACGTCGAGAACGTGAAGAAGTTCGGCCTGCCGGCGGTGGTCTCGATCAACCGCTTCTCGGCCGACACCGACGCGGAAATCGCGCTGGTCAAGGACAAGTGCAAGGCGCTCGGCGTCGAGGCCGTGATGGCCGATCACTGGGCGCTGGGCGGCGAGGGCGCGGCCGACGTCGCCAAGGCGGTGGTCAAGACCATCGACGCCAGCAAAGGCAAGCTCAAGCTGCTCTATCCCGACGAGATGCCGCTGTTCGAGAAGATCCGCACCATCGCCAAGGAAATCTACCGCGCCGATGACGCCACCGCCGACAAGTCGGTCAAGGATCAGCTCAAGACCTGGGAAGAGATGGGCTTCGGCAAGCTGCCGGTCTGCATCGCCAAGACCCAGTATTCGTTCTCGACCAATCCGGACTCCAAGGGCGCGCCGACCGGCTTCAACATTCCGGTGCGCGAGGTTCGCCTCTCCGCCGGCGCCGAATTCGTGGTGGCGATCTGCGGTGAGATCATGACCATGCCGGGCCTGCCCAAGGTGCCGTCGGCCGATTCGATCGACGTCGGCGCCGACGGCAAGATCGTCGGGTTGTTCTAGGCCTAACGGTCCATGACTGACACTTTTGGTTTGGTCAAGTCGATATCGCGATCTGTGGGCGGCGAAGCAGACGCCGTATTGGCCATCGGCGTCGAGCGGTCGGATGGCGAGGCGTTCGCCGCGGAAGGCGCTCGGGACCTTCCAGAGCGGCCCTTGAAGCTGACATAGGCCTTGTGCTGCCGACGATGCGTACGATCTCGTGCTCGTCGTATTCGACCTGCGGCAGTGCGTCCGGCATGGAACGCAGCTCGGCCGGTAGCGGCTCGCCGGCACCTCCTGCCGAGCGCCTCGTGCGGCCGTTCGAGCATTGTAGACGTCGCGCCATTGATCGAAGGCGGCTTGCGTCTCGGCGAGGTCGCGGAAGCGTCGCAATGCCAGAGCTCGGCCTTGAGCGTGCGATGGAAGCGCTCGTTCTTGCCGCGGCTCTGCGGGTGGTAGGGCCGGCTGTGGCTGAGCTCGACGCCGAGCTTCAGGAGCCACACGCCGAGCCTGGTCCAGCGCTCGCCCACGCACAGGCGGATCCAACGACGAAACGGGCGGCGTTCGAGCCGCCCGTTGTGCATTTGCCGGCGCGACTCACGGCATTTTGCGCGAGGCCACGCCCGCTTGCGCGGCCCCGCTTGCGCTAAGACGCGCGGTGGTGCTATGCGCCGATTTTGAAAATCAAAGAGGAAACGCTCAATGATCAAGTTCTATTACTCCGGCGCGCCGAACCCGATGAAGGTGGCGCTGTTGCTGGAAGAGACCGGCCTGCCCTACGAGGCGATCCCGGTCGACACCCGCAAGGGCGACCAGCACAAGCCGGAATATCTGGCGATCAATCCGAACGCCAAGGTGCCGGCGATCGTCGACGGCGACGCCACCGTGTTCGACTGCAACGCCATCCTGCTCTATCTCGGCGAGAAGACCGGCAAGTTCATGCCGGCCAAGACGCCGAAGGCGCGCGGCGAATTGCTGTCCTGGCTGATGTTCGTCGCCTCCGGCGTCGGTCCCTTCTCCGGCCAGTCGGTGCACTTCCGCAACTACGCGCCGGAGAAGATCGAATACGCCATCAACCGCTACATGTACGAGGCGCAGCGCCACTACGGCATTCTCGACGCGCGCCTGGCCAAGCAGAAATACATGCTGGGCGACACCTACACCATCGTCGACATGGCGGTGTGGGGCTGGGCGCGGCTTGATTCCGGTGGCGCTCGGCGAACCGGCTTGGGCCAAGTTCCCCAACCTCAAGCGCCTGATCGACGAGATCAGCGCGCGGCCGGCCGCGGCGCGCGCGCTGCGCGATCAAGGACAAGCACAACTTCAAGACCGAGTTCGACGACGAAGCCAAGAAGGCCATGTTCCGGCATCATGCAGGAGAAGGTGGCGTAGACCGCCTGTCGATTAGCCGCGGCGACGAGCACCGGGTGCGTCGGCCGTTTACGGCGCGCGTCCCGTTTGATTTGTCGCAATGCCCGGGCCGGAAGACGGCTTCATAGCAGTGCTCATGCATCCGTACTGTTCAAACTGAGAATCGTGCAGCGCATGGACCTCAAGCTCATCCCGACCGGCCGCAATCCGCCGCACGACGTCAACGCCATCATCGAAATTCCGCTCGGCGGCGTGCCGGTGAAATACGAGTTCGACAAGGCATCCGGCGCGATCTTCGTCGACCGCTTCCTGCACACCGCGATGTTCTATCCCGGCAATTACGGCTTCATCCCGCACACGTTGTCGGACGACGGCGACCCCTGCGACGTGCTGGTCATCAGCCAGGTGCCGGTGGTTCCCGGCGCGGTCATCCGCTGCCGGCCGGTCGGCGCGCTGCTGATGGAAGACGAAGCCGGCAATGACGAGAAAATTCTCGCCGTGCCGGTCGACGCCTGCATCCGTTCTACAAAGGCATCACCAGCTATCGCGATCTGCCCGACGTGATGTGCGATCAGATCGCGCACTTCTTCCAGCACTACAAGGATCTGGAGAAGGGCAAGTGGGTGTCGATCGTGCGCTGGCTCGACGCGCGCGAGGCCGAGCAGCTGATCATGGACGGCATCAAGGCGCGGGCCAAACGCGGCAAGGCAACCAAGAAGCCGGCGAAGAAGCGCGAAGCAAGAAGCGCTGACGGCTTCATCGCCCGCCTTTGATCCCGGGATAATTCGCCGCCTTCAGCAGCCGCGCCAGATGCGCGGTGTTCGACGCCAGCATCGCGTTCCACTTCGCCACCACCTCGGGCGGCTGTCTTGAAGTCCTTGTATTCCTTCGAGCCCATGGCCTCGCCGACCCAATAGGTCGCGCCCGCCCGACGGCACGGTGAAGCCGACTTCCAGCAGCGCCCGACAGGATTTCGGCGGCGCTGTGATGCGCGCCGTCCTCGTTGCCGACGATCGCGCAGATCGCCACCTTGCCGTAGGACGGCATGCGGCCGCGGCTCGTCCTTCTCGTCGATGAAGGCGTCCATGCGCTCGAGCACGCGCTTGGCGATGCTCGACGGCTGGCCGAGCCAGATCGGCGAGCCGATCACCAGAATGTCGGCCTCGAGCACTTGCCGCAGCAGGTCCGGCCAGGCGTCGCCGTCGCCTTCGTCGATTGCTCACGCCCGGCTTGATGTCGTAGTCGGCGGCGCGCACGATCTCGCCCTCGACGTCGTGCTCGGCCAGCTCCTCGAAAAGCTGCCGCATCAGCGCTTCGGTCGACGACTCGCTTTCGCCTGCCGCGCTTCAGGCTGCAATTGAGCCCGAACGCTTTGAGCGATGCGGGCAAGGCCGTCGGCATGGCTTCCAAGGGTTAGCTCGTCCGGCGCGCGGAAAGACGCGATGGACGCTGGCGCGGCCCGGCGCTTCGCTCTCGGCGGCGGCCGGCGCAATCGGACATCGCATGCTCCGGTTCGGGCTTGCGCCGTCCCATGGTCCAGTTGAACTGACATGCGCACTTCGGGGTTCGGCACCGTCCAGCAGGCGCCGTCCTTGTCCATGAACACGACCCAGTTCAGTCCAGTTGCGATCGGCATCCAGCTCAGCGCCGTTGAACATCGCCGCGCGCACGCGCTTCACCGAATAGGGCGTGCCGTGCAGCCGCAGCGTTTCCTTGCGGTCGCCCTGCACCACGACGATGTCGGCGGCGGATTCGCCGCGCGACAGCAGCTTCTCGCGCATGCGCGCGGCAAGAGCGTCGGCTCGGCGTCGTCGAATCGCGTCGTCCTTGACGCGGACCGCGTAGATCGCGGTCCGCGGCGGTTCGACCGTGCCGTAGGCATAGCTGCGCATCGTGCGCCTATCTCAAACGAAAGGCGCCGCTTCCCTGGGGCAAGGAAGCGGCGCCCGTCTTCGCTGCTGCTACTTGAACAGCTTCATCGCGTTCTCCAATGGTCTTCCAGCACGCCCCAGGCCAGCGGAATGCCGACGAAGGCCCAGCAGCAGCAGCCTTGCGTCTCATCGAACTGTCTTGCGCTTGGTTTGCCGTTGTCGATCTCGCCTATGCGCGGCCGGTTCGCTCACGGCGGCGACTTCCGCCTGGCGCGTTCGGCTTCATGATCGGCTTTCATGTGGAAGCGGTGATCGCACCGGCCTTGATCATGTAGATTGCAGATGAAGCCGACGACCAGCATGCCCCGCCATGATGTACATGGTGGTGTTGTAGGCCTGCGCGTTCGGCACGCCGGCGTCGATCTGATACTCGCGGATGTAGTTCACCACCACCGGGCCGATGATGCCGGCCGTCGACCATGCGGTCAGCAGCCGTGCCGTGAATGGCGCCGACGTAACTGCGTGCCGAACATGTCCGCGAGATAGGCCGGCACGGTGGCGAAGCCGCCGCCGTACATCGACTGATGATCACCACGAAGCACAGCACGAACAGCGCCTTGCTGCCGATCGAGCCGGTCCACGGCACCAGCGCGTAGAGCGCCGATGCCGAGCAGGAAGAACGTGTAGTAGGTGTTCTTGCGGCCGATGATGTCCGAGGTCGAGGCCCAGAAGAAGCGCCCGCCCATGTTGAACAGGCTCAGCAGCCCGACGAAGCCGGCCGCCGCGATCGGCGTCACATGGCCGGGGAACATTTCCTGGATCATCGGCGACGCCTGCCCGAGCACGCCGATGCCGGCGGTCACGTTGAGGCAGAGCACCCACCAGATCAGCCAGAACTGCGGCGTCTTGATGCGCGTCGTAGACGAGCACGTCGTTCTTGGTGATCAGCTTCTGCGCCACCGCCGGAGGCGACCTAGCCTTCCGGCTTCCAGCCCGGCGCCGGCACGCGCACGATCGCGGCGCCGACCATCATGAAGCAGAAATAGATGGCGCCCATCGCGATGAAGGTCTCGGCGACGCCGACATGGGTCGCCGTCGTGAACCTCGCTCATCAGCCACACCGACAGCGGCGCAGCGATCATGGCGCCGCCGCCGAAGCCCATGATCGCCATGCCGGTCGCCATGCCGCGGCCGGTCGGGGAACCACTTGATCAGCGTCGACACCGGCGAGATGTAGCCGAGCCCGAGGCCGATGCCGCCGATGACGCCGTAGCCGAGATACACCAGCCAGAGCGTGATGCGAATAAACGCCGATCGCCGAGATGAAGAATCCGCCGGCCCAGCACAGGCCGGAGGTGAACATCGCCCGCGCGCGGCCCGCCGTCTTCCAGCCAGCCGCCGCACACCGCGGCCGAGCGCCGAGAAAGAAGATCGCGATCGAGAAGATCCAGCCGAGATCGGTGAGCTTCCAGTCCGCCGGCGTCGAAGCGGAAATGCCGAGCAGCTTGGTCATCGGCAGATTGAATACGCTGAACGCGTAAGCCTGGCCGATACACAAGTGAATGCAAAGCGCCGCCGGCGGCACCATCCACCGGCTGAAGCCCGGTTTCGCAACCGTGTGGCCGCGATCGAGTATCGAGAGCAAGCTCATCGCGCAGATCCTCCCTGATGATAGCGTTATTCTTTTTTGGACAGATTGCGGACAAGCAAGGTCGCGCCCCCACATCTGTTGAGTGCAGAGTGCGGAGGACGATTGGTTGAATCAATAAACGTGTTCCTATCGGCCGATAGGAAATTCACATTACGCAATAGCGAACGGCTATCCGGCTTTCGCTGCGCTCGGGCAATTCATTTTTAAAAAATGCCGATGCGACACGCGATTGCCTTCCGCGCTTCAGACTAAAGGATTAGTCGTAGATACAATCGTTTGATTTCAATCGGACAATAGCGGCGCGACGCGGCGCGCTTCCGCCACCAGCGCGGCGGTCAGCGGCGTCATCGGCTCGCGCGCCGGCGCCACCAGGCCGATCGTGTGGCTCGCTTCCGGATCGACGATCGGGATGGCGCGCAACGTGTTGCTGTCGGTGAGACCGAGCGACGCGGCGAGCCGCGCCGGCATCACGCTGGCCCAGCGTCCGGTGCGCACGTGCGAGTACAGCAGAACCATCGAGTCCGATTCGAGCGTGATGTCCGGCTCGGCGCCGGTGTCGCGCAGCAACTTTTCGATGATGCGCCGGTTCTGCATGTCGGGCGTCAACAGGCAGAGCGGCACCTTGGCGACCTCGGACCAGGTCACGGACTTGCGGTCGCCGAGCGGCGCGTCGGTCGCGACCAGCAGGCGGTAGCGTTCGCTGTAGAGCGGCACCGCGGTGACGCGGCCGAGCGGCTCGTTGTCGAGATAAGTCAGGCCGGCGTCGATCTCGAGATTGTCCAGAAGCGACAGAATCTCCAGCGAGGTGCGCGAGTAGACCGTGAACTGCACATGGGGATGACGCGCCCGGTAGGGCGTGGTGAGCGTCTCCACCATCGCCAGCGCGGTCGGGATGGCGGCGAGGCGCAGCCGGCCGGCGAGGCCGTGCTTGAGGGCGTGCACCTCCTGGCGCATGGCGCGGGTGTCGCCGACAATGCGGCGCGCCCAGTCGAGCACGCGCTGGCCTTCCGGCGTGAAACTTTGAAAGCGGGAGCCGCGATTGACCAGAAGGACGCCGAAGGCCTCCTCCAGTTGCTTGACCCCGGCCGACAGCGTCGGCTGGGTGACGCCGCAGGTTTCGGCTGCCCGGCCGAAATGCTTTTCGCGCGCCAAAGCCAGCAGGAATTCGAGCTTATCGATCAAAATACACTCTGTATGTCTGCGTATGAGTTAGTTACAGTATTTGACCATTACGGAAACAAACCAGGATCATGCCGCCTAATACCGCCGTATGATCGGAAATTACCACGTCTGGCCGTGTATTGATAGACACATCCTATCAAGCCATGGCTGGCACGGGGTTGTCTAGACCTTGGAATGGCTTCAAATCTGGGGTCTGGGAGAAGTCCATGAATATTCAAACGCCGCCGCGCGCCAACGGCAGCGGTAAAGGCGCTGGCCGGCGCAAGCCGCCGCGCACGCCGAAAGGCCGCCAGGTCGATCCGGCCGCGCTCGCCGACATACAGGCATTGCTGACCGACCAGCCGCGCCGGCGCGATCTGCTGATCGAGCATCTGCATCTGATCCAGGATCATTACGGCCATCTGTCGGCCGCGCATCTCACGGCGCTGGCCTTCGAGATGAAGATGGCGCTGACCGAAGTCTACGAGGTCGCGACCTTCTACGCGCATTTCGATGTGGTGAAGGACGGTCTGGCGCCGCCGCCGGCGGTCACCGTGCGGGTCTGCGATTCGCTATCCTGCGCCATGGCCGGCGCCGAGAAGCTCTTGGCCGCGCTGCCGGGAAAATTGGGCAAGGACGTGCGCGTGCTGCGCGCGCCCTGCATGGGCGCCTGCGATCATGCGCCGGTGGTTGCCGTCGGCCACCTGCAGACCTTCAACGCGACCGCCGACAACGTCGCCGCCGCGGTCCGCGCCAAACCGCATCCGCATGCCTGGCACCCCGAAACCGATTTCGCCGCCTATCAGAAATCCGGCGGCTATGCGCTGCTCAAGGATTGTCTCAACGGCAAGCGCACGCCGGATGAGTTGATCAAGATCGTCAGCGACTCCGGCCTGCGCGGCCTCGGCGGCGCCGGATTTCCCACCGGGCGCAAATGGTCGCTGGTGCGCGCCGAGCCGGCCCCGCGCATGTTCGCGGTCAACGCCGACGAGGGCGAGCCCGGCACCTTCAAGGACCGCCATTATCTCGAGCGCGATCCGCACCGCTTCATCGAGGGCATGCTGGTCGCCGCCTGGGTGGTCGAGGCGGCGGAGACTTATCTCTATATCCGCGACGAATATCCCGAGTTGCGGCTGATGCTGGCCGAGGAGATCGCCAAGGTCGAAGCCGCGGGTCTGTCGCCGCATACCAAGCTGCATCTGCGCCGCGGCGCCGGCGCCTATATCTGCGGCGAAGAGTTGGCGATGATCGAGTTGATCGAAGGCAAGCGCGGTCTGCCGCGCCACCGCCCGCCTTACGTCGCCCAGGTCGGCCTGTTCGGCCGTCCGACGCTCGAACAGAACGTCGAGACGCTGTATCTGGATCCGCGACATCATCGAGAAGGGCGCTGGCTGGGTGACCGCGCAGGGCCGCCGCGAGCGCAAGGGCTTCCGCAGCTTCTCGGTGTCGGGCCGGGTGAAAAAGCCGGGCGTGGTGCTGGCGCCGGCCGGCGTCACCGCGCGCGAATTGATCGAGGAATTCTGCGGCGGCATGATCGAGGGCGAAACCTTCAAGGCCTATCTGCCGGGCGGCGCCTCCGGCGGCATCTTACCGGCCGCCATGGCCGACGAGCCGATGGATTTCGGCACCCTGGAAAAATACGGCTGTTTCGTCGGCTCGCACGCGGTTGTGATCCTGTCCGACAAGGACGATATGAAGGCTGTCGCGTTGAACCTGATCAAGTTCTTCGAGGACGAAAGCTGCGGCCAGTGCACGCCCTGCCGCGTCGGCACCGAGAAGGCCGTCAAGTTGATGGCGCAGGGCCCGTGGGACGTGGCGCTGCTGACCGAACTGTCGACGCTGATGCGCGATGCTTCGATCTGCGGCCTCGGCCAGGCGGCGCCGAACCCGCTTTTGTCGGTGCTGAAATTCTTTCCCGACGATCTGAAAAAACCGATGGGCACTTGGTGAACCATGGCAGATAGCAAAACGCCGGCCGGTTACGGCCACGACAAAAAAGGCGCTGCCGGTGGGCAAGCGCTCGGGCAGGGCAAGCCCGCCGTCGCGCACACCGCGCCGGTCGATAAAGTCGACGGCAAAGGCGAAGCGCCGACCGCGAAAACCTTCTTCATCGACGGCCGCGAGGTCGACATCCGCAAAGGCGAGTCGATCTTCCGCGCCGCGCGAAGGCTCGACATCAAGCTGCCGCACCTGTGCTACACGCCGAAACCCGGCTACCGCGCCGACGGCAATTGCCGCGTCTGCATGGTCGAGATCGAAGGCGAGCGCGTGCTGGCCGCAAGCTGCATCCGCCAGCCGTCGCCCGGCATGAAGGTCACGACCCAGTCCGACCGCGCCAAGACCGCGCGCAAGATGGTCGCCGAACTGCTGCTGACCGACCAGCCGGCGATCGAAGTCGCGCACGATCCGGAATCCGAATTCTGGAAAACCGCCAAGCGCCAGAAAATCACCGCCGGCCGCTTCCCGAAACGCGAGGCGATGCCGGCGCCCGACCGCAGCCATCCGGCCATGGCGGTCAATCTCGACGCCTGCATCCAGTGCAATCTCTGCGTCCGCGCCTGCCGCGAAGTGCAGGTCAACGACGTCATCGGCATGGCCGGCCGCGGCCATCTCGAAAAGATCGTGTTCGACTTCGACGACCCGATGGGCAATTCGACCTGCGTCGCCTGCGGCGAATGCGTGCAGGCCTGCCCGACCGGCGCGCTGATGCCGTCGTCGCTGGTCGATATGGCGAACGTGCGCACCGAATTCCCCGACCGCACCGTCGACAGCGTCTGCCCCTATTGCGGCGTCGGCTGTCAGCTCACTTATCAGATCAAGAACGACAAGCTGATCGCCGTCACCGGCCGCGCCGGTCCGGCCAACGAAAACCGGCTCTGCGTCAAGGGCCGCTTCGGTTTCGACTATGTCAGCAATCCGCAGCGCCTGACCAAGCCGCTGATCCGCAAGGACGGCGTCAAGAAAGCCGCCGACGATCTGGTCGATCCGTCGAACCCGTTCACGCATTTCCGCGAAGCCACCTGGGAAGAGGCGATGGAGCGCGCCGCCTCGGGCCTGAAGAAAATCCGCGACCGCGACGGCCCGCGCGCGCTTGCCGGTTTCGGTTCTGCCAAGGGCTCGAACGAAGAGGCCTATCTGTTCCAGAAGCTGGTGCGCACCGGCTTTGGCTCCAACAATGTCGATCACTGCACGCGGCTGTGTCACGCCTCGTCGGTCGCGGCGCTTCTGGAAGGCGTCGGTTCGGCCGCGGTGACCGCGACCTTCAACGAGGTCAAGAACTCCGAACTCATCATCGTCATCGGCGCCAATCCGACCGAGAACCATCCGGTCGCCGCCACCTTCTTCAAGCAGGCCGCCAAGCGCGGCGCCAAGCTGGTGGTGATGGACCCGCGCGGCCAGGCGCTCAAGCGTCACGCCTGGAAGATGATGCAGTTCAAGAACGGCACCGACGTCGCCATGCTCAACGGCATGCTCAACGTCATCGTCGGCGAGAAGCTCTACGACCAGCAATATGTGCAGACTTATGTCGAGGGCTTCGACCAGCTCAAGGAGCACGTCAAGGATTTCACGCCCGAGGAGATGGAGCCGATCTGCGGCATTCCGGCCGACACCATCCGCGAAGTGGCGCGTGCCTATGCCCGCGCCGAAAGCGCCATCATCTTCTGGGGCATGGGCGTGTCGCAACACACCCACGGCACCGACAATGCGCGCTGCCTGATCGCGCTGGCTCTGATCACCGGCCAGGTCGGCCGTCCCGGCACCGGCCTGCATCCGCTGCGCGGCCAGAACAACGTGCAGGGCGCCTCCGACGCCGGTCTCATTCCGATGTTCTACCCCGACTACAAGTCGGTCGAGAGCCCGGAGATGATCGCCAAATACGAACTGGCCTGGGGCAAGAAGCTCGATCACAAGCGCGGCAAGACCGTGGTCGAGATCATGGACGCGGTGCATGCCGACGAGATCAAGGGCATGTACATCATGGGCGAAAACCCGGCGATGTCGGACCCCGACCTCAACCACGCGCGCGGCGCGCTGGCGCATCTCGAATGCCTGGTGGTGCAGGACATCTTCCTCACCGAGACCGCGTCCTATGCCGACGTCATCCTGCCGGCCTCGGCCTGGCCGGAGAAGGACGGCACCGTCACCAACACCAATCGCCAGGTGCAGATGGGCCGCAAGGCGCTGCCGCTGCCGGGCGACGCGCGCCAGGATCTGTGGATCATCCAGGATCTGGCCCAGCGCATGGGCGAGAACTGGAACTACAAGCACGTCAGCGAAGTGTTCACCGAAATGGCGAACCTGATGCCGGCGCTCGACAACATCTCGTGGGACCGCGTCGAGCGCGAGGATCACGTCACCTATCCGACCGACGCGCCGGACAAGCCCGGCCGCGACGTGGTGTTCGACAAGGGCTTCCCGCGCCCGAACGGCATGGCGAAGCTGGTGGCGGCGAAGATCACGCCGCCGAACGAGACGCCGGACCACGACTACCCGTTCATCCTCACCACCGGCCGCCAGCTCGAGCATTGGCACACCGGCGCCATGACGCGGCGCGCCTCGGTGCTCGACGCGCTGGAGCCTTCCGCCAGCGCCGCGGTGTCGCGCGGCACGCTGGAGAAGCTGGGCTTGAAGCCCGGCGACATGCTGCGCGTCACCACGCGCCGCGGCGAGGTCGAACTGGCGTCACGCCAGGACGACGCCATCCCCGACGGCGTGGTGTTCATCCCGTTCGCTTACGTCGAAGCGGCGGCCAATATCCTGACCAACCCGGCGCTCGATCCGTTCGGCAAGATTCCGGAATTCAAATTCTGCGCGGCAAAGGTCGAGAAGGCCGTGCCGCGGTCGGAAGCGGCGGAGTAGCTGGTCTTGGGGTGGGCGTCGCCGCGTCATTGCCGTACCCGCCTACTTACGTCTGACGCCATAAGCGCGCAGTCCAATTACTGGATGCCCGCTTTCGCGGGCTGACAGCGACTGGCGTCGCGCCGCGCTTCGCCAATTCCGCGCTCCGATCGATCTGTCGCGCCGGATCGGCACGCGTCGCGGGTTATCGACAGCAGCAGTTGGAACACCATGTGCGAGCCGTGCAGGAATTCCAGCTCGACGGCGGCGAGATAAAACTCCCACATCCGGCAGAAGCGCTCGTCGTAGATCTTCACCGCCTTGTCGCGGTTTTGCGCGAAGCGCCGCCGCCAGTGCTTGATGGTGTAATAATAATGCAGGCGCAGGATTTCGGTGTCGGCGTTCCACAGCCCGTTGCGCTCCAGCGCGGCGGACACTTCCGAGATCGCCGGCACATAGGCGCCGGGGAAAATATATTTGCGGATGAACGGTCCGGTGGTGCCGGGCACCGACATGCGGCCGATGCAGTGAATGAAGGCGTAGCCGTCGTCCTTCAGCAGGTCGCGGATTTTGCCGAAATATTCGTCGAAGTGGCCGATGCCGACATGCTCCATCATGCCGACCGAAACCACGCGGTCGAATTTGCCTTCGACGTTGCGGTAATCGATCTCGCGGAATTCGACCAGATCGGAAACGCCCGCAGCCTCGGCGTGCCCGCGCGCGGCGCGGATCTGTTCGGGCGACACATTGATCGCCAGCACCTTGGCGCCGGTATGTTTGGCGATGTGGATGGCAAAGCCGCCCCAGCCCGAACCGATTTCGATGACCGTCATGCCGGGCTTCAGGTTCAGCTTGGTGGTGGCGTGAATGAGCTTGTAGTTCTGCGCCTGTTCGAGCGTGTCGTTTTCGGGATCGCGGAAATAGCCGCAGGAATATTGCATCTGGTCGTCGAGAAACAGCCGGTACAGTTCGGTCGACACGTCATAATGATGCCGCGCGTTTTTCGCGGCGGTGCCGACCGGATTGGCCTGATGCCAGCGGCGAAGCCCGCGCCAGACCCGTCGCAGCAGTTTCTGCGAGCCGTGCGCTTTCAGCGTCGAGCGATTGACCGAGAACAGCATCAGGAAATCGCCGATGCCGGAGCCGTCTTCCAGCGTCAGCGTGCCGTCCATGTAGGCTTCGGCGGCGGCCAGTTCCGGATTGATCGCGAGCGAGGTCTCGAGCTTGCGGTTGTGCAGCCGCGCGGTCACCGCGGGTCCCGGCAGCTTGCCGCCGAACACATGCGGCTTGCCGGACGCATCGTAGAGACGCAGCGTGCCGTTCTTGATGAATTTCCGCAGCAAATTCGACAATAAACGCACGTCAGGGCGCCCTTTTCAAAAGCTTCGTCAGACCGCCGCATCCTGGCATAGTTCGGCGCTTTCAGTGAATCGTCGGCCGTTCATCGCCGACCACGCGCAGTTCGATGTTGCCGATCAAATCGGCCCGCATCGCCTCGGCGGCGCGCAGATCGGCATCGGTCTGCTCCCAGGTGGTGGCGTTCGAGCCGAGCAGCACGATGCCGCCGAGCACGGCGCTCAGCGCGGCGACAAAGCCGGTCGGATTGAACGATACAATCAAGACCAGCATCAATCCGAACCAGATCGCGCCGCCGGCGATGGCAAGCTTCGAGCCCATGGAAATCTTGCGGCAGCGCTCGATCGCCTCGTTCAGCGCCTCGATGCGGGCCTCGAGCTGCGCAATCTGATCGCGGACCGCGCCGTCATTCATGGCGCGCATTTTTCAATACCGCCGGGTTCACCACATTGATCGGCGCCCCCGCGGCAAAAGCTACGATCTGGTCGAAGATATCGATGAACTGGAGTTCGTATTCGTCGCGCGACACGTAGCCGATATGCGGCGTGCACACGACATTGGGCATGTTGAGCAGCGGGTGACTGGTGTCGCGCAACGGCTCGTCCTCGTAGACATCGACCGCGGCCATTCCCGGCCGGCCGGCGCGCAAGGCTTCGACCAGCGCGCCCGGCGCGATCAGCCCGGCGCGGCTGGTGTTGACGATCAGCGCGCTTGGCTTCATGCGCGCGAGATCGGCCGCGGTGACGATGTGGCGCGTCGCATCGACCAGCCGCATTTGCAGCGATCACGATATCGCTTTGCTCGAAAAATGCGGCCTTGCTCGCGGCCGTTTCGTAGCCGTCGGCGCGGGCGCGCTCCATTGTCGCCTGCGCGCGCCCAGACGACGACCTTCATGTCGAAGGCGCGGCCGTAGCCGGCGACGGCCTGACCGATCCGGCCGTAGCCGTAAATGCCCAGCGTCTTCTCGCGCAGGCTGTGAGCCGACGCCGATCTGCCATTGACCGGCTTTGAGCGCCGCCATCTGCTGCGGAATCTGGCGCATCGCGGCGATGATCAGTCCCCAGGTCAGCTCGGCGGCGGCGTAAGACGGCGTGCCGGGATGCTGGTCCGACGACACGATCACGCCCAGCCGGGTGCAGGTATCGACGTCGATATGCGGATAGACGCTGCGCTGGCTGATGAGCTTGAGCTTGGGCAGGCGTTCGAGCAGGGCCGTGCGGATCTTGGTGCGCTCGCGGATCAGCACCAGCACGTCGGTGTCGGCGCAGCCGCTCGGCGAGCGCGTCGGTGTCCTGGACGTGGTCGTTCCAGATCGTGACGTCATGGCCGGCGAGCTTGCCGAAGCAGGGCAGGGTGCGGATCGTGTCGAAGTAATCGTCCAGGATTGCGATCTTCATGGCCGCCGACCTCAACCGCCCGAATGCCGAGTTACTACTCCGGCTTCTTGTTCTTGAAATAAGGCTCGACCGTGCCGGTCAGCTTGATGGTCAGCGGATTGCCGTAGCGATCCTTGGCGTTGCCGGCGGCGACGCGGACCCAGCCTTCGCTGACGCAATATTCCTCGACATTGGTCTTCTCGACGCCCTTGAAGCGGATGCCGACGTCGCGCCCCAGCGCCTCGGCGTTGAAATAAGGGCTGCGCGGATCGTTGCACAGGCGGTCGGGCGGGGTGTCGGTTTCGGGGTCTGTCATGCGGCCTTTTCTCACGGCGCCGCGGCGATGACAACTGTGGCCGGCGCCGTGCTATCTGTGACGCAGCATGAGCAAACCCGCCAAAAACCTCATCGTGGTCGGCCAAGGCGCAGCGGGCTTATCGGCAGCCTGGCGGCGGCGCAAGCAGCCGCCGGCTCGGCCGTCCGCGTCACCCTGGTGGACAAGGCGTCGGAAGCGGAGGCCGGTGGCAACACGCGCTGGTCGCCATCCTATATGCGGATGGCCGCGCCCGACCGCGTCGAGCCGAGCTTCGTGCACGACATGCTCGCCGCCACGAAATATCAGGGCGACGAGGCCTATTTCGCGCGGCTGGCGCATGACGCGCCGGCGACCGTGAAATGGATCGCGGCCCAGGGCGTCGAATTCATCCAGCCGGTCTATTATCTCGCCAAGGGTCCGCCGCGCATTCAGCCGCTCGGCGGCGGGCCGGCGGTGGTGGCGAAGCTCGCGGCTGCCGCCAAGGCCGCCGGCGTCACGTTCCGCTATGGCTGCGCGGCGAAGGCGATCGCCAGCGAAAACGGCCGCATCATCGGCCTCGATGTTGCCGAGGGCGATGTCCACGAGATGCTGCCGGCGGATGCCGTCATTCTCGGCAGCGGCGGCTTCGAGGGCGACGGCGCCGCCATGCGCGAACATTTCGGCGACGGCGCGCAAACCATGCGGCTGATTTCGCCGGGCGGGAAATTCAACACCGGCGACGGCATCAAAATGGCGATGGCGCTCGGCGCCGGGCTCGCGGCGATTGGAACGGCATGCATGCCGAGCCGGTCGATGCGCGCGCGAAGAATTCCGCGCCGGTGGTGCTGGTCTATCCTTACGGCATCGTCGTCGACAAAAACGGCCAGCGCTTTTTCGACGAAGGCGGCGGCCTGGTGCACGAGACCTGGGAATGGTTCGCGCGCGACATGCAGTTCAAGACGCCGGGCAGCATCGCTTACGCCATCCTCGACAGCCGCCTGCTGGCGATTCGAAGGCTATGAGCGCGCCATCCGTTCCGAGGTGCCGCCGGCGCGCGCCGACACGTTAACGGCGCTCGCCAAATCGATCGGCGTCGATGCCGACGGGCTTTCCGCCACCGTCGCCGCCTATAACGCGGCCTGCACCGGCGATCCGAACAAATTCGATGCCACGCGCTGCGACGGGCTGGCCGCAAGCCGCACGCTGGCGCCGCCGAAATCGAACTGGGCGCGCGCGATTCAACAGCCGCCGTTTCTGGCTTATCCGCTGGTCGGCGCCGTCGCCTATACCTTCGGCGGCCTGGCCACCGACGCGTCCGCCCGCGTGTTGCGTGACGGTGAGCCGATGCCTGGCCTCTACGCCGCCGGCGAAATCACCGGGCATTTCTATGCCACTGCGCCCAATGCGGTTTCGGTGCTGCGCGCCTTTGTGTTCGGGCGCATTGCCGGGCTGGAAGCGGTCGCATTCTTGAAAGGCCAATCCGCATAAGGCCTTTTCGCCGCCCCGATGCCGCCGTTTTTCCCGGCTGAAGTTATCGAACGCCTTGGGCGTCGCCGCCTGAAGGCAGCAACTGGATAGCGAGCAAAGCCATGAGATTGACGACGCAAGTTCTGAGTCACGCCGTATGCCTTGGCGTTGTGCTGGGAGCCACAGCCGCGGTCGCAAAGCCCGCTTATGTCCCCACCACCGTCAACCTGCGCGCCGCGCCCGGCATCAAGAGCGAAGTGGTGACGAAAATTCCCGGCGGCAGCCTGATCGACGCCGACAATTGCACCGAAGGATGGTGCGCCGTCACCTGGGAAGGCAAAAGCGGATTTGCCAAGCAGACCGCGCTCGATATGACCGGCCGCGTGCCGCAGCAGCGCAGCGCGCAGGCGCGGCCGCGCGCTCCGCAGCCGCCGGTCTACGTCGATGAGCCGGAATACGTCGCCGAGGCTCCGGTCTATTACGACCCGCCGCCGGTCTACTATTACGGCTATCGTCCCTATTACCGCTCGGGCTGGCGGCATCGTTGGTAGCGCGCCATAGCGCGCGCGGCGCTTAAGCTGCCGGCGTGTCGCGCGCCAGCAGCGCGAACGCAAACAGCACGCCGGCATACGCAACAATGCCGGCCGGTATCGCAATGTATAAGCTGAGGCCGAGCCCTTGCTCGAGGCCGAACACCACGGCGGCGCCGATCAGCACCGCGACGATCCGGACGATGCGATGCTTGTTCATTTCTAACGCTTGGTCTTGGTGTTGGGCTTGGTGTCGGCGGGGCCGCGCATGTTCTGCCACGGGTCGTTGACTTGGATCCCGGTCGTGTCGGCCTGGGTCTTCTTGAGCGTCGATTGATATTGCTGGTCGACCGTGGCGGCGTCTCTTTGCTTCTGTCGCTCCTGACGCGCAGCCGGGGTGTCGGGCGGCGGCGCCCCGCGCTTGCCTTGCGCGAAAGCGGGGCCGGCGAGGGCCCCGGCGATGACGGCGCCAACGATGATCGTTTTCATAACAGCCATTTCCGCCACCCGGTTGTGCAAGCCTAAAAGGGTACCACGCCGCCAAAAGGCGCTCAATGCGCCGGATTCTGTACCAACTATGCGATCGATATTGATATAAGCGGGGACGCGTTATAGGCCTGACGGAAGCCATCGCCGGTCGCGAAAGGATTGGGGAATGTCACTTGCGCTCAACGACAACCAGCAGGACAACAGCCCGCTTCCCGGTGCCAACGGGCTGCGCCACGACTGGACCCGCGACGAGGTGAGGGCGCTGTTTGCGCTGCCGTTTCCGGATTTGATGTTTCGTGCGGCGCAAGCGCACCGGCAGAATTTCGATCCGACCGAAGTGCAGATTTCGACCTTGCTGTCGATCAAGACCGGCGGCTGCCCGGAGGATTGCGCCTACTGCCCGCAAGCCGCGCGCTACGATACCGGCGTTACAGCCGAGAAACTGATGAGCCTCGAGGCGGTGCTCGCAGAAGCCGCGGCCGCCAAGGCCGGCGGCGCATCGCGCTTCTGCATGGGCGCGGCCTGGCGTTCGCCCAAGGACCGCGATCTCGACAATGTCTGCGCCATGGTCGAGGGCGTCAAAGCGCTCGGCCTGGAAACCTGCGTGACCCTCGGCATGCTCGAGGCCGAACAGGCCCGGCGGTTGAAGGACTCAGGTCTCGACTATTACAACCACAACCTCGACACCTCGCCGGAATATTACAGCGAGATCATCACCACGCGGACCTATCAGGATCGTCTCGACACGCTCGGCCACGTGCGCTCGGCCGGCATCAATGTCTGCTGCGGCGGCATTGTCGGCATGGGCGAGGGGCTGGAAGATCGCGTCGGCATGATCGTGACCCTGGCCGGAATGCCGGTGCATCCCGAAAGCGTGCCGATCAATATGCTGGTGCAGGTCGAAGGCACGCCGCTGGCCTCCGGCGAGCACAAAGCGGCCAAGCTCGATCCGCTCGATTTCGTGCGCACCATCGCGGTCGCCCGCATCTGCATGCCGGCATCGATGGTGCGGCTCTCGGCCGGTCGCGAGGACATGAGCGAAGAAACCCAGGCGCTGTGTTTCCTGGCCGGCGCCAATTCGATTTTCTACGGGCCGAAGCTCTTGACCACGCCGAACCCCGGCCGCGACCGCGACATGGCGCTGTTGGACAAACTCGGCATGCGGCCGAGCGCATGATCCCGAAAAGTGCGCACCGGCTTTCGGGTCAGATCATGCGCGAGAATAAAAAAGCGTAGTCTCACGTAAAATTCCGCACCAGCGCTAAGCCCGCAAACAGTCCGGCGATCGATATCGCCACCGACGCCACGACATAGAGCGCGGCCAGCCCGGTTTCGCCGCGCTCGTAGAGCAGCACGGCGTCGAGTGAAAATGCCGAGAATGTCGTGAAGCCGCCGAAAATGCCGGTGGTGAAGAACAGCCGCCAGTGCTGGGTGGCATCGCCCTTGAAGGCGAAATAGGCGGCGAGCAAGCCCATCGCCAGCGAGCCGATCACGTTGACCGCGAACGTGCCGTAGGGAAATGCGGTGCCCAGCGCCCGCGCCGCGGTGAGGTTGACGCCATGGCGCAAGGCGGCGCCGATGCCGCCGCCCAGAAATACGATCAGATAGACCATCGCTCACCTTATTCCTTTGGTTCCCGCCGGACGCCGGCCGATAGCCAGCGCCGCCCGCGGATCGAATCCGGCTGTTTGAGGATTATGCGGCCTGAATGCTGCGCCAGCAAAAACACCCGCTGGCGGCGGGTCAAGCGGTAAGCCGATACGCCTTGTCTTGACAGCCATCGGTATCCCCATTATTGGAGTGAACGTTCATTCTCATTTGATGCGGTGCACAACCGCCTGGGGCCCCATGCGTCAAGCCACGCAACGCCAATCCGACCGCCGGACCGAGATCCTGGATGCCGCCGAGCGCTGTTTTGCCCGCGCCGGCTTCCATCGCGCCTCGATGCAGGACATCTGCAGCGAAGCCGCGATGAGCCCGGGCAATCTCTATCGCTACTTCCCGTCCAAGGACGCGCTGATCGCCGGCATCTGCGAGCGCAACCGCGCCGAGGCCGTGGCGAGCTTTGCCATGGTCGACCAGGCGCCGGAATTCTTCGAAGGTCTTGCCGCTCTCGCGCGTCATCATCTCGTCGACCGCAGCGACGACGAGGTCAGCCTGTGCGCCGAGATCATGACCGAGAGCCGGCGTCATCCCGACATCGCCAAGCTCTATCAAGGCATTGAAGACGACATCAAAGACCGCATCGCCGCCATGCTGCGGCATGCGGCCGAGCGCGGCGAAATCCGGTCCGATCTCGACTTCGATGCCGCCGCCTCCGTGCTGATGGTGCTGGGCGACGGCATGTCCTGGCGCCGCTCCGTCGATCCCGGCTTCCAGGCCGAAAGCGTGCTGCCGCTGATTCTGAAAATGGTCCATTGCCTGCTCGCAAAGCCGAACGATTGCGCGGGTTCTGCCGGGGAGAAAGCGTGATGAAGAAGGCCAGTCGCATCACGGCTGTCGGCATGGTCGCCGCAGCGACCCTATGGATCGCATCCGGCCATTTCATGCCGCGCGACAGCGCCGAAGGTGAAGCCGCGGTCCGCGCCACCGAGGCGAAGGCGCAGCCGCTGTTCCGCGTTGCCGTCACCAATGCAAAGGTCGAGCCGCACAGCCCGACGCTGACGTTGTCCGGGCGCACCGAGGCCGATCACAAGGTCGCGGTGACGGCGCGCACCGGCGGCGTGCTGACCGAACTCCGCGTCAAGCGCGGCCAGCGTGTCGAGAAGAATGAAATCATCGCGGTTCTGTCCGACGACGCGCGCCAGGCTCAGGTCGCTCAGGCCGAAGCCCTGGTCGACCAGCGCAAGGCCGAACTCGACGCCAAGCGCAAACTGATCGAGAGCGGCGCGCTGCCGAAACTCGACTTGGTGAATCTGGAATCGCAATACAAATCGGCCCAGGCTTCGCTTGGAATGGCGCGCACCGAGCTTGATCGCAGTGTCGTCCGTGCGCCCTGGGCCGGCGTGATCACCGAGGTGCCGGCCGAAGTCGGCGGCGCCGCGTTCTCGATGGCCGGCAAGGAAATCGCCACGCTGGTCGCGCTCGATCCGATGCTGGCGGTGGTCGAAGTCTCCGAACGCAAGCTCGCCGGCATCAAGGTCGGCGAGGCCGCCGACGTCAAGCTGATCACCGGTCAGACGGTCAACGGCCGCGTGCGCTACGTGTCGAAGTCGGCAAGCCAGACGACCCGCACCTATCGGGTCGAGGTCGAAATGGCCAATGCCGATGGCAAGATTCCCGATGGCATCACGGCCGAAGTCGTTGTGTCGCTGAAGCCGGTACCGGCGACGCCGGTGCCGCGCTCGGCGCTCACCATTTCCTCGGCCGGCGATATCGGCGTGCGGATCGTGGGCGGCGCGGACAAGGTCAAATTCGTGCCGGTGCATATCGTTGAAGATTTGCAAGGCACCATGTGGCTATCCGGCATCGCCGACGGCGCGCGCGTGATCGTGCGCGGCCAGGACTTCGTGCGCGAAGGCCAGCAAGTGGCGACCGTCGACGCCGGCAGCGAAAGCGCGGAGCGCTGATCTCCCGATGTCCACCTTCATCAACTACGCCATCAATCATGCGCGGCTGACGCTGGCGACGCTGGCGTTTCTGCTCACCGCAGGCCTCGTCGCCTATGTGACGATCCCGAAGGAAGCGGAGCCCGACGTCAAGGTTCCGATCATCTACGTCCAGCTCACCCAGCGCGGCATCAGCCCGGAAGATTCCGAGCGCCTGCTGCTGCGTCCGGTCGAGACCCAGTTGAAGTCGGTCTCAAACGTCAAGGAAATGCGCTCGACCGGCTACGAGGGCGGCGGTTACGTGCTGCTCGAGTTCGAGGCCGGCTTCAATTCCGACGCAGCGCTCGCCGACGTGCGCGCCAAGGTCGACCAGGCCAAGCACGACCTGCCGAAGGACGCCGACGAGCCTTCGGTGCAGGAGGTCAATCTCTCGCTCTATCCGGTGCTGGTGGTGACCATGGCCGGCGATTTGCCGGAGCGGACGCTGCTGCGGATCGCGCGCGAGACCAAGAACCAGATCGAGCAGCAGCCCGGCGTGCTGTCGGCCACCTTGCGCGGCGCCCGCGACGAGGCGGTCGAGATCACCGCCGAGCCGATGCTGATGAAGAGCTACGGCATTTCGCTCGATCAATTGATCGCGGTGGCGCAAGGCTCGAACAGCCTGATCGCGGCCGGCGCGCTGGAAGGCTCCAGCGGACGCTTCGCGGTGAAGGTGCCGGGCCTGATCGAACAGCCGCAGGACATGCTGAAGATTCCGGTCAGTTCGACCGCCGGCGCGACCGTGACGCTGGGCGATATCGCCACCGTGCGGCCGACCTACAAGGACGCGACCTCGATTACGCGCGTCAACGGCAAGCAGGCGATGACCATCGAGGTCTCCAAGCGCACCGGCGCCAACCTGATCGAAACCGTCGACGGCGTGAAGAAGCTGATCGCCACGATGGAAAAGACCTGGCCGACCGGGCTCAAGGTCGGGTTCACCCAGGACAAATCCAAGCTGATCCGTCAGATGCTGGCGGATTTGCAGAACTCGGTCGCCACCGGCGTGCTGCTGGTGGCGGTGATCATCCTGTTCGTGCTCGGTTTCCGCGCCTCGCTGTTCATCGGCATCGCCATCCCGGCTTCGTTCCTGGCCGGCGTCCTGGGGCTGCAGCTCGCCGGGCTCACCGTCAATATCGTCGTGTTGTTCTCGCTCATTCTGGCCGTCGGCATGCTGGTCGACGACGCCATCATCGTTTCGGAATTTGCCGAGCGCCGCATGTCGGAAGGCATGCCGCCGAAACAGGCCTATTCCGCCGCCGCGAGCCGCATGGCCGGGCCGGTCATCGCGGCGACCGCGACCCGCATCGCCGCCTTCTCGCCGCTTGCTGTTCTGGCCGGGCGTGGTCGGCCAGTTCATGAAATACATGCCGATCACGCTGATCGCGACGCTGTCGGCCTCGCTCGCGGTCGCGCTGTTCTTCACGCCGACGCTGGGTGCGCTGCTCGGCCGCGCCGCGCCGGTGCCGCATGACGAGCGCGCGTCCGAGCGCGGCTTCTATATGCGCACGGTCAAGTTCGCGCTGCACCGGCCCGGCCTGATCCTGGGGCTCGCCTTGGCGCTGCTGGTCGGCGTGATCGGCGCCTACGGCAAATTCGGCCACGGCGTCGAGTTCTTCCCGAGCGTCGAGCCCGACTACGGCCAGGTCATCGTGCACGCGCGCGGCAATCTCTCGCTCGAGGAGAAGGACAAGACCTTGCGCCAGGTCGAAAAGGTCGTGCTCGCGACCGACGGTCTCAAGACCGTCTATACCCGCGTCGGCGAGCAACCGCGCGGCTCCAGTGAAATCACCGAAGACACCATCGGCGTCATCCAGTTCGAATTCGCCGACTGGCAGCAGCGCCCGCCGGCGCACGTCATCATGGACCAGATCCGCGACAAGACGCGCAGACATCGCCGGCACCTTGGTCGAAGTGACGGCGCCGCGCGCCGGTCCGCCGACCGGCAAACCGATCCAGGTCCAGCTGTCCGCGCTCGATCCGGACAAGCTGCCGGCCGCGGCCAAGAAAGTGGCTGCCGTGCTGGCGCCGATGCCGGAGATCCGCGATCTCGACGACGGCCTGCCGCTGCCGGGCATCGATTGGCAAGATCCAGGTCGACAAGGCGGAGGCGGCCAAATACGGCGCCAGCCTCAGCACCGTCGGCAACGCCGTGCAGCTTGTCACCAACGGCGTGAAGGTCACCGAATATCGCCCGGCCGACAACGACAAGGCCGTCGATATCATCGTGCGCTTTCCCGAGGACCGGCGCAGCCTCGACCAGATCGACGATTTGCGGGTGCAGACGCAAGCCGGCTACGTGCCGATCGGCAATTTCGTCGAGCGCGTGCCGGCCGCGCGCGTCGGCTACATCAACCGCGTCAACGCCAACCGCGTCATGACGGTCTCCGCCAATATCGCCGACGGCGTGCAGAACGCCGTGGTGCAGAAAGAGATCACCGACAAGCTCGCCAAGGCCGAACTCGGCGACGGCGTCACCTTCAAGCTCAAGGGCGAAGACGAAGAGCGCGCCAAGGCCGGCGCCTTCCTCGGCAAAGCCTTCGGCACGGCGATGTTCCTGATCTTCGCGATCCTGCTGGCGCAGTTCAATCGTTTCATCTCGGTCATCCTGGTGCTGACGCGCGGTGATCCTCTCGACCATCGGCGTGCTGCTCGGCCTGTTGATCATGGGCCAAGCCGTTCGGCGTGGTGATGACCGGCATCGGCATCATCGCCAATGCCGGCGTGATCGTGAACAACAACATCGTGCTGATCGACACCTACGACCGGCTGCGGCGCGAAGGGCAGGGCGCCTATGAGGCGATCCTGGAAACTTGCCGCGAGCGCGCGCGGCCGGTGGTGCTCACCGCCGTCACCGCCATTCTCGGCGTGCTGCCGATCGCCTTCGGCCTCAATCTCGATTTCATCGGCCGCGAGATCACCCACGGCGCGCCATCGACGCAATGGTGGATCAGCCTGTCGACCGCGATCGTGTTCGGGCTCGGCTTTGCGACCATCCTGACTTTGATCGTCACGCCGGCGGCCCTGATGGGCATCGCCAATCTGGCGGCGCGCCGCGACCGCTGGCGCGAGCGCCGCGCAGCGTCTCGCCGGGCGGCCGTCCCGGCCGAATAGGCGCGACTGCCGACGCGATTTCGCCGCTGCCGGGCATTTCGCCGCGCGTTTGAGCGTATCCGCCAATATTTCGGCACGGCAGGGGGCAGGGCTGCCGCCTTGCCCAATCGCGGCGGCGTCTCAGCCGTTTTGATAACCCAATGGAATTCTGAGTGAATTAGCAAGATCTGATCAATAACTGGGCATTTTTCGGCAATTGTGTGCAGTGGCACGCGACTTGCTCCAACGATCTGCGGGCGCCGAATGCCGCGCGGATACGTAAGTGCGGGCTGTTCGGCTTCCCTGGTTGCGCGCAGGTCGGAAAGGGAAGCATGCGATGACCCAAATTGCCGCCGAGCCCAGCCCGATCGCAATCGATCTCGCCCGCACGGCCCTCATCATCATCGACATGCAGCGCGATTTTCTGGAGCCGGGCGGCTTCGGCGAAACGCTCGGCAACAACGTGGCGCTGCTCAAGTCCGCGGTCGAGCCGTGCCGGCAGGTGCTGGCCGCCGCGCGCAAGGCCGGCATCCTGGTCATCCACACCCGCGAGGGCCACAGCCCCGATATGAACGACGCGCCGCCGGCCAAGGTCGAGCGCGGCGCGCCGAGTAAGCGCATCGGCGATCCCGGACCGATGGGCCGCATTCTCATTCAAGGCGAGCCCGGCCACGACATCATCTCCGAACTTTATCCGATCGCCGGCGAGCCGGTGGTCGACAAGCCGGGCAAGGGCGCGTTCTACGCCACCAATCTCGGACTGATCCTGGCCAATCGCGGCATCGAGAACCTGCTGGTCTGCGGCGTCACCACCGAGGTCTGCGTCAACACCACCGTGCGCGAAGCCAACGACCGCGGCTTCCGCTGCATCGTGCTGTCGGACTGCTGCGGTTCGTATTTCCCGGAATTCCACGAGATGGGCCTGGCGATGATCAAGGCGCAAGGCGGCATTTTCGGCTGGGTGACCGGATCCCAACAGGTGCTGGCCGCGATGGGCGCAGCGCAAAAGGCGGCCTGACACGCAACGCTGAATGACGACGAGGCAAATTCAATCCGACGTGAACTGGGGGAGTTAAGCAGATGGCTAAGAGCATTGCTGGATTCAAACCGACTCTATGGACGCCTGGCGACTGGAACGCCTTCTTCGGCTTCGGCACCAACATTCTGGTCAACATGCTGGTGCTCACCGGCCTGTTGCGCTTCGTGTTGAAAATGCCGGACGCCATCGTGTTCGGCCGCATCCTGCCGGCGCTCGGCCTGATGATGTGCCTGAGCACGTTTTATTATGCCTATCTCGGCTATCAACTGGCGAAGAAAACCGGCCGCAATGACGTGTGCGCGATGCCGTCCGGCGTCAGCGTGCCGCACATGTTCATCGTCACCTTCGTGATCATGCTGCCGATCACGATCGCGACCAAGGATCCGATCAAGGGCTGGGAAGCCGGCCTGGTCTGGGTGTTCTTCCAGAGCTTCATCCTGATGATCGGCGGTTTCGTCGCGCCATACATTCGCATGGTCACGCCCCGCGCGGCGCTGCTCGGCACGCTGGCCGGCGTTTCGATCACCTTCATCGCCATGCGCCCGGCGCTGGAAATGTTCATGACGCCGGTGATCGGCCTGACCTGCTTTGCCATCATCATGGTGAGCTGGTTCGGCGGCTACAAATATCCGAAGGGCATCCCGGCCGGTCTGGTCGCGATCGCCGTCGGCACCATCATCGCCTGGGGCTCCAATGCCTTCGGTCTCGGGCTTGGCGGCTGAGCCTCGCCGGCCTGAAATCCGCGTTCTCGAGCTTCGGCTTCTCGGTGCCGCTGCCGGCGATCGACCACGTGTTCTCCGGCTTCCAGTTTCTCGGCGTCATCCTGGTCACCGCCATTCCCTACGGCATCTACGACCTGGTCGAAGCGATGGACAACGTCGAAAGCGCGGAAGCCGCCGGCGATACCTATCCGACCACCCGCGTGCTGACCGCCGACGGCGTCGTCAGCCTGATCGGCTGCCTGATGGGCAACCCGTTCATCAACGCCGTCTATATCGGCCATCCCGGCTGGAAGGCGATGGGCGGCCGCATCGGCTACTCGGCGGCGATCGGCGTCATGGTGATCGTGCTGTCGTGGTTCGGCGTGATCTCGCTGCTGCTGGCGATCATTCCGGTGGTCGCGATCTCGCCGATCCTGCTTGTACATCGGCATGCTGATCGGCGCGCAGGCGTTCCAGACCACGCCGGCCAAGCACGCGCCGGCCATCGTTCTGGCGCTGACGCCGCACGCCGCGGCCTGGGCCAAGACGTTGATGGACGGCGCCTTGGGCGCGGCCGGCATGGGCTATGGCCAGGTCCACGCGCCGGACTTCATCGCCAAGATGGGCAAAACGGCGTGCTCTATCAGGGCCTCGACATCATGTGCGGCGGCTCGATCCTCACCGGCCTGGTGCTGGCGGCGATCGGCGTGTTCGTGATCGATCGCGAGTTCATGAAGGCCTCGGCCTTCGCGCTGGCCGGCGCGGTGCTGACCTATTTCGGCTTCATGCATGGCGATGCGGTCGGCATCGGGCACGGCTTCGGCGTCACACCTTCGGTCTGCCTGGGCTACCTGATTGTGGCGGGCTTCCTGTTCGCGCTGTCGAAGCAGCCGGCCATGGTCGATGTGCCGGCCACGGCGGTGCCCGCGGAATAGCCCGGCGATACGGCACAAATCTACCGGCGATAGATCCCCGCCGTTGGCCATCGACCCCTTCACCGGGGCCGGTGGCCTCTCCGTTTAGACGAAAGAGCGTTCGGGCTTATCGACCCCGGCCTGCCGATGGCGCTATAGTCGAAAGACGATCCAGGGAGGCGCAGATGTGCCACCACGCCCATGTCAGGCTGTCGGCGGAAGAGCAGAAGGAAGTCAGGAAATTGTCAGGCATTATGATTCCGATCTATGCCTCGGTCGTGCTGGCGGTGATCGCGGTGGTGTCAGTCACCGGCGGCTCGCGGCAGGGCGAGCTGGTTGCCTCGACATCCGTTCCCGCCGCGCACCGCTAATTCTTACGCCTTGACCGAGCCCGTCATCCCGCCACGCCGTCGCCGGCGCCTGTTCGACTGGTCGACGGCGGCGATCGCCACCGTCTCGTTCGCAGCCGCCGCTACCGTCTATTGGCGCGACGGGCAGGCGCACTTCCTCGATATTCTCGGCAGCGACCTCACGCTGTTTGCCGAGATGCTGCCGAAGGTGCTGGCCGGCTGCCTGATCGGGTCTTTCGTCACCATGCTGCTGCCGCGCGAATTGGTGGCGCGCTGGGTCGGGCATGAGTCCGGGTTTGCCGGTCTGCTGATCGCGGCGCTGTTCGGCTTCATCCTGCCCGGCGGGCCGATCACGATCTATCCGCTGGCCGGCGCGTTTCTCGTCATGGGCGCCGATGCCGGCGCGGTCGTCACCTTCATCGTGAGCTGGACGCTGATCGGCTACACGCGCGCGCTGGTCTGGGAACTGCCGTTCTTCGGCTCGCATTTTGTGCTCTGGCGCATTCTCGAAGCGCTGCCGCTGCCGATCATCGCCGGCCTGCTGGCGCGGATCGCGGTGCGCGCCGGCTTCCAGCAAGAGCGCCCCGAACCATGATGCTCGCCATCAACATTCTGCTCTGGCTGGTGGTCGCGGGTTTGGCGCTTGATCGCCGCGTTGCGCGGCCGCGTGCTGCTCAATGACGGCATGCGAACCGGCGCCATCGAGTTCATCCGGCTGTTGCCCCGCATTGCCATCGGCGTCGTCGGCTCCGGCTTTATCGCCGACGTGCTGCCAAATGCCTTTGTCTCGGAATGGCTCGGCCCGGAATTGGGTATCACCGGCGTGCTGATTGCCATTGTCGGCGGCGCGCTGACGCCGGGCGGCCCGGTGGTGGGATTTTCAATCGGCGCCGCCGCGCTCAAGAGCGGCGCCGGCGCGCCGCAGGTGATCGCCTATACCACCGCCTGGGCGCTCTATGCGATGCACCGGCTGGTGATGTGGGAGGTGCCGATGATGCCGGCCCGCATTGTCTGGCTGCGCGCGGCGGTGTCGCTGCCGCTGCCGTTCATCGCCGCCGTGCTGGCGATGCTGGCTGGGCAGCCGTAGTGCGCGACGGCGGCGGACTATTTGATTTCGATCTTGCTGAAGATCGTGATGTTGAGGTCGACCTTTTCGCTCGCCAGCGTCACCGAGGCGGCGAGGGTTTCGCCGCCATCCAGCTTGCCGCTGGCCAAGGCGTTGCGGACGGCTTTTTCGATCTCGCGCTGGGCGGTGAAGTTAACGTTCTTCAGGAACTGGCCCACGGCCGTTTTGATTTCCGCGTCGGTCATGGCGTCCACCTTAAACCTGTGCGGGCCGGACGGTTCAAGTCCTGCCGCGCCGGCGCTACGAAATTAGTTAATACGACAACGATGTGACGGTGTCGGCGCGCCGCGTTAGCGATAACGCCAACAATCGGTAGCCGGCCTGCCGATCTTAATCGATATTGATTGCCGATCGAAATGCTGATGCACTGTCGGCAGCTTTGGTCCGCCGGCGTCGAAATCGTCCGCGCTGCAGTTTTAAGGAGAAGTGAGTTGAGCATTTTTTCCCAACCAAAGAACGAGCGCGACATGAAGAATCTCAAGGAAGCCGGGCTCGAGGGCAGGCTTAACGAAGGCGCTGCGTCCGGCAAGGCGTCGCCGGACATGGTCTCGACGCTGGGCCCGGGCATGCTGATCACCGGCAACATTCTCTGCGCCGGCTCGTTGCAGATCTGGGGCCGTGTCGTCGGCGACATCCACGCCACGCAACTCGTCATCTGCGAAGGCGCAAAGGTCGAGGGCAAGGTGGTCGCGCCGGACCTGATCATCCAGGGCGCCTTCAGCGGCACCATCAACGGCAACAACGTCAAGCTGCAGAGCACGGCGGTGGTCGAGGGCGAGATCTTCAACAAATCGCTGACCATCGAGCAGAGCGCGCTGTTCGAAGGCGTGGCCCGCCGGCTCGACGTGCCGGTCGCCGCGCCGTCGAGCGCCCAGATCAAGGGCGAAGAACCGGCGCCGGCCGTGGCGCTGCATGCGGTGCCAGAGTTCAAGGTGGTCGGCTAACAAGCCGGCCGCTCATCCAAGCGACGCCGGCGCGCGGCCTTTGCCGCGCTTCGGCCGTTTGCGCGGCGCCGGCGCTACTGCTTCATCAGGCCGCAATATCGGGCCTCGCCGTTGTCCCAGCACCCGTTTCGCACGCAATTCGCCTGCCTGACGTGACAGGCGGCCAGGCACGTGGCCACGGCGGCGCCGGCAAACTTCACGCAATTGGCGTTGCAGGTCTTTTGCTCGCCGCTGCAACGCATCGGTTCGGCCAGCGCGGCCTGCGCTCCCAGCAGATAAAGCGCAATTCCGGCGGCGGCCGCGACCATGAATCGATTGTTTCATGGCGGCCATCTTTAATTGATTCGCGTGATTTTTTGCAAAAACTTCGCGCCCGGATCAACCCGGTGCAAACGCGCGCTAATGCACCGCGGCGCCACTGCGCGGCACGATCGCCCCATGATGGCGGATCACTTGGCCCGCGAGCTTGTGCGCCGCCGTGGCCGCGTCGATCGGATTGCGGCCGGAAAGCCTTGCGGCCAGATAACCGGCATTGAAGCCGTCGCCGGCGGCGCTCGGATCGACCGGCACGATGGTCTCCGGCACCGGCACCATGTCGCGCGCGCCGGCACTTGCGACCAGTGCGCTGTTGGGTCCGTTTTTCACGACGATTTCATTGACGCCGAAAGCCTGCAGCCGCTCGACGGTGGCTTCCGGGCTGGGATCGCCCCACAGCACCGCTTCATCGTCATAGGCCGGCAGCGCGATATCGACGCGCTTGAGCGCTTCGGCGAATACCGTGCGGGCGCGGGTGAGATCGCCGCGCCAGGCCCGTGGTCGGAAATTTCCGTCAAAGGCGATCTGGGCGCCGTTGCCGCGCGCGAGTTCGACCGCGGCCAGGAACCGGCCAAGCCCGACATTGGAATAGAGCGACAGCGTGATGCCGGAAAAATAGATCAGCCGCGCCGCCGTCATGCTTTCCGCGATCCGGCTCCACTGCGGCAGTTCGAACAACTCGCCGGCCGGCGACGCCTCGCGCCAATAGTGCGCGCGCCGCTCGCCTTTGCCGTCGGCGTCCACCAGCGCCAGGCCGGGCAGGCGGCCGGGCGCCCGCAGGATCAGATCGGTGGCGATGCCTTCGGCTTTCGCCAGCGCCACGATGGCGTCGGAAAACGCGTCGTCGCCGAGCGCGCTGGCAAAGGCCACGGGCTGACCGGCGCGCGCCAGATAGATCGCGGTGTTGAAGGTGTCGCCGGAACTCGCCAGCGCGAAGCGGCCGTCGCCGCCGCGCGCCAGTTCCACGATGGCTTCGCCGATGCAGATCGCGCGTTTGCCGGGCTCGGTCATGGGCCTACCGGTATCACGGACAAGTGGCGAACGTCACCCGTGCGAATGACGGGGCTTGGCCTGCTGCGAGGACAGGCCGAGGCAGGCGAAATAACCGAGTGCGCTGAGCACCGCGATGCAGAAACTCACCGGCCAGTCGGTGTAATAGGCGATGGTGATGCCGAGCCAGGCTTCGGCCAAGGCAAGCGCGGCCGACAATAGAAGTCCGCTCCACAGCCCGGTGGTCACCCGCTGCGCGGCGGCCGGCGGCCCCACCATCAGCGTGAACACCAGCAGCACGCCGACGATTTGCGCGCATTCCGATACCGCCAGCGCCACGATCGCCAGAAACGCGGTGGAGACGAAGCGCAGCGGCACGCCTTTGGCTTCGGCGAGTTCCGGTTGCAGCGTCGCGAAGATCAGCGGACGCATGATGGCGGCCAGCGCCGCCAATGTGATGGCGCCGAGCACGGCCAAGCGTCGCGATCATCGTGTGATCGACCGCCAGCACGTTGCCGAACAACAGCGCGGTCGCCTGCGTGGCGAACGACGTATAGTAATGCAGGAACAGCAAGCCGAAGCCGAGCGCCAGCGCCAGCACGATGCCGATGGCGACGTCGCGGTTGCTGATGCGGTCCGAGAGCGCGCCCATGACGATGCCGGCGGCGAGCGTGAAGCCGAGCAGGCCCCACAGCGGCGCCAGGCCGATCAGGCCGGCGCCGGTCGCACCGGCGAATCCGATGTGCGACAGCGCATGGCCGGCGAAGGTCTGCCCGCGCATCACCAGGAAGTAGCCGACAATGCCGGACACCACCGCCACGATGCCGGCGGCGGCGAAGGCATTGTTCATGAATTCATAGTGGAACATGTCAGTGATGATGCTCGTGGCTGTGGCCATGATCGTGACCGTCATGGTCATGCATGTGTTCGGCGCGCTCGACGTCGCTGCCGTGCGACATCACGAAGATATGGCCGCCGGCGCGCACCACCTCGATCTCGGTGCCATAGAGCCGCGACAGCACCGGCGCGGTCACCACTTCGTCGACGTGGCCGAGCACCGCTTGGCCGTTGCCGAGATAGAGCACGCGGTCGATCGCCGGCAGCAGCTGGTTGAGCTCGTGCGCGCTGAACAAAACCGTAATGCCGCGTTCGCGGCAGACCTGGCGCACGACATTGATCGCCACTTCCTGATGGCGCGCATCGAGGCTGATCAGCGGCTCGTCGAGCAGCAGCAATTTCGGATTGCCGATCAGCGCCTGCGCCAGCAGCAGCCGCTGGCGCTCGCCGCCGGACATTTCCGACAGCGGACGATTGGCCAATTCGCGGGCGCCGACGGCGTCGAGCGTCTGCTCGATCATGGCGCGGTCCTGGTGCGACAGCCGCGGCACGCCCCAGCGCTCGCCATGCAGCGAGGCGCCGATGAAATCCAGCCCGCGCACGCGCAGGTCCGGCAGCACGGTGCGCAACTGCGGCAGATAGCCGATGGTGCGGTCGCCGCATTGCGGCGTGCGGCCGAACACCTGCACCGATCCGGCGCTCGGCGGCAGCAGGCCGAGGATCGAACGCATCAGCGTGGTCTTGCCGGCGCCATTGGGCCCGAGCACGCCGATGAACTCGCCTTGATCGATCGAGAAGCTGGTATCCGCCAATACAATGCGGCCGCCGATCCTGATGGTGGCGTGGTCGAGCGCAACGACAGCGGTCATGAACTCGGTCCGGTCAGCGCCTTGTCGACGGCGTCGAGTTCGCCCAGCATCCAGTCCTGGAACGAGACATTGGCCGGCTGGGTCTCGGTGACGCCGACCACCGGCACTTTCGCCTTGTTGGCGATGTCGAGCAGCCGCTCGGTCAGTTTCTCCGACACCTGCTTGTTGTAGAGCAGCAGCTTGACCTTGTGATCTTTAAGATCGTTCTCGAACGCCGCGACGTCGCGCGCGCTCGGCTCGGTATCGTTCATCATGGCGAGCGCGAAGCGCTGGTTGCGCATGGTCAGCCCGAGCGCATCGGCCATCAGGCCGAACACCGGCTCGGTGGCGGTGACCGCTGCGCCGTGGTGCTTGGCCTTGATCTGCGCGACGCGCTGCCCGACGCGATCGAGCGCGGCCAGCGTCGTCTTGAGCCGCGCGGCGTAATCGGCGGCATGCGCGCCGTCGGCCTTGGTGAAAGCGTCGGCCAAGGCCGCGGCGACCGCCGGCATGGTCGAGGGCGCGTACCACAGATGCGGATTGCCGCCGGCCGGCGCGCTTACGAGCGCTGCGGCGGTGATGACGGTGCGGTTCGGCCGCGGCGCCGCCGCCAGCAGCTTGTCCATCCACGGATCGTAATTGGCGCCGTTGACGATCACGATCTGCGCGTTGGCGATCTGGCGCACGATGCCCGGCGTGGTCTCGAACAGATGCGGGTCCTGGTCGGGGTTGTTCATGATGCTGACGACGTCGATCCGATCGCCGCCGATCTGGCGGGCGATGTCGCCGTAGAAATTCTCCGCCGCCACCACGGCGAGCTTGCCGGCGGCGCCGTCGGGCAGCCAGCGCCGGCGCGGCAAACGCAAGGAAGAAGGCGATAGACGCTGAAGATCTTATGTCGACCATTTGGCGGGCCGTCCCGGCTGGGCAAGTCTATCATGTAACAATATAACATTTCATTGGCAAGGCCGGCCCATAAAGGAATAGCGGCGCGCCTGCGCCGCTATTGTTGTTTATCCAAAGGCTTCGGCCGCGCTATTTGGCCTTGAAGTTGCCTTGCTTGACCACGCGCTCCCACTTGGCGATTTCGGTCTTGATGTAATCGCCGAATTCGGCGGAGCTCATTTTGACGATGCGTCGCACCCTCGCGGTCGAACTGCGCTTTCACCGCCTCGGCGACTTGCAGCGCCGCCTGAGTTGCGGCATACACCTTGTCGACGATCGGCTGCGGCGTGCCGGCGGGAACGACAATGCCCCACCAATTGTCCGCGACGTAGCCTGGAACGCCAGCCTTCCGCGATGGTCGGTACGTCGGGCAGCACCGGGCTGCGCTGGCGCCGCCGGTGCCGAGCGCCCGCAATTGTCCGGCCTTGATCAGCGGCGTGGTCTGGATCAACGACGAGAACATGATCTTGACGTGTCCGGCGACCACGTCCTGCATCGCCGGTCCGCCGCCTTTGTAGGGCACGTGCACAATGTCGACGCCGGCCATCAGCTTGAACAATTCACCGCCGAGGTGCTGGAAGCTGCCGACGCCGGCGCTCGCATAGTTGAGTTGTCCGGGCGCCGCCTTGGCGGCGCGCTATCAGGTCTTTGACCGATTTGAACGGCGCATCCTTGTTGACCACCAGCACATTCGGCCCGGTGGCGAGAATGGTGACCGGAATAAACGACTTGATCGGATCGTAGCTGAGCTTGTGCAGCCATGGGTTGACCGCGTGCGCGATCGATATGATGCACAGGGTGTAGCCGTCCGGCGCGGAAACCGAGCAGGCCTCCGTGCCGATGGTGCCGCCGGCGCCGCCGCGGTTGTCGACAAAGACCTGTTGGCTCGAGTTCCTCGCTGAGTTGTTTGGCGACCAGACGGCCGACGACATCGTTGCTGCCGCCCGGCGGAAACGGGACGATCAGCCGCACCGGCCGGTTGGGATAGTCGTCGGCGGCGATGGCGGCGGACGATAGCGCGAGCAGCACTGCCGTGGCCGTGGCCACGCGAGACAGCAGGTTCGACATAGGTTCACTCCCCCAGGATTTTTTTAAATTGTTCAGTGCCAGTACGGCGGGAAATCCGTGTTCTTCTGCTCGGCCGCAAGCAGACGCAGCATCGCGGGCCATTCCAGCACGCCGTAGGGCCGCCGCGCGCCCGGCTGATACAGATGCGCGGTATGCGCCAGCACGTTCTCGCCCGGCATCACCAGTTCGGTGCGGGCCGCCATGGCGTCGACCTGCGAGCGGCAGGACAGCTCAAGCTGGTACATGGTGTTGAAGGCCTGCTGCACGGTCGCGCCGCAGGTGAGCAGGCCGTGATTGTTCATGATCAGCGCGTCATGCGGCCCGAGATCGGCGACGATCTGCTCGCGCTCGTCGAGATTGATCGCCGGGCCTTCATAGCCGTGATAGCCGATATGACCGACAAAGCGGATCGACGTCTGCGACAGCGGCAGCAGTCCGCATTTCATCGCCGACACGGCAATGCCGGCGCGTGTATGGGTGTGGATCACGCATTGGACGTCGGGACGCGCCTTGTGAATGGCGCCGTGGATCACGTAGCCGGATTTATTGATGTCGTAGTCGGTGTCGGGCTTCGACAGGATGTCGCCTTCGACGCTGATCTTGACCAGGCTCGACGCGGTGATTTCCTTGTACAGCAGGCCGTAGAGATTGATCAGCAGATGGTCGGGCGTGCCGGGAATGCGCGTGGTGATGTGGTTGTAGATCAGATCGGTCATTTCGTATTTGTCGATCAGCCGGTAGCAGGCGGCGAGATCGAGCCGTGCCTGCCATTCTTCCGGCGACACCTGGTCCTTGACCGACTTGAAATCGGTTCCGTATTTCATTTGTTTCCATCCCTGATGGGCGTTGACCGCCCTTGCCGTGCTTTGACGCCAGCATAGCCTTGCGGCTTGGGCCGCGCCAAGGGGATGGGCTCCGCGCCGAGCGCGCGAAATGCCGATCTGGAGGAGATCGTCGAACGTGCCGGTCTGGCGAAAAAATAGCCGGCGAAAGTAGTGCATTTTCCGGCGAAGCGGGAACCGGTTCGTCGCAGAAAAGGCGACCAAACAAGGAATCTAGACCATATGGTCTAGAACCGGCGGGCGACCTGAACATCGCGCCGGACGCGGCGGACGTCTTCTTCCAGGCGTTTGATTTCGCCGGTCAGTTCGTTGATCGCCTTGAGCAGGCTGTCGTTGATGTCACGCTGCGCGATTTGCGCCTTGGCGTTGCGGATGAAAGTTTCTGCGGCTGCTAAGGACATGTGGTCGAGCCCGAGATTCTTCCCGGCCGGTTAAGCGCACAGACCCTCGGCTGGTCGGGGAAACTGCCACGAGGGGTCACCGGCACAATGCCCCCCAGGAATGAATTTTTCCCAAATTCCAGTGGTAAAAAAGTAGTCACCCCGGTATCTGCGCGTTATCCGGCCTGGATTGATCCTAGCGCTTGTTTGCGAGATAGACCGTCTGGGTGAAGGGCTTGTCCTGCAGCGGATTGTGAAACGTCACTTCTTTCGCGCGCGCATTGGCGAAAACATTGGCCAGCCGCGCGGTGAAGCCATCGTCCGGGTGTTCGTTCGACCACAGACCGAACACGCCGCCGCTGCGTAAATGTGCCGCCATGAGCGCCAGGCCTGCCTCGCCATAGAACGCGGCGTTGCGGGAATCGAGCAGCGCGTCGGGCGAATGGTCGATGTCCACCAGCACGGCGTCGAAAACGCGTCCCGGCGCCGCCGGATCGAAGCCGGCATCGGAAGCGGCAAGCGCGAAAAAATCGCCATGCACGATCCGGCAGCGCGCATCGCCGGTGAGTTCGTGCCCGAGCGGCACCAGGCCGCCGGCGTGCCAATCGATCACCGGCTGCAGCGCCTCGACCACGATCAGCGACGCCACGGAGCTGTGCGCCAGCACGGCTTGCGCGGTGTAGCCGAGCCCCAGCCCGCCGACCACGACATCGAGGCCGCTGCCGGGCATGTCGGCCAAGGCAAGTTGCGCGAGCGCGATCTCGGAGGCGGTGAACAGGCTCGACATCAGAAATTCGTCGCCGAGCTTGATCTCGAACACATCGACGCCGAGTCTCAACTCGCGCCGCCGCCGCAGGCTGAGCGCGCCGATCGGCGTGACGCGATAGTCCAGTTCTTCGAAGGCGGCGCTCATCGGTGCGGGGATTGTAGGCCGGTTTCGGCCGATCGCGCAGTCTAAAAAAATTCGGCGCCGAGCTGCGAGCCGTTTCGCCATTTGACGCGGGCGCGCCGGCCGGCGCCGTTGCGCGACGTCAGGAAGGTGAAAACATTCGGTACCGATTGAGCCTGGTCGAGCGCTATTTTGACGCCGCTATCGGAAAGGTCGACCACCGTGCACGGCCGCACCGCAAAGCCGCCGTCCGGGCGAATAAACCCATTGCCGTCGCTCTTGCGGCGGGTCGCTTTGCGCTGCTCTTTCGATCGTCGGGCGGAACCGAACATGACGGGTTTTCTGCGCGGAATGGCTGACCGGCTGTGCTCATGATGAAACACATCGGCGTTGCAACCCGGTAAACATCGGCGAATAATTTTCGGGTAAAAGCGGTAAAAATACGTATCGATATGGCGCCAGGATCAATCCTGGTCGCCGTAGCGGTCCTTGACCGCGGCGGCAACGAAGGCTTTTCGCCCGGGCCTTCCCGGCGCCACGCCCTGCGCCGCGCACCATTGCGGGTATGTCGCCGGATCGATGCGCACCCGCATCACCGGATGGCCATAGGCCTTGAGGCCTTTTTCCATCTCCTCGGCGATCTTGAGCCATTCAGCCCAAGTCCGCGGCATCTTGCCGTCGTCGAAGAGTTTCACCACCGCCGGATAGTCGGCCTCCTCGATCCAGTAGGCGCCGACCGCGGGCAGGGGCTTGTCGTCTGAATGGCTCATGGAAATAGCCTAGCACGTGTGAATACCGTCAATGTCCTGTTGCATGAATGGCAGAGGCTACGCTACGGACAATGCGGACCAACCATAGAGTGCCCCATGCGTAAGCCCCCCGGCCAGGATCTCGCCCCTTCGGAACAATTGCCCGGTTCCGCGCTGAGCCGGCGTTCGGTCATTGTCGGCCTGCCGCTGTTGCTGGCGGGCTGCGTCACCTCCGAATACGGCTCGGTCAGCGACGGCGGCTTTGTCGTGCCGCCGGTCGACATGACCGCGATGGATTCCAGCCTGATGCGCCAGGAAGTGGCCTGGAGCGGCAAGGAGAAGCCGGGCAGCATCGTCGTCAACGTGCCGCAACGCAGGCTCTATCTGGTGCTGGCCGGCGGCCGCGCGCTGCGCTACGGCGTCGGCGTCGGCCGCGCCGAGGGCCTCAATTTCCGCGGCACCGCGGTGATCGGCCGCAAGGAGAAGTGGCCGCACTGGACGCCCACCGCCAACATGATCGCGGCGATGCCGCGCTACAGGCCTTACGCCGGCGGGCTGGAAGGCGGCGTCGACAATCCGCTCGGCGCCCGCGCGCTCTATCTCTACCGCGACGGCCACGACACCTTCTTCCGCCTGCACGGCACCACCGAGCCGGAGACCATCGGCACGGCGGTTTCCTCGGGCTGCATCCGCCTGTTCAATCAGGACATCATCGACCTGTACAACCGCGTGCCGGTCGGCACCCATGTGACGGTGGTGCAGGGCTGAGCAGGGCGCTAATCGCTCGCGGCGATCCCGGCGTCCTTGATGACTTTCGCCCATTGCGGCGCTTCCGCCTTGATGGCGGCGGTAAATTCCTGCGGCGAACTGCCGACCACCTCCATGCCGATGCCACTCAGGCGTTTGCGGATCTCCGGCGGGGTCAGCGCTTCCACCGAGGCTTTGTGAATTTTCTCGATGATCGCGGCCGGCGTACCCTTCGGCGCCATCAGGCCGATCGACAGGATCGACACAAAACCGGGATAACCGGCCTCGATCATGGTCGGCAGATCGGGCGCCGCGCCGAAACGCTTGGGCGAGGTGACCGCCAGTGCCCGCAGCTTGCCGTCCCGCACCAGCGGAATCAAAGGCGCGATGGCGCCGAAATACAGGGTGATGCGTCCGCCCAGCAGGTCGGTGATCACGGGCGCTGCGCCGCGATAAGGCACGTGCTGGATATCGATGTGCGCCATCGACTTGAACAGCTCGCCGGCGAGGTGTTGCGTGGTGCCGACGCCGGCCGAGGCAAACGTCTTGCCCGGATGCGCGCGCACAAACGCGACCAGCTCCTGCACGGTCTTGGCGGGCACGTCGTCGGGCACCACGAGAATATTCGGCGAATAGACTGCCTGCGAAATCTGCACCAGGTCGTTTGCCGGATTGTAGGTTAGCTTTTTATAGAGGCTCGGATTGATGGCGATCTGCGCGTTGGTCGCCATCATCAGCGTGTAGCCGTCGGGCGCGGCCTTGGCGACGCGATCGCCCGCGATGTTGCCGGCGGCGCCGGAGACATTTTCGACCACCACCGGCTGGCCCCAGATAGCGCTCAGCCGGTCGGCCATGATCCGGGCGATGATGTCGACCGGTCCCGCCGGCGGATAGCCGAGGATCATTCTGACCGGGTGATCCGGATAACCGCTTTGCGCCATGGCGCCGCGAGCGCCCGGCACGATCAACAGTGCGGCCAGCACGGCCGCCGCTATTGTCATTCTTGTTTTCAACGCATCCTCCCCATTTTTGATCGTATTTTTTATGTCGTTACGGCCGTATCCCACCGGCCGGCGAGAAGACTAGCCGAAGTACGGGGGATGGGGGGAGTGGGGCGGCAGCCTGAAAAGCCTGGATGGCTGGAAAGTCTGGATTAGACAAAGAGGCGTGGCGCAGCCGGCTCAGGCGCACCCCCGTGGCGCAACGCGACGCGCGTCGCTTAGTCCAATATCTTGGCCCAACTTAACGTCTGCTCAGTGCGCCAATTGTTTCCACGTAGAGCCAGACTACGCCGGCGCCTGTGGCCAAAGCCGAGACGATGGCGACAACGCCATCGCCGGCCATCGGCATTGCCGCCGTCTCGAACGCGAGGTCGGCGGAACCGTGGGCGTAGCGTAGCGCAACCAGAATCCCGAACAGCAGCACGCCGGCGAACAGCAGAACGACGACCGCGGTCGAGACGACCTGGCCATAAGCGGTATGGTGGTGTTGATGAGTAGAGGTGGTGCGATCGGACATCGGACCCTCCTGCTAATTTAACCGAGAATAAGAAGACAACGCCCGCGCGGCGGCATTGCGCTGGATCAAGGTGCACTGCGGTAATTTTTAAGGGCGGCGGTGTGGCGCGCTTATTGTCCGAACGCCGCGATGCTGAACGCGATCGGCGAATTGCCCCAGTGAGCCGAGGGCGTGAAGAGGCTGCTGCAATCGCGGACTTATTCGGGTATATCGGATCGGGGCCGCGACGAATGGTAACTTTGCAGTGGCCACAATGAATTCCGGCGTCGAGCCCCCGCGCGTTCAGCCAGCAACCGCCGCCAAGGCGCCCGACATCGCCGTCCGCGTCCATTCCCGACACCCTCGCCGCGCTCCATGTCGATCCCGAGACCGGGCTCACGCGCGCCGAGGCGGCCGCCCGTCAGAAGCTGCACGGCTACAATGAAGTGGCCGTGCAGAAAGGCCATCCGGTCCTCGCATTTCTCGCGAAGTTCTGGGGCCTGTCGGCGTGGATGCTCGAACTGATCATGGTGCTGTCGCTGGTTCTTGCGAAAATATTCCGATCTTGCGGTGGTGAGCGCGCTCCTGGTCGTCAATGCCATATTGGGTTTTGCGCAGGAGCGCCGCGCCGCCGGCGTTGTCGAAACGTTGCGGCGACGATTGCAGGTCAGCGCGCGCGTGCGGCGCGATTCGAACTGGCAGGTCATCCCGGCCCGGGAACTGGTCCCCGGCGATATCGTCCGCGTGCGCCCCGGCGACATCGTCCCGGCGGACGTGAAGCTCCTCAGCGGGGCCTTGGGCGTCGACCAGTCGGCGCTGACCGGCGAGTCCAAGGACGTGGAAAAAGCGCCGGGCGACGTGCTGTCGTCGGGGTCGATCGTGCGCCGGGGCGAAGGCAACGGCGTGGTCATGCTGACCGGAGCGAAGACCTACTTCGGCCGCACCACGGAACTGGTGCAGCAGGCGCGGCCGAAACTGCACATCGAGGCGGTGGTGGCCAAGGTGGTGCGCTGGCTGTTCGTCATCGTCGGCGCGCTGCTCGGCGTGGTGGTCGTGTTGTCGCTGATCCGCGGCGCGCCGCTCATCGAGATGGTCCCGCTGATGCTCGTGCTGTTGATGAGCGCGGTTCCGGTGGCGCTGCCGGTCATGTTCACGGTCAGCATGGCCGTCGGCTCGAAGGAACTGGCGAAGCGCGGCGTGCTGGTCACGCGCCTCAGCGCCGCGGAAGATGCCGCGACGATGGACGTGCTGTGCGTCGACAAGACCGGCACGATCACGATGAACCAACTGGCCGTCACCGGCGTGATCCCGCTGGAGCGCGCGACCGAATCCGACGTGCTGTTCGCCGGCGCGCTCGCGTCGCAAGAGGCCAACCAGGACCCGATCGACCTGGCTTTCCTGGCCGCGGCGAAAGACAGGCACATCTTCGACGGCGTGCCCGCGGTCACGCCGGTCTCGTTCTCGCCGTTCGACGCCAAGACCCGGCGGACCGAAGCCGTGGTCGAACAGAATGGGCAGCGGCTGCGCGTGATGAAAGGCGCGGTGCGAACCATCGCCCAGGCCTGCGGCCTGCAGCCCGATGCGATCGAGGCGCTGGAGGGCCGCGTCGCCGACGCGGCCCTCAAAGGCTACCGGACGCTGGCCGTCGCGCGCGGCGCCGAGAATGGCGCCGCCCGCCATCGTCGGCCTGGTGACGCTGTACGATCCGCCGCGGCCGGACGCCAAGCAACTCATCGCGTCGCTGCGCGGCCTCGGCGTTGCGGTGAAGATGCTCACCGGCGACGCGCTGGCGGTCGCGACTGAAATCGCGCGCGGCGTTGGACTGCCCAACATCCGGCGGGTGGCGGATCTGAAGGCCGCGAGCGCTCAGCCCGGCAATGAGGCGGTCGACTTGCTGGCCGGCGCCGACGGTTTCGCCGAGGTCTTTCCGGAAGACAAATACATCGTGGTGCAACATCTGCAGGCGGCGGGGCACGTCACCGGCATGACCGGCGACGGCGTCAACGATGCGCCCGCGCTGCGCCAGGCCGAAGTGGGCATCGCCGTCAGCACCGCGACCGACGTCGCCAAGGGCGCCGCGAGCGTCGTCCTGACCGATCCGGGGCTGACCAATATCGTGGCGCTGGTCGAGCAGGGCCGGACCATCTACCAGCGCATTCTGACCTGGATCATCAACAAGATCAGCCGCACGATCCTGAAGGCGGCGTTTGTCGCCATCGCTTTCGTCGTCACCGGCAAGTTCGTCGTCTCCGCCTTTGCGATGCTGCTGCTCGTCTTCATGACCGACTTCGCGAAGATCGCGCTCGCCACCGATCGCGTGCAGCCGTCCAGGAAACCGGAGACCTGGAACATCGGCGGCTTCATCGTGGTGTCGGCGGTGCTGGGCGTTGCGATGGTCGCCGAAGCGCTCCTCTTTCTCGCCATCGCCTGGTCGAGCTTCGGTTTGGCGACGAACGACAAGGCGCTTTACACCTTCAGCTTCCAGACGCTGCTCTACTTCGGCGTATTCTCGATCGTGTCGGCGCGGGAGCGGCGATGGTTCTGGGCGACGATGCCGAGCAAGACCCTGGTTGCGGCCTTGACGCTGGACGCGCTCATCGGCACCGCCCTGACATTCGTCGGTCTGCCCGACCTCATGCCGTTGCCGTGTGGCAGTCTCTCGCGATCCTGGGCTACGCGATGGTCGCGTGCCTGGTCGTCAACGACGGCCTCAAGGTGGCCATGATCAAGTGGCGCGTTCCTTCGGCGGCGGCGGCGTGAGGACAAATAGCGAATAAAAACCAATATTTTTGGGCTTACTCGCTCCCTGACCCGTAGAAAAGCCAGATCGCGAACACGGGGGCTTTTGTAGCGGGGCTAAGATTGCCTATATGAGGCCCTAACGGAGCCCCATCCCCCCATGACCACCCCCGCTTCCCCCGCCAAAATCCCCGTCACCGTGCTCACCGGCTATCTCGGCGCCGGCAAGACCACGCTTCTGAACCGCATTCTGTCCGAGCCGCACGGCAAGAAATACGCCGTCATCGTCAATGAATTCGGCGAAATCGGCATCGACAACGAGCTGGTCGTCAACGCCGACGAAGAAGTGTTCGAGATGAACAACGGCTGCATCTGCTGCACCGTGCGCGGCGACCTGGTGCGCATCATCGACGGGCTGATGCGGCGCAAGGGCAAGTTCGACGCCATCATCGTCGAGACCACGGGGCTGGCCGACCCCGCGCCGGTGGCGCAGACCTTCTTCATGGACGAGGCGGTCGGCGCCAAGACCAAGCTGGACGCCGTGGTCACGGTCGCCGACGCCAAGTGGCTCAAGGACCGGCTCAAGGACGCGCCCGAGGCCAAGAACCAGATCGCCTTCGCCGACGTCATCCTGATCAACAAGATCGATCTGGTGACCAAGGCCGAGCTCGACGAGATCGAGGCCCGCATCCGCGCCATCAATCCTTACGCGCGGCTGCACCGCACCGAACGCGCCAGCATCGACATCAATGAGGTGCTTGGCCGCAACGCCTTCGATCTCGACCGCATTCTCGACATCGAGCCGGCCTTCCTCGACGCCGAGGATGATGCACGAGCATGAACACGGCCATGAACACGGCCATGAGCATCACGATCATGATCACGGCCACCACCACGGCGGCCTGAAGCACTACCACGACGAGGACATGCAGTCGGTCTCGATCAAGACCGACAAGCCGTTGGACCCGGACAAGTTTTTCCCCTGGGTGCAGGATCTGGTGGCGACCGAGGGCAAGGACATCCTGCGGTCCAAGGGCATCCTCAACTTCAAGGACGACCCGGAGCGTTTCGTGTTCCAGGGCGTCCACATGATCCTCGACGGCGATCATCAGCGCGAATGGAAAAAGGGCGAGAAGCGCGACAGCCGCATCGTCTTCATCGGCCGCCATCTGCCGGAAGACAAAATCCGCCAGGGTTTCGAGAGCTGTATTGCGTGATCCCTCCCCTGAATCGGGGAGGGTGGCGAGTGAAGCGAGCCGGGTGGGGTATAGTCCGACGCGTCTCGATAGAATTCCCCCACCCGGCCGCTCGCTCACGCTCGCGGCCACCCTCCCCCTGCAGGGGGAGGGATAGGACTAGAAACATGAGTGACCTTCAAACCCCCATCCCCTCTCTCGCCGACCGCGTCCGCCCCGTCGCCGCGGGCGAGCCCATTGTCGGCGTGCATTTTTTGGGGCGCACGCCGGTCTTCGTGCTCGGCGAGCAGGCGCTGCTGTTCGCGCGCCGAGGACGGCGCGCAGCGCGTCGCGGTGCATGACGGCGGCATCCTGGCGTCCGCCTGCGACGGCGCCCGCATCGTCACCGGCGGCGACGACGGCAGGCTGGTTTCGACCGGCGCCGACGGCGCGCTTCAGGTGTTGGCCACCGACGACAAGAAGCGCTGGATCGACCAGGTCGCGCTCGGGCCCGACGGCGCGGTCGCCTGGTCGGCCGGCAAGACCGCGCATGCGATCACGAAGAAGGGCGAGATCCGCAGCTTCGACGCGCCCTCGACCGTCGGCGGGCTTATGCTTTGCGCCCAAGGGCTTTCGCCTCGCCATCGCGCATTACAATGGCGCCACGCTGTGGTTTCCCAATGCGGCGGAGGCCAAGCCGCAAATGTTCGAATGGAAGGGCTCGCATCGCGGCGTCACCGTCAGTCCGGACGGCAAATATCTGATGACGACCATGCAGGAGGCGACGCTGCACGGCTGGCGCATCGCCGACGGCAAGAACATGCGCATGTCGGGCTATTCGGCGCGCGTGCGCTCGCTGAGTTGGACCGCCGACGGCGATTACCTCGCCACGTCCGGCTCCGAGCAGCTGATCCTGTGGCCGTTCGACGGCAAGGACGGCCCGATGGGCAAGCAGCCGACCATGCTGGCGCCGTCACCGTCGCAAGCCCGCGTGACCGCGGTCGCCTGCCATCCGAAGCAGCCGGTGGCGGCGGCGGGCTACAGCGACGGCACGGTGCTGATGGTGCGGCTCGACGACGGCGCGCTGGTGCGCGTGCGCGATGCCGATCAGCAGCCGGTCAGCGCGCTTGGCTGGAATGCCAGCGGCCAGGTCATCGCTTTCGGCACCGAAGCGGCGATGCCGGCGTGTTGAGCTTATCCCTCCGCCGCTTCGGGACGCCGCGAAGCGGCCGGGCGGGGAATCGCGCGTAGAAGGTCCCACGCTGGCGCGTTCCGCGCCGGCCTCCCCCGGGAATAGAACTACCGCACCAGCACGTTCTTGAACTGCCACGGATCGCTGGTGTCGAGGTCCTCGGGGAACAGGCCCGGGCGGCCTTCAAGCGGCGTCCAGTCGGTGTAGTAGCCCTTCACCGGGCCGAGATAGGGCAACTGGATTTCCAGCAGGCGATGGAAGTCCATCTCGTCGGCTTCGACGATGCCCTCATTCGGATGCTCCAGCGCCCACACCATGCCGCCGAGCACGGCGGAGGTCACCTGCAGGCCGGTCGCGTTCTGGTATGGCGCGAGCTCCCGCGTCTCCTCGATGGAGAGCTGCGAGCCGAACCAGTAGGCGTTCTTGCCGTGGCCGTAGAGCAGCACGCCGAGCTCGTCGATGCCGTCGACGATCTCGTTCTCGTCGAGGATGTGATGCTTCTCCTGCATCTTGCCGGCGCGGCCGAACAGCTCGTGCAGCGACAGCACCGCGTCGTCCGCAGGGTGGTACGCGTAATGGCAGGTCGGCCGGTAGATCGCCTTGCCCGATGCGTCGCGCGCCGTGAAATAGTCGGCGATCGAGATCGACTCGTTGTGGGTGACGAGAAAGCCGTATTGCGCGCCGCGCGTCGGGCACCAGGTGCGCACGCGCGTGTTGGCGCCGGGCTGCATCAGGTAGATCGCCGCGCCGCAGCCGGTCTCATGGCTATGCGCGTTCGCCGGCATCCATTTCTCGTGGGTGCCCCAGCCGAGTTCGGCCGGCTGCATGCCTTCCGACAGGAAGCCCTCGACCGACCAGGTGTTGACGAAGACTTCCGGCGGCTTCGGCGTCTTCGAGCGCTGCGTGTCGCGCTCGGCGATGTGGATGCCCTTGACGCCGGCCTGCCGCATCAGGTCGGCCCATTCGGCCTTGGTCTTCGGCTCGGGGACGTTGAGCTTCAGGTCGGCCGCGACATTGAGCAGCGCCTGCTTGGCGAAGAAGGAGACCATGCCGGGGTTGGCGCCGCAGCAGGACACGGCCGTCGTCGAGCCGGGTTTGCGTGCCTGCTTGGCGGCGAGCGTCGTCTCGCGCAGGGCGTAGTTCGAGCGCGCTTCCGCGCCCTTCGATTTGTCGAAATAGAAGCCCGAGCCACGGCTCGTTGACCGTGTCGATGTAGAGCGCGCCCAGCTCGTTGCAGAGCTCCATGATGTCGACCGAGCCGGTATCGACCGACAGGTTGACGCAGAAGCCCTGGCCGCCGCCTTCGGTCAGCAGCGGCGTCAGCAACGCGCGATAATTGTCCTTGGTCAGGCCCTGCTGGATGAAGCGCACGCCGTGTTTGTCGCACAGCGCCTTGCGGCCCTCGTCCTTGGGATCGAGCACGGTGATGCGCGACTTGTCGTATTTGAGATGCCGCTCGATCAGCGGCAGCGTGCCTTTGCCGATCGAGCCGAAGCCGACCATGACGATCGGGCCGGTAATCGTGGCGTAGACGGGCCAATCGGTCATATTCCAAGCCTCCAACAGAGCAAATTTGAGCGCATTCTTGCGGTGATATCCGCCGCAGGTGACGAACGGAAGTGAGAACGCCGCCTTTTACAGGCGGCGTCCACGATTTTCAGCCGGTTTTTCGGCTTAATTCGACGATTTATGCGGCACGCGGCCGGGCGCGGGAGACGCGACGAGCGCCCGCCGTTGCTTGCGCCACCAGCGCGGCGAGGTCCGGCTTGGGGACGAAGCCGGCCGGTCGGCGGCGATCATGCCGCGCGCGCCGTCGAGCGCGCCGACCTTGAGTTCGCGGCCGAGCAGGCGGCGCCGCTCGAACGGTCCCGGCATCCACAGCGCGCCGGTCTTCTCGCCGGAGAAGCCGAAGCGATTGTAGTATTCCGGGTCGCCGACCAGCACGATCGCCGCATAGCCGAGCTTGCGCGCGGTCTGGATGGCGCGGCGCACCAGCGCGCCGCCGAGACCGCGGCTGCGGCAATCTTCCGCGACCGCGACCGGCCCGAGCAGCAGCGCCGGCTCGCCATTGCCGCAGGCAATGTTCCACAGCCGCGCCGTGCCGATGACGCGTTTGCCTTCGGCGGCGATGAAGGACAGGCCTTCGGCCGGCAGACGGTCTTCGCGCAGGCGTTCGGACGACTTGCGATAGCGGGTCTCGCCGAAGGCCTGGTCGAGCAGCGCTTCGCGCGCGTCGATGTCGGCAAGCCGTTCGTGGCGGATCTGGATCATGGTCGTACTCCTTCCCCGCCGAGAACGCGCGCGTGCGCGCGCCCTCAAGCGCCGTCAGTTCGAAGGATGAGGAAAGGGGGAGGCGGCGAACCGCCTCCCTTAACCGTCAGATGTGGCGACCTATCAGATGTGATAGGTCTTCAACGGCGGGAAGCCGTTGAACGCCACCGCCGAGTAGGTCGACGTATAGGCTCCCGTGCCTTCGATCAGCACCCGGTCCCCGATCTCCAGGCTGACCGGGAGCGGGTAGGGCTGCTTCTCGTACAGCACGTCGGCCGAGTCGCAGGTCGGTCCGGCCAGCACGCAAGGCGCCATGGCGTCGCCGTCCCGCGTCGTGCGGATCGGGTAGCGGATCAACTCGTCCATCGTCTCGGCGAGACCGCCGAACTTGCCGATGTCGAGGTAGACCCAGCGCACGTCGTCTTCCTCGCTCTTCTTGGAGACCAGGACGACTTCGCTCTCGATCACGCCGGCATTGCCGACCATGCCGCGGCCCGGTTCGATGATCGTTTCCGGGATGCGGTTGCCGAAGTGCTTGCGCAGCGCCTTGAAGATCGCCGAGCCGTAGGTTTTCACCGTCGGCACGTTCTTCAGGTACTTGGTCGGGAAGCCGCCGCCCAGGTTGACCATCGCCAGGTTCATGCCGCGCTCGCCGCATTCCTTGAACACCGCCGCCGCCGAAGCGAGCGCACGGTCCCAGGCATGCTGGTTACGCTGCTGCGAACCGACATGGAACGACACGCCGTGCGGCTCCAGCCCGAGCTTGAGCGCGTGTTCCAGCACGTCCACGGCCATGCCCGGCTCGCAGCCGAACTTGCGCGACAGCGGCCATTCGGCGCCGGCGCAGTCCGACAGGATGCGGCAGAACACCCGGGAGCCGGGCGCCGCACGGGCGACCTTCTCCACCTCGGGCTTGCAGTCGACCGCGTACAGCCGGACGCCGAGCGCGAAGGCGCGCGCGATGTCGCGTTCCTTCTTGATCGTGTTGCCGAACGAGATGCGGTCGGGCGTGGCGCCTGCCGCCAACGCCATCTCGATCTCGGCGACCGAGGCGGTGTCGAAGCAGGAGCCGAGCTTGGCCAGAAGCGACAGCACCTCCGGCGCCGGGTTGGCCTTCACGGCGTAGAACACGCGCGTGTCGGGCAACGCCTTGGCGAAGGCATTGTAGTTGTCGCGGACGACGTCGAGATCGACGACGAGGCAGGGCCCGTCTTCGGTCCGGTTACGCAGAGAATTCGCGGATGCGCGTCGGTCATTGGCGCATACTCCCAGCTCAAGGAACGGCTCTAGCCGCTCGATTTCGAGGTTTAGGAGCCTGCTGACGGTGCGCGATGGGGACGCAGCCGTGACGTGAACTCTTAACCGCAAGTAGCTGCCTTGGCTTGGAGGGGAGACCCCGCCGCACTGCTGGCAAAGATGGACAAGCCTCGTCGGTGACCCGTCGCTGGCGGTGGAAGGCCAGCAGAGACCAAAGAAGCCCGTTCCGTCGTTGCTTTAAGTCGCGTCCCCTGCGGAGAGCAGAGTGCGCCGGTTTCGCCTCCGGCTGCCAATCAGAAGACTTGAGGCTACTTACTCTTCTCCGTGGAGAAGGAGCTCGCTTACCTCAGGCGGCTGGCGGGCCTCTTGTCCCGCTACCTACCGATTGACACACGACCACAGGCACGTGCGAAATTGGGCAAAATTGAAATAACATTTTTTTCGCGTTGTGCAAGCGAATTAGTTCGCCGCAGCGAAAATCTTCCTTAACTTTTTCGATAACCGCCAGGCGCGTCGTGACGCGCTCGCTCAGCCGCGCGCGGTGAACGGCTCGATGCGGTGCGCGTAGCGGATGAACTGCGCCATGACGGCGATGCCGCACAGCACGAAGACGCCGTCGAGGATGCGCTGGCCGAAGCTGCCGAGGTCGAACAGCGTGGCGAGCGCCCAGGAGCCGGCGAAGGCCGCGCCGAACACTTCGGCGCCGATCAGGATGGCGGCGCTGACGACGGTGACGACGTTGAGCCAGACGATGCGGCGGTTGGCGGTGGCCATGGCGTTGCTCCAGAAGTTGGCCGCAATCAACCTGAATTCGGCCGCCGGATCAAGTCCATAGCGGGCCGTTACAGCATTTGATCTTGCTCATGGTGCAGGCCGGCGCGGAGCGTGAACAGTGCCGCCATGACCACAGCAAGCGCACTTAAATATGTCCGGCCTGTCCTCGCCGGCCTGGTGGCGGTCGGGCTGCTGACCGGCTTTGCCGCCAAGCTCGCCGGCCTCGGCGCCTGGTCCGGCGCGATCTGGGCCGGCGTCACCGTGCCGATCCTGCTGGCGCTCCTGGTCGAGATCGTCACCAGCCTGCGGCGCGGCGACGTCGGGCTCGACATCGTCGCGGCGCTGTCGATGACGCGCGGCGCTGGCGGTCGGCGAAAACCTCGCCGCCGCCATCGTGGCGCTGATGTATGCCGGCGGGCAGTATCTCGAGGCCTTCGCCGAGCGTCACGCCCGGCGCGAGATGACCGCGCTGCTGTCGCGGGTGCCGCGGACGGCGATGCGCCACCGCGACGGCCAGCTCGAGGAGGTCGCGCTCGATCTCATTCTGCCGGGCGACCGGCTGCTGATTCGCCAGGGCGACGTCGTGCCGGTCGACGGCACGGTGGTCGAAGGCGTGGCGGTGCTCGACCAGTCGGCGCTCACCGGCGAAGCCATGCCGGTGCAGTTGAAGGCCGGCAGCGCCGTCCTGAGCGGGTCGACCAATGTCGGCGACGCCTTCGACCTGGAGGCGTCGCGGCTGGCGGCGGAGAGCACCTATGCCGGCGTGGTCCGCCTGGTGGAGGCGGCGCAGCGCTCGCGCGCGCCGATGGCGCGCATGGCGGATCGCTATGCCATCGTGTTCCTGGGCGTGACCGTGGTGCTGGCCGCGGCCGCCTGGTGGCTCACCGGCGATCCGGTGCGGGCGGTGGCGGTGCTGGTGGTGGCGACGCCATGTCCGCTGATTCTGGCGGTTCCGGTGGCGATCGTCGCCGGCCTGTCGCGCGCGGCCAAGCTCGGCATTCTGATCAAAGGCGGCAAGGCGATCGAGACCTTGGCGCGGGTGCGGGCCATGGTCATCGACAAGACCGGGACCCTGACCATCGGCCAGGCCAGGATCGTGTCGATCCAGGTGGTCGATGGCGTGACGCCGGACGAACTGCTGCGGATCGCCGCCTCGCTCGATCAGGCCTCCAAGCACATCATCGCGCAGACCATCGTCGCCGAGGCGCGCGGCAAAGGCCTGGCCTTGTCGATTCCGTCCGACGTGGTGGAAACGGCGGGCGAGGGCATTGTCGGCCGGGTCGACGGCCGTCCGGTCGTGGTCGGCGGGCTGCACTTTGTCGCCAACAAGATCGCCGCGACCGCCCATCCGATCCTGGGCGACGAACGGCCGCCGGGCGCCATGGCGGCGGCGGTGGCGATCGACGGCAGGCTTGCCGGCGTGCTGGTGCTCGCCGACGAACTGCGCGCCGGCACCGAACAGCTGTTGCGCGAGCTGCGCGGCCTCGGCATCGAGCGCATCGTGCTGGCGACCGGCGACCGGCACGAGGTCGCCAACTTCTTCAGCGCCGGTCTGTCGATCGACCTGGTGCGATCCGAGCTCACGCCCGACCAGAAGATCCTGGTGGTGCTGTCGGAGCGCAAGAACGGCCCGGTGATGATGATCGGGGACGGCGTCAACGATGCGCCGGCGCTCGCCGCCGCCGATCTCGGCGTCGCCATGGGCGCCCGGGGAACCGCAGCCTCGGCGGAAGCGGCCGACGTCGTGCTGCTGGTCGATCACCTCGATCGCGTATTGCCGGCAATCCGGATCGCGCGGCGTTCGCGGACCATCGCGCTGCAAAGCGTCACCGCCGGCATCGGCCTGTCCTTCATGGCCATGATCGCGGCGGCACTCGGATACATCGTGCCGGTCGAGGGCGCCTTGCTGCAGGAGGTGATCGACGTGGCGGTGATATTCAACGCGCTGCGGGCGATGCGCGGCTGACTTGCCAGCCGTCCTGCCGGACAATTCACTTCGCGTTGCGAAGCTTTGTCGCGCGCGTTTCGAGCGCGGTGCCGAAGACATGGTCCCACGCGCTGGTGGTTACGCCGAAATTGCCGCTATGCGACAAATGATGGTGCCGCGCATGGCGCAGACGTGCCCGGTAAAGGTAGGAATTCCGCCGCGGACGCCAATGGTGCGTGGCGTAATGAACGAAGACGTACCACAGGTAACCGGTCACAAGGCCCGCCGTCGCCGCGATACCGAAATCAAATCCAAGCACCGCACATAGACGGGACGGCGACCAACAGCAGCCCGACCAATGCGCTGATCCAGGCCGGCGTGCCGATCAGTTCCTGGGGGGAATCGTGGTGCAGCTCATGGATCCGCGACAGGATCGGCGCGTGATGGAAGAGGACGCGATGCAGCAGATATTCGATCAAGGTCCAGCCGGCCAACCCAATGCCGTAGACTGCCACCCACATTATTGGCTGCGGCCACGCCGCGCTGCGAAACGCGAGCAGCGCCGCGGCAATGAGCAAGAGAGGAAAAAGGATGAACTCGGAAAAATAGCCGAGTTTGCTCATTTTCATAAAGATACCTCAGACGCCAAATGTGCGGCGACCGCGTGCCGTTATTGCGCTCACCGTCCACTGGGCCTTCCCGGCTTGCAAATTCAGCGATTAAATCTTGCCTAAATTGTGTTCGCGCCGTACCGGGGTCACGGCTTCCGCTGGCGCCGAATTCGCACTAGATGGAGCGGCATGACCCAACCGCAGTCGACCCCCGCCAGCCAGAATCCTTTGCTCGCCACCTGGACCGGCGCCTTCGGCCTGCCGCCCTTCGGCGCCATCCAGCCGGAGCATTTCCGCCCCGCCTTCGACCGGGCGCTCTCGGCCCACCGCGCCGAACTCGACGCCATTTCCGCCAATCCGGCGGCGCCGAGCTTCGCCAACACCATCGAGGCGCTGGAAAAGAGCGGGCGGGAGCTGGAGCGCGTCGCCAATGTCTTCTTCGTCAAGGCCGGCGCCGACACCGGCGACGCCATCGAGGCCATCGAGCGCGACGTCTCGCCGCTGCTCGCCCGCCACGGCAACGCCATGTATCTCGACCGCGCGCTCTATGCCCGCATCGCCGACCTGTTCAGCCGGCGCGACACGCTCGGGCTATCCGCCGAACAGGCCCGCGTGCTCGACCGCTACCACACCCGTTTCGTGCGCGCCGGCGCAGCGCCTCGACAAGCCGGCGCAGGACCGGCTTGCCGCCATCAACGAGCGGCTGGCCAGCCTCGGCACCCAGTTCGGGCAGAACGTGCTGGCCGACGAGAAGTCTTACGCGCTGATCCTTGAAGAGAGCGACCTCGACGGCCTGCCGGGCTTTGCCCGCGACGCGGCGGCTGCTGCGGCGCAAGAACGCGGCCAGGCCGGCAAATACGCCATCACGTTGGCGCGCTAGTTCCTGCGAGGGCTTCCTGCAATTCTCCGCCCGCCGCGATCTGCGCGAGAAGGTGTTCCAGGCCTGGATCAAGCGCGGCGAGAATGGCGGCTCAACCGACAACCGCGCCGTCATCGCCGAGATGGTCGCCTTGCGCGGCGAACGGGCCAAGCTTTTGGGTTACGCGACCTTCGCCGACTACCGGCTCGACGATCAAATGGCCAAGACGCCGCAGGCGGCGCGCAAGCTGCTCGACGAGGTCTGGGGCCGCGCGCTGGGCAAGGCCGCGGTCGACCGCGACGCCTTGCAGAAGATGATCGCGGAGGAGGGCGGCAACTTCGCGCTGGCGCCGCACGACTGGCGCTATTACGCCGAGAAGATGCGCAAAGAGCGCTACGATTTGGACGAGGCCGAGATCAAGCCCTATTTCCAGCTCGACAAGATGATCGATGCCGCCTTCGAGACCGCGCGCCGCCTGTTCGGCCTGACGTTTACGCCGGTCAGCGTGCCGCTCTATCACCCGGACGCGCGCGCCTGGGAGGTGAAGGATGCCGCCGGCAAGCACGTCGGCCTGTTCATCGGCGATTATTTCGCGCGCGCATCCAAGCACTCGGGCGCCTGGATGACCTCGCTGCGCGACCAGGAAAAGCTGATCGGCGATATTCACCCGATCATTCTCAACGTCTGCAATTTCTCCAAGCCGGCGGCCGGCGAGGCCGCGCTGCTGTCGTTCGACGACGCCCGCACGTTGTTCCATGAATTCGGCCATGGCCTGCACGGGCTGTTGTCGAACGTGACCTACCCGATGCTGGCCGGCACCGCGGTGCCGAGCGATTTCGTCGAGCTGCCGTCGCAGCTCTACGAGCACTGGCTGGAAGTGCCGGAAATCTTGCAGAAATACGCGCTGCATGCGCGGACCGGCGAGCCGATGCCGAAAGCGCTGCTCGACCGCCTGCTGGCGACGCGGCTGTTCAACCAGGCCTTCTATATTGTCGAGTTCACGTCCAGCGCTTTGGTCGATCTCGATATTCATTCGACGCCCGACAGCACCGCGCTCGATGTGTCGGCCTTCGAGCGCCAGGCGCTTGACGCCATCCACATGCCGGCGGAAATCGTCATGCGGCACCGGCTGCCGCATTTCCAGCATCTGTTTTCCGGCGGCGGCTATGCGGCGGCCTATTACTCCTACATGTGGTCGGAAGTGCTCGACGCCGACGCCTTCGAGGCCTTCTCCGAAACCGGCAACGCCTTCGATCCGGCCACCGCCAAGCGGCTGCGCGATTTCATCTATAGCGCCGGCAACCTGCGCGATCCGATCGAGGCCTACACCGCGTTCCGCGGCCGGCTGCCGGCGGTCGACGCGCTGCTGAAGAAGCGCGGGCTTGCCGACGCCGTGCCGGCATGAACCTCCACACCGCCGGACATCGCCGCGGCGTCGTCTGCGCGCCGCATGCCGCAGCCGTCGAGGACGGCCGCGCCATCCTGGCCGAAGGCGGCAACGCCATCGAGGCGATGATCGCGATGGCCGCGTCGATCGCCGCGGTCTATCCGCACATGAACCACATCGGCGGCGACGGCTTCTGGCTGATCCGCGAGCCGTCCGGCCGCGTGCGCGCCATCATGGGCGCCGGCCGCGCCGGAGCGAAAGCGACGCGGCAATTTTATCGCGATGCGGGCCATCAACGAAATTCCGTCGCGCGGTCCGCTGGCCGCGCTCACCGTGCCGGGCGCGGTGGCGGGCTGGATGCTCGCGGTCGAAGCCGCCAAAGCGCAAACCGGCAAAGGCTCGGGCAAGGGTCGGCGCCGGCTGCCGCTGCACGTGCTGTTCGAAGCCGCCATCAAGCACGCGCGCGAGGGCTACACGGTCACCCGCAGCCAGGCGCAGCTGACGGTCGACAAATATGCCGAGCTGGAAACCGCGCCGGGCTTTCTTCAGAGCGTTCCTGATCGACGGCAAGGCGCCGGAGGCGGGAACGCGGCTCAAGCAGGCCGCCTTTGCCGCGACGCTCGACCAGCTCGGCAATGCCGGGCTCGACGATTTCTATCGCGGCGATGTCGGCCGCGAGATCGCCGCCGACCTGGAGCGCATCGGCAGTCCGGTGACGCGCGCCGACCTCGAGAAGTTCGAAGCGCGCATCGCCGAGCCGCTCAGCGTCAAGATCGGCGCCGGCACGCTCTACAACACGCCGCCGCCGACGCAAGGCCTGGCCTCGCTGATGATCCTCGCTTTGTTCGACCGCCTGCGCGTGTCGAAAGGCGAAAGCTTCGAGCACATTCACGGCCTGATCGAAGCGACCAAGCGCGCCTTCCGCGTGCGCGACCGCGTGGTCACCGATCCGGACAAGATCGACGGCAATCTCAACGCTTATCTGGATGCGAAATTTCTCGACAGCGAAGCCGGCAAGATCGACGCCAAGAAAGCCGCGCCCGTGGCCGGCGCCGGACGCGCGCGGCGACACGGTCTGGATGGGCGCCGCCGACGCCAGCGGGCTGGTCGTCTCCTATATCCAGTCGCTCTACTGGGAGTTCGGCTCCGGCTGCGTGCTGCCGGCGACCGGCATCTTGATGCAGAACCGCGGCGCGAGCTTCTCGCTCGACCCCAAGGCGCTGAATGCGCTGGAGCCTGGCCGCCGCCCGTTCCACACGCTCAATCCGGCGCTGGCCGTGCTCAAGGACGGCCGCGTCATGGCCTATGGCACGATGGGCGGCGACGGCCAGCCGCAGACGCAGGCCGCCGTGTTCACGCCGTCACATTCTGTTCGGCCAGCCGCTCGAGCAGGCGCTCGACGCGCCGCGCTGGCTCTTGGGCCGCACCTGGGGCTCGAGCCACACGAATCTGCGGCTGGAATCGCGCTTCGACGAAGGGCTGATCGACCGGCTGATGTCGGCCGGCCATGACGTTGCGGTATTGGGTGAAGCCTATTCCGACACCATGGGCCACGCCGGCGCCGTCGTCCTGCATCCGAACGGCACGCTGGAAGGCGGCCACGATCCCCGCGCCGACGGCGGCGCGGCGGGCGTCTAATTAACCGCAAAATTTGGCGCCACGGTCGCCCGCCCCCTTTCCGCCGCACTCCGTGATATTGTCCCAGCCGACATGACCGCTTCGATCCGCATCCTTCTTGCCGCCCTGCTGAGCCTGGCTTTCGCCGGCCTGGCGCAGGCGCATCCGCATGTCTGGGTGACCATGAAGTCGGAGGTGCTCTACGCGCCCGACGGCAGCGCCACCGGCATCCGCCACGCCTGGTCGTTCGACGACATGTTCTCGGCCTTTGCCACGCAAGGCATGGAGAGCAAGGAGAAGGGCAAGTTCACCCGCGAGGAATTGGCGCCGCTCGCCAAGGTCAACATCGAGTCGCTGAAGGAATACGACTATTTCACCTACGCGATCGCCGACGGCAAAAAGGCGCCGATGACCGAGCCGCTGCCGGACTATTGGCTCGACTACACCGACCAGATCCTCACGCTGCACTTCACCTTGCCGTTCAAGACGCCGGTGAAGGCCAAGGAGCTGAAGGTCGACATTTACGATCCGACGATCTTCGTCGACTTCGCATTCGCCAAGGACAAGCCGGCGCATCTGGTCGGTCCGCCGCCCGGCTGCATAGCTCGACGTGGCGCTGCCGCGTGAGATGACTTTTGCCGAGGGCAAGAAGCTTTCCGAAATCCCGGCCGACCAGCCGAATACGACGATGGCTTGGGGCGCGCAGTTCGCCAACAAGATTCTGGTGCATTGTCCGTAAACGAAAATTCTTAGCGATCCGCGGGGGCGGCTTCGGACCAGGGATTTTATCGACCATGACGTGGCTGGCCCGGCAATCGCCACTGACGCAATGCGTCCTGTTCATCGTGTGCATCCTGCTCGTGTTCGGCGTCGTCGATGCCGCGATGGCGCAGCCGTTCGGCATGACGCGCGGCAACGCGCCGCCCGAGATCGGCGGCTTCACCGGCTGGGTGCTGGCCAAGCAGGCCGGGTTCTACCGCATGCTGTCGGGCACCATCCGCGCCGCCAAGGCCGACGGCAGCGCCGCCTATACGCTGCTCGGCATCTCGTTTCTCTACGGCATCTTCCACGCCGCCGGCCCCGGCCACGGCAAGGCGGTGATCTCGTCTTATCTGGTCGCCAATGACGAGACCTGGAAGCGCGGCGTCGCGCTGTCGTTTGCTTCCGCCATGGTTCAGGCGCTGACCGCGATCGCGGTGGTCGGCATCGCCGCGGTGCTGCTCGGCGCTACCGCCAAGGTGATGGGCGACACCGTCCGCGTCATCGAGATCGTCAGCTACGCGCTGATCATCGTGATCGGGCTGCGGCTGTTGTGGGTGAAAGGCCGCGCCTTTCTGGCTTTGCTGCGGCCGCAGGCGCATGAGCATGACCACGGTCATGATCACGGCCACGCACATCATGACCATCATCATCACGACCACGCGCATGATCATTCACATGGTCATGCATCATGACCACGATCACGACCACGACGACGAAGGCCACGCCTGGGGCCATGCGCATGCGCCGGAGCCGCGCGAACTGACCGGCAAACATTGGCTGCGGCGCGGCATGGCGGCGGTCTTCGCCGTCGGCTTGCGGCCGTGCTCGGGCGCGATCATCGTGCTGGTGTTCGCGCTGGCGCAAGGCCTGTTCTGGATCGGCGTCGCCTCGACCTTCGCCATGGGGCTCGGCACCGCGATCACGGTCGGCATCATCGCCACGCTCGCGGTCGGCGCGCGCGGGCTGGCCGGGCGCTGGGCCAAGGCCAAGCCCGGCGCCGGCATGCTGCTGTTGCGCGGGTTGGAAGCCGGCGCTGCCGTCGTCATCGTCATGTTCGGCGCGCTGCTGCTCACCGGCTACATGGTGAGCGAACGGCTGATGGCGGGCTGACAGCCATCGCCGTGCTTTAAGGCTGCTATCGCCATATACGCATTGTGGATTGAACTGCCGCCGCTACCGTGCGTTTGCCGTTAGAGGAGCGCAGCATGCCAGATAACTTCTTGTCGTGATCTGGGCGTCGCGCATCCGATCGTGCTCGCGCCGATGGCGGGTGCGGGCGGCACGCCGGAACTCGTCGCTGCGGTGTCGAATGCCGGCGGGCTCGGTTCGTGGGGCGCGGCCTACGCGACACCGCAACAGATCCTCGATGCGGCCAAGCAAATCCGCGCGCTGACCGGCAGGCCCTTTGCGCTCAATCTGTTCGCCGGCGGTTACGAGCCGAACCGCCGTGTCGATCCGGAGCCAATGCTGGCGCTGGTCACGCGCGTGCACGAAAAGCTCGGTCTTGCGCCGCCGGTGCTGCCGCCCAATCCGCAGAGTCCGTTCGACGATCAACTCGCGGCCGTGATCGAAGCCCGGCCGGCGGTGTTCAGCTTCACCTTCGGCATGCCAAACGCCGACGCCTTGGCGCGCTTGCGCAAGGCCGGCATTCGCACCTCGGGCACCGCGACCACGGTGGACGAAGGGCGGAAACTCGCCGATGCCGGCATTGAATCGATCGTCGCGCAAGGCGACGAGGCCGGCGCGCATCGCGGCAGCTTTCTGGCGCCGTTCGAGCAATCGATGGTGCCGCTGCAAGAGCTCATGCGAGACCTTGTGAAAGCAGTGTCGGTGCCGATTTTCGCTTCCGGCGGCCTCATGGACGGGCGCGACATCGCCGGCATGCTGGACGCAGGCGCGGCGGCGGCCCAGCTCGGCACGGCGTTTCTGGTGTGCCCGGAATCCGGCGCGCCGGAGGCCTACAAGCAGGCGCTGATGGCCGTGCAGGGCGATCCGACGCTGATCACGCGCGTCTATTCCGGCCGTCCGGCGCGCGGCCTGCGCAACACGTTTATCGATCTGGCGGAAGGCGTGCCGGTGCTGCCGTTCCGCCAGCAGAACGACCTCACCCGTCCGATGCGCAACGAATCCGGCAAGCAAGGTTTGCCGGATTACATCTCGCTGTGGGCGGGGCGTGGTGTTGCGCGCGCCCGGCAGATGCCGGCGGCGAAACTGGTGGAAATATTAGTCGCGGAAATCGGCCGCCGTTAGCACGATCGGCTGGCCGTGCGGGGTGCGGTCGCAGGCGTGGTCCCAGGCATCGCGCTGCGGTGCAGCGTCTGCGTGCGTCGTCACACCTTTGTCGGCCACCATTTTTTCCAGCGCCGCCAGCCAGTGCGAATAATAGGTCTCGCCGGTGTCGGGATCGCCGGCCGCTTGCGCGCGCTTGATCTCGGCGGCCAGCGCCGCCGCCCATTCGGGCCAGGTGAACAAGCCGCGCTCGTGCAGCGCCAGCGTCATGGCGAAGGCCTGCGCCTGCCACGGCTCGCGGAACACCGGCCCGTCGGCGTCGCGCGGAATGCTCGGCACTTCCTGCGTGGCGCGGCGTGCGGCGGCTTGATCGATCATTTTATTTCTTTCGCCGGCTCCAGATACGGCTCCCAGGCGTCGACCGAGACTTTCACGCTCGGGTCGCTGCCGTCGCCCCACAATTCGCGGCCCGTCGAAACGCACGGTGTAGAGCCATTGCGGATTTTCGCCGGCGCCGGTGGCGTTGCTGTCGGGAAACACCTGGCAGCCGATCACGCGCTCGATCGTGCCGAGATGGCCGCGCACATAGCGCGGCAGCCGCGTATGGGTGAGGGGATTGATGTTTTTGGCGCGCACGCGGTCGCCCGGCTTGAACGCCGCCTTGGTGTTGGTCTCGCGTTCGGTCGGTCCGCCGCGGTAGAGCACCTGCGCGACATCGGCGGCGGACAAAATGCGCTTGTCCGGCTGCGGCGGCTGCAACGCATGGCCGACCATGATCTCGTCGTCTGTGACAAGATCACGCTCCTTCAGCATGGTCTCGAGCGCGGCGAACCAGAGCTGGTAATAGCTCATCGACAGATATTCGGCGGGCGGCCGGTTCTCGCGCGCGAAGCGCGACATGTCGATATTCCAGCCGCCGGGCCGCGCCATCGCCAGCGTCAGCGCGAAGGCGCGCTGTTCCCATTCGGCGTGGAACACCGGTTCGTTCGGCTCCGGCTCGACCGTGCCGTGGCCGTGCGTGCCGCCGAGGTCGTGGCCGCCGTTCATGTGGGGACCTTCGCCAAACCGGTGCCGATCATGCTGTCGCGCGTGACCAACTCCGCGAGCTTATCCTCGCTCCAGCCTTCGGTGCCGGCGGGCCGCATCGGCATGACGAGATAGCGCATCTCGGCGGTCGAATCCCAGACGCGGATCTCGGTGTCCTTCGGCAGCGTCACGCCGAAATCCGCCAGCACGCCGCGCGGATCGGCGACCGCGCGCGAGCGATAGGGCGCCGACTTGTACCAGACCGGCGGCAGGCCAAGCACCGGCCACGGATAACAGGAGCACAAAGTGCACACGACCATGTTGTGGAGCGTCGGCGTATTCTCCAGCGCGACGATGTGCTCGCCCTGACGGCCGGCATAGCCGAGCTCGCCGATCGCCGCCGTCGCATCCTTGAACAGCCGCGCGCGGTAGGCCGGATCGGTCCAGGCCTTGGCGACGACCGCGGCGCCGTTGCGCGGGCCGACCTTCTTCTCGTAGGTCTCGATCAGACAGGTCGAGCGCGGCCGGATCGACATAGCCCTTCTCGGTGAGCACGGTTTCCAGCGCGCGCACGCGCAATTCGGTTTCCGACAGCTCGGAATGGTCGTGATCGTGGTGGTGGTGGTCGTGGGCCATGAACGATTATACCACGAGATGACGGCAGAGCGCTCAATCCCACACGCCTTCGTGCTGCTCCGCCGCTTCATCCTCGAGCAGCGGGCCGACCACCTCGACCTTGCGCTGGCCGGCCGCAAACACGGTGCGGCAGGGCAGGTCGAGCGTCGGATTTTCCGCGTGGTTGCCGGTGATCTGCTTCAGCCGCGCTTCCGACAGCGCATAGACCACGCGGCCGATGCCGGCCCAATAGACCGCGCCGGCGCACATCGCGCAGGGCTCGGCCGAGGTGTACAGGGTGCAGTCGGCCAGCTCCTCCGGCCGGTATTTCCGCGACGCCGCGGTCGCCAGCAGCCGCTCGGCATGGGCGGTCATGTCGCGGTCGGGCATGTAGCCGTTTTCCGCCTCCAGCAGCACCTCGCCTTGCGGTCCGACCAGCACGCAGCCGAACGGGTGGTTGCCGTGCTCCTGCGCTCGGCCGGCGACCGCGAAGGCCAGCCGCAAGCCGGTTTCGTCGTCGAATTTGTTGTCCACGGGCCCAGCTTAGCGAAGTGGCGCTCACTGTGTCATCATCCGCAAGTTGGATCGACAGCCAAGAGGCACAGCCATTTCCCGGACCCTGACCGCGCTCGCCGACCGCATCGACCGCCTGACCACCGGCATCGGCCGCGCGGTGGCGTGGCTGGTGCTGGTCATCGTGCTGCTGCAATTCGCGCTGGTGGTGGCGCGCTATCTGTTCGGCCTCGGCTCGATCTGGATGACCGAGACGGTGATCTACGGCCACGCCACGCTGTTCATGCTGGCGGCGGCCTGGACCTTGCGCGCCGGCGGCCATGTCCGGGTCGACGTGTTCTATGCCGAAGCCTCGCCGCGCACCAAGGCCAAGATCGATCTCGCCGGCGCGCTGCTGCTGCTGCTGCCGTTCGCGCTCGTGCTGTTTTGGCTGTCGGTGCCTTACGCCGCGCGCTCCTGGGCGGTGCTGGAGCGCTCGCAGGAATCAAGCGGGCTGCCGCTGGTGTTCGTGCTCAAGACGCTGATCCCGCTGTTTGCGCTGCTGATGGCCTTGCAGGGCGTCGCGCAGGCGATCAGGGCGGTGCACTGCGCTCGACGGGGCGCGCCGATGCCGCTCGCTGAAATCCTCGCCGTCCTGATGGTCGCCGCGGTCATCGCCGCGCTGATGGTCGGCTATCCGGTGGCGCTGACGCTGGCCGGCGTGTCGCTCGCCTTCGCCTTGCTGGGCGATGCGCTCGGCCTCATGAGCTTCGCCATCCTCGGCGCGCTGCCGCAGCGCATCTTCGGCGTCATGACCAACGACGTGCTGCTGGCGATCCCGATGTTCATCTTCATGGGCGTGATGCTGGAGCGCTCGCGCATCGCCGAGGATCTGCTGGAGCGCATGGGCCGGCTGTTCGGCACGCTGCGCGGCGGCCTGGGATATTCCGTCGTGCTGGTCGGCGCGCTGCTCGCGGCCTCGACCGGCATCGTCGGCGCCACCGCGGTGACCATGGGCCTGATCATGCTGCCGGCGATGATGCGCCACGGCTACGATCCGCGGCTCGCCGCCGGCACGGTGGCGGCTTCGGCGACGCTGGCGCAGATCATTCCGCCGTCGACCGTGCTGGTGGTGCTCGGCGATCAGCTCAACAACGCCTATCAGTCGGCGCAGCTGGCGCAGGGCAAATTCGCGCCCAATGTGATTTCGGTCAGCGATCTGTTCGCCGGCGCGATTCTGCCCGGGCTGCTGCTGGTCGGCCTTTATCTCGCCTATCTGATCGCGATGGCCGTGTTGCGGCCGGCGAGTTGCCCGGCGGTCGCCGCCGCCGATGCGCCGCCGGCGACCGGCCTGCTCGAAGCGCTGCTGGCGCCGGTGGTGCTGATCGTCGCCGTGCTCGGCTCGATCCTCTACGGCATCGCGACGCCGACCGAAGCGGCCTCGGTCGGCGCGGTCGGCGCCATGCTGCTGGCGGCGCGCAAAATCGGCTTCGCCGAAATGCTGATGCCGGTGGTCGAGAAGACCACGCAGATCACCAGCATGATCTTTCTCATCCTGATCGGCGCCACGCTGTTCAGCCTGGTGTTCCGCGCGCTCGGCGGCGACGACATGGTGCATCGGGCGCTCGCCGATCTGCCGGGCGGCACCGCCGGCGCGGTGCTGGCGGTGATGCTGGCGATGTTCCTGCTCGGCTTCGTGATGGACGCCTTCGAGATCATCTTCGTGGTGGTGCCGATCGTGGCGCCGGCGCTGTTGAAAATGCCCGGCATCGATCCGGTCTGGCTCGGCATCATGATGGCGATGAATTTGCAGACGTCCTACATGCATCCGCCGCTCGGGCCGACGCTGTTCTATCTGCGCGGCGTGGCGCCGCCGGAAATCACCACGCGGCACATCTATGTCGGCATCATTCCCTTCGTGCTGATCCAGCTGTTCGCGCTGGTGGTGCTGTGGTTCGTGCCGGGGCTGGCGACCGTGCTGCCGCACGCGCTTTACGCGCATTAGCGCAAAAAATCAGGGCCAAAACCGCTCGACGACGATCCACAGCCAGACCGCGCCGGCGAGCAAAAGCGACAGGCCGACCGCGGCCGATCCCATGTCCTTGATGCGGCCGATGGCGATATCCTGTTCGCCGGTAATGCGGTCGCCGATTTTCTCGATCGCGGTATTGAGCAGCTCGACCACCATGACAAAAACAAGCGAGCCGACCAGGGCCAGCCGCTTGCCGAAGTCGGGCGTCAAAAACAGCGACAGCGGGATCGAGAGCGCCAGCAGCACCAGTTCCTGGCGAATGGCCAAATCCGATCGCGCCGCGGCAACAATGCCATTCCAGCTATTGATGGTCGCGCGCCAAATCCTGTTCAAGCAGTATCCACCCCGACTTGTGTAAGCCGGGCAACCTAGTACGTTCCCGCCAGGCAATAAAGGACGTCGCATGAAAGCCGCCGAGATGTTCAGCCTGTCCGGCCGCGTCGCGCTGGTGACCGGCGCGTCGAGCGGCCTGGGCCGGCAATTCGCCAAGGCCCTGGCCGACAACGGCGCCGCGGTGGCGCTGGTGGCGCGGCGTGCCGACCGGCTGCTGGACTTGCAGGCAACGATCGAAGCCGCCGGCGGCCACGCCGTGGCGATCGAGGCCGACGTGACCGACCGCGCCGCCATGGCGCGCGCCTTCGACGCCGCCGAAAAGGCCTTCGGCACCGTCACCATTTTGGTCAACAATGCCGGCATCGCGCATGCCGGCCGCGCCGTCGACATGCCGGCGGAGGAATGGCGCAAGGTTCTCGCCACCAATCTCGATGCGGTGTTCTTCAACGCCCAGGAGGCCGCGCGCCGCATGCTGGCGGCCAAGAAGCCGGGCTCAATCGTCAACATCGCCTCGGTGCTCGGCTTCGGCGTCGCCAAGGGCGTCGTCGCCTATGCCACCGCCAAGGCCGGCGTGGTGCAAGTCACCAAGGCGCTGGCGGTCGAACTGGCGTTCAAGGGCATTCGCGTCAACGCCATCGCGCCCGGCTGGTTCGTGACCGAGATCAATGACAGCTACCTCGAAAGCGAGGCAGGTGCGGCGATCAAGCGCGACATTCCGATGGGCCGCTTCGGCAACGAAGGCGACCTCGACGGCGCGCTGCTGCTGCTGACGTCCGACGCCGGCGCATACATCACCGGCGCCACCATCGTCGTCGACGGCGGGCAGGTGGTGCAGATCAAGGGATAAGGAAACGCCATGGACTTCACACTCTCGCCCGAAATCGAATCGACTCCGCCTGCGCGTGCGCGCGTTCATCGAGGAGCACGTGCTGCCGCTGGAAGCCGATCCGGCCAATTTCGCCGAGCACGAGAACATCCCGGAGGCAGCGCTCAACGCGGTGCGCGCGAAGGCCAAGCAGGCCGGGCTGTGGGCGCCGCAGTCGCCCAAGGAATTCGGCGGCATGGGGCTGCCGATCGTCGCCTGGGCCGCGATCTACGAAGAAGCGGCGCGTTCGATCTTCGGTCCGCTGGCGATCCATTGCATGGCGCCGGACGACGGCAACATGAACGTGCTCGCCAAAGTCGGCACCGCCGCGCAGAAGGAAAAATGGCTGCGGCCGATCGTCGACGGCAAGGTGCGCTCGTCCTTCGTCATGACCGAGCCGTCGCCCGGCTCCGGCTCCGACCCCGCCATGATGCTGACGCGCGCCGAGAAGAAAGGCGACCGCTACGTCGTGCGCGGCCGCAAATGGTTCATCACCGGCGCAGACGGCGCGGCGCATTACATCCTGATCGCGCGCACCGGCGACGACATCCGCAACGGCCTCACCGCGTTCCTCTATCACAAGGACCAGCCCGGCTGGCGCATCGTGCGCCGCATTCCGATCATGGGGCCGGAAGAGCACGGCGGCCATTGCGAACTCGAATTCGACGGGCTGGAAATCCCGCTGGAGAACGTGCTGATGAAGGAAGGCGACGGTTTGCGCGTGACGCAAATCCGGCTCGGCCCGGCGCGGCTGACGCATTGCATGCGCTGGCTCGGCTTTGCCAAGCGCTGCATGGAGATCGCGCAGGAATATGTCGGCCGGCGCGAAGGCTTCGGCATCAAGCTCGCCGACCGCGAAAGCGTGCAGATCAAGCTCGGCGAAGTCGCGCACCAGATCGAGATCGGCCGGCTGCTGACCATGCACGCGGCCTGGAAGCTCGATCAGGGCGACCGCGCCCGCAAGGAAGTCTCGATGGCCAAGGTCCAGGTCGCCGATACGCTGCACAACGCCGCCGACGTCGCGATCCAGCTCAACGGCGCGCGCGGCTATTCCAAGGACACCATCCTGGAATGGGTCTACCGCTACGCCCGCTCGGCGCGCCTGGTCGACGGCGCCTCCGAAGTGCACAAGATGGTGCTGGCGCGCTTCATGCGCGAAGAGGGCCGCGATTTCTGGAAGTGGGGATGATTGGGTGTCATGGCCGGGCTTGTCCCGGCCATCTCGCTTAGGGACGCACTGCCAGCCTAAGCGGGGTCACCGGGACAAGCCCGGTGACGACAGATCAAATACCCTAGTTCCGATAACTGGTGTCGAACGCATCGAGCATGCGCAGATAGGCCGCCCAGTCGTGGCTGCCGCGGCCCGAGTCGTGATGCTCGTATTGCGCGGCGGTCTTGGCGCAGATCTCCGGCGGAATCTCGACCGGATCGTCTTTGACGCATTCCAGCTTCAACTGGATGTCGATGGCGTCGATCAGCGTCTTCATCAGCACAAAGGATTCGCGCGCGGTCTTGCCGACCGTGAGCAGGCCGTGGTGGTTCAGGATCATGGCGCGGTTTTTGCCGAGATCGGCATTGATGCGCGCGCGCTCGGCGAAGTCCTCGGTGATGCCTTCATATTTGTGATAGCCGATGCGCTGATAGAAGCGGATGGCGTGCTGCGAGATCATGCGCAGGCCGTGCGGCAAGGCGCCGATCGCCATGCCGTTATTGGTGTGCACATGCACCGCGCAGTTCACGTCGTCGCGCCCACCCAGCACGCCGCCATGCAGCGTAAAGCCCGGCCGGTTGACGCCGGATTTCTCGTCGAGGTCCTGGTCCATGTTGACCTTCACCAGGTTGGACGCGGTCACCTCGGTGTAGAGCAGGTCGTGCTGCTTCATCAGGAACATGCGCGGCTCGCCCGGCACCCGCATGGAGGAATGGTTATAGATGACGTCGTCCCAGCCATAATGGGCGAGCAGGCGATAGACGGCGGCGAGATCGACCCGCGCGCTCCACTCTTCCGGCGAAATGTTTGCCGGCTTTCATGTCCGCCGTCTTGGTCGGTTTGTTCATGGGGCCATCTCCTCCGGTCGAATTTTTTACCAGTATAGCCGTTCCGCCTGGGCATTTCACTAAGCCTGCGCCAACGGTATGGTCCGCCCAATCCGTGAATTCCGCGGTTTCAGGACGTGAAAATGCCTTTGGCCAATAAACCGATCGCTATCCGCATGGGCGGCTACGGCCCGCCGACCACCGGCTTCAGCAAGGCGCTGAAATTCATCGGCGATAAATTGGCGGCCGAGTTCGGCGACCGCGTCAATATCGAATACGTCTGGAACATCATGGACCACGGCTACAAAGCCGAGGACATTCTCACCTTGGTCGAGAACGGCGAGATGACGCTCGGCTATCAGTCGTCGAGCTATCTCACCGACCGCGTGCCGGAATTGGGCTTCGTCGATCTGCCGTTTCTGTTCGCGAATAACGATCAGGCCCGCGCGGCCATGGACGGCGCGCTCGGCGCGTTTCTGGCGCGCAAGACCGAGGAGCGCATCAACTATCGTATCCTCGGCTGGTTCGAGAATGGCTTTCGCCACATCTCCAACCGGCTGCGGCCGGTGCATCTGCCGGCCGATCTAAAGGGCATGAAGATCCGCGTGCTGCCGAGCGAAATCCAGAAGCGCACCTTCGAATTGCTCGGCGCCGTGGCGATGCGCATGGACCTGACCGAAGCCATCGCCATGATCAAGGCCGGCACCTTGGACGCCCAGGAAAATCCGCTGGCCAATACCGTCACCTACGGCGTGCACAAATTCCACAAATTCCACACGCTGACCTCGCACTTCTACATTTCGCGGCCGGTCTTCCTGCACCGGCCCTCGTTCGACGCCTGGCCGGACGATCTCAAGCGCGCGATGCAGAAGGCGGTCACCGAAGCGGTGACGTTCCAGCGCAAGCTCGCGGTGGAAGAGAACGAGCAATCGCGCCAGGCGATCGAAGACGCCGGCTGCGAGATCGTCGAGCTGACCCCGGCGGAACACGCCGCCTTCGTCGACGCCGTGCAGCCGCTGACTTTCCGACGCCCGCAAAATGTATGGCGAGGACATGTTCCGAGATGGTGCCGGAGAATTTAACCTCCGCGAAACCATAATTCGGCGCGGTTTACGCTGCCGAAACCTGTCTCTTGTACAGACCGGGAATGAGCCAGCCCCATCGTCCCATCGCCCTTGCAACCCGCGGGCTTTGCAAGCGCTATGACCGGCCCGCCGTCGACGATCTCGATTTGACGATTTTTGGCGGCGAGTTCTATGCGCTGGTCGGCCCCAACGGCGCCGGCAAGACCACGACGCTTGCGCATGGTGGTCGGGCTGCTCAAGCCCGATGCCGGCTCGATCACGATCGGTGGTATCGACGCACTGGCCGATCCGGTTGCAGCCAAGCAGATCACCGCCTGGCTGTCGGACGAGCCGATGATCTACGACAAGCTGACGCCGTTCGAATATCTCGAATTTGTCGCCGGACTGTGGCGCATCGACGCGAACGCCGCCGAAGTCCGCGCGCGCGAGTTGCTCGGCTGGCTCGGCCTCGCGCCGCACGCGCATGAGCGCTGCGAAGGATTTTCCAAAGGCATGCGCCAGAAAGTGGCCTTGGCCGGCGCGCTGGTGCACGACCCCAGGCTGATCATTCTCGACGAGCCGCTGACCGGGCTCGATGCCGGCTCCGCCCGCCAGGTCAAGAACGTGCTCAAGGAGCGCGTGCGCGCCGGCGGCACCGTCATCATGACGACGCATATTCTCGAAGTCGCCGAGCGCATGGCCGACCGCATCGGCGTCATCGCCGGCGGCAAGCTGATTGCCGAAGGCACGCTCGACGAACTGCGCCGCAAGACCGGCGAAACCGCCAGCAGCCTCGAAGATACGTTCCTCACGCTGGTCGCCGAACCGCTCGCGCCGCCGGTCGCCGCCGAGTGAGCCGTCCCGACACATTGGCTTTCCTGGCAAGCCACGAATTGCGTCTGAGCTGGCGCGACTGGCTGTCGCTGATGACGGCGGGGCGGCGCACCCGCGCGCGCACCGTCACCATCGCGCTGATCGTGTTTGCCGGCTTCATGCATCTGCTCGCCTGGTCGATGGTCGGCCGCTATGCCGACGTGCAAGCCGACAAGGCGGTGCTGGTCGTGGTCACCGGCTGTCTGCTGCTGTCGTTTTCGCTGCTGCTGTCGCAGGCGATGGAATCGGTGACGCGGGCCTTCTATACGCGTTCCGATCTCGATCTCATTTTGGCTTCGCCGGTCTCGCCGCGCAAAGTCTTCTCGATCCGGATCGGCCGGATCGGCGCCTCGGTCGCCTTGATCGCCATGCTGCTGGCCGCGCCCTTCATCAACGTGCTGGTGGTGCTCGGCGGCGCGCGCTGGCTGGCGGCCTATGGCGTCGTCGCCGCCATGGGCGCGGTGGCGGCCGCCATCGCGGTCGCGCTGACCATCGCGCTGTTCCGCACCATCGGCGCCAAGCGCACCCGGCTGGTCGCCCAGATCGTCGCCGCGGTGATCGGCGCATCCTTCGTCATTGGCCTGCAGGTCGCGGCCATCCTGTCCTACGGCAATCTGTCCCGCTTTGCGCCGCTGCAGTCGGAGTGGCTGATCGCGCGCGCCCCCGGTGCCGGCAGTGCGCTGTGGTGGCCGGCGCGCGCGGTGCTGGGCGATCCGGCGGCGCTGGTCGTGGTGGTGGTGGTGAGCCTCGCGCTGCTCGGCGCGTCGATTGCGGTCTTCGCCGGCAATTTCGGCGAGCACGCCACCGCCGCCGCCGGCGTGTCGAGCACCGTGGTCCGCCAGCGGCGCTGGTCGTTCGGCTTTCGCCGGCGCTCCGCCAGCAGCGCGCTGCGGCAAAAGGAATGGACCCTGCTGCGCCGCGATCCCTGGCTGGTGTCGCAGACGCTGATGCAGATCCTCTATCTGGTGCCGCCGGCGCTGATGCTGTGGATCAGCTTCCGCGACGGCAACAGCGCCCTGGTCGTCGTGGTGCCGGTGGTGGTCATGGCGGCGGGTCAGCTGTCCGGCGGCCTGGCCTGGCTGTCGATCTCCGGCGAGGACGCGCCCGACCTGGTCGCCACCGCGCCGATTCCCGCCCGCCGCATCATCTGGGCCAAGATCGAAGCGGTGATCGGGGCGACCGGCTTCGTGTTCGCGCCGCTTGTCGCAGCGCTCGCCTTCGCCTCGCCCCGCGCGGCGCTGGTGACCGCCTTGGGCATTCTGATCGCCGCCGCATCGGCCACCCAGATCCAGCTCTGCTTCCGGGTGCAGGCGCGGCGCAGTCAGTTTCGCCGCCGGCAGACCTCGTCGCGCATCGCGACTTTCGCCGAGGCATTTTCCTCGATCGGTTGGGCGGCCACCGCGGCGCTGGCCGCCGGCGGCAGCTGGCTTGCGCTGTTTCCGGCCGTCATCGCAATCGCCATTCTCGGCGGCGTGCGGCTGATCGCCGCCGACCCAAGTCGCGATAGATCAGCGCAACGCATGACCGCGCGCAGGCGCTGGCGCGCCACCAGCAGTCCGACCACCACGAGATTGAGAATATTGGCGCCGATGCCGACGGCGAAGGCCGGTGCGTAATAGCCGAAATGATCGTACAGCAAGCCGGCCAGCCAGCCGCCCGAGGCCATGCCGAGGCCGCTGAACAGCAACAGCGTCGGAATGCGCCACGAGGCTTCCGAGGCCGGAAACAATTCGCGCAGCGCCAGCACATAAGCCGGGATGATGCCGGAAAAGCCGAGCCCGAAGGCGGCCGCTACCGTGAACAGGCCGGCCTCGCTCTGCGTCAGCAGAAACGCGATCATGGCGCCGCATTGCCAGAGCGAGCCGATCAGCACGGTGGAGAGACCGCCGATGCGGTCGGAAATCGCGCCCCAGATTTGCCGGCTGAGGAACGCGGTGCCGAGCAGCACCGACAGCATCAAGGCGCCGACCGCCCGGCTGATGCCGAGATCGCTGCAGAACGCGACCAGATGGCCTTGCGGCATCGCCATCGGGATGCAGCACAGCACCGCGGCGCCGCACATCATCGCGAACACGGCATTCGCCGGCAGGCCGAGCACGCGCGCCTTGATCGCCGTGCCGCCGGACGCTGCGGCCGGATGGATGACTTCCGGCGGATGACGGAAATAAATCAGCGCCAGCGGAACGATGATGGCGATCTCGGCGACCGCGTACCACAGCATCGCCTGCCGCCAGCCGAAATTGGCGATGGCGCGCTCGAACACCGGCGGCCACATGGCGCCGGCGAGATAGCTGCCGCTCGAGATCAGCGCCAGCGCCGAGCCGCGCCTGCGGTCGAACCAGCGGCTGACATAGATGTAGAGCGGCGCATTGATGCCGCCGAGCCCGAACAGGCCGATGAACAAGCCGTGGCCGATCCACAGCGGCCAGGGCGGGCCCAAGGTCGAGATCGCGAGGCCGAGGCCGATCATCAGCGAGCCGCAGATCACGGTCCAGCGCGTGCCGACGCGGTCGGCGATGCGCCCCATCATGATGCCGCCGACGCCGGAGCCGAGCCAGGCCAGCGCCGAGGCCAGCGCCGGGATCGAGCGCGAGCCGCCGACTTCGGCGGCGATGTCCTTGAGCGCCACCGCGGTGATCCAGGCGGCGCCGAATGCCATCAGCATGGTCGACGAGCGCCGCCATGGCGACGACCCACGACGCTTTGCTCTCGATCGAGGAGGAGGGGGAGTGCAACATCGAAAAGGGGACCCGGCTGGCGATCCCTTCTACACACCGCACAAGATTTGACCACCCACGCGAGTGTGGGGCTGGCTCTGTCTGCTGCAGTGCGAAAGCTGCAAGCATCAGGGACTGCGACGCGCCTAGACTCCGAACGGATAGGTGTCGGGCAGGCCGACGAGTTCCGCGGTCTTGATCGGCGTCACGGCGCGTGGTCTGGTCGAACCAGATGTATTCGTCGAACTGCTTGGGAAGCGTCGCCTCGAAATAGTGGCTGGCGAGTTCGGATTCCGGCCGATAGATCACGCCGATCGCGCGTTCGAGCCGCGGTTCGAGCAGGCCGCGTCCATGCGCGCTGGTGCGGTCGCGCAGCGGCAGCATGAAGCGCGGCAGGCCGGTGTCATGGCACAGTTTCTCGTAACTGTTTTTCATCGCCGGCCGCACGGTCTTGATTTCCATCGGACCGCCCCAGTCGGTCGCCGCCGCCACCGTGCCGTGATCGGTGCCGAAGCCGATCGCGTAACTGGCGTTGCCGAATTCCTTGCGGCAAAGCTGGCCGATATTGAATTCGCCGCGCGCCGACATTTCCGTCGCCGAGGCGTCGCCGATATGCGAATTGTGCGCCCAGACGATGCCCTTGCTGTGCGGGCCGTGATGCGCGAGCAGCGCCTTCAGGGTTTCGAACATGTGTCCGTCGCGCAAATTCCACGACGCGCGCGAGCCGTAATACATGATGCGATAGTAGCGTTCGGCGTTGGTCACCAGGCGGGCATTCTGCACCGCGTCGAGAAAGCGCTCGCCGTCGTGACCGGCATAGGCCTGACGTTTGCCCAGCAGATCTTTCAAGGCGTCGACGACATCGTCCTCGCAGATCGGATATTTGCTGTTGAGCGCGGCGCGGCCATAGGTCGCCGGGTCCGACTGCCAGGGCGTCAGGCAGCCGTAGCGTTCGCGCGCGATCTTGGCGGCGGCCGGATCGACCCGATCGAGATATTCGAGCACGAAGCGGATTGAATCATAGAGGCTGTAGAGATCGAGGCCATGGAAGGCCACGCGATCGTCCGGTTTGAGGCTGACATTGTGGCTGCGCAGCCAAGTGACGAAGCTGCGCACGTCGGTGTTGCGCCACATCCAGGCCGGAAAGCGTGCGAACGCGGTCCATTCCGAGGCTGCGTATTCGCGATGGCGCACATAGTGATCGATGTGGGCGGCGTCCGGCCAATCGCCCTCGATGGCGATGAAATCGAAGCCTTTGTGCAGGATCAGTTCGCGCGAGATTCTCTCCCGCATGCGATAGAATTCCGAACTGCCATGGGATGCTTCGCCCAGCAAACGACGCGGGCATCGCCGATACGGCGCAGCAGGGGCGCAAGATCGGCGGATTCGATCGACTCGAACGGCTCGGCTGCGTCGGCAATCGTCGCCACCAGCGGTTCTTCGTGCAACTTGATGACGCGTCGCGGCGCGCGCGCCGGCGTCTCGGTTTCCCAACCTTCTTCACCGAGCAACGGGACGAAGCGCACATCGGCGAGCTCTTCGCGTTTGTATTCGTCCTCGGCTAGGCGCGTGACCCGCACCAGTTCCTGCGCCCGCACATCGCTGCCGACCGGAATGACCAGGCGGCCGCCGATCTTGAGCTGCTTTTGCAAGGACGGCGGAACCTTCGGCCCGCCGGCCGCGACGACGATGGCGTCGTAGGGCGCATGATCGAGCCAGCCGCGGGTTCCGTCGCCATGCAGGACGTGGACGTTGTCGTAGCCTTGCTCGGCGAGCACCACGGCGGCTTTTTCCGCAAGCTGGCCGTGCCGTTCGACGGTGTAGACCTCACCCGCGATCTCGGCGAGGACGGCGGCCGCGTAACCCGAGCCGGTGCCGATTTCGAGCACCTTTTCGCCGCCCCGCAGCAGCAGGGCCTCGGCCATGAAGGCCACGATATAAGGTTGTGAAATCGTCTGCCCTTCGGCGATCGGCAGGGGCGTGTCCTCGTAGGCGAATTCCTGCAGATTGTGCGGCAGAAACATCTCGCGCGGCACTTTGCGCATCGCCTCGAGCACGAGTTCGGAGCGGACCCCTCGCGCAAATATATTATGATCCACCATTTCGCGGCGGAGTTTGGCGAAGTCGGGAAAGTTGGTTTTTTGTGCGACTGCCATATTTTAACGCATATCCCAACCGTTTTTCGGCGCATTGAGACAGGTCAACGGGCCGAGCACCTGGGACGCTTGCGATCCCGCCTGCTGCATTGCGCTAAATGCGCGAAAGGCCGGCTGCGGGAAACTTCCTTCTAGCCGCCATGCCGAGAACGAAATTGACCGCAGCCCTTTGAGGTGTCAGCTTTAATTGACCTTTTGCCGGCTTTGCGTAGCGCCTCGCCAGCCTATATGACTGGGCACGGGCGACTGCGAACCGCCGGCGCTGCCAAGGCCATCCATGACGCTTCGACCGGTCAGCCTCGACGATAAATACGACCTGAACCTGTCGCACGTGTTCGTGACCGGCTATCAGGCCTTGATCCGCGCCTGCCTGATGCAGAAAGAGCGCGACCGTCAGGCCGGGCTTGAACACCGGCGGCTATCTCACCGGCTATCGCGGTTCCCCGCTCGGCGGCCTCGACCAGCAGTTCATCCGCGCCGGCCGCGAACTCGCCGGCGCCGACATCAAGTTCCAACCCGGCCTCAACGAGGAACTCGCCGCCACCGCGCTCTGGGGCACCCAGCAGGCCGAACTGCGCGGCGAGGGCAAGTTCGATGGCGTGTTCGGCCTCTGGTACGGCAAGGGCCCCGGCGTCGACCGCTCCGGCGACGTGTTCCGCCACGCCAATCTGTCCGGCACCTCGAAGAACGGCGGCGTCATCGCGCTGATGGGCGACGACCACACCGCGGAATCCTCCACCACCGCGCACCAGTCCGAATTCCATTTCGTCGACGTGATGATGCCGATCCTCAACCCGGCCGGCGTGCAGGAGATCATCGACTACGCGCTCTATGGCTGGGCGATGTCGCGCTACACCGGCACCTGGACCGCGCTCAAATGCATGCATGAGACGGTCGAATCGACCGGCGTCGTCGACGGCAGTCTCAACCGCCTGAAGATCATCACGCCGGACGATTTCCGCATGCCGCGAGGGCGGGCTCAACATCCGCCTTGCCGACACCATTCTCGGCCAGGAAGCGCGCCTGCACGATTTCAAGCGCGACGCCATGCTCGCCTTCATCCGCGCCAACAAGCTCAACCGCGTCATCACCTCCGGCGGCCGCAATCCGAAGATCGGCATCATCTCGACCGGCAAGGCCTATCTCGACGTGCGCCAGGCGCTCGACGAACTCGGCATCGACGAACTCAAGTGCAACGATCTCGGCATCCGTCTGTTCAAGATCGGCTGCGTCTGGCCGATCGGCCGGCAGGAGCTGCTGGAATTCGCCGCCGGCCTCGACCTCATCATCGTGGTCGAAGAGAAGCGCTCGCTGATCGAAGTGCAGGTGCGCGAGGAACTCTACGGCACCGCCAATCAGCCGGTCTGCATCGGCAAGAAGGACGAACAGGGCAACTGGCTGTTCCCGGTGAAGGGCGCGCTCGATCCCAACGACGTCGCGGTCTGCATCGGCGAACGGCTGCTGCGCTACGGCGCCAACGAAGAACTGGCCGCCAATGTCGCGCGGCTCAAATCCGCGCAGCGCGCGCTGGCCGAAACCTTGGACGTCGGCTTGCGCATTCCGTATTTCTGCTCCGGCTGCCCGCACAACACATCGACGCGCGTGCCGGAAGGCAGCCGCGCCTATGCCGGCATCGGCTGCCATTTCATGGCGCAATGGATGGACCGCGAAACGCTGGGTTACACCCAGATGGGCGGCGAGGGCGCCAACTGGATCGGCGAGGCGCCGTTCTCCAGCCGCGAGCACGTGTTCCAGAATCTGGGCGACGGCACCTACAATCACTCCGGCTATCTCGCGATCCGCGCGGCGATCGCCTCCGGCGTGAAGATGACCTACAAAATTCTGTTCAACGACGCGGTCGCCATGACCGGCGGCCAGGCCAATGACGGCGGCCTCACCGTCGATCAGATCGCCCGCCAGGTCGCCGCCGAAGGCGCCACCAGCGTCGTCGTGGTCACCGACGAGCCGTGGAAATATCCCAAGGACACCGACTGGCCGCGTGGCCTGACCGTGCATCACCGCGACGATCTCGACGCCGTGCAGCGCGAAATGACCACGGTGCCGGGCGTCAGCGTTCTGATCTACGACCAGACCTGCGCCGCCGAGAAGCGCCGCCGCCGCAAGCGCGGCACGTTCCCCGATCCGAACAAGCGCGTCGTCATCAACGATCTGGTGTGCGAAGGCTGCGGCGACTGCGGCGTGAAATCGAACTGCGTCTCGGTGCAGCCGCTGGCGACCGAATGGGGCCGCAAGCGCACCATCGATCAGTCGAGCTGCAACAAGGATTATTCCTGCGTCAACGGCTTCTGCCCGTCCTTCGTCACCGTGCACGGCGCCAAGCTCAAGAAGGGCGAGGGCGTCGCTGAGCCCGCCGACTGGCCGGCATTGCCGGCGCCGAACGTGCCGCTGATCAATCATCCCTACGGCATCATCGTCACCGGCATCGGCGGCACCGGCATCGTCACCATCGGCGCCATTGTCGGCATGGCCGCGCATCTGGAAGGCAAGGGCGTCGGCGTCATCGACATGGCCGGCCTCGCGCAGAAGGGCGGCGCGGTCTACAGCCATATCCGCATTGCCAATAGCGCCGACGACATCCACGCCATCCGCGTCGCCGCCGGCGGCGCCGATCTGGTGCTGGGCGGCGATATCGTCGTGGTCGGCAGCAAGAGCGTGCTCGGCGCCATCAAGCCCGGCAACACCCGCGTGATCGTCAACACCGCCGAATTCCTGCCCGGCGACTTTGCCCGCAACGCCGACTATTCGCTGCCGACCGAGCGGCTCAAGCGCGCCATCGTCGGCGCGGCCGGCGCCGGCCGCAGCAATTTCGTCGATGCCAGCCGGCTGGCGACGGCGCTGCTCGGCAATTCGATCGGCAGCAATATGTTCATGCTCGGCTACGCCTATCAGGTCGGCGCGCTGCCGCTGTCGGCGGAGGCGGTCGAGAAGGCCATCGAGATGAACGGCGAGGCGGTGGCGATGAACATCGCGGCGTTCCGTTACGGCCGCCGCGCTGTGGTCGATCCGGCGGCGGTCGAAGCGCTGATCGCGCCGCGCTCGGCCGAGGAATACGACTCGCTCAGGCTGTCGCAAAGTTTCGACGAGACCGTGCGAGCGCCGCGTCGCGTTCCTCACCGCCTATCAGAGCAAGCGCTATGCGCGGCGCTATCGCAACTGGGTCGAGCGGATGCGTCGCGGCGGAAGCCGAAAAGGCCCCGGGCCAGACCGCGCTGGCGGAAGCGGTGGCGCGCTATCTGTTCAAGCTGATGGCCTACAAGGACGAATACGAAGTGGCGCGGCTTTACACCGACACCTCGTTCGTCGAGCGCGTGCGGTCGACCTTCGCCGGCGACAAACTGCGCTTCGAATTCCATATGGCGCCGCCGTTGCTGGCCAAGCGCGATCCGGTCACCGGCGAGCCGAAGAAAATGTCGTTCGGGCCCTGGATGCTCAAGGCCTTCGCGGTGCTGGCGAAGTTCAAATTCCTGCGCGGCACGCCGCTCGATCCGTTCGGCTATACAGCCAGGAGCGCCGCGGCGAGCGCCAATTGATCGCCGACTATGAGGCGATGCTGACGAATTTCGATGGCGAAGCTGTCGCCCTATAACCACAGCACCGCGGTGGCGCTGGCCTCGATCCCGGAGAAGATCCGCGGCTTCGGTCCGATCAAGCAACGGAGCATCGCCATGCCAAGGCCGAGGAATCGAGCCTCTACGAGCAATTCCGCGCCGGCACGACGCCGTTTCTCAAGGCCGCGGAATAATACCCGGTTACCGGCGCTTGCGACCAATTACCCAGTCGCCTGGCTTGACCCGCCTGCGTCGGTGTTTTCATATCGTGGCAAGCAGACCGCCTGAAAAGGCGGCGAGGGGTTATTGGTCATAAGCCGCAAAACGGCACGGCCAAATGGGAGGGATAATCGCTGTGGCGACATGACGCCTCCGCTGCGGCGGACACGTTTCCTAAGCTATTGATCCGCAACGCCCATTTGTATGGGTCGCGGCCGTCTATGCGGCACAAGGATCTCGGCGTCTGGCAAACCTGGACCTGGGGCGAGGTGCTCGAGATCGTGCGCGCCTATGCCGTCGGCCTGCACCGGCTCGGCCTCAAGCGCGGCGAGACCATCGCCATTGTCGGCGCCAACCGGCCGAAGCTCTATTGGTCGGTGATGGCGGCCCAGACGCTCGGCGCCATTCCGGTGCCGGTCTATGCCGACGCGGTGGCCGACGAGACTCTCCTACGTGCTGGCGCATGCCGAAGTGCGCTTCGCCGCGGTCGAGGATCAGGAGCAGATCGACAAGATTCAGTCGGTGATCGATCGTCTGCCGAAGCTCGAACTGATGGTCTACGACGAGACGCGCGGCCTGCGCGACTACGATCACAGTCGTCTGCGTTCGATGGACGATGTCATCGCCGACGGACGCAAGGCGCTTGGCCGATCCGTCGCTCGGCGCCTGGCTCGATGCCGAGATCGCCGCCGGCAAGGGCTCCGACCCGTCGATCATCCTCTATACCTCCGGCACCACCGGCACGTCCAAGGGCGTGGTGCTGACCGGCGAACGCTCGATCAAGGCGGCGGCCGACACGGTCGCCTTCGACAAGCTGACCGAAAAAGATGTGGCGCTGGCCTATCTGCCGATCGCCTGGGTCGGCGATCACTATCTCAACTACGCGCAAGGCCTGGTCTCGGGCTTCTGCATGGCCTGCCCGGAAAGCGCCGACACCGCGATGTCCGATCTGCGCGAGATCGGACCGAGTTTCTATTTCGCGCCGCCGCGCACGCTCGAGCTTCTGCTCACGCGCGTGATGATCCGCATGGAAGACGCCGGCTTCCTCAAGCGCAAGATGTTTCACTATTTCATCGGCGTGGCGCGGCGCTACGGCGAGCGCATCCTCAACGGCCAACCGGTGCCGCTCAGCGGCCGGCTGCTCTATGCGCTCGGCAATATTCTGGTCTATGGCCCGCTCAAGAACGTGCTCGGCTTCTCGCGCGTGCGCGTGGCCTATACCGCCGGCGAAGCGATCGGCCCCGACCTGTTCGCCTTCTATCGCTCGATCGGTCTCAACCTGAAGCAGCTTTACGGACAGACCGAAGCCTTCCTCTATGTCACCGCGCAGCCGGACGGCGAGATCTACTCGGACACCGTGGGGCCGGCCTGTCCGAACGTGGAGATCCGCATCGCCGACAACGGCGAGGTCCTGTTCAAATCGCCCGGCATGTTCTCGGGCTATTTCAAGGACGACGCCAAGACCGCCGAGGTCATGACGCCGGACGGCTATGTGATGACCGGCGACGCCGGCTTTTTCGACGAGAAGACCGGGCATCTGAAGATCATCGATCGCGCCAAGGACGTCGGCCGCCTCAACGACGGCACGCTGTTCCCGCCGAAATACATCGAGAACAAACTCAAGTTCTATCCCAACATCCGCGAGGCGGTGGCCTTCGGCGACAAACGCGATTTCGTTTGCGTGATGATCAATATCGACCTTACCGCGGTGGGTAGCTGGGCCGAGCGCAACAACGTCGTCTACGGCTCCTATCAGGAACTCGCCGGTCACCCGAAAGTCTACGACATGATCGAGAAGCATGTCGCCGAGGCGAACCGGTCGCTGGCCGCGGACAAGATGCATGGCGGGCGCGCAGATCAGGCGCTTCCTCATCCTGCACAAGGAGCTCGACGCCGACGACGGCGAGCTCACGCGCACCCAGAAAGTCCGCCGCGGCTTCATCGCCGAGCGTTACGCGCCACTGATCACGGCGCTCTATGACGGCTCCAAGGAAGCCGACATCTCGACCGAAGTCACATTCGAGGACGGCCGCAAGGGCGTGATCAGCGCGCGGGTGAAAATCCGCGACATGGCGGTCGCGCCGGCACCCGCTACACTGGGGAAGGCGGCATGAGAGCGCCCGGCGGTCCCGAAGTTGCTGCCGGCGACGTGCTGCTGGCGGTGGAAAATGTCTCGCTGTCGTTCGGCGGCGTGAAGGCGGTGAGCGACGTCTCCTTCGACATCCGCAAAGGCGAGATCCGCGCCATCATCGGCCCGAACGGCGCCGGCAAGACGTCGATGCTCAACATCATCAACGGCTTCTATCAGCCGCAGCAGGGCCGCATCATCTTCAAGGGCGAAACCCGCGCCAAGATGCGTCCGCATGACGCCGCCCATGGCGGCATCGCCCGCACCTTCCAGAACGTCGCTTTGTTTCGCGGCATGACCGCGCTCGACAACATCATGGCCGGCCGCACGCTGAAGATGACACAAGAACCTGTTCTGGCAATTGCTGCGTTACGGGCCGGCGATGACGGAGGAGGTCGAGCATCGCCACCGGGTCGAGGAAATCATCGACTTCCTCAAGATCCAGGAAATCCGCCGCACGCCGGTCGGCCGGCTGCCCTACGGCCTGCAGAAGCGCGTCGAACTCGGCCGCGCGCTCGCCATGGAGCCGGAGCTGCTGCTGCTCGACGAGCCGATGGCCGGCATGAACATCGAGGAAAAGGAAGACATGTCGCGCTTCATGCTCGACGTGAACGATCATTTCGGCACCACCATCGCGCTGATCGAGCACGACATGGGCGTGGTGATGGATCTGTCCGACCGCGTCGTGGTGCTCGACCACGGCATCAAGATCGCCGACGGCACGCCGGACGAGGTGATGAAGAATCAGGCGGTGATCGACGCCTATCTCGGCGTGGCACATTGAAGGAATTCGGTGCATGGACGACGATGGACCTCTGTACAAAATCTTCATCGACCCGTTCATGCAGATGGGAGCGGCGCCCGATCTGTTCGTGCAGACGCTGTGGGAAGGCCTGGTCGGCGGCGTGCTCTATTCGCTGATCGCGCTCGGCTTCGTGCTGATCTTCAAGGCCTCCGGCGTGTTCAATTTCGCGCAGGGCATCATGGTGGTGTTCTCGGCGCTGACGCTGGTCGGCCTGCACGAGCACGGCGTCCCGGCCTATCGTCGCGCTCGCCCTCACCATCGGCGTGATGTTCGTGCTGGCCGTCGGCGTCGAGAAGCTGATGCTGCGGCCGCTGGTCAACCAGCCCGACATCATCCTGTTCATGGCGACGTTCGGCCTGACCTATTTCCTGATCGGCTTCGGCGAATTGGTCTTCGGCGGCGATCCCAAGGTGATGATCGCCGACGCAACTGGGTCTGCCGCGCGGCGCCATCGACATCAAGATGCGCCGGCGGCTTCGTCTCGCTGCAGAAGATCGACATCGCCGCCACCATCATCGCCTCGCTCATGGTGGCCGCGCTCGGCCATCTTCTTCCAGAAGACGCGCATCGGCCGCGCGCTGCGCGCGGTCGCCGACAGCCACAAGGCGGCGCTGTCGGTCGGCATCTCGCTCGAGCAGATCTGGGTCATCGTCTGGTTCGCCGCCGGCCTGGTGGCGCTGGCGACCGGCATCATGTGGGGCGCGCGCTCGGAAGTGTCGTTCGCGCTCGAGATCATCGCGCTCAAGGCGCTGCCGGTGCTGATCCTCGGCGGCTTCACCTCGATTCCCGGCGCCATCGTCGGCGGCGTCATCATCGGCGTCGGCGAAAAGCTCGGCGAATTCTACTGGGGCCCGCTGCTCGGCAGCGGCATCGAGACCTGGCTCGCCTATGTCATCGCGCTGGTCTTCCTGCTGTTCCGGCCGCAGGGTCTGTTCGGCGAAAAAATCATCGAACGGATTTGAGCATGATCCCGAAAAGTGGAACCGGTTTTCGGACAAGATCATGCTCACAGAAAGAAGCTGATGCTTTACCGCGAAGCCGGCCAATTCAAGACCAGCTACACCGCCGACATGGCGGTGTTCCCGATCCTGCAGGACCGCATCGGCCTGGCGCGTCATCCTGGTCATCGCCTTCGTCATCATCCCCTATTTCGGCAGCAGCTTTCTGATCCAGGCGGTGATGATCCCGTTCCTGATCTTTTCGCTGGCGTCGATCGGGCTCAATCTGCTCACCGGCTATACCGGGCTGCTGTCGCTCGGCACCGGCGCCTTCATGGGGGTCGGCGCCTATGCCTGCTACAAGCTGACCACCTATTTCCCCGACGTGAACATCATCATCTGGATCGCTGGTGTCGGGCCTCTTCTCAGCGGCGGTCGGCGTGGTGTTCGGCCTGCCGTCCCTGCGCATCAAGGGCTTCTATCTCGCGGTCGCGACGCTGGCGGCGCAGTTCTTCCTGTCGTGGTGCTTCATCCGGCAGCCCTGGTTCTACAACTACAACGTCTCCGGCGCGATCGAAGTGCCGACCCGCACGCTGTTCGGCATTCCCGTCACCGGCGCGCACATCCAGCGACGTCACGCGCTACTACATCGTGCTCGGCTATCGTCGTCGTGATGACCTGGCTCGCCTCGAACCTCGTGCACGGCCGCATCGGCCGCATGTGGATGGCGGTGCGCGACATGGATCTCGCGGCCGAGCTGATCGGCATCAGGCTGCTGCCGCACCAAGCTGCTCGCCTTCGCGATTTCGTCGTTCTACTGCGGCGTCGCCGGCGCGCTGCTGGTGTTCATGTGGTACGGCAGCGCCGAGCCGTCGGTGTTCGACGTCAATCTCTCCTTCTTCATCCTGTTCATGGTCATCATCGGCGGCCTCGGCAGCCTGACCGGCTCGTTCTTCGGCGCGGCGCTGATCTTCATTCTGCCGATCGTGCTGCGCTACATCCCGCCGAAGCTCGGCATTCCCGATGCAGTCGGCGACCGTCGAGCACATCCAGCTACATGGTGATCGGCGCGCTCATCGTCGTCTTCCTGATCGTCGAGCCAGCGGGCCTCGCGCGGCTTTGGCAGATCGGCAAACAGAAACTGAGGGTGTGGCCTTTCCCGTACTGATGGTGCAAACTCTCAGCCAAGCCCCGGCAAACGGGGAGAGACCGAAGCGCAAAAGCCTCGGTCGATAACCAACAGGCGGCGATTGCCGCCGAATGACGGAGGGAACGTGATGCAGAATGATATCGTTATCTGCTCGGAGCGGCCGTGACGGTCGTGGCCGGGCTGCCGCTGGCGCCGTGCCGGCCAGCGCCGCCGACGGGATCTATGTCCCGCTGTTCTCCTACCGCACCGGGCCTTTCGCCGGCTCCGGCACGCCGATCGTCAACGGCATGGCCGACTACCTCAACATGCTCAACGAGCGTGACGGCGGCATCGGCGGCGTCAAGCTGATCGTCGAGGAATGCGAGACCGGCTACGACACCAAGAAGGGTCTCGAGTGCTACGAGCAGGTGAAGTCGAAGAATCCGGTGGTCGATCAATCCCTATTCGACCGGCATCACGCTGCCGCTGATCCCGAAGGCGGCGGTCGACAAGATCCCGATCCTGTCGATGGCCTACGGCCTGTCGGCCTCCGCCGACGGCAATAACTTCCCCTGGATCTTCAATCCGCCGGCGACCTACTGGGACGGCGCCTCGATGTTCGTCCGCTATGCCGGCAGCAAGGAAGGCGGCCTCGACAAGCTCAAGGGCAAGAAGCTCGGCCTCGTCTATCTCGACGCGCCTTACGGCAAGGAGCCGATCCCGGTGCTCGAAGCGCTGGCCAAGGATTACGGCTTCGAACTGAAGCTCTATCCGGTGCCGGCGGCCGAAATGCAGAACCAGTCGTCGCAGTGGCTCAACATCCGCCGCGACCGTCCGGACTGGATCTATCTGCAGGGCTTCGGCGCGATGAACCCGACCGCGGTCAAGGAAGCCGCCAAGAACAACTATCCGATGGACCATCTGATCGGCAACTGGTGGGCCGGCGGCGACGACGATGCGCGTCCGGCGGGCGACGGCGCCAAGGGCTACCTGTCGCTCGACTTCAACCAGGTCGGCACCAACTTCCCGGTCATCCAGGACATCATCAAGTACGTCGTCGACAAGGGTAAGAGCCAGACGCCGAAAGAGACAGGTTGGCGAGAACCTCTACAACCGCGGCGTCCTCAACTCGATGATCATCGCCGAGGCGCATCCGCAACGCGCAGAAGATCACCGGCAAGAAGGTCGATCGACGGCGCCGACATGCGCCGTGGGCTCGAAACGCTCAACATCTCCGCGGCGCGGCTGAAGGAAATGGGCGCCGACGGCTTCGCCGCGCCGATGAAAGTGATCGCTGCGCCGATCACAACGGCCACAACGCCGCCTATATGGCGAAGTGGGACGGCACCAAGTGGACCAAGGGTTCCGACTGGATCGAGCCGATCAAGGACAAGGTGCGTCCGTTGATCGACGAAGCGGCCAAGGACTACGCCGGCGCCAACGCCGGCTGGCCGAAGCGCACCGAGGCTTGCGACAAGGCGTCGTAATTTGGCGTCATAAACGAGACGCGCATCAACGAAACAAGACCTCTCCCCGTTCGCGGGGAGAGGATCGTTTTTCGGAGTTTGATCGTATGTCCGCCGTCGAACACGCCAGCGCCGCGCCCGCCGCGAAGGCCGAGCAGATTCTTCGGGTCAACAATATCGAAGTGATCTACGACCACGTCATCCTGGTGCTCAAGGGCGTATCGCTCGACGTGCCGAAAGGCGGCATCGTCGCGTTGCTCGGCGCCAACGGCGCCGGCAAGACCACCACGCTGAAGGCGATCTCCAACTTGCTGCATGCCGAGCGCGGCGACGTCACCAAGGGTTCGATCATATTCGAGGGCAACGAGGTGCAGCACCTGTCGCCCAATGAGCTGGTGCGGCGCGGCTGCATCCAGGTGATGGAAGGCCGCCATTGTTTCGGCCATCTCACCATCGAGGAGAACCTGCTGACCGGCGCCTTCACGCGGCGCGACGGCAAGGCCGCGATCAAGCGCGACATGGAACTGGTCTACGGCTATTTCCCCAAGCTCGCCGAGCGCAAGGGCTCGCTTGCCGGCTATACTTCCGGCGGCGAACAGCAGATGTGCGCCATCGGCCGCGCGCTGATGTCGCGGCCGAAAATGATCCTGCTCGACGAGCCGTCGATGGGCTTGGCGCCGCAGATCGTCGAAGAGATTTTCGTCATCGTCAAAGACCTCAACGAGCGCGAAGGCGTGTCGTTCCTGCTCGCCGAGCAGAACACCAACATGGCGCTGCGCTTCGCGCGCTACGGCTACATTCTCGAAAACGGCCGCGTGGTGATGGACGGCGACGCCAAGTCGCTTGCCGACAACGAGGACGTCAAGGAATTCTACCTCGGCATTTCGGAAGGCCGCCGCAAGAGCTTCCGCGACGGCAAGCATTACCGCCGGCGCAAGCGCTGGCTGGCCTGATCGGCGCCGCACTGCCGGCCTGGAGTGATCATGCCTGATTTCTGCGACCCCCTCGAAACCCGCGACCCCGCTGTGCGCGAGCGCGTGCAGCTTGCCGATCTGCGTATGGCCATCGCCAACGCGATGACCGCGCCGGGCTGGGCCAAGCATCTCGACGGCGTCGATCCGACATCCGTGACCTCGCGCGCCGCGCTGGCGAAGCTGCCGGTGCTGCGCAAGTCCGATATCGCGGCGCTGCAAAAGGAACATCCGCCGTTCGGCGGCCTCAACGTCACGGCGCCCGGCAAAGTGCGCCGGCTGCTGATGTCGCCGGGGCCGATCTTCGAACCGGAAGGCTTTGGCGACGACTGGTGGGGCGCCGCGCGCGCCTGTTATGCCGCCGGCTTCCGGCGCGGCGACATCGTGCACAACTCGTTCGCCTATCATCTGACGCCCGGCGGCTTCATTCTGGAGTTGGGCGCGACCGCGCTGGGCTGCGCGGTCATTCCCGGGCGGCGTCGGCAATACCGAGCAGCAGCTCGAGGCGATCGCGCACTACAAGCCGTCCGGCTATGTCGGCACGCCGGACTTCCTCAAGATCCTGCTCGATACCGCGGCGAAGACCGGCAAGGACGCTTCATCGATCAAACACGCGCTGGTGTCGGGCGCGGCGCTGCCGGCTTCGTTGCGCGATGAGTTGGGCAAGCGCGGCGTCGCTGTGCTGCAATGCTACGCCACCGCCGAACTCGGCGTGATCGCCTATGAGAGCGAGGCGCGTGAGGGAATGATTGTGAACGAGCACGTCATTCTTGAAATCGTGCGCCCCGGCACCGGCGAGCCGGTGGCCGAAGGCGAGGTCGGCGAGGTGGTGGTGACCTCATTTAATCCCGATTACCCGATGATCCGGCTCGCCACCGGCGATCTGTCGGCGCTGCTGCCGGGCGTGTCGCCGTGCGGCCGCACCAATGTGCGGATCAAAGGCTGGATGGGCCGCGCCGACCAGACCGCCAAGGTCAAAGGCATGTTCGTGCATCCCAAGCAGATCGCCGAGGTTGCTGCGCGTCATCCCGAGCTCAAGCGCCTGCGTCTCGTGGTCGGCCGCGACAACGAACAGGACACCATGACGCTTGTTGCCGAATGCGCCGCGCCCGGCGCCGCGCTTGAAGGCGCGATTGCCGCCAGCCTGCAGTCCGTTACCAAGCTCAAGGGCGCCGTCAAGCTGGTCGCGCCCGGTACGCTGCCCAATGACGGCAAGGTGATCGCCGACGAGCGGCCCGCCGGCTAGTCATCGGCGCGTGCTCTTGACCCCGCCCGCGGTTTCCGCCTGATAGCAGCCATGAAAGACGTCTCGCATCTGCCGCCCGACCACCCCGCGATACCGCCGCGCCGCATCGGCGTGCTGCTGGTCAATCTCGGCACGCCCGATGCCACCGACTATTGGTCGATGCGCCGCTATCTGAAGGAGTTTCTGTCCGACCGCCGCGTGATCGAGGAAAATCGCATCAAGTGGTGGCTGGTGCTCAACCTCATCATCCTGTCGGTACGCCCGGCCCGCAAGGGCCGCGACTACGACAAGATCTGGAACAAAGCGCGCAACGAATCCTTCCTCAAGACCATCACGCGTTCGCAAGTCCGACAAGCTTGGCGCCAGCCTTTCCGGCGATCCGCGCATTCTGGTCGACTGGGCGATGCGCTACGGCAATCCTTCAATTCGCTCGCGCCTCGATGCGATGCAGGCCGCCGGCTGCGACCGCATTCTGATCGTGCCGCTTTATCCGCAATACGCCGCCGCGACCTCGGCCACGGTCTGCGACAAGGCCTTCGAGGCGCTGGCGGCAATGCGCTGGCAGCCGGCCTTGCGTGTCGCGCCCGCCTGGTTCGACGAGCCGGTCTATATCGACGCCATCGCCACGTCGCTCGAACAAAGCTTGGCCCAGCTGCCATTCAAGCCGGATGTGATCCTCGCCTCGTTCCACGGCATGCCGGAAGAGTATTTGCGCAAGGGCGATCCCTATCATTGCCAGTGCGCCAAGACCGCCCGGCTGTTGCGCGAGCGGCTCAAGCTCGACGAGCGCCAATTGATGCTGACCTTCCAGTCGCGCTTCGGGCCGGCGGAGTGGCTCAAGCCCTATACCGACGCCACGGTCAAATCGCTCGCCGAGAGCGGCGTGAAGAGCATCGCCGCGATCATGCCCGGTTTCTCCGCCGACTGCCTGGAGACGCTGGAAGAGATCGCCATGGAGAATGCCGACATCTTCAGGCACGCCGGCGGCGAGAATTTCGCCGCCATCCCCTGCCTCAACGATAGTGAGGGCGGCATGGCGGTGATCCAGGACGTCGTGCAGCGCGAGCTCAAGGGCTGGGTTTAGACCCAAAGCCGCGGCCGCCTATCAACACCTCATTAACCATCCCCCTTTAACCTCCGTTAACCACTGCCCGCGGGTTCGCGGGCGGGCGCGCCCGTGCGCTCGTCTCCGGCGAGCCCGCGGGCAGGGGCGCAAGCCCTTGTTTTGTTGTCGGTTTTCCGTAATGCGGAGGGTTGGAACTGATCGTGCCGCGCCTTCGTTTTTCATGTCCGGCCGCGCCGCGCGGCGCCGGCTTGCTGCTGGCTGCCGGCTTGCTGCTGGCGGGCGCGAATGCGATGGCGCAGACCACGACACAGACTTATCCCGATCCGCTCGACCCCAAGCTCGCCACCGATCCGCGCAATCCGCCGCGCTTCCAGAAATTCACCAGGCCGGAGCAGGCGCCAACTGGGTCCGCCGGCCGCGCTCACGCCGGCTGCCGTCAGGCGCCGGCAGCACCGGCTTCGATGCGACCAACGACCGGAAGAAAAAAGCCAAGGCCAAGCCGAAAGTCGGCACCGACGCTCAGGCGCAGGCGGCCGAAGCCGCCATGCCGGTCACGACCTCGCCCTATCAGAAGCCGTTCACGACCTCCGCCAACGGCGCCTACGCCGCCGCGCCCGGCGCGCCGCCGGAGCCGGAGATCGGTCCGATCCGCCGCAAGCCGACCAAGCGCAAGGCCCATACCGAAATCGACGATCCCTACGCAGGCCATCGGCGTGCACGCCGGCGGTTTCACGTTGTTTCCGGCGATCGAATTGATCGGCGGCTACGACACCAATCCCGCCCGCACCGCCGGCGGCAGCGGCGCCAAATTCTACACCGTTGCGCCGGAATTGCAGGCCAAGTCGAACTGGTCGCGGCACGAACTCAACGCCGATCTGCGCGGCAGCTACACCGGCTACAGTCCGGATTCCGACCCGACGCTGAGCCGGCCTAACGTCAACGCCAAGGTCGACGGCCGCGTCGACGTCACCAAGACCACGCGCATCGATCTCGGCAGCCGCTTGCTGGTGTCGACCGACAATCCCGGCAGTCCGAATGTGCCGGCCGGGATTTCCAAACTGCCGATTTTCACCACCGTCGGCGGCAATGCCGGGCTCGGCCAGCGCTTCAACCGTTTCGATGTGTCGATCAAGGGCGACGCCGAGCGCACCGCGTACCAGGATTCGACGCTGACCGACGGCAGCGCCTACAGCAACAAAGACCGTAACTACGACCAATATACCGGTGCGCTGCGCGGCGGTTATGAGCTGTTGCCCGGTGTGACGCCATTCGTCGAAGTCGGCGCCGACACGCGCACGCACGATCTCGCTACCGATCTCTCGGGCTACCAGCGCAATTCGAAAGGCCTGACCGGTTTGGCCGGCACGACTTTCAAGCTGACGAATTTGCTCACCGGAGACATTGCGCTCGGCTATACGCGGCGAACTTATGATGACCCTCGGCTCGAGAAACTCACCGGCCTGATCGGCAATGCTTCGCTGGTATGGACCGTGAACTCGCTGACCACCGCGAAACTCACCGCCGCCTCCACGGTTGGCGAATCGACCATCGCCGGGGTGTCGGGCGTGCTCTACCGCGATGTCGGTTTGCAGGTCGATCACTCATTCAGGCGCTGGCTGATCGGCAGCGTGAAGCTTGGCTTCGGCATGGACGATTATGTCGGCGCCGACGTCATCACCGGCATCGATCCGATTTGCGGTTGTGTTGTCACAACCGACGGCGGCGCCCGCCAGGACAAACGCTATTCGGCCGGCCTCGGCTTGACCTACAAGTTCAACCGCTATGCGCAGATCAAAGGCGAATTCCGCCAGGAATGGCTGCGCTCCAACGTCACCGGCAACGACTATAGCGCGAGCATCTTCATGCTCGGGTTGCGGCTGCAGGAGTAACGGCGGGTTATTTCTTGCCGAGCAACCGGGTCATTTCGGCGCGCAGTTCCGGCGCGATATCGGGCCGCTCCAACCCATAGGCGATGTTGGCGGTGAGAAATCCGATCTTGGAGCCGCAGTCGAAGCTGCTGCCCTCGAATTTGAGACCGTAAAACGGCTGCGTGTCGCGCCAGCGCCACCATGGCGTCGGTCAGTTGGATTTCACCGCCGGCGCCGGCCGCCTGCTTTTCCAGCAGTTCGAAGATTTGCGGCTGCAAAATATAGCGACCGGTAATGCTGAGATTGGACGGTGCGTCGGCCCGTTTCGGCTTCTCGACCATCTTGGTAATTTCGAACGCCTTGCCTTTGGTAGGCCCGATGCCGACGATCGCCGTACATGTGCACGCGCTCGGGCGGCACTTCCTCGACGGCGAGAATGTTGGCGTTGTCGTCGAGATCCTTGGCGGCGTCGATCATCTGGGCGAGGCAGCCGCGCGGATGCTGCACCAGCACGTCGGGCAGCAGCAGCGCAAAAGGCTCGTTGCCGACCAGTTCGCGCGCACACCACACCGCATGGCCGAGGCCGAGCGGCGACTGCTGGCGCGTGAAGCTGGCGGTGCCGGGCTCCGGCAGGTCCTGCGACAATAAGGCCAATTCGGCCTTCTTGCCGCGCTCGACCAGGGTGGCCTCAAGTTCGAACTGGCGGTCGAAATGGTCCTCGATCACGCCTTTGCTGCGGCCGGTGACGAAGATGAAATGCTCGATGCCGGCCTGGCGCGCTTCGTCGACCACGTGCTGGATCAGCGGCCGGTCGACCACCGGCAGCATCTCCTTCGGCATCGCCTTGGTTGCCGGCAGGAAGCGGGTTCCGAGGCCGGCGACGGGGAATATGGCTTTGCGGATGCGGGTCATGCGAAAATCAATGCGCCTCGCGAGTCGTGATTTCGTGTCTTTGAGCAGAAAGCATGCGGTGGCTCCGAGGTCCAGATGCCGGCCGATCCGGCCAGACCCTTAACGCCCTCGTAACCAATAGGCTCCACCCATATAGATACTCAGGCTGCAAAAAGGAAAGCGAACCGGCCGATCATGCGACGGATGCGACCGTATCTTCTTGCCACGGTTTTGACGGCGGCTGCCATCGGCGGCGCCACCGCGCAGAGCGCGCGTGACGACCGCTATTCCGGTACGACCGGGACCATCCCGCCGGTGACCGCCCGGACCCAGGCCGACGCGCCGGAATGGTCGGGCGAGTCCGGCGCCTCCGGCCATCCATTGATGACCGCTGCGGCCATTCGCCAGGCTGCTGCAAATTTCCGTGGCTGCATCGAGCGGGTTTGGCCGTTGGCGGCGCGGCGCGGCATTTCGCGCCGCGTGTTCGAGACCGCCACGGCGTCCTTGACGCCGGATCTGCGGATCATGGACCTGCTCGACAACCAGCCCGAATTCACCAAATCGTTCTGGGACTATCTCGATATTCTGGTGAATGACGCGCGCATCGAAAAGGGCCGCGAGATCCTGCAGAAATACCGCGCGACCTTCGACGCGGTGGAGAAGGCTTACGGCGTCGACCGCTATATCATCGCCGCGATCTGGGGCGTCGAGACCAACTACGGCACCATCGGCGGCGAACGGCCGGTCGTGCGCTCAACCGCCACATTGGCCTGCATCGGCCGGCGGCAGAACTACTTCCGCGACGAATTTCTCTCCGCCTTGGAGATTCTCCAGCGCGGTGACGTGCGTCCCGACCGGCTGGTCGGATCCTGGGCTGGCGCGTTCGGGCCGACGCAATTCATGCCGACGGCGTTCAAGCGTTACGCCGTGGATTTCGATCATGACGGCCGCCGCGACGTCATCGAACTCGGTGCCCGACCTGATCGCATCGACCGCCAACAATCTGCGCAAAGACGGCTGGGTCAGCGGACAGACCTGGGGCTACGAAGTGGTGCTGCCGGCGACGTTCAACTTCATGCTGACCGAACATCGCCGCACCATGCCGATCCGCGACTGGGAGCGCTATGGGCTGGCGCGGCCCGGCGGTAAGCCGTTCCCGCGTCCCGACGAACCGGCGTTCCTGCTGGTGCCGGCCGGTGTGCAGGGCCCCGGCTTCCTGATGCTGGCGAATTTCCGCGCCATCATGAAATACAATCCGGCCGAGGCCTATGCGCTGGCGATCGGCCATCTCGCCGACCGGTTGCGCGGCGGCGCAGCCTTCGCGCAGGACTGGCCGCGCTACGAGCGCGTGCTGACGCGCGACGAGCGGCTGGAACTGCAGCAATTGCTGGCGCGCCACGGCTACGACGTCGGCGAGCCGGATGGCCAGCTCGGCGCCAAGACCCGGTCCGCAATCCGCGATTTCCAGGTCAAGATCGGCCGGGTTCCCGACGGCTTTGCCTCCGCGGACGTGCTCGGCCGGCTGCGGGCGCGTTAGCGCATGTCCCGAAAACGTCCTCGCTGATCGGGATGGGAACCGGTTTTCGGCCAAGATCATGCGCCTGGTTAACCGTAACCACGCGGTCACCTTCGAGTTGACATTTTTTGCGCGCTATTGGCCCATGCGGGGAGGCAAGGGTGCAGCTTGGGTCTAGGCTTGCGGCCAGCCTTTGCCCCCGTAAAATCAGGCTTCGGGCGATCGATATGTTCGGCAAAATCCGGTTTTCGCATTGGCTCGTCGGGGCGGCCATTCTGGCCGCGGCCGAGTGCGCCAGTGTGGTCGCGGTCGAAATCGCGCTGACCGACACGGCGCAGGCCCAGTTTTTCCGCGACGACCGATATCCGACCCGGCAGCGGACGCAGCGCTCGGGCGGCGGTTTTTTCGGCGATCTGTTCGGCTCGCCCAGCCGCCGATTTTACGACGACGAGCCGGCACAGCGCGAGCGCGAGCAGCCGATCGATAATTCGCGCGCGCCGAGCCCGCGCAAGGCGGACAAGGACGCCGCGCCGCCGACGACCTCGATCGTGGTGATGGGCGATGGCATGGCCGACTGGCTGGCCTATGGCCTCGAAGACGCCTTCGGCGATTCGCCCGAGATCGGCATCATCCGCAAGAACAAGACTCGCTCCGGCCTTCTGCACTACGAGCCGAAGGGCGATCTCGATTGGTGGCACGTCGCGCGCGACATCCTTGGCGCCGAAAAACCGAATTACGTCGTCATGATGCTGGGCGTCAGCGACCGGCAGAACATCCGCGAGAAAGACCTCGCCAAGGAGGCCGACAAGAACAAGGCCAAGGACCAGCAAGGCAAGGCCGACGCCGGCAAAACCGACGCCGACAAGACCGCCCAGAACAAAGATGGTGCGCCGGACAAGGAAGCCGACGATCCGGATCCGGCGTCGATCATTGCGCCGGAACCGCAGCCGGGAAAACGGACCAACGGCATTATCGAATTCCGCACCGACCAATGGGCGGAGATCTATTCACGCCGCATCGACGCCACCATCGCCGCGCTCAAGAGCAAAGGCGTGCCGGTCTTCTGGGTCGGCCTGCCGTCGATCAGCGGCACCCGAAATCCACCGCCGACGCGGTCTATCTCAACGATCTCTATCGCGCCCGCGCCGAGAAAGCCGGCGCGGTTTATATCGATGTGTGGGACGGCTTTGTCGACGAGGCCGGGAAATTCACCACCAACGGCCCGGACTACGAGGGCCAGATGCGCCGCCTGCGTTCGAGCGACGGCGTCTATTTCACCAAATATGGCGCGCGCAAGCTGGCGCATTATGTCGAACGCGAAATCCGCCGCTACATGAGCAATCGCTCGCTGCAGATTTCGCTGCCGTCCGGACCGGCCGCGCCGGTGCCGGGCGACGGAAAATCCGCCGTGCGCCCATTGGCCGGGCCGGTGATGCCGCTGACGATGACGCCGGGCAATTCCGAAGAGTTGCTCGGCGGTTCCGGAACCGCCGCTGTGCGCAGCGATGCCATCGCCACTCAAGTGCTGGTCAAGGGCGAGCCGGTCGCAGCGCCGCCGGGGCGCGCCGACGATTTCAGCTGGCGGCAAGGCAACGACGCGGATGCGGCTGCGCCGGCTGCCGGCGCTACTTGCGGCCGTGCCGGTCGCGCCGCGCCGCGGAGAGCCGATAAAAAACCGGCCGAGCCGAAGGCCGCGCCCGCCGAAAAAACCACGCAGAATGGCGCGGAAAAGCCCAAGCCGCGGCGCGCCGCCGACGCCGCGCCGCCGTCCAGCCGGCCCGGTAGGCTGGCTGCGCTGATTGTCAGCGCGGCAGCGTCGTCGATCCCATCAGGAATTTGTCGACCGCGTGGGCGCACTGGCGGCCTTCGCGGATCGCCCACACCACCAGCGACTGGCCGCGCCGCATGTCGCCGGCGGCGAACACTTTCGGCACCGAGGTGAGATAAGCGTTGGTATCGGCGCTGACGTTGCCGCGCTGATCGAGCGCGACGCCGAGCGCCTTGAGCATGCCTTCGTGCAGCGGATGCACGAAGCCCATGGCGAGCAGAACCAGATCGGCCTCGATCTCGAATTCGGTGCCGGGGATCGGCTTGAACTTGGCGTCGATCCGCGCGCAGTGCAGCGTCTTCACCTGGCCGTTCTCGCCGGTGAACTTCTGCGTCGCCACGGCGAAGTCGCGCTCGGCGCCTTCCTGGTGGCTCGACGACGTGCGCATCTTGAGCGGCCAGTCCGGCCAGGTCAGCATCTTGTTTTCGTGCTCGGGCGGCTGCGGCATGATCTCGAAATTGGTCACCGACGTCGCGCCCTGGCGGATCGAGGTGCCGATGCAGTCGGAGCCGGTGTCGCCGCCGCCGATCACGACCACCTTTCTTGCCGGTGGCGAGGATCGGTTCGATATTGCCAAGCGGTTCGTTGCTGACGCGCCGGTTCTGCTGCGGCAGGAAGTCCATCGCGAAATGGATGCCCTTGAGCTCGCGGCCCGGGATCGGCAGGTCGCGCGCCTTCTCGGCGCCGCCGGTGAGAACCACCGCGTCATGGTCCTTGAGCAGCGTCTCGATCGGCAAGGTGACGCCGACATCGGCACCGTAATGGAATTGCACGCCTTCGCCCTGCATCTGCTCGACGCGGCGGTCGACGTGAATCTTTTCCATCTTGAAATCGGGAATGCCGTAGCGCAGCAGGCCGCCGGCCTTGGCCCAGCGCTCATAGACATGCACGTCGTGGCCGGCGCGGGCGAGCTGCTGCGCGCAAGCCAAGCCGGCAGGCCCTGAGCCGACCACGGCGACTTTCTTGCCGGTCTTGTGCGCGGCCACGTCGGGCTTCAAGCCCTTGCGCTATGGCGCGGTCGGCGATCTCGCATTCGATGGTTTTGATGGTGACCGGATTTTCGTCGATGTTGAGCGTGCAGGACGCCTCGCACGGCGCCGGACAGATGCGGCCGGTGACTTCCGGGAAATTGTTGGTCGAGTGCAGGTTGCGCGCGGCCTCTTCCCAGTTGCCGCGATAGACCAGATCGTTCCAGTCGGGGATCTGGTTGTTGACCGGGCAGCCGGTCGGCGCGCCCGTGAGCCTGCTGGTGCCGTGGCAATAGGGCACGCCGCAATCCATGCAGCGCGCCGCCTGCTCGCGCACTTCCTTCTCAGGCAGCGGCAGCACGAATTCGCGATAGCTCTTGATACGCTCTTCGACCGGAGCGTATTTGCGATCGTGCCGTTCGATTTCGAGAAAACCGGTGACCTTGCCCATGCTACTCCGCCGCCTGCATGGTGGCGGCCTTTTCCTTTGCCATCTCAGCGAGCGCGCGGCGGTATTCGACCGGCATCACCTTCTTGAACAGCGGACGATAACGCTTCCAGTCGGCGAGGATCTCGGCCGCACGCTTGGAATTGGTGTAGCGCGCATGGTTGGAAATCAAGATGCGCAGCCGTTCGGCATCGCCATTGGTCAGGTCCGCCATGATGTCGACGCGGCCATGCGATTCCAGATCGTTTTGATGGTTGTATTCCTTCTCGGCGATGGCTTCTTCTTCCGGCACCGGCTCGAGCTCGACCATCGCCATGTTGCAGCGGGTCTTGAAGCTGTCGTCCTCGTCGATCACATAGGCAATGCCGCCCGACATGCCGGCGGCGAAATTGCGGCCCGGTCTGGCCGAGCACCACCACGACGCCGCCGGTCATGTATTCGCAGCCATGGTCGCCGGTGCCTTCGACCACGACGGTGGCGCCGGAATTGCGCACGGCGAAGCGCTCGCCGGCGACGCCGCGGAAATAGCATTCGCCGGCAATGGCGCCGTACAGCACGGTGTTGCCGACGATGATGGATTCTTCCGGCACGATGCCTGAGTCGGCCGGCGGCCGGATCACGATGCGGCCGCCCGACAGTCCCTTGCCGACATAGTCGTTGGCCTCGCCTTCCAGTTCGAAGGTGATGCCGCGCGCCAGCCAGGCGCCGAAGCTCTGTCCGGCGGTGCCGTTCAGCCGCACGTGAATGGTGCCGTCCGGCAGGCCTTCATGGCCGTAACGCTTGGCGACTTCGCCCGACAGCATGGCGCCGGCGGCGCGGTTGACGCTGGTGATGGCGGTCTGCAGCCGCACCGGCGCGCCGCGGTCGAGCGCTGATTGCGATTCGGCGATCAACTTGCGATCGAGGATCGCCTCGAGATGGTGATCCTGCTTTTCGCAATTGTAGATCGCCGTGCCCTTCGCCGCCTTCGGCATCATGAACAGCTTGGAGAAATCGAGGCCCTTGGCCTTCCAGTGTTCGACCAGTTGACGCTGGTCGAGCATGTCCATCTGGCCGACCATCTCGTTGAAGGTGCGGTAGCCGAGCGCGGCCATCAGTTCGCGCACTTCCTCGGCGACGAAGAAGAAATAATTGATCACGTGTTCGGGCTGGCCCTTGAAGCGCTTGCGCAGCACCGGGTCCTGGGTCGCGACGCCGACCGGGCAGGTGTTGAGATGGCACTTGCGCATCATGATGCAGCCGGCCGCGATCAACGGCGCGGTGGCAAAACCGAATTCGTCGGCCCCTAACATGGCGCCGACCACGACGTCGCGGCCGGTGCGGATGCCGCCGTCGACCTGCACCGCGATGCGGCCGCGCAACCGGTTGGCGACCAGCGTCTGGTGGGTCTCCGCCAGGCCGATTTCCCAAGGGGAGCCGGCGTGCTTGAGCGAGGTGAGGGGGCTGGCGCCGGTGCCGCCTTCGAAGCCTGCGATGGTGACGTGGTCGGCGCGCGCCTTGGAGACGCCGGCGGCGACGGTGCCGACGCCGATTTCCGAGACCAGCTTGACCGACACGTCGCCGGTCGGATTGACGTTCTTCAGATCGAAGATCAGCTGCGCCAGGTCTTCGATCGAATAAATGTCATGGTGCGGCGGCGGCGAAATCAGGCCGACGCCGGGCGTCGAATAGCGCACCTTGGCGATGGTCTTGTCGACCTTGTGGCCGGGCAACTGGCCGCCTTCGCCGGGCTTGGCGCCCTGCGCCATCTTGATCTGCATCATGTCCGAGTTGACGAGATACTCGGTCGGTGACGCCGAAACGGCCCGACGCCACCTGCTTGATGGCCGAGCGCATGCTGTCGCCGTTCGGCATCGGCTTGAAGCGATCCGATTCCTCGCCGCCTTCGCCGGTGTTCGACTTGCCGCCGATGCGGTTCATGGCGATGGCCAGCGTGGTGTGGGCTTCGCGCGAAATCGATCCGTACGACATGGCGCCGGTCGAGAAACGCCGCACGATCGACTTGGCGGGCTCGACTTCGTCGATCGGCACCGGCTTGCGGCCGGTTTCGTGCGCCGACTTGATATTGAACAGGCCGCGAATGGTCAGCAGCCGCTCGTTCTGCTCGTTCACGATCTTGGCGAAGGCGCGGTAGTGATCCTGCGAATTGCCGCGCACCGCGTGCTGCAGCCGCGAAACCGTTTCGGCGGTCCAGACATGGTCTTCGCCGCGCACCCGCACGGCGTAGTCGCCGCCGACGTCGAGCATCGAACGGTAGATCGGCGCATCGCTGAAAGCGTCGCGGTGGCGGCGCACGCTCTCTTCCGCGATCTCGGCCAGGCCCACGCCCTCGATGCGGGTATGGGTGCCGGTGAAATATTTGTCGACGAACTCCTGGCGCAGGCCGACCGCGTCGAAGATCTGCGCGCCGCAATAGGACTGATAGGTCGAGATGCCCATCTTCGACATGACCTTGAGCAGGCCCTTGTCGATCGACTTGATGTAGCGCTTGACGACTTCCTTCTCGTCGGGCTTGCCCGGCAGACCGTCCTTCATGGCGATCAGCGTCTCGAAGGCGAGATAGGGGTTGATCGCTTCGGCGCCGTAGCCGGCCAGACAAGCATAGTGATGGATTTCGCGCGGCTCGCCGGTCTCCAGCACCAGGCCGACCGACGTGCGCAAGCCGTTGCGGATCAGGTGATGATGCACGGCGGCGCAGGCCAGCAGCGCCGGGATCGGAATCCGGTCGGCGCCGGCCTTGCGGTCGGACAGGATGATGATGTTGCAGCCTTGGCGCACCTCTTCCTCGGCGTGCTCGCACAATTGCTCGATCGCCCAGCCCATGCCATCGGCGCCGTGCTCGGCCGGGAAGGTGATGTCGAAGGTGTGCGACTTGAAGTGAGCGTCGCTCATCTCGGAGATCGAGCGGATCTTCTCAAGGTCGTCATTGGAGAGGATCGGCTGGCGCACCTCGAGGCGTTTGGTGTTCGACATGCCTTCGTGGTCGAGCAAATTCGGCCGCGGCCCGATGATCGAAACCAGGCTCATCACCAGCTCTTCGCGGATCGGGTCGATCGGCGGGTTGGTGACTTGCGCGAAGTTCTGCTTGAAATAGGTGAACAGCGGCTTCGGCTTGTCCGACAGCGCCGAAATCGGCGTGTCGTTGCCCATCGAGCCGATGGCTTCTTCGCCGGTCGACGCCATCGGCGTCATCAGCATCTTGATGTCTTCTTGCGTGTAGCCGAAGGACTGCTGGCGATCGAGCAGCGGCAGGTTCGACATCGGCGCGTGATTCTCGGTGCCCGGCAATTCCTCCAGCACGATCTGGGTGCGGGTGAGCCATTCCCGGTAGGGATGGCTCTTGGCTAGCGTCGATTTCAGTTCCTCGTCGGGAATAAGCCGGCCTTCGTCGAGATCGACCAGCAGCATCTTGCCCGGCTGCAGCCGCCACTTCTTGACGATGTCCTTTTCCGGAATCGGCAGCACGCCCATTTCGGACGCCATGACGATGCGGTCGTCGCGGGTCAGCAGATAGCGCGCCGGCCGCAAGCCGTTGCGGTCGAGCGTGGCGCCGATCTGGTGGCCGTTGGTGAAGGCGATGGCCGCGGGGCCGTCCCACGGCTCCATCAGCGCGGCGTTGTATTCGTAGAACGCGCGCCGTTCCTCGTTCATGAGCGGATTGCCAGCCCAGGCCTCCGGAATCATCATCATCATGGCGTGGGCGAGCGAGTAGCCGCCCTGCACCAGAAATTCGAGCGCGTTGTCGAAGCAGGCGGTGTCGGACTGGCCCTCGTAGGAGATCGGCCACAGCTTACTGATGTCTTTGCCGAACAGCGGCGACGACACCGACGCCTGCCGCGCCGCCATCCAGTTGTTGTTGCCGCGCAGCGTGTTGATTTCGCCGTTATGCGCGACGTAGCGATAGGGATGCGCCAGCGACCAGGTCGGGAAGGTGTTGGTCGAGAAGCGCTGGTGCACCAGCGCGATCGCGCTTTCGAAATCCGGATCGTGCAGATCGGGATAATAGCTGCCGAGCTGGTCGGCCAGGAACATGCCCTTGTAGATCACCGTGCGGCAGGAGATCGACACCGGGTAATAGCCGGACGTGCGGCGCTCGCGCCGCCGGTAGATCGCATGGGAAATCGATCTTGCGCAGCAGATAGAGCCTGCGCTCGAATTCGGCCTCGCCGAGCTTCTTCTTGCCCTTGCCGATGAAGACCTGCAGATGCACCGGCTCGGTCGGCTTGACCGATTCACCGAGCGAAGAATTGTCCTTCGGCACGTCGCGCCAGCCGAGCAGCACGAAGCCTTCGCGCTGGATGATTTCCGCATAGATGTCGCGGATGATCTGCCGCCAATTGGCGTCGTGTCGGCATGAACAGTTGGCCGACGGCATATTCGCCCGCGGCCGGCAGGGTGAAGCCGAGCCTCGCCGCTTCCTTGGCAAAAAATTTGTGCGGGATCTGCACCAGGATGCCGGCGCCATCGCCCATGCGCGGATCGGCGCCGGTGGCGCCGCGATGCTCGAGATTGCAGAGAATGCGCAGGCCGTCTTCGACGATCAGATGCGACTTGCGGCCCTTGATGTCGGCGATGAAGCCGACGCCGCAGGAATCCTTGTCGAGCGCCGGATCGTACAGGCCCTGCGCCGGCGGCGTGCCGGGTGCCGCGGTCGAGCCGAGAAACGGCGCGGCGTAGCCAGGGTGCCGTGCAGCCTCGCGTTCTCCAGATCCCGTGTTGCTCTTACGCTCGCTCATCTCGTCCTGCCTCGCCGGCGGAAACAATAGGCCACCTGGCGTACTCAGCCCGACCGTCAGCGCCATAAGCGCCGCGGTCGTAGCGTAACCGATCTTGAGAAGGGCAGATCAACCCGGTCGCCGCTTGCCGCGGTGGCTCTCGAGAGCGCCACCGTTTTGCTGCCCCGTCTCAAACGTCGGCGCCGGTATTAGGACAGCAATGCTGTCCTAATAGACCATGCCAAATTTTGCACCGCCGCACAAGACAGGTCCACGCCGTAATCGGTGAAACCTTTCGCTTTGTTGCGGCGCCGCTTCCTCAACAAGCAAGAAGAGGACCACGTGAGGGCAATCCACGCAATGCCATTGCGCGGGCGGCGGCCGGCGAATTGCGTGGCGGGTTAACCGTTTAACCGTGGTTTTGGGAAAAAGCGGCGGTCGGCTTGGGGGCCGCTAATGTGCGCCAAACGATCATTGGAGACTGCAAACGTGACCGACATCAGCATGCAAAACCCGGGAGCCAACGGTTCGGGCGAAGTGGCCATGTCGCGGCTGGCGGCCCGGCTCGCCGCCCTGGCGCCGCCGCCGATCGACCTGTCGCCGTCGGAGATGGTGCGGCCGCAGCCGTCGGCCGCGGTGGCGGCGGCGCTCGCCACCAGCGCGGCGATCTCGGCACGCGCCGCCGAGCGCGCCCGGCGCTCGCGCTCGGTCGTTGGCTTGACGATCGACAGTTTCGTTTCCGCCTGCGCCTTCATTCCCTATGCCCTGGTGGCGCTGGCGTTGCGGCTGACGATGGCGCGGGTGTTCTTTCTCGACGGCCAACTGCGGGTCGATGGGCCGCGCGTGCCGCTGAACCTGCTCGACCTCAACCTCTGGGTCGTGCTGCCGCAGCATGTCAGGCCGGAGACCTTTGCCGCCTTTTACACCCAATATGCCGCGCTGCCGGTACCGCCGGTGCTCGCCGCCTATCTCGTCAGCTACGCCGAATTCATCCTGCCGATCATGCTGGTGCTGGGGCTCGGCACGCGTTTCGCCGCGCTCGGCCTCTTGATCATGACGGCGCTGATCCAGATCTACGTGATGCCGCAGGCGCTGTGGAGCGTCGCACGTCTATTGGGCGTCGATGCTGCTGGTGCTGCTCTCGCTCGGCGCCGGTCAGATCTCGGTCGATCACATCATCCGCCTCATCGCGCGCCGGTAAGGGACGTCGAAGTGAAAAAGCGGCTGACGATCGGGATCGTGGCGGCGGCACTGGCCGCCACGCTATCCTTCGTCGCCGCCGGTTCGTCCGGCCGCGAGCCGGTGACCGATCAGGCGCCGCCGCCGGGCGCCAGAGTTCTCACCATTGTTCGCGCCTATGCGCCGAACGACCAGCGCGGCCCGCGCATCATCCACGTGCCGCAAGCCGGCGAGCGCGACGATCGCGGCAACGACCGCGCCGGTCGCGACCGGTCGGCCATTGCCAACGATGTCGATGACGATGAGGTTGCGCCCGCGCCGCGCCGGAGGCTGGTGCCGGCGCCACGGCGGACTATCGAAACGCAACCGCGTCCGCGCACGCCGCGCTGGCGGGTGCGCAGCGAGACGCCGCCGCCTCCGCCGCCGGAGCCACGGCGCGCCATACTGAGCGCGCCGCCGCCGCCGGCCGAGGGCCCGACGCCGATCCGGCCGACGCCGCGGTTTAGCGCCAAGGCCGACCCGGCCGACAAATTCAGCCAGCCGCGCGATGCGAGCTCGAGTGAACCGCCGCCGCCCGCTGGCTATACGACGCCGCCCGCGCTGCCGCAGGAAGACTGAACCAACAAATTTTGTCGCAAAAAAAGCGCCCCGGAATTTCCGGGGCGCTTCGTCGTTTTTCGAAAGCGCGCGACGTTAGGCCGCGACTTTGGTGTCGATCACCTGGGCTTGCGCCTGGCCGTTGCCGATCGGGATCTGGCGCGGCTTCTTCGCCTCGGGAATCTCACGCACCAGATCGACGTGCAGCAATCCGTTCTCGAGGGCCGCGGCCTTGACCTGGACGTAGTCGGCAAGCTGGAACACGCGCTCGAAGGCGCGCGCCGCGATGCCCTGATAGAGCACGTCGGCGTTCTCCTGCTTGGCCTGCTTGGAGCCCTTGATCGTCAGGGTGTTCTCTTTCGATTCGATCGAAAGCTCGTTCTCGGCGAAGCCGGCAACCGCGACACTGACGCGGTATTCGTTCTCGGCGGTGCGCTCGATGTTGTAGGGCGGGTAGCCCGGGGCGGATTCAAATCCGTCCAGCATCGAGAACAGCCGGTCGAAGCCGACGGTGGAACGATAGAGGGGAGCTAAATCAAACGTACGCATGGCATATCCTCCTGGAGTTGAGCGACATGCGGGCGGTCCGCACAATGGCCTGACCAACGCCCGTGCGCAGCCGGAATGGCCTGCGCAAAACTGATATGGGAGCGTCGCTTTGGCCTCGCAAGAGGACCGGCGCGCTATCGTAAGCTATTGAAAATATATGATTATTTAAAACCGCTGCGGCCCGAATGCCGACGCGGCCGATGTATCCTCCCGGCGTCCGGCCTTTTCCGAAAACCGGTTCCGACTTTTTTAGGATCATGCACTATAAGGCCCCGAGCCATCCCGCGATTTGCTCGGCGACTTAATCATTCAGGCTCATGCCCCTCATCTCCATCCCCGCCAATCCGGTGCCCGACCACGCGGTGACCGGCACCATCAAGACCCCCGACGGGGTCTCGTTGCGCTTTGCGCGCTGGGAGCCGCCGCCGGGCCGCAAGGGCACCGTCGTCATCCTGCAAGGCCGCGCCGAATACATCGAGAAATATTTCGAGACCGTGCGCGATCTGCGCGCCCGCGGCTTCGCGGTGGCGACGTTTGACTGGCGCGGCCAGGGACTTTCCGATCGCGCCTTGGCCGATCGCCACAAAGGCCACGTGCGCAATTTTTCCGAATACGCCACCGATCTGAGCGCCATCATGGAACAGGTGGTGCTGCCGGATTGCCCGCCGCCGATCTTCGCGCTCGGCCACTCCATGGGCGGCTGCATCGTCATCCGCGCCTGCCATGACGGCAGCCGCTGGTTCGAGCGCGTGGTGCTGTCGGCGCCGATGATCGCGCTGCGGGCCGGCCCGATGTTGCGCGCCGCTGGCCCGCTGGCCCGCATGCTGCGCCTGTTCGGCAGCGGTTCGGCCTATATCCCGACCGGACACGCCAAATCGACCGGCTCGGAAGATTTCATCGGCAACGTGCTGACCTCCGATCCGGTGCGGTTCTCGCGCAATGCCGCGGTGCTGGAAGAAGAACCCGCGCTCGGCCTCGGATCGCCGACCATCGCCTGGGTCGATTCCGCGATGCGTGCCATGAATGCGTTCACCGAGCCGGGTTATGCCGCGAGCATTCGCCAGCCGATCCTGATGGTGGCGGCCGGCCGCGATGAAGTTGTCTCGACGCCGGCGATCGAAACTTTCGGACAGAACCTGCTGGCCGGCCGGCATCTCATTCTCGCCGGCAGCCGGCACGAGATCCTGCAGGAGCAGGATCACTATCGCGGCCAGTTCTGGGCGGCGTTCGACGCCTTCGTGCCGGGCACGCCGCGGTTTTAGGCGAAGCCGCGTCCAGGGTGAGGGATTATTCCAGCCCCGCTCGCCGGAAGCCTTCGAGATAGTGCTCCCGGTCGGAGTCCAGCTTGAACGGCATTTCGCTTGCAACCCAGGCCAGCGAAATATTCGGCTGGACGCGGCGCAGTTCCTGCAGTCCGGCTGTGGCGAAATCGCGCTGCCCGGCCATGCCGGCTGCGGCGGTCAGCACCCGGTGGCCGCCGACGAAATCGCCGCGCTGACGAATGGCCTCGCGCGCCAGCCGTATCGCCTCCTCATAATTACGCCCGACGAACTGGGAGTAGGCGGCGATGCCGTAATAGGTCGCCGAAAACGGATCGCGCGGGCTGAGCCGCAACGCCCGGCGCGCGGCCAGGTCGCCTTCTTCCCAGCGTCCGCAATAGGCCATCGTCACGCCGTAGTAACCCAGCGCCAGCGCGCAGTTCGGATTTAGCCGCAGCGCCAGTTCGAACTCGGCGAGCGAGTCGTCGAAGCGGCGGTTGAATAAGTAGACGTAGCCCAGCGCGTGGTGCGCCCACGGATCCTCGCTGTCGGCCCGGATCGCCGCCAGCGCCGCACGCTCGGCGATCGGCCCCGCCGTCGCCATGTCCGCCCAGCCCATGTGGGTGCTGAACGTATGGCTGGTGGCGAGCGCGCCCAGCGCCTGGCCGTAATTCGGATCGATGCTGATCGCCTTTTCCAGCAGCGCCTGGGCGACCATATTGTCCTGCCTTGTCACCCGCCAGTAATGCGACAACGCCCGCATCACCAGATCCCAGGCGTCCATACTGTCCGGCGGTTTGCGCTGCGCATGGAAATTCTCGGCGGCGTAGAGTTGCGGCTCGATCGCGGCGACGATCGCTTCGGTGATTTCGTCCTGCACCGCGAACACATCGGCGATGGCGCGGTCGTAACGCTCCGCCCACAGATGCCGGCCGGTCGCGGCGTCGTTGAGCTGCGCCGTGATGCGCACGCGGTCGCCGGCCTTGCGCACTGAGCCTTCGACCACGTAGCCGACGCCGAGTTCTTCGGCGATCTGCTTCATATGGACGGCTTTGCCCTTGTAGATGAACGACGAATTGCGCGCGATCACGAAGAACCAGCGCAGCTTTGACAGCGCGGTGATGATGTCCTCGCTGATGCCGTCGGAAAAATATTCCTGCGCCGGGTCGTCGCTCATGTTGACGAACGGCAGCACGGCGATGGCCGGCCGGTCGGGTAACGGCAGGCGCTCCCGGCTTTCGTCGGCCGATTGACGGACGGCAGGCGCCGGCTCGATGTCATTTGATCCCGAGGATACGGTCGCGACAAAGCGGAAGCCCTTGCGCGCGATGGTGCGGATCAGCTTCTGGTCCGCGCCGCTGTCGCCAACCGCTTTGCGCGCGGCATTAATACGGCTGGTCAATGTGGAATCGGACACGATACGGCCGGCCCAGACCGACGCAAATAAATCCTCTTTGCTGACGACACGGTCGCGGTTCTGCACCAGATAAGTCAGCAGGTCGAACACCTGCGGCTCAACGGCAATGCGCTCGGAGCCGCGGCTGAGCTCGCGCCGGTCGGTATCGAGCGAATGGTTAGCAAACAGTAATTGCACGGCGATGCTCCACGCCGAACTAAAAGATCGCTCTCAAGAAAAAATCAAGATCATCTCAGGCGCAAATCAGGCTCCGGACAAAGTCTTTCGATCACACCTTCGGCATCTTGGTGAAATCCGCTGCGATCTCTGCGATCGCGGCGCATTCCTCGCAGGAGCCGATCATGTCCGCCGCAGCGCAAACCGCCGTCAAAACCGCAAGTCCAGCCCCGGCGCCAACGCCCGACCTCACTGGCCTCAAGATAAAGCAACGGGCCGCCTGGTCCTCGGCCGACTATTCTGTCGTCGGCACGACATTGCAGATCGTCGGCGAGGAGCTTTGCGAAGCGCTCGACCTTCGTTCCGGCGAGAAAGTTCTCGATGTCGCGGCCGGCAACGGCAATGCCAGCCTGGCCGCGGCGCGGCGCTGGTGCGACGTCGTTTCGACCGATTATGTGCCGGAGCTTTTGTCGCGTGGCCGCATGCGGGCTGCGGCTGAAGACTTGGCGATCGCCTTCAAGGAGGCCGATGCCGAGGCTTTGCCGTTCGCCGATGGCGACTTCGACGCGGTGCTCTCGACCTTCGGCGTGATGTTCACACCCAATCAAGACCTCGCCGCGGCCGAGTTGCTGCGCGTCTGCAAGTCCGGCGGCCGCATCGGTCTCGCAAACTGGATGCCCGACAGCTTCGTCGGGCAGATGTTCAGGATTCTTGGAAATTATCTGCCGCCCGCGGCCGGCGTGAAATCTCCGATGCTTTGGGGCACGCGCGAACGGCTCACCGAAATGTTCGGCCCGGCCGCGACGTCGATCGAGACCCATCGCCGCGAGTTCAACTTTCGCTACCGCTCCGGCGAGCACTTCCTCGACGTTTTCAAGACCTATTACGGCCCGATGCTGAAAGCCTTCGCGGCGCTCGACATCATCGGGAAGCTGGGCCTGAAGAACGACCTGCTCGACCTGGTCTTGCGCATGAACAAAGCCAACGACGGCACCATGGTGGTGACCGGCGAATATTTGCAGGCCGTCATCACCAAGCGGTGAACCCGCCGATCCCAGTAACCCTCGGCCGCCACGCGGCCGGCAACGGAATTCTTGCCATGAACCAGATCCCACAGTTTCGCAACGGCGTCGTGCGCCACCACGAACTCACCGACCTCGATTTCTATCGCCGGCGCGCGGATTGGCTGCGCGTTCAGGCGATGCGCGACGGCGCCAAATTCAAGCCGGTCTGTTTCGGCCTGCTGCTCGCGCTCGCTTGGCCCGTCACCTTCGCCGTCGCGGCGTCTCTGCTGCACGGCCTGAACAGTCACGCGGCGGTCCAGATCAACCGGCGCTGAACCGCTGCATCGCGTTCCGACAAATCAACTCAAGCGCTTGAACAGGAGAGAGCCCCATGGGCCGGCTTATCGCACTCGTCTACGGCATCGTTTCTTACGTCGTGTTCTTTGTCACGTTTCTCTACGCGCTTGGCTTCGTCGAAGGCCTGGTCGTGCCCAAGACCATCGACAGCGGCGCGGTTTCGCCGCTCGGCGAGGCTTTGATCGTCAATCTCTTGCTGATGTCGGTGTTTGCCGTGCAGCACAGCGTCATGGCGCGCCCGCAGTTCAAGCGGTGGTGGACCCAATTCGTGCCGCCGTCGGTCGAACGCAGCACCTATGTACTGTTCTCCAGCCTCGCGCTGGCATTGCTGTGCTGGCAATGGCATCCGATTCCGGCGGTGGTCTGGCACATCGACAATCCGCCAGTCGCCATGGCGATCATCGGTCTGTCGCTGGTCGGCTTCGTGATCGTTCTGACCAGCACGTTCCTGATCAATCATTTCGAATTGTTCGGATTGCATCAGGTCGCCAACAACCTCACCGGCCGGCCGATGCCCGTGCCGCGCTTCCGCACGCCGCTGTACTACAAGTTCGTGCGGCACCCGATCTATCTTGGCTTCGTCATCGCGTTCTGGGCGGCGCCGACGATGACGGTCGGGCATCTGCTGTTCGCGGCCGTCACCACGGCGTACATCTTCGTCGGCATCGCACTGGAGGAACGCGACCTGATCGACGTGTTCGGCGATGACTACCGCCGCTACAAGACCCAGGTGTCGACGCTTATCCCGTGGCGCAAATCGGCTTGAGCGCTAATCGGCCTGACCGGAGTTCGCTTTCCCTCCCCCGTTTACGGGGGAGGGTGGCCGAGCGAAGCGAGGCCTTCGTGCCGGGCACGCCGCGGTTTTAAGGCGTCGTGGGATGTTTGGCGCCGAGTTTGGCCACGAGCAGGCGAATATCCTGACATCACGTCGCCGCCACAATCCTCGACAAGGATCATGCGTTCCTAAAAGGATTCGCCAAATGAAGCTCTCGCCCACGGCCTTCTGCGTTGCGGCATTCGTCGTTTTTTCCACGGTCGCTGCCGTCGCAGCGCCGGCAACAACCCGCCGTTCGACTCCGCTGTACGATGGGCCGAGCAATAATTTCGATGTCATCACCGTTATCCGCGCCGATACCGACGTCGAGGTAACCGGATGTAGCCGCGGCTGGTGTTACGTTTGGCTCGATGACGACGAAGGTTTTGTGCGCGAGAGGTTGCTGGATTTCTATGACGAGTCGCCACCGATCGTGGTGTTTCCACCGGCGCTTTACCAATATGGCTGGAGTTATTGGCGGCAGCACAATTACGAAGATTGGGGACGCTGGCACAACCGATATCGTCGCGATACCAGGCCACCTCCGCGACGAGACGATCGCCAGCTACCTCCGCAGGTCTACCAACCTGATCGGCGCGGACCGCCGGCGCCGAGTTCACCCGGTGCGCCAGCGCGCGACCCTCGCGATTTCCCGTCGCCGGGTTCAGGCGATGCGCCATCGTTGCCGCCGCCTCCGGGGCCTCCTCCCGGCGCGCCTCCGGGCGGCGGACCGCCGCCGCCTCCGCGCTAGCTGCGGTTACAATTTCGCGCGTTTGCCCGCGAGCATCTCCATCGCCGCCTGATGCACGCGCTTGTCGCCGGCGACGACGATGCGGCCGCCGGCCTGCGCCGGGCCGTTCTCCCAGGTGGTGACGATGCCGCCGGCGCCGGTGACGATGGGAATCAGCGGCACGATGTCGTGCGGCTTGATCTCGGTCTCGATGATGAGATCGATCAGCCCGGCCGCCAGCATGCAATAGGCGTAGCAATCGCCGCCGTAGCGCGACAGCTTGACCGCGTTCTCGACGCGGACGAAGTCGGCGCGGTCGGCTTCGTTCATCAGCAGCGGGCTGGTGGTGAACAGCAAGGCGTCGCTCGAGCCCGGCGCAGGCCCGCACGCGCAGATCGCGGTTGCCGGCGGGGCCGCGGTAGAAGGCCGCGCCGCCGTCGCCGGAAAACCACTCGCGGGTGAACGGCTGGTGCATCATGCCGAACACCGGCTCGCCGAACCGCATCAGGCCGATCAGCGTGCCCCAGGCCACCATGCCGGCGATGAAGGATTTGGTGCCGTCGATCGGGTCGAGCACCCAGACATATTCGGCGTCGGTGCGCTCGGAGCCGCGTTCCTCGCCCAGGATGCCGTGTTCGGGGAAGGTCTGGCGGATCAGCGCCCGCATGGCGTCTTCCGCCGCCCGGTCGGCCACGGTGACCGGGTCGAAGCCGCCCGCCTGCTTGTTCTCGACCGCCAGCGCGGTCCGGAAAAACGGCAGGATGGTCTCGCCCGACACGCTGGCGAGCCGGTCGACGAAGCTGGTGAAATCGACGGCGGTCATCGCGCCTGCATAGCGCATAGTTCCGAAAAGTGTGAACCGGTCTGCGAGGCCGGCCGGCGGACCGCCGTATGTACGCTAACGGACCGAGCGTTCTGGTGCCGTGCGGGGGCAAAAGGCCGAATATTTTTGCATAGGTATCAGTCGAAGGCCCGAATTCGGTCCTCAGCTATGCATATAAAGCATGGGAAATGGCGCTTCGAGCCTTGATTTTTGTGCACCGCGGTCTATTTTATTGCAATGCGGTAGCGAGAGCTATCGTTGCCCTCCTTGGGCGTTTCCTCCCTAGACTTGGGCCGCTCCTCGTGAGCGGCCCTTTTTTTGGGGCAGTGTCGACGAGCCTATTCGGCCGCGGCCCGGTACGGCCGCAGTTCCTCCAGCGGAATTTCGCCCAGGCGCCTGGCCACCGTCTCCAGGTCGGCCGACAGCCGTGCGAAGCCGCTGATACGCTCGTAGCGGCGCTCGTCCATATAGAGCGCGCGGTTGATCTCGAGCTGGATGGCATGCAGGCCGGCGGCCGGGTTGCCGTAATGCTCGGTGATGAAGCCGCCGGCATAGGGCTTGTTGCGGCTCACGGTGTAGCCCAGCGTCCGCAACGTCTATTCCACGGTTTCCGCCACGACGCCGACGCAACTGGTGCCGTAGCGGTCGCCGAGCACGAATTCAGGACGCGGCCGTTCGTCCTTTTGCCCCGAGCGTTGACGGCATCGAGTGGCAGTCGATGAGCATCGCGGTGCCGAAATCGCGGTGCAGCTTGGTGAAAAGCCGCCGCAGCGCGCGGTGATACGGCTTGTACAGGCTCTCGATCCGCTGCAGCGCATCGTCGACCGGTATGCGCTGATCGTAGATTTCCTGGGCGTCGCCGACCACCCGCGCCACGGTTCCAAGCCCGCCCGCCACCCGCATCGAGCGGGTATTGGCGAAAGACGGCAGGCGGCCCTCGAACATGCGCGGATCGAGTTCATAGGGCTCGCGATTGACGTCGACGAAACAGCGCGGGAAATGCGCGCGCATCAGCGGATAGCCGTGGCTGACGACGCCGGCGATCAAGGCATCGACGAAACTGTCCTCGGACCGGCGCAGCGTGCCGACGTCGAGCCGGGAGACCGCCAGGAACGCGCGCGGATAGGTCGAGCCGCTATGCGGCGAATTGAACAAAACCGGCGCCGTATATGCCGCAGGCTCGAGGATCTCGAACGGCGGATCGAGCTCGTCGGTGGTGTCATTCATGGATGGAATGGGCCAATTGCAGGCTGGGATACCATTGCGCTGGGGCGGCTTTTAAAGCCTTCTATACCTTCTATTGTCCATGCCCCGGGGGACAATGCCAAGCGATGCTTTCGGTTCACGCGTTATTTACCTGGGGTAAGTCTTATAAGGCGGTTGGGGCGGCCTGCGGGTCGAGCGGTATGGGGCGTAATGCGTATGTCGAAAATCCTGCTGGCTGAAGACGATACCGATATGCGGCGCTTTCTGGTCAAGGCGCTGCAAAATGCGGGTTTCGACGTCACCTCCTATGACAATGGCCTGTCGGCCTATCAGCGGCTGCGCGAGGAACCGTTCGAACTGCTGCTCACCGACATCGTGATGCCGGAAATGGACGGCATCGAACTCGCCCGCCGGGCAGCCGAACTCGACCCCGACATCAAGATCATGTTCATCACCGGCTTTGCCGCGGTCGCGCTCAATGCCGATTCCACCGCGCCCAAGCACGCCAAGGTGCTGTCCAAGCCCATCCATCTGCGTGACCTGGTCAACGAAGTTCACAAGATGCTGGCGGCCTAGCGGCCCTCGACGCCCATCCTGCGGCCTTGCCTCGCCAGTTTGGAGCCGATAAGACCAAACCGATAAAGGGCGCGTAGCTCAGCGGAAGAGCACCTCCTTGACATGGAGGGGGTCACAGGTTCGATCCCTGTCGCGCCCACCATCTTTCTGGCCCGAAATCTTCCACCCACCAGCCGGGGCTATGGCGCATCCACGACGATGGCTTATTGCGCTCATTTTGCTGCTCGTCATTGGCGGCGGGGCCGCGGCGGCATGGGCGTTTGACGGCGTCATCAGCGCCGACGCGCTGGTGGCGCGGGTCGCGAGCCTCGGCGTCTGGGCGCCGGTCGGATTTGTCCTGCTCTACGGGGTTGGCGACCATCGTCATGGTCCCGGGCAGCATTTTCGATCTTGCCGGCGGCGCGTTGTTCGGCCCTTATCTCGGCAGCGCCCTCAATCTGACCGGCGGCAGTCTCGGCGCCGCATTGGCGTTCCTGGTCGGACGCTATCTTGCCCGCGATTGGGTCGAAGCCCGCGCCGGGCGCCGGACCAGAGGCATCATGCGCAGCGTCGACACCGACGGCTGGCAATTCGTCGCCTTCGTGCGGCTGGTGCCGATATTCCCCTACAACGTCATGAATTATCTGCTCGGGCTGACGCGCATTCCGTTTCACCACTATGTGCTCGCCACCGTGGTGTTCATGGCGCCATCGACCGTGGTCTACACCTATATCGGCGTTGCCGGACGCGAAGCCATCGCCGGCAACACCAACAACCTTCGCTACGCTTTGCTGGCGCTCGGCTTGCTGGCGGTCATGCTGATGCTGCCGCGCTTCTACAAACGCTGGCGCCGTCGCTAGTCGATGCCGCGCGCGCCGGCGATGGTTTTTTCGACGAATGGCTCCGGCGCCGGATTGGCGGCCGGGCGCCAGCCCGGCGGTCCGAAGACGTAGCCGAGCCGCTCCCGCCAATTGCGCGCATTGACGCGCAAGTCGCGCCAGATGTCTTTCCATTCATGGAATACGATGTTGATCGGCCCGCGCGAATGAAGCGGGACGGTCAGGCCGTATCGCACCGGCTCATTCGCATCCTCCTCGACAAACGTGCCGAACATGCGGTCCCAGATGATCAGCGCCATGCCCATGTTCTTGTCGAGATATTTCGGGTTCGATGCGTGATGCACGCGATGATGCGACGGCGTCACAAAAATCCATTCCAGCGGCCCCAGTTTTCCGCAGCGGTCGTTGTGCACGAAGGTGCCGAAAATCTGCGTGGCCGCATACATCACCAGGATGTCGATCGGCTGGAATCCGAGTAACGCGATCGGCGCGAAGAAGAACATCCGGTACAGCGGCTGAAACACCGACGAGCGAAAGCCGGTGCTGAAATTGAAAAGCATCGATGAATGGTGCGTCACATGCGTGGCCCAGAAGAAACGGCAGTGATGGTCCACATAGTGCAGGACGTAGTAGAAAAAATCCTCGGCCACGAACAGCGCGAGCCCATACGCGAATCCCGCCGGCGCGAAATCGAATGCGCGGTGCGCCCAGACCAGGCTCAGAAAGCCGAGCGCAACGCCGCTCATCAAGAGGTCGATCAGGCTGTTGAGGCCGGTGAGATAGAGGTTTGTCGCCGTGTCGGGCAGGGAATAGGCCTTGCGATGGTGCCAGGCGCTCAGGCCCCACTCGAGGGCGACGACCGCCACATAGACCGGCGTTGTGGCCAGCAACAGAATTTGCTCGATGAACGCGGTCATGACGCTTCCCTGCCAGTCGAAACCATAGCGCGCCCGGATTTCGCTCGGCAAACTATTTCCAGAATTCCCTCGACGCGATCCTTGCGCCTTCCGCCATGGCGGCAAACTTGGCGAACACGACTTGCGGGTCGACCGCCGCCTGTCCGACCCAGGTGCCGTAGCCGCAATCGCTAGCCGGCAATGACGTTTTCACGGCCGACCAGTTTGGCGTAGCGGCCGATGCGCTGCGCGATCAGTTCGGGATGCTCGATGAAGTTCGACTTCGATTCCAGCACGCCGGGGATCAGCACCTTGCCGTCGGGCAGCTTCACGGTCTCGAACAATTTCCATTCATGCGCATGGCGCGGATTGGCGGCCTCGAACGAAATCGCATTCGGCCGCGCCGAGAACACGATGTCGACGATATCGGCGAGCGGCACGTCGCGATGGTGCGGGCCTTCGTAATTGCCCCAGCACACATGCATGCGGAGCTGCTCCGGCGAAATATTCGACAGCGCATGATTGAGCGCTTCGACATGAATCTGCGCGCGCTTGCGGAATTCCGCCACGCTGAGATCGGCGTATTGAATGTGCCGGCCCATGGCGAGGTCGGGGCAGTCGATCTGCAACACGAAGCCGGCTTTGGCGACGGTCTCGTATTCGTGGCGCATCGCCTCGGCGATGGCGTAGATGTAACTCTCGAAATCCTTGTAGTAGTCGTTGCGAAAGAACAGCGACACCACGCCGGGCGAGGCGGCGCTCATGAAGCCGCCCGCGGCCTTCACGCCTTTCAGCGCGGCCGTCAGATTATCGGCGTCGGTCACGGGGGCCTGCGCGTCGCGCACGCTGATCGGCGCGTTGCAGGCCGGCGTCTTGCGGCGCGAGCGGCCGGGATCGCCGAACACGCGCTTCTCCAGCATCGGGAACTCGTGGACGTCCTGATAGACGAAGGTGTTGCCGGTGCCGCCAAAGCCGTTGAGCCGGTCCTTGATGTAGGTGGCGTAACTCGGCTTCGACATTTCGCCGTCATTGATCAGGTCGATGCCGGCATCGGCTTGTTTCTGGACCACCTCGGCCACCGCCGCGCGCACCCGGGCGGCCAGGGCAGGGGGATCGACCGGCACGCCCTCTTCCTTGGCGTACATGGTCCGGATCAGGTCGTCCGGCCGCGGCAGGCTGCCGGTATGCGTGGTCAGAAAGCGATCGGTGCTGCGTTGCATGGCTTGAGCTCCGGCGGGGACTGTAGGGCACGCGAATACTGGTAACCACGGGCGGGCGGCTTGCGTTGACAGGGGGCCTTCGGGTGCCTATTAACCCGGCTAACAGAGAACCCAGAGCAGATCCATGAAAGTCCGTAACTCATTGAAATCGTTGCGTGCCCGGCATCGCAACAACAAGATCGTGCGCCGCAAGGGCCGCGTTTTTATCATCAATAAGACCAATCCGCGCTTTAAGGCCCGTCAAGGCTGAACCTTGGCTAATTGCCGGGGCGATTTCGCTCGCCCGGCTTTCCATTATCGCCGCAGATTTGCCTTACCCGGCGGAGAGATTAATCTCCGCCCATGCGAACGCGATTCCTCGCAGCCTTTTTGTCGCGATCTTTGCCGTGCCCGCCGTGGCGGAGCCGGGAAGCTGGCTTGAGCCGCCGAAAAAGCTGCCCCATGTCGCGCGCGGCGACCGCCTCCACAATCTCGATTTCCTGTTTGGCGCGCTGAAAGTCGCGCCCGACGACACCACCGCCAAGGCGATCGAAGAGCGCATCTGGGCGCTGTGGGTGGTCTCGCGCAGCGACACCACCAATCTGCTGATGACGCGCGTCAAGACCGCGATCGAAGCCAAGGACACCGAACTCGCCATCAAGCTGCTCGACGCGATCGTGAAGATCAAGCCGGACTACATCGAAGCCTGGAACCGGCGCGCCACGCTCTACTATATGAAAAAGGATTACGGCCATTCGATCGCCGATATCCGCGAGGTGCTCAAGCGCGAGCCGCGTCACTTCGGCGCGCTGTCCGGCCTGGGGCTGATCATGCAGGACATCGGCGACGACAAGCAGGCGCTGGAAGTCTACCGCCGGGCGCTGGCGGTCTATCCGCGGCTGCAGCGCATTCCCGATCTGGTGAAGACGCTGCAGGAAAAAGTCGAGGGCCGGGATATTTAATTTCCCGCCGACTCGTCGCCCACATGAGCGATGCGCCGCATGTTGGCGGCGGCCGTCGGTGCGATCGTAACCTTCAGCCCGCCGAGTTCGGACTTGGCAAGATCGAGTCGCCAGCCATAGGCATTGAGAACATCCTGGACGATGGCCAGCCCGAGGCCAGCGCCTTCGCCGCGTTCGTCGAGGCGCGCGCCGCGTTCGAGTACGCGCGGCCATTGGTCCGGCGCGATCCCTGCACCGTCATCCTCAATGACAATCGTCGGTCCGGCAGTTGGGTCGGCGGTAATGCGGACGCGTGCCGCGGCATGCCGCGCGGCGTTTTCAAGCAAGTTGCCCAGGACTTCGGCGAGATCGGTACGGTCGAGCGGCACCTGAATATCGTCGGCAATCTGCGGCTCGAACGTCACCCGCATGCCGGAAGGCGTCCGCGACAGCGTGGCAACGAGCGAGCGCACGAGCGGCGCCAGCATGGTGGAATGGCCATCCCGGTGCCTGACAGCGCCGCGCACCCGGGCCCGCGCCAATTCGCGGTCGACGTGGCGGCTCATGGCATCGCCGACCGCTTCGATGTCTTGCGCAATTGTCGCTTCGCCACGGTCGCGCAGGCGGGTGGCATCGGCCGCGAGCGCCGCCAACGGCGTCTTGAGCCCATGGGCGAGATCGGCCGCCCGGCTGCGCGAGCGCTCGATCTCCTGTTCCTGGGCATCGAGCAAGGCGTTGATTTCCTCGACCAGCGGCCGGACTTCGGCGGGTACGGCGGCCGGCAGATGTTGGCGGCGCCCGGAGCGGATCTCGACGACGCCGCGACGCAGCGCGTCGAGCGGGCGCAGGCCGAGGCCGACCTGAATCGAGGTGGCGATCGCCAACACCAGACCAAGCAGACCGAGCGCAACGGAAAGGTCCTTGGCAAAGGCGGATGCTGCCGCCGACACTCGGGTGAGATCGGCGGCGACCGCGACGCGCACCGGCACACGCCTGTCGCCGACCGTCAGGAGTACCCTGCGCTCGGCAATCAGCACGCGGGCCTTGGCGGGGCCTATTGTTTCGTGATGATGAAGCTCACCCGGCGACAGCGCGTCAGCCGGTAACGGCAAGGCCGTGTCCCAAAGCGAGCGTGAGCGCAGCTGTTGCCCGCGATCGTCTGCTACCTGCCAGTAAAGTCCCGACAGCGGATCGGCAAAGCGCGGATCGGCGGGCGGCCGGGTCACGACCAGGTTGCCTTGTGGGTCGACGTCGATGCCGGCGAGCAATTGCTTGAGATGGATGTCGAGATCGTCGGCCATGGTGCGGGTGACGTGACGCTCGAACAGCAGGATCAGACCGGCGCCGGCAATGGTCAGCGCCACCAGAATTGCGACGATCCCGCCCGCGACAAGCCGAAGCTGCAGCGAACCCCATCTCATCGAGGTGTCCTCATGCCGGCGTCTCCGGCACCAGATAGCCGAAGCCGCGACGCGTCTCGATCAGTTCGGGCCCGAGTTTCTTGCGCACGCGGCCGATCAGCACTTCGAGCGCATTCGAATCGTGATCTTCACCATGGCCGTAAATGTTTTCGTCGAGCTCGTGCTGCGGCACCACGCGGCCGCGATGTCGCAGCAAATAGGCGACCAGGCGATATTCGAGCGGCGACAGCGCGATCGGCACGCCGCGCAAGCTCACTTTCATCTGCCGTTCATCGAGACTGATGTCACCGGCGGAAACTACCGACGAGGCGTGGCCCGCGGAGCGTCGAATGATCGAGCGCAGCCGCGCCAGCAGTTCCTCGATGCGGAATGGCTTCGGCAGATAGTCATCGGCGCCGGCGTCGATGCCGTCGACGCGCTCGGCCCAGCTTGCGCGCGCAGTCAGGATCAGCACGGGCATGTGGCGGCCATTGGCGCGCCAGCGTTTGAGCACCGCCAGCCCGTCCATGCCCGGCAGGCCGAGATCGAGGATGACGGCGCCATAGTCTTCGGTATCGCCGTGGAACCAGGCCTCTTCGCCGTCGCGCACGGTCTCGACCACATAGCCCGCGGCTTTGAGTGCGCCCTCGATATCCGACGCGATCCGACGATCGTCCTCGACAAGAAGCAAGCGCATTACTTCTCCTTGATCCGCTCGATCTCGCCGCTACGCGCGTCGATATAAACCTCAAAGAGGCGTCCTTGACTGTCGACGACGCGAAATTCGTAGCGCCAGCCGCCATCTTTGTGTTCGATTTCAACGCCGGCGACTTCGCCGGGCAACTTGCCGCGAACGGCGTTGAGAATGTCCGCCAGCGACTTGATTTCGCCGGCCTCGACCGCGCGGCGGACCTCATCGCGGCGGACGTCATCATGGTCGCTTGCGTCAGCCGGCTGCGGCATGGCCACAAGCAGCATTGCCGCGGCGAGCAGCATCGCTAGTGGCGCTGAAATTCGACGTAAGCGCATGAGCTTTCATCCCAAATCGACGAAGGCAGCATGCGCCAAACGACCTGACAGGTGGCTGACATGGATCAACAGGCGGCCGTCAGCGGCCATCGCGCATGGTTTCCGCAGTCCTGGCCGAATAACCGGCCGGCACGCAAACTAGGAGTAAAGACAATGCGGAAAACCATCATTTTCGGCGCGCTCGTCACTCTGCTCGGCCTTGCGGCCGTGGCCCAAGCGAATGATCGGTCGCAAACGGGCATGCGGGACGGTACCCAGGTCACGGGTCAGGCCGCACATGAAGCGGCGAACGGCAGCCGGGATGCAAGCACGATCGCGAGGCGCGTAACGAGCATTCGCGCGGGCACGAAGCCGGCGACAAGCGGGACGAAGTGCGCGAAGGCCATGACGCGGACGAAGGCGCGGAGCACAAGGACCGCCGCTGACGTCATCAGCGATACCGTCGTGCGAGCCTGCTCGCATGGCCCAAGTGTTAGCGAAGGGAGCCGGTGGCCTTGCCGCCGGCTCTCTTCGTTTTTCGATGCAGTCCGCACGGCTGCTGACAAATCGCTGACATCGGTCAACAGGTCGCCGTCAGCGCCAATCCGGCAAGGTCCCGTCGTCGCCCGCCGCATGGTGCGGCCGGATCGCCAGAACTGGAGACCAAAAATGGAAAAGATCTCTTCCTTTAAGATAGCCGCCGGCGTGCTCGGTGCTGCGGCCTTGGTGAAGATTTCGATTTTCGCGATCGCTATCGCGATGCTCGGCCTCGCGTCATCCGCCCAAGCGGGCAGCCTCGGCCAGCCATGCACCTCCGCGCCGCAGAATCAGTGGCTCTCTCTTGCGGTCCTGCAGGGCAAGGCCGAAGCCCTCGGTTACAAGGTGCAGAAGGCCAAGTTGAAAAATGCTTGCGGCGAGCTGTACACGCTCGACAAGAGCGGCAAGCGGGTCGAGCTGTTCGTCGATCCGACCAGCGGCCAAATCGTCGGCCGGCTCTAACGGGCCATGAGCACCATGAACGACACGATCGAAGCCGGCGGCGTGACGCCGCCGGCGACGGTCAAGGTCTGGGATCCGTTCGTGCGGGTATTTCATTGGTCGCTGGCGACGCTGTTTCTGGTGGCCTACGTGACCGGCGACGAGATCGAGCGCGTGCACATTGCCGCCGGCTACACCATCGCAGGGCTGATCGCGTTACGCATCGTGTGGGGTTTCGTCGGCCCGGCGCACGCCCGCTTCAGCAACTTCGTCCGCTCGCCGCGCGCAATCTTCGCCTATCTGCGCGATGTGGCCCTACTCAGGGCGCCCCGTTATCTCGGCCATAATCCGGCCGGCGGCGCCATGATCGTCGCCCTCCTGATCATGCTGACCGGGACCGGCCTCACCGGCTACATGATGACGACCGACGCGTTCTGGGGTGCGAAGTGGGTCGAAGAGGTGCACGAAGTGTTCGCGAATCTAACCGTCGGGCTCATCGTCTTCCACGTCCTCGGCGTTCTCATCTCCGGCTTCGAACATGGAGAGAACCTGGTGAAATCGATGATTACGGGCCGCAAACGGCGCTCGTGATCTTCAACGTCGGAGTTTGGCCATATCGGCAGTGGGCGCCGGGGGATTGAGAGATCGGCCACGCACATTACGCGTAGCCGGCCTAGCTCAATCCCCCGCCGACTCGTCGCCCACATAAGCGATGCGCAGCATGTTGGTCGCGCCCGGGGTGCCGAGCGGAACGCCGGCCACCACGATCACCCGCTGGCCGGCCTTGGCGAAGCCTTCCTTGAAGGCAATGCGGCAGGCGCGGTTCACCATGTCGTCCTGGTCATGGGCGTCCTCGGTGACGACGCAATGCACGCCCCACACCACCGCCAGCCGGCGTCCGGTGGTGACGTTCGGCGACAGCGCCACGATCGGCGGCCGCGGCCGTTCGCGCGCCATGCGCAAGCCGGTCGAGCCGGACGAGGTCCAGCACACCACCGCCGCGAGATCGAGCGTATCGGCGATGTGGCGGGCCGCATCGGCGATGGCGTCGGCGCCGGTCGCCTCCGGCACGGCGCGCTGCGCGTCGATGATGCCGCGAAACAGCGGGTCGCTTTCGACCTCTTCGGCGATGCGGTTCATGGTCGAAACCGCTTCCACCGGAAATTGCCCGGCCGCCGATTCGGCCGACAGCATCACCGCGTCGGCGCCTTCGTAGATCGCGGTGGCGACGTCGGAGACTTCGGCGCGCGTCGGCACCGGCGACGTGATCATCGATTCCAGCATTTGCGTTGCCACCACCACCGGCTTGCCGGTAGCCCTGCCGGCGCGCGTCATCATCTTCTGCACGCCCGGCACTTTCTCCAGCGGCATTTCGACGCCGAGATCGCCGCGCGCCACCATCAGCGCGTCGGCAAGCTCGATGATCTCGTCCAGCCGCAGCACCGCCTGCGGCTTTTCGATCTTGGCCATGATCAAGGCGCGGCCGCGCGTGATCTTCTTGGCTTCGGCGATGTCCTCGGGCCGCTGGATGAACGACAGCGCAATCCAGTCGATGCCGGTCTCGAGCGCGGCCTCGAGATCGGAAAGGTCCTTGGCGGTCAAGGCGGAAAACGGAATCGTCGAATCCGGCAGGCTGACGCCCTTGCGGTCGGACATTTTGCCGCCGACCACGACGCGCGTGGTGATGCGTTTGGGCTCGGCCTCGGTGACGACGAGCCGCACCTTGCCGTCATCGATCAGCAACGTATGTCCGACCTCGACGCCGGCAAAAATCTCCGGATGCGGCAGATAAGCGCGCGTGGCGTCGCCAATGGCGGGATCGGAGTCGAGCACAAACGTGTCGCCGTTCTTCACGATCACGGAGCCGCCGGCGATGGCGCCGAGGCGGAGCTTGGGTCCCTGCAAATCGACCAGAATGCCGATCGGGCGGCCGGTGTCCTGCTCGACGCCGCGGATCATGGCGACCAGTTCGCGCATGCGATCCTGGCTGGTGTGACTCATGTTGATGCGGAACACGTCGGCGCCGGCTTTGAAAAGCTTGCCGATCATCTCGGCATTGGAGGAGGCCGGTCCGAGCGTGGCGACGATTTTGGCGCGGCGGTGACGTCTCATTTCTTGCCGCCTTGTTTGCCGTCGGCGGGCGCGGATGGCGCCACGGTCGGCGGGCGCGACGGTCCGCTCGGCGAGCGTGAAGGCAATGGACGGTCGGGGGTCTGTTCGGCGGTGTCGGTCAATTGCACGGTCCAGGAGCGTTGCTCGGTGGTATCGACTTCGAAGAACCCGGTGCGGTCATAGCCGCGCGCCAGGCAGTTTTCGGTGCCGCGAATGGTGAATTCCTTCTCGCGTGAGCACATATAGGCATGACCGGACCATTCGCCGCCGCGGTCGTAGTCCACCGCGTAAATGTAATAGTAGCGTGCCACCAGCGCGCCGCGCAGCAATGTATCGCACGATCGCGCCGAAATGTTCCACCAGCCTTCCGTGGTCCAGCCTTCCGCGTCCTTGTAGCCGATCGAGACGCCGACCCGGCTGCCGGTGTTGTTGCACAGCCGGAAATCGGCCATCGCCGGCTGGCCCCACACGATCAGCAGCGCGGCCGCGCCCGCGGCGGCCGCGATCAAGCGGGCAAATCGGCGGCTGGCGGTGATCGGAGGCAAAGGCAATGCGGTCACGAGGTCCGTTTCGGGATAGAGCGCGGTTTTGACGTGACCTGTCACGGCCTGTCAACGACGATGGCACGAAAGTCGTTCACGTTGGTGTAGGTCGGCCCGGGCGCCACCAGATCCCCGAGGGCCTCGAAAAACCCGGTTGAATTATTGTCGGCAAGAAACGCGGCGGGATCGAGGCCAAGGGCCTTGGCGCGGGCCGTGGTCTCGCCGTCGCAATAGGCGCCGGCCGGGTCGGTCGCTAAGCCGTTGCCGCCGTCAGTACCGTCAGTGTCGGCGGCCATCGCCCCCACCCCGGCCAGACCGGCCAGCGCGATCGACAGCGCCAGGGCGTATTCCTGATTCGGACCGCCGCGGCCTTTGCCGCGAATCGTCACCGTCAATTCGCCGCCGGACAGGATCACGGCGCGTTTGCCTTGTGCGCGCAAGTCGCGCGCGAGCTTGGCGTGGCTCTCGGCCACGTCACGTGCCTCGCCCTCGACCTGATCGCCGAGCATGACGCATTCGTAGCCGGCAGCGGCGACGACCGCCTGCGCCGCGCGCAGCGAATCCGCCGGCCGCGCCGCCAGCGCGAAGGTGCTGCCGGCAAAAGCCGGGTCGCCGGGCTTGGGCGATTCGTTCTTGCGCGTCGTTGAGCGCAGCGGCGATCGCCGCCGGGAAGTGCGAGTTGGTATTTCGCGACGATGGCGCGCGCATCGGCCAGCGTGGTCGGATCGGGCACGGTTGGACCGGAGCCGATCGCCGACGGATCGTCGCCCGGCACATCGGAGATCGCGATGGTCACCAGCTTGGCCGGATAGGCGTGGCGCGCCAGCCTGCCGCCTTTGATGCGCGAGAGATGTTTGCGCACCGTATTGATCTCGCCGATATTGGCGCCGGAGCGCAGCAGCGCGCGCGTCACCGCCTGCTTGTCCGCGAATGAAACCCCATGCGCCGGCGCGATCCAGTTGGCCGAGGCGCCGCCCGACATCAGCACCAGCACCAGATCGTCGGCGGTCGCGCTATCGGCGAGCTTGATGGCGAGTTCGGCCGCTTCCAGGCCGGCGGCATCGGGAACCGGATGGCCGGCCTCGATCATCCGGACCCGCTTCAGGTGCCGCCCATAGCCGTGCCGCGCCACCGCCACGCCGCTCAGACGCTCGGCCGCGATCCGAAGCCGGTCGAGATAGTGCGCTTCCGCGGTTTCGGCCATTGACCCGGCCGCCTTGCCGGCGGCGAGCAGGATCAACCGGCCCCTGGGCGGTTCGGGCAGCAATGGCGGCAGGCACGTCTTTGGGTGCGCCGCGGCTACCGCGGTCGAGAATAGCGTGTCCAGAAATGCGCGCGGCGAAGCCATGCCGACAATACGGCCGGTTTTTTGGGCTATGGCAAGACGTGGCTTTGGCCACTATGTTTACAAAGAACGCAGTGGAGTTCGCATCGCCATGGACGACAAAACCCGCACCGAGTTGGAGGCCGCCGTCTACCGGCGTCTGGTCGAGCATTTGCGCGGCCGCACCGACGTGCAGAATATCGATTTGATGAATCTTGCCGGCTTCTGCCGCAATTGCCTGTCGAACTGGATGAAGGAAGCCGCCGACGCGACCGGTTTGGCGATGAGCAAGGACGAGAGCCGCGAGATCGTCTACGGCATGCCCTACGACGAATGGCGCAAAAAGTACCAGAAAGAAGCCTCGCCCGATCAGAAGGCGGCTTTCGAGACGTCACACAAGCACTAACAATTCAGCCCGCAGCACAAGAAAATAGTTTTGCCCATGTGAACAGCGTGGATGACGCGGGCATTGCCTTGACCTGACGCGCACTTATTCCGAAACCTCTTTGCCAAGCCGAAAGTTAGTCAAGGAGACGTATCGATGCCAGCCACCGCAGCGGCCCAGCCGGATCAGCCCGCAACCAAGTTTGCGAAAGATCAGCTCAAAGCCATCATCGAACGCATCGAGCGGCTCGAGGAGGAGAAGAAGGCCACCTCCGACGATATCCGCGACGTCTATGCCGAAGCCAAGGGCAACGGCTTCGACGCCAAGGCGCTGCGCACCATCGTGCGGATGCGCAAGATGGATTCAGACGAGCGCCGCGAGCAGGAGGAAATTCTCGAGACCTACCTGCACGCGCTCGGGATGTTGCAGTAACGCCCATCCGTTCGTCCCCGCGAAAGCGGGGACCCAGGCTAACTACAAATTTCCAATGACAATCCTGGAGTTCCGCTTACGCGGGACGACAACGTTCGTTACCGCAGCGACGCGGTCGTCCGTGTCGTGAACGTTGCGGTGGCCAGGAACACCACCGCGCTGCCGCCGAAGCGATCGGCAGCCATGCCGAGATGCGGATCGGCCGAGAACGTCATCACCAGCGACTCGGACGGCTTGTTGAACAGTTCTTCAAGCGGCCGCGGATCGCGCGCGCCCAGCCGTGTCGCCGTCATGAAGCCGCTCACACTCGGCGTCAGCATCGCGGCACGCAGCCATGGACTGTCGGAACGCTGCCCGCCGCTCGTTAGCGTCGCCGCCAGCGGCGTCTTGATGGCCACCGTGGTGTTAGAACGCGTCGGCATCAAAGTTGCTTCCCGCGGCAGCTTTGGCATGGCGGCGCCCATCGGACGGGCCCGCGCCGGCGCTTGCGGCTGCGATTCCGCGGCATAAGCGAGCGCTCCGGTCGCGGTGCCGATGGCGTCCGGATCGGCGCTGGCGACCTTAAACGGCGATGCCTGCGCCGGCGGCGGCAAAGCGTCGCCGGTCTCGACCGCGCCACGCCAATAGCCGCGGTTGTCGAAGACATTCCCTGCCGGCGCCGCGCTCGCGATTTTCTGCGCCGCCGGCTTCGGCATCAAGGCAGCGACCGCGACCGGCCGCGCCGTCGGCAGCGGCACGATGCGTTCGACCGCAACAGGCTTGGGCGGGCTCAGGCTGGCAACTGCGACCGGCGTGCGGGCGCGCTTGGACGCGGATTTGGGCGCCGGCTCCTCGCTCAGCTCGTCGGCATCCTTGGTCGTGCCGAACAATCTGGCGAGCAGATTACGCTGCGGCTTTTTGGCGCTTTGTTCGATGCTGGCAGTGATGATGCCGGCGTCGCGCGCGGCCTCAAGCGAGGTTTCGGACGGCACCGCACCGCGACGCTCGACATCGGCGAGCGCCAGCGCATAACCGGGCAGCGGTTGTCCGTCCGAGGGAATATGCACGGTGCGCCCGTCGGGGAACACTTTGGCGAGTTGCTCGTGGGTCATGCGCGGCCAATGCCGGATGCTGCCGGTGTCCAGGTGCACGAACGGCGAACCCGAGGTCGGATAAAAGCCGACGCCGCCGCGCTGCAGACGCAGGCCGACGGTACGGACTTTCTCCAGCGGCACGCCCGGAATGTAGAAATCGATGGCTTGGCCGTTGATGTGCTGACTGAGCTGGGCGACCCCGGTCGAGCGTGCGCGCAACATGGCGTTGGTGTCGGGCGAGCGGAAGCCGCAGATGATCTGGATCGCCTCGGTACCGCCGACTTCGCGATTGGTCTCCCACAGCAGATCGAACAGATGCGGATCCATGTGGGTCTCTTGTTCACGCCGCCAGTCGCGCATGAACCAGTCCAGCTTCTTCAGCGCGGCGTCGTCGTAACGGCCGTTGCGCTTGTAGGTGATGGTGATGTCTTCGCCGGTGTGGAGATGATGGAACGAGATGCTGCGGGTGTCGCCCTCGGCGACCGCGGTCTGCAAGGCGCCGTTGGTGCCGAACAGGAATAGTCCGGCCATGCCCAGCCGGGCACCGGCGCGCATCAAGATCAAGAACAAAGATTGTCCGCGCGCCGAACTCACCGCCACCGCACCGTTCCGTGAAATTAGCCGTCCCACTGTCGTCGCTTGCGCCCCCAGCGGGTCATCGCGACGATGACGCGCAGTGTTGTAAGGATCGGTTAACGCGCCCTTAGCGGCGGTCCCCCGTCTGGCAACCAATGTTTCGGGATTATCGGCGGAACATGGCCCGAAAATGGCCGGGCCGTCGGCGCGCTTTAGATTTCGCGATGGAACTTTGCCTCAAACGAAAATGGCCGGGCGTTCAAGCCCGGCCATTCGCGCGTTAGTTCATGGCTTTACTAGCGAAACAGCCGATCGAAGAAGGCGAAGGGGTTCTGCGCCTCGCGCCGCTCGACCCGGCTCAGGATTTCCTGATTGCTCTTGGCGGTAGCGGCATCGCGCTTGGCATCCTGCGGCGGGGCCACGTCGGCGACGCGGCGCTCGTCGCTATGCATGATGGCGTTGATGCGGGCGTCGAAGCCGTAGATGTCGTCACGCAATACCAGCTTACCGTTGTCCACGAAGGCGGTCTGGTAGGTCAGGTGCACCATCGGCCGGTTGACCAGTTTATAGATCTTCTCATCCTGACCGAACATGGAGCTGATCTGGCGCGAGTCCGGCGTTTGGCCGTTCATCGTCAGATGCAGCATGATCTCGCCGAACTTGGTCGGATCCTGCACGCGCATGCAGCCGTGGCTGAATGCGCGCCGGTCGGATGCAAACAGCCGCTTCTCCGGCGTGTCGTGCAGGTAGACCTGGAACTTGTTGGGGAAGTTGAACTTGATGCGGCCGAGCGCGTTGGCCGCACCCGGCGGCTGCACCACATTGATGTGGCCGTCCGGTCCGCGCTTCACCTCAAGCCCCATGCGATCGAAGATGTTCGGATCGTTGGCATAGAGCGGCAGCAACTCGTTCTGAATGATCGATTGCGGCACATACCAGGACGGATTGACCACGACCGATTCCATCGACGCGCTGGCGAGCGGCGTCGGCGTTTGCGGTTTGCCGGCGACGATCTTGGTGTGCCAGACCAGGCTGTTGTCGCGCACCACCTTGAGCGTGTAGTCCGGGATGTTGACCATCACATAGGTCTTGCCGAGATCGCGCGGCAGCCAGCGCCAGCGTTCCATATTGGCCAGCACGCGTTCGGTCTGTTGCTGCTGCGACAGCGGCTTCGGGCCGTTGATCGCGGCCAGCGTCTTGCTGTCGATCAAGCCGGTCGGCTTGATGTCGGCGCGGGCCTGCACGTGCTTGATCGCGTTGAACAGCGCCTTGTCGTAGTAAATGTCTCCGGCTTTGCCGTGAACGCGAAGGCGTTCGCGCAACAGCGGCACCCGGGCGTCCTTTTCACCCGGCTTGATGACCGGGCCGTTGGCAATGCGGTCGTCCGCTTCGGCGCGCGGCGACGCGCTGCGCAACTCGGCCAGCTCCTTCTTCAAGGCGCGGAAGCCGTCATGCGGCGGGTTGTAGCTCTCGAGCGCGGCGTCGGCATCGCGGGCTTCCGCGACTTTCTTCAGGATATCGTCGGCCTCCGGCGTGTGGTTGCCGTAGTCGACATCGGCCGACACGCGCGTCGGCGCGATCCGGCCGGTGGCGAGGTGGCGGGCAAAGGTCAGCATCGAATGCGTGAGCTTGATGTCGCCGACGGCGAGCGCCTCGGCGTTGGTGAGGCTGGTGAACTCCGGCACCGGGTAATCGGATGCATCGAGCCCATCGGTTTCGGCGCGCTTGAGCCGCACGATGACCGATTTGGCCTGCGGCGTGAGCTGTCCGTCGTGGATCCACAGCGGCGCATAGTTGCGCGCGGCGTAGAAAGTTTCGATCGCCTTGCGTTCGGGCGCGCGCTCGATGCGTTTATCGATCTGCTTCGACGTGATGAACTCGCGCAGCCGCTCGGTGATCGGTGCGTCGCTGGCCGCGAGCGGTTTGTCGAGCGCGCTCTTGATATCGGCGATCGCGGCGTCGGGCTCGCGCGGCGCGGGCGTCTGCGCGATCGGCTCCGGCGCGGTCGGCGCTTCGGCCCGCGGTTCAGGAACCTGGATAATCCGCTGCTGTTGCTGTTGCTGTGGCGGCGGCGTCGGTACCGCATCGCGGTGGCGCAGCGGCCGGCCATTGAGCGAGGGCGGCAGCGGCCTTACGGATTCGACGCGATCGGGCGCCGCGATCGACAAAGTCGGCGTGGTAACGATCAGCGCCAGCATCGTGCCGGCCAGCAATCGGTCGAACCTCTCTTTACGCATCTCACTCACTCCGGATACTCAACATCACCAGAACTGATAAAATTGTTCGTGCGGCTTTAACCGGCGACGCCACGCGCGGCGCCATCGACAGGATCGCATTGCCATTATGCGGCCGAACGCGCCTATGGACGAATGAATTTCACGCCATAACGGCGTTTACTTTGCATCAAAGCTAACGCGGCGCGCGATCGTTAAAATTTTAATTATTAATCGGCGTGCGCGGCATCGTTTACCTTGATGGCTTCGGCGTCGTCGTTCAGTCCGAGGCCTTCAAGCTTGCGATAAAGCGTCGAGCGGCCGATTTTCAGCCGGCGCGCGACCTCCGACATCTGCTCGTCGTAATGCGCGATGGCGAAGCGAATGACTTCGCGTTCGATGTCTTCGAGCGGGCGCACGTCGCCGTGCGGATCGGTCAGCCGCAGATGCGGCGATGACATCGTTAATGCGGCCTGGTTGCGCGCCGACATGCCGGAATTTTCACCGGCGCCCGGCCAGCCGGCGGCCATGGTCGGCGAAGGTTCGATCCAAGGTTGGGCGGCCGGGCTGTCCGGCCCGAGTTGCGCGGCGATCTGCGGAAATTCGTTAACGCCGATCTCCTCGCCGTCGGCCAGCACCACCGCGCGGAAGATCGCGTTCTCCAACTGACGCACATTGCCCGGCCAGCGAAACGCCGACAGCAAGGCCAGCGCCTGCGCGCCGACGCCGCGCATGCGCTTGCCTTCCTCCGCCGCGATCCGGGTGAGGAAATGCCTGGTGAGTTCGGGGATATCTTCCAGCCGCTGCCGCAGCGGCGGAATCATGATCGGAAATACGTGCAGGCGATAGAACAGGTCCTCGCGGAAGCGTCCGGCTTTCACATCCGCGATCAGGTCGCGGTTGGTGGCCGAAACGATGCGGACGTCGACCTTGATGCTCTTGCGGCCGCCGACCGGCTCGACTTCGCCTTCCTGGAGCGCGCGCAGCAACTTGACCTGCGCCGGCGGCGGCAACTCGCCGACTTCGTCGAGGAACAGCGTGCCGCCGTCGGCTTCGATGAATTTGCCGTTGTGCTTTTCGGTGGCGCCGGTGAACGAGCCTTTCTCGTGCCCGAACAGAATCGAACTCGACCAGGTTCTCCGGCATGGCGCCGCAGTTGACGGCGATGAAGGGCTTGGCTTTGCGCGGGCCGCTGCCATGGATGGCGCGCGCGATCAGTTCCTTGCCGACGCCGGATTCGCCCTCGACCAGAACCGGAATATTGGAGGCCGCGGCTTTTTCCGCCGCGTGCAGCACCGGACGCATGGCCGGCGAGCGGGTGATGACGTCCTTGATCGACAGCGTGCCGTCACGGCTGCGCTTGATGCGCTGCAGTTCGCCGGTCAGCACTTTGGTGGCGAGCGCGTTGCGCAGCGAGACCTGCAGCCGCTCGGGGCTGGCGGGTTTGATGACGAAGTCGGTCGCGCCCGCGCGCATGGCGGAGACCGCATTGTCGATGCCGCCATGGGCGGTCTGCACGATGACGGGAATGTCGAGGCCTGCCTCGCGCATGCGCGCCAGCACGCCCAGGCCGTCGAGGTCGGGCATCACCATGTCGAGCACCACGCAATCGATGCGCGCAGGCGCCGGCCCGGTGAGCAGCTTGACGGCCGGATCGCCGCCCTCGGCCAGCACGGCCTCGTAGCCGAAGCGCTGGACCATGGCTTCGAGCAGCCGGCGCTGGACCGGATCGTCGTCGACGATCAACACGACTTGCGACATGGAACCTCCGGGCGCGGCAACTGTGCCGATTTGGAGCAATGTCGCCGCTTTGGCTTAATGGCCTCTTAAAATGGCGGTGCAGGAAGGGACCGCGGCGGCCCGGTCTGCGCTATGCTCGGCGGCAAAAATGGGGGGAAACCGCGTGTCGAACCTGCGCATTTACGGCATCGCCCGCACCCGGGCGTTCCGCGCTTTATGGATCGCCAAGGAGCTTGGCCTCGATTACGAGCATTTGCCGATTGAGATCGGCGATGCCGGCGCCCGCACGCCGGAATTCCTCGCCATCAATCCGAACGGACGGCTGCCTGTCATCGTCGACGATGGCTTTGTGCTGTTCGAGTCGCTCGCGATCACGCTCTACCTCGCCAAGAAGCATTCCAACGGCAAACTTTATCCCGGCACGCTGCAGGATGAGGCGAGGGCGTGGCAGTGGACGATGTGGGCGCTCACCGAGGTCGACCGCGGCGTCAACATCTGGTCGCTGCACGCCGTCCGTCTGCCGCCGGACGAGCGCGATGCCGCCAAGCGCGACGAGGCGCTCAAGGTGCTGGAACGGCCGTTCAAGGTGCTCGACGCGGCACTGGCCAAGCAGCCTTATCTCCTCGGCGGCGACTTTACGGTGGCGGACCTCAACGTCGCCGCCGTCATCAGCCGTGCCGTCGACATGGACCTGTCCGCGGTGCCGAACCTCAAAGACTGGCTGATGCGTTGTCTGGAGCGGCCGGCCGCGCGCGAGGCGCTGGCGCTCAAGACCAAGGCCGAGCGCGAAACGCCGGCCGAGGTGACCCGGCGCATCGCCAGGATCAACCGGCTTTAGGGCTAAAACTCGGCCTGCCGATGTGTTGAAAAGTGGCCCGCCGCCATCGCATTGCCACGACCGGCGGCATAGATGTTGGCCGACCCGCTGATTTCCCCGCAAAACGAATAGTCCCCGCCATGGCCAAAGCCGCGACCAAGAAAAAGCCCGTGAAATCGTCCAAACCGGGCGCCAAACCCGGCACCAAACTCGGCAATTTGCCGGAATGGGACCTCAAGGATCTGTATTCCGGTCTCGACGCGCCTGAGCTCAAGCTGGACCTCGACCGGGCCGACAGCGAATGCGCGGCTTTCGAGCAGGCCTTCAAGGGCCGCCTGGCGGCGCTGGCCGCGGGCGAGGCCGCCGGAAAGGCGCTGGCCGAGGCGGTCAAACGCTACGAAGGGATCGAGGACCGGCTCGGCCGGCTGATCTCGTTTGCTTCGCTGGTCTATGCCGGCAACACCACCGATCCGGTTCGCGCCAAGTTCTACGGCGACATGCAGGAGCGCATCACCGCCGCCTCGCTGCATCTGCTGTTCTTCACCCTCGAACTCAACCGCATCGACGATGCCGCGCTCGACGCCGCCATGACCGATCCCGCGCTCGGCCATTACAAGCCGTGGATCGATGACGTGCGGATGGAGAAGCCCTATCAGCTCGAGGACCGGGTCGAAGAGCTATTTCACGAGAAATCGGTGACCGGCTATTCGGCCTGGAACCGGCAATATGACGAGACCGTCGCCGGCTTGCGTTTCAAGATCGGCGGCAAGCCGCTCTCCATCGAACTGGCGCTCAATCTGTTGCAGGACGTCGACGGCAAGAAGCGCAAGGCGGCGGCCGAAGCCTTGGCCAAGACCTTCAAGGAGAACTTCCGGCCGTTCACGCTGATCACCAATACGCTGGCCAAGGACAAGGAAATCTCCGACCGCTGGCGCGGCTTCAAGGACGTCGCCGACGCGCGCCATCTGGCCAACCGCGTCGAGCCCGAGGTGGTGGAAGCGCTGGTCTCGGCCGTGCGCGCGGCCTATCCGAAACTGTCGCATCGCTATTATGCGTTGAAGGCGAAATGGTTCGGCAAGAAGTCGCTGCCCTATTGGGATCGCAACGCGCCGCTGCCCAAGGTGGCGCAGCCGACGATTCCCTGGACCGACGCGCGCGCCACGGTGCTCACTGCCTACGGCGCGTTCTCGCCGAAAATGGCGGAAGTCGCCGACCGCTTCTTCGAGCATAACTGGATCGACGCCGCCGTGCGCGAGGGCAAGCAGCCGGGCGCCTTCGCGCATCCGACCGTGCCGTCGGCGCATCCTTACGTGCTGCTCAATTACCAGGGCAAGCCGCGCGACGTCATGACGCTGGCGCACGAACTCGGCCACGGCGTGCATCAGGTGCTGGCCGCGCCCAACGGCCCGCTGATGGCGCCGACGCCGCTGACGCTGGCCGAGACCGCATCGGTGTTCGGCGAGATGCTGACCTTCCGCAAACTGCTCGCCAACATCACCGACGCCAAGCAGCGCAAGGCCATGCTCGCCGCCAAGGTCGAGGACATGATCAATACCGTGGTGCGCCAGATCGCGTTCTACTCATTCGAGCGCAAGGTGCATCTGGAGCGCCGCAACGGCGAACTGACCTCGGACAAGATCTGCGAATTGTGGATGTCGGTGCAGGCCGAGAGCCTCGGTCCCGCGATCGAACTCAAGGCCGGCTACGAGACGTTCTGGACCTACATCCCGCACTTCATCCATTCGCCGTTCTACGTCTACGCTTATGCCTTCGGCGATTGCCTGGTGAATTCGCTTTATGCGGTCTACGAGAAATCGACGAACGGCTTTGCCGAGCGCTACCTCGCGATGCTGGCGGCCGGCGGCACCAAGCATCACTCCGAACTGCTCAAGCCCTTCGGCCTCGACGCCCGCGACCCCAAGTTCTGGGACGGCGGCCTGAGCGTGATTGCGGGACTGATCGACGAGTTGGAGAGGTTGGAAGCGGCAAAGTAGGGCGGGCACCTTATTTTGTCAGCCGGCAGGCATTAGATGGCGCCCATGCCCCCCACCGACCGCGAAAAAAACCGCTTCTCCGCCCGCGCCAAACGCTACGCCAAAGTCGGCACCAGAGTGGGCGGCGTTGCCGCGCGCCTGGCCGGCCAGCGCCTGGTCGGCGCCAAGGGCGGCCGAGCCGGTAATGCGCTGGCGCTGGCTTCAGCGCTCGGCGGGCTGAAAGGCCCGATCATGAAGGTGGCGCAACTGCTCGCCACCATTCCCGACGCGCTGCCGGTCGGAATACGCCAACGAGCTGATCAAGCTGCAAAGCCAGGCGCCGCCGATGGGCTGGGCCTTCGTCAAGCGCCGCATGAGCGCGGAACTGGGCGCCGGCTGGGAAAAGAAATTCACCAGCTTCGAACATCATCCGGCGGCCGCGGCTTCGCTCGGCCAGGTGCATCGCGCCACGGCGCTTGATGGCGCGGAATTGGCCTGCAAGCTGCAATATCCCGACATGCAGTCGGCGGTCGAAGCCGATCTCAGCCAGTTGCAGTTGCTGATGTCGATCCGCAAACGCTTCGATCCGGCCATCGACACCACCGAGATCGCCGTGGAAATTGCCGCGCGCCTGCGCGAGGAGCTCGACTATGTGCGCGAGGCCAAGCACGTCGCGCTCTATCAAAACATGCTCAAAGACGAGCCCAACGTTCGGGTGCCGAATGTCTGGCCGGAGCTGTCCACCGGCCGCCTGCTCACCATGGATTGGATGACCGGCCGCAAGCTGCTCGACCACAAGGACGCGAGCCTGAGCCTTCGCAACAACCTCGCCACCGCGATGTTTGCCGCCTGGTGGTTCCCGTTCAGCCGCTTCGGCGTCATCCACGGCGACCCGCATCTCGGCAATTACACGGTGTTTGACGATCGCGACGGCAAGCCCGCCGGCATCAATCTGCTCGACTATGGCTGCATCCGCATTTTCCCGCCGAGCTTCGTCGGCGGCGTGGTCGATCTGTATCGCGGTCTGCTCGAAGGCGACGACGACCGGGTGGTGCATGCCTACGAGACCTGGGGCTTCAAGCGGCTGTCGCGCGAGCTGATCGATGCGCTCAATATCTGGGCCCGCTTCATCTACGGACCGATGCTCGAGGACCGCGTGCGCAGTGTTGCCGACGGCGTGAAGCCTTCGGAATACGGCCGCAAGGAAGCGTTCCGGGTGCACCAGGTGCTCAAGGCCAAGGGCCCGGTCATGGTGCCGCGCGAATTCGTGTTCATGGACCGCGCCGCCATCGGGCTGGGCGCGGTGTTCCTGCATCTGGCGGCGGAATTGAATTTCTATCAGATTGTTCAATGAAGCAATCGAAGATTTCTCAATCGACACGGTGGCCGCGCGCCAGCGCCAGGCGCTCGATCAGGCCGGACTTTAACCGGCAACTTGGCGATCCTTGGCATAAAAGCGCGCGGTGAAGCCTTCGGTAGCGGACCAGCTTTTTGTCCTGCTGGTCCTGCATCCCAGCCTTGCGCCTTCCGGCGCAGGGTTTCGAAAAAAACTCGCTGCAACTTGATCCGTATCAAAAACAGGCCCGGTCAGAATGTTATCGGAGGGGCCTGAATAGATACGAACAGGCCAATCGCTTCGCGGACCGTTACCGTTGCCCTGAGGGCACAATTGCGCTACCTGACTGCCGTCCGGTTTTCTAATATCTGGAGAATTTTTCCCCATGGCCGACCACGGCACTGTCGAATACGCTACCGCTGCCGGTAACGACTATCCCGCCCACGAAAACACCTACGAAACCTTCGTTAAATTCACCTTCGTCGGCGTCATCCACGTGCTCAATCTGCTGCTCGGCCTGACGGTCGGCGGCGTGATGGGGCACTGGTTCACGGCGCTTCCGATCTTCATCATCGCCATCATCGGCCTGGTGCCGGGTCTGCTGACCGGCTCGAAGACATCGAGCTACGTCGCCTTCGCGATCTGCTTCCTGATCTTCGCGTTCACCGGCGCTGTCATAGAACTGAGAACTTAACCCGGCGGGGACGGGGAGCCGCGAATGCGAATTGCTGTAGCGCGTGAAACCGACGCCAACGAACCGCGCGTCGCGGCCACACCGGAAACCGTCAAGAAGTTCAAGGCGCTTGGCGCCGAGGTCGCGGTCGCGCGCGGCGCCGGCATCGCGTCGGGCATCGCCGACGCGGACTACGAGGCCGCCGGCGCGGAAATCGGCGAGGACGTCACCAAGAACGCCGATGTGGTGCTCAAGGTGCGCCGCCCGGCGCCGGCCGAGCTCGCCGCCTACAAGAAGGGCGCGCTGGTCGTCGCCATCATGGATCCGTTCGGCAACGAGGCCGCGCTCAAGCAGATGGCCGATGCCGGGCTGTTGGCCTTCGCCATGGAATTGATGCCGCGCATCACGCGCGCGCAGTCGATGGACGTGCTGTCGAGCCAGGCCAACCTCGCGGGCTACCGCGCGGTGGTCGACGCTGCCGGCGAATATGGCCGCGCGCTGCCGATGATGATGACGGCGGCCGGCACCGTGCCGGCGGCGAAAGTCTTCGTCATGGGCGTCGGCGTTGCCGGCCTGCAGGCGATTGCGACCGCGCGCCGGATGGGCGCCATTGTCACCGCCACCGACGTGCGCCCGGCGACCAAGGAACAAGTCGAAAGCCTCGGCGCCAAGTTCCTGGCGGTCGAGGACGAAGAATTCAAGAACGCGCAGACCGCTGGCGGCTACGCCAAGCCGATGTCGGCGGAATATCAGGCCAAGCAGGCCGCGCTCACCGCCGAGCACATCAAGAAGCAGGACATCGTCATCACCACCGCGCTGATCCCGGGGCGCCCGGCGCCGCGGCTGATCACCAAAGAGATGGTGGCCTCGATGCGCGCCGGCTCGGTGATCGTCGATCTGGCGGTCGAGCGCGGCGGCAATGTCGAAGGCGCCAAACCCGGCGAAGTCGTGCAGGTCGGCCCCGCCAAGATCATCGGCCATCTCAACGTCGCGGGAAGGCTGGCGGCGTCGGCCTCGGCGCTTTACGCCAAGAACCTCTACACCTTCGTCGAGACGCTGATCGACAAGAAGGAAAAGAAGCTGGCGATCAACTGGGACGACGAGATCGTCAAAGGCACGGTGCTCACCCGCGAGGCGATCGATCGTGCATCCGAATTTCATGCCGAAGACGGCGGCGTAAGGGAGAACGTCCATGCACGAACTCGCGACCGCGGTTGACCCCTTCGTGTTCCGGCTTTCGATCTTCGTGCTGGCGGTGTTCGTCGGTTACTACGTCGTCTGGTCGGTGACGCCGGCACTGCATACGCCACTGATGTCGGTGACCAACGCGATCTCCTCGGTGATCGTGGTCGGCGCGCTGCTGGCGGTCAGCGTCGCGCTGATCGCCGACGACAACGGCACCATCCTGGCGCGCAGCTTCGGCTTCGTCGCGTTGGTGTTCGCCTCGGTCAATATCTTCGGCGGCTTCCTGGTCACCCAGCGCATGCTGGCGATGTACCAAAAGAAAAAGAAGTGAGCGGGCAATGAGCACCAATATCGCCGCGCTGCTTTATCTCGTCGCCGGCGTCCTGTTCATTCAGGCGCTGCGCGGATTGTCGTCGCCCGACACCAGCCGGCGCGGCAACCTGCTCGGCATGATCGGCATGACCATCGCCGTTTTGACCACGCTCGCCGCGCATCCGCCGGCAAGCCCGCTGGCTTGGGCGCTGGTGGTCGGCGGCATCGCGCTCGGCGGCGGCATCGGCGCGGTGATCGCGCGCAAGGTGGCGATGACGTCGATGCCGGAACTGGTCGCGGCGTTCCATTCGCTGGTCGGCATGGCGGCGGTGCTGGTGGCGGCAGGCGCCTTCTACGCGCCGGCGGCCTTCGACATCGGCACAGAGGGCCACATCCATCAAGCCAGCCTGATCGAGATGGCGCTCGGCGTCGCCATCGGCGCCATCACCTTTACCGGCTCGATCATCGCCTTCCTGAAGCTCTCCGCCCGCATGAGCGGCAAGCCGATCATGCTGCCCGGCCGCCATGCCATCAACATCGCGCTGGCGCTGGCCTTGATCTACTTCATCTACTGCTTCTACGTCTCGCAGAGCCGTGCTGGACTTCTGGCTGATCGTCGTCGATCTCGCTGGCGCTCGGCGGCCTCATCATCATCCCGATCGGCGGCGCCGACATGCCGGTGGTGATCTCGATGCTCAATTCCTATTCGGGATGGGCCGCCGCCGGCATCGGCTTCACGCTCGGCAATTCCGCGCTGATCATCACCGGCGCGCTGGTCGGCTCGTCGGGCGCGATCCTGTCCTACATCATGTGCCACGCGATGAACCGCTCGTTCATCTCGGTCATTCTCGGCGGCTTCGGCGGCGAGGTGGCGGGCCCGGCCGGCGGCGGCGCCGAACAGCGTCCGGTCAAGCTCGGCTCTGCCGAGGACGCGGCCTACATCATGAAGAACGCGCAGAAGGTCATCATCGTGCCGGGCTACGGCATGGCGGTGGCGCAGGCGCAACATGCCTTGCGGGAAATGGCCGACCGGCTCAAGAAGGAAGGCGTCGAGGTCAAATACGCCATCCATCCGGTGGCGGGCCGCATGCCCGGCCACATGAACGTGCTGTTGGCCGAAGCCAACGTGCCCTACGACGAAGTGTTTGAGCTGGAAGACATCAACTCCGAATTCGCCCAGGCCGACATCGCCTTCGTCATCGGCGCCAACGACGTGACCAATCCGGCGGCGGAAGACGACCCGACCTCGCCGATCTACGGCATGCCGGTGCTGCAGGTGTGGAAGGCCGGCACCGTGATGTTCATCAAGCGCTCGCTGGCGTCGGGCTATGCCGGCATCGACAATCCGCTGTTCTATCGCGACAACACCATGATGTTGCTCGGCGACGCCAAGAAAATGACCGAGAGCATCGTCAAGGCCATGTGATCGGCCATGTGATTGGCCATGTAGTTGCCATGTGATTGGCGCGCGCTGCAACTCTCGGTCTTTCCTCCACTTTTTATTTTTACGCCGCGTTGATGTGGTTCGTTGCGCTCGCCGGCGCGCGTGAGCCGGCGTTTTGATTCGTTCGATGTGAATTAAATTTTTTGGCGCTGCCGGAAGCTTTCTTAACTGCAAATCCAGCGTAGTGGGGAAACACCCGGCCGATGTCGGCGTGACTCCTACCGATCTCGGCGCGAAGTGCCATGTTCCGCGACCCGCGAAAAGTCGCGGGCCTAAAGTCGGGGGACCCATGATCATTGCGCAGCAACCTCATCGCGAAGCATCCGTGAAGTTCGGCCACCGCCGGATTCCGCCGCGGGTATGCGTCGTCGCCAACCAGCCTCACGTCCGCTCTTTCCTGGCCGATATGCTGGAGGAAGTCGGCTTCATCACGCACCAGTGCGCCGGTCCGGATATACAACGTGCGCTGCACGGCTTCTGGCCGGACCTGGTCGTGTTGGGACCGCTCAACGGCGAGACCGAAGTGCGGGCGTCGCTGGTTATTCTGAAATCGAAATCCTATCGGGGCCGCGTCATGTTGTTCGGCGGCCGAAGCTCGCCGGCGCTTATTCGCGCGCATGAGTACGGCGAACAGGTCAACTTGGCCATGCTGCCGCCGTTGGGCACGCCGTTTCGCGACAGCGATATGCTCGAAAACCTTTCCAACTTCCTGCCGGTAGTGCCTTCGCCGTCGCTGCCGGCGGATGCCGATGAAGTATTGCAGAACGGGTGGCTCGAACTTTGGTATCAACCGAAGATCAATCCTCGGTCGCTGGTGCCGGGCGGCGCGGAAGCGCTCATCCGCGTCCGCCATCCGACCTGGGGCGTCGTCGCGCCGGCTTATTTCATCCCCGGCGCCAACGATCCCTATTTCGAAGCGCTGTCGCAATTCGTGCTGATGCGGGCGATGGCTGACCGTATCGGCTTTACCCTGGCGAACCGTCCGGTCGACGTTTCCGTCAATCTGCCCTGGCCGGCGCTTGCCGACGGACGCTTCATCGACCGGGTCATGCAGACGCTTCCGGCTGGCTGGCAAAGCGGCTTCTCGATCGAGGTCGATTGTGCCGACATGATCGGTGACATCGACCTCGTCCGGCAAATTGCGGCGCAACTGGCTTCCCGCGACATCGGGATTGTCGTTGACGATATCGGCGCAGAAAGCATCTCGTTGGCCGGCCGGCGCGACCTGCCGCTGGTCGAGATGAAAGTCGCGCCGAAATTCGTGCGCGGCTGCGCCGACGATAGGATCAAGCAGGCCGTCTGCGCCGGCGTGGTGGCGGCCGCCCGCGAAACAGGTGCGCGCTCGGTCGCCCAGGGCGTCGAGACGCAAGCCGATTTCGCGATGGTGCGCGAGCTCGGCTTCGATCTGCTGCAGGGCATGATGTTCGCCAAGCCGATGGAGCCGCGCAAATTCGAACGCGCGATCCTGTCCCGGAAGCATGCCCCGGCGGAGTGAATGGCGGCATCTCAGAAGTGGGCCTGCCGGCCGAAAGCCTGACCAAACGGGCCGGCCGGCGGCAGAACGGTTTATGATTTTTTATGGAGGTTTGGCGGGCCGCTTTCGGGCTATGCTTGCGACCACGGTACAAAGGAAGCGGACCTATGAGCCGACCCCTGGATATGACGACGACGACCGGCAAGACGCATCTGCTCCAATCGACGCCGGAAACCGTGCACTGGGGCTATCTCGACGGCAATCTCAAGCCGGTGCTGACCGTCGATCCCGGCGATCGCGTCGTCATCGAATGCGTGTCGGGAAATCCGGACCGCAAGCCGCCGCCGGAATCCGGTCTCGCGCTTTTGCCCGATCTCGTCGAGGTCCACGCCAAAGCCAAACGCGACATCGGTCCGCACATCTACACCGGCCCGGTCGCGGTGCGCGGCGCCAAAGTCGGCGACGTGCTGGAAGTGCGCATCGTCGACGTCGAGCTGCGGCAGGACTGGGGCTACAACATGTTCCGGCCCTATCTGGGCACGCTGCCGGACGATTTCCCCTATAGCCAGATGATCTACGTCAAGCTCGACAAGGCGAGCAACATGGCGACCCTGCCGTCGGGGCTGAAGGTGGCGATGGCGCCGTTTTTCGGCCAGCTCGCGGTGATGCCGCCCAAGGCCAATGGCCGCCAGGGCAGCAAGGAGCCGCGCGAATATGGCGGCAATCTCGACTGCAAGGATCTGGTCAAAGGCTCAACGATCTATTTTCCGGTGTGGAACGACGGCGGCTTGTTCTCCACCGGCGACGGCCACGCCGCGCAGGGCCACGGCGAGGTCGACGGCGCCGCGATCGAAACCTGCCTCAAGGGCACGTTCGAATTTCACGTGCACAAGGATCTCGGCTGGAAGCTGCCGCGCGCGGAAACGCCGACCCATCTCATCGCCTTCGGTCTCGATGCCGACCTCGACGACGCCGCGCGCATGGCGGTGCGGCAGATGATCGACTGGATCGTGACGCTCACCGGCATCGGCAAGGACGAGGCCTATGCGTTATGCAGCTTCGCCGCCGACCTGCACGTGACGCAAGTCGTCAATCACGTCAAAGGCGTGCATGCCATGATTGCGAAATCGATTTTGCAGAAACCGGCTTAGGCTTCCAGCGGCATCGGCACCGAACAGCGCATTTCGACGCCGTCGCTGCGGTAGTCGATGCTGGCAACGGCCTGGATCTGGCCGGGCAGCACGAATTCCAATAGCCGTGAGCCGAAGCCCTGGCGCCGGGGCGGCGATACCGCCGGCCCGCCGCTTTCCACCCATTGGAAATCGAGCTTGCGGCGCTTGGCCTCGATGGTCACGCTCCAGGTCACGTCGACCTTGCCGCCATAGACCGACAGCGAGCCATATTTCGCCGCGTTGGTCGTGAGCTCGTGCACGGCCATGCCGAGCGATACCGCGAGCTGGGCCGACAGATAGACTTCCGGGCCGCTCAAGGTGATGCGGTCGTCGCTGCCATCGTCGAAGGCGTCGAGTTCGTTGTGCAACACGTCGCCGAATGTGACGGCGCCGGACTTCTTCGGTGAGCAAGCGGTGGGTCTTGGCGAGCGCGCCGATGCGCCCGATCAGCGCGGTCTTGAAATCCTCGATGCTATCCGATGAGCGCGCGGTCGAACCCATGATGGCTTGCACCGTGGCAAGGGTGTTCTTCACCCGATGATGCAGCTCACGCACCAGCAGATGCTGGTGCTCCTCGGCGCGTTTGCGCTCGGTGATGTCGACCAGCATGTTGACCGCGCCGACCATGCGTCCGGCCTCGTCGTGCAGCGGCGTCGGATAGGGAATGAACGGCACGCGCGTGCCGTCGGGACGCTCGGCGATGGCTTCCATGCCGCGCACCGCGCGGTCTTCCTTCAGCGCCACTGCCATCGGGCACTGGTCATGCGGCATCGGCGTGCCGTCGGGCCAGAACAGCTTCCACGAACCGCACCATTCGCTGGAGCCGAGTTCGGGACGATAGCCCCACAGTTCGGCGGCCGTATCGTTGAAATAGGTGAGCCGTCCCTCGGCGTCGGTCGTATAGACGGCGGCGGGCAAAGCATCGAGCAACTTGCGGAACCGGCGTTCACGCTCGACCAGGATCGCTTGCGAGTTCAGCAGCGGCGGACAGCGGCACGACTTTATCGTCGCCGGTCTCGTCGCGCGCCGACATGGCGCGCTCAAGCTCGCTCTCAAGGAAGCCAACCAATTTATCCATTCCGTCCCCGAATTGACGCAAAACCCACTATTTTCAGGGGCTTATCTCACCCAACAGGCCCCAACCCGTGACCGTAACGTGCGAACTCGCGAAAGGTTGCACCGGACGGATGATTTTACCGTCCGCCGGGCAACTTTTTCCTTAATGAAATCAATATTTCCGGCCGCTCCCCGGTAATTGCCCCGGCCGCCTATAAGGCCCGCACCATCACCAGGGCGTCGACCAGGCCCAGCCGGGGGTGCTGGAAGGCCTTCGGCAGCCGTCCGGCGATCGCAAAGCCGCTCGCCTGCCAGAGCCGCACCGCGCGCTCGTTGGAGGCGATCACGAAGTTGAACTGCATGGCGGTGAAGCCGCGCTCGCGGGCCAGCGCGAGCGAGTGCGCGCACATCGCCCGCGCCACGCCGCGCCCGTTTGCCGCAGGGGCGACCATGTAGCCGCAATTTGCGACATGACTGCCGCCGCCGCGGTTGTTGGCGCGCAGGTAGTAGGTGCCCACGATCCGGCCGCCCTGTCCGGCAACGAACACACTGTGCCCGGGCGAGCGCCAATAGGCCAGCGCATCGGCGCGGCTGATGTCGCGTGGAATCGGATAGGTCTCGCCGGCGCGGAAGGTCGGCTCCAGGATCGCCCATATGGCGTCGTCGTCGGCGGCCGCAGCGGGGCGGATGATCAGCGTGGCGTCCATGGCTGCTGTGCTATCATTTCATCATGGGCTGGTTGAAGGGCTTCATCGTCGCCGCCGCCATCGCGCTTTGCACGCCGGCGCAGGCGCAGAATATCGTCTGCCACGATCCGCTCAAGCCGATGCTGCGCATCGAGTTGTACTTCGGGCGCGATGCGAAGGGGCACCAGATCGTCAGCGAGCGGCAATGGGCGCGATTTCTGGCGCAAGAACTGACGCCGCGATTTCCCGATGGACTGACCGTGATTGAAGGCCGCGGGCAATGGCACAACGGCGACGACGGCGCGATCGCGCGCGAGCACACCAAGATCGTCGTCATTGTGACGGCGGACGCCGATCGCGTGCGTGCGCGCATCGCCACCGTTGTCGACGCCTATAAGCTGCATTTCGATCAGAAATCCGTCGGCGTGGCGATCCAGCCGGTGTGCGCGGCGTTTTAACGCGCGCTGAGCATCGCGCCGGACGATGGCATCTATCGCTCCGCGGTAGTCGCGCCTCGATTTCAACCGCAGAACACATCGACGCGTGATGTAAGTGTGAAATTTTCGCGACGGCGATCTTAAACAAAACAATACGATTTGAACGCTACAGCAATCGTCGTCAACGCCAGCCTCGATCGAAGCCTTCATGCCCTCATGGATCCCGAAATTCCGGCTGCCCATCGCAGCAAAGGCCGTGCTGTTGATCGCCGGATTAGGCCTGATGTCGGCGCTGGCAAACTGGTTCTGCCTGCAACGCATTGACATGTTGGAGCAGCTTAATGCCGTGCTGGTGCAGGAAGTCGCTCCAGCTCGCCTCTCTTTGGGCGACGCCAAGGCCCGGGTTGAGGCGTTCGGGCTGGCTACCTACAAATTGTATGCGTCGATTGATGCCGAACAGTCAAAATTTGCAGCCGCGAGCTTGCAAGGCGAATATGACGCCGCGCAGACGTCTTTGAACAATGTACTTGGCTATCTTCCGGACCGCGCGGAGGATATCGCGCGTATCCGTGGCAAGCTCGACCTGGCGCATGGCATCGCGCTGACCGTCTACCAATCGGTCAAGGCGAACGATCGGGCGAAGGCGCGGGATCTTCTCGATCTGCGTTTTGATCCGGCCCGCGACGACGTCTCCGGTCAGGTTTACCGGCTGATCAATATCCTGGGCGGCGAGGCGCGCGAAATGCTCGATCGCGCGACCGAGACCAAGGTCTGGATCTTGAAGATGACGATCCTCGCCTTGGCTGGCGGATCGTTCGTCACGCTCATCATGGCCTTGTTGCTGGCGCATGTCTCGGTGGCCCGGCCGTTGCAGCGGCTGGCGGGCAAGATGGTCGAGATCGCCAAGGGCGATTTCGACGGTCGATATCGCCGGCACCGAACGCGGCGACGAAGTCGGCGCCATGGCGCGCGCGGTCGCGGTGTTCAAACGCAACGGCCACGCGCTGCGTGAGCTGCAAACGCAGAAGACCATCGACCGCGAGCGGGCCGCGGCCGACCGGCGGGCCTCGCTCGCCGCCTTGGCCGACAGTTTCGAACGCGAGGTCCTCAGCGTGTCCGACGCGGTCGCCGATGCCGCCAACGAGCTTGCGCAGTTCGCCAGCCAGATGCACGCGGCCGCGGGAGAATCCGGCCATCGCGCGCAGGCTGCAACCGCCATCGCCGACGCGACCACCGAGGGCGCCACCACCGTTTCCGCCGCGGTCGAGGAAATGTCGATGGCGGTCGGCGACATCAGTCATCAGGCGTTGGAAGCCTCCAATATCGTCGCGCAGGCCGGCGACCGCGTCGACGCCGCGATGGCCAATGGCCATAGCCTGACCACGGCGGTTTTGCACATCGACCGCGTGGTCGGCCTGATCACCGGCATTGCGGCGCAGACCAATCTCTTGGCCTTGAACGCAACCATCGAGGCGGCGCGGGCCGGCGACGCCGGCCGCGGCTTTGCGGTGGTCGCGCAGGAGGTCAAGGTGCTCGCCGGCGAGACCACGCGGGCCTTGGCCGAAATCAGCGAGAAGACCGCTTCGGTACGGCTGGCCTCGCAGAGCGTCAGCGAGGCGATCGACGGCATTTCGCGGGTGGTGAGCCAGATCAGCGGGATTTCGGCGGCGATTTCAAATTCGGTCGAGCAGCAGCGGGTCGCGTCGCAAAACATATCCGAGAATGTCGAGGATGCCGCGCAGCGAACCCGCCGTGTCGCCTCGACCATCGCCGACGTCAGCGAATTTGCCGGCCAGACCGGCGCGGTGGCGGAGCAGATCCATGTCTCGGTCGGCAATCTCAATCGGCAGGCCTCGGTGCTGCATCGCCAGGCGCAGGATTTTGTCAGCCGCGTGCGCGCCGGCTGAGCGGCGGGGCCATTGAGCGCATGGGCCCGGCCGCCTAAGATCGACGCTTCGCCAGCGCAACGATCTCGACAACAAATTCTACCGGAAACCAACCCATGCTGTTTGGCCCCTGCACGCCCGGTCCCGTCGCTTCGTTTCTGTCCGATGCCGGACCGCTCTGCGCCGGCGGCGCCGGCTTCGTCTCGGCCATGATGGCGACGCTTGCCGCCAGCGCCAGGACCGCGCCGGCGAAGACGCTGCGCGGCGAGGTGCCGGTGGTGGACCGGCTGGCGGTGCGCATCGTCACCGACAATATCGTCATCCAGTTCGTGCCGACCGAAAAGCGCGACGGCCTCACCATCGAGCGCCGCAGCGGCAACACCAGTCCCGACAAGCCGCCGCGCACCATGCTCAATGGCGAGTGGGGCCTCGCGATGTACGTGCAATCGCACCGCGGGACCGAGGAACGCAACGTGCTGATCGATTTCGGCTACACGCCGGAAGTCCTGCTCAACAACATCGGCATCCTCAACATCGATCCGTCGTGTTTCGACGCGCTGGTGCTCAGCCACGGCCACTACGATCATTTCGGCGGCATGGTCGGCTTCCTCAACGCCAACAAGGGCGCATTGAAAGCCAAGATGCCGTTCTACGTCGGCGGCGAGGACTGCTTCTGCATCCGCCGCAATCCCGGCGGCCAGTTCGGCGCGCTCGACCGCAAGGCGATCATGGACGCCGATCTGTCGCTGATGATGGCGTCGGAGCCGGCGATCGTCGCCGACCACGGCTTCACCACCGGCCGCATCGGCCAGACCTCGTTCGAAAAGCCGCTGCAGCCGACCACCGAGATCGTCGGCATCTTCGACGGCTTCGGCTGCTTTCCGGAGAAAATGCCGGCGGAAAAGAACACCGGCGCCTATATCCCCGACGATTTCGACCACGAGATCGCCACCACCTACATGGTCAAGGACCGCGGCCTGGTGGTGCTCACCTCGTGCAGCCATCGCGGCGTCATCAACACCGTGCGGCAGGCGATGGCGGCGGCCGGCACAGACAAAGTGCATGCCGTGATCGGCGGCTTCCACGTGGTGCCGCCGCTCGGCGACGACTACATCAACAAGACCATCGAGGAATTTCGCGCCATCGATCCGAAATATCTGATCGTCGGCCACTGCACCGGCGACCGCTTCTACGATCTGGCGCGCTTGGCGCTCGGCGACAAGGTGATCCACTCGGCGGTCGGCACGCGCCTGGTATTCGGCGAAAACTAGCCGCGCACGCCGGAAACGAAGTACTGGCCGCCGAGCGGCAGCCAGCTCAGGAATTTCTCGAGCGGCCGCAGCGCGGCCAGCGCGCCCGGAAAAAACAGGCAATAGCCGGTCTGCGCGATCTCAAATCGCGCCTCGCGCATCCGCTTGATCGTTTCGCGCATCGGCAACAGCACCGCATCGGCGTCGAACGGGCAGGTGTTCACCAGATGCCGGGTCACCGGGTTGAATGGATTGTGCTCGAAGATCACGAAGTGCCCGCCGGGCTTGAGGTGGTCGTGGCAAAAGCGCAGCGCCTCTTGCCGCTCGGCCGGCGCGATGTGGTGAAACACGCAGGACGCCAGAATCAGATCGAACTTCGTCGCCGCATTTAGTTCCTCCATCGCGAGAAACCGGCAATCCGGATTGTCGCGCCGCGCGATCGCCAGGCTGTCGGCCGACGGATCGCAACCCACGACGTCGGCCTTCGGAAACGCCGCGCGGAAATAGCGCATGGCGCGGCCGATGCCGCAGCCGAAATCCAGCACGGCATCGACGTCGCCCGCCAGTTGTTTGGCGCGCTCGACTTTGTAGCGGATGAAATAGTCGTTATCGCTGTCGAAGAAATTCGTCTGCGCGGCGATCAGCGCTTCGTATTGCCCGGCATATTGATCGAAATCGATTTTCATCGGTGGCCGGCCATTTTCGAATCAACGCCAGTGTGAGGCAGCGTGACGGAAAATCAACAACACCGGGATGCCGCGCTCAAGCGTCAGCCCCGCAGCCGGTAGAGCGCATGGCGCCGGTTCTTCGTAAATGGCCGCACCTCGCCGGGCCAGCGTCCGGTTTCGACGGCTTTCGCCCATTCGGGGCTCACCAGAACGTGCGGGCCATCGATTTCATAGAGCGCGCTATGACGCGCCGCGTCGTGCGTCAGCTGTTTTTCCGCGCCGCCGATGTTGAGAGCAAAAGGCTCGCCCTCCATGCGGCTGACGGCGCGCACGCCCGGCACCTTCAAGAGATTGGGCACATGCTCGGTGTCATAGACCTCGTTGAACAACGCCTCCTTGGCGGGGTCGACGTCCATGCTGGCAACGAACAAATATTTGGATTGGATCGGCATCGAATCTTTTCCGTTTGCTGCGCCACAAAAAAAGCGCGGGCGTTTAACGCACCCGCGCCGAATTCGTTGAACCCGTGCCGTTCAGCGATCAGAAGCGCGGTGCGCCGCCGCCGCTGCGGCCACGGCCGCCGGGACCACCTGGACCACCAGCGCCACCCGGACCGGCAGCGCCCGGTACCACGCGCGGCTTCATCGGCAACAGGCCCTCGCGCTGCATCTTCTTGCGCGCGAGCTTGCGGGCCCGGCGGATCGCTTCCGCCTTTTCCCGCGCCTTCTTTTCCGACGGCTTTTCGTAATGACCGCGAAGCTTCATTTCGCGGAAAATGCCCTCACGCTGCATCTTTTTCTTCAGCGCCTTGAGGGCCTGATCGACATTGTTGTCGCGAACGAGAACTTGCACGCATGCTCCTTCGTTGGTGGCTCGGCCGGGTTTTGGTCAAAAAGCCCGCAAAGGCAGGGCCTTTGAGTCGGGCGGCTCTAGCAGAATTGGCTTTCAGAGTCCATGGAAACGGGCCTGAAAGCCCCGATCCATGGCCTTTTCCATATAGGGGCAGGGGTTACAGGGCGCCAGAGCCCCCGTCAAATCAAGGCCTTGGCCGCTCGGCCTGGCCGCCCGCGCGATCAGAGTCGCCACCCAGCCGCAAATACAGCTCGATTCGGCCGGAGGCGGCCCGCAGGGATGCCGCAACCTTACCGCGGGGTCACTCTTGGTCACATGCCCCATCTTGCGGCCGGGCCGGGCCTCGCCCTTGCCGTAGAGATGGACCGAGGCGCCCGGCACGGTCAGCCAGTGCGCCGCCTCGTTCACCTCGGCGCCGATCAGATTGATCATCTCGACCTGCGGCCGAGCCGCATCGGCTTCGCCAGCGGCCAGCCGGCCACCGCGCGGATGTGCTGCTCGAATTGCGAGACGGTTGCGCCGTCGATGGTCCAGTGGCCGGAATTGTGCACCCGCGGCGCGATCTCGTTGACCAGCACGGTCTGCTTTGCCCGCGGCGCGACCACGAACATCTCGACCGCCAGCACGCCGACATAGTCGAACGCCTTGGCGATGCGGGTCGGCGATCTTGCGCGGCCTCGGCGGCCAGCGCCGGCGTCACCTTGGCCGGCACCTTGCGAGATCTTGAGAATGTGGTCGCGGTGCTCGTTCTCGGTCACCTCGAAGCATTCGACCTTGCCGTCGGCCGAGCGCGCGGCGATCACCGAGACTTCGCGCTCGAAATCGATGAAGCCTTCCAGGATGCAGGGCGCATTCTTCAAGCTGCGCCAGGCGGCGTTGGCGTCGCCGCCTTTGGCGATCTTGGCCTGGCCCTTGCCGTCATAGCCGAGCTGCGTGGTCTTGAGCACCGCCGGCAGGCCGACCTTCTCGATCCGCGGCGGCCAGTTGCGAGGCGCTGTGCACCGGACGCGTAAGGCGCGGTGGCGATCTTCAACTCGCTGATGAAATTCTTTTCGATCAGCCGGTCCTGCGTCAGCTCGAGCACGTTCGGGTCGGGCAGCACCGGCTTGCGCTTGGCGAGGAAGGCCGCGGTCTTGGCCGGCACGTTCTCGAATTCATAGGTGATGACGTCGACGCTGCCGGCAAAGCGGCCGAGCGCGGCCTCGTCGTCATAGGCCGCGCAGGTGTATGCGTGCACCACGTCGAAGGCGCAGGAATTCTTTTCCGGCGAATAGATATGGCACCTTCAGCCCGAGCCGCTGCGGCGGCGAGCGCCAGCATGCGGCCGAGCTGGCCGCCGCCGAGAATGCCGATGGTCGCGCCGGGTTTCAGCAAGTCACACTCCGTTCATTCCCGCGCAAGCGGGAATCCGAGCCAAGTCTTCAGAGGTCGCGAATTGCTGTCCTGGGTTCCCGCTTTCGCGGGGACGAACGGAGGGATGAGCGGTCATCACTCAATCCTTCGGCCGCTTGGCGACGGCTTTGGTCTGCCGCGCGCGCCAGGCCTCGAGCCGCTTGGCGATCTTGAGCGTCCGACAGCGCCAGCACCGCGGCGGCGAGCAGCGCGGCATTGATCGCGCCCGGCTTTGCCGATGGCGAGCGTGCCGACCGGAATGCCGCCCGGCATCTGCAGGATCGACAGCAGCGAATCCTTGCCTTCCAGCGCGTGGGTATTCATCGGCACGCCGAGCACCGGCAGCGGCGTCATCGAGGCGGCCATGCCGGGCAGGTGGGCGGCGCCGCCGGCGCCGGCGATGATCACCTTGAAGCCGTTGTCGCGCGCCGCATGGGCGAATTCGTACAGCCGCTTCGGCGTGCGATGCGCCGAGACGATCAGCGCCTCATAGCCGATCTTGAGCGCATCGAGCGTCTCGGCGGCATGCTTCATCGTGGCCCAGTCGGACTGACTGCCCATGATGATCGCGACCGGTTTTGTAGCCATTATTGCTCCCCGACTCCGCCACCCTGGCGGAAGGAAGCGCCGGATTATAGGTTGCGACCCCCCGCTGGCAAGGCGAAAGCGGTATGATGCCGGTTCTGGAGGGCGCAAATTTGCGAAGGACCATCGGTGGCCGCCGACAACGCCGACAGGCCCGAAAGCGCCAATCCGGCGGTCGCGCCGGCCGCCCTGTTGCTGGCGGAGATCGAACGGCTCAAGGCGGAATTGGCCCAGGCCGAATGGAAGATCGCCGAACTGGAGGCGCGCGCCGACGTCGACCCGCTGCTCGATATTCTCAACCGGCGCGGCTTCGAGCGCGAACTGGCCCGCTCGCTCGCCTATGTGAAGCGCTACGGCACCGCCGCGGCGCTGATCTTCATCGATCTCGACGGCTTCAAGGCGGTCAACGACCGGCACGGCCATGCCGCCGGCGACGCGCTGCTCAAGGCGGTGGCGCGCCAGCTCGTCGGCCATGTGCGCGCCTCCGATGTGGTGGCGCGGCTCGGCGGCGACGAATTCGGGGTGCTGATGTGGAATGTCGGCGCGGCGCAGGCGACGGCCAAGGCGCGGCGAACTGGAAGTGGCAATCGCCGCGGCCGCGTCCGTCATGGCGACGCGCGCCTGTCGGTCGGCGCCAGCGCCGGTATCGTGCCGCTCGCGCCCGACGCAACGCCGGCCGAAATCATCGATGCCGCCGACAAGGCGATGTATGCGCGCAAGAAGCAGAGGCGCGGCGAAGGCGCGGACTGATAAACGGGCAGACAATTGGCGGCATGGATATACCGCCACTGTCCGTTGTTCGGGATTTAGCGCGGAGCAGATTGCTGATTCAACCGCGTCAGTTCGACGCAGCGGAGATCAAGGTTTCGAGCGAACGTTGAATCCGATCAACAAATGCAAAGCGGTCAGCGTGATTTGAAAACTTCAACGAGTGCTGAGGGTCGGAGCAACTCGCTGAGCAATTTGACCTGCATCAATCAGTCTGTCGTCCGATGCTGAACAGTTCAACCGGGAATAAGTCTTCTGACTCCCTCGGGAGAATGTCATGCGAAAAATCGGATTTATAATCGGTTTGACCGCGCTCGCCGCAGCGCCTGCGCTGGCCGCCGACCCCGCCACAATCGATTGGGCCAAAGTTCCTGTCGCGAACGTGACGCTGTTTTATCCCGGCCAGTCTTCCTACGAGTGGCTGCGCACCAGTGACCATCCGGGATCAAAGTCTGTTTCGGATCGGACAGGCCTGCACCACCTGCCACACAGGCATGGAGCAGAAACTCGGCGACAAGAACGTCAAGGGCGGCGCGCTGGAGCCGACGCCGGTCAAAGGCAAGAACGGCACCGTCGATCTAAAATTCCAGGCCGCGTACGACGCCAAGAATGCCTATCTGCGCTTCCAGTGGAAGACGTTGAATGCGTTTCCCGGCACGGAACACCAGTACCTGCGGTTCGACGGCAAGGAATGGAAAGTCTACGGCTATCCGAAACTCGATAAGGTGGTCCAGGACGGGAAGCAGCCCGGCATCTACGAAGACCGCATGACGATCATGATCGACGACGGGAAGGTGCCGCTGTTTGCGCAGCAGGGCTGCTGGCTCACCTGCCACAACGGCCAGCGCGATATGCCCAAGCAGTTCACGAACGATGAGGTGGAAGCCAACGCGCTGCTGACAGCCATCAAGAAAAGCGATGTGCGCAAATATTTGCCGGCCACACGCAATGATCCGTCGGACTGGAAGAGCGGCAAATCCGTGGAGGACGTCGCCAAGATCAAGGCGGCTGGCGGTTTCGTCGACCTGATCCAGTGGCGTGCCCACCGTTCGTACCCGGTCGGCATGGCCGATGACGGCTATGTTCTCGAGTTTCGCAATTCCGATTCCGGCAAGGACATGTTTGGCGGCAATGCGGACGCCAAGACCCACACACCGAAATTCATGTGGGACGAGAAGAAGGTCGGTTACAAGTCGATCACCGCCGACCAGCTGCGCAAAGGCGACCATTTCCTGATCAGCGAGCAGAACGCAGTGCCGTTCGACCCGAATGCGGGCTGGAAAGAGGGCGATCTGATCCCCGACTACATGATCGAACCGCCAGGATGCCGCGGGTTCAGCGGCCGACAATAACGCGATCGCCAGTTGGAAGGACGGCATGTGGACTGTCGTGATCATCCGCCCGCTCGGCCTCACCAACGACGACGACAAGGCCCTCAAGGAGGGCGGCGTCTACAACGTGGGCTTCGCGGTGCACGACGACAACATCACCACGCGCGGTCACCACGTATCGTTCGTCAGAACACTCGGATTTGGCGCCAAGGCCAATATCGAGGCGGTCAAGCTTCCTTGACGGTGCGCGCGACACGAATCTAACTCAAACGGAAATTCAGGGGCCGCCTCAGTGGGCGGCCTCTTCCGTTTCGAGCATGGCTATGAATCATGGAGCCGCTAGGCAATGATATCCGGCGTGAGTTGATCGTCGATCTGGCGGATCTTGTCGCGCAGCACCAGCTTGCGCTTCTTCAGGCGCTGGACCTGGATCAGGTCGGAGCCGGGCGACGTCGCCAAGGCGGCGATCGCCGCATCGAGATCGCGATGCTCCTGCTGCAGGCGCGCCAGCCAATCGCGCAAAGCGCGTTCGTCGTTGTCGTTCATCGCCACCGCTGGTTTGCTTTATGCCGGTATCAGGTTCGGCAACGGCGCCGGAATTATCGCGTTTTCCACAGCGGCGTTCAAGCCGCCGGAAAAATATCCGCCGATCAATGGCTTCGGCAGGGTTTGCCGCGGCGCGAAGCCGGGTGTAATTTCGCACTTGCGGTGAGTCTGAGCTAGGCTTAATCCATCGGGGGACACAGATTGAGGAGACATTCGGCATGTCGATGCAGTCGCACCTTTCGGAACTCGAAAAAAAGCACCAGGCGCTCGAAAGCGAAATCAACGATTGCCTGGCACATCCCGCTACCGATGACCTGAAAGTTGTTGAGCTAAAACGCCGTAAACTGCACCTCAAGGACGAAATCGAGCGCCTGAGGCAAAACGACAACGCCAGCGTGCACTGAGCCGTTTAAGCTTCAAGACCCATTCCAGATCCAGCACCGGCCCGACCGAATTCAGGCGCAGCCCTGGGCTCGCCGCGCGGTTGGGCGTGCAAGCGTCTGCCCAACGAGGGCCAGCGCGGCATTTTTGCATTTCTGGCTTAGTCGAAGTTAATTCATACTGATCGCAATCGAAAGCGGCCGGTGCACGGCCCCATTATAATTACGGGGGGATTTCATGCGTTTTCTTGCCGGCGTCACCGGGGTCAAAATACTCGCCGCAGTAGCCTGGACCCTCGCGGGCCTGTGCGGCGCCGGTGCCGCTGACTATCCAAGCCGCGTCATCACGCTGATCGTGCCCTATCCGCCGGGCGGCGGGGTCGACGCCATGGCGCGGGTGGTGGCGACCAAATTGTCGGAAGTGTTCCGCCAACAGGTGGTGGTGGAAAATCGCGGCGGCGCCGGCGGCACGATCGGCACCCGCGCGGTCGCGCGCGCGGCGCCGGATGGCTACACCCTGCTGCTCGGCCACACCGGCACCATTTCGATCAATCCCACGCTCTATACCAATGCCGGCTACGACCCGCGCAAGGATTTCGAACCGATCGGCCTGGTGGCCTCGATGCCGGTGGCGCTGATCGCCAATCCGTCGTTCCAGGCCCAGTCGGTCGCCGATTTCATCGCGCTCGCCAAGAGACAGCCGGGCAAGTTCAACCTCGGCACCTCCGCGCTCGGCACCGGCGGCTACATGTGCGCGGAGCTGTTCAAGTCGGAGGCCGCTATCGACGTCGCCATCATCCCGTACAAGGGTTCGGCGCCGGTCATCACCGACCTGCTCGGCGGTCACGTGCCGGTGGCGTTCAGCGTGCTGCCGCCGGCGCTCGGTAACATCCAGGCCGGCAACCTGCGCGCCATTGCCGTCACCAGCGCCAAGCGCTTTTCGCTGCTGCCGGATGTGCCGACGCTTGCCGAATCCGGGCTGCCCGGTTTCGAAGCGGTACTGCACTACGGCCTGCTGGCGCCGGGCGGCACGCCGAAGGAGATCGTCGACACGCTCAGCTTCCAGCTGCGCCGGCTGGTCGATACCGACGACGTGAAAAAGCGCATCCACGCCGAAGGCGGCGACCCGCTGACCTCGACGCCGGCCGAATACGCCGCCGACATCGACAAAGAAGAGAAGAAGTGGGGCACTTTGGTCCACAAACTGGGACTTAAGGTCGAATAGTCAGCCGTTTTGACCTTTCACCGCAAAAGAAATGCTGGCGGCACCTGCCTTTATGCCCGCACATGGCTTAGCTAAGGGGCATGAAAAAACCGATCGAAGCCAAACTCCAAGAATCGAAACTCCAAGAAGCCAAGCTCCAGGAAGACCAAGCCTCTGGAGATCAAGCCTCAGGACACCAAACCCATGACCGAACCCGACGACAAGCGTCCGAGAAACCTGCGCGGCGACGCCTTCCCGGTCGAGGGCTTCGCGGTGACGGTGGACGGCAAGATCAAGTCGCAATACCCGGTTTTGGCCGACGCCATGAAAGTCGGACTGGCGCTGAAGGCCAAATTCCCGGTCATTCAGGTGACGATCTACGATGCCGCCGCCAAGACCCGCACGCCGGTCGAGGTGCCCGAAGCCTGACGGCGCCGCCAATTTTAACGGCGGCTTCCAGGGCCATGCGCTGATTTGCGCGCCACAGGTTTGCGGGCGCGCAACATCCCGATTTCAATCCGCGGGGGCAGGGGCGCCGGCTTCGCCGGCCACGGCTTGCTGCGTCAATTGCGTGAGCGCGCCGGCGAGAATGCCCGGCCGTCCCATCGCGTAGCGTTCCTCCTGCATCACCACCATGAAGGTCAGGAACAGGGCGCTTCCGACCAGGAAGCTATTGAACGCGACGCTGAAGACCGAACGCTTTTGTTGAGCGCGTGGACGCGGCAGGTTTGTCGGCAAGGGCGATCTCCGTCTGGTTGACCCCCGGCACTCAGCTTGCAACGCACCCCGCTTGCGAACGTTTCCATCCCAAGATTGATCTTTTTCGTTTAACGAATCTTCACCGCGCCGGCAGGCGCAGCGCCACCTCGATCTCGCTCAGGGCCTGGCCGGGCGCGGACATGTAGAATTCCTGGTTCGCCATCGCCAAGGCGGCGACAAACAGCGCGGAAGCAACCAGCATCGACTTGAGAAGAAAGCTCTCGCGCGGCGGTTCCGCGGGCGGCCTGGGTGGTGTGCGAATAGGCATCCTGCCTCCTGGAATGGGTGTCTACGCTCAGTGAAGCAAAATCCGCGCCAGCGGAATCCGGGGTTATGCGCATTTGCTATTTGCCGCCATCCGGCCATATTGTTGAGGCTTGCTGACCAAAGCCGAACGAAACCTGCTAAACGTTAAATGAAACCCGTGAGGCCGCTATGAGCCGATTGCCCCTGTCCCGGTCCCGTCGTGTGTTGATCCTGAGCGCCGCGTTCGGCTTGAGCGTTTTGGCCGCGTCGGCGGCGCAGGCCTTTACCATCGACAACCAGTCCGGCACCAACAGCGACGGCTCGGCCAAGTACACCGATCCGGATTCGCGGTTCTCGAACGGCGGCAGCAACGGCCCGGCCCAATACAAGTTCGGCAACACCACGCTGCAGTTCGGCAATCAACTGCCGACGTCCGACCAGCGCTACAACACCGACCGCATGTTCAACCCGAACGGCAAGCCCTACGGCGAGCGCTGAGGCGGCGTACATTTTTTAGCGTTGGGTTTTCGTCATGGCCGGGCTTGTCCCGGCCATTCGCGTTTTTGGTGGCCGAATCCCTGACCGCAGCCTTGCGCGCGCTCGGCAAGCGGCTGGACGCAATGCCATGCCCCATAAATCGGGATGGCCGGGTCAAGCCCGGCCATGACAGGCGATGGGCGATGCTCACACCCCCTTCGCCATCTCCCGCAACTTGAACTTCTGAATCTTCCCCGTACTCGTCTTCGGGATCTCCGCGAACACGAAATAGCGCGGCACCTTGTAGCCGGCGAGATGCTTCTTGCACCATTGCAGCAGTTCGTCGGCGTCGGCTTGCGCGCCGGGCTTCAATTCGACAAAGGCGCAGGGCGTCTCGCCCCATTTGTCGTCGGGCTTGGCCACCACCGCGACGGCCGATACCGCCGGATGCTTGTACAGCGCGTCCTCGACCTCGATCGACGAGATATTCTCGCCGCCGGAAATGATGATGTCCTTGGAGCGGTCCTTGAGCTGGATATAGCCGTCCGGATACATCACGCCGAGATCGCCGGTGTGAAACCAGCCGCCGGTGAAGGCCTTGGCGGTCGAGGCCTTGTTCTTGAGATAGCCCTTCATCACCACGTTGCCGCGCATCATCACTTCGCCCATGCTCTCGCCGTCGCGCTTGACCGGCACCATGGTGTCGGGATCGCGCACGTCGAGGCCTTCCAGCACCGGATAGCGCACGCCCTGGCGGGCTTTCTTCGCCGCCTGCTCGGTCGCCCGGCAGCGCGTCCCAGGCGTCATGCCATTCGTTCACCACCGCAGGCCCGTAGCATTCGGTCAGGCCGTAGACGTGGGTGACGTTGAAGCCGGCGCTCTTCATCGCGGCCAGCACGGATTCCGGCGGCGGCGCGGCGGCGGTGGCGAAATTCGACCACATGCGGCAGCGGCTTCTTCTCGGCCTCGGTGGCGTTGAGCAAGGTCGCCATCACGATCGGCGCGCCGCACAGATGCGTCACCTTGTGCGTGGCGATCGCGTCGTACATCGCGGCGGCGCGCACCGCGCGCAGGCACACATGGGTGCCGGCGACGATCGACACCGTCCAGGGAAAGCACCAGCCGTTGCAATGAAACATCGGCAGCGTCCACAGATAGACCGCGTGCTGCTGCATGCGGCAGGTGATGACATTGCCCATCGCCAGCAGATGCGCGCCGCGGTGGTGATAGACCACGCCCTTGGGATCGCCGGTGGTGCCCGAGGTGTAGTTGAGCGTGATGGCGTCCCATTCGTCGTCCGGCATGGCCCAGATGTAATCGGGATCGCCCGAGGCGATGAAGGCTTCGTATTCGATCTCGCCCAGACGCTCGCCGGCGCCGGTATATTCCGGATCGTCGTAATCGATCACCAGGGGCTTGGCCTTGCACAGCGCCAGCGCCTCTTTCATCACCTTGGAAAATTCGCGGTCGACGATCACGACTTTCGCCTCGGCATGGTCGAGCGAGAAGGCGATGATCGCGGCATCGAGCCGGGTGTTGAGCGTGTTGAGCACGCCTTGCGCCATCGGCACGCCGTAGGCGCATTCCAGCGCCGCCGGTGTGTTGGCCAGCATCGCCGCGACCGTATCGCCGCGCTTGATGCCGCGCTGGCTAAGCGCCGAGGCCAGCCGCCGCGCGCGCGCATAGAACTCGCGGTAATTGCGCCGCAGCGGCCCGTGGATGATGGCGGTGTGATCCGGAAACACGCTCGCCGCCCGCTCGAGGAACCCGAGCGGCGTCAGCGGCTGGAAATTGGCCGGATTGCGGTCGAGGTCGGTATCGTACGGCGTTTTCGCCATTGGGTGTTTCCCCCTGGCGCAGGTTACGAGTGCGCTTGTCATTGCTGTATGCCCGCGCAAGCGGGCATAGACCCTGCGTCCGATCGATACCGGGGTTATGGGTCCCGGCTCGCGGGACGACAGCGACGCATCATGTCCAGCACGCCTTCGCGCACCAGCTCGACCGAGATCACGAACATGACGATGTAGGTGATCCGGTAGAAGATCTCCTGCGGCGTGACGCGCACCAGCCAGAAGCCGAGCGCGTTGCTGGCCATCGCCAGCGGCAGCAGCGCCAGCGAGGTGCCCAGCCCCTTGGTGGAAAACTGGCCGAGCGCCAGATAGGGGATCACCTTGAGCCAGTTCATCGCGGCAAAATAGAACGCGGTGGTGCCGACGAAGTTCATCTTCGGCAGCTTCTGCGCCAGCACGTACATCTGATAGGCCGGGCCGCCGGCCTGCGCGATGGTCGAGGTGAAACCGGACACCGCGCCCCAGAACACGCCGGCGGGGACGCTGGCCGAGCCGACGTCCTTGGCGACGCGGGTCGGCCCGATCCAGCTATAGAGCACGAAGGCGATGGTCGCGACGCCGGTGAAGACGCGCACCGCGGCGTCGGAAATATGCGCCGCCAGCAGCCAGCCGGCGCCGATGCCGATAATGGCGCCGGGGATGACGATGGCCAGGATCCGCCCGCTCCAGTCCTTGCGGTAGACCCACATGGCGTTGGCGTCCTGCACGATCATGATCGGCAGCATGATGGCGGCGGCCTCCAGGGGCGGCATGATCAAGCGCCAGCATCGGCGTCGCCATCTGCCCGGCGCCGGCAAAGCCGCCCTTGGACAGGCCCAAAGCGATCACCGCCGGCACGGCCAGCAGGTAAAACAGCGGATCGGTGATGATGGTCACGATAGCCTGACTTTAGGGGCTTGGCGCGGGGCGGGAATTTGCGCGGGATCAAAGCCCAGCAAGGCTGCCGGTGCCAGCCTTGTTTGCGCAAGCCTGTCTTGCGCGAAGCTTGTTTGCATAAGCCCGGCGTTCCACAATCGGGCCCAAAGCTTAAAAAACGGGAGGGGGCAGACCATGGATGCCCGATCGAGCCGCTATCACGACGTCTATGCGCACTGGCAGCGCAACCCCGAAGTCTTCTGGGCCGAGGCGGCGGCCGGAATCGACTGGTACGAAAAGCCGAAGAAGATCTTCGACCCGGAAGCCGGCATCTACGGCCGCTGGTTTGTCGGCGCCAGCTGCAACACCTGCTACAACGCGGTCGACCGCCACGTGCTGGCCGGGCGCGGCCAGCAAGCCGGCGCTGATCTACGATTCCCCCGTCGCCGGGCAGAAACTGACCTTCACCTACGGCCGCCTGCTGTCGGAAGTGCAACTGCTCGGCGCCATGCTGCGCGACTTCGGCGTCAACAAAGGCGACCGCGTCATCCTCTATATGCCGATGGTGCCGGAGGCGGTGATCGCCATGCTGGCCTGCGCCCGCATCGGCGCCATCCATTCGGTGGTGTTCGGCGGCTTCGCGGCCAAGGAACTCGCCACCCGCATCGACGACGCCAAGCCGAAGCTGATCCTGTCGGCGAGCTGCGGCATCGAGGGCGCCCGCGTCATCCCCTACAAGCCGCTGCTCGACGAGGCCATCAAGCTCGCCACGCACAAGCCGGAGACCTGTCTCATCCTGCAGCGTCCGCAATGCGAGGCGCCGATGACGCCAGGCCGCGACCACGACTGGCGCCACGTCTGGGAGCACGCGGTCAACTACGCCAAGACCTCCGACTGCGTTCCCGTGCTCGCCACCGACCCGCTCTATATTCTCTACACCTCCGGCACGACCGGAATTCCGAAAGGCGTGGTGCGCGACAATGGCGGCCACATGGTCGCGCTGAAATGGTCGATGAAGAATCTCTACGACATCGATCCCGGCGAAGTGTGGTGGTCGGGCTCCGACGTCGGCTGGGTCGTCGGCCACTCCTACATCGTCTATGCGCCGCTGTTTCACGGCTGCACCACGATCCTGTACGAAGGCAAGCCGGTCGGCACGCCCGACGCCGGCGCGTTCTGGCGCGTCTGCGCCGACCACGGCGTGGTGTCGCTGTTCACCGCGCCGACCGCGTTCCGCGCCATCCGCAAGGAAGACCCGGACGCCAAGCTGCTCGGCCAATACGACCTGTCGAAATTCCGCACGCTGTTCCTCGCCGGCGAGCGCGCCGATCCGCCGACCATCCAATGGGCCGAGGACGTGCTGAAGGTGCCGGTGATCGATCACTGGTGGCAGACCGAAACCGGCTGGTGCATCGCCGGCAATCCGGTGGGGCTGGGCGCGCTGCCGGTGCGCTACGGCTCGGCCTGCGTGCCGATGCCGGGCTACGACATCGATGTCGTCGACGAGGCCTGCCACAAGGTGCCGGCCAACAAGATCGGCTCGATCGTCATCAAGCTGCCGCTGCCGCCGGGCACGTCTGCCGACGCTGTGGCAGCAGGACGAGCGCATGCGCGAATCCTATCTCGACGAATTCCCCGGCTACTACAAGACCGCCGACGCCGGCTATCGCGACGACGACGGCTATGTCTATGTCATGAGCCGCACCGACGACATCATCAACGTCGCCGGCCACAGGCTGTCGACCGGCGGCATGGAGGAAGTGCTGGCCTCGCATCCCGACGTCGCCGAATGCGCCGTGCTCGGCATCAAGGACGAGCTGAAAGGCGAGGTGCCGTGCGGCTTCATCGTCTTGAAGGCCGGCGTGACCGAAAGCGCCGATCGAGATCGAGAAGGAGATCGTGGCAGCTGGTGCGCGACAAGATCGGCCCGGTGGCGGCGTTCAAGCTCGCCATCACCGTGGCGCGGCTGCCGAAGACGCGCTCCGGCAAGATCCTGCGCGGCACCATCAAGAAAATCGCCGACCACGAACCCTGGACCATGCCGGCGACCATCGACGACCCGGCGATTTTGGGCGAGATCGGGGACGCGCTGAAGTCGCACGGCGTGGGGGAGTAGCCTATCGCTCGTCATGGCGGGACATGCCCGGCCATGACGGATTAAAACATCCGCAAAGCATCAAAGAAAAGAAATTCATGACCATCGTCGTCAAAGACTCAAACGGCGCCACCCTCAGCGAGGGCGACAGCGTCACCGTCATCAAGGATCTGAAGGTGAAAGGCTCGTCCACCGTGCTCAAGCGCGGCACCATGATCCGCAACATCCACCTCACCGACAACGAAGACGAAATCGAAGGCCGCACCGACAAGGTCAAGGGCCTGGTGCTGCGCACCGAATTTCTGAAGAAGGCCTGAGCGGCCATGACCCAGCCTGAACCCGCGCCGCCGCGGCCCAAAAGCATCGGGCGCTTTGTGGTCTGGGGCATCGTGCTCGGCGCGGTGCTGGTGCCCATCGCGGTTTTCGGCGTGATGGAAATCCTCAATGAGACCGTGCTGGAATGCCGGGACGGCGGCGCCGAGGGCGCGCTCGCCTGCGTGCTGCGCCAAGTCGTCATCACCGCGATGGCGATCCCGGTGGGCGCGGTGGTCGGATATTTTATTTCGTACTGGCTGGGAACCAGGCGGCGCTAATGCGAGGCGTCCGATTTCCGCTGCTCGGTGCCCTGGGCCCGCTCGGCGGCGTCGAACCGGTCGGCCGCGGTCTGGCGCGGCTTGATCATGCGCAGCCAGGATTCGGCCATCTGCAGCCAGCGGCGCTTGTCGCCGGCATTCTTGGTTGCATCGGCCATGCGCTGACACTCTGCGGCGTTGGCGCGGAACTCGTCGGAATTGTTCATCTCGGAATTCCTTGGTCGAACCTTCAAGTGAGGTAAAATCGAAACCGCGGAGTTTGTTCCCGAAAACGGCCGAAGATTTGCAAACCGTCTGCGAAGCCCCACAATGCGCGTCCCGCGGCCATAGCCTCCCAAGGAAACGCCATGCCTGCATTCATCTGCACCGCTTGCGGCACGCAGTTCCCGCCGTCCGATAAGCCGCCGGCGCAATGCGCGATCTGCGAGGAGGAGCGGCAATACGTGCCGCCGCGCGGGCAAAGCTGGACCACGCTGCGAGGCGCTGTCGCAAAGCCACATGAATGCGTTCCGCCAATACCAGCCGGGCGTGATCGGCATCGGCGCCGGCTTCGCCATCGGCCAGCGCGCGCTGCTGGTGCAAACCTCGGGCGGCAACGTGCTGTGGGATTGCGTCGCGACCTTGGATGCCGCCACCGTGACCCTGATCGAGGGCCTCGGCGGTCTGCAGGCGATCGCGATTTCGCATCCGCATTTCTACACCGCGATGGGCGAATGGAGCCGCGCCTTCGGCGGCGTGCCGATCTATCTCAACGCCGCCGACAAGGACTGGATCATGAATCCGAATCCGGCCATCAAGCTGTGGCCGGGCGACACCTTCAAGCTGTGGGACGGCGTCACGCTGATCCGCTGCGGCGGCCATTTTCCCGGCGGCACCGTGCTGCATTGGCAAGAGAGTGCGAAAGCGGGCGCTGCCGGGCGCGGTGTGGTCTGCTCCGGCGACATCCTCAGCGTCACCACCGACCGCAAGTGGCTGTCGTTCATGCGCAGCTATCCGAATTTCATTCCGCTGTCGGCGCGCGAGGTCGCGCATATCGGCGCAGGCGCTGCAGCCGTTCGCGTTCGACGCGATCTACGGCCACTACTTCGACCGCGTCATCGCCACGAACGCCAAGGCGGTGCTGGAAAAATCGATTGAGCGTTATATCGCCGCGATCGAAGGCACGCGCGGGTATTGAATTATTTCCGTCATTCCGGGGCGCGCGAAGCGAGAACTCGGTATCCAGCGGTCGCTGGATCGCTCCCGCCGTCGCATGTTCAAGCAAAGTCGCTGGCGGTCTGGCGCGAACGCCCGCATAGTGGCCGTATGGCAAACAAGAATGTCTTTGCAATCGCCGGAATTGGAATCTTTTTGATTGTCGGCGCTTTCGTCGCCGTCGGCATTCTCGGCACGATCCCGATGGTTCTCTACGGCTTCGTCGTTTTTGTTTTCAGCAGCGTTTTTGGATTCGAACTGCCGCATTTGTTTTAATGTGTAGGGTGGGCTAAGGCGCAGAACGCGCTGAGCCCACGGCTTAATCTTGGGTCGACCCTAATAACCATCGAACTCATCATCATCTTCGACCGCATCATTCCATTCGCCGTCGAGGAGGGCATCGAAATCAATCGTCAACTCCTGGGTTGCTAGCTTAATTTTCTTGCTCATTAGGATGTCAAATTGACTGCTCACACCTAATGGCGCGACATGTGCGTTGGTATCAAAAAACGAAACGCCTTTGGCGAAAAGCGGGCCAAATCTGCATAGGCTGTTTTGATTTTTTCTTGAGACGGAATTATTGGCGCACGATGCTTCCGCGCAACATCTTAGGAGAAATGAAATGATACGTTTCTGTCTGTATGAAGTCCTTGAATGCGAATTCAATGGTGTAACTCGGCGTGTCAAGGTCATCGGACTATTCAATGATGCCTGGAGCGCAACGATGCGCTTCGCGATGATAGTGATACTTTTGAAATTTACGCAGCCCAGCTAGGCCGATGGCTTCTAGGCTTGCGCAGAGCAATTGTAGCGTGAACCGCTTGATTGGTGGCCGCTCGCTTCGCTTAACCCACCCCACGATGCACGATGGACGCTGATCGCGTCCTCCGCTCCTCAAGCCTCGTCTGTGCCGGCGCGCAGCCGCAACCGTCGCGAAGGCCGATAGCCGGCCCGACGAATCTCGGTTCGTTCAAACTTGCAATCTTAGCAATCTCTATCGGCTACACCCAACATTCGCCATAATTCTGGACGCGCACTTTGTGCCCTCCGCATTCCATGTTGTCCGTGCTTCGGTACCGGCAGCCCGTCCTGTTTAGCCCGTCGATATGAAACCGGATCGCGTTGCGAATTTCGCCTTCGACGGCGGCGACGGTTTCGCCCGTGGCAACGCAGCCGGAGGTCCAGCACGAAGGCCGAATGTTGCCGTCCGCTTTCTCGATTATGATCGCGTATACGCATCGATCTCTCCGCCGACATGCGACGCGCTCGACCTGACGCATCCATGATGATCACCATGCGTAGCCAACCTTACGAGCCGAACTCGATGGCGGTTTCCTCGTGGATACCCGGGACAAGCCCGGTCTTGACAGTTTTCCGACCGCTTGACAGGCCCAAAATCCTATGCTTATAGTCCCAATACCTGCTCATGAGGGGCGCTTCTAGAGGCGATCCTGAGGTGGAGCAGTCTTGAAGGGTCGGTGCCGGAGAACAGGCACACCGCGCTTTCAGGAGCCTGAGGCCGGGCAACCGGCTTTAGGTGTGCGGCGCCCGCTGCATCGTCTCGCAAACGATGTACCGGGAGGCCCTGGGTCACCGTCCGCCGGCACTAGGCCCGGCTGCCTTGAATGGCTGCACGCGGTGCTGACGAAGGCGGGTGAAAACCTGCCGGATGAAGGGGGCCGCAGGCCCCTGTCGGGCACCCGGAAGCACGGTCCCGGGGACAGAAATCGCCGCAATGGAGCGCCGAGTGGCGAGCGCGCTTCGCAAGGCGCGCGCCCGCCGCAAGGCGGATGGCTAATGGTTGCGCCACCCGGCGCTCCATTCCCCTCGCTTTTTTGCGAGGGACGGAAAAGGGAAGACGGCGTACCCGGCGCCGCTAAAGAATACGGGCGCTAGCGCATGCGTGCTTTCTTATCCCTCCCCTGAAAGGGGAGGGTCGCTCGCGCTCGCGAGCTGGGTGGGGTTTTCTCGCGACGTCGCCCCACCCGCCGCCTTCGGCGGCGCCCTCCCCGAAGGCGGGGAGGGATATGAACAAAGTCATGGCTGGTCGAAATCTGAATCGGCGAGGTAACGCCGCGCTTCGCCTCACAAAAAAACCGGCCGCGTGGCTGCCAGGTGGGGGACGGCAGTCCGCGCGGCCGGCTCAGATACACGCCACTTTACGGCTTACGACTCGACAGCCAGAGCGATGATCGTTGCGGAAATACGCCCGCGCGACGCTCGCTCAACACTGCGCGAGCCTGGCCTTCGTTTATGAACGCGGCCTTAAATCGCGCGCCGGTCAGTAGTGCTACTGAATGGCAGCAGGCCTCGGCGAAAGACGGAGCTTACTCGTCTTCCTTCTCGCCTTTGCCGCCGAGCTGCTTGAGCTTGGCGAACACGGCGCCGACGTCGAGATCGCCGCCCGGCTTCTGCTGGGCTTGCGCTGCGGCGACTTCCGCCTCCTTGCGCGCGGTGGTCTCGGAGGCCGGCAGCAAGGTGGCGCCGGAATCGATCGGCAACGGCTTTTCCTTGTTGGCGCGGTTGACCTCGAAATCCAGGTCGGTCTGCGAGCACAGGCCGAGCGTCACCGGATCCATCGGCGCCAGCGCTGCCGCGTTCCAGTGGGTGCGGTCGCGGATCGCCGAAATGGTCGACTTGGTGGTGCCGACCAGCCGCATGATCGCCGAGTCCTTGAGTTCCGGATGATTGCGCACCAGCCACAAAATGGCGTTCGGCCGGTCCTGGCGGCGCGACACCGGGGTGTAGCGCGGGCCCTTCTTGCCGCCGCGCTCGACCTGCGGGGTCGCGACCTTGGACGCGGTCAGCGTCAGGTGGATACCGGGATTGGCTTCGGCTTCGGTGATCTGCTCGCGGGTCAGTTGCCCGGTCAGGATCGGGTCGAGGCCCTTGATGCCCATGGCGGCGTCGCCGTCGGCAATCGCCTTCACCTCGAGCGGGTGCAATTTGCAGAATTCGGCGATCTGGTCGAACGACAGCGCGGTATTGTCCAGCAGCCAGACGGCGGTGGCTTTCGGCATCAAGGGTGCTGGTGTGGCCATGGCAAATCTCCTCTACGCTTCGCCCGCCCGTCGGGCGAAGCCAGATCATCGGCGATGATCGGAAAGTGTCGTGAATATAGGGTCTGGACCCCGGCCATGCAACCATCACGGCTTGACAGGGTGGGGCGGGCCATCCCATGTCGGGGGTGGAAAGTCCGCTGAAATACGCGCGTTTTCGAGGATGTTATGGCGCCGACCGCCGAAAAACCGCCGCTGCCAAAGCCTGCGCTGAAGGTATTGCTGTGCTCGCCGCGCGGGTTCTGCGCCGGGGTGGTGCGCGCCATCGAATTGGTGGAACGGGCGCTGACGCTGTACGGCCCCCCGGTCTATGTCCGCCACGAGATCGTGCACAACCGCTACGTGGTCGAGAGCCTGCGCGCCAAGGGCGCCATATTCGTCGAGGAACTCGACGAGGTGCCCGATACCGGGGCCCCGGTCATCTTTTCGGCCCATGGCGTGCCGCGCTCGGTTCCCGAGGACGCGGCGCGGCGCAATTTGTTCGCGCTCGACGCCACCTGTCCGCTGGTCACCAAGGTGCACCGCGAGGCCGAGATCCATCACAAGCGCGGCCGCGAGATCGTGCTGATCGGCCACGCCGGCCACCCCGAGGTGATCGGCACCATGGGCCAGTTGCCGGACGGCAGCGTGAAATTGATCGAGACTCTGGCGGATGCGGCGGCCTTTGCGCCGCGCGATCCGAACAATCTGGCTTACGTGACGCAGACCACGCTGTCGGTGCACGACACCGCGGAAATCGTCGACCTGCTCAAGCAGCGCTTTCCGGCGATCGTCGGTCCGCACAAGGAAGACATCTGCTACGCCACCACCAACCGGCAGGAAGCGGTCAAGCGCGTCGCGCCGATCGTCGACGCCATGATCGTGGTCGGCGCGCCGAATTCCTCGAATTCGCAGCGCCTGAAGGAAGTCGCCGAGCGCGCCGGCTGTCCGCATGCCGCCTTGGTGCAGCGCGCGTCCGACATCGACTGGAACGCGTTCGGCAACATCGCGCGGCTCGGCATCACCGCCGGCGCCTCGGCGCCGGAAGTGCTGGTCGAAGAGATCATCGATGCGTTCGCCGCGCGCTATGACGTGAGCGTCGAGACCATCTCCGCCGCCGAGGAGGGGGTGTTCTTTCCGCTGCCCCGCCCGCTGCGGGAGAACCAGGCGGCGGAGTGACGTTTTCATGGCCGTCTATACCGACGTCTCGGCGGACGATCTCACCGAGTTCCTGAGCCGCTACGACATTGGCGCGCTGCTGGCCTACAAGGGCATCGCCGAAGGCGTGGAGAATTCGAATTTCCTGCTGCACACCGGCGCCGGCAATTTCATTCTCACGCTGTATGAAAAGCGCGTCGCCGAAGCCGACCTGCCGTTCTTTCTCGGCTTGATGGAGCATCTGGCGTCGCGCGGCATCACCTGTCCGCAGCCGGTGAAGAACAAACAAGGCGGCATGCTCGGCAGGATCGCCGGACGGCCTGCGGCGATCGTCACCTTCCTCGACGGCCTTTGGATCCGCAAGCCGAATGCCGGCCATTGCGCGGCGGTCGGCGAAGCGCTGGCGCGGCTGCATCTGGCGGCGCAGGATTTTGCCATGCAGCGGCCGAACGCGCTGTCGATCGATAGCTGGCGTCCGCTTTACGAGCACGCCGGCGCGCGCGGCGACAGCGTGCGGCCGGGGCTATGCGATGAAATCGTCAAGGAACTCGACGTCCTCGAGAAGTCGTGGCCGCGCGATCTGCCCGCCGGGCGTGATCCACGCCGACCTGTTTCCCGACAACGTGTTCTTCCTCGGCGACCATCTGTCCGGGCTGATCGATTTTTATTTCGCCTGCACCGATACGCTCGCCTTCGACGTCGCGATCTGCCTCAACGCCTGGTGCTTCGAGCCGGATCATTCCTACAACGTCACCAAGGGCCGTGCGCTGCTCAAGGGCTACGCCAAGGTGCGCGCGCTGTCGGCGGAGGAACGAGCGGCACTGCCGGTGCTGGCGCGCGGCGCGGCGATGCGGTTCCTGCTGACAAGGCTGGTGGACTGGCTGGCGGTGCCGGACGGCGCGCTGGTGAAGCCGAAAGACCCGCTGGAATATTTCCGCAAGCTGCGCTTCCACCAGTCGGTGAAGAGCGTAAGCGATTATGGAATCGATTCGTGAGCGACCCGCATCTGCGCGTCACCATCCACACCGACGGCGCCTGTTCGGGCAATCCCGGGGCCGGGCGGCTGGGGCGCGATCCTGTCGTTCGGCGATCACGAAAAGGAATTGAACGGCGGCGAGCCGCACACCACCAACAACCGCATGGAATTGATGGCCGCGATCGCGGCGCTGGAGGCGCTGAAGCGGCCGTGCGCGGTCGATCTGCACACCGACAGCCAATACCTGCGCAACGGCATCATGAGCTGGATTCATGGCTGGAAAAAGAACGGCTGGCGCACCGCCGACAAGAAGCCGGTCAAGAACGTCGATTTGTGGAAGCGGCTCGATGAAGCGCTGGCCCAGCACACCGTGCATTGGCACTGGGTCAAGGGTCACGCCGGTCATGCCGAGAACGAGCGCGCCGATGAATTGGCCCGCAACGGTTTGATCGCCGCGCGCGCCGGCGCGCGTTGGGGCGATGAAGAAGTAGCCCGCAAAAACGAAATGGCCGGGACAAGCCCGGCCATGACGCATCCGTATGTCGAAAATCTCAGACTTGCTTGAGCAGCGCGTCGCCGCCGGAAATATCGCACTTGCCGGGCGCGTCTTCGACATTGAGCTGCTTGACCACGCCGTCATCGACCAGCATCGAGTAGCGCTTGGAGCGGGTGCCGAGGCCGTTGCCGGAGCCGTCGAAGGCCATGTCGATGGCCTTGGCGAATTCGCCGTTGCCGTCGGCGAGAAAATCGACCTTGCCGTCGGCGCCGGTCGCCTTTTTCCAGGCCTCCATGACGAACACATCGTTGACGCCGGTCACCGCGATGGTGTTGACGCCCTTGGCCTTGAAGGCGGCGGCGTTGTTGAGGAAGCTCGGCATGTGCAGGTTGTTGCAGGTCGGCGTGAAGGCGCCGGGTACCGCGAACAGCGCGACTTTCTTGCCCTTGAAGATGTCGTCGGTGGTCTTGGGCTTGGGGCCTTCCGCGGTCATCATGCGGAATGTTGCGTTGGGTAATTTATCGCCGACCTTGATGGGCATGGGGGTGTCCTCTCTCGTTTCTGGAATTGACTTTTGTGGATGAATTTATCGCGTACAAACTAGCGCCGTTGGGGCCAATTAGTCGAGATGCGTTTTGACCTCGATCGCATGGTCGCCCTCGATAACCGTGAAGGTCAATTCGAATTGACCCTTCGGATCGACGCCGGGCGGCAGGCCATCGAGTTCGAAGCCGAAATGGCGGTGGCCGGCCGGCGCGCCTTGCGCGGGCGCCGGGATGGGCAGCGCCCATTCCGCATTGGGGCCTTCCACGAACATGACGACCGGTTTGTTTTCGGCGGCTTTGAGATCGACGGCGACCAGGGGCTTGGCTGCCTGGTTGACGCGGCGTGCCGTCAGCCCGACTTCGGCGGCGTCGACCGGTTTCGGCACCTGCGCTTCGGCCGCGGCGAGCGCGGCATCGTTGGCGCTGTCGCCGGCACCGACGGTGAGTTCGGCGCGGCCCTCGGCCGGAATGCACAGCTTCTCGCACACGGCGTAGTCGAGCTTCAGCTTCAGCGTGACCGGCTTGCCGGGTTGCCTTGCGGTCACCTGCACCGGGAAAATGACGCTGCCTTTGTAGCCGATCGAATTGCCGGTTTCGTCGGTGAACAAATGCGGCGCCGGATACGACACCTTGGCGCGCGCCAGGTTGTCCGAACCGGAAAAATCGAATCGCGGCGGCACGCCGGAATCGCCCGGGTAGCGCCAATAGGTTTTCCAGCCCGGCTGCAGTTTGATCTCAATCCCGGCCCGCAACCGCGACTCGCCGGTTTTGTTGCTGCCGGCAATCAGCCGAATCGCGGAGCGGCTGTCGTCGGACCAGGGCGAGGCGTCGGCCGCGCGGGCCTGCGCGCCGCACATGATGACGGCGCCGCAGACCGTGGCCGACGCAAAAAGCCTCGCGCCTGTGAGGTGGTGAATACCGCCCATGCCGCTCGATCTAATCGGTAAAACCATGTGGCGCCACTGAATTCATTGTGAGCAGGGGATGAACAAAATCAGGGCAAGTCTGCTCTCTTGCTGGCGATTTCGCCACAATTACGCGGTTGAATATGACAGGGGTGATTGAACTTTATGCCGTCAGTTTCGTTTGCAATGGCAGAATCATCGGGTAACCTTTCACCATGAAGGCAACGCGCAAATCCGCCGCCAAAACTTCGGCCAAGGCGCAAACGCTATCCGACAAGCCCCCGGCGCGCGGCTATCTCGACGGCCAAATGCTGATCGCGATGCCCACCATGGGCGACGAGCGTTTCACGCGGTCGGTGATTTATGTTTGCGCGCACTCGACCGAAGGCGCCATGGGCATCATCGTCAACCAGCCGGCGGCCAACATCAAATTCCCCGATCTGCTGGTGCAGCTCGAAGTGATTCCGGCGGCCGAGCGGATCGAACTGCCGACGCAAGCCGAAGACGTCAAGGTGCTCAAGGGTGGTCCGGTCGAAACCGGGCGCGGCTTCGTTTTGCACTCGGCCGATTTCTTCATCGAGAATTCGACGCTGCCGATCGACGAAGGCATCTGCCTCACCGCGACGCTCGACATCCTCAAGGCGATCGCGCGCGGCGACGGACCGGCCAGCGCCATTCTCGCGCTCGGCTATGCCGGCTGGGCGCCAGGGCAGCTTGAGCAGGAAATCCAGGAAAACGGCTGGCTGCATTGCGCCGCCGACCGTGAATTGATTTTCGGCGACGACACCGACGGCAAATACGACAAGGCGCTGCGCAAGATCGGCATCGATCTGGGCCAGCTGTCGAGCCAGGCCGGCCACGCGTAGTCTGGCTTACTCCGACGCGATCTTCAGCGCCCGGCCGCGGGCGGGCTTTTCCAGCAGCAGGTCGCGGGCGGCTTCCGCGCTCATCGGTTCGCCGAAGGCAAACCCTTGCGCGTATTCGCAGCCGAGCTGATAGAGCTCGACCGCATCGGAATCGGTTTCGGCGCCTTCCGCGACGACTTCCATGCCGAGATCATGCGCCATCGCGATGATCGAGCGCAGGATCACCGGCCGGGTGCCGCGCGTGGTGGTGCGCACAAAGGACTGGTCGATCTTGATGGTGTCGAACGGAAAGCGCTGCAGATAGGCGAGCGAGGAATGGCCGGTGCCGAAATCGTCCATCGACAGGCCGGCGCCGAGTTCGCGAACGCGGGTCAGGATCTGGGCGGCGTGTTCGGGATTTTCCATCACCAGCGATTCGGTGATCTCCAGCTTGAGCGTGCCGCGCGCCACGGTATGGCGCGCCAGCACCGAACGCAGATCCTGGATCAGGTCGTGACGCAGCAATTGACGCGACGACACGTTGACGGAGGCAAAGATCGGCTCGCGGCCGCGGCTGGCGGATTGCCACTGGGCAAGTTGCCGCGCCGTGCGGTCGAGTACGAACAGCCCGAGATCGACGATCAGGCCGATTTCCTCGGCGATCGAGATGAACTCGGCCGGCGACAGGCGGCCCATTTTGGGATGATCCCAGCGGGCCAGCGCCTCGAAACCGGCAATGGCGCGATCCTCCAGCCGCATGATCGGCTGGTACAGCACTTTGATTTCCTCGCGCTCGATGGCGCGGCGCAATTCCGATTCCATGGTCAGCCGGTCGGTCTTGCGCGAACGCATCGCCGGCTTGAAGATTTCGATGCGGTCGCCGCCGATGCGCTTGGCGTGATACATCGCGAGTTCGGCGTCTTTCAGCGCCTCCTCGGTGCGGTGCGGCTGGCTTTCGGCCAGCGCCATGCCGATCGAGGCGGTGATGAAGATTTCGCGGTCGTTAAACGCGATCGGCGCGCGCAACGTGCGCCGCATGGTTTCGGCGAAGGCGACGATGCGCGCCGGCTCGCGTTCCGACATCAGGATCAGCGCGAACTGATCGCCGGACAGCCGCGCCAGCGTATCCTGCGGCTTGAGCAGGCGGCCGAGCCGGCGCGCAATGGTCAGCAGAATAGAATTGCCGACCGCGATGCCGACGGAATCGTTGACCTGCTTGAAGCGATCGAGATCGATCAGGACGATCGACGGCCTGACCTGCGGATCGGAGCGGGCATAGGCGAAGGCCGCCTCCATGCGGTCGATGAACAATTCGCGGTTGGGCAGGCCGGTGAGGTTGTCATGCACCGCGTCGAACAGCAGACGATCTTCGGCGTTCTTGAAATCGGTCACGTCGGTCAGCGTGCCGACGACGCGCACCACCTCGCCGTCGGAGCCGACAACGGGGCGCGCCTTCAGCGTGAACCAGAGATAATGGCCGTCCGTCGTGCGCAGCCGGAAATCCTGGGTCAGGCGGCCGCGCCGCTGCTCGACGACGCCGTCGAGCGAGGAGCGGAAACGGTCGCGGTCGAGCGGATGCAGCACGTCGAGCCACTGCGCCGCCGGGCCTTCCAGCACGCCGCGTTTGAGGCCGAGCAAGATGCTCGGTTTCCGGACTGGTGAATACCTTGTCGGCGGAGACGTCCCAGTCCCAGATCATGTCGCCGGCGCCGGTCAGCGCCAGCGCGCGGCGCTCGACGTCGGAGACGATGCCGTGGGTGATGCCGCCGGCGAAGGCGTGCTGCATCACCGTGAATCCGATCAGCATCACGATCAGCACCAGGCCGCCGAGCAGCGCCGGGCCGATGATGTCGTTGGTGACGAGGCCGGTGACGGCGAGACCGGCGGCCAGCGTCCAGACCACGAGCAAGAGCCAGGTCGGGATCAGCAGCACGGCGCGGTCGAAGCCGTGGGTCGAGAGATAGATCACCAGCGCCAGGCCGAACACCGCAATGCCGGCAAGCGACATGCGGGCGATGCCGGCGGCGACGGCGGGATCGAACACCGCGACCGCGATCAGCGCGGCCAGCGCCGCCAGCCAGGCGATCGTGATGTGGGCGTAGCGCACATGCCAGCGCGACAGATTGAGATAGGCGAACAGGAACACCAACAGCGTCGCCGACAGGATCGCCTCGCCGCAGGCGCGCCAGACGCGCTCGGCGCCGGCCGACATGTCGAACACTTTGCCCCAGAACCCGAAGTCGATGCCGATATAGATCAGCACCGCCCAGCCGAGCGCGGCGGCGGCCGGGAACATCACCGAGCCCTTGACCACGAACAGGATGGTGAGAAACAGCGCCAGCAGGCCGGCGATGCCGATGACGATGCCTTGGTACAGCGTGAACGAGTTGACCTTGTCTTTGTAGGCGTCGGGCTCCCACAGATAGATCTGCGGCAGCTTGTCGGTGCGCAATTCGGCGACGAAGGTGATGACGGTGCCGGGATCGAGCGTGACGCGGAAGATGTCGGCGGTCGTGCTCTCCTGCCGCACCGGGCGGTCGCCCGACGACGGTGTAATGTTGGCGATGCGCGACAGGCCGAGGTCGGGCCAGATCAGGCCGGAGCCGACCATGCGGTAATGCGGCACGACGATCAGCCGGTCGATCTGTTCGTCGCCGAATTATTGGTGAGCGCGAACACCGCCCAGTTGGTGTTGCCCTCGCGCGCGCGCACCTCGATGCGGCGCACGATGCCGTCGGGGCCGGGTGCGGTCGAGACCTGGGTGCGATCGGTTTCGGTCTTCTGGCGTTCGGTGGCGGCGGTCAGATCGATGGCCGGGGCATCGAGCCGCACGTTGACGGCTTCGACGGCACGCGCGGCCGGCGCCGCCAGCATCGAAGCGGCGAGCGCGAGCACTGCCGCAACGGCCATGACGCAACGTTTCAAGCTCAAACCAAATCCCCCGTCCACGGCAGCGCCTTGCGGCCTGCTGGTCGGGCCCGGCCGACGGTGAAAATCTGCAAGCAATTTTACCCTATTTCGTTTTGTCCCGACATTGCGCCGATTTCGCGGCTTTGCCGCCCTACGAAAGGTACCGGCCCGGCCGGACGCAGGCAATTGTTTAGCTGCGCTATCAAAGGGTTAGTACGATCTTGCCGATATGCGCGCTGGTTTCCATCAGCGCATGGGCGGCCGCCGCCTGATCCAGCGGAAAGGTCTTGAAGATGATCGGCTTGACCGTGCCGGCGGCAAGCAGCGGCAGCACGTTATCCTCGACCGCGCGCGCGATCGCGCCCTTGTCGGCGACCGAGCGCGAGCGCAGCGTCGAGCCGGTATGATGCAGCCGCTTGAGCATGAGGCGCATGAAATTGACCTCGGCCTTCGGACTGCCCTGGAATGCGATCTGCACGATGCGCCCCTCCACCGCGGCCGCTTCGTAATTGCGCCCGATGTAATCCCCGCCGACCATGTCGAGTATAACGTCGCAGCCCTTGGCCGCCGGTGGCCGCCTTGATGACGGCGACGAAGTCCTCGGTTTTATAGTTAATCGCGATGTCGGCGCCGAGCTTGCGGCAGGCCTCGCATTTGTCTTCCGAGCCCGCGGTCACGATCACGCGGGCGCCGAACTGCTTGCCGAGCTGGATCGCGGTGGTGCCGATGCCCGACGAGCCGCCATGCACCAGCAACGTCTCGCCGGCCTTCAAGCCGCCGCGTTCGAACACGTTGTGCCAGACGGTGAAGAAGGTTTCCGGAATCGCCGCGGCCTCGATCATCGACAGCGCGCTCACCGGCAGTGCGTGACTGCCGTGGGCGAGGGCATATTGCGCGTAGCCGCCGCCGATCACCAGCGCCATACGCGGTCGCCGATTTTCCAGCGCTTGACGCCGGCGCCGAGCGCGACGACTTCGCCGGCGATTTCGAGGCCCGGAATATCGGGCGCGCCGGGCGGCGGCGGATAGAGCCCCTTGCGCTGCATGACGTCGGGCCGATTGACGCCGGCGGCCGCGACCTTCACCAGAATTTCGCCGTCGCCCGGGGTCGGCACGGCGCGCTGCTCCGGCACCAGCATCTCCGGCCCGCCGGGGGCCTTGATGCCGATCACGGTCATGCGGGTTGGAATTTCGGCCATGAGGTCCTCGATTGTGCGGCGGGGCATGGCCTGTTTAGGCGGGCCCCGCAGATGTGACAACCCGGTTAGCGGCGCGCTAGATTTCAGCGGTATCGGGAGAGGCGACATGGCAGCGATCGACGACGACGACCGGCCGAAGAAGAAAATCGCGCACGAGATCGGGCAGGAGCTGAGCCTGCTCTCGGTCGAGGAACTGACCGCGCGTGTGCAACTGCTGCAGGAGGAGATCGCCCGGCTCGAAGCGGACATCGTGGGCAAGCGCGCCAAGCGGGCGGCCGCCGATCAGTTCTTCAAGAAATAGTCTCGCCGGTAATCTGGTGCGGCATGGCCGCCGGCGCTGGGCAAAAATCCGGCACCGCAAGCGCATCGTTAACGCGTCATTAAGCTTTCTCGATCATTACTATACGCTGTCCATCTTCATGGACATTGAGTGGCTCCTGTCCACTCTGTTTGACGCCTCCCTGTTATCAACTTTCGAGCCGCCGGCAACGGCGGCTCTTTTTTGTGCCGTTTTGGGGCACTTGTGACCGCGGCAAGAAACTTCCACGAAATTTCCTTGCGCCTTAAGCTTGCCTGACAACCATGTCGCCAGGTTTGGCCGCCGATCTTCTGGACATAACCGGCCGGGACGCGCCATGCTTACCCAATCGTTTACGGGGTGCGTAGCTACCCTGGTGCAGTGAGGCGTAGCGTCATGTCCGAGAACTCGTTGATGAGCCAAGCGCAGCCGGTGTCGTTCGGCGAGCGGCTCGCCAATTCGCAGGCCTTCGCCGATCTGTTCCGCGACGGCATGGCGCTGGTCGAGGAAACCGCGACCTATCTCGACGGTCCCGGCCGGCAGGAATCCAAGAAGCTCGAGCGCGCAGCGGCGCTTGGCCTATGCCACCGAAAGCATGCGGCTGACCACGCGGCTGATGCAGCTCGCCTCGTGGCTGCTGCTGCATCGCGCGGTCAAGGAAGGCGAGATGTCGCTCGCCCAGGCCAACAAGGAAAAGACCAAGGTCAAGCTGGCGGCCGCCGACACGCATGATCCGAACAACATCGAACTGCTGCCGGAGAGGCTGCGCGAGCTGATCGAGCGGTCGCAGAAGCTGCAACGACAAGGTGCGCCGCCTCGACGCCACCATCCATAATCGCGTCGCCGGTCGACCATGTGCCGGCGATGCAATCCGGTCGAGCGCCAGCTCGGGCTGCTGAAGGCGGCGTTCGGGGCGGAGAGCGTCTAGCCGAAACGGCCAGATAACGACTCAAACAAAAACCCCCGCGGCAGGCCGCGGGGGTTTTCGTTTTAAAGCCTTGCGGCGCGCGATTACTTCTTGGCTTCGGCCTTGTCGTCGGCCTTGAGGAAGCCGGAGAACTTCTTCTGGAAGCGCGACACGCGGCCGCCGCGATCGAGCAGATGCTGCTGGCCGCCGGTCCAGGCCGGGTGCGACTTCGGGTCGATGTCGAGATGCATGCGTATCGCCTTCCTTGCCCCAGGTGGTGCGGGTGGTGAATTCGGTGCCATCGGTCATCTCGACCTTGATGGTGTGGTAATCGGGGTGGATATCGGGCTTCATGGTACGGGTTCCGTGGGCGCTGGCGCTGCGGCCGGAAATGAGCTGAATTTGCGCGGTTCTATACAGGACGCGAGGCCCGGCCGGCAAGCCTGCCGCAATTGACCGGCATCAAGCGGCAGCGGGGCATGGTGCCGGATAAGGGTGACGTCCCAGGGCGTCAGGAACAAGGCGTGGCGTCGTATGGATATGGCCAGTGATGGACGCGGGCTTGGCGCGCGGCCGAGCGGCGCCGACGCACCGACGAACGCCCGCTGCAGGCTCAAGCCGCTCGCCCTGCTCGTGCCCTATGTCGGCCGCTACCGCGGCCGGGCCGTGGCCGCGCTGGTCGCGCTGACGGTCGCCGCGCTGACCACGCTGGTGGTGCCGATCGCGGTGCGCCGCATGATCGACTTCGGCTTCTCGGCCGAGCGCGTCGGGCTGATCGACAGCTATTTCGGCGTGATGATCGCGGTGGTGGCCGTGCTCGCGCTCGCCAGCGCCATCGCGCTACTACCTCGTCACCACGCTCGGCGAGCGCATTGTCGCCGATCTGCGCGGCGACGTGTTCGCGCATCTCACGCGCTGTCGTCGCGCGTTCTTCGACACCGCCAAGACCGGCGAAATGATCTCGCGGCTCACCGCCGACACCACGCAGATCAAGTCCGCGGTCGGCGCCTCGGTGTCGATCGCGCTGCGCAATCTCGTGCTGTTCCTCGGCGGCGCCGCCATGATGGTGGTGACCAGCCCGAGGCTGTCGCTGTTCGTGCTCGCCGCCATTCCGGTGATCGTGCTGCCGCTGGTCGGCTTCGGCCGCGCGGTGCGCAGCGCTCGCGCGCGGCGCAGGACACGCTGGCCGACGCCTCGGCCTATGCCAGCGAGCTGATCGGCGCGGTGCGCACGCTGCAGGCCTTCACCAACGAGCGGCTGGCGAGCGGCGCTTTCCGCGCCGCGGTCGAGCGCGCCTATCGAGGCCGCGCGCGGCGCCGACCAGGGCGCGCGCGATCCTGACCGCGATCGCCATCTTCCTGGTCTTCGCCAGCGTCGTGGTCGTGCTGTGGGTCGGCGCGCAGGACGTGCTGGCCGGCGACGCATCACGCCGGGCCGGCTCGGCCAGTTCGTGCTCTACGCGGTGTTCGCCGCCGGCGGGCTTGGGCGAACTGAGCGCAGGTGTGGGGCGAGATCGCGCAGGCCTCGGGCGCGGCCGAGCGGCTGTTCGAAATTCTCGGCATCGAGCCGCAGATCCAGGCGCCGGCGCAGCCGGTGGCGCTGCCGAAGCCGTCGCGCGGCGAGGTCGCGTTCGACGACGTGCGCTTTGCCTATCCGACGCGGCCGGACGCGCGACGTGCTCGACGGCGTGTCGTTCACGGTCAAGCCCGGCGAGAAGCTCGCGATCGTCGGCCCGTCCGGCGCCGGCAAGAGCACGATCTTCCATCTGATCCTGCGGTTCTACGATCCGCTGTCCGGCAGCGTGATCGTTCGACGGCGTGCGGCTGACCGACGCCGATCCGGCCGAACTGCGCCGCCATATCGCGCTGGTGCCGCAGGACGCCGTGATCTTCGCCACGAGCGTGCGCGACAACATCCGCTTCGGCCGGCCGGACGCCAGCGACGCCGAGATCGAGAAGGCGGCGGAGGCCGCGCACGCCGCCGAATTCATCGCGCGCATGCCGCAAGGCTACGACACGCAGGTCGGCGAGCGCGGCGTCACGCTGTCCGGCGGCCAGCGCCAGCGCATCGCCATCGCGCGCGCGATCCTGCGCGAGGCGCCGCTGCTGCTGCTCGACGAGGCGACCTCGTCGCTCGACGCCGAAAGCGAGACGCTGGTGCAGAAGGCGCTGGACGCGGCTGATGGCAGCAGCGCACCACGCTCGTGATCGCGCATCGGCTGGCGACCGTGCTGTCCTGCGACCGCATCCTGGTGCTCGACCACGGCCGCATCGTCGAGGAGGGCAGCCATGCCGCGCTGGCCGGCGAATGGCGGGCTCTATGCGCGGCTGGCGAAACTGCAGTTCGAGATGAATTGATTTTTCCTTATCCCTGCCCCCGCCTGCGCGGGAGGGTGGCGAGCGAAGCGAGCGCGGTGGGGGATCATTGCACAGCGTCCGACCCCAGCCCCGGCGCTATAGCGCGTCTGAAGACGCGCGTAAACGCGCTTATGGCGCCGACCCTCCCCTTTCAGGGGCAGGGATAAGAAGCGCGCATGCTTCGCCGCCCGTATTCTTTACGGCCCCGGGCAGGCCGTCTCCTGAAGACGGCGCGCCTCGAAAAGTGCGAGGGCGCGCGGACGCCTGAGTCCTCGAGGGGCCCACGGGCCTCGACGCCTCGCGACATCGAGGCTTGTCGAGTGAGACAATGCCGTGATTTAGAAAATATCTTTGCGCAACCTTTGGTAGAGGGAGCGCGTTAACCAATCGACTCCATCCCATTCACAGGCCGGCCGACGCGACCTGGGGCAATCGCCCCTTTGGCTGATAGCAGGAGGCCGTTTCATGTCCGATGCCCGCGCCGCGCTGCGCAAGAAGAAACACGAAACCTTGGTGGGACTTAAAAGTTCGGCCATCGCCGAGCTTGAACATCGTGGCTATGAGGTTCGCGGAAAAACCACGGCCCAAATCAGGCAAATACTGAGGCGGCATCCGACCAAACCGCCAACAACGTCATGATCAGGCGGCGGAGAGGGCCCGCCACTTCATCCTGTTCACCGCAATTCCCGACACCGGGTTCTTGTCGTCGCCGTCATAGACAAAACCGTGCTTCTCGTAGAAGCGGATGGCGCGGGCGTTGTCCTTGTTGACCAGCAGATCAAGCCCCTTCGGCGATAGTCGTTTGGCTTCGTCGAGCAGCGCCAGCGCGACGCCTCGGCCCCAATGCTCGGGCGCGACCGCGAGCTGATCGAGATACATGTTGGCCGGATCGACGGTGACGAAGCCGATGAGCGCACCGTTTTCTTCCGCGACCACGACGCGCGCCACCGGCACCAGTTCCTTGCGCCAGCGCTCGCGCCACCAGGGCAGCCGCTCGGTGAAATTGATATGCGGATAATGCTTCTGCCAGGTCCGCCGCCACAGCTCGATGGCCGCGTCTTCGTCGGCGGCGGTGTAGGGGCGAAGGGTGAGGGGAAGGGACATCGGTGCAGCGTTCTCTCTTCACCGCTGCCCATAGGGAGAGGTCGGCACGCGCAGCGGGCCGGGTGAGGGGTTATAGCCTATCGAAAGTCACTTGCCCCCTCACCCCGACCCTCTCCCCCAGGGGAGAGGGAGCTCGCCGTGCTCGCAGCGTCGCTTACAATCAGCTAAATCGTAGCGCTACCGTTCCGTCAGCTTGAACTCGATGCGGCGGTTCTTGCGGTAGGCCTCTTCGGTGGTGCCGGTGTCGATCGGCTGGAATTCGCCGAAGCCGGCGGCCAACAGATGCTGCGGCGGAATGCCTTTGTCGGCGAGATACTTGCACCACCGCGATGGCGCGCGCCGCCGACAGGTCCCAGTTCGACTTGAACTGGCCGCCGGTAATCGGCCGCACGTCGGTATGGCCGTCGACGCGCAGCACCCAGGGAATATCGGCCGGGATTTTCTGCGCGATCTCGGTCATCGCGGCGGCGATCTTGTCGATTTCGGGCAGCGCCTCCGGCTTGAGGTCGGCCTTGCCGACGTCGAACAGCAGTTCGGATTGCAGCACAAAGCGGTCGCCGACGATGCGAATGTCCGGGCGGTTGCCGAGGATCTGGCGCAGGCGGCCGAAGAAGTCGGAGCGGTAGGTCTTCAACTCCTCGACCTTTTGCGCCAATGCGATGTTGAGGCGCTGGCCGAGATTGGTGATCTGGTTCTGCGATTCCTTGTCCTTCTTCTCGGAGGCGTCGAGCGCCTGTTCGAGTGCGGCGAGCTGACGGCGGAACGCCGCGATCTGCTGGTTGAGAATCTCGACCTGCGCCAGCGCGCGGGCCGACAGCCTCTTCTCGCCTTCGAGCTGGCCGGACAGTTCGTTGATCTTGTTCTGCGCCGCCGAGGTGCCGGCGCCGGCGCCTTCGGCGATGCCTTTATATTTGTCGCGGTCGCTTTCGGCGGTGGCGAGCGAGGCGCGCAGTTGCGCGAGCTGGTCCTCGACGTCGGTCTTGCCGGATTTCTCCATCGACAACAGCTCGGTGAGCTGCGCGATCTGGGCGTTGAGGCGCGTGAGCGCGGTGTCCTTGCCGGCGACTTCCTGCTGCAGATAGAACTGCACCACCACGAACACGGTCAGAATGAAAATGATGCTCAGGATCAGCGTCGACAACGCGTCGACGAAGCCCGGCCAGTAGTTCATGCCGCTTTCGCCGCGGCGCGATCGTGCAAGGGCCATTCTACTTCACCTTGCGCATGATCTTTTCCGAAAACCGGTTCCCACTTTTCGGGATCATGCGCTACCGGTTCACTTTCTCGCGCACCATCAGTTCCAACAGCCGCTTGATCTCGCGCTGCTGTTCGGCCTGGCCGTCGACCCAGTCGCGGATCATCTGCTGTTCGCTGCGCATGTGATGCACCAGGCCCTGGATCGCCTCGGCCAGATTGGCCATGGCGGTATTGGCGGCCTTGCCGGAGCCGGCCTGGTCGACGGCCTCGCGCAGGCGGTCGATCGCCGAGCGCACCTCGCCGGAAACGCCGACGCCGCCGGCGACCGGTTCGCCGCCGTGGTCGTAGACCGTGGTCGAGAGCCAGTCTTCCAGTTCGGTATAGAAGCGGTTCTGCGCCTGGCTCGATTGCAGATCGAGGAAGCCGAGCACCAGCGAGCCGGCCAGCCCGAACAGCGAGGACGAGAATGAAATGCCCATGCCTGACGAGCGGCGCGGCCAGGCCGTCGCGCAGCGCGTCGAACATGCCGGCGGCGTCGCCGCCCGCTTTCAGGCCCTGGATGACGGCGCCGACCGAACTCACGGTCTCGATCAGGCCCCAGAAGGTGCCGAGCAGGCCGAGGAACACCAACAGCCCGGTCATGTAGCGCAGGATGTCGCGGGCCTCGTCGAGACGGGTCGCGATCGAGTCGAGAATGCCGCGCATCAGTTGCGACGACATCGCCATGCGGCCGACGCGGCTGCCGAGGATCGCCGCCATCGGCGCCAGCAGCACCGGCGGCCGATCGACCGCGAGGCCGGGATCGGCGAGACGGAAATTATTGACCCAGGCGATTTCCGGATAAAGCCGCATGCACCTGGCGCACCGACAGGACGATGCCGATCAGCAGGACGCCGATGATCACCGCGTTGAGGCCCGGATTGGCCATGAACGCGATCTGGATCTGCTTATAGAGCAGGAAGGCGATCAGTCCGCCGAGAACGACGAACACCAGCATCCGGAACAGGAAGATGCGGGGCGACGATAATTTGAGGGGATCGATCTCTGTGGCCATGGGGCTCGCAGTATGGGGCTCTGGAGGGTGGCGGCGGTCCGAATACGTCCCGCAATATGGCACAGTCCGACGACAAGAAAAAACAGCCGTGCCTGAACCACAGAATTAAGGGGCGGATTGAGTTCAAATTGCGTCCCGGCCGCCCCGGAACGACCGGCTAGAGCTTCCCGGCCTCTTTGAGCACGCGCAGCAGTTCCTTATGGATGGCGTCGTTGCCGGCGGCGACGCTCCCGGTGGTGAAAATGTCGTCGGTGCCGTTGCAATCGGTGACGAAGCCGCCGGCCTCCCGGATCAGGATCTGGCCTGCCGCCACGTCCCAGGGCTTGAGGTCGCGTTCCCAATAGCCGTCGAGCCGGCCGGCGGCGATCCAGGCCAGATCGAGGGCGGCTGCGCCGAAACGGCGCAGGCCTGCGACTTGCTCCTGCATGGCGCCGGTCTCCTTGCGCGCCAGCGCGAGGTCGCCGCGGCCGATATGCGGCAGCCCGCAGGCGATCACCGCCTCGGACAGGCGCTTGCGGCCGGCGACGCGGATGCGCTGGTCGTTGAGGAAGGCGCCCTTGCCCTTCTCGGCGATAAACATTTCCTCGATGGCGGGATTGTAGACCAGGCCGGCGACCACCGTGCCTTCGCGCTCCAGCGCGATCGAGATGGCGAACTGCGGAATGCCGTGCAGGAAATTGGTGGTGCCGTCGAGCGGATCGACGATCCAGACATGGGATTTGTCGGCGCCGTCGCGCCGGCCGCCTTCCTCGCCGAGGAAGCAGTAGCCCGGCCGCGCCTTCGATCAGTTCGGCATAGAGCGTCTCTTCGGCGCGGCGGTCGGCGGCGGTGACGAAATTCGCCGGACCCTTGAGCGAGACCTGCAGCTTCTCCAGTTCGCCGAAGTCGCGCTTGAGCGCGCGCGCCGCCTTGCGCGCGGCGGCGATCATGACGTTGAGCAAAGCGGAGTGATGCATGTGCAATCTCTCTTATCCCTCCCCCGCATGCGGGGAGGGTGGTCGACGAAGTCGACCGGGTGGGGCCGCTTAGCATAGTTTTAAAAGACCCCACCCCGCTCGCTTTGCTCCATAGCCGATGCTTGGCATCGGCGTCTTGAGCAGAGCGGCGGCCGGAGGCCGCCTTGCCTCCCCTTTCAGGAGGGATAAAGGGTCAAGGCCGCAGCGCCGCCTGGGTCGACAGCCACTTATTGGCGGCGGTTTTGGCGGCGTCCTGGATCGCCGGCGTTTGCTTGCTGGCAAAGGCGTCGAGGTCGGGATCGCCGGCGCCGCCGGCCTTGGCGATGAGGTGCCACTTAACCGCTTCGGTCGGATTGGCCGGCATGCCGCGTCCCGCCATCAGGATGCGCGCCAGCCGGTCCTGCGCGATCGGGCTGCCGCGCCGCGCCGAAATCAGGAACAAGCCGGCGGCCGCGGTCTCATCCTTGGCGACGCCGTCGCCGTTGAATTGCGCGATGGCGTATTCGACCATGGCGTCGAGATTGCCGGCGACCGAGGCCTGGCCCATCAGCCGCATGGCCTCGTTCAAATCCTTCGGCACGCCGCGGCCTTCTTTGTACATGGTGGCGAGCGCGTATTGCGCCTCGGAATTTCCGGCGTCGGCAGCGGCGCGGAATAATTCGGCGGCGTGTTTGAAATCCTGCGGGAACTGCTGGCCCTGCAGATAGAGCAGGCCGAGATCGTAGGCCGCCGCCGGATGGCCGAGCTTGGCGGCGTCATCCAGCAGACGCGCGCCTTCCTGCGTGTTGCGCGCGCCGGCGCGGCCTTCGAAGTCGAACATCGCCAGCGCGAACATGGCGTTGCGGTCGCCGAGCGCTGCGGCCTGCTTGTACCATTGCGCGGCCTTGATGTCGTCGCGGCCGACGCCGAGGCCATTGGCGTAAAGTTCGCCGAGCAAGGTCATGGCCGCGGTGTCTTTTTGCTGCGCGAGCTTGGTGGCCTCGGCGAAAGCCGTCATGAACATGCCGCGCTGATAGGCGCCGAAGGCGATGTCGGCATCTGGACTTGGTGCGGCAGAACTCGGCGCGGCGGCCGGCGGCGTTTTCGGCGGCGCGGTTTTGGTCTGAGCGAAAGCCGGCGCGGCGAGCACCAGGGCGACGAGCGCCATGATCGTGCCGCGCGTGCCGGTCATGCCGCGGTTTCCGGCATCGCCAGGTGCAACAACCGGGCGGCGTCGGCGATGGTCGCCGCGGTGGTCTGCGGATCGTTCCAGACCCAGTCGCCGAACGAACCGCCGATGGCGATGAAATCGGCGCCGGCCTTGACCAGGGCCGCGACCTCTTCGACGTTTGCCGCATAGCCGACGCAGGGCGCTTCGAACACTTCCGCCCACCAGGCGATGCGCTCCTCGACCGCTTCGAACGAGGGACGTTCGCCGGCCGCGTCCGGCTCGCCGAACATGACGTAGTCGGCGCCGCCTTCGGCGACGCCCATGGCGTCGTGGCGGGTCTCGAGTTGACCGGCGCCGGCGATCCAGTCCGGCTTGAGCCGGCCGATCGCCGCGGTGAATTCGTCAAGGCCGTTGACATGCGCGCCGTCGGCGCCGGCGCGCGCGACCAGATCGACATAGCCGTCGAGCAGCAGCGCGACGCCGCGGTCCTGCACTACGGTGCTGAGCGCTTTGGCGCGGTTGATCAGCGTGCGCTCGTCGGCATCGGCCAGCCGCAGCAGCACGGCCGCGACGTCGCCGGCTTCAAGCGCCGCGGCAAGCGTCACCGCAAAAGCGTTGGCGTCCTCGATGGGCGGCGTGACGAGATACAGGCGCGGCTTCGGCCGCGGCTCGGCTTTGTTCGGTCGCGAAGTCATGGTCCCCGCATGGTCGCCCAATCGGGCGAAAAATTGACGCTGTCGGTGGGTGGCTATTGGACCGGGGTGTGGCGCGTCGCCGCGAACGACGCAAGGGCCTCGCACAGGCCCTCGATCACGCTGTCCCAGTCGCCCAGGCGCGGCTGGCGGAACAGCCGGGCGCTCGGATACCAGGGGCAATCGGTGCGATCGAGCATCCAGCGCCAATCCGGGCAAAACGGCAGCAGCAGCCAGAGCGGTTTGGCGAGGCTGCCGGCAAGATGCGCGACAGCGGTATCCACCGCCACCACCAGATCGAGCGTTTCGATGACGGCGGCGGTGTCGGCGAAGTCGGTGAAGTCGGGACGTAAAATGGCGGCATTGTCGAGCGCCGCTTTATCGGTATCGCGCACGTCGTGTTGCAGGCTGACAAACTCGACATTCGCTTGCGCCAGCAGCGGCGCCAGCCGCGCCAAGGCGAGGCTGCGATTGTGGTCGTTGCGGTGCGACGGCTTGCCGGACCAGACCAGGCCGACGCGCGGCACGGCGGTGCGCGGCATTTGCGCGCGCCAGGCCGCGACCCGTTCCGGCGGCGCTTGCAGATAGGGCACGGCGGCCGGAATGGTGGCGAGCGTGGTGCCGAAGGCCAGCGGCAGACTCATCAGCGGGCAATGCAGGTCGAAAGGCGGCAGGCTTTGACCGCGGCGCACGATCGCGGCGACGCCATCGCCCGCGCCCAGCAGCGGCACCAGGCTGTCGGGCAGTTCGAGGACGATCCTGGCGCCCTTGGCGGCGACCAGCGGCAGATAGCGCAGGAACTGGATGCTGTCGCCGAAACCTTGTTCGGCGTGCAGCAGAATAGTCTTGCCGGCCAATCGACTCGCCGCGCCATTGCGGCGCGGAGAAATCGCGCGTGTCGGCGCCGGCGCGCCGCCAGCGCCATTCGTAATTCGGCCAGCCGTTCTCAAAATCGCCGAGCAGAAGCTGCTCGAGGCCCTTGTTCCAATGCGCGTCGGCCATGTCCGGTTGAAGCGCCAAAGCGGCGTCGCAACTCGCGATCGCCTCGCGCGAGCGGTTGAGGTCGCGCAGCGCATTGGCGCGATTGACCAAGGCATCGGCGTAGTCGGGCTTCAACGCGAGCGCGCGCTCGAAGCTTGCCAAGGCGTCGGCCGCGCGGTTGAGATCCAGCAACACGTTGCCGCGGTTGTTATGGATCGGCGCGGCGGCCGGATCGATCGCCAGCGCCGCGTCGAAACTCGCCAGCGCCTCGGCCGGACGGCGCAATTGCCACAGCGCGTTGCCGCGATTGTTGAGGACTTCGACCGCGCCCGGCTTGAGCGCCAGCAGCCGGTCGAAACAAGTCAGCGCCTGATCGAAACGCTGCAGCGCCTGCAAGGTATTGCCGAGGCCGAACAGCGCGTCGAGATGTTGCGGATTGAGCGCGAGCGCGCGTGCGTAACTATCGGCGGCCTCGGCGTCGCGCCCGAGCGGCGGAGCGCTAAGGCGCGATTGATCAAGGCGTCGCCATAGACCGGCTTTTGCGCCAGCGCGCGGTCGTAACTGGCCAGCGCGTCGGCGGCGCGGCCGAGCTTCATCTGCATGTTGCCGCGGCTGTTGAGCGCCTCGGCATAATCCGGCTTGAGCGCGATGGCGCGATCGTAACTCGCCAGCGCTTCGGCCGGCCGTTCGAGCGCCGCCAGCACGATGCCGCAATTGGCATGCGCCGCAGCCGAGCGCGCATTGGTCTTCAGCGCCTGGCCGATCAGTTTCAGCGCCTCGGCCGGCATGCCGCGTTGATGCATCAGCACGCCGCAGAGATGCAAGGCGTCGAAATTCTGCGGCTGGCGGTCGAGCACCTGGCGGTAGATCAACTCGGCGTCGCGCAACTGCCCGCGCTGATGGTGCGCGCTGGCGCGCCGCAGCAGCGCGGTGATCTCGGATGGGTCGTGCGCAGCTTTGGGACTGGCCATGAGCCTCGGCTGCCTGATGCGGCGACAGCCGCCGGCGAATCAAGCGTCGAGGTTATTCGGTCGGCGGCGCGCCGTCCAAGTACACGCGCGACCAGGCGCGTGGACGCGGGGCATTGCGGATCGTTAGCATCGACCCAAGACCGTTCGATATCGGTCGCCAGCCGCAAAGCCCTCAGGGAGTGAATATGTTGAAACGCCTGCCATTGCTGTTGCTCTGCCTTTTGCCGTTTCTGCGCCGTGGCATCGGCCGGCCGCCGGCCGCCGATTATCCCAGCCGCGCCATCAGACTGGTGGTGCCGTTCGCGCCCGGCGGCGGCACCGACGTGCTCGGCCGCATCATTGCCCAGCGCCTGTCCGACCAGTGGCATGAGCCGATCGTGATCGAGAACCAGCCGGGCGCTTCCGGCGGCATCGGCACGCGGGCCTTCGTCAAGGCCGAGCCCGACGGCTATACGCTGCTGATGGCATCGACCGGCGCGCTGATGGCGGCGTCCGCGACGCTGGCGCCGGACGGGCACTTCGACGTCAACAAATTCTTCGCGCCGATCACCGCGGTGGCGGCGCCGCCTTATGTGCTGGTGGTCAATCCGAAGGTCGAAGCCAATTCGGTCGCCGAGCTGATCAAAGCGGCGAGCGCCAAGCCGAAGGCGATGTCGTTCGGTTCGTCCGGCATCGGCGCGGCCTCGCATCTGTCGGGCGCGCTGTTCGAGAAGGACGCGCACCTCGAATTGCTGCACGTGCCGTACAAAGGCACCGGGCCGGCGGTGACCGATCTCTTGGGCGGCCGCATCGACATGATGTTCTCGCCCTCGACCACGGTGCAGGCCTTCATCGAGAGCGGCAGGCTCAAGGCGCTCGGCACCACCGGCGCCAAGCGCTCGAAATTCTTCCCCAAGATTCCGACCGTGGCCGAAGGCGGCTTGCCCGGCTACCAGTCGGTCGGCTGGTTCGGCCTGTTGGCGCCGGCGCATACGCCGAAGGAGATCGTCGACAAGCTCAACAAGGCGGTGGTCGCCATCATGGCGCAGCCGGACGTCATCGAGCATATGGCCAAGCTCGGCGCCGAGCCGGAGCCGCAGACGCCGGAAGAGTTCGCGCCGCTACATCAACGCCGACGTGGCGAAATGGTCGGCGCTGGTGAAGGAGCAGGGCATCACGATCCCGGGCGCGGGGAAGTAGAAGCTACCGCAACAATTTCCGCGCACCGCCGCTCGATTACGCACAACGGCGGTGCGCAGGCTTGCGCGACCCGGCGCGTTCAATTGTCAGGGCCGGTATTACCGGCTCATTTGCCGGGGAGTGCTGGAACTATTCTTGCGTCTGTTTCGTTGATAGCCGCACTTTCCCATAACCAAAAAGGATCGTTCCATGAGAGCGGTATATCTCGCGGCGGCGCTGCTGCTGCCCGTGTTGACGTTTTCGCCGGCTTCGGCCGCACCTGTTGCACCGGCACCGTCCGCGCAGACGCTCGGCGCGAAATCGCCGGTGATTTTGGCGCAATACGAACACCGTCGCGACGGGCGGACCGTGCGCCGGGCTCCGCCGCGCCGCGCGCCGCGTTACCTCCCCGGGCATCGCTACGGCACCGCGCCGCACGGCTGGCACCGCTACGACCGGCGTCCGGGCGACTGGAATCGCCGCGGCTGCATCCTGGTCGGACCGATCTGGTTCTGCCCGTAACGCTCACGATTTCGAAAATGAGAAAGCCCCGGCGCGTGCCGGGGCTTTTTTGTTGGCGTGTTCGGCCCGTGCTTACTTCGGCATTTGGATTAGGCCGGCTTACGCCGGCATGGGGATCGGGCCCATGTCCTTGGGCACTTTGTAGCCCTTCTGCACCGCGGGGCGCGCGGCGACCGTGGTGTACCAGCGCTTGACGTTCGGGATACGTGTTCAGGTCGATGGTCTGCCATTCGAAGCGCGAGATCCACGGCCAGATCGCGATGTCGGCGATCGAATAGTCGCCGGCGACGAAGTCTTTGCCCTCGAGCTGGGTGTTGAGCACGCGGTAGAGACGGTTGGCTTCCTTCATAAAGCGTTCCTCGGCGTAGGGCGCCTTGCCGGGATTATATTTCACGAAGTGATGCACCTGGCCGAGGATCGGGCCGGCGCCGCCCATCTGCCACATCAGCCACTCGATCACCTGGTAGCGTTCCTTGCCCGACTTCGGCAGCAGCTTGCCGGTCTTGTCGGCGAGATAGATCAGGATCGCGCCCGACTCCATCAGCGACATGCCGGTGTCGGTATCGACGATTGCCGGGATGCGGTTGTTCGGCGCAATCTTGAGAAACGCCGGCGCGAATTGTTCGTCCTTGGAAATATCGATCGCGTGCACGGTGTAGGGCAGGCCGACTTCCTCGAGCATGATGGAAGCCTTGCGGCCGTTCGGTGTGGTCCAGGTGTAGAGGTCGATCACGGTTGATGTCCTTGCATTGCAATGGAACTGAGGAACATAGCGGCGGGGTGGGCGTTGTCTCCGAGGTTCCATTAGCAGGAGGCGACCATGAAGCTCAATGTCCTTGTTATCGCGCTGGCCGCCACGGCTTTCGGCTCGCTGGCCGCAAACGCCCAGACCACCGTGATCGAAGAACGCCGCGCGCCGGCGGTGATTGTCGAACCCGCGCCGTCTTCGTCGTCGGTGACGGTGAAGGAACGCGGCGGTTTCCTCGGCACCGAGAGCAAGACCACGACCGAGACCACCGGCACGGGCATCAACGGCGATTGCTCGACGCGCACCGTGCATAAGCAAGATCTGACCGGCGAGAAGACCGTCAGCCGGACCGACTGTCCGTAAAGTTGCGTCAGGTTGAGTAAGAAAAAGGCCGCCTGCGAGGGCGGCCTTTTTTTTGCGTGTCGCGCGACGAAAGACTACGCCGCCTTCTTTTCCAGATCGGCCTTCCACTGGCCGAGCGCGGCCAGGCCGTTCATCTTGGCGCGGTGGATGAAGGCGCGCTGCGCGGCGGCGACGTTCTCCGCCTTGCCGGCCCAGGCCTTCTGCGGCGCCTGCCTGCAGCGCGCGGCCGTAGGAGAAGGTCAGCGCCCAGGGCAGGTTGCCGATGCTGGTTCATGGCGTCGAGATGGGCGGTGGCCTCTTCGTCGCGTCTGGCCGCCGGACAGGAAGGCGATGCCCGGCACCGCGCCCGGCACGCAGTTCTTCAGGACCTTGACGGTGCGCGCGGCGACGTCCTCGACGGTGGCCGTGTCTTCGCGCACTTCTTGCCCGGCACGATCATGTTCGGCTTGAGCACGATGCCTTCGAGCGCGACCTTGGCGTAGTACAGTTCCTGGAACGTCTCCTTGAGCACGAACTCGGTGACCTCCTGGCAGCGCGTCGATGTCGTGGTCGCCGTCCATCAGCACTTCCGGCTCGACGATCGGCACGATCTGCGCCGCCTGGCACAGCGCGGCGTAGCGCGCCAGCGCGTGCGCATTGGCGTGGATGCAGGAGTAGCTCGGGATGCCGGCGCCGACGTCGATCACCGCGCGCCATTTGGCGAAGCGCGCGCCCTGCTCGTAATATTTCGGCAGCCGGTCGGCGAGCTTGTCGAGCCCGATGGTGACGACTTCGCCCGGGCAGTTCGGCAGCGGCTTGACGCCTTCGTCGACCTTGATGCCGGGCAGCGCGCCGGACTTCTTGATGATGCTCGACCAGCGGCGTGCCGTCCTTGGCTTTCTGCCAGATGGTCTCGTCGTAGAGGATGACGCCGGAGATGTGGCTCTTCATCGCCTCGGTGGTGCGGAACATCATCTCGCGGTAGTCGCGGCGATTGTCCTCGGTGTTTTCGGTGCCGATGGCGTCGAAGCGCTTCTTGATGGTGCCGGTCGACTCGTCGGCGGCCAGAATGCCCTTGCCGGGCGCGACCATGGCCATCGCCACTTTGTTCAGTTCATCGAGATTCATCGTTTCCCTCCGTGCAGCCGTTATCCCGCCCCCGGGATGAAATCGTTTGGCCTATTTTATCCGCAATACTTCGACCCCCGGCAAGGGCTTGCCCTCAAGCCATTCCAGGAAAGCGCCGCCGGCGGTCGACACGTAAGTCAGCCGGTCGACAACGCCCGCGACATTGAGCGCCGCCACGGTATCGCCGCCGCCGGCGACCGTGACAAGCTTGCCGGCCTCGGTGAGTTCCGCCGCCGCTTCCGCGACCTCGACGGTGCCGTTGTCGAACGGTTCCATCTCGAAGGCGCCGAACGGGCCGTTCCAAACCAGTGTCTTGGCGCGCGCCAGCACCGAGATCACCTGCTCGATGCTTTTGGGGCCGATATCCAGGATCATGTCGGCGGGGCCGACCTTGTCGACGTCGACCACGCGCGACGGCGCGTTGGCCTCGAACTTTTCCGCGACCACGGCGTCGACCGGCAGCACGATCTCGCGCTTCTTGGCCTTGGCCTGATCCATGATCTTCTGCGCGGTATCGAGCAGATCGCGCTCGACCAGCGAGCGGCCGACTTGTCTTGCCCTGCGCCATCAGAAACGTGTTGGCCATGGCGCCGCCGATGATCAGCACGTCGACTTTTTCCAGGAGATGGCCGAGCAGATCGAGCTTGGTGGAGATCTTGGCGCCGCCGACGATCGCCACCAGCGGGCGCGCCGGCTTGTCGAGCACCTTCTCGAAGGCTTCCAGTTCGGCCTGCAGCGTGCGCCCGGCGAAGGCCGGCAGCAGATGGCTCAAGCCCTCGGTCGAGGCATGGGCGCGGTGCGACACCGAGAAGGCGTCGTTGACGAACAGATCGCCGAGCTTGGCCAGCGCGGCGACGAAAGCCGGATCGTTCTTTTCCTCGCCCGGCGTGAAAGCGCGTGTTCTCCAGGCAGAGGATGTCGCCGGGGTGCATCGCCGCCACCGCGCGCTCGGCCACGTCGCCGATGCAGTCGTCGACGAATTTGATCGGCCGCTTGATGGTGTGGGCGACTTCGGCGGCGACGGGCTTGAGCGAGTCCTTGGCGTCGCGGCCCTTCGGCCGGCCGAAATGCGACAGCAGGATCACCTTGGCGCCCTTGTCGGCGAGTTCGGTGATCGACGGCGCGGTGCGCTCGATGCGGGTGGCGTCGGACACCACGCCGTTCTCGACCGGCACGTTGAGGTCGACGCGCATCAAGCACGCGTTTGCCCTTCACGTCGGCGTGGTCGAGGGTGTTGAACGCACTCATGAGCGGCCCCGGCAGCGCGCGCTCGTTAAAGCAGCTTGCCCATCGCGACGGCGGTGTCGGCCATGCGGTTGGAGAAGCCCCACTCGTTGTCGTACCACGCCATCACGCGCACCAGCGTGCCGTCCATCACCTTGGTCTGATCCATGTGGAAGATCGACGAGTGCGGGTCGTGGTTGAAGTCGATGGAGACGTTCGGCTCGGTCGGTGTAGCCGAGGATGCCCTTGAGCTGCTGCTCGGCGGCGCGCTTGATCGCGCCGTTGATCTCGTCCTTGGTGGTCGCTTTCTTGGCGACGAATTTGAAGTCGATCACCGAGACGTTCGGCGTCGGCACGCGGATCGAGACGCCGTCGAGCTTGCCGTTGAGTTCGGGCAGCACCAGGCCGACGGCCTTGGCGGCGCCGGTCGAGGTCGGGATCATCGACAGCGCCGCGGCGCGGCCGCGATAGAGATCCTTGTGCATGGTGTCGAGCGTCGGCTGGTCGCCGGTATAGGCGTGGATCGTGGTCATGAAGCCCGTGTTCGATGCCGACGGCGTCGTTGAGCACCTTGGCGACCGGCGCGAGGCAGTTGGTGGTGCACGAGGCGTTGGAGACGACCTTGTGGTCCTTGGTCAGCTTGTCGTGGTTGACGCCGTAGACCACGGTGAGGTCGGCGCCGTCGGCCGGCGCCGAGACCAGCACGCGCTTGGCGCCGGCGGTCAGATGCGTCGAGGCCTTGTCCTTCGACGGTGAAGATGCCGGTGCATTCCAGCGCGATGTCGACGCCGAGATCCTTCCACGGCAGCGTCGCCGGGTCCTTGATGGCGGTGACCTTGATGGCGCCGTTGCCGATCGCTGATGGTGTCGCCCTTGACGGTGACGGTGCCGGGGAAGCGGCCATGCACCTGAATCGAAGCGCAGCAGATGGGCGTTGGTCTCGACCGGGCCGAGATCGTTGATGCCGACCACTTCGATGTCGGTGCGGCCCGACTCGGCGATGGCGCGCAGGACATTGCGGCCGATGCGGCCGAACCCGTTGATGGCAACGCGGACTGTCATTTTAAGTCGCTCCCGGCTCGTTCAGTCATGTCATGTTCGCGCATGTCATGGCCGCATTGGACCCCGACGCGTATTGACCCAAATCAACTTTTTCCAAGCTTGCGCTAACGCCGCTGCGGCGACCGCCTCGGCGGTAATGCCGAAATGCTTGTAGAGTTCCTTGTACGGCGCGCTGGCGCCGAACGAGTTCATGCCGACGAAGATGCCGTCGGAACCGATGATGGCGTCCCAGCCCATGCGCACGGCGGCTTCGACGCCGATCTTGACCGGCGCATCGCCGATGATGGCGCGGCGCGCGGCCTCTGGCGCTTCCAGCAGCAGTTCGAAGCAGGGGATCGAGACGACGCGGGCGGCGACGCCCTTGGCGGCGAGCAGCTTCTGGGCGTCGACCGCGATCGAAACTTCCGAGCCGGTGGCGAAGATCGAGACTTGCGCCTTGCCGTCGGCCGCGGCGATCTCGTAGGCGCCGGCGGCGCAGCGGTTGGTGTCGAGGAAATCCTTCGACGAGCTGCGGCAGGTTCTGGCGGGTCAGCGCCAGGACGCTCGGGCGATCCTTGGCCTCGAGCGCAAGCTGCCAGCACTCGACGGTCTCGACCGCGTCGCACGGGCGGAACACCAGCAGGTTGGGGATCGCGCGCAAGGCGGCGAGATGCTCGACCGGCTGATGCGTCGGCCCGTCTTCGCCGAGCCCGATGGAGTCGTGCGTCATCACGTGGATGACGCGCTCGCCCATCAGCGCGGCGAGGCGAATGGCCGGCCGGCAATAATCCGAGAACACCAGGAACGTGCCGGAATAGGGGATGATGCCGCCATGCAGCGCCATGCCGTTCATGGCGGCGGCCATGCCGTGCTCGCGGATGCCGTAATGGATGTAGCGGCCGGAGAAGTCGGCGGCCGACAACGGCTTCATCGACTTGGTGCGGGTGTTGTTGGAGCCGGTGAGATCGGCCGAGCCGCCGATCATTTCCGGCAGCGCCGGGATCAGGCTCTCGAGCGCGAATTCGCAAGCCGTGCGGGTGGCGATTTCCTTCGGCGTGTCGGTGAGCTGCTGCTTGACCGCGCGCACCGCGTCGGCGAGCGCCTGCTTCGGCAGATCGCCCTGCATGCGGCGGGTGAATTCGGCGCGGCTGCGTTGCATCGAGCGCGGCCATGCGCTTGTCCCAGGCGGCGTGCGCGGCCTTCGACGCGCTGCGCCGGCGGCGCGCCAGCCGGCGAGAATGTCGGCGGGAATTTCGAACGGCGCGGCGGTCCAGCCGAGCTTCTCGCGCGCGCCCTTGATCTCGTCGGCGCCGAGCGGCGAGCCGTGCGACGAGGCCTTGCCGGCCTTGGTCGGCGCGCCGAAGCCGATGGTGGTCTTGCAGGCGATCATCGTCGGCTTGTCGGACGTTTGCGCCTTCTCAAGCGCGGCGGCGATCGCTTGCGGATCGTGGCCGTCGACGCGCGAGGCGGTCCAGCCGGCGGACTCGAAGCGCTTGACCTGGTCGACGGAGTCCGACAGCGACAGCGCGCCGTCGATCGAGATGCCGTTGTCGTCGAACAGCACGATCAGCTTCGACAGCTTCAGATGGCCGGCGAGCGCGATGGCTTCCTGGCTGATGCCTTCCATCAGGTCGCCGTCGGAGCACAGCACGTAGGTCTTGTGATCGACGACCTCGGCGCCGAACACGGCGGCCATGTGCCGCTCGGCGATCGCCATGCCGACCGCGTTGGCGATGCCCTGGCCGAGCGGGCCGGTGGTGGTCTCGATGCCCGGCGTGTGGCCGTGTTCCGGATGGCCGGCGGTGATCGAGCCGAGCTGGCGGAAGCGCTTGATCTGCTCGATCGTCATCGCCGGATAGCCGGTGAGATAGAGCAGCGCATAGATCAGCATCGAGCCGTGGCCGGCCGACAGCACGAAGCGGTCGCGGTCGGGCCAGGTCGGATCGGCCGGATCGAATTTCAGGAACTGGGTGAACAGCACGGTCGCGACATCGGCGGCGCCCATCGGCAGGCCGGGATGGCCGGATTTGGCCTGTTCGACCGCGTCCATCGCCAGCGCGCGGATGGCATTGGCCATGCTCGCATGGGAAACCGCGGGCGCCGCTGGCGCGTGACCCGCTGCGGGCATCGCGGCTGCCGTCGAGGACGCTTTTACATTCATGGAAAAGGCCTTTTGCGTGGGCTGGATAGCATGTGAGGCTTCCGAGTCAAAGTGACCGCGGGCCCGCCGGGCGGTCATGCACAGGGGACCGAAAACAACGGGGTAAATCGGCGCCCGAAACGTTGACGATGGATCGCGCGCCACGTAAGGTTCTCGGCCTAAACATTTGCCGCCGCAAGAGTTTTTAGGTGCGGATGATGGCGATGGCAATCCGGCGATGACAGAGCAAAGCGCGATCGATACCGCGGTCAAACGTTTGGCGTTGGCGCTCGACGCGCTCGATGCCGCCGTCGAGCGGCGGCGCGAGGCCGACCGCAGCGAGGACGCCCTGGCCGCCCAGGTGCAGGCGCTGGGTCTCGACCGCACCCGGCTGGCCGATACGCTCGACGGCGAGACCGCGCGCTCGCGCAAGCTGGAAGCCACCAACCGCGAGATCGCCGAGCGGCTCGACACGGCGATCGCCTCGATCCAGTCGGTGCTGGACGCCAACGAGTAGCGTCAGGGAAGCCCACCATGGCCACGGTCAACGCCACCATTGCCGGCCGCCAGTTCCGCCTCGCCTGCGAAGACGGGCAGGAAGAGCATCTGCAGGCGCTGGCCGCACGATATCGACGACCGCATCACCGAGTTGCGCAAGAAGTTCGGCGAGATCGGCGACACCCGGCTCACCGTGATGGCGGCCTTGATGGTGTCGGACGAGCTGGCGGAAGCCGCCCACAAGATGCGCCGCATGGAAGAGGAACTGGTCGCGCTGCAGGACGCCCGCGTGGTGTCGTCCGACCGCGCCAGGGCCGCGTCCGACGCGGTGGTCGGCGCCTTCAATTCGGCGGCCGAGCGGCTGGAAGGCATCACCAAGAAGCTCAACCAGAGCCTCGGCAACGGCGTGGCGATTGGCTGAAGGCAGCACGTGGCGGACAACAACGACTTCGAAGCGCGCGTCCGCGATAGTTTCGCCAAGCAGTCCATCATGGCGACGATCGGCGCCGAAATCTCCGCGGTGCGGCTCGGCGAAGTCGAAATCGTGCTGCCGTTTTCGGACAAGATCCTGCAACAGCATGGTTTCATCCACGCCGGCGCGGTGGCGACCATCGCCGACAGCGCCTGCGGCTATGCCGGGCTCACCATGATGCCGCGCGACGCCGCGGTGCTGACGACCGAGTTCAAGATCCACCTGCTGTCGCCGGCAAAAGGCGACCGGCTGCGCGCGATCGGCCGCGTGGTCCGCAACGGCAAAAGCCTGGTGGTGACGCTCGGCGAGGTTTTCGCCGAAACCGGCGGTGCCTCGAAACAGGTCGCCTTGATCACCGCGAGCATGATGGTGGTCGCAACCGGGACCGGTTTACGCGATTAAGGCGCCATAAACGGCGGTCCGGCGGCGCTGGCGCCAGCCCCCCATAAGCACTACATTCGAGTCGCGGGGCTGCGAGGTGCGTCGGAGACACATTCCCCGGGGCCTTACGATCCCATCGGGAGCTGTCCCTGGCCAGGCTCGTGGGCTTGGTCATATGGCGCCCACCTACAACAGTAGGTTCCCGGGATCACGCTCTGACGGCCATTGCGGCTCCGCACTTTCACTTCTTTGACGGCTACACTTGATCCATGTCCGAGCCGTCCGCCATCTCCGAGCAAAAATCAGCCCTCCGCGCCGCAGCGCTGGCGCTGCGCGATGCGCTGCCGGCGGCCGAGCGCCAGGCCGCGGCGGAGGCGATCGCCGCGCGCGCGTTTCCGGTTGCGGTCAAGCCCGGCACCATCGTCTCCGGCTTCTCGCCGATGAAGACCGAGATCAATCCGATGCCGCTGCTGCGCAAGCTCGCCGAGCGCGGGCGCGCAACTGGCGCTGCCCTGCATCGACGGGCGCGGCAAGCCGCTGATCATGCGGGCCTGGCAATTCGGCGACGCCTTCAAGGCCGGGCAATGGGGCATCCGCGAGCCGATGCCGGATGCGCCGGAAGTCGCGCCCGACATTCTCATCGTGCCGCTGGCCTGCTTCGACCGCGCCGGCCACCGCATCGGCTACGGCGCCGGCTATTACGACATGACGATCCATGCGCTGCGCGGCCAAGAAGCAGGTCGTCGCCATCGGCATCGCCTTCGCCGCGCAGGAAATTCCGCAGGTTCCCGCCACCGAGCGCGACGAACGGCTCGATCTCGTGCTAACGGAACGCGAGATCATCGATTTCCGAAGGTGTAAACGCGGATGCGTATTCTGTTTATCGGCGACATTGTCGGCCGCTCCGGGCGCGCCATCGTCAACGAACGCCTGCCGGGCCTGATCGCCGACTGGAAGCTCGATCTGGTCGTCATCAACGGCGAGAACGCCGCCGGCGGCTTCGGCATCACCGAGAACATCTACAACGAATTGATCGACGCCGGCGCCGACGCCATCACGCTCGGCAATCATGCCTGGGATCAGCGCGAGGCGCTGGTGTTCATCGAGCGCGCGCCGCGGCTGATCCGCCCGGTCAATTATCCGAAAGGCACGCCGGGGCGCGGCGCGGCTTTGGTCGAGACCAAGAACGGCAAGCACGCGCTGGTCGTCAACGCCATGGGCCGCATCTTCATGGACGCGATGGACGATCCGTTCGCCGCGGTCGACCGCGAGATTTCCGCCTGTGCGCTCGGCAAGGACGCCGACGCCGTCGTCGTCGACATGCATTGCGAGGCCTCGAGCGAGAAGCAGGCCATGGGCTATTTCTGCGACGGCCGCGCCAGTCTGGTCGTCGGCACGCATACTCATGTGCCGACGTCCGATCACCGCATCATGGCGGGCGGCACCGCCTTCATGACCGATGCCGGCATGACCGGCGATTTCGACAGCGTCATCGGCATGACCAAGGAAGAGCCGCTCAACCGTTTCCTGCGCAAATTGCCGGGCTCGAAATTCGAGGCCGCCGGCGGGCCGGCGACGCTGTGCGGTGTGGCGGTGGAGACCGACGACAAGACCGGGCTGGCGACCAAGGTCGGCGCCGTGCGGCTCGGCGGCTTGCTTGAGCAAACCACGCCGGATTTCTGGCGTTAACGAATATTAACCATTTGTTGACCATGGCTGGCCACGATCTCCGGAAGGTCACGGTGATTCGCCGCTTTGTGCTGGGTACGGCTGTCTGAGACCCAGGCACAGGGAACATGAACGCCCACGTCAATCTCGCCCTCGATACCACGACCTACGATCTCGCCAGCCAGCCTCAAGGGCTCCCGCTCACAGACCCCGGGCGGAACTCGCCGCCCAATTCATTCCCGCCGGCTCGCGCGTGCTCGATCTCAGCGCCGCGCCAACGCTTGAACGCTCGCTGCCCTATGGTTGCAGCTATCAGGCGCGCGACGGCGTCACCTGCGACGGCGGCAACGTCTGCAACATCGCCGGCGGCGACTTCCCGACCAACGCCGCGGCGCAATCCGACATCATCGTGATGCTCGGCGCGCTCGAGCAGATCGCCGACGTCGAAAATCTGTTCACGCATCTGCGCTTCAGCAAGCAGGCTGTGGTGCTGAGCTACTGCGCCACCGATCTCGGCGGCAAGCGCGCCGGCTTTGCCAATCACCTGAGCTTCTACGATCTGGCGCTGTCTGTTCGACCGCTACGGCTTCCGTATCGAATGCACGACGCCGGTCAGCCCCAGCGAAATGCTGATGCGGTTGACTCCGACGGATCGCTTGAAGCCGGTCACGTCGTGCAGCATCGCGGTGGTGTCGTGCGGCGAAGACGACACCTTCGGCGACCGGCTCGGCACCCACATGATCAACGCGCTGCTGCCCGGTGAGGCGGAGGTGCATCATCTGAACTTCCGCACGCTGAACGAGGCGCGCGAACAATACGATCTGGTGGTGCTTGGCACCGGCAACAGTCTGTTCCAGCCGCTGCTGAGCGGCGACGTGCTCGACATCATCGGACGCGGCAAGGCCTCGATCGGCATCTTCGGCACGCAATATCGCGAATTGATTCCACGCCCGGCGATCGAGCGCGTCATCGAACGGCTCGACACCTGGTACGCGCGCTCGGAAGACGACGTGCTGATGTACGGCCGCGGCCGCAAGAACGTCGTGCATCTCGGCGACTGGCTGATCGACCAGTTTCCGCTGAGCCGGCCGACCGAAAATGAGCCGCTGCAGATCGGCCCCGAGACCGGCGTGGAACTGCCGCTCGACCGCATCATCAAGATCATCCAAAGCCACCGCCAGGTCTATTCGGCACGCCTTGCGCCGCTGTTGTGCGCGCTGACCTCGGCCGACTACGCGGCCTATGAAGAAGCGGCGTCGGCGCAGAAGCCGGACATCGTGTCCGGCCAGTTCCGCAGCATGCTGATCGATATTTTCGGGCGCAGCTACCCGGACAAGGAAGTCTTCATGGTCGATCGCGACGCGGTCACCGCGCTACAAGGCGCGCGTGCACCGCAATGTTGCCAAGGTCGGCGAGCGGATCGACAGCCTGCTGCGCAACGTCGCGGTGGCGGCCGCTTAGTCATTCCGGGGCGCCGCGCAGCGGCGAACCCGGAATCCAGAGCTAAATCACACAGCTCTTTGTCGCCCTGGATTCCGGGTTCGCGGTCTGACGCCGCGCCCCGGAATGACGATCGTATTTATTTTCCCCGCGTCCCAGCCTATAACCCCGCCGTCATCAACCTTTAAGCGCAGTCAAGAGCCATGGCCGGTCATTCCCAATTCAAGAACATCATGCACCGCAAGGGGAAGCAGGACAAAGTCCGCTCCAAGGTGTTCGGCAAGCTGGCGCGCGAAATCACGGTCGCCGCCAAACTCGGCCAGCCCGATCCGGCGTTCAATCCGCGGCTGCGCGCCGCGATCCTCGCCGCCCGCGCCGAGAACATGCCGAAGGACAATATCGAGCGCGCCGTCAAGAAGGCGACCGGCGCCGATTCCGAGAACTTCGACGACATGCGTTACGAGGGCTACGGGCCGGGCGGCGTCGCGGTCATCGTCGAAGCGCTGACCGACAACCACAACCGCACCGCCGGCGAAGTGCGCTCGATCTTCACCAAGAGCGGCGGCAATCTCGGCACCACCGGCTCGGTGTCGTTCATGTTCGATCACGTCGGCGTGGTCGAATACGACGCCAAGGCGGCGAGCGCCGACGCCATGCTGGACGCGGCGATCGAGGCCGGCGCCGACGACGTCACCTCGAACGACGACGGCCACCAGATTTTCACCACGCCGGAGAACCTGCGCGACGTGGCCAAGGCGCTGGAGGCGAAATTCGGCGAGGCGCGCAAATCGGCGCTGCTGTGGAAGCCGCAGAATACCGTCGCGCTCGACGACGAGGCCGGCGAGAAGATGCTCAGGCTGATCGAATCGCTCGACGACAATGACGACGTGCAGAACGTCTATGCGAATTTCGAAGTGTCCGACGCGCTGATGCAGAAGATGTCAGCGTAACGCGTCGAACAGCGGCAGGCTGATCAGTCCGGCCAGCCGCGATGATCACGTAAGCGACGCGGCGGTAGAGAAGTTCGTCGCTGGCGCCGTGGAAATCAGCAGGCGCCGGCGGTCAGCGCGACGACGAACGGCACGCCCGAGCAGCACCGCCACGATCAGCGCCTGCGCGGTCGAGCAGGCCGTTGAACAGCTAGAGCGACGATCGACAGCGTCCCTTGGATCGAGAAATAGACCATGATGTTGGCGCGCACGGTCGATCGCGCGGTTGCTGCCGCCGAGCCAGAACACCAGCAGCGGCGGCGCGCGCGATCTGCGCTGCGCCGCCGCCAAAGCCGGCCATGGCGCCGACGGCGAGCGAAGCGGCAAGGTCGGCTTGCCGTGATAGCGCCAGCCCGAGATCGAGCGCTGACCAGCGCGACCAGCACCAGCAGCGGCATGAACCAGCGCAGATAACAGCGGATCGACCACAGACAGCACCAGCGATGCCGAGCGGCAGCGACACCGCGCCGGCCGATGCGCCGGGTCGCCACCTCGCCGCCGGTTGACGTGCGGAAGACGCCGAACGACGAAAGGCAGGCCGCACAGCGTGTCGATCAGCAGCAGCGTCGGCGCGGCGATCTGCGGGCTGTAGACCGCCGAGATCAGCGGCATGTAAATCAGCGCCGAACCGAAGCCGGAAAAGCCGCGCACCAGGCCGGACACGGCGGCAATGCCGAGCGGCGATGGGCAAATCGCGGATCGGCGGCGCGTCATGGGAAAAGCGGAAGATCTGCGGATGCGGTCATGGGCGCTGGGGCTCCTGGCGGGGCGGGCGTCTTTAGCAGTCTTCTGGCCGGAAGGCAGTCTTGGGGCTATCAACGGGCCATGGCCCGGCAAGCGATTCGCATTCTCGGCATCGATCCGGGGCTCCGCCGTACCGGCTGGGGCCTGATCGAATCCGACGGCAACCGGCTGATCCACGTCGCCTGCGGCTCGGTGGAAACCAGCGAGCGGGCGAGCCTGGGTGAGCGCCTGGTCGTGATCCATGACGGGCTGATCGCGGTGATCGAGAAATACGCGCCGCAGGAGGCGGCGGTCGAGCACACTTTCGTCAACGGCAACGCCGCCTCGACCTTGAAGCTCGGCCAGGCGCGCGGCATCGCCATGCTGGTGCCGGCGCGCGCCGGACTGACGATCGCCGAATATGCGCCCAACCAGGTGAAGAAGACCGTGGTCGGCGCCGGCCACGGCGAGAAGGCGCAAATAAGAATGATGATCGGCGTGCTGCTGCCGAAAGCCGATCCGCAGACCGAGGACGCCGCCGACGCGCTGGCGATCGCGATCTGTCACGCGCATCACCGCGGCAGCGTGTTGCTGAAGGTGGGGCCGCAAGATGATCGGCAAACTGAAAGGCATCGTCGACAGCTACGGCGAGGATTACGTCATCCTCGACGTCGGCGGCGTCGGCTATCAGGTGCATTGCTCGGCGCGCACGCTCGCCGCGCTGCCGGGGCAGGGCGAGGCGGCGACGCTGTCGATCGAGACTTATGTGCGCGAGGACCAGATCAAGCTGTTCGGCTTTGCCAGCGACAGCGAGCGCGAATGGTTCCGCCTGCTGCAGACGGTGCAGGGCGTCGGCGCCAAGGTGGCGCTGTCGGTCCTCGGCACGCTGAAGATTTCGGAACTGGCGTCGGCGATTGCGATGCGCGACAAGGCGACGGTGCAGCGCGCGCCCGGCGTCGGCGCCAAAGTCGCCGAGCGCATCGTGACCGAGCTTAAGGACAAGGTGCCGGCCTTCGCCGATATCGATCCGGAAGCCGTGCATCTGGCCGGCGCGCTCGACGAGAAGCGGGCGCCGCGGCCGGTGATGGACGCGGTCTCGGCGCTGGTCAATCTCGGCTATGGTCAGCCGCAGGCGGCGGCCGCGATCGCGGCGGCGTCGCGCAGCGCCGGCGAGGGCGCCGACGTCGCGACCCTGATCCGGCAGGGGCTGAAGGAACTGGCGAAGTGATGCGTATCGATGTGAGTGTGATGGCATGAGCAAGCTGAGCGACAAGGATCAGGAATTGATCGACGCCGCGACCAAGGCGATCAAGCAGCGCTATCGCAACGACTGGCAGGAGGTCGGCGCGGCGATGCGCACGCGCGACGGCCGCGTCGTCACCGGCGTCAATCTCGACGCCTATGTCGGGCGCGGCGCGGTCTGCGCCGAAGCCGTCGCCATCGGCCGCGCGCTGACCGAGAAGGGCGACCACGGCATCGAGACCATCGTCGCGGTACGCCATCCGAAACCCGGCGAGCCGGGCGAAGTCGCCGTGGTGTCGCCGTGCGGCACCTGCCGCGAACTGATCCACGATTACGACGCCAAGGCGCGGGTGATCGTGCCGGGCGGCAAGACGCCGACCGTGACCAGCATCGGCGAATTGCTGCCGAACAAATACCGGCGCGGGATGACATGAGCACAACCCCGCGCCGCCTGGTGGCCGCCGACAAGCGCGACGACGACGTCGACGCCTCGTTGCGGCCGCAGCGACTGAGCGAATTCATCGGCCAGGAAAAGGCGCGCGCCAATCTCTCGGTGTTCATCGAGGCGGCGCGCGCGCGCCAGGAAGCGCTCGACCACGTGCTGTTCGTCGGCCCGCCGGGCCTCGGCAAGACCACGCTGGCGCAGATCGTGGCGCGCGAACTCGGCGTCAATTTCCGCGCCACCTCGGGACCTGTCATTGCCAAAGCCGGCGATCTCGCCGCGCTCTTGACCAATCTCGAGCCGCGCGACGTTTTGTTCATCGACGAGATCCACCGGCTCAGTCCGCAGGTCGAGGAAATCCTCTATCCGGCGATGGAGGACTTCCAGCTCGACCTGATCATCGGCGAAGGTCCGGCGGCGCGCTCGGTGAAGATCGATCTGTCGCCGTTCACTTTGGTTGGCGCCACCACGCGCGCCGGGCTTGCTCACCAATCCGCTGCGCGACCGTTTCGGCATTCCGGTGCGGCTGAATTTCTATTCGGTCGAGGAACTCGAGCAGATCGTCAACCGCGGCGCCCGCGTGCTCGGCATCGGCATGACACCGGACGGCGCCAACGAGATCGCGCGGCGCGCCCGCGGCACGCCGCGCATCGCCGGCCGCCTGCTGCGCCGCGTGCGCGACTTCGCCCATGTCGACGGCAACAAGGCGATCGATCGCAAGATCGCCGACAAGGCGCTCGGCGAACTGGAAGTCGACGGCAGCGGGCTCGACGCCATGGACCGGCGCTATCTGCGGATGATCGCGGAGAATTACGGCGGCGGCCCGGTCGGCGTCGACACCATCGCGGCGGGACTATCGGAGCCGCGCGACGCCATCGAGGACATCATCGAGCCGTTTCTGATTCAGAAGGGCTTCATCCAGCGCACGCCGCGCGGCCGGCTGCTGACGCCGCAGGCCTTCAAGCATCTCGGCCTCGCCGAGCCGCCGCGCGATCCGGGCCAGTTCGGGTTGTTTTCCGGAGACGAGGAATGAGCGACCGCGTCATCAGCGTGGTGGCGGCGCTGATCCGCGATCACGTGCTGCCGCTGGCAAGGACGCTGTGATGACTCACGGCAATTCCATCGACGGCAGCATCAGCGACGGCCTGCACACGCAGCCGGTGCGGGTCTATTACGAGGACACGGATTTTTCCGGCGTGGTCTATCACGCCAGCTATCTGCGCTTCATGGAGCGCGGGCGCACCAACTACCTGCGCCTGATCGGCGCCGATCACCGCGCGCTGTTCGAGCAGGCCGCCGCCGAAGCGCCGGGCTTTGCCTTCGTCGTGCGCCACATGGACATCGCCTTCCGCAAGCCGGCGCATATGGACGACGTGCTGACGATCGTCACCGCGCCGGAAATCGTGAAGGGCGCCTCTATCACTGTGCATCAGAAGGTGATGCGCGGCGAGGAACTCCTGGTCGAGGCGCATGTCCAGGTCGCCTTCGTGTCCGGCGGCCGGGCCCGGCCGATCCCCAAGCCATTGCGGATCGCCATGAAGGCCGATCAGGAAACGGGTGGGGCCGCCTGAGGCCCGGTGTTATAGTCGCTGCATCATGGCGGAGCAGAATTTCGCATTATTCGAAACGGCCATCGGTTGCTGCGGCGTCGTGTGGAACGCGCGCGGGCTGATCGGCGTGCAGCTTCCCGAACGCGACCAGGCCGCGACGCGGGCGCGCGTGCGCAAGCGGTATCCGCTGGCCCAGGAAGTGCCGCCGCCGCCGGACGTAAACGACGCCATCGACGGCATGACCGCGTTGCTGCGCGGCGAGCCGCGCGACCTCACGAATGTCGTCATCGACAATGACGGCACGCCGGAATTCAACGCCAAGGTCTACGCCATCACGCGCAAAATCCCGCCGGGAAAGACCATGACCTATGGCGAAATCGCCGAACGGCTGGGCGACAAATCGCTGGCGCGCGAGGTCGGAACCGCGCTCGGGCAAAATCCTTGCCCTATCGTGATGCCGTGCCATCGCGTGCTGGCCGCCGGCGGCAAGACGGGCGGATTTTCCGCGACGCGGCGGCGTGGTGACCAAGCTGAAGCTGCTGTCGATCGAGAACGCGCAGCCCGGCGGCCCGACGCTGTTTGATAAACTGCCGCTGGAGGCGCGGCGCTAGGCGTACCCGCAGACTCATGTTAATGCCCGTTACATGGCAAAGACCTGCGCATGAAATGGGGCAAACACAGCGGACCCGCCGGCGGACCCGGTCCCGGCCCGCGCGGCTATCACCATGGCAACCTCAAGGAAGCGCTGGTGCGGGCCGCGCTTGAGCTGATCGCCGAAAAAGGTCCGGCCGGCTTCACCTTCGCCGACGCCGCGCGCTGGGCCGGCGTCAGCCCGGCCGCGCCCTACCGGCATTTCCGCGACCGCGACGAACTGATGGCCGATGTGGCGCGGCGCGGCTTCGAGCAATTTTCCGCCGGGCTGGCGAAAGCCTGGGACGACGGCCGGCCGGACGTGATGACGGCTTTCGACCGCCTCGGCAAAACTTATCTCGATTACGCCAAACGCGAGCCCGCCTATTATTCGGCGATGTTCGAGGCCGGCGTGCCGCTCGATACCGATCCGCAATTGCGCGAGGCCAGCGAGAACGCTTTCGCGGTGCTGCGCGCGGCCGCCGAAAGACTGGTGGCGCTGATGCCGGCCAAAGGCCGTCCGCCGGCGCTGATGGTGGCGCTGCACATCTGGTCGATGACGCACGGTATCGCCTCGCTGTTTGCCCGCGGCGACGCCGCGCGGCGCGCGCTGCCGATGCCGCCGGAGGAACTGCTGGAGGCGGCGGTGCTGATCTATTTCCGCGGGCTCGGGCTCGACGGCGCGCAACGCGCCTGACGCGCCTCAGTCGGCAAGGACTTCCACGTCAAACTCGGCGATGCGCGCGCGGTCGGCGATGGCTTCGATCGCCGCGATCTTGCCGTTGGCGAAGGTCAAGCCGAGTACGATGCGAAGCTGCCCGCCGAAGGCCACCGACACCGCCAGTGCGCCGTCGACCAGCGCCGGCTTTGCCGCCTGAGCGCGGCCCTTGAACACTTGCGCCACGGCGGCGGCGCCGCGCAACTCGCCCGACATCGCCCATCTGGATTGCGGTCGCATCGGCGCGGAACACCACGTCGGGATCGAGCATCGTCAGCAGCGCCTCGAAATCGCCGGCGCGCGACGCGGCGAGGAAGGCTTCGACGACCTGGCGCTGCCGTTCGAAATCGGCGCGCGGCACCTCGTCGTTGCCCTGCACGCGGCGGCGCGCGCGGCTGGCCAGCTGCCGCGCCGCCGTCGGCGAGCGCCCGACGATCGGCGCGATGTCGTCGAACGGCAGGTCGAACATGTCGTGCAGCACGAATGCGACCCGTTCGGCCGGCGCCAGCGTGTCGAGAACGACCAGCAGCGCGAGGCCGACCGAGCTCCGCCATCAGCATGTCGTGCGTCGGGTCTCGTCGGCCGCGACCGGCTCTGGCGTACTGCGCGTCGATGGCTTCCTCGCGCCGGGACTTGCGCGACGCGCAGCATGTCGAGGCGACACGCGCGCGACCACCGTGGTCAGCCAGCCGCCGAGGTTGTCGACCTCGCTGGTGTCGCTGCGGGCGAGCCGCAGCCAGGCTTCCTGCACGGCGTCGTCGGCCTCGGTCGGCGAACCGAGCATGCGGTAGGCGACCGCGCGCAGATGCGCGCGGTTGGCTTCGAAACGTTCGGCCAGAAATTTTGTCGATCCATCGGTCACATTCCTTCGTCGCGGTCCGTCATGCCATGACGAACGAAACCCGGCCGGTGTGACAAGAAATCGGCCCGGTCATCGGCAATCCGTCAGATGATCGGTCCACACTTCGAAGGAGACCTGCCGATGCAAGCCCGAATGAAGAACCCGGTATTGATCCTGCCCGACGCCCTGCAGGCGCTGTATGCGCTGAACAAGGCGACCGAGAACAAGGGCGTGCCGTCGTGCCGTCATCAAGATGGTCCACCTCCGCGCCAGCCAGATCAACGGCTGCAGCGTTTGCGTCGACATGCACGCCCGCGAACTCAAGCAGGCCGGCGAATCCGACGACCGCATCTTCGCCGTCGCGGCGTGGCGCGACACGCCATATTTCACCGACGCCGAACGCGCCGCGCTGGCGTTGACCGAGGCGGTGACGCGGCTGAGCGACCGCGCCGATCCGGTGCCGGACGCAATCTTCAACGAGGCCGCCAAGCATTTTGACGAGAAAGCGATGGCCGCGCTGTCTGCTGACGATCGGTCTGATCAACGTCTGGAACCGGCTCAATGTCGCCATCCGCCAGGTCGCCGGCCAGTGGAGGGAGCGAGCGGCATAGCGCCTCAAGTCGTGGCCGGCCGGGCCTCGCAAACCTATCCACGCTGCCTATGTGAAGGGTCTTGACATCGCTCCGTCCTGTCCCTACTAATGTAAATGTTATTTACATTCACACGAGGTCGACAATGGCAATTCCTGCAATGGACCCGGTCACCGCCAAGTTGGACGGTTTCGGGCGCCCCGCCTGGATCGCGCTGATGATCCTTGGATTCATGGCGTGGTGGCCGATCGGCCTTGCGGTCCTCGCCTTTACAATTGGGAGCGGAAGAATGGGATGCGGATATCACGGCGGCCAAAGCCGCTGGCAGAACAAGATGGAGCGCATGCAGGCCAAGATGGACTGGATGCGCAGCCGAATGGGCGGCGCGGGTCCGTCGAGCCCGTGGTCGAACGCACCATCGAGCGGCAACCACGCTTTCGACGAGTATCGCAGCGAGACGTTGAAGCGTCTGGAAGACGAGCAGCGCGAGTTCCGCGAATTCCTCGAGCGGCTGCGCTTCGCCAAGGACAAGACCGAGTTCGACGCTTTCATGAATGAGCGTCGCAGCCGGCCGGAGCCGCAATCGCCCCCGGCGCAAAACTAAAAACTTCAGAAACTGCCCTGCTGCGGCCGTTCGCCTTCCCCGAGGCGGGCGGCCGTAGCTTTTTGGTTGCCTCGGTTCGCGCGGCCGCCACACGCTCGTAACCAATCCTTAACCATAATCAGCGCTGTTTAGCTGGCAAACCCGGGGCAAATCGAACGCTAGCGCCCTAGTTTGGCCAAGTTTCGCGGGGATTTCGTTAGGTCTGCCGGTGACGGGACCTGACGGGTTTTCACGAGGCTTTCGTTTTTGTTTGCGGGCGTAAACGGGGTCGCCGGACGCGCCCGTTTTTGACAATCATTTTACGCTGCGCCGGTTCGGCCGACTTAACCCGGATCAGGCGGAAAAGGACGTGCCAATGAATCCTGCCGATGTGGCACAGTCGGTGCTCCCGCTCACCTCCTCTGACCTCTCGCTGTTCACGCTGTTCTGGCACGCCCATTGGATCGTCAAAGCGGTCATGGTCGGACTGCTGGTCTGCTCGGTCTGGGTCTGGGCGATCGCGATCGACAAGACGGTGCTCTATAACCGCACGCGGCGCGGCATGGACCGCTTCGAGCAGGCGTTCTGGTCCGGTCAGTCGCTGGATGAATTGTACCGAACGCTGTCGGCCAAGCCGAACCATTCGATGGCGGCGCTGTTCGTGGCCGCGATGCGCGAATGGAAGCGCAGCTTCGAAGGCACGTCGAAATCCTTCGCCGGATTGCAGATGCGGATCGACAAGGTGATGCAGGTCACCATTGCCCGCGAGATCGAGCGGCTCGAACGCAGGCTTCTGGTGCTGGCGACGGTCGGCTCGGCCGGGCCCTTCATCGGCCTGTTCGGCACGGTCTGGGGCATCATGACCAGCTTCCAGTCGATCGCGGCGTCGAAGAACACGTCGCTGGCGGTGGTGGCGCCGGGCATCGCGGAAGCGCTGTTTGCGACCGCAATCGGCCTTGTCGCCGCCATACCGGCGACCATTTTCTATAACAAGTTCGCGGGCGAGGTGAATAAACAGGCCCAGCGTCTTGAGGGCTTCGCCGACGAATTCGCCGCCATTCTGTCACGGCAGATCGACGAACGGGAGTAAGCGCGCGATGGCAGCCAATGCCGGCACGCCGGTTATCGGACGCAGAAAGCACAATCGCCGCAAGGTGATGAGCGAAATCAACGTCACCCCGATGGTGGACGTGATGCTCGTCCTGCTGATCATTTTCATGGTGTCGGCGCCGCTCTTGACCGTCGGCGTGCCGATCGACCTGCCGCAGAGCCAGGCCAAGAGCCTCGATCAGGACAAGGAGCCGCTGACTTTGTCGGTCAACGACAAGGGCGAGATCTACCTGCAAAACGCCGAAATCAAAGTCGACGATCTGATCCCCAAGCTGCAAGCGGTGGCGCAAGCCCGCGGCGGCACCGAGGCCCGCGTCTATGTGCGGGGCGATAAGAAAGTCGACTACGGAACGATGATGCGGGTGATGGGACGGCTGTCGGCGGCCGGCTTCCATCGGGTCGCTTTGGTCACCGAATTCGAGCAGGGCTCGAAAGCGCAGTAATGGAAATTAAAACGGCATCGGTGATCTCGACCGGTCTGCACGCGGCGGTGCTGCTGTGGGCGCTGGTGTCGTTCGGCGGCAAGACCTTCGAAGTGACCCCGGCTGAATCGCTGCCGGTCGATCTGATCAGCGACAAGGCGTTTTCCGAAATGACCAAGGGCGCCAAGGATGCGCCCAAGGCCGAAAAGCCCAAGCCTCTGGTCGAGAAGATCGAAGCGCCCAAGCCGGTGGAAACGCCGCAGGCCAAGGTCGTCGAAAAAAAGGAAGTCAAGGCGACCGCGGAAAAGACCCCGGAGCCGCCGCCGGCGGCCAAACCCGACCCGATCGCTGAGAAGCTCGAGAAGATGAAGAAGCCGGACGACCAGAAGCAGGAAGCCAAGGCCCAGCCGCAGCCGCTGCCGCCGAAAAAGCCGGAACACAAACAGCCGAAATTCGACCCTGACAAGATCGCCGCGCTGCTCGACAAGCGCGCCCCGCAGCGCAACGCCGCCACCGGCGCCGAAATCAACGACAAAGCCACGCTCGGCCTTGCGAACGGCATGGCGGCCCGATTGTCGCAGAGCGAGATCGACGCGTTCCGCCGCCGCATTACCGACTGCTGGTCGCCGCCGGTCGGCATGGACAGCGCTCAGGAATTAGTCGTGGTGTTCCGGGTGCAGTTCAATCAGGACGGCAGCGTCAAACGCGGTCCCGATGTCGTCAGCGGCAGCCCCAATACGTCCGGTCCGGTATTTGCCGAAAGCGCCCGGCGCGCCATTCTGCAATGCCAGCCTTATACGATGCTGCGCAAACAGACCTTCGACAATTGGAAAGATATGGAAGTCGCGTTCAAGCCGAGCGACATGTTCCATTAGCGATAGTTTCAAAAACGAGAAATAGAACAAACCCAATGGCCCATACCTTGATCGCTTCAAACGCCGGCCGTTCGCAATTGAACCGCCGCCGCCTGCTCATGCAGGCCGGCGCCGCGGGTCTGATGACCGGGCTGCTGCCGCGCGTCGCAGCCTCGGCGGTCCGCGTCGACATCACGCAAGGCAATGTGCAGGCCATGCCGATCGCGCTGCCCGACTTCGTCGCCGGCGCGCCGGCCGAAACCGACATCGCGCACAATGTCACCATGGTGATCACCAATAATCTCGCAGCGCAGCGGTCTGTTCGCGCCGATCAATCCGCAGGCCTTCACCGAAAAGATCGTCAACAGCGATGCGGTGCCGCGCTTTCCCGACTGGCGCGTGATCAACGCGCAGGCGCTGGTGACCGGGCGCATCACCAAACAGGCCGACGGCCGGCTGAAGGCGGAATTCCGCCTGTGGGACGTGTTCGCCGGCTCGCAACTCGACGGCAAGCAGTACTTCACCACGCCCGACAACTGGCGGCGCATCGCGCACATCATTTCGGACGCGATCTATGAGCGGCTCACCGGCGAGAAGGGCTATTTCGACAGCCGCATCGTGTTCATCGACGAAACCGGCCCGAAGGAGCGCCGCATCAAGCGCCTCGCCATCATGGATCAGGACGGCGCCGGCGTGCGCTACCTCACCCGCGGCGACGACCTGGTGCTGACGCCGCGTTTCAATCCGTCGACGCAGGAAATCACCTATATGTCGTACGGGCAGGGCGACCCGCGGGTTTACCTGCTCAATATCGAAACCGGACAGCGCGAGATCGTCGGCAATTTTCCCGGCATGACCTTTGCGCCGCGCTTCTCGCCGGACGGCCAGCGCGTGATCCTGAGCCTGCAACAGGGCAGCAACGCCAATCTGTTCGTGATGGATCTGCGCTCGAAGCAGACGACGCGGCTCACCGACACGCCGGCGATCGATACCGGGCCGTGCTATTCGCCGGACGGAACCAAGATTTGCTTCGAGAGCGACCGCGGCGGCAGCCAGCAGATCTACATCATGCCGGCCGGCGGCGGTCCGGCGCAACGCATCAGCTTCGGCGAGGGTCATCATTCGACGCCGGTCTGGTCGCCGCGCGGCGACTACATCGCCTTCACCGGCCAGGCAGGCGGACAATTCTCCATCGGCATCCTCAAGCCGGACGGCTCTGGCGAACGCATCCTCACCGCCGGCTTCCACAACGAGGGACCGACCTTCGCCCCGAACGGGCGGGTGCTGATGTTCTTCCGCGACCCCGGCAACGGCCCGTCGCTCTTTACGATCGACATCACCGGCCGCAACGAATTGAAAGTTCCGACCCCGAGCCTGGCGTCCGATCCGGCCTGGTCGCCGCTTTTGTCGTAATTCGGCGGCAATGGAGCAAGCCGGTCTCACCGCCTGCCTCATTCACCGGCTCTTAACCATCACAAGTGGTTTACGAGGTCCCGACAGTCTTATTGGGCCTGCGCAAGGTTCCATCAAGGTTGATGGAAGGTTCGCTTAACGAACGTCCTGTTATCAAATGCGGACGCAAGCGCATGCATGGTCGTGCGCCACCTATTTTTTAAGTCAGTGCGTGAGGATGGAGGCACCGGGATGATCAATACCAGACTGTTCCTACGCGGCGCCCGGCTCGCGGCCGTTCTGGCCGCGGCACTGGCGATATCGGCATGCGCCAACAAGCCGGAAGACCCGCAAGCCAATGCCGCGGGCCAAGCGACGCCGGGCAGCCAGCAGGACTTCGTGGTCAATGTCGGCGACCGCGTGTTTTTCGAAACCGATTCGTCCGAACTGACGCCGCAGTCGCGCGCCACGCTCGACAAGCAGGCGCAGTGGCTGACGACCTATTCGCAGTACGGCCAGTTCACCGTCGAAGGCCACGCCGACGAGCGCGGCACGCGCGAATACAACATCGCGCTCGGCGCCCGCAGGGCGCAGACCGTGCGCGACTATCTGGCCTCGCGCGGCATCCAGCCCAACCGCATGCGCACGATCTCCTACGGCAAGGAACGGCCGGTGGCGGTGTGCAACGACATCTCCTGCTGGTCGCAGAACCGCCGCGCGGTCACGGTGCTCAACGCGAGTTCGTGAGGGCGTTCTTCACCTCTCGACGTTGCGGCCGAGGTCGCGCGCAAAGCGCGTCGGGTGAGGGCTAAGGCCTATCGATAGGCCGCTTGCCCCCTCGACCCCAACGCTCGCCCTCAAGGAGAGACGGAGTTCGGCCGAATTCGCGTCGCCGCCAGTCACAATTTCGACGCAGCCCGTCTTATGCTACCCCCTGAGCCGGATTTAACGGCTGGAAATTGCGTAGGACTATGACCCGCTCACAACACCTGATCCGTATCGCCGCGCTGGCTGCGTTTGCCATGCCGCTATTGGCGGGCGCCGCGCTGGCGCAAGACAGGGCGCAAGAGCGGCCGTCCAGCGGCTTCCTCGACAATCTGTTCAGCCGCGGCGAACAATCGTCGCAGCCGGGGCAAGCGCCGTCGCGCGATATGGCGCAAGCCGACCCGGCCGACGCTTCGGTGCGGCTCGATCGCATTGAAAGCGCCTTGCGCCAGCTCACCGGCACCATCGAGCAGCTGCAGTATCGCAATCAGCAGCTCGAGCTTCAGCTCAAGCGTCTGCAGGACGGCGGCGCGGCCACGCCGCCGCGCGCGCCCCAGCCGGGCGCTCCGATGAACACGGCGCCGCCGGCCAATCCCGGGCGCCGCGGCGATGTCTTCGATCCGTCGCAGCAACCGAACGCACCGGGCGCGCCGCGCGCGCTCGGCAATCAAACGGCGATCGCCGCGCCCGAGCCTGCCGCGGAGAATGCGCCGCCCGTCGGTGCGCCGGGTGGCCGCGACGCCGGCGCGCCGCTCGATCTGTCGACGCTGTCGGGCAATGCCGCGGCGGCCTCCGGTCCGATGGCCAGCGCCGGGCCGGTCCAGGCTTCGCAGCCATCCGCTCAATTGCCGCCGCCGCGCAACACCAATGCGAGCGGCACCCAGCTTGCCACGCTGCCGCCATCGGCCTCGCCGCAGGACGAATACGACCTGGCCTATGGCTATGTGCTGCATAAGGACTATGCGCTCGCCGAACAGGCGTTCCGCGATTTCCTGCGCAAATATCCGAGCGAACACCTGGTGCCGGACGCGCAATATTGGCTGGGCGAAAGCCTGTACCAGCGTCAGCGTTATCGCGATGCGGCGGAATCGTTCCTGGCGGTGTCGACCAAATACGAAAAGGCCGGCAAGGCGCCCGATTCATTGCTGCGTCTCGGTCAGTCGCTGGCCGCGATGCATCAGAAGGAAGCGGCCTGTGCGACGCTGGCCGAAGTCGGACGCAAGTTTCCTCGCGCCTCGGCGAGCGTGAAGCGCGGCGTCACGCAGGAACTCAAGCGTGAGCATTGCTGAAAAAATCTCACCGGTTTCGGTTGCCGAAGCGAAGTCAGTTTTTTCCGATCTCGTAGATTTACCGGCGCTGGTGCTGGCGGTGTCCGGCGGTCCGGATTCCGTCGCGCTGATGGTGCTGGCGGCGCGCTGGCGCCAATCGCTTAAGCGCGGTCCGACGCTGAGCGCGGTGACGGTCGATCACGGCTTGCGCAAGGAATCGAAAGCCGAGGCGGCGGCGGTGGCCAAGCTTGCGCGCAAGCTTGGGGTCGCGCATCGCACCGTGCGATGGACCGGCAGCAAGCCGAAAACCGGACTGCCGCAGGCCGCGCGTCAGGCGCGCTACCGGCTGCTCGCCCAGGCTGCGCGCAAAGCCGGCGCCGCGCATATCCTGACCGCGCATACGCTCGACGACCAGGCCGAGACCGTGCTGATCCGTTTGTTGCGCGGCAGCGGCGTCACCGGGCTGGCGGGCATGGCCCGCGTGACAACGGTGCCTGAAAACGGCGAGGGCGAGATCAAGCTGGTGCGCCCGCTGCTCGACATTCCCAAAGCCCGGCTGATCGCCACGCTCAAGGCTGAGAAAATCCCCTTCGCCGACGATCCGACCAACCGCGACCCGCGTTTCACCCGCGCGCGGCTGCGCGGCTTGATGCCGCTGCTGGCGCAGGAGGGCCTCGATGCCCGCAGGCTTGCGCTGCTGGCGCTTAGGCTGAAACGGGCCGATATCGCGCTCGCGGCCGCGGTCGACCGGGCACAGACTGAGCTGACGGCCGATTTAGGCAGGCCGGGCACTTTCGACGCCGTGGGTTATTCCCGATTGCCCGCCGAAATCGGGCTGCGGCTGCTCGGCCGCGCTTTGGCCAGGCTGGGCGACGAAGGCCCGGTCGAACTGGGCAAGCTGGAGGCGCTCAAAGCCGCGCTCGATGCTGCCCAAAAGGCAGGCGATAACCGGTTTCGGCGCAGTCTGGCCGGTGCCATGGTAACGCTGGCGGCCAACAAAATCGTCGTGGAACGAGCCCCGCCGCGGCGTACAACAACCTTAACCACGCGCCGACGAGGCCGCTCCAAGGCCCATGCCAACGCCGCCAAACCGCGCTAGAATATGCAGATTCGGGGCCTTTCCATGCGGCCCGGCCGTGCCTACATTGCGACAAGGATAATGCGAAGCCGTCACGAAGCTTGGTTACGCAGCTTGGCTACGAAGCTGGCATAAAAGCAAAACACATGGCCGCGGCGTTGCGCGCGGCGGGTAAGGACGCCTGATGAACGCCAATCTGCGCAATTTCGCCCTCTGGGTGATTATTGTCCTCCTGCTGCTGGCCCTGTTCACGCTGTTCCAAAATCCGGGAACGCGCACCACCGCGCAGGACATCTCATTCTCGCAGTTGCTCAGTGAAGTCGACCAGGGCCGCGTCCGCGACGTGGTGATCCAGGGTCCGGAAATTCACGGCACCTTCGCCAACGGCACCAGCTTCCAGACCTATGCGCCGAACGATCCCGGTCTGGTGCAGAAACTCTACGCCAAGGGCGTCTCGATCACCGCGCGGCCGCTGACGGACAATGTGCCGTGGTTCGTGTCGCTGCTTGGTGTCGTGGCTGCCGTTCATCGCGCTGATCGGCGTGTGGATATTCCTGTCGCGGCAGATGCAAGGCGGCGCCGGCAAGGCGATGGGATTTGGCAAGTCGCGCGCCAAGCTGCTGGCCGAAACGCATGGCCGCATCACCTTCGAAGACGTCGCCGGCGTCGACGAGGCCAAACAGGATCTGCAGGAGATCGTCGAATTCCTGCGCGATCCGGGAAAATTCCAACGGCTCGGCGGACGTATTCCGCGCGGCGTGCTGCTGGTCGGCCCTCCGGGCACCGGCAAGACGCTGATCGCGCGTGCGGTCGCCGGCGAAGCCAATGTGCCGTTCTTCACGATCTCGGGTTCCGACTTCGTCGAAATGTTCGTCGGCGTCGGCGCCTCGCGCGTGCGCGACATGTTCGAGCAGGCCAAGAAGAATGCGCCCTGCATCATCTTCATCGACGAAATCGACGCGGTCGGCCGTCATCGCGGCGCCGGCCTCGGCGGCGGCAACGATGAGCGCGAGCAGACGCTCAACCAGTTGCTGGTCGAGATGGACGGCTTCGAAGCCAACGAAGGCATCATCCTGATCGCCGCCACCAACCGGCCCGACGTGCTCGATCCGGCGCTGCTGCGCCCGGGCCGTTTCGACCGTCAGGTGGTGGTGCCGAATCCCGGATGTGGTCGGCCGCGAAAACATTCTCAAAGTGCACGTCAAGAAGGTGCCGCTGGCGCCGGACGTGAACCTGAAGACCACCGCGCGCGGAACGCCCGGCTTCTCCGGCGCCGACCTCGCCAATCTGGTCAACGAAGCCGCCTTGATGGCCGCGCGCCGCAACAAGCGCATGGTCACGCAGGCCGAGTTCGAGGACGCCAAGGACAAGGTGATGATGGGCGCCGAGCGCAAGTCGCTGGTGATGACGGACGAGGAGAAACTCCTCACCGCCTATCACGAAGGCGGCCACGCGCTGGTCGCGCTCAACGTCAAGGCCACCGATCCGGTGCACAAGGCCACCATCATTCCGCGCGGCCGCGCGCTGGGCATGGTCATGCAGTTGCCCGAGCGCGACAAGCTGTCGATGTCGCTCGAGCAGATGACCTCGCGCCTCGCCATCATCATGGCCGGCCGCGTCGCCGAAGAACTGGTGTTCGGCCGCGAGAAGGTGACCTCGGGCGCGGCGTCCGACATCGAGCAGGGCACCAAGCTCGCCCGCCTGATGGTGACGCGCTGGGGTCTGTCCGATGCGCTCGGCCCGGTGGCTTACGGCGACAATGGCGACGAGGTGTTCCTCGGCTATCAGGTGTCGCGCCAGCAAAGCGTCTCCGAGGAAACCAATCGCAAGATCGATTCCGAAGTGCGCAAGCTGGTCGAGACCGGCCTCGATGAAGCCAAGCAGATCCTCACCGACAAGCGCGCCGATCTGGAAACGCTGGCCAAGGGCCTGCTCGAGTTCGAGACGCTGACCGGCGACGAGATCAAGGAATTGATCAAGGGCAACCGCCCGGTGCGCGAGTCGGTGATCGAGCCGACCACGCCGCGCGGTTCCGCCGTGCCGCCGGCCGGCAAGCCGCGCCCGCGGCCTGACGCGCCGACCGGCGAAGTCGCGCCGCAGCCGCAGGGCTGAGGCATCACGCAAGAATGACGAAAACGCCCGCCGCATGGCGGGCGTTTTTGTTTGCGCGCGCGCCGCTTTACCTCTCTTGGCCCTTGATCCGCTGTTATTGATTTTGATCAATGTGCCGGCGGCGGGCTTGCGGTTTGATTGCTTTGACCGGCGACTTCAGTGGAGGCTTCCCATGGCGACAGCTCGCTTAGGCGCAACGGAATTGATCAGACGCGGTGTTATCGCCGGCGCGGCCGGTGGATTGGCCGAGATCGTCTGGGTATCTCTTTACGCAACCATTACCGGCGGCAATGCCGCGACTTTGGCGCGTGGCGTGACCACGGCTGCGGGCGTCACGGCCATGTTGCCGGCGGCGCCGGTCAGCATGGGCATCGTGGTGCATATGGCGCTGGCAGTGCTGCTTGGCATCGCGCTGGCCGGCCTATGGCAAGTTCTGGCGCGGCGTGATGTCGGCGTTGTCAGCTTGACCGGTGTCATGCTGGCGGCGCTTACCGCGGTGTGGGCGACCAACTTCTTTGTGATTTTGCCGGTGCTCAGCCCGCCCTTCATCGCGCTGCTGCCCTATCCGGTGAGCTTGATCTCGAAACTGCTGTTCGGCCTTGCCGCCGCCGAAACCTTGCGCCGCTGCGCGGCGCCGCAAATCGTCGGTTTGCCTCCGGCCGTGCGCGTTCGGGCTGCCGGCAATCGCAAAGCTCAACTACCCCGGTAGCGGGGCGGTCGAACACGATTTAACGAATTTCTGCGACGGCGGGCGCCGAGACGCGCCTGCCGTTTGCTTTTGTGCGATCATCGCCGGATGCCGTTGCAAAACCGCATCGATCCGTTCGGCGAACTGTTCGCCAGCCCCGCGCGCGGCTTGCTGATGGGCAATCGCGGCGGCCGGCTGCATGACGAACGCCGCCGTCTCGGCGCGCGGCGCTGGGCGTCGAAGCAATGGATCTGCTGCCGGCTCGACTTCAAGGGCCGCCAGCGCCAGGTCTGGGGCGACAGCTACACCGAACTGTTCTTCCTCGACGAAGTGACCGCGCTCGCCGCCGGCCACCGGCCGTGCTTCGAATGCCGGCGCAAGGACGCGCAGGACTTTGCCGCTCTGTTTCCTGGGAAGCATACAGCGCCCGCCATGGACGCCGTGCTGCACGACGAACGCGTTGCCGGCAAAGCCAAGCGCCGGCACCGGCGCGATATCGACGCGCTGCCGGACGGCGCCATGATCGCGCTCGGCGACGACGCTTTCGCCGTGCGCGGATCAAGCCTGCTGCGCTGGACGCCGTCGGGCTATGGCGCGGCGCAGCGGCGCCCGCATTCAGTCGAGGTCGATGTGCTGACGCCGCCCGCGATCCTCGCCGTGCTTGGCAAAGGTTACCGGCCGCTCTGGCATCCGAGCGCGGGCGGGTGATCGCCGCAAGCGCTCACGGCGGCTCGATCGGTGTGGCGGCCGGCGCCGGCGGGACCCGCGGGGTCCAGGCGAAGAACACAATCAAGGCCATGATCACAAGCATGACCGTCATCGTCGCCACACAGGCCGGCCAGCCGCCGATGTTCCAGGCGATCCCGCCGATCGCCGCGCCGAAGCTGCCGCCGGTGTAGAAGCTGGTGACGTAAAGCCCGACCGCCGACGAACGTCCGGCCTTGGCGGTGACGGTCACATAGCCGGTGGAGATCGCCTGGCATATCAAGCCGCAGGCGGCGCAGACCGCGAGCCCAAGCACGATCAGCCACAGCGGCCCGGCCAGCGTCAGCACGACGCCGGCGATCCAGGTCGTGATATTGGCGATCATGAAGCGGCGGCGGCCGAAACGGCCGACCACCCAGCCGGCCAGCGGCGTGAGCACCGAGCCGGTCAGATAGACCACGAAGATCGCGCCCAGCACGCTGGCCGAAAGATTATACGGCGGCGCCGCCAGCCGGAAGCTGACGTAAGTGAAGGTGCAGATGAAGCAGAACAGCACGCCGAAACCGACCGCGTAGGTCGCCAGCAATTGCGGGTTACGCAGGTGGCTGAGCATCTGCCGCCCGGAGGCGAGCAAGCCCTCGGAGCGCACGAATTTTTTCTCGCGCGGCAGCAGCGCCGACACCGCGAGCGCGCCGGCAAACGCGATCGCGGCCAGCGTGAGGAAAGCGATGCGCCAGTCGAACAGGTCGGACAGGATGCCGGCGAAAAACCGCCCGCTGAATCCGCCGAGGCTCGCGCCCGAGGTATAGGCCCCGACCGCCGCGGTCGCTTCATGCGCCGGCCACTCCTCGCCGATATAGGCGATGGTCACGGCGAAGATCGGCGGCATCACCAGGCCCTGGATGAATCGCCAGACGATCACTTGCGACAGCGTCGGCGCCAAGGCCAGCATCACGGTCGGCACCGCCAGCAGGAACATGGCGGTGACGATGACGCGCTTGCGGCCCAGCACGTCGGCGACCGTGCCGGTGAACGGCGCCGTCAACGCCACCGCCAGCGTGCTGGCGGTCATGATGGTGGCGATTTCGGCGGCGCCGGCGCCGAATTCGGTCGACAGCAGCGGCAGGATGGCCTGCGGCGAATAGAGATTGATGAAACAGCAATAGCCGATCAGGCCGACGGCCAACTGGCGCGTGGAAAACTTTCGGCCTATGGCTGCAAGATTCATTATTGTGCTCGGCGCATGATCTGGTCCGACCTTGCTTCGCCCGCCGAAGCGGGCTTCGCGAAGGCGGGAAACCGGTTAGCACTATTAGGCATCATGCGCGTGGGACCCGGCGGGGCGAGAAGCGGAACGCAAGCCAAGCTATGCATTGGTTTTGGCTGGGCCGCAAAGGGGAGCGCCGCTGAGCAGCGGGCCGCGTAACGCATAACTGGCGTCATTCTATTCCGAGCGCCGCTTTTGCGCGGGCCAGCGTGGCGCCGGGGGAGCCGGAGGCATCGACTTCATGCCAATCAATCGCGCCGAGTTGATATTGTTCCTGCGCCTCGGCCACCGCCGCATCGGCATCGGAGGCGTCGCCCTTGCGCGTGCCGACGCGGGCCCGGCGGATCGCGAGAGCGGCGGTCAGGAACAGGCCGTGGAACCCACGACCCGCCGCGGCTTGGGCGATATCCGCGCGCTCTTGCGCGTCGGCGAATACGGCGTCGACGATCGCGGAATGGCCGGCGGCGAGCACGCGGCGCGCCTTGGCGGCCAGCGCGTCGTAGACGCGGGCGGTGACGTCGCGGGCGTAAGCCGTCTGCGGCAGGCGCTCGGTCTCAGGCGTGCCGAACAAAGCCTTGCGTTCGACGTCGCTGCGCAGCCACACCGCGCCCGGCGCAGGCGGGAGGCCGGCGGCGAGCTGGCTTGCGAGCAGCGATTTGCCGGTGCCCGACAGCCCGCCCACCGCCACCAGCATCGGCGGCGGCGGCGCCAGCAGTTTTTGCGCCAAGGCGAAGTAGTCGCGCGCGCTTTGTTCGGCGCCGCCGCGCGCCGCCGTGACCTTGGCGCGGATCGCGGCGCGGACCGACAGGAACAGCGGCAGCGCGGCCAGCGCGTCGAGATCGGTATCGCGCCGCGTTTCCCGCAGATAGCGATTGAACACGATGTTCGCCGGCTGGCCCAGCTTGCGCTCGATCAGATCCATCAGCAGGAAGGCGAGATCGTACAGCACGTCGCCGGTGGCGATTGCCGGATCGAACTCGATGGCGTCGAACAGCACCGGCTGACCCGCGAGCAGAACGATATTGCCGAGATGCAGATCGCCGTGGCATCGCCGCACCAGGCCGGCGCGCTCGCGGGCGGTGAGCAGGGGACGCACGCGTTCGAGCGCGGCGGCGGTCGCGTTGCCGAGGGCCGTCACTTGCGCCGGCGGAAACAATGCCGGCGTCGCGCGCAATTCGAGGTCGTTCTGGGCAATGATCGTGGCGAGCGCGTCGGCAAAGCCGGCGTCTGCAACCACGGGCGCCGCCGCATGGGCTTGCGCCACCGCGCGGCCGAGCGCATCGGCAAGCTTGCCGTCGATTGTCGAAGTCTCGGCCAGCCGGTCGAGCGTCTGGCTCTCGTCGAAGCGCGCCATCTCGACCGCCCATTCCACCGGCGTCCCGGTACCGCCAATGGCGAGGCTGCCGTCGGCTTCCCGGGTAATGGCGATCACGCCGCGATAGATCGCCGGCGCATAGATCCGGTTGACCTCGATTTCGGCTTCGCAGGCGGCCTTGCGCTTTTCCAGCGTGGAATAATCGAGGAACGCAAACCGCACCGCGCGCTTGATCTTGAGGGCGCGCGCGCCGGCCAGAAATACCATCGCGGCATGGGTCGTCATGCGCGCGACCGGCGCGCCGCCGTGGCTCTGCGGCCGGCTCAGAAAATCGATCACCGCTTGTTGCTCGTCCTGGATCATCTGCGTTCCATAGGTCGAAACGATCGGGCTGATCCAGATCAATACGCTGCCGGGCTTGATGCGGCCATATATGAGCAACATATTCCGCTTCAGCGACGATGGAGGCCAAGCCCGTGACCAGTTTGCCGCACACATTCAAGCGCATCCGGCTCAACCTCGCCCGTTCCAAGGAGTTCCCCGAAGGATCGGACCGGCGCGGCTACGAATTCGTCGCCCCGCTCGACGACAAGGGCCACATCGACATCAATCTCTGGCGCAAGGAGCGCGAACATTGCCGCGTACGCCGGTTCTGGGAAGGCGCCGACGACGAGATCGGCTTCCTGGTGCACAAGCCGGGCGGCCCCGAGCATGCGCGCTGGGTGTTCGACTATGACCAGACCGCCGAGGACGACGACGAGAGCGGCTACCGCTTCGGCGCCCATGCGTTCCGCCCGGGCGAATATGTTTCGATCCGCAACGAAGATGGCGAGACGCACACCTATCTGGTGGTGTCGGTCGAACCGGCGACCTGAGCGGCAAAGCCGGCGTTTCGCAACTTCCAGCCTTGCACGCAAAGTCTATTGACCGCCACCGCGCTGGATCGGGAGAGTGCGCGCATCGCCGCGCGCCAAGCGGCCAATATCAGGGAGAAGCGAAGTGCTACTCGACGTGAGGACCTATACGATCAAGCCCGGTCGCGTTCCGGCGCAGGTCGAAATCTACAAGAAATACGGCTATCCGGTGCAGCTTCGCTATATGGGCGAACCGCTTTGCTATGCGATGGCGGAAACCGGCGAACTCAACACCATCACCCATATCTGGGTCTATGAGAGCGCCGCCGACCGCGAGGCCAAGCGCGCCAAGATGGCGCAGGACCCCGACTGGAAGGTTTATCTCGCCGAGAACGTCAAAGGCGGCAACATCGTCGAGCAGCGCAACTGCCTGATGACGCCGGCCGCGTTCGTCGCCGGCGATCGCGATGCCGAAGATTCATCCCTAGGCCTATCCGTCGTCATGCGCCTGGCGGCATAGGTCCCGGCGCATGACGCGGCATTGTTTGCGAGCATTTCGGCAGAAAAGAAAGCACACGCATGCGCTCCAATGACGGCACCCGGACCGGCGGGCAAATCCTGATCGACCAGTTGGCGATCCACGGCGTGCGCCACGCCTTCTGCGTGCCGGGGGAGAGCTATCTGGCCGCGCTCGATGCCTTCTACGACAGCGACATCAAGCTCACGGTCTGCCGCCACGAGAGCGCCGCCGCCATGATGGCCGAGGCGGTCGGCAGGGTCACCGGCAAGCCCGGCATCTGCTTCGTCACGCGCGGTCCCGGCGCCACCAATGCGTCGGCCGGCATTCATATCGCGCGCCAGGATTCCTCGCCGATGATCGTGTTCGTCGGCCAGGTCGGCCGCCATATGCGCGAGCGCGAGGCGTTCCAGGAACTCGATTACCGCGCGGTGTTCGGCAGCGATCGCCAAATGGGCGACCGAGATCGACGACGCCGCGCGCATCCCCGAACTGGTGTCGCGCGCCTTCCACACCGCCTGCAACGGCCGTCCCGGTCCGGTGGTGATCGCGCTGCCGGAAGACATGCTGACCGACCGCGTGACCGTGCCGGATGCCTCTTGTTTCGAACAAGCGGAAATCTGGCCGGGCCTGACCGACATGAGCCGGCTGCAGAAGCTGTTGTGGGCCGCCAAACGTCCGATCGTGCTGGTCGGCGGCAGCCGCTGGTCGGAAACGGCCTATGCGGCGCTGGCGCGGTTCGCCGAGCGCTTCCAGCTGCCGGTCGCCACCACCTTCCGGCGCGGGCATTTGTTCGACGCGTTGCATCCGTGCTGCGCCGGCGATCTCGGCATCGGCCCCAATCCGAAACTGCTGGCGCGCGTGAAGGGCGCCGACCTGGTGCTGATGATCGGCGATCGCATGAGCGAAATGTCGTCGCAGAGCTATACGCTGTTCGACATCCCCGAGCCGCAGATGAAGCTGGTGCATGTGCATCCGGGCGCGGAGGAACTCGGCCGCGTCTATCACGCCGCGCTCGCGATCCAGGCCGCGCCGACCGCGTTCTGCGCGGCGCTCGAGGGCCTGCAGCCGCCGAACGAGATTCCGTGGCAGGGCGAAGCCGATATTGCGCATGCGGATTATCTGGCCTGGTCGGACAAGGCGACGCCGCAGCCCGGCGGCGTCAATCTCGGCGAGATCCTGGTGTGGCTGCGCGAAAATCTGCCCCGCAATTCATTCATCACCAACGGCGCCGGTAATTTCGCCGCCTGGATTCACCGCTTCTACCGCTTCCGTAAATTCGCCAGCCATGTCGGGCCGACCTCGGGCTCGATGGGTTACGGATTTCCGGCCGCCGTCGCGATGAAGACGCTGCATCCCGAAAGCCCCGTGGTCTGCATCGCCGGCGACGGCGATTTCCTGATGACCGGACAGGATTTCGCAACCGCCGTGCAATACCAATTGCCGGTGATTGTCGTGCTTTCGGACAACGGCTTGTACGGCACCATTCGCATGCACCAGGAGCGCGACTATCCCGGTCGCGAGGTCGCGACCGCGTTGCGCAACCCGGACTTCGTCGCCTACGCCAAGGCGTTCGGCGGCTTCGGCGTCCTGGTGGAGAAAACCGCCGATTTCCCGGCGGCCTTCGCCGCCGCGCAGAAATCCGGCCTGCCGTCGATCATTCATCTCAAGGTCAGCCCGGAAGCGATCACGCCGACCGCGACGCTGACCGGCATTCGCGAAAAATCGCTGGCCGGCGGCGGCGGCAAAAGCGGCACGCATCGCAGTTAAAGCGGGCGTCGCCGGCCGCGCCGATCAGGCGACCAATCGACACATGCGGTTTGCGCGTAGATGATTCTACGTAGCGATTCGCCCCGAAGTTATCTCGCGCTTAAGGCCGCCGTGGTCCCTTGAAACAGCTTTGGCGCGAGCACGCAGATGCACTCCGAAGAGATTTTTCGCAAAGCGATCGAGGCCAGTCCGGTCGGCATCGTGATGATCGATGCCGCCGGTTATATCGTGCTGGCCAATCCTGAAACGGAGCGGCTGTTCGGCTACGCCGCCGGCGAACTGATCGGCCAGACGATCGACATTCTGGTGCCGGATAACATCCGCGCGCGGCATGCCCATCTGCGGGTGAAATTCGGCGCCACCCCCAAAATGCGATCGGGCGCGGCGCGCGCGTTCAAAGGCCGGCGCAAGGACGGCAGCGAGCTTCGACATCGAGGTCGGACTCAATCCGATCCAAACCGCCGACGGTCCGCTGGTGCTCGGCTCGATCGTCGATATCAGCGAGATCTTGCGCATCGGGCGCCTGCAGGACGAATTCATCGCGACGGTCAGTCACGAGTTGCGCACGCCACTGACGTCGATCATCGGCGCCCTCGGCCTGCTGGTGATGAATGGACGCACGACACTGCCGGCGGCGACGCTCCGCCTGCTTGCGATCGCGCAAAGCAACGCCCAGCGGCTGGTGCGGCTGGTCAATAGCATTCTCGACATCGAGAAGATCGATTCCGGCAAGGCGGTGTTCGTTCTCAAATGCGTCGAGACGAGCGGACTGATCGCGCAGGCGATCGAGGCCAATCGGGCCGCGGCGGACTGTGTCGGCGTGCGGCTGCAATTCGATGCCGCGACGGGACCGAGCGAAACCCGCGCCGATGCCGACTGGCTGTTGCAGGTGTTCGTCAACTTGCTCTCGAACGCGATCAAATTCTCGCCGCCGGATGGCGAGGTCGTGATCGCCCTCGAAAACCGGCCCGGTTCTATCCGCGTTTCGGTGCGCGACCACGGCGGCGGCGTTCCCGACACCTTCAAGGCCCGCATTTTCGAGAAATTCGCCCAGGCCGACAATTCGGATACACGCGCCAAAGGCGGCGCCGGTCTTGGGCTGAGCATCGCCAAACAGATCGTATCGCGCCTGGGCGGCACGGTCGGCGTCGCCGATGCGCCCGGTGGCGGCGCGATCTTCCATGTCGATCTGCCGGCCTGGGAGCCGGAGCCATCGCAATCCACCGCCGCCTAACGGCCGGCAAGCGCTGACCTGGGGACGGAATGCGGCCTGGCCCGCGCCAGCGCTTGCATTAGCTGTCTGAAATCACCATTCACTCGTTTCCATGCCCTATCGCCGCACCGAGAATGTCGTCCGCCGCCTGGCCGAACGCGAGCAGACCATTCTCGATGCCGCCACCGCCATGGCGGCGGAGGGCGGCATGGCGGCCGTCCAGATCGCCGATGTCGCCGCCCGCGCCGGCATCGCCGCCGGCACCGTCTACCGCTACTTCCCGTCCAAGACCGATCTGATTGCCGAACTGGTTGCCGCCGTCGCCGGCCGCGAACTTGGCGCCATGAAGGCGGCCGCCGACGCAGCGCCTGGGCCGCTGTCGGCGCTGGCCGCCTGCATCGCCACCTTCGCCGCGCGCGCGCTCAACGAGCGGCGGCTGGCCTGGGCGGTGATCGCCGAGCCGGTCGATGCCGAGGTCGACGCCATGCGGCTCGATTTCCGCCAGTCGCTCGCCGCCGAACTGGAGACGCGCATCCGCACCGCCATCGAAGGCGGCCATCTGCCGGATCAGGATGCGCGGATCGCGGCGCCGGCGATTGTCGGCGCGCTGATGGAGGGGTTGCTCGGGCCGCTGGCGCCGTCGCATGACGAAGACGCGGCCGGCTCGCGCGCCGCGGTGCAGGGCGCCACGCTGTTGGCGCTGCGCGCGCTCGGTATGATCGACGCACGCGCCCGCGGCTTGGTGGCGCAATGCGTGCTGCCGGTGCTCGATAATAAAGCCTGACGCGATGCGCGTCAGTGCACCGCCTCGCAGGGCACTTCGGCGAGCGGCAGCGTCACCACCTTCATGCTGCGTTCGGTCGGATCGTCGGCGCTGTGGAAACCGAGTTCGCTGCACATCAGAAGCATGGTGGCATTTTCCGTCAGCACCTGGCCATGCACGGTCTTGAGGCCCTTGTCTTTGGCGCAGGCGATCATGTGCTTCATCATCAGCCAGCCCAGGCCGTGGCCCTTGAGCCGCGAGCGCACCAGTATCGCGAACTCGGCGCTGTCGCCGCTCGGGTCATCGTGCAGACGCACCACGCCGAGCATGCGGCCGGTTTGCTCTTCGATGGCGATGAACGCCATTGCATGGGCGGGATCGTAGTGGATGAGCTTGTCGATCATCTCGGGCGCCACCTCGCGCATCGCCGCGAAGAAGCGCAGCCGCAAATCATCGGCGGTCACCTCGGCCAGAAAATCCGGATAAAGCGCACCGTCTGCGACCGTCAGCGGCCGCAGCAGCACCGGCGCTCCATCGAGCAATTTGACGTGACGTGTCTGCAAAGCAATGCCCCGTTGCGGTCGTCCCCGCATCGGCGGGGACGGCTTGGAATGCACTCCCGTATGATCGGCTAATGCGACATCAACACCGGCACGGTCATGGTTTCGAGGATGCCGCGGGTGACGCCGCCGAGAATGAATTCGCGCAGGCGCGAATGGCCGTAGCCGCCCATCACGATCATGTCGGCGCTGGTATCGGCCGCATAAGACAGGATCGTCGAGGTGATATCGATATCCGGCGAGGTGATGCGTTTGACGTCGACCTTCAGCCCATGGCGGGCGAGATGCTGGCCGAGATCGATGCCGGGAATCTTCGTCGTTTTTGCCGGCCTTGCCGGCGACCATGACGATCTCCACCCGCTTGGCCTTATGCAGGAACGGCATCGAATCCGCGACGGCGCGGGTGGCGGCGCGGCTGCCGTCCCAGCACACCATGACGCGGTCGAGCTTTAAGCCGGCCTTCTGGATGAACGGCACGAAGATCACCGGCCGGCCGGATTCGAACAGCACGCCTTCGTCCACCACTTCGTCGGCGACCGACTTTTCGCCCTCGGCCTGTCCGGCCACGACGAGGTCGAAGCGCCGCGCCAGGCGGCCGAGCCGGTCGGCAGCGCCGGAAACGCTGGCGGACATGATGAGGCTCTCGGCCGAGATGCCGGCGCGCTTGGCGGCCGCTTCGAACCGGGCGGTCGCGGCGCTTGCCTTCTTCTCCAATTCCACGCGCTGGGATTCGATGAATTCCGGCGGAATCCCGCCCATCACGGTGCCGGGGATGACCGGCTCATAGGCAAAGGCAACGCCGAGCACATGGGCTTCGAAGGCGTTGGCCACTGTGATGGCGTAATCGCCGGCCGGGTCGTGCGCACCGAGCCCGAGGTTGACGACAATATCCTTGATCATGACAGCACATCTCCCGATCGAGTGAGCGCATGACCCCAGAGAGTGAGTACCGGTTTCATGCGTGGGCAAATCCGCCCGACCGTCGAATAATGCCCGTCGCCCCGGCGGCGGCCTTGACCAATGTCAAATGTGGGGAAGTGACCTGTTGCCGCAGGACCGCGCCGTGGTCGCTACTTCTTCTTCCCGTCCGGGCCGAATTGCTTGAGATAGGCCCATAGGTTCTTGGCTTCGGTCTCATTCTTGATGCCGGGGAAGATCATCTTGGTGCCCGGAATCTTGGCGCGCGGGTCCTTGATGTATTCCAGGAATTGAGCCTCGGCCCAGGTGATGCCCGAGTTCTTGTTGGCGTCGGAATACTTGTAATCGGGCGCCGAGCCGGAGTGGCGGCCGTCAATGCCGTTGAGTTCCGGTCCGACCTTGTTCTTGGCCCCTTCGCCGATGGAATGGCACGGGAAGCACTTCTTGAAGGATTGCTCGCCCGCGGCCACGTCTTGCGCCTGCGCCGTCTGTGCCATCGCGGCCAATGCCAGGGCCGCAACCGTTAGTGTCGATTTCATCAGCTTTGCTCCAATTGTGACGCCGCCCCGTTTTGGCGTCCCGACGGCGGGCCGGGTTCTATGATGGTTTTGCCAGCCCCGAACACTTTTGCAAGCCCCGAATGCTGTTGTCAGGACTATGGGTCATGCGCCAAATGGCTGGTATCGTCGAAGCTCATATAGCCGGGGTTGATTGAATGTCGATGCGGATGCCGGAAGCGGACGCTGCGGTGCTGGCCAGGCGCGATCGCATTGTCACGGCGCTACGCACGATCGTGCCGGGCGAGGGCGTCATCGCCACCGAGCGCGAGATGCGCCCGTTCGAAAGCGACGGTCTTACCGCCTACCGGCAACTTCCCCTGGTGGTGGTGCTGCCGGAGACCACCAAGCAGGTTTCCGAAGTGCTGGCCTATTGCCACGGCGAGGGCATCAAGGTGGTGCCGCGCGGCGCCGGCACCTCGCTGTCCGGCGGCGCGCTGCCGCTCGAAGACGGCGTGCTGCTCGGCATGGCCAAATTCAACCGCATCAAGGATATCGACTTCGACAACCGGGTCGCGGTGGTCGAGCCCGGCGTCACCAATCTCGCGGTCAGCCAGGCGGTCGCCCATGCCGGCTTCTATTACGCGCCGGATCCGTCCTCGCAGATCGCCTGCACCATCGGCGGCAATGTGGCGGAGAATTCCGGCGGCGTGCATTGCCTGAAATACGGCATGACCACCAACAACGTGCTCGGCTGCGAAGTGGTGCTGATGAATGGCGAGGTGCTGCAACTCGGCGGCAAGCATCTCGACGCCGAAGGCTATGACCTGCTCGGGCTGATCAACGGTTCGGAAGGCCTGCTCGGCGTCGTGACCGAAGTCACCGTGCGCATCTTGCAGAAGGCCGAAACGCAGCGCGCCGTCCTGGTCGGATTTCCGTCATCGGAAGACGCCGGCGCATGCGTGTCCGCGATCATCGCCGCCGGCATCATCCCCGGCGGCATGGAGATGATGGATCGGCCTGCGATCCACGCGGTCGAGGAATTCGTCCACGCCGGCTACCCGCTCGACGTCGAGGCGCTGTTGATCGTCGAGCTCGACGGCCCGCGCGCCGAAGTCGATCATCTGATCGAGCGCATCGAACAGATCGCCAAGCAATGCCGTTCGATGACCTGCCGCGTGTCCACCTCGGAGGACGAGCGGCTGTTGTTCTGGGCCGGGCGCAAGGCGGCGTTCCCGGCGGTCGGGCGCATCTCGCCGGATTATTTCTGCATGGACGGCACCATTCCGCGCGCCAAGCTGCCGCACGTGCTCGCCGAGATGAAGCTGATGTCGGAGAAATACAATCTGCGGGTCGCCAATGTGTTTCATGCCGGCGACGGCAATCTGCATCCGCTGATCCTCTACGATTCCAACAAGACCGGCGAGGTCGAGCGCGCCGAAGCCTTCGGCGCCGAGATTCTCAAGCTCTGCGTCGCGGTCGGCGGCGTGCTTGACCGGCGAACATGGCGTCGGCGTCGAGAAGCGCGACCTGATGCCGGTGATGTTCTCCGAGATCGATCTCAATGCGCAGCAGCGCGTCAAATGCGCCTTCGACGAGAAGGGCCTGCTCAATCCCGGCAAGGTGTTCCCGGTGCTGCACCGCTGCGCCGAATTGGGCCGCATGCACATTTCCGGCGGCAAGCTGCCGTTCCCGGATATTCCGCGGTTTTAGATGACCGACCTCCTTAAACCCCGCGACGCCAAAGAGGTCGAGGACGCCGTGCGCTGGGCGCTCGGCAACGACAAGGCATTGGAGGTGGTCGGGCAGGGCAGCAAGCGCGCCATCGGCCGCCCGAGCCAGACCGACCTGACGCTCGACCTGTCGGAGCTTTCCGGCATCACGCTCTACGAACCGGCGGAACTGGTGCTCTCGGCCAAGGCCGGCACGCCGCTGCACGATATCGAGGTGCTGCTCGACAAGCACAATCAGGAACTCGCCTTCGAGCCGATGGATTATGGCCCGCTGCTTGGCGGTCCGGCCGGCCGCGGCACCATCGGCGGCGTCATCGCCGCCAATCTGTCCGGGCCGCGCCGCATCAAAGCCGGCGCCGCGCGCGATCATTTCCTCGGCGTGACGGCGGTGACCGGCCGCGCCGAGACCATCAAGTCGGGCGGGCGCGTGGTCAAGAACGTCACCGGCTACGACATGTGCAAGGTGCTGGCCGGCTCATGGGGCACGCTTGCCGCCATGACCGAGGTCACCGTGAAAGTGCTGCCGCGCGCCGAGACCGAAGCAACCGTCGTGGTCGAAGGCCTCGACGACGCGCGCGCAGCGCAAGCCATGGCCGCCGCCATGGGCTCGTCGTGCGATGTCTCCGCCGCGGCCCATCTGCCCGACCATGTCGCGTCCTATTTCGACGGCCTGCCGAATGCGGAAGCAGCCACCGCGCTGCGGCTGGAAGGCGTCGCGCCCTCGGTCAAGCACCGCAAGGACGCGCTCGCCGCGCTGATGAAGAGTTTTGGCCCGGTCGTGCTGCTGGATGAAACAGAATCGCGCGCGCTGTGGCGCAGCGTGCGGCAGGTCAAGCCGTTCGCTTCGGAAGCCGCGCGCCAGCGGCCGCTGTGGCGGATATCGACCGCGCCGAGCAAAGGCCATGAGGTCGCGGCGGCGATCACGCCGGCGGCGCAGATGTTCTACGACTGGGCCGGCGGCTTGATCTGGGTGGCCATGCCGTTTTCCGATGAGCCGGACGCCGCTTCGATCCGTAGCGCGGTGGCAGCCGTCGGCGGTCATGCCACGCTGGTGCGCGCGCCGGCGTCGATCCGCGCCGCGCTCGACGTGTTCGAACCGCAGCCGGCGGCATTGCGCGCGTTGAGCCAGCGCGTGAAGGATGGCTTCGACCCCAAGGGCGTGCTCAATCCCGGACGCATGTGGGCGGGGGTATAAGACAATGCAGACCACCTTCACCCTCGCGCAACTGGCCGACCCGCAGACTTACGCCTCGGAGAAAATCCTGCGCGCCTGCGTGCATTGCGGCTTCTGCACCGCCACCTGTCCGACCTACGTGCTGCTCGGCGACGAGCTCGATTCGCCGCGCGGGCGCATCTACCTGATCAAGGAGATGCTGGAAGCACGAAAGCCCGGCGACGCGCGAGGTGGTCAAACACATCGACCGCTGCCTGTCGTGCCTGGCCTGCATGACCACCTGCCCGTCGGGCGTGAATTACATGCATCTGGTCGATCACGCGCGCGAGCATATCGAGAGAACCTATAAGCGCCCGTTGTTCGACCGTGCGCTGCGCGCTTTGCTGGCGCATGTGCTCACCAACCCGGGCCTGTTCCGCCTCGCCTCGGTGGCCGGATGGCTCGCCAAGCCGTTCGCGCCGGTCATCGACTTGCTCGGTCTGCACCGGATGGCGGCCATGGTGCGCCTGACGCCCGAGCCGGATGCTGGCGCCACCCGCAGATACCACCGGGAAGGTCTATGCCACGGCCAGTACCGGCCGCCGCGGCCGGGTGGCGCTGCTGTTCGGCTGCATCGGGCCAGTGATGGCGCCGTCGACCAACGAGGCCGCGATCCGCATGCTCAACCGCCATGGCATCGAGGTGGTGGTCGCCAAGGGCGAAGCCTGTTGCGGCTCGCTGGTTCACCACATGGGCCGCGAGAACCAGGCGCTGGCCCAGGCCCGCAACAATATCGACGCCTGGACCGCCGAGATCGACGGCGCGGGCCTCGACGCCATCCTGATCACGGTTTCGGGCTGCGGCACCACCGTCAAGGATTACGGCTTCATGTTCCGCACCGATCAAGCCTATGCCGCCAAGGCGGCGCGGATTTCCGCGCTTGCCATGGACGTCACCGAATATCTGGCGACGCTCGATTTGAAGGCGCGGCCGGCGCCGATGCCGCTCACCGTCGCCTATCATGCGGCCTGCTCGCTGCAGCACGGACAGAAGATCGTGCGCGAGCCGAAAGATTTGCTTTCCAAGTTTGGCTTTGTCGTCAAAGATGTGCCGGAAGGCCATCTGTGTTGCGGCTCGGCCGGCACCTACAACATTCTTCAGCCGGCATTGGCTGGGAAGTTGCGGGACCGCAAGGTCGCCAACATCGAACGGCTGCAGCCGGATGTGATCGCGGCCGGCAATATCGGCTGCATCACGCAGATCGCGATCCGGCACGGCCATCCCGGTCGTCCATACGGTCGAACTGCTCGACTGGGCGACCGGCGGGCCGGTACCGGAGCCGCTCGCGGGTTTAGCCGCGGCGGCGGATGAGGAGAGAAAGGCTGCGGTCTAGGCCCGCAGATCTTGTGTTGCTGGGAACGTTTTTATTGAACCAATCGGGAGCACTGACCATGGCGAAGAAGGCAAAGAAGTCGAAAGCGAAGAAATCCAAGAAAGCGAAAAAGGCCGCCCCCGCTAAGAAGAAGGGCATGAAGAAAACGGCCAAGAAGAAGACCGTAAAGAAGAAGGCCAAGGCCAAGAAACCGGCGCCGAAGCCGGCGCCCGCGCCGGCGGTACCTGCGCCTGCCGGTTCCGGAGCGCCGACGCCGCTGTTCGGCGGCTTCTTTGGCGGCAAGACCGAAGACTGAGCGACGCCAATTCCGGGCGGCTGCCGTTCAACCGGCGGTCGCCCGTGAGGCCGCAGCCGAAACGGCGGCAGGTTCCCGCTTGGGCGGGCGACAGTCGCGATTGCATCGCCCTGCCGGGCGCAATACGATGCGCCATCACGCGACATCCAGCCAAAACGCGTGAACTGAGGCTGGAACGCGCTCGAATTTCAACAATAAGCGTGAGGAGTAGCGGCTATGCCGGCGACATACAAAATTCTGATCATGGGCGCGTCCTACGGGTCGCTGCTGGCGTCGAAAATTCTGTTCGGTGGCCATTCGGTTCACCTGGTCTGTCTGCCGGCCGAGGCGGATCTGATCAATGCCGAAGGCTTCCGCGTGCGCATGCCGGTCAAGGGCCGCAAGGACCAGATCGAAATCGATTCGCGCAAACTGCCGGGCAAGGTGACGGCCGGCGGCGCCGCCGGCGTCAATCCCAAGGACTACGACCTCGTCGGCCTCGCCATGCAGGAGCCGCAATACCGTTCGCCCGGCGTGCGCGAACTGCTCGATCTGGTGGCGACGTCCAAGGTGCCCTGCATGTCGATCATGAACATGCCGCCGCTGCCCTACGTGAAGCGCATCCCCGGTCTCGACTACGACGCGCTCAAGCCCGCCTATACCGATCCGAGCGTGTGGGACAATTTCGATCCCGGATTGCTGACGCTGTGCAGCCCCGACCCGCAGGCGATCAGGCCGCCGGAAGAAAAGGTCAATGTGCTGCAGGTCACGCTGCCGACCAACTTCAAGGTCGCCAAGTTCGACAACGACAAATACACCGCAGATTCTGCGCGATCTGGAAAAGGACATCGACGCGGTCCGCTTCGACGCGCCGGAAGGCAAGATCGAATTGCCGGTGAAGCTGCGGGTGCACGATTCGATTTTCGTGCCGCTCGCCAAGTGGTCGATGCTGCTCGCCGGCAACTACCGCTGCATCACCAAAGACGGCATGCGGACCGCCAAGGAAGCGGTGCACACCAACATCGAAGAGTCGAAGTCGGTGTACAATTTCGTGTTCGATCTCTGCGTCAAGCTCGGCGCCAATCCGAACGACCTGGTGCCGTTCGAGAAATATGCCGCGGCGGCGCAGAGCCTGTCGCGTCCGGCCTCGGCGGCCCGCGCGCTGTTCAACGGCGCGCCCAATATCGAGCGCGCCGACAAGCTGGTGCAGCTCATCGCCAAGCAGAAGGGCCTGAGCCATCCGGTGATCGACGCCAATGTCGCGCTGGTCGACGAATTGCTGGCGGCGAATCGCAAGAAAGCGGCGGCCTGATCGGCCGCGCCAATCGCCGATTGCTGCCTAATATTTGCCTGTCTGACGCCCGCCGGAAAACCGGCGGGCGTCAGATTCATTTTATGTTGCAATGCGTTATCGCCGCGCGGCAAAAGTTTTTCACAGGTCAAGCCGAAAAGCGGCCGAATTTGGCCGATTTGGCAGTCCGTGGCCGCCGATAAAGGGATCTAGCTACCGCTTGCGGCGCAAAAAATGTGTTTTTCTGCGCAACAGTCGGTTTGAATCGATGATTTGAGGGCCAAAACGCCTAAAAAGGCGGCAATTGCTGATGTTTTCGACTCGACGATTGTGACCGTCACATGTGTAAATTTGGCCGTAATGCACGTCCTGTCGCGTACGGGTCGATCGCAGCCGAGATTTTGGGACGGTTAGGTACGCAACGGTGACGAGCTAATTGTATCGGCTGAAAGTCGATCGAACCGAAAAAGGGGCAGGCTCAATGAATAAAGTTGTTTTGTCGGTAGTCGCGGCGCTTGCGGTTTCTGCAGCGCCTGCGTTTGCTGCGGATATGCCGGTCAAGGCCAAGATGGCCGCGCCGGTTGCTGCGCCGTCGCCGTGGGATATTGCCTTCGGCGTTGATTTCACCACCGATTACGTTCTGCGCGGCATCTCGCAGTCGAATCGCAAGCCGGCCGAGCAGGGCTACTTCGAAGGCCGCTACAACATCAACGACATGATCCAGCTGTATGCGGGTCTCTGGGGCTCGAGCATCGCCACCTACAACGCGTCTGCCGAAATCGATATCTCCGGCGGCGGCCGTTTGACCTTCGGCAACTTCGGCCTCGACCTCGGCTACGTCTATTATTACTACCCGGATGGCACTTCGGGCACCAATGCCTTCGGCAGCTTCGGCGAGTTCTATGCCAAGCCGTCGTACAAGTTCACTGACTGGCTGACCGTTGGCGCCGTCATCGATGGCGGCAACAACTACAACGACGGCTACCTGATTGCGGGCAGCAAGACTGCCTACTTCTACTCGGGCAATGCGGTCATCACGCTGCCGTGGACGCCGGCTGGCATCACCATCTCGCTGAACCCTGAAATCGGTCGTCAGGTTTTCGAGTGCACCGGCTGCGTCAGCTACAGCTACTGGGACGTCGGCCTCGACTTCAACTACAAGGCCGTGACCCTCGACCTGCGCTACTGGGACACCAACAAGCACAACACGCTTCCTGGCGCCGGTCGCTTTCGGCGGCAAGGACTTGGCTGGTTCGACCTTCGTCGCGACCCTCAAGTTCGACACCACCTGGTCGGCTCTCAAGTAGGCCAACGACTGCCTCTTTGGCTGCAACGGGCGGCGCTCCTGAAAAGGATCGCCGCCCGAATGCGTTTTGAGCGCATGATCCCGAAAAGTGGGAACCGGTTTTCGGATAAGATCATGCGCAGACAAGACTCCTATTCGGCCGGTTTCAGACTGCTCTCACGCAAGGCGTAGTGATCGCCGTCGCGGGTGAATGCGAGCCTGCGGCGATGGAACGCCGCGAGCGTCGAGCGGTGGCCGATCGACACGATGGTCGCGCCCGCAAGCCGCTGCTCCAGCAACTTGTACAATGCGGCCTCCGAGGGCTCGTCGAGCGAGGCGGTGGCCTCGTCGAGGAACAGATAGTCCGGCGCGTGCAGGATGGCGCGGGCAAGGCCCAGACGCTGCTGCTCGCCGAGCGACAGCATCCGGTTCCAATGGGCCTCCTCGTCGATTCGCTCGGCAAGCGCCGGCAAGCCCACCGCGGCGATCAAGTCCGCCACCTGAGCGCTGTCGAACTGTCCGGGCTCCGCCGGATAAGCCACCGCGGCAGCCAGCGGCGCGATCGGGAAATACGGCCGCTGCGGCAGCATCATCACTTTGGCATTTTTCGGCACCCTGATGCTGCCATCGCCGAACGGCCAGATGCCGGCAATGGCGCGGAACAGCGTCGACTTGCCGGCGCCGGACGGGCCGCTGACCAGCACCGTGTCGCCGCGCGCGATCGAAATGTCGCTGGCATTGACCAGCGGCACGCCGTTCGGCAGCCGCACCGCCAGATCCTCGAAAGAAACCGCAGCCGTCTCGCCCGGCACGACGCCGATGACCGGCGGCGTTACCGCAACCGCGCGGGCGGCGGCGATCGCCAGATCGAAACCGGACAACCGCTCGATCACCGCGCGCCATTCCGCCAGACTGCGGTACAGGCTGACGAAAACCGAGAGCGCCTCCTGCACGCGGCCGAATGCGTTGGCGGTCTGCATCAGTCCGCCGAGCTGGACGGCGCCGGCGAAATAGGCCGGGCTCACCATGATGAATGGAAACACCACCGCGGCCTGGGAATAGCTGGCGGTCAAGAAGGTGAGCTTCTTCTGCCGCGACATGATCGCCAGCCAATTGGCGACGACGTTGCCGAACCGCATCAACAGCCGGTCGCGTTCGGCCGGTTCGCCATCGAGCAGGGCGATCTGTTCGGAGTTCTCGCGCGTCCGCACCAGATTGAAACGGAAGTCGGCTTCGTAGCGTTGCTGCTGGAAATTGAGCGCGATCAGCGGCCGCCCGATCAGATGCGTCAACGCCGTGCCGATGATGGCGTAGATCAGCGCCGCCCACAACAGATAGCCGGGAATGTTGTAGCTCATCCCGAACAAATGCAGCGGCGCCGCCGCCGACAGCGACCACAGAATGATCATGAACGAAAACAGCGTGACGCAGGAATTGAGCAGTTGCAGGCCGATGCTCAAGGTCTGCTGGACGAACGAGGCGACGTCTTCGGCGATACGCTGATCGGGGTTGTCGGCGGCGTCGCCGAGCAACTGCATGCGGTAATGATTGGCATCGGCCAGCCAATGATCGAGATAGGTCCTGGTCAACCAGCGCCGCCAGCGGATCTGCAGCCATTGATTGAGATAAAGCTGGTAGACCGCGAGCAGAATGAAAGAACCCGCCAGCACGCTGAAATAGCCGAGCTGGTAGACGAAGGCGTTCCAGTCCTTGTCCTGCAGCGCGTTGTAGAACTTGGCGTTCCACTCGTTGAGCAGCACCGTGATGCCGACGATCGACAATTCGATGGCAATGACCGCCGCCAGCAACAGGCGGCCGGCCCAGCGGTCCTCCGACCGGAAATAAGGGCCGGCAATTCGCCAGACGGTGGCGAGCGTCGAGACTATGCCTCTCACGGGTGGGCTCCTATCGGGACGGGAATGCGCCTGCGGCGCTTTGCCTATCGACTAATGGCTAATGACGCGCCTATTCGATCCATTTTGTACGGTTTACGCATAAAAAGGGCGTATCGAGGGCGTCCCACCCCCTTGCCCAATGTTGCGTCCGGTCACTGCAACCCGTACGATTATGGCCTAAGGGTTGCCTGATCCGGATTAAAAAGTCGGGGTCGTGGAATAAGACCCGACAATAAATGGTTAGGGTTGAAACATACCAAGGGAGGGTAAAATAAATGGCCAAGGATAAACTGTCTTCGACGTCGACCCGCCGTAAGTTCCTCGGCGGCGCCGCTGTCGCCGGTGTGGCAACCATCGCCATGCCACAGGTCTCGCGCGCACAAACCGTAACGCTGAAAATGCAGGGCGGTTGGGGTGCGACCGACATCCTCAACGACTACGCCAAGGATTACGTCGCCAAGGTCAACGAGATGGGCGGCGGCCGCCTGAAGATCGATTACCTCAACGCCGGCGCCGTGGTGAAAGCCTTCTCGGTGATGGACGCGACCTCGTCGGGCGTGCTCGACGGCTGCCATAGCGTGCCGGCCTACTGGTACGGCAAGCATCGCGCGGCATCGTTGTTCGGCACCGGCCCGGTTTACGGCACCAACGCCAGCCAGTTCATGGGATGGTTCTATTACGGCGGCGGCGATGCGCTGTATCGCGAACTCACCCAGGACATTCTCAAGCTCAACGTCGTCGGCTTCTATGTGTTCGCCATGCCGACCCAACCGCTCGGCTGGTTCAAGAAGGAAATCTCCGGTCCGGAATCCTTCAAGGGCTTGAAGTACCGCACCGTGGGTCTTGCCTCCAACGTCATGCAGGCGATGGGCGCCAGCGTTGCCCAGTTGCCTGGACCGGAAATCCTGCCGGCGATGGAAAAGGGCGTGATCGACGCGTTCGAGTTCAACAACCCGACCTCGGATAGCCGGTTCGGCGCTCAGGACGTGGCCAAGTACTACTATCTCGGCTCGTACCACCAGGCGTCGGAAGCCATCGAAGTCGTGTTCAACAAGACCAAGTGGGATGGCCTTGCCAAAGAGCAGCAGCAGATCCTGAAGCTCGCCGGCCAAGCCGCCAACTCCGACGACATCTGGAAAGCGTGGGACATCTACTCGAAGGATCTCGATACGCTGATCACCAAGCACGGCGTTCACGTCAAGCGCACGCCGGTGTCGATCTTCAAGGCGCAGCTTGCGGCCTGGGACAAGGTCGTCACCGAAATCAGCGCTGACTCGGCGCAAGGCCCGATCATCAAGAAGATCCTCGAGAGCCAGAAGGCTTGGGGCAAGCGGGTTGGCTTCTACGCCATCAACAACGAAGCCGACTTCAAGTCCGCCTACGAGCATTACTTCGGCGTGATGAAGGTCTAATCGAGTCACGCGAATTCGCCGGGGCGGCAGCGCTGCCCCGGCGAGTTCGTGTACGGCATCAACTGGCGAGAATCCTCCGTGGAAAATCTTCTGCTATTCATCGACCGTCTAAGCGCGGGCGTCGGTAAGGCGTTCGGCTGGTGCATCATCATCATGACGCTCGGCACCTGCTACGAGGTGTTCGTGCGCTATGTGCTGGCGCAGCCCGACCAACTGGGCCTTCGATCTCAGCTATTTCATGTACGGCGCGCTGTTCATGATGGCCGGCGCCTATACGCTGTCGCGCAACGGCCATGTGCGCGGCGACTTCGTCTACCGCATGCTGCCCTACCGGGTGCAGGCCAGCATCGATCTCGTTCTTTTCATCATTTTCATGGGGCCGGGATTCGGCGCGCTGTTTTATTACGGCATTCCCTACGCCGAGACGTCCTGGGCGATCCACGAAGTCAGCATCTACAGCCCGACCGGCGCGCCGGTCTACCCGCACAAGACGCTGATCCCGATCGCGGCATTTTTCATGTTGCTGCAATGCCTCGCCGAAATCGTTCGCTGCATCATCTGCATTCGCGACGGCGTCTGGCCGCAACGGCTGCATGACGTCGAGGAAATGGAATCAGCAATTCTGGCCGAAGCGGCAGACCGCCGGCGTATCGAAGAAGAAATGCACGTGGGGGCTGCGCGATGATGTTCACTAATCCCGAAATCGGGATGATCCAGCTCGCTGCATTCATCGTCATCATCCTCCTGGGATTTCCCGATCGCCTTCACGCTCGTCGCGATGGGCGTGTTCTTCGGCTACTACGCGATGGGCTCGCGCATCTTCGACCTGCTGGTCACCAACACCTATGACGTGATGTCGAACGACGTGCTGACCGCGGTGCCGTTGTTCCTGTTCATGGGCTACGTGGTCGAACGATCGAATATTCTCGACCGGCTGTTCTATTCGATCCAGATGGCGATGCGCCGGGTGCCCGGCTCGCTCGCGGTGGCGACCCTGATCACCTGCGCGCTGTTCGCCACCGCCACCGGCATCGTCGGCGCGGTGGTGACGCTGATGGGCCTGCTGGCGTTCCCGGCGATGCTCAAGGCCGGCTACAACACCGAACTCGCGGCCGGCGTCGTCTGCGCCGGCGGCTGCCTCGGCATCATGATTCCGCCAAGCGTGCTGCTGATCCTGTACGGCGCCACCACGTCGGTTTCGGTGGTGCAGCTTTACGCCGCGGCGTTCATTCCCGGCTTCATGCTGGCGGGCCTGTACGTCGTCTACGTGATCGTTCGTGCGATGATCAATCCCGAGCTATGTCCGAGACCGGCGGAACTGGAGCGTCCGATACCGTTCAATGAGGTGTCCTGGGCGCTGCTGACCTCGTTCTTCCCGCTCGCCATTCTGATCCTTTCGGTGCTCGGCGCGATTCTGATGGGCCTGGCGACGCCGTCCGAGGCGGCGGCGGTCGGCGCGGCCGGCTCGATGGTCATTGCCGCCGGATATCGCTCGCTCACCTTCCAGCGGCTCAAGGAGGCGGTCTATCTGACCGCCCGAACCTCGGCGATGGTCTGCTACCTGTTCATCGGCTCGTGGACCTTCTCCTCGGTGTTCTCCTATCTCGGCGGCCACGAGGTCATCGAGCATTGGGTGCTGGCGGCGAATCTGAGCGCGACCGGCTTCCTCATCCTCGCCCAGGTCATCATCTTCCTGCTCGGCTGGCCGCTGGAATGGACCGAGATCATCATCATCTTCGTGCCGATCTTCCTGCCGCTGGTCAAGACGTTCCACATCGACCCGATCCTGTTCGGCATTCTGGTGGCGCTTAACATCCAGACTTCGTTCAACACGCCGCCGATGGCGATGGCGGCGTATTATCTCAAGGGCGTGTCGCCGCCGCATGTCCGGCTCAACCAGATCTTCGCCGGCGCGCTGCCGTTCGTGTTCATGGTGTTCCTGTCGATGGCGCTGGTCTACGTGTTCCCGGGTATTGCGCTATGGCTGCCCCATAAGCTGTACGGGCGAGGCTAGATGTTGGCCGAGGGCGAACTGACGGCGCTGACCGCGATCGAAGCGGCCGAAAAAATCGCCGCCGGCGACATCTCTTCGGAAGAATATGACCGGCGCCTGCCTCGACCGCATCGCGGCGGTCGACGGCGAGGTGCATGCCTTCGTGCACCTCGATCCGGACGAGGCGCTGAGCCAGGCGCGCGCGCTCGACGAGCGCCGCCGCAACGGTCAGCCGATCGGTCCGCTGCACGGCATTCCGGTCGCGGTGAAGGACATCTTCGATACCGCCGACTACAAGACCGAATGCGGCTCGCCCTTGCTCAAGGGCCGCCAGCCGATGCGCGATGCGGCCGCGGTGTCGCGGTTGCGTGCCGCCGGGGCCGTCATCATCGGCAAGACGGTCACCACCGAATTCGCCTATTTCTCCCCCGGCCCGACGCGCAATCCGCACGATCTCGAGCGCACGCCCGGCGGTTCTTCGTCCGGTTCGGCGGCGGCGGTCGCGGCCGGCATGGTGCCGCTGGCGATCGGCTCGCAGACCAACGGGTCGATGATCCGGCCGGCCTCCTATTGCGGCGTCTATGGCGTCAAGCCGACGCACGGACTGATTTCCCGCGCCGGCGCGTTGACGCTGTCGCGCACCCTCGACCATGTCGGCACATTCGCGCGTTCGCTCGCCGACACGGCGCTGATTCTTGAGGTGCTCGCCGGCTACGATGCGGCCGATCCCGATACGCGGGCGCTTGCCGCGCCGGCGTTCCTCGAAACGCTGTTGGAACGAGCCGCCGCTGCCGCCGCTGTTCGCCTTTGTGCGCACGCCGATCTGGGACAAGGCCGATCCGGAGGCGCGCGCGGCCTTCGAAGCGCTGGTCGAGCAGCTCGGCGAAGCCGCGAAGCCGATCGATCTGCCGGAACCCTTCGGCGAAGCGTGGGACGATCTGCGCACCATCATGTCGGCCGACATGGCGCACAATCTGAGCGACGTGGTCGAGCGCGGCAACGACGCCTTGAGTGTGCAATTGCGCGACTTCCTGGCGGAAGGCCGCGAGGTCAGCGCGGTCGACTATCTGGCGGCCCGCAACCAGGCGCGCCGTTACGCGGCCGGCCTCGGCGAAATCTTCACCCAGTTCGACGCAATCCTGACGCCTGCCACCACCGGCGTCGCGCCCAAGGGCACCGCCACCGGCAATCCGGCGTTCTGCACGCTATGGACATTGACCGGGCTGCCGGCCGTCACGCTGCCGCTGCTGAGCGGCGAGGGCGGCATGCCGATCGGCGTACAATTGGTCGGCCCGGCCGGCGACGATGCCCGGCTGCTGCGCACGGCGAATTGGCTGGTCAACAGATTGGCAGAATGAAGCCGGCCGCGACGCCCGCGAGCGCGCGACGTTACTTCTTTTCGCGCTTGAACACCGGCTCCCAGTCGTCCCACCAGAACGCCCAGAGCATCAAGGCGAGGCCGATCAGGCAGACGATCCACAGCGGCGGCGCGGCCAGCTTGGCCGCGATCAGCAGGATATAGCCGATCATGATGATCGCACCGATCAGCGCTGTGACTGCGTCTGCCATTTCGTTCCCTCTGCGTTACGTGGCGCGTTACGATGCCGCGCGCCTGGGGTATTGCGTCCCCGGTTGCAACAATCATAGCGCGGCGCCGGCACGCGCACCACCCCTTTTGCAAGCAGCCGCGGTCAGGCCCTCGGCGGCGCGCCGAGATTGGCCTTGAAGAAGGCGATGGTGCGGCTCCAGGCCAGATCGGCGGCCGGTTTGTCGTAGCGGTTGCCGGTGTCGTTATTGAAGGCGTGGTTGACGTCCGGGTAGACGTGAACCTCGAAGCGCTTGCCCGCGGCCTTGAGCGCGGCCTCATAGGCCGGGATGCCGGCATTGATGCGGCTGTCGAGCCCGGCATAGTGCAGCAGCAGCGCGGCGTGGATCGCCGGCACCTGCGCGGCCGGCGGCTGCGCGCCGTAATAGGCGACGCCGGCGTTCAGGTCCGCGCTGGCCGTCGCCATGGAATTGACCACGCCGCCGCCGTAGCAGAAGCCAACCGCACCGACTTTGCCGGTCGACTCCGCATGGTTCTTGATGAAGGGGATCGCCGCCAGCGCCGCGTTGAGCATCGCGCCCTTGTCGGCTTTGGCATGAAGGTCGCGGGCCTGGTCGTCGTCGGCCGGCGTGCCGCCGGCGACCGACAAAAGGTCGGGCGACAGTGCGAGAAAACCTTCGAGCGCCAGACGTCGCGCAATGTCCTCGATATGCGGATTGACGGCCGCGGTTTTCGTGGATCACGATGACCGCCGGACGTTTGCCCTTGGCTTTGAGCCGCGCCAGGTAGCCGTTGATGCGCGTGCCTTGCGCGTCATAGGACACGCTGTCGATCGCCAGCCTTGCATCGTCGGGAGCAACGGTCGCGGCGCGGGCATAATCGTTCTGCAACAGCGGCAGCAGCGCGACCGCGGCGGCGCTGGAGCCGGCGAGTTCGCCGAGCCGGTCGAGAAATTGCCGGCGGTTGATGCCGCCGTGCGTAAAACTGTCGTAAAGATCGATGATGCGCTGGTCCATGGACCGCTCCCTGGCTTTTTTGCTTGTTCAGACTAACCCTGGCGGCATCCAGCCTATTCCCAAATGCGGCTTGACGACATGCGTTTGGGACTGCATTTCAGTTGGCGCGAAGGCGTCGCGGCCGCGGCAGCCGATTCGGAGAACATGATGTCTTTCAAGGGCCTGACCGCAGGGCGGCATAGCATTGTTCGCGGCCTTCTCGCCGCCGGCTTGTTGTTGCTCGCAGCCAAGGCGGCTTTGCCGGCCGAAGAGTTCCCCTTCGATCAGGAACTCATTCTCGACACGGCGCCGATGCCGCCCGCCAAACGCGTGCCGGTCCTGACCGTAGAGCCGAACGGCAACGCCACCATCGACCTGTGGTGCAAGACCGTTCGCGCGCGTGTGGAATTTTCCGACGCCGCCATCAAAATCGAGCCCGCCCCGTTGCCGGACGGCACTGCCGCAATACATGAGCCGCGATCAATGCACGCCGGAGCGCATCAGCGCCGATGCATCGACGCTGTCGGCGCTGGCGCAGGTGACCGCCTGGCGCAAGGAGGGCAATGCCGTGGTGCTCAGCGGGCCGACAATGATGAGGTTGCAGCGATCGAGCCACTAGGCATCCTGGCCCGCCCGGGAAATCGTCCGGGGATGCTCGGTTGGGTGGCGGCCGCCTGCGGCTTGACGAAGATCGCGATGACTTCCGGATGGGCGTCATGAATGGCGCGCTCCAGCGCGTCGATCGCCTGTTCGATCTCCGGCGTTTTGAGGCTGTCGCGGAATTCAAGGCTGAGCGCCGCGATCACCTGGTCCGGCGCCATGTGCACCGTGAACACGATTTGCGCGCGCTCGACGCCGTCAATACGGCGTGCCGCCGAGACGATAGCCTCGCGCAGCGATCTGCTGGCGGGCTCGCCGATCAACAGGCCTTTGCTTTCGCGTCCGAGCACGAGCGCCGTGCTGCCGAGCACCAGGCTGATGCCGATCGAGGCGACGCCGTCGAGCACCGGCATGGCGAAATATTCCGCGCTCGCGGTGCCGAGAAAAGCGATGGCCAGGCCGATCAACGCAGCACTGTCTTCGAACAGAACGATGAATGCCGGCGGATCCTTGCTGCGCAGCACCGCCTCGAAATAACCGAGGTCGCCTTTGGCCTTGCCGAATTCGCGCAAGGCGATGAACCAACTGGTGCCTTCGAATACCACCGCGCAGGCCAGCACGATGTAACTGACGCGCGCATCGACGATGGCGGTCGGACTAATGATATGGGACACGCCTTCATAAAAAGCGACGCCGGCGCCCAGTGTGAACATCATCAGCGCGACGATGAAACTCCAGAAATAGAGTTCGCGGCCGTAGCCGAGTGGATGAGCCGCATCAGGCGATTTTGCCGCGCGGTGCATGCCGTAAAGCAGCAGTATTTGATTGCCGGTATCGACCACCGAATGGATCGCCTCGCTCAGCATGGCGGACGAGCCGGTCCACCAGGCGGCGAAAAATTTCGTCAGCGCGACCAGAAGATTGCCGGCGGCGGCCGCGTAGACGACGGTTTTGGATGAGGACGCGGCCATCGCCCGTTAACGCATGGGAACCTCGGCGGTTCATTTCTTGCTAGGCCACGAATGCAAAAAGGCCGCCTCGCGGCGGCCTTTTCTTTTCAATTTGCCTGGAAAGGCAGGGCTTACATCATGCCGCCCATACCGCCCATGCCGCCCATTCCGCCGCCGCCCGGCATCGCCGGGGCCGCGTCCTTCGGCAGTTCGGCGACCATGGCTTCGGTGGTCACCAGGAGGCCTGCGATCGAGCCGGCATCCTGCAGTGCGGTGCGCACCACTTTGGCCGGATCGATGATGCCCTTTTCGACCATGTCGACGTATTCCTCGTTCTGGGCGTCGAAGCCGAACGTCTCCGACTTCTCATCGAGGATCTTGCCGACCACGATCGAGCCTTCGACGCCGGCGTTCTCGGCGATCTGCCGCACCGGAGCTTCCAGCGCCTTCAGCACGATGCTGATGCCGGCCTGCACGTCGGAGTTCTCGTTGGTGAGCTTGCCGACCGCCTTCTTGGCGCGCAGCAGCGCAACGCCGCCGCCCGGCACGATGCCTTCTTCGACCGCGGCGCGGGTGGCGTTGAGCGCGTCCTCGACGCGGTCCTTCTTTTCCTTCACTTCGGTTTCGGAGGCGCCGCCGACGCGGATCACCGCAACGCCGCCGGCGAGCTTGGCCAGACGTTCCTGCAGCTTCTCCTTGTCGTAGTCGGAGGTGGTCTCTTCGATCTGCGCCTTGATCTGATTGACGCGCGCTTCGATCTCGGCCTTCTTGCCGGCGCCGTGAACGATCGTGGTCTTTTCCTTCTCGATGATCACCTTCTTGGTGCGGCCGAGCATGGCGAGCGTCACGTTCTCGAGCTTGATGCCGAGGTCTTCGGAGATCAGCTGGCCGCCGGTGAGGATCGCGATGTCCTCCAGCATGGCCTTGCGGCGATCGCCGAAGCCCGGGGCCTTCACGGCCGCGACCTTAAGGCCGCCGCGCAGCTTGTTGACGACGAGCGTGGCGATGGCTTCGCCTTCGACGTCTTCCGCGATGATGACCAGCGGCTTGCCGGTCTGCACCACGGCTTCCAGCAGCGGCAGCATCGACTGCAGGCCGGACAGCTTCTTTTCGTGCAGCAGGATGTAGGCGTCGTCGAGCTCGGCCACCATCTTCTCGGCGTTGGTGACGAAGTAGGGCGAGATGTAGCCGCGGTCGAACTGCATGCCTTCGACGATCTCGACCTCGGTCTCCATCGCCTTGGCTTCTTCAACCGTGATGACGCCTTCGTTGCCGACCTTCTGCATCGCCTGCGCGATCATCTTGCCGATCTGCGCGTCGCCGTTCGACGAAATGGTGCCGACCTGGGCGACTTCCGCGGAGGAGCGAGACCTTCTTGGCGCGCTTCTCGATGTCCTTGATGACGGCGGCGACGGCGATGTCGATGCCGCGCTTGAGATCCATCGGGTTCATGCCGGCGGCAACCGACTTGGCGCCTTCGCGCACGATCGCCTGGGCCAGCACGGTGGCGGTGGTGGTGCCGTCACCGGCCAGATCGTTGGTGCGCTGGGCGACTTCGCGCACCATCTGCGCGCCCATGTTCTCGAACTTGTCCTCGAGCTCGATCTCCTTGGCGACGGTGACGCCGTCCTTGGTGATGCGCGGCGCGCCGAAGCTCTTGTCGAGCACGACGTTGCGGCCCTTGGGGCCGAGCGTGACCTTCACCGCGTTGGCGAGGATATCGACGCCGCGCAACATGCGGTCGCGCGCGTCGGTGGAAAATTTCACGTCCTTGGCAGACATTTCAAATTACTCCGTTGGATGTTGTGCTTGGCGGCGTCAGGCGATCACGCCCAGCCTTAGGCGATCACGCCCATGACGTCGGATTCCTTCATGATCAGGAGATCCTCGCCATCGAGCTTGACCTCGGTGCCCGACCACTTGCCGAACAGCACGCGGTCGCCGGCCTTGATGTCGATCGGGATCAGCTTGCCGTTCTCGTCGCGGCCGCCCGGGCCGACGGCGATGACTTCGCCTTCCGACGGCTTTTCCTGGGCGCTGTCGGGAATGATGATGCCGCCCTTGGTCTTCTCCAGGGCGGTGATGCGGCGAACGACCAGGCGGTCGTGCAGGGGACGGAACTTGGTCTTGGCCATTTCTTCCTCGTCGGTGCTGGCAAATGATCCCGAAAATCGGGAGCCGTTGTTCGGACAAGATCAGGCGCCAACAAACCTAAAGGCCGCCGGCGCGTGACCGAAAGTCTCGATATTGTAAGCTCTTAGCACTCGTTAACGGAGAGTGCCAATTGCTGCCCGGGACATATGGCTTGGCGCTGGGGGAGTCAAGACTGGCGCTCATCGGCCCGAACCGACCGAGGCGGTCAGCGTTAACCGCCGAGCTGTGCTAGGGAGGGGCCGGGAGGCCTAACCCGGCGCAAGCGGTGCTTGCACTACCCGCCATGACCCCCCAAAGTCCCCTGGAAACGCCTCTCAGGAGCCCGAATGAGCCCTTCGAACCGACCCAGCCTGTCGACAGCCCTCATTGTGGCTTTGCTTGCCCTTGGGCTTTCCGGCTGCGCCAACGTCAGCAACCCGTTTTCGACCTCCAAGGCGCCGGAGCCGGTGCCGGAAGTCGTTCCGACCCTGCCGCCGGGCTTCCCGCCGCAGGACATCGTCGGGCGCTGGGGCCTTGCCGCCTATCACCGCGAAGAAGACAAGGTGCGCACCGAAGCCGCCGCCGCCAATCAATGCCGGCAGCCTTACATCATCACCCTCGGTCCCACCGGCGGCGTGATGATGCATCTCGCCGATCAGTCGACGCCGAGCGAACTGCGCCTCAAGGGCGCGCCGGGCGGCAAGACCTACATCGGGCCGGAGGGCGACCCGCCGGGCAGCCTGCAGGACCGCGAAGTGATCAGTTTCGACGGCCGCATCCTGATCCTGCGCTGGATGGATTCCGAGGTGCAGGGCCGCTACGGCACCATGGTCTACGTTCGCTGCGGACCGGAAGGCGGAAAGCGGCCCAAGCCAAAAGCCAAGCCGAGGCCGAAAGCCGCCGCCAAACCTGCGGCCAGGCCCGTCGCGGCGCCGAAGCCGGTGCAGCCGCCGATTCAGCAGGCGCCGGCCGCACGGTAATAACGCGCCGTCGTCATTGCCGGGCTTGACCCGGCAATCCATGATGACGCGCGGCGACGGTGAGCTTTCGTAAGGCCAGCCCCATGGCCACTCATCATGGATGCCCGGGTCAAGCCCGGGCATGACGCCGGCTGTGTGACCGCTCCATGCCTTCTTCCCGCGATTTCATCCACGGACCTTGGCGTGCCGTGCCGGTTCTCGGCGTCACGCAAATCCTGTCGTGGGGCACGATTTTCTATACGCCGGTGCTGATCGTGCCGCTGATTGCGGCCGAGCATGGCTGGTCGATGGCCTTCACCATGGGCGGCTTTTCGGCGGCGCTGCTTGGTCGCCGGCCTGATCGCGCCGTATGTCGGCCGCTCGATCGATCGCTTCGGCGGCCAGGTGACCATGACCTTTGGCTCGCTGGTCGGCGCGCTCGGTCTGGTGCTGATCGGCTACGCCAATAATCCGATTGCCTATTACGCGGTGTGGATGGTGCTCGGCGTCGCCATGTCGGCGAACCTTTATGATTCCGCCTTCGCCTCGCTCGGCCGTATTTTCGGCGCGGCCGCGCGCCGCCCGATCACCGCGCTGACGCTGGCCGGCGGCTTCGCCTCGACCGTGAGCTGGCCGGCGACGCATTTCCTGCTCGACGCGGTCGGCTGGCGCGGCACCTATCTCATCTATGCGGTGCTGCTCGCCTGCGTGTCGGCGCCGCTGCATGCCTTCGCATTGCCGCGCGGCCGCTATCGAAGCGCCCAAGCCGGCGCAAGCCGACATCAAGGCGCCGGACGTGGTGCTGCCGCCGCACGGCCTGCCGTTCATTCTGGTGGCGTCGGCCTTCGCGGCTTATGCCTTCGTGCCGTCGGGTCTGTCGGCGCATCTGCTGGCGATATTCGCAGCGTTCCGGCATCGATGCCGGCACGGTGGTTTGGATCGGCGCGCTGTTCGGGCCGGCGCAGGTCGGCGCGCGGCTGATCGAATTCTCCTTCGGCCGAAACTTGCATCCGCTGTGGGTGGTGCGCTTCGCGCTTAGCGTGCTGCTGTGCGCTTTCGTCATGCTGGCCGTGTTCGGCATTTCGACGCCGGTGGCGGCGGCCTTCGCGCTACTGTTCGGCGGCGCCAACGGGCTGGTCACCATCACGCGCGGCGCGGTGCCGCTGGCGCTGTTCGGCGCCTCCGGCTACGGCCGGTTGATGGGCCGGCTCGCCGGACCGTTTCTGCTGATGCAGGCGGCCGCACCGCTGGTGATGGCCTTCGTGGTGGAGCGCACATCCGATCCGATGGCGCTGGCGCTGGCGGCGAGCTTTGCGGCGGTCGCGCTCGCCTGCTTCATATTCATCAGGCGGCCGGTTTAGCCAAACATCTCGTCGATGTCGCGCTGGCTGGCGTGGCCGGGATCGCCGTCGAGCTTGGGGCCGTTGAGCAAACCGCGCCCGATGCTCGAATTGATAGCCACCGGCGGCAGGGCGTCGATGGCAGCGTCGTTCAGTCCGTCAATCGCATTGCAGCGGTCCAGCATGGCCGCGACCTGATCCTCGACCATTGTCATGGTGCCGATCACATTGCCGATGCGTTGACCGGAAATGTCCTGGAAATTGCAGGCCTCGTAGATCTGCACGACGTGGTCCTGGATTTCCTGCGTCAGGCCGCGGTCGTAATCGGACTTTTGCGCGCCGGCGAGCGTCTTGGCGCTGTCGTCGATGACCTCGACCGATTTCAGAATTTTTTGCGTGGCGTCATCCATGCCGTCGACCGAGGCGCGCAATTCGTCGGTGGCGCGCGCCATGCGGCGTTCCTTGCCGTCGCCGATCAGGGACGCCAATTCGCGCTTGTTGCGCGCGATCATCTCGTGGACCTGCGCCAGTTCCTGTCTGAGGAATTGCACGTTTTCGACGGCGTTGCCGTCGCGCGCTTCGGCCAGCACGCGCAAGGTCGTGAGTTCGTCGATGACGTGCCGCTGTTCAGCCGGGCTCGCCGCGGCTGCGGCATGGCGGCTAAACATCTGCTCGATACGAAAGACTTTCCGCTGCACGCCGCGCCCCCTCGGATCCCCGACGTTATATTTTTACCTCAACGCCCATTAACGCCGCGTTGCGGCATCGCGAAATCGCGCGTTAACCATGAAGCGGCGCGTTTTACGCAAAATAAACGCTAACCCGACGAAGCGGGCGCCACGGCCTGCAATGTTGCCGCAGCCGGGCGTTAGCTTTACCAAACGGTGTTGGTTTGGCTCTGTACTCCGCCCGGTCTATCGATCAGTTTCAGTGTGAGCCATGCGGCGTTGGATTGTTCCAGTCTTTCTGGTCGGCGTGCTCGCCAGCGGTGCGGCTTCGGCGCAGATGTTGCCGTCGACGCCGCCGATGGTGGTGATGGTGCCGGCGCAGAGCGAAGTCCGCGGCAATCTCGGCGGCGGCCTGATCGAATTTCTGTTCGGCGATTCGGCGCCGCGCCAGTCGATGCCGCCGCCGCAATATTACGGGCCGCCGCAAAGCGTGCCGCCACAGAGCGCGCAGCCGATCTACGCCAATACCAGCCCGGCCGTCGATCCGATGCTGGAGCCGCCGGGCTACCAGATCGATCCGCAATTCGAGCGCCAGGAAGTCGCCTATCAAGGCACCGAAGAGCCCGGCACGATTATCATCGATACGCCGCAACACTTTCTGTTTTTGGTCGAGCCCGGCGGTAAGGCGATGCGTTATGGCATTGGCGTCGGCAGGCCAGGATTTACCTGGGCGGGTACGCACACGGTCTCGGCGAAGAAAGAATGGCCGGACTGGGTGCCGCCCAAGGAGATGCTCGAGCGCCAGCCCTATCTGCCGCATTTCATGCCCGGCGGTCCGCGCAATCCGCTGGGCGCGCGCGCGATGTATCTCGGTTCGACGCTGTACCGCATCCACGGTTCGAACGAGCCCTGGACGATCGGCAAGAACGTTTCGTCCGGCTGCATCCGCTTGCGCAATGCCGACGTCATGGACCTCTACGACCGGGTGAAGGTCGGCACCAAGGTCGTGGTTCTCTAAATAATCAGGCGCTGTCGCCGCCGCCGACTATCGCCGCCGATATCGCCACCCAAATCCGACACATCGGTGTCGCCGGAATCGAACAGCCCGGCGCCCTGATCCGCGCTCGCCGCCGCCGATATCATTCAGACCGGCGTCGCGCGCGAGATCGCTATTGGCGGCGCTGTCGCTCCAGGGCGAGGACGAAGGCGAACCCGATGCCGGCGGAACGTCCGCGAAGGCGCTGCCGCTGTGATGGCCGAACATCGAACTGATCGAGTTGAGCAGCAGCGCGCCGCCGATCATGCCGGCGGCCGATGCCGCCGCGGTGCCAAGGAATGAACCGCCTGTCGATGCAGCAGGCGCTGCCGCAGGCGGAGGTGCCGCGGCGAGTGGTGCCGCCGCTGTTCCAGCGCGGATCGGGTTCGCTCGCCGAGACAGGACGCACACTCGGCACCGAGGTCGTGACCGGACCGGCCGGCCAGCGCGCTTCGCATGCTGTCGAGAAAGCCGCCGCCGGTCGTGCCGACATTATCGCCGCTCAACTCGCGAATGCGGGCGTCGGCGCGTTTGAGCGCTTCGTCCTGCACCAGCACGGTCTGCACCAGCGGATAAATCGCATTCGGCGCGCGGGCGAGGCCATCGGCAATGGCGCGTTCGGCGTCGGCGTCGCGCGGGCCGTTTTCGGCCCTGGCGAGGCGATCGAACAGCTCGGTCACCATCTGGCGTTCCTGCGGCGTCATCGCGGTCCTCCTCGAACAATCTCTGCGAGACTATCTAGGCAGCCTATTCGCCATTGCCAGCCGGGCGGGCGAGTTCGGCATGGTGCTCGGCCAGCACCCGCGGGAAACGCATCGGAATTGAAAAAGGCGAATTCATGCTCCCGCAGCGTGGTCAGCGAATCGAGCCGTTTTAGCTCGGCATCGACGAAGCCCGGATGACACATGATCAGTCCGCCATCCGGCAATCCGGTGAGAAAGCGCGGGAAAATCTTGGCGAAATTGGCCTTCGGCGTGAAAGCATAGGCGCCGGCAAAGGCCGGATTGGTGGCAAGGCCCTGCCGCTCGGCCCTGCGGCGAAATGCCATGCTCAGAATATCCAGCACCAGCGCTTTGCGGTCGTGCAGCCGGCGCAGCGAATTCGCCCGGCCGCACTGGCGGACCCAGGCATTGGGCGCGAGTTCCGCGACCTCCTTGACGAAGGCGTCGCGCACTTGCGGAAATAAATGCACGTGCTGATGGCCGTCGACAAAATCGGGCAGGCGATCGAAGGCGTCAATGAAGGCGCGCAGTTGCGCGGTGATCTCGGCCGCCAGCGCCTTCGGCTGCAGCCGGCGCGCGACCGCGGCGCGCATCATCTCGTTGAGCGGCAGAAAGGCGCCGTCGCGAACCGGCGCGAAACCTTCGCTCAACGGCTTGAACGGCGCGGTCAGCGTCACATGCAAGCCGATGGCGGCGCGTTTGTCGGGTTCATTGAGCGCGTCGAGCGCCCGCGCTTCGACTTTGCCGAGATGCGGCGCCGCCACCATCACCGAGGTGGCATTCAGCCGGCCTTGCGCGATCAGTTCGCGGATGCCGGCATTGACGGAAGGCGAAATGCCGTAATCGTCGGCGCACAGCCAAATCTGGCGCGGAGCCTTGCGGGTATGTGGCAACGGCTTACTCCGCCGCGCGCGAGGCGATCGGGCGCGCCTTCGTGCTTTCTTTGGAGCTTTCCTTGGCGCCCTCTTTGGCGCTCTTCATGCTGCGTTCGGCGACGAAATAGACCGGCCGCGCCTTGATCTCGGACAGCATCTTGCCGACATATTCGCCCAGCACGCCGATCATGATCAGTTGCACGCCGCCGAGCACCATCAGGCCGACCACCAGCGAGGGATAGCCGGGCACGTCCTGACCGTAGAGCACGGTCTCCAGAAGTATCCAGCCGCCGAATAACAATGCGGTGGTTGCCAGCAGCAGGCCGAGCAGGCTGGCGACCCGCAGCGGCGCTACCGAAAATGACGTCAGTCCTTCGATCGACAGGCCGATCAGCGACCAGACGTTCCAGGTCGTCACGCCGTATTCGCGCTTGGCCGGCTCGTAGTCGACCCGCACCTGGCGGAAACCGATCCAACTCGCCAGCCCTTTGAAGAAGCGGTTGCGTTCCGGCATCTGGCGCAGCGCCGCCGCGGCGCGCGGCGACAGCAGGCGGAAGTCGCCGGCGTCCTCGGGGATCTTGTGGCGCGCGCGCCAATTGATCAGCGCGTAAAACGATTTGACGGCCGCGCGGCGCAGAAGCGGTTCATTCTCGCGATGCGCCTTGGCGGTGTAGACCACGTCGTAATCTTCATCGAGCCAGCGCGACACCAGGGTCTCGATCAGGTCCGGGGAATGCTGGCCGTCGCCGTCCATGAATAAAACGGCGCCGAGCCGGGCATGGTCGAGGCCGGCGAGCAGGGCGGCCTCCTTGCCGAAATTGCGCGACAGCGTGACCACCTGCACGTCGAGCGGAAGGGCCGGCAAGGACCGGGCGATGCGGCTGGTATCGTCGCTGCTGCCGTCGTCCACATAGACGACCTCGACGGCGAGCCCGCGCTTGGCGTGCAAAAACCGCGCAGCCTCGGAAATGCGTTCATGCAGCCCGGCCAGACCCTTGGCCTCGTTGAACACCGGAATCACGATCGACAATCCGGGCATAGCCCGCGACCCTGTCGCCCGGGCGCCTGTTTTGGTCGGTTTGGCGGCCATTCTGGTCAATCCGTCGCGTGCAAGTTTCTTGGTTTGGTTGTTCCCTGGCGATCTATACCGCACCGGATCGGCGCTGTCGCGCCCGCCTTAAAATGCTATGAGCGGGCGATGATTCCGGCACCCCTGCAGAACATTCTCGATCGTCTCACCGTGGCCTGGCACGAGCGCGCCATCGCGCTCAAGGCGATCAGCTTCGCCTTTGTCGGTGTCATTAATACGGTCATCGATTTCAGCGTTTTTTGGACCGCGGCGACCTATCTGCAGTGGCCATTGGTTCCGGCCAATGTGCTCGCCTGGCTGGTGGCGGTGTCGTTCTCTTATGCGATGAACAGCTTCATCACCTTCGGTCCGGAATCGGGCCGCGTGCTGCGCTGGCGCGACTATGGAACCTTCATCGCGTCCGGCGTCGCCGGCATGGTGGGCTCGACCGCGACGCTGTTCGTGCTGTCCTACTTTTTGCCGGTGCTCGGCGCCAAGCTGATCTCGATCCTGGTCAGCTTCGTGCTCAACTTCTCGCTTTCCCATTTCGTGGTATTCCGCGTGCGTCCGCCGCGCGCCGATGCCGCCGATCCACCGTACGCTCGACCGCCACAAGCCGATTGATTTTGCGCCGCTATAAGGCGATGATTTCTCCCACGCGCCACTAAAAGCGCCTCGGGGAGGGATTAATGAAGAAACTGATCGTTGCCGCCATAGCGGCGACGCTGGCCGCACTTACGGCTGCCAGCGCGGAGGACTATCCGACAAGGCCGGTCACCATTGTCGTGCCGTTCGCCGCGGGCGGGCCGACCGACGTCGTCGCGCGCATCCTGGCGGAAGGCATGCGGCCTTCGCTCGGGCAACAGGTGCTGATCGAAAATGTCACCGGCGCCGCCGGCAGTATCGGCGTCGGCCGCGTCGCACGCGCAGCGCCGGACGGATACACGATCAGCATCGGCCATTGGAGCACGCACGTCATCAACGGCGCGATCTACAATCTGCCCTACGATCTGCTCACCGACCTCGCTCCGGTCTCGCTGCTCGTCAGCAATCCGCAGTTGATCGTCGCCAATAACAAGGTGCCGGCCACCGATCTGAAGTCGCTGATCGAATGGATCAAGGCGAGCCCCGATAAAATATCCGCGGGCACGGCCGGAGCCGGCAGCGCCTCGCATATCGGCGGCATCTACTTCCAGAATTTCAGCCACACCAACTTTCTGTTCGTGCCTTATCGCGGCACCGGGCCGGCGATGCAGGATCTGATCGGCGGGCAGATTCAAATCATGATCGACCAGTCGTCGAACTCGCTGCCGCAAGTGCGCAACAAGCAGATCAAGGCCTTCGCGGTGACGTCGAAGAAGCGGCTGGCGGTCGCGCCCGATATCCCGACCGTCGATGAGGTCGGCCTGCCCGGTTTCTACATCTCGGTCTGGCACGGGCTGTGGGTGCCGAAGGGCACGCCGAAGCCGATCATCGAAAAGCTCGCCGCAGCGGTGAGGGCGGCGCTGGCCGATCCAGCGACGCGAAAGCGGTATCTCGATCTGGGCCAGGAAATCCCGCCTGTCGACCAGCAAAATCCAGCGGCGCTCGGCGCTTTCCAGAAGGCCGAAATCGAGAAGTGGTGGCCGCTGATTAAGGCCGCCCATATCAAGCTGGATTGAGTTTCTTATCCCTCCTCCGCTCGCGGGGGAGGGATTACGGGAGCCCTGCCTCGAGCTTGGCGTAAAGCGGGTTGTCCTTCGAGAACACGTAGTCGAGGTCGGCCACCGCGACGGCCTCGGCGCCGTTCTCGCGCAGGAAACTGGTGAGGCCATAGACCTGGTCGGGCGGGCAATGCAGCGTCAGCATGCCCGACGAGGTCGGCCCGCCGAACGGCGTGGCGACGCCGAATTTCTGTCTGGCCTGCTCGACCAGTGCGGCATCGCACTTGGCAAAGCGCGCGCGCACTTCGCGGAAGGCGCGGGCGCGTGCCTGCGCGGCGATGCGGTCGAGGATGACGCGCGCGGTATCTCGCGTGCCGGCATCCCATGCAGCGCTGCGCGCGGCCACCAGATTGGCCTGCGAGCGAAGGATGATGCCGTCGTCGACGATCTTGAGCCCATTGGCGGCGAGCGTCGCGCCGGTGGTGGTGATGTCGACGATCATCTCGGCGCTGCCGGCGGCCGGCGCGCCTTCGGTCGCGCCCGAGCTCTCGACGATGCGATAATCGATGATGCCGTGCGCGGAGAAGAAGTCGCGCGTCAGGTTGATGTATTTGGTCGCGACCCGCATCTTGCGGTCGTGGTGATGGCGGAACGCGGTGGCGACATCGTCGACGTCGGCCATGGTGCGCACGTCGATCCAGGCCTGCGGCACCGCCACCACGACGGTGGCAAAGCCGAAGCCGAGCCCTTCGATCAGCACCACGCGCTTGTCGGCGTCCGGAATGACCTCGCGCACCAGATCTTCGCCGGTGACGCCGAGATGCACGGCGCCGGCGGCAAGCTGGGTGGTGATTTCGCCGGCCGACAGATAGGCGACCTCGACGCCGTCGAGCCCGGTAATGGCGCCGCGATAATCGCGCGCGCCGCGCGGCTTGACCAAGGTCAGCCCGGAGCGGGCGAAGAAGCTTTCCGCGTTTTCCTGCAGGCGTCCCTTCGCCGGCACCGCTAATACCAGGGGTGAACTCATGATGCGGCTCCGTATGCCGCCAGCCGCTCGATCCAGACCGCGAAGCCGACTGCCGCGGTGGCCTCGGTGCTGCCGAGCCGCGCCAGCAGTCCGTCATAGCGCCCGCCCGCCACCAGCGGATCGCCGGTGCGCGCCGGATCGGTCAGTTCGAACACGAAGCCGGTATAGTAGTCGAAGCCGCGCCCGAAGCCGGTGGAAAAGCGCACGCGCTTGAGATCGATGCCGCGCGCGGCCAGAAATCCGGTGCGGCTTTCGAACAGGTCGAGCGCCGGCGTCAGCGCTTCGGTCATATTGGCCTCGCCGGCGAGCGCGCGCAGTTCGGCGGCGGCTTCGTCCGGGTCGCCTTGAATGGCGAGGAAACGCTCGATCAGCGCCCGCACTTCGCGCGGCAACTTCGCGCTGGCGCCGAGCGCGGACTGTTCGAGGAAACGCTCGGCGATTTCGGCGACCGAACGGCCGCCGACCGCATTGATGCCGGCAATCGACAGAAGGTCGGTGACCAGCGCATGCGCGCCCTTCGGGTCGGAGCCGGCCAGCGCCGCCAGCACGCCCTGATATTCCGGCCGCGCATTGTTGCCGCCGAGCACCAGCCGGTCGAGGTCCTGCGCCAGATTGGTCTTGCGGTTGAAATCCTTGACCAGCCGGCGCTTCCAGGCCGGCGGCAGGTCGAGGCCCGCAACCAGGCCTGCGAACAGCGCGACGTCGCCGGTTTTGATGTCGGGCGCGCTCAAGCCATAGCCCGCGGTCGCTTCCAGCCCGAGCGACAGCATCTCGGCGTCGGCCGCCGCCTTGTCGGAACGGCCGAAGGATTCGATGCCGGCTTGCAGAAATTCGGCGGCGCTGTCGCTGCTGTGGCGGAACACCGGGCCGAGATAGCAGAAGCCGGCCACCTGGCCCGCCGCGGGCGAGGCGAGGTAGTCGCGCGACACCGGAATGGTGAGGTCGGGGCGCAGGCAGAATTCAGCCCCGCCGGGGGCGGTGGTCAGATACATGCGCTTGCGGATGTCCTCGCCCGACAGATCGAGGAACGGCTCCGCCGGCTGCAGGATCGCAGGGCGTGACGCGGGCGTAGCCGGCGCGCTCATAGGAGGCGACCAGCGCCTCCGCCCGCGCGTCGGGCCCTTTCACCTGTGTCGTTACGCTTGCGTCCATCGTCGTGTCCAAAATCGTCCAGCGCCGGGCTGGTTATGCCGGCCCTTTAGCACGCTAGCTTTAAGGATTCGACGCCGATCGGCCGGCGCCCTTAACGGCCCGGGCTGGCCAAATGCTTGGCGTCGTTAACAAATTTTGCGCGGGCCGAGGCGTCAACAATTTCCGGGCGTCATAAACCGGTGTGATAGCCCATAAGTCCATATGGCTAATTAAATTTAAACACAACCGGCGTTGACTGGAGGTTGCAGCTGGAGACCGAAGCCTCATGGCCAATCCCGTCCCGCGCCCTTTGGTGGATGCTTTTTACAAAGCCTACGCCGCCCGTGACGCCAACAAGGTCGCGGAATTCCTCGACGATAACGTGACGTGGACGATCAGCGGTCCGGTCGACGTCATACCGTTCTGCGGCACCCGATACGGCAAAGCGGCCGTGATCGATTTGATCGTACGGCTGGTGCCGGAAGTGTTCCGTGTATTCAGCTTCACCGCCGAATCCATGGTGGTCGACGGCGACCGGGCGTCCACGCTCAATCGCCTGTCGGCGACCCGCAGCGGCGACGGCCGGGTCATCAGCTACCGGCTGGCGCATTTCCTGCGATTCCGCGACGGCAAGGTGATCGAGAACTTTCGCTGATCGACAGCTTCGATGCGGCCGAGCAGGTGCTCGGCCATCGGCTCGCGCTCCACGACGATCGCTTGGCCGATAGGGACAATCTCGTCGCCGTCTAGAAGGTGGAGAACAATACGATGGACCTATGTGGTCCCCCGCAGCGTGGTCGAGGCTTTCTATGCGGCCTATGCCGCGCGTGATGTCGGCAGGATTTCGGAATTTCTCGACGATGACGTCGAATGGACGATCAGCGGGCCGATCGATGTCATGCCGTTCTGCGGCACGCACCGCGGCAAGACGGCGGTGCTCGATTTGATCGGACGCCAGGTGCCGGAAGTGTTGCAAGTCTTCAGCTTCGTGTCGGAGGCCATCCTGGTCGATGGCGACCGGGTGGCGATGCTCAATCGCCAATCGGCCAGCCGTCACCGACGACCGCCGGGTCGATCAGCTACCGGGTCGCCAACTTCATGCGCTTCCGCGACGGCAAGCTGATCGAAAATCTCTCGCTGCTCGACAGTTTCGATGCGGTCGAACAAGTGCTCGGCCATCCGCTGACCTTGCATGAAGGCCGTCCGACGGAGCAGGGCGACCTGGTCGCGCTCTAGACGCGGCTGGAAGCCTCGCCCCGGCACTAAAGTTCTAAAGCCAGGGCCAATTCCGGGGGCGTGCTTTTTCAAGCTCATAGGCTATCATCCAGTCGTGGTCCACGATGGAGGAGCCTGCGATGCTTCGCCGATTTGCCATGCTCGCCGCCGCCGTTTTCACTGCCGCGCCCGCCTTCGCCTTCGATATGCCCGCCCGCAAGCCGGGCCTGTGGGAAATCAATATGGAATTCGTCGGCCGCAAACTGCCGGCGCAAGTCATCAAGCAGTGCATCGACGCCGCCTCCGACAAGATCATGAATTCGCATTTCGGCGGATCGGCGCAGGAAGCCTGCTCGAAGCAGGACGTGACCAAAACCGCCAACGGCATGACGGTCGATTCCGTCTGCAAGTTCGGCGCGGCCACGACCACCTCGCACGCGGTCGTCACCGGCAGCTTCGACAGCGCCTATACCGTGCACGTCACGTCGACGCGCGAGGGCGGACCGCCGATACCGGGCATGCCGCCGAGCGGCAAGTCGGAAATGGCGATCGCCGCGAAATGGCTTGGCGCCTGCGCCGCCGACCAAAAGCCCGGCGACATGATCATGGCCAACGGCATGAAGCTCAATGTGCTCGACATGACGCGGCGCGCCGAAGCGGCCTTAGCTAAGCCTTCGTCAGGCCGGCTGCATCTCGTTGTGGATCGATTCCGCGGGCGTCACGCTGGAATGCGGCGTCAGGCTGGCGTGCACGGTCACGTCGACGGTCATGCCGAGAAATTGCGCGCCCTGGCTGGTGAAGGTCCCGGCGATCGGGATCGCCTGCGACGGATCGCGGGTCACGGCGATGCGAATGAGATTTTCGCCGGCGATCAGGCCATTGGTCGGGTCGAATTCCACCCAGCCGGCGCCCGGCAGATAGACATCGGCCCAGGCATGGGTCGCGCCGGAGCCCTGCATGGCGCCTTGGCGCCGTCGAGCGCCGGATCGTACAGATAGCCGGTGACGAAGCGGGCGCCGAAACCGAGGCTGCGCACCGCTTCGATGAACAGCAGCGCGAAGTCGCGGCAGGTGCCGCTCTGGCGTTGCCAGCGTTTCGATCGGCGACTTGCGTGCCTTCCTCGTAGCGCATGTTGTAGGCGAAGTCGGTTCTTGATCGCGGCATTCAGGTTCGACAGCAGATCGTAGGTCGACATCGGCTGCTCGGTCACAAAGCGCTTGGCCCAGGCGTCGACCAGGCCGTGCGGATCGGGATAGTGCCGGTCGAGCAGCCGGCCGAGATCGCTGCGGTCGTTGGCCGAATAGACGAACGGATAGATCTGCGCCTCCGGCGCGATCGGGAATACCGCCGGCGCGGTCAGCCCGTAATGTTCGAGATGCAGGGTGCTGTCGATCAGCAGTTCGGTGGCGCCGCCTGGCTGAACTCGACCTGCGCGACCGAGTTGCCGAACACGTCGTGCATCCAGCGCATCTGCGCCGGGCGGCGACAACGTCAGTTCGGCATCGACCAGCCGCAGATCGTGGCTGTCGCGCGGCCGCAGCATCAGGCGATGCGGTGCCGAACGAGACCGGCGCGGCATAGCGTAGCGGGTCTCGTGGCGAACCGTCAGGTATTTCATTGGTTTATGCCGTGGTGGCTAGGGCCGGTTAATCTCGGGGGCCGCCTTCGGCTTCGCAAGGCTGCGCAGGTTCGGTCTTGCTCCGGTACCAAGCCTTTGTTGGGCGAGGGCGCAATCTCGGGGAGCGGTTCGGCACGCCGGCAACGGGTCTGAATGGCTGCCGGTATGGCGCTGCATGATCATTGGAATGGGATAGCACCAACGCTCGATCACGACGCGACCCTCCCCCGGCTGGGGTAGCGCCTAGTGAATGCGCGGGGCCTGCGTTAGAGTTCCGACGGCTAGCCGGCTTATGGCGCGTCGAGCAGCTTGCGGACGGCGGCAACCAGGTCAGCTTCGCTGACCGAAAATTGCGCCTCGGCCTGCTTCTTGAGGTAATCGTCGCGATCCTTGATCGGCGGTCGAGTCTCGGCGCCGAGGATCAGGTCCTTGATCAGCACCTTGCCGCGCGCCTTCTCGTCGCCGCCCTGGATGATGACGCAAGGCGAATGGCGCTTGTCGGCATATTTGAGCTGGTTGCCGATGTTCTTCGGATTGCCGAGATAGAGCTCGGCGCGGATGTTCGGCGCGCGCAGAGCCGACACCATGCGCTGATAGTCGGCGATGCGGTCGCGGTCGAACACGGTGACGACGACGGGGCCGGGCGTCCGGCTTTGTCGTCGAGCTTGCCGAGCGCGGTCAGCGCCGCCTGCAGGCGCGACACGCCGATGGAGAAGCCGGTGGCCGGCACCGGCTCGCCGCGGAAGCGCGACACCAGGCCGTCGTAACGCCCGCCGCCGCCGACCGAGCCGAAGCGCACCGGGCGGCCTTTGTCGTCCTTGATCTCGAAGGTGAGTTCAACCTCGTAGACCGGGCCGGTGTAATATTCGAGACCGCGGACGACGGAGGGATCGATGCGAATGCGATCATCGTCGTATCCGCCGCCGCGATCAATTTCTGCAATCTCGCGCAATTCCTGATCCATCGCCGACAAGTCCGCGATTCGACCGACACCAGCTGCCTCGCATGCGTCGAATGTGACTCGATCGGCATTATACGTGAGCGTCTGATCGTCCAGGATGATTTCCGACGCCGACAATGCCTGTCAGAAATGCAGTAGCGATGACTTGCGTGAGTCGGCAAGTTCGGCGCCTTTCGTGAAATCACCGCTCTCGTCCTTGCGTCCCTTGCCGAGCAGCATGCGCACGCCGTCGAGTCCGAGACGATCCAGCTTGTCGATCGCGCGCAACACGGTCAGCCGCTTGCCGGCATTCTCATCGCCGCCGAGTCCGATCGGCTCCATCACGCCATCCAGCACCTTCCGATTATTCACCTTCACCACATAGCTGCCGCGCGGAATGCCGAGCGCCTCCATGGTGTCGGCCGCGAGCATGCACATCTCGGCATCGGCCGCCATGGTCGGCGCGCCGACCGTGTCGGCGTCGAACTGCATGAACTGGCGGAAGCGGCCCGGGCCCGGCTTCTCGTTGCGGAACACATAGCCGTAGCGATAGCTGCGATAGGGCAGCACCAGATGCTCGGTGCCGTAATTCTCCGCCACGTAGCGCGCCAGCGGCGCGGTCAGGTCGTAGCGCAGCGACAGCCACTGCTCGTCGTCGTCCTGGAACGAGAACACGCCCTCGTTCGGGCGGTCCTGGTCGGGCAGGAATTTGCCGAGCGCGTCGGTGTATTCGATCGCCGGCGTCTCCACCGGCTCGAAGCCGTAGCGCTCGAACACCGCGCGAATAGCCTCGACCATATGCCGGGTGGCGGCGATCTCGGCCGGGCCCCGGTCGGCCAGGCCGCGCGGCAGGCGGGCTTTGAGCTTTTGGGGCTTGTTGCCCGATTTGGGGTCGGCCATCGGTGCTTTGCAGTCAGCGGTTGCAATGGCCGCGTGGTAGCAGCCGCCCCGACATGCGGCAAGCGCTTGCGGCACAAGGACTTGCGGCCCAATTACTTGTGACCCGAGTTCGTTGCGGCCGCAAATTTGCGGGCAGGCCGGATCACATGATTTTGGCCATCACGCATCCACAGCAGGTCGATCGCAAAGCTGACAGTGGCGGCGATGACGACAATCAGCAGCACCAGCCGGCATTGTTGCCGGATCAGTCGGCGACCGTCGCGCGTTGCAGCTTGCGCAGGCGGGCGATCGTGCTGCGGCTAGCGCTGTTGGCCCGAAACACCGGCACGTAGCTGCCCGCGCGGCAAATCAATCACGACCGGATCGTCGCAGCCGCCATCCGAGTAATAATGCTTCAGCGCGCGCCGCAGCCGGCCGGCCTCGACGCGCACGATCGGATCGTTTTGCGGATCGAAGCTGCTGTCGCGGCCGAGCGCGTCGGCGGCAATCGTATAGGCCTTGATGCGGTTGCCGTTGCCGGCCAGCTCTTGCTCCACCACGAAGCGGAGAAAGTTGGCAAGCTGCGGCGATTTGCTGAGATGGGCGCTGCGAAATCACACGATCCAGCACGGCGCGAATTTCCACGTTGCCAGGTTGCTGGCCAATATCTGCGTTCTGATGTTTTCACAATTTCGAGCGCCGCAGCGATCACCGGATCGCCGCATGGCCGCTCTCCCGGTTTCCCCCGAAATCGGCATACACAAACTATGGATGTAGAATTGTCACGTTGCGCGACACCGCGCAGTTCAATATTGCTCACTTTTCGGAAATTTACTCTTTACCGTTCGGTCGCGCCGTCGCGCAGCACCATGTTGAGCAGCGAGGTATTGACGTGCAGCTCGCCGTGGGTGTCGCCGTTGTACTCGATGAAGCCCAGCCGGCGAAACTTGTTCATGAAGAAGCTGACGCGCGAGCGCGTGGTGCCGATCATTTCGGCGAGCGTTTCCTGGCTGATCTTGGCGATCACCGGCTCCGGCTTGCTGTCCTTGCCGAAATTCGCCAGCAGCAGCAGCGTGCGGGCCAGACGCTTTTCGCTGGAATTGAACAGTTGATCGACCAGATCCTCTTCGACGCGGCTGTTGCGGTGCAGGAGGTGGGCGATGAACAGGTCGGCGAATTCGGGCTCCGTCATGCAGCGCGCGCACCATGGCTGCCTTGTTCCAGCCGCATCACCGAGCAGTCCGTCATGGCGGTGACCGTGGCCATGCGCCGCGACTGGCCGTTCAGGCAGCCTTCGCCGAAAAAATCGCCGGGCCCGAGAATCGCCAGCACGGCTTCCTTGCCGCTCTTCGAGGCGACGGTGATCTTGGCCTTGCCCTTCTGCAGATAGTAAACCGCGTCTGGCGGTATCGCCCTGTGCGAAGATGATTTGATTGGCGGAAAATTTTTCGTTCGATCCGCCCGCTCCCGATCTTGGAGAGGAAAGTCTTCGGATCGAACGCGATGATCTTTGTGTCTAAGTCGCCATGAGCCTCGGCATCCCCCGCGGCGTACCTGCCGCGACTCCGCAGTCGATATGATGATATAGCCGCTACTATTCGGACGGCGCCGGTATCATTCTCCGCGCGATCGATTTACCGGAGCGCATTATGTCAGATACCGGACATAATCATGCAAGCGCTAACGCGCAGGTGGAGGTACACTTCGCGTGATGAGTTGAATTAGCTTGCTGCTCCGCATAAATCGAAGCCGCCGAATCACCAGCCTATAACGATGCCTTGCGGTTTGCCTTGGGCCGTATAAACTGCCGTTATGCAGCCCGCGATTTCAGGTCGTTATGGTTCGTTCGCTATTGCTAATGTGCGGCTACGCGCAGGCTGACCGACAACGCGAAACAGGAGTGAAATTCCATGGCGTCCAGCCGACCGAGTGCCGCCGCGAGCGTGCCGAACGATCTCGAACCTTATTGGATGCCGTTCACGGCCAACCGCGCCTTCAAAAAGCGGCCGCGGCTGGTCGCCTCGCGCCAAGGACATGCACTACTTCACGCCGGACGGGCGCAAGCTGCATCGACGGCTCCGCCGGTCTGTGGTGCACCAATGCCGGGCATAACCGCGATCCGATCGTCGCCGCGATCCAGCGCCAAGCGGCCGAACTCGACTATGCGCCGGCGTTTCAGTTTTCTCATCCCAAGGCCTTCGAACTGGCGGCGCGCGTCGCCGCGCTGGCGCCCGGCGATCTCGATCATGTGTTCTTCTGCAATTCCGGTTCGGAAGCGGTCGACACCGCGCTCAAGATCGCGCTGGCGTTTCACAACGTCCGCGGCAATGCGTCGCGGGTGCGGCTGATCGGCCGCGAACGCGGCTATCACGGCGTCGGCTTCGGCGGCGTCGCGGTCGGCGGCATCGTCAACAACCGCAAACAGTTCGGCGCGCTGATGGCCGGCGTCGATCATCTGCCGACGACGTACAATCGCGCCGAGCAGGCCTTCTCGATCGGCGAGCCGGAGTGGGGCGCGCATCTGGCCGACGCGCTCGACGGACTTGTCGCGCTTGCATGATGCGTCCACCATCGCCGCCGTCATCGTCGAGCCGCTGGCGGCCTCGACCGGCGTGCTGCCGGCGCCGAAGGGCTATCTGCAGCGCCTGCGCGCGATCTGCGACAAGCACGGCATCCTGCTGATCTTCGACGAGGTCATCACCGGCTTCGGCCGCATGGGCTATGCCTTTGCCGCCGAACGCTACGGCGTGGTGCCGGACATGATCACCTTCGCCAAGGGCGTCACCTCCGGCAGCGTGCCGATGGGCGGCGTGCTGGTGCGCAAGCACATCTACGACGCCTTCATGCAAGGACCCGAGCACGTCATCGAACTGTTCCACGGCTACACTTATTCGGCGCATCCGCTGGCCTGCGCGGCCGGCCTCGCCACGCTCGATCTCTATCGCGAGGAGGGCTTGTTCGAACGCGCGCGCAAGCTCGAGGCGCCATGGGCGCAAGCCGCGATGGGCCTCAAGGGCCTGCCGAACGTGCTCGACATCCGGCCGGTCGGCCTGACCGTCGGCATCGATCTGGCCGCCAAGCCCGACGGCGTCGGCAAACGCGGGCTGGAGGCGCTCGAATTGGCGTTTTACGATCACGGCCTGATGTTGCGCGCCGTCGGCGATACGCTGGCCCTGAGCCCGCCGCTGATCGTCAGCGAGGCGCAGATCGGCGAAATCTTCGACAAGCTGGCCAAGATCATCAAAGCGGTGGCGTGAACGAGGCGGGCGTAACCTTACGCCGTCATCCGACGTGCGAGCGCAGCGAGCCTCGAAGGATGACAGTCGGGCTTGCGGTACATCAATATATTACCGCATTGCATTGCTAGGTTATCCGCCATGCAAAACCGGCGTTATTTGATCATTGCCGCCATCGTGTTGGTGCTGGCGGGGGCCGCGGTGTGGTGGCGCTTTCGCCAGCGGTCCGCAGGTCGCAGCCGTTGCGGCGACGCGCGGCACCGCGGTCGAGATCGTCTACGCCACCGGCGGCGTCGAGCCGGTGCGCTGGGCCAAAGTCGCCAGCCTGATCCGCGACCGCATCGTCGAAATCTGCGATTGCGAAGGCAAGAGTGTCGCCAAAGGCGACGTGCTGGTGCGGCTCGACGACCGCGAGGTCCAGGCGCAAATGAAGGAATTGCGGGCGCGCGAGGATTTCGCCAAGCGCGAGATGTCGCGCGTCAGCGAACTGGTGGCCCGCGGCTCCGCCACCACCCAGGCGTTCGAGCGCGCCTCGATGGACCTGCAGCAGGTGCAGGGCGCTGATCTCGGTGCAGATCGAGAAGATCAGCGACTACACCATCAACGCGCCGATGGACGGCGTGGTGCTGCGCCGCGACGGCGAGATCGGCGAAATCGCCGAAGCCGGACAAATTCTGTTTCGCGTCGGCGTGCCCAAGCCGCTGCAGGTCGTGGCCGAGGTCAACGAGGAGGACATTCCGCGCGTCGTCCTCGGGCAGACCGTGCTGTTGCGCACCGACGCCTTTCCCGACCGTCAGCTCGAGGGCAAGGTGCGCGAAGTCACGCCGATGGGCGACGTCGCCGCCAAGACCTATCGCATCAAGGTGGCATTGCCCGACGACACGCCGCTCAAGCCGGGCATGAGCGTGGAAGCCAATATCATCACCCGCGAGAAACCGAATGCCTTGCTGATCCCGGCCGACGCGCTGCAAAGCAATGCGGTTTTCGTGGTCGACGGCAACCATGTGCGCAAACGCGAGGTCAAGATCGGCATTCGCGGCACCCGCGCCGTCGAGGTGCTGTCCGGTCTGAAAGACGGCGAGCGTGTTGCATCGCCGGCCGCCACCGAGCTCAAGGATGGCGCCCGCGTGCGCGTGACCGACGCTGCGGCCATGAACCTCATTCTCGACATTGCCTGGACCCATGTGCGGGCCCGCGTCCGGCAGACCGGCTTTGCCGTCGCCGGCGTCGCCACCGGCGTCGGCTTCTCGATCATGATGGCGTCGCTGATGCAGGGCTCGCAGGACGATTTCACCACGCGGCTGGTCAATACGCTGGCTCATATCACCGTGTCCGACGAACGCCGCATGCCGCCGCCGCAACCGGCCGAAACGCGCTTTGCCGCCGCGGAAATTCATGGCCTGACGCCGGAGGCGCGCCGCCGCGGCATCAAGAATCCGCTGGCGACGATGGCTTCGCTGGAAGCCTGGGTGCCGGGCGCCGTCGGCCCGTCGGTCAAGACGCAAGCGATCATCCGCTACGCCAACCACGACATCGCCACCAATGTCATCGGCATCGATCCGCGGCGCGAAGCCCGGATATCCGACCTGCCCAAGCAGATGCGCGGCGCCACGCTCAACGCGCTGTACCGCGCCACCAACGCCATCATCATCGGCGACCGGCTGTCGGAAAAGATCGGCGCCCGCGTCGGCGCCAATATCACCCTGCAAACCAGCACCGGCGCCGCATATCGGCGCCCAGGTGGTCGGCTTTTTCCACACCGGCGTGCGCCAGATCGACGAGAGCACGGCTTACGTTTTGACCAAGACCGGACAGATTCTGTCGCAGCAGACCGGCCTGATCAACGAACTGCGCGTGCGCCTCAAGGACCCGATGAATTCGCGCGCCATTGCCGCGCGCATCGAAAACGACACCGGCTACAAGTCGGTGTCCTGGCAGGAAGCCAACGAAGACCTGATCTCGACCTTCATCATCCGCAACATCATCATGTACACGGTGGTCGGCGCCATTCTGCTGGTGGCCAGCTTCGGCACCTACAACATCATCTCGACCATCACCCACGAGAAGGCGCGCGACATCGCCATCATGAAGTCGCTGGGCTTGAGCGAATACACCGTGCGCACGATCTTCGTGATCGAGGCTTTGATTATCGGGCTGGCCGGCGCCTTCGTCGGTTTTGTGCTCGGCTATCTGCTGTGCCTCGCGCTCGGATCGATCGAGATCAAGAATCCATTCATCGATTCCGATCACCTGCCGCTGGCCTATACGTATACGCACTATCTGCTGGCCGGCATGGTGGCGCTGGTGTCCTCGGTCGCCGCCGGCTATCAGCCGGCGCGCAAGGCCGCGCGACTGCATCCGGTCGAGATCATCCGGGGCGCGACATGAGCACGAATGTCGAGCCGCAAGCCTTGCCGCAGGCCGGGCAGGCGACGACGGCTGACGCCACGCCGCTGATCGCGGCGCGCAAGGTGACCCGCATTCTGCCCGGTATCGTGCCGACCACGCTGGTGCACGACATCGATCTTGCGATCTTCGACAACGAATTCGTCGCCATCACCGGGCCGTCCGGCTCCGGCAAATCGTCGCTGTTGTATCTGCTCGGCCTGCTCGACCTGCCGACCACCGGCGAAGTGCTGATCCGCGGCCGCGCCACCGTGCATATGGACGAAGAAGAGCGCGCGCTGACGCGGCTGACGCTGCTCGGCTTCGTGTTCCAGTTTCACTTCCTGCTGCCGGAATTCACCGTGCTGGACAACGTCATGCTGCCGATGCGGGCGCTGGCGCGGCTGTCGCGCGACGCGATGCGCCGCCGCGCCGCCGACCTGCTCGGCTCGCTCGGGCTGGGCGATCACATGAGCAAGCGGCCGGATCAGCTGTCCGGCGGCCAGCGCCAGCGCGTCGCTGTAGCGCGCGCGCTCGCCAACGAACCGCCGATCATTCTCGCCGACGAGCCGACCGGCTCGCTCGATTCGAAATCGAGCGAACAGGTTTTCGAGGTGTTGCGCGATCTGGTCAAAACGCACGGCAAGACCGTGGTGGCGGTGACCCACGATCTCGCCCTGGCCGCGCGCATGGATCGCCACATCGAACTGCTCGACGGCCGCGTCATCGCGGACGAGCAGCATCATCTGGCGCCGGCCGGCGCGCGCTAGCCGATCATTCGGCGATGCTTTGATCCGGCAATTGGTGCTCATGCCAGACGGCATTGAGCACGCCGCAGCCGCAGGCAAAACCAAGGCCGAGAACCCAGGCGAAGTACCACATTGATTTCGCTCCTCAGTAATGGTTGCTCGAATTGCCTTCGATCTGCTTGGCGGTGACCGGCCCGCGCATAACGCGGAAGACGAAGCCGGTATAGGCCAGCACGATCGGCAGGAAGATCAACGTCGCGATCAGCATCACGAACAGCGTGAGCTGGCTCGAGGTCGCGTCCCAGACCGTCAGGCTGGCCTGCGGCATGATGTCGGACGGCATCAGGAACGGGAACATGCTCACGCCCGCGGTCGAGATGATGCCGAGAATGCCGATACCGCTGGTGATAAAGGCAAGGCCGGCGCGCTTTCCGGCGGTGAGCAGCAACGTCAGCAGCGGCCCGATAATGCCCAGCACCGGCGCCAGCAACATCCACTTGTAGGTGCCGTAGTTGTGCAGCCATTGCCCGCGTGTCAGCGCAACCGTCTTCAACAGCGGGTTTGACGGGCCATCGACGACCGCGCCGCTGGTGATCGCGTAGCCGCTGATGCCAAAGGCGATCCAGATTCCGCCGATAACGAACAGCGCGACCGTGGCGAGAGCGCCGATCCTGACGTAAGCCTTGGCCCGATCCTTGACCGGCCCCTCCGCCTTGACCGTCAGATAGACCGCGCCATGCGTCGTCAGCATGGCGACCGAAACCAGACCGCACAGGATGCCGAAGGGATTGAGCAGTTCGAACAGCCCGCCGCCTTCGTACAATACACGCATGTCGCCATCGATGCGGAACGGCACGCCCTGCAAAATGTTGCCGAAGGCCACGCCGAACACCAGCGACGGCACGAAACCGCCGGCAAACAGCGCGTAGTCCCAGAACGCCCGCCAGCGCGCATCCTTGATCTTGTTGCGGAACTCGAACCCGACCGGCCTTAGGATCAAGGTCGCCAGCACCAGGAACATCGCGATATAGAAGCCGGAGAACGACGCCGCGTAGACCGGCGGGAACGCGGCGAAGATCGCGCCGCCGCCGGTAATCAACCAGACCTGGTTGCCTTCCCAGACCGGACCGATGGTGTTGATGGTGACGCGCCGTTCGGTTTCCGTGCGGGCGACGAACGGCAGCAAAGTCGCGACGCCGAGATCGAAGCCGTCCATGATGGCAAAGCCAATCAGCAGCACGCCGAGGAACAGCCACCAGATCACGCGAAGGATGTCATAATCGACTGGAATGGACATGGAAGTGCTCCTTCACGAGACGGTGGATGTGCGAAGCGCAGGCGAGGATTCGAGACCGAGAGCCTCGACCGGCCCCATGCGCACATATTTCCGCATCAGGATGAAATCGACGACCGCGAGCGACGAGTAGAACAGGACGAAGCCGCACAAAGTGAACAGGATTTGTGCGAGCGAGACCGAGGACGAGGCCAGGAAGGTCGGCAGCACGCCGTCGATCGCCCAGGGCTGGCGTCCGTATTCGGCGACGAACCAGCCGAGCTCGGCCGCGAGCCACGGCAGCGGCAGCGACCACAGGAACAGCCGCAGCAGCCATTTGCGCGAGAAGTCGAGCTTGGACGTGTAGTAGAACGCGGCCGCGAACAGGAAGATGAAATAGAAGCCGAGCGCGACCATGAGACGGAAGGTCCAGAACAGCGGCACCACGCCGGGCACCGTGTCCGCCGCGGCCTTGGCGATGGTGGCGTCGTCGGCCTTGCGCGGGTCGGACACGTAGCGCTTGAGCAGCAAGGCATAGCCGAGATCGCGCGCGTTCAAGGTCAGATCGGCGCGCGCTTTCTCATCCTTGCGATCGGCCTTCAGCCGTTCGAGCCCGTCATAGGCGACGATGCCGTTCTTGATCCGCGTCTGCGCGCGCGCGACCAGATCGTCGATCCCCGGCATCGGCCGGTCCAGCGACCGGGTCGCAATAAGTCCGAGCGCCCAGGGAACCTTGATCTCCATGCGGTTCTCATGGTTGGCCGGATCGGGCAGCGCGAACAGCGTGAACGAAGCCGGCGCCGGCTGGGTCTTCCACATCGCCTCCATGGCGGCGAGTTTCATCTGCTGGTTTTCCGTGATCGTGTATCCGCTCTCGTCGCCGAGCACGACGACCGACAGCGCCGACGCCAGTCCGAACGCGGAGGCCACGATGATCGAGCGCTTGGCGAAGGCGACGTGGCGGTTATTGAGCAGGTAATAAGCGCTGATCGCCAGCATGAAGACCGATCCGGTCACGTAGCCGGCGCTGACCGTATGCACGAACTTCGATTGCGCGGTCGGATTGAACAGCAGCTCATAAAACGAGGTCAGCTCCATCCGCATCGTGTCGGGATTGAATTCGGCCCCGACCGGATTTTGCATCCAGCCGTTGGCGATCAAAATCCACAAGGCCGACATGCTGGAGCCGATTGCGACCAGCCACGTCACCGTGAGGTGACCGAGCTTGCTCATGCGGTCCCAGCCGAAGAAGAACAGCCCGACGAAGGTCGACTCCAGGAAGAACGCCATCAGGCCTTCGATCGCCAGCGGCGCGCCGAAGATGTCGCCGACATAATGCGAGTAATAGGCCCAGTTGGTGCCGAACTGGAATTCCATGGTGATGCCGGTGGCGACACCCATGGCGAAGTTGATGCCGAACAGTTTGCCCCAGAAGCGAGTCATGTCGCGCCAGATCTGGCGACCGGTCATCACATAGGCGCTCTCCATGATGGCGAGCAGAAACGATAGTCCGAGCGTGAGCGGCACGAACAGGAAGTGGTAGAGCGCCGTCATCGCGAATTGCAGCCGCGCCAGGCTTACCGGATCTAAGTGTTCCATGATGATCTCTTCCTTTTCTTCACGGTCGCGACGAGGGGCCGAGCAAACGGCTGACGGCCGCGGCGTCGACGGCCGCGCTCTGGTCGGCAAAGTGCTGATATGCGGTCATGGCCGCGACGGCGACGAGCTTTATGGCGAGCACGACCACGATGGCGCGGGCAAGCGCGGTCGATGGCCGCAGGCCTGCTCCGATGAATGCAATCAATGATGCAACCACGGGTCGCCGCGACATGATCCCGCCTCGAGGACAGTTCGATGCTGCACCTGACGCAGGCCAGCTAACGCCAATAATTTATCGTCCGAAAACATGACCTCTATCGTCTCGGGCACATTGATAAATATCAATTATTGGATGCGCATCAGGGGATGTTTGCGTTGCCGTCCGATAGCGGACATTCGCGACGTGTTTATGAATCCGCGCCTTAGTTCGCGCCGGCATATGACGGCCGCGGCAGCAAAATCGCCCAGCCGACGTTGAGCGTCCGATCGCCGCGCCGGAACGGCACCGAGAACGGCGGCTGCACCGCGGCGTCGGCCGCGATATTGCGCAACTCCACCGGCAGCGCCTTCAGATCGCCTTCGGTCCACACCACCACCGCGCCGCGCGCGCGCAGGTCGTTGAGGTCGATCCATGGCGCGCGCTCGGGCTTGCCGTCGATCAGCACGCGCGGGTGGCTGGGTGAATAATGCGCGACATTGCCACCGTCCCACATGCTGCCGATCACATAGACGATCGGCTTGCCGGTGACGGCGCGGTAGCGTTGCGACAGTTCGCGGCCGAGATCGCCGCCGGGGAAGAACACCGCGCGGTAGCGGTGATCGAAGCGCGGCAGCACCGCGTAATTGCCGATGAAGGCCAGCGCCAGGCAGGTGAACACGATGGCCCAGGTGACGCCGATGCGGGCCAGCCGTTTGTCGTCGAGCGTCCGGCGCGCCGTCAGCACCAGCCACAGGCCGAGGAACATCCACAGCGGATAGCCCCACATGGCGACGGTGCCGCGGCCGCTCACCGCCGCGAGCGCCAAGACGGCGGCCATCGGTCCGAAGGCGAGCCAGGTGACGATGCGGTAATCGAACGCATCGGCCGGCGATACCGCCGGCGGTTCGCTCGCGGCGCGGCGTGGCCAGAACAGCGGCGCCGCGATCAGCAGCGACGGAATGAGGAAGAACAATTGGCTGATCGCGAATTGCGCCGGATGCCAAAGATGGTCGTACCAGCCGCGCGACAGCACGGCGCGGTGCTCGGCATAGGCGAAGGGCAGGAAATCGTTCTGCACCAGCCAAACCAGATGCGGCGCCATCACGATCAGTGCGGCGGCGATGCGCCACATAGGGGCCCGGCGTCTTGAGGCATTTGCGGGCATCGGCGATCGATGAAGATGAACACGGCCAGCGGCGCCGCCAGCACCACCACAAAATACTTCGCCCACAGCGACAGCCCGATCGAAAGCCCCAGCAGCAGCCAGTGCCGGATCTCGCCGCCGCGCAGCGCGCGATGCAAGGCGAAACCGGCCAGCGCCCAGAACGGCAGCTGGATGACGTCGTGGTTGAACTTGGCGGCGGTATAATTGACGTAGTGCAGGCCGTCGATGATGAGCACGGCCACCAACGCGCCGAGCGTGCCGGCCAGCGGCACCGCCATGGCCCAGACCGCGGCAAAACCCGCCACCACCGCGACCTGGGCCAGCAGGTAATAGGCAAAGTCATGACCGATGGTCAGGTTTGCGACCTCGACCAGCCACCACGGCAGCGGCGGCAGCTTGTCATAGCCGAGCTGCCATTCGCGGCCGTAAATCAGCGCCTCGATCAGATCGAGCGGCAGATTGGGGTAAAGCAGCGCCGGCAGCGCGGTCCAGACCGCGGCATGCAGCGCCAGGAAACCGGCAAAGACGCGCCCCGGGGAGGCCGCGATCCGGCCCGGTAATGATAGACTGCGGGAATCCGCCACCATCGACTGCCTTAAGTTCCTGCGAATAAGGGGGGAACGGTCGTTACCATAGCAGGAAATCGTGGTTGCGCGGCCGTGCCGGCTCATGAACATTGGGGCCGGGCTCGGCGAATCACTTGTGCTTTGCATGCCCGCTCGGGGGCTGCCCAGGATTAATCGCATGCGTCGCATCAGCGCCATTTTCATTGCGGTCTGCATGGTGGTCATCGCCGGCTCGATCGGCGCCGTGCTCTATCTCGGCTTCAAGATGGACGCCCGCGGTTCCGCGATCGTGGCCCTGGCGGCCCTGACCGCCATGGCGCTGTACAACACGGTCAGCAACCGGCTGCGCGACCGCGGCGACCTCGGCGACCAGATCGCTGATCTGTCGCGCGGCACCGGCGACCTCGCCCGTCAGGTGGCGGAGATGTCGCGCCGGCTGAACGCCATGGAGGAACGTGTCGAGGGCAGCGTGACCCGCTCGCGCGGCGCCTTCGACCCGATTGCCGCCGAGATCGGCGAACTGGGCGGGCTGGTCCGCCAGATCGCCGATACCGTGGCCGCCCACGAGGCTGCTCTGCAGGACCACGCGCGGCGCAAGGCGGGGACCGGTTGCGACGCCGGCGCGGCCGGGCACAGAAATTCCGAGCGACGACGCGCCGGGGGCCGAGGCGCCCTTGACCTTGACCGAGAGCGATGCGGTGAGCGGCGCCAGCCGTTTCCGCGGGCTGAGCGGCGAAAGCATCGGCGAACTGATCGGCAAGGCGGCCGACTCCAACCGCATCGATCTTTACCTGCAACCGATCGTCACATTGCCGCAACGCAAGGTGCGCTATTACGAAGCGCTGTCGCGCCTGCGCACCGACGAGGGCGATATCATTCCGGCCGGCGACTTCATCGAATACGCCGAAGCCGTCGGCCTGATGCCGAAGATCGACAATCTGCTGGTGTTCCGCTGCGTGCAGGTGACGCGCCGTCTGCAGTTGAAGAGCCGCGACGTCGGCGTGTTCTGCAATATCAGCGCGTCGACATTGGCCGATGCCGCCCACTTCAAGCAATTCCTCGATTTCATGGACGCCAATCGCGCGCTCAGCGGCGCGCTGATTTTCGAATTCACCCAGGAAGCCTACCGCGCCTTCGGACCGATGGAAAACGAAGGCCTGTCGGCGCTCGCCGAGCGCGGCTTCCGTTTCTCCATGGACCATGTCGCCGACCTGCGCATGGAGCCGAAGGAATTGGCCGACCACTGGATCAGGTTCTTGAAGGTGCCGGCCAAGCTCCTGCTCAACCGGGCGGCCAATGCCCAGAGCGACATCCATCCGGAGGACCTCGCCGATCTGCTGGCGCGCTCCGGCATCGATCTCATTGCCGAGCGTATCGAAAGCGAGAGCATGGTGGTCGATCTGTTGGAATACGATGTGCGCTTCGGCCAGGGATTCCTGTTCTCGCCGCCGCGGCCGGTGCGGGCCGAGGCGCTGCAGGGCTCGGCGGGCGAGGCCGATAAGGCCGCCGGCGATATGTCGAGCGAATTCGCCATCGCCGGTACCTGAAAGATTTCAGTGCCACCCCTGATCCCTCATATCTCGACGCTTGCGGCCGACTACGACGTGCTGCTGTGCGACATCTGGGGCGTGGTGCATAACGGCGTCGTCGCTTTCCCGCACGCGTGCGACGCGCTGATGCGGCTGCGCGCCCGCGGCACCACCGTGGTGTTCATCACCAACGCGCCGCGTCCGAGCGAGGTGATTATCCGCCAGCTCGAGAAATTGCATGTTCCGCGCGAGGCCTATGACGCCATCGTCACCTCCGGCGACGTCACCCGCGCCGTGATCGGACAGCGGGCGGGCCAAAGCCTTTTCCATATGGGCCCGGAACGCGACCACTCGATCTTCACCGGCCTCAATGTGAAGTTCGCACCCCTCGAAAGCGCGGACTATGTGGTCTGCTCCGGCCTCGACGATGACGAAAGCGAGACGCCTGACGACTACCGCGCCCGCCTCGAGACCATGCTGGCGCGCAAGCTGTTCATGGTCTGCGGCAATCCCGACGTGGTGGTGGAGCGCGGCGATAAACTGGTCTATTGCGCCGGTTCGATCGCCGACCTGTACGCCACCATGGGCGGCGAGGTGCTTTATGCCGGCAAGCCGTATCGCCCGATCTATGAGATGGCCTTGGCCAAGGCGGAAGCGGCGGCCGGCCGCAAGGCCGCGCTCAAACGCGTGCTGGCGGTCGGGGATTCGGTGCGGACCGATTTGAAAGGCGCGCGCACCGCCGGCGTCGATTTCCTGTTCGTGACGTCAGGCATTCACGCCGAAGAACTGGGCGGCCGCGAGCGGCCGGACGGCGCGGCGCTCAAAAGCGTATTCGCCGCCGCCGGCGAAATGCCGAAGGCGGTGATGCGCGAACTGGTTTGGTAGGATTTAGGCGGTCGCGGCTTGCGGCGCCGGCGCGACTTCGTCGGGGAATACCGAATTCGATCTTGCTCTTGAGCGTCTGCGCGTTGAACGGCTTGACGATATAGTTCGACACGCCGGCCTTCTTGGCCGCGATCACGTTCTCGGTCTTGGATTCCGCGGTGATCATGATGAAGGGCGTGGCGGACAGGGCCGGATCGGAGCGCACCTGCTTCAACAGGTCGTAGCCGGTCATCGGCTCCATGTTCCAATCGGAGATCACCAGGCCGTATTTGCGATTCTGCATCTTCTCGAACGCCTTCGAGCCGTCATTGGCGTCGTCGATGTGCTCGAAGCCGAGCTGACGCAGCAGATTGCGAATGATCCGGACCATCGTGTTGTAATCGTCCACGATCAGAACCGGCATCGACAGATCTACAGCCATGACATCTCGCCCACGACAGGCGCCCCTCGAGGAACGTTGGAACTTAGCAACGGCACTTGAATAACCCGTTAATTTGAAACTTTGTTAACGGCGCGGTAACCGTATGCACGCCCAAAAAGGCTGCGTGACGCCAAATCGAGCACACCGTAACTGATATTACGCGCAACAGGCTTATCGACCCGTGAATCGCATCATGAATAAACCCGGCCAAGCCGCAAAAGCCTTCCATGTCGTGCGCGACGGCGCGCAGGCTATCGATATTGGCCCATTGCGCGGCGCGGTGGTGGCGATCGGCAATTTCGACGGCGTGCATCGCGGTCATCGCGCTGTGATCGGGGCGGCCTTATCGCGCGCCCGCGGTCTCGGCCGCAAGGCCGCGGCGCTGACTTTTTCGCCGCATCCACGACTATTCCTGCGGCCGCAGGAACCGCTGTTCCAGCTCTCCGGCGAATCCGACAAGATGCGCCTGCTGGCGTCGACCGGGCTCGACGGCGCCATCGTGATGAAGTTCGACGCGGAACTCGCCGCCACTTCGGCGCAAGATTTCATCGAGCGCATCCTGGTCGAACGCTTCGGCATCGGCGGCGCGGCGATCGGATTCGATTTTCATTTCGGGCAAAAGCGCGCCGGCTCCCCGGCCTACCTGGCCGAAGCAGGGCGCGCGGCTCGGCTTTGCGGTCGACATCGTGGCGCCGCTGGAAGACGAGGGCAGGCCGGTGTCGTCCGGCGCGGTGCGCGCCGCGCTCGCCGCCGGCCGCGTGGTGGAGGCGACCGAACTTCTCGGCGCGCCGTGGTTCACCTCGGGCGAAGTCACGCACGGCGACAAGCGCGGCCGCGAGCTCGGCTTTCCAACCGCCAATCTCAGGCTCGATCCGTCTTGCGGCCTCAAGCACGGCATCTATGCGGTACGGGTCGGCATCGACGACATGCGTTATGACGGCGTCGCCAGCTTCGGGGTGCGCCCGATGTTCGACGACGGCGCGCCGCTGTTGGAAGTGTTCCTGTTCGATTTCGACGGCGACCTTTACGGCCAGACCATCGACGTCGCCTTCATCGGCTGGATCCGCCACGAGCAGAAATTCGCCTCGATCGAGATCCTCAAGCGCCACATGATGGCCGACGTGGCGCAGGCCCGCGACGCGCTCAAGCGCGCCGGGCGCAAGGCGTTTCCGGCGCTGGGCGAGATTTGATCGCCAAAACGATGGCGTTTTGCGCCTTTCCGCGGCGGAATCAGCCTGCTACATAGCCGCCCATGTCCGAAACCCAGCCAAAACGCGATTATTCCGAGACCCTGTTCCTGCCGCAGACGGATTTCCCGATGCGCGCCGGCCTGCCGCAGAAAGAGCCCGAAATCCTCAAGCGCTGGGAGGAGGGCGACCTCTACGGGCAGCTGCGCGCGGCCTCGAAAGGCCGCGAGAAATTCGTGCTGCACGACGGCCCGCCTTACGCCAACGGCAACATCCATATCGGCCACGCGCTCAACAAGATCCTCAAGGACGTGGTGACGCGCAGCCAGCAGATGCTCGGCTACGATTCGAACTACGTGCCGGGCTGGGACTGCCACGGCCTGCCGATCGAATGGAAGATCGAGGAAGAGAACTACCGCTCCAAGAACAAGAAGAAGCCGGACCTGTCCGATCCGGCGGCGATGGTCGCGTTCCGCCAGGAATGCCGCGCCTATGCGCAAGCACTGGCTCGACGTGCAGCGCGAGGAATTCAAGCGCCTCGGCGTCGAGGGCGACTGGGATCATCCCTACACGACGATGGATTTCTTCGCCGAGGCGCAGATCGCGCGCGAGCTGATGAAATTCGCCGCCAACAAGTTGCTCTATCGCGGCTCGAAGCCGGTGATGTGGAGCGTGGTGGAGAAGACCGCGCTGGCCGAAGCCGAGATCGAGTACGAGGATTACACCTGGATACGGTGTGGGTGAAGTTTCCGGTTGCAGATCGTCGAGCGCAACTGCCGATGACATCGATGGTCGAACGAAGACGAGCTGCGAATCGAAGCTCGACTGCTCGAAAGCGCTTCGGTCGTCATCTGGACGACGACGCCTTGGACGCTGCCGGGCAACCGCGCGATCTCTTTCTCGCCGAAGATCGAATACGGCCTTTATAAAGTCACCGATGCGCCGCCGGACAATTGGGCGAAGGTCGGCGATACTGTTCATTCTCGCCGAAAAGCTCGCCGACGAAGTGTTCAAGCAGGCGAAGGTTGTCGGCTTATGACAAGCGTCGCCGACGTGTCGCGCCGAGACTGCTCGCAGGCATGATTTGCAGCGCATCCGCTTGCACGGCAAGACGGCTACGATTTCGACGTGCCGCTGCTCGCCGGCGATCACGTCACCGACGACACCGGCACCGGCTTCGTGCACACCGCGCCGGGTCACGGCCGCGAGGACTTCGAGGTCTGGACCGCCAACCGCGCGCGCGCTGGAAGCGCGCGGCATCAATCCGACCATCCCCTACACCGTCGACGAGAACGGCGCGCTCACCGCGCAGGCGCCCGGCTTCGAGGGCAAGCGCGTCATCAACGACAAAGGCGAGAAGGGCGACGCCAACAACGCCGTGATCGCGGCGCTGGCGGAAGCCGGCAACATCATCGCGCGCGGCCGCCTCAAGCATCAATATCCGCATTCCTGGCGCTCGAAGAAGCCGATCATCTTCCGCAACACGCCGCAGTGGTTCATCGCGATGGATCAGGGCATCGATAAGCCCGGCGATACGCTGCGCGGCCGCGCCATGCAGGCCATCAAGGCGACCCGCTGGGTGCCGGCCGCGGGCGAAAACCGCATCAACGGCATGATCGAGACCAAGCCCGACTGGGTGATCTCGCGCCAGCGCGCCTGGGGCGTGCCGATCGCCGTGTTCGTCAAGGAAAAGCCCGACGGCTCGGTCGAAATCCTCGAGGACCCGGAAGTCAACGTGCGCATCGTCGAGGCCTTCGAGGCCGAAGGCGCCGACGCCTGGTACAAGGAGGGCGCGCGCGAGCGCTTCCTCGGCAAGCTCGCCAACGACAGTTGGAAGAAAGTCGACGACATCTGCGACGTCTGGTTCGATTCCGGCTCGACGCACGCTTTCGTGCTGGAAGACCCGGTGCATTTCCCGCAGCTCGCCGGCATCAAGCGCAAGGTCGACGGCGGCAACGACACCGTGATGTATCTGGAAGGCTCGGACCAGCATCGCGGCTGGTTCCAGTCCTCGCTGCTGGAAGCTTGCGGCACGCGCGGCCGCGCGCCGTTCGACGTCGTGCTGACGCACGGCTTCGTGCTCGACGAGCAGGGCCGCAAGATGTCGAAGTCGACCGGCAACGTCACCGCGCCGCAGGACGTCATCAAGCAGTCCGGCGCCGACATTTTGCGCATGTGGGTCTGCGCCTCGGATTATGCCGACGACCTGCGCATCGGTCCGGAAATTCTCAAGTCCACGGCCGACACCTATCGCAAGCTGCGCAACACCGTGCGCTGGATGCTCGGCACGCTGGCGCATTTCCACGAGGATGAGCGCGTCAAGCCTCGAGCAGATGCCGGAGCTGGAGCGGCTGATGCTGCACCGGCTCGCCGAGCTCGATACGCTGGTGCGGCAGGCTTACGCCGATTTCGACTACAAGCGCATCTTCGCCGCGCTCTCCGCCTTCATGACCTCGGACCTGTCGGCGTTCTATTTCGATATCCGCAAGGATGTTCTGTATTGCGATCCGATCTCGTCGGTGAAGCGCAAGGCGAGCCTCACGGTGATCGATCATCTGTTCCGCTGCACCGTCACCTGGCTGGCGCCGATGCTGTGCTTCACCGCGGAAGAGAGCTGGCTGTCGCGCTACGGCGCCGATGCGCCGTCGGTGCATCTCGAAACCTTCCCCGAAGTGCCGTCATCGTGGCGTGACGACAAACTCGCCGAGAAATGGCGCAAGGTGCGTATCGTGCGCGGCGTCGTCACCGGCGCGCTGGAGATCGAGCGCGCGCAGAAGCGCATCGGCTCCTCGCTCGAAGCGCATCCGGTCGTGCACGTGTCCAACCCCGAACTGTACGAAGCGGTGGTCGACATCGATCTCGCCGAAGTCTGCATCACCTCGGCGGCGACGCTGGCGAGCGACGAAGGCCCCGCCGATGCATTTCGTCTGCCGGATGTCGCCGGCGTCGCGGTGATGCCCAATCGCGCCGAAGGCACCAAATGCGCGCGCTCGTGGAAAATTCTCACCAATATCGGCGCCGATCCTGCCTATCCGGACGTCTCGCCGCGCGACGCCAAGGCGTTGCGCGAATGGGAAATCATGCGCAAGGCGGCGGAATAATTCGCGGCCAAACGGGGCGACAACAGCATGGATGCTTCCCTCCGCGGCCCGCTCACGCGCTTCGGCCTTACCGTCGCCGCGCTCGCCTGTCTGCTCGATCAGGCCAGCAAGCTATATCTGCTGTTCGTCCACGATCTCGCCGCCCATCCGGTGCGGCTCGGTCCGTTCTTCGATTTCGTGCTCGCCCGCAATACCGGCATCAGCTACGGCCTGTTCCAGACCGAAGGCGCGCTCGGCCAATGGGTGCTGCTGGGCTTCAAGGTGGTGGCCGTGGTGTTGCTCTGGATCTGGCTGTCGCGGGCGCGCGACCGGCTGACCGCACTGTCGCTCGGGCTGATCATCGGCGGGGCTGTCGGTAACGGTATCGACCGCCTGGCCTATGGCTGGGTCGCCGATTTCGTGTTTTTCCACGTTTCCGGGGCTAATTGGCGGTTCAACTGGTACGTTTTTAACCTAGCCGATGTAGCGATCGTTGCCGGGGTGGCGGGTCTGCTGTATGAATCCCTGGTCGTGGACCGCGCCGCAAAAGCGCCCTGATCCGCCGCAATAGTGCAGGATCGCGCCACGCTAGGTCTTTGAATTCCGTAGGGATTCTCTTCTTAGAGGCCAAGAAACGGATGACTGCCATGGGCTCGCAACGCCGGATCACGAAATTCACCGCAAGCGCGCTCGGTCTGGCGCTGGGTGCGTCCGTGCTGGTTTCGCCAGCCCCGGCGCGTGCGGCCGACGATACGCCTGCCGACAGCAAGTTTCTGCGCAGCATTCTCGAAGGCATCGGCCTGCGCAAGGACGGCGAAGGCATCAACTATCAGGAACGCGCGCCGCTGGTGATCCCGTCGACCCGGGCTCTGCCGCCGCCGGAAAAATCCGAAGCGGCGATCGCCAACGATCCGGCTTGGCCGAAAGATCCGGACGTTGAACGGCAAAAGGCCGAAGCGGACCAGGCGCGCAGGACGCGCCGCTCGGCCGGCGACGAGCACGAGCATGCCCAGAGCGTCATGCGGCCGGAAGACCTGACGCCCGGCCCGAAGCCGCGCAACGCGCGCAAGGCCGCGACCGCCGATAACTCCCCGGCGACGACCTATGGCTACGGCGAGGTCCTGTACGCCGTCGCAGCTTGGCACCAAGCGCGGCTTCTTCAGCAACATCTTTGGCGGCAGCGAACCGGACGTCGCCAAGTTCACCGGCGAGCCGCCGCGCGCGTCTTTGACCGAGCCGCCTCCCGGCTACCAGACGCCGTCGCCGGACCAGCCCTATGGCGTCGGCAAGGAAAAGCCGGTCGCCCCCAAGGCTGGCGATTACCAGATGAAGCATGCGACCGAAGGCCAGTAAGCCTGCTCGTTGTCGCGTGAGCATTTCTGGTTGTCGCGTCTTTCACCGCCATCGGCAGATTCGAGAACCGTGTCCACAATGAACATGTCTTCAAAGAACGATTCCTCCCCGTTCATTGTGTCCGCTTTGAAATTCAGATCGCTGCAACGGTGTTTCCCCGTCGCCGTGGTCATCGCAGCGACCCTGGTCGCTGGCGCCGCACCGGCGGCGACCGCCGGCATCAAGATTTCCGACTTTGTGCTGCAGAACGGGCTCGAATTGGTGGTCATCCCCGATCACCGCGCGCCGGTCGTCACCCATATGATCTGGTACAAAGTCGGCGCCGCCGACGAGACCGCGGGCAAATCGGGTCTGGCGCATTTCCTCGAACATCTGATGTTCAAGGGCACCGCCAAGCATCCGGCCGGACAATTCTCGAAAGTCGTCGCCAGCATCGGCGGCCAGGAAAACGCCTTCACCTCGAGCGACTACACCGGCTATTACCAGCGCGTACCGCGCGAGCAGCTCAAGACCGTGATGGAATTCGAGGCCGACCGCATGACCGGCCTGCAGCTCACCGACAAAGTGGTGCTGCCCGAGCGCGAGGTCATTCTCGAGGAGCAGAACCAGCGCATCGGCAACAATCCGCGCGCCCGGTTCGGCGAGCAGATCGACGCCGCGCTCTACCTCAATAGCCCTTACGGCAGGCCGGTCATCGGCTGGCGCCACGAGATGGAGCAATTGTCGCGCGACGACGCCATCGGCTTTTATCGGCGCTTCTACGGCCCGAACGGCGCGGTGGTGGTGATCGCCGGCGATGTCGAGCCCGAACAGGCGCGCGCTTTCGCGGAAGAGACCTACGGCAAGATCAAACGCAACAACGTCATTGTGCCGCGCCACCGTCCGCAGGAGCCGCCGCCGGTCGGCCACGCGCTCGCTCACGCTCGCCGATGCGCGCGTCGAGCAGCCGATGTTGCAGCGCGCCTATCTGGTGCCGTCCTTCGCCACCGCCAAATCCATGAACTTGCCCGGCCAGTCGGAAGCGCTGGAGGTGCTCGCGCAAATTCTCGGCGGCGGTTCGAACAGCCGGCTGTACAGCGCGCTGGTGGTGGACAAGCATGTCGCCGTGATGGCGGGCGCCAGCTACGACAGTTCCGCGCTCGATATGTCGAAGTTCAGCGTCTACGGCTCGCCGCGCCCGGGCGTCACGCTGCAACAGTTTGAAGCCGACACCGACGCGGTCATCGCCGACGTGATTGCCAAGGGCGTAACGCCTGAGGAACTCGAGCGCACCAAGTCGCGTCTGATCGCCGATGCGATCTATGCGCAGGACAACCAGGCCAGCATGGCGCGCTGGTATGGCTCGGCGCTCGTGACCGGCGCCAGTGTCGACGACGTACGGCGCTGGCCGGACCGCATCCGTGCGGTCACCGCGGCCCAGGTGCAGGACGCGGCCCGCGAATGGCTCGACAAGCGGCGTTCGGTCACCGGCTACCTGATCAAAGACACCAGCCCGCAGGCGGAGAAACGTTCATGAACCGTCTGATGGCTGCCGTTGCGCTGGCCTTTATGGCGCTGCTGGTGAGCGCGCCTGCGACCTGGGCCATGAACATCGAGAAGATCACCAGCCCGTCCGGCATCCCGGCCTGGCTGGTGCGCGAGCAGACCGTTCCGCTGGTCACGCTCAGTTACGCCTTCCACGGCGGCTCCAGCCAGGACGAAGCCGACAAATCCGGCACCGCCAACCTCGCCGCCGATCTGCTCGACGAGGGCGCCGGCGACCTCGACAGCAAGACATTCCACGAGCGTCTGGAAAACCACGCCATCGACCTCGGCTTCCGGGTCGGACGCGACGAATTCCACGGTTCGCTGCGCGCGCTCAACGAGCATCGCGACGAGGCGTTCGACCTGTTGCGGCTGGCGCTGACGGCGCCGCGCTTCGAAGCCTCCGCGATCGAGCGCGTGCGCGGGCAGGAGCTGTCCGGTCTGCGGCGCGACACCACCAGTCCCAACTCGATCGCCAGCAAAGAATGGTGGGCGACCGCGTTTCCTGGCCATCCTTACGGCCGCGAAACCAAAGGCACGCTGCAAACGGTGCCGCGCATTGCCGCCGACGATCTGCGCGACTATGTGCGCCGCACCTTCGCGCGCAACGAGCTGACGGTCTCGATCGTCGGCGATGTCGACGCCAAGACCGCCGGCGAACTGATCGACCGCGCCTTCGGCACGCTGCCGGCGCACAACGATCTCAAGCCGGTCGCCAAGGCCAGCCCGGCCGGCCTCGGCCGCCGCATCGTGATCAATCTCGACGTGCCGCAGGCGGTGGTGACATTCGGCGGCCCCGGCCTTGCGCGCAACGATCCCGATTTCATGGCCGGCTACATCGTCAATCATATTCTCGGCGGCGGCAGCTCTGTCGTCGCGCCTGTACCGCGAAGTGCGCGAGAAGCGCGGTCTGGCCTACGGCGTTTCCGACAGCCTGGTCTGGTTCAAGCGCGCCGCGGTAATCATCGGCGGCACCGCCACCCGCGCCGACCGCACCGGCGACGCGCTTGGCGATCATCGAGGCCGAGACCAAGCGCATGGCCAATGACGGCCCGACCGCCGACGAACTGACGGCGGCGAAATCCTACCTCAAGGGCGCCTACGCGCTCTCGCTCGAACTCGTCGGCCAAGATCGCCGCGCAGCTCACGCAGATTCAGCTCGACAATCTCGGCATCGACTACATCCAGCGCCGCGGCGCGCTGATCGACGCCGTTACCGTTGCCGATGCCAAACGGGTGGCCAAGCGCCTGTACGGCGGCGGCATGCTGGTGACGGTGGCCGGCCGGCCGAAGGGCCTGACTTCGAGCGGAACCGAGTAAACCGCCCGCGCGTTGTTTCGATCATTGCGGAAAAGTTTTTGCTCATGCCAATCATCCAGTCCATCGACGGCGCACGCGAGAGCAACATCGGCCGGCACGGCGTCGCCGACGACGCGCTGAAGACGGCGCTCGGGCGCGCCGAAGCGGCGCTCGAAGTCTTGCGCGCGCGCCATGCCGATGGCGGCTTGCCGCTGCTGCGGCTGGCCGGCAAGCATGACGATCTGCACCCAATCAAGAACGAGGCGCGGCGGCTGGCCGACGGCGCCACCGACATCGTGCTGCTCGGCACCGGCGGCTCGAGCCTCGGCGGGCAGACGCTGGCGCAACTGGCCTGGCACGGCGTGCCGGGTGTCGGTGCGCTGCGCGAGCCGCCGCACCTGCATTTCATGGACAATATCGATCCGCTGACCTACGCCGCGCTGCTGGCGCGGCTGCCGCACCAGACCACGCGCTTCGTCGCCATCTCGAAATCCGGCGGCACCGCGGAAACTCTGATGCAGACCATCGCCGCGCTATCGATGCTGAAGTCGCATAATCTCGGACCGCGCATTCCCGATATCTTCCTCGGGCTCACTGAGCCCGCCAAGGCGGGCAAGCGCAACGGCTTGCGGGATCTGCTCTCCCACCACCACGTGCCGTGCCTCGATCATGACACCGGCGTCGGCGGCCGCTTCTCAGGCCTGACCAATGTCGGCCTGCTGCCGGCGGCGATGCTCGGGCTCGATATCGTCGCGATCCGCTCGGGCGCCAGCGTCGCGCTCGGCTCCGGTGCTGGCGAACAAGCCGGCTGCCCAGGTGCCGGCGGCGCTCGGCGCCGCGCTGTCGGTCGCCCTGGCCGAGACCAAAGGCAAGAGCATCAGCGTCATGATGGCTTACGCCGACCGGCTGGAGCGCTTCACCCACTGGTACGTGCAGCTTTGGGCCGAAAGCCTCGGCAAGAACGGCAAGGGCACCACGCCGGTGGCGGCGCTCGGCCCGGTCGATCAGCACAGCCAGGTGCAGCTCTATCTCGGCGGGCCGCGCGACAAACTGTTCACCGTCATCAGCACCGGCGCCGCCGGCCTCGGGCCGCGCATGGACGCCGAACTCGCCAAGCTCGCCGGCGAGCCTGATTTCGGCGGCAGGACGCTCGGCGATCTGGTGGCTGCGGAAGCGCGCGCCACGTCGGAGACGCTGGCGAAGAACGGCTGCCCGGTGCGCACGATCCATCTTGAGACGCTGGACGAAGCCAGCCTCGGCGAACTGCTGATGCATTTCATGCTGGAGACCATCATCGCCGCGCATCTGATGGGCGTCGACGCCTTCGACCAGCCGGCGGTGGAAGAGGGCAAGGTGCTGGCGAAGAAGTATCTCACTTCCTAGCCGTTCTGGGGCATGATGAGCCCATGCACCGCGTCACCGACACCATCTCGATCGACGATTCCGAACTGGTGGAAGCCTTCGTGCGGTCGTCCGGCCCGGGCGGGCAGAACGTCAACAAAGTGTCGTCGGCGGTGCAGTTGCGTTTCGACGTGCGCAAGTCGCCGTCGCTGCCCAATGACGTCGCCGTGCGGCTGATGCGGCTTGCGGGCAAAAGGCTGACCAAAGACGGCGTCATCGTCATCGTGGCGCAGTCGCACCGCGACCAGACCCGCAACCGCGCCGACGCCCGCGAGCGGCTGTTCGATCTGATCCGGGAAGCCGCCGTGCGTCCGGTTCCCCGCCGCGCCACCAAGGTGCCAAAAGCCCAGAAGCGCAAGCGGGTCGAGGGCAAAAAGCACCGTTCCGCCATCAAAAGCATGCGCGGCGGCAAGCCAAACCTCGACTAAAGCATGGAATAGCGGGGGTAGCGGCCGGCTTTGCCTCGCGGCCGCCGCTTGCCGCCTCTAATGTCGGGCCGAACCCGAATCAGGCCGTCCATTCGATGCCCGTCCGCCAATTATCCGAAGCCATGGTCAACCGCATCGCCGCCGGCGAGGTGGTCGAGCGCCCGGCGAGCGTGGTCAAGGAACTGGTCGAGAACGCGTTGGACGCGGGCGCGCACCGCATCGACGTGCTCACCGACGGCGGCGGCCGCAGGCTGATCCGCGTCACCGACGACGGCGACGGCATGACGCGGGCCGATCTCGAATTGGCGGTCGACCGCCACGCCACCTCGAAGCTCGCCGGCGACGATCTGCATGGCGATCCACACCCTCGGCTTTCGCGGCGAGGCGCTGCCGTCGATCGGCGCGGTGGCGCGGCTGATCATCACCACGCGCCACGCCAGTCCGAGCCGCATGCCTGGACGCTCGAGGTCGACGCCGGAAAGAAAGCGGCGGCAAAACCGGCGGCGCTCGGGCAGGGCACCTCGGTCGAGGTGCGCGATCTGTTTTACGCCACGCCGGCGCGGCTGAAATTCTTGAAGACCGACCGCAGCGAAGCCGAAGCCGTGCGCGAAGTGGTGCGCCGTCTGGCCATGAGCCGGCCGGACGTCGCCTTCACGCTGGCCGGCGAAGAGCGTGCGCCGGTGACCTGGGGCGCCGCCACCGATGAGTTGTCGCGGCTCGGCGATGTGCTGGGGCCCGACTTCCGCGCCAATGCGATCGCCATCGAAGCCGAGCGCGAGGGCGTGCGGCTTGCAAGGTTTCGCCGGATTGCCGACTTTGTCGCGCGCCAACACGCTCGGGCAATATCTGTTCGTCAACGGCCGGCCGGTGCGCGACAAGGTGCTGATCGGCGCGGTGCGCGCGGCCTATGCCGATTATCTGCCGCGCGACCGGCATCCGCTGCTGGCGTTGTTCGTCACGCTGGAGACGCGCGAAGTCGACGTCAACGTGCATCCGGCCAAGACCGAAGTGCGCTTCCGCGACGGCGCGCTGGTGCGCGGGCTGATCGTGCGCGCGCTGAAAGAGGCACTGGCGCGCGAAGGCCAGCGCGCGGCCACCACCGGCGGCGGCGCCACCATCGCGGCGTTCCGTCCGGTGACCATGCCGCGGCGCGGCGCCTATGACTGGCGCAATTCGCCGGCGCGGCCGATGCCCTGGACGCCGTCACGCGGCGGCGCGGCCCTGGGTTTTGCCGAAGCCGCGCAAACCGCTTTCGAAGTCGGCGAGCCGTCAGCCGACGCCCGCGTCGAAAGCTTCGAGCCGGCGGCGGAGTTGATCGAGCGGCCGCTCGGCGCGGCGCGCGCGCAAATACACGAGACTTACATCGTGGCGCAGACCCGCGACGGCCTGGTGATCGTCGATCAGCACGCCGCGCATGAGCGTATCGTCTACGAGCGTATGAAGGCGGCGATCGAGAAGACCGGCGTGGCGCGGCAGATCCTGCTGATCCCGGAAATCGTCGAACTCGACGAAGCCGATGCGGCGCGGCTCGCGGCGCGCGCCGAGGAGCTGGCGCGTTTCGGTCTATCGATCGAACCATTCGGCCCGGGCGCGGTGGCGGTGCGCGAAACGCCGTCGATGCTGGGCGACGTCGACGCGCAGGGCCTGCTGCGCGATCTCGCGGAGCACATGGCCGAATGGGACGATGAGCTGCCGCTGGAGCGGCGGCTCTTGCACGTCTCCGCCACCATGGCCTGCCACGGCTCGGTGCGTGCCGGGCGCCGGCTCAAGCCCGAGGAAATGAACGCGCTGCTGCGCGAGATGGAAGACGATGCCCAATTCCGGCCAGTGCAACCACGGCCGCCCGACTTATGTGGAATTGAAGCTGACGGATATCGAGAGGTTGTTTGGGCGGAGTGCGTCTAGACGCTGGCCACGTCTCCGCCCGCAAAAGCTGCGGGACCTCTGCTCCCGTGCGAGCGTAAGCGAGGCCCGGCGATCAACTCGCGCGACCCAGTAATCCCGGCGTTCCCGCATATTGACCACGGTGATTACTGGATGCCCGCCTTCGCGGGCATGACAGTTATAGGAATTCGCAAAAACACCAACTCCGTATCGTCGTATTGCCGCCGCTCCAGTTCCTCGAAACCTTCCGGCGCCTTGAACGCGGCGTCGGCCGCTTCCTCGACCACGACCAGCGCCTCGGGCTTGAGCCAGCCGCCGTCGCGCGCGGCGGCGAGCGCTTTTTCCGCCAGTCCCTTGCGATAGGGCGGATCGAGGAAGGCGAGCGAGAACGGCTCCAGCGGATGCGCGGGGCCGAGCGTCGTGGCGTCGCGCCGGAAAATCCGCGAGGTGCCGCCGAGGCCGAGCGCCTCGGTGTTGTTGCGCAACAGCGCGCGCGCCTCGACGCCGTCGTCGACGAACAGCACGTAAGCGGCGCCGCGCGACAGCGCCTCGATGCCGAGCGCGCCGGTGCCGGCGAACAGGTCGAGCACGCGCGCGCCGGTGACCGGATCGCCGTAGCCGTGCGCCAGGATGTTGAACAGCGCCTCGCGCAGGCGATCGGCGGTCGGGCGCAGACCTTCACCCTTCGGCCCGGCGATCGGGCGCGAGCGCAGGCGTCCACCAACGACTCGCATTAGATTATTTCCTTGCGCATGATCTTATCCGAAAACCGGTTCCCACTTTTCGGGATCATGCGCGCGGCCTCGACGGCCGCGGCCCGCCGGAACGGTCGCGGCGCTTCTGAAAGCGCTTCTTGAAATTGCGCTGGCTGCTGGATTCTTTCTTGTCGTCGCGTTTCTTGGCTTGGCGGTCGCGCGCTTCCTTCTTCGAGCCGTCATCCTGAGGTGCGCGGCTCTGCCGCGCCTCGAAGGATGGACGGCCGCGGCCGCGGTCATCCTTCGAGGCTCGACGCGTCTTCGCGCGCTCGCGCCTCAGGATGACGGGAAGGCGCCGACCTTCTCCGCATGATCCACCAGCGGCGCGTCGAAATCCGCGCCGGCCTCGCGACGATCTTCTCGCCAAGCTCGGCGCGCAGCGCCTTGGAGTCGATTTCCTTGACGCCCCATTCGGCGAGCTCGCCGAGATTGAACGGCCCGAACGACACGCGGATCAGCCGGTTGACCTTCAAGTTCAGCGTCTCGAGCACCTTGCGCACTTCGCGGTTCTTGCCCTCGCGGATGGCAAAGGTCAGCCAGCAATTGGCGCCCTTCTCGCGCTCGAGCGTCGCCTCGATCGGCCCGTAGCGCACGCCGTCGACGGTGACGCCGAGGCGCAACTTGTCGAGCGCTTCCTGCGTGACGCTGCCATTGGCGCGCACGCGATAGCGCCGCAGCCAGGCGGTGGCGGGCAGTTCGAGCACGCGCGCCAGCCCGCCGTCATTGGTGAGCAGCAGCAGGCCCTCGGTGTTGATGTCGAGCCGGCCGATGCTGATCAGCCGCGGCAGGGTCTTGGGCAGCGCCGTGAAGATGGTCGGCCGCCCCTCCGGGTCGGAATGGGTGGTCACCAGCCCGCGCGGCTTGTTGTAGAGGAACAGCCGGGTGCGTTCGCGGCGCGGCATCGGCGTACCGTCCACCACGATGCGGTCCGCGGCCGTGACGTTGAGCGCCGGCGATGTAATCACCGCGCCGTTAACCGACACGCGGCCCTCGAGGATCATGGCCTCGACGCCGCGCCGCGAGGCTACGCCGGCCCGCGCCATGACCTTGGCGATGCGCTCGCCGGGAATTTCGCTTTTGTTCTTGTCGGACATGATGGCTTTCGCCTCATAGCAGACCTAGTGCCGCGTCGTCCCGTCTTTTGACCGTGTAGGCGCGGAGGCCGAGAAGCCGGCCATGCGCATGTGCGCCACACCCCTTTCATGCAACTTGCCCTCGACGAAGCCCGCGCCGCGGGCGCGCGCGGCGAGGTGCCGGTCGGCTGCGTGGTGGTGTGCGAGACCCAAGTGGTGGCGCGCGCCGGCAACCGCACGCTTGGCCGACAAGGACCCGACCGCGCATGCCGAATTGCTGGCGATCCGCCAGGCCGCGGCCGACGCTCGGCTCGGAACGGCTGACCGGCTGCGATCTCTATGTGACGCTGGAGCCCTGCGCCATGTGCGCGGCGGCGATGTCGTTTGCCCGGGTGCGGCGGCTGTATTTCGGCGCGGCGATCCGAAAGGCGGCGCGGTGGAACACGGCGTGCGCTTCTTTGCGCAACCGACCTGCCATCACCGGCCGGAAGTCTACGGCGGCATCAACGAGAGCGAGGCTGCTGCGCTGCTGAAAGATTTTTTCCAGGCGAGGCGCTAACGCTGTCGTCCCCGCGAATGCGGGGACGAAAATCTAAGCGACCTTGTCGACCAGCTTGCCCATGCCGGGCGGCGGCGGCGCGCGCGGCTCTTCGGCCGGGAGGCGGCTGGCCTCGCGGTCGTTGGCCTGCTGCTGCGGCGCAGTCTTCGGCGATGTTCCGGTCTTCGGCATGATGATCTGGATGCCAATACTCGAGGCGCTCATGGATTTGCTTTCGCGATTGGCCTTCAACCTAGCCGCGCAGGTCTCAATTTACCGCGACGGGAAATCGTGAAATGCGGCGCTGCGCTATAAGGATTTGTTGACTTTAACGGTCAGCGCTTAGCCGGCGGCCTGCGCGAATTCCCACGCCTTGTCGGCGAGCGGGCGGATCATCTCGGCCTTGGCCGGCGCGAATTCGCTGGTCGCGGTGCCGTCGCGCACGCGGCCGATGATGCCTTGCAGAATGGCGGCGATGCGGAAAAAATTATAGGCGAGATAGGCCTCAAGATGCGGCCGCGGATCGAGCCCGGTGCGCGCGACGTAGTCCGCCACGTAATCCGCCATCGGCGGAATCCCGAGCGCGACGATGTCGTGGCCCAACGAGCGTCGCGGTGCCGGCCGCGCTTTCGGAATGCGGCATGTGCCAGGCCATCAGATGATAGGTGAAATCGGCCAGCGGATCGCCGAGCGTCGACAATTCCCAATCCAGCACCGCGATGATCTTCGGTTCATCCGGCGCGATGATCAGATTGTCGAGCCGGTAGTCGCCATGCACCAGCCGAGGCGACGCCAGCCGGCGGAATATGCGACGGCAGCCATTCGATCAGCCGCTCCATGGCGTCGATGGTTTCGGTCTGCGAGGCGCGGTACTGCTTCGACCAGCGATCGACCTGGCGCGCGACGTAGTTCTCGCCGCGGCCGAAATCGCCGAGGCCGATCTGGGCCGGATCGAACGCATGCAGCCGCGCGATGGTTGCATTCATCGCGTCATAGACCGCGGCGCGCTCGCTCGGGTTCGAGCCGGGCATCTGCGGCTCCCAGAACACCCGGCCGTCGGCGAAGCTCATGACGTAGAACGGCGTGCCGGCGATGCTGTCGTCTTGGCAAAAGCAAAGCGGCGCGGCGACCGGAAATCCTTGCGCGTGCAGCGCGCTGATGACGCGGTATTCGCGATCGACCGCATGCGCCGACGGCAGCAGTTTGCCGGGCGGCTTGCGGCGCAAGACGTAACGCCGCGCCGGCGTCTCCAACAGATAAGTCGGGTTCGACTGGCCGCCCTTGAATTGCTTGACCGTCAGCGGGCCGGCGAAGCCTTCGATCTGCGCGGTCAGAAAGGCTTCGAGCCGCGCGCATCGAGCCGCAGCGTGCCCGCCGCTTCCTTGGTGCCGGAAAACGCCTGCTGGCGGTCGATGCTCATTCACTTCTTGCCCGCGAACTCAACCGGCGCGTCGGCGTAGATCTTGTAGCTCTGCGTCTTCGGCTTGGCCTTGTCCGCTTCGTTCAAATATTGGATCGAGCTTTTGCCGATGAGTTCGCGCGGCAGGATCATCACCCGGATGAAGCGGGTTGGCTTGTCCATGGCCGCCTGCGCGAAGACCTGATCGGGGCCGGATTCGTACCAGGCGCCGCCCGGGCCGTAGGACGTCGAGCGGCCATGGGTGTCGACGCGGATGCCGCCCTCGACCAGGCAGCGGATGCCGGGCCCCTGGTGGCTGTGCATGAAGGCGCAGCCGCCGGGCGGGAAGGCGACGCTGTCGCCGCGCATCAGCCAGTCGCCCTTCGGCGCGGTTTCCAGATAGGCCGAGAGCTTTTCGTGGGTGATCATGCCCGGCGCGCAGGCCACCGTGCTGCCGCGATCGCCGCGCGCCAGCTCCCAGCGCCAGCAGGTGACGCCGCCGGCGCCCGGCTTTACCGTGGTGGCGCCGTCGCCCTGCCAGGCCTCGTTCTCGTTGATGACTTTGCCGTCGATGGTGGCGCTGCCATGGGTCACGAAAATGAAACGCGGCAGCGGCGCCAGCCGGAATTCGACATTCTCGGCGCTGGACAGGACATCTTCATAAAGCCGAAGCACGGGATGCATTCTTTAGGTCTCCTGACTCTCGACTGTCATTCCGGAAGCCGCGCAGCGGCCATCCGGAATCCAGCCCTGGATTCCGGGTTCGCGCCTGGCGGCGCGTCCCGGAATGACGATCAACGCGCATTGAAGAATTCTAGCAAGGCCTTGGCGGTCGCGTCGGGGTTTTCCTCGGCGAGGAAATGGCCGGAGTCAATCGGCTGGCCTTGCGCCTGCGGCGCCCATTGCCGCCAGATCTTGAGCGGGCCGCCGGTTTCGTTGGCGATGCCGACGCCGCCCCACAGCGCCAGCAGCGGGCAGGCGATGGTGTTGCCGGCGGCGCGGTCGGCTTCGTCATTGGCCAGGTCCGCGCCATAGCCGGCGCGGTAGTCCTCGCATTGGGCGTGGATGCGCGCGGAATCGGAAAACGACGCGCGGTAGTGTTCGAGCGCGCGCGGGTCGAAGGCGGACAAGTTCTTGGCCTTGGTCCAGCTCGCCAGTTTCCATTCCAGATATTCGACCGGGGCTTTGCCGATCAGCATTTCCGGCAGCGGCGCCGGCTGCGCCAGAAACGGCCAGTGCCATACTTTCATGGCCATGTTGCGGTCCATGCCATGCCACATGTCGTAGGTCGGCACGATGTCGAGCGTCGCCATGCGCTCGACGTGTCTGGGATGATCGAGCGCCAGCCGATAGGCGACGCGGCCGCCGCGATCGTGGCCGGCCATGCGGAAGCGCGCATGGCCGAGCGCCGCCATGACCTCGATCATGGCTTTGGCCATCGAGCGCTTGTCGTAGGGCGCGTGCTGGGCGTCGGCTTCGGGCGCCGCCGAAAATCCGTAGCCGGGCAGGTCGGGAAGCACCAGCGCGAAACGCTGCGCCAAGGCCGGCGCCACGCGGTGCCACATGACGTTGGTCTCGGTATAGCCGTGCAGCAGCAACAGCGGCGGCCCGCTGCCGCCGGTGCGCGCGAAGATCGTGCCGGCCGAGGTATCGATCCGGTGCGAGGCAAAGCCGGGGAACAGGTCGGGCAGTTCGGCGCTGAGGTCGGACGCGGCTGCGGGCACGGGCTGCTCACCACAAGAGGAGCTGCATTATGCCCGCTGGCGCCGCGCGTTGACAGCCGCAAAAAAAGCCCGGCGCTAAGGCCGGGCCTTTCAGTCGTTGGCTTTTAGTTGGTGCGGCGTTACGGCAACAGCGCGCCCGGGTCCTTCATCAGCTGCAAGCGGATGTTCGGATCCGGATCCCAGCCGGCGTAAACGCCATAGGAGTAGATCGCCGGGCCTTGGTAGGTGAGGCCATCACGGGCCTGGGCATAGGCCTCATCGCCCGAAGTTGCGGTGGCGTAAGGCTGCTGTGCCATCGTACGCGCATGATACTTCGCGGCGAACGCGGGCGAGGCCGCCAGCGTCGCCAGGATCAATGACGTTCCAATCACAAGCTTCTTCATGTTTCGCATCTCCTGCATCATCACCCCTCGCCTGAGCAGATAGATTTAATTCGGCCGCGCGCCATCGGCGGCGATGCATGGAAGACATGCCGCGTTTTGTTCGGCAATTAGTCTAGGTGCGGGGAACAGGCGCGATTTTGCCACAGTTGCCGCAATTAAAATTTTTTATGCCGCGTTTATTTCTCGCGCGCGATCGCCTGCCAGCCGATATCGCGGCGGCAAAAACCTTCCGGCCATTTTATTTTATCGACCGCGGCGTAAGCGCGCGTCTGCGCTTCGCGCACGGTTTTGCCGCGCGCGCAGACATTGAGCACGCGGCCGCCATTGGCGACGATGTGATCGCCTCGGTCTTGGTGCCGGCGTGGAAAATTTCCACGCCCTCGACTTGGGCGGCGGCGTCGAGGCCGTCGATGCGCGTGCCCTTTTGATAATTTCCAGGATAACCCTTCGCCGCCATCACCACCGTCAGCGCCGCGTCCGGATACCAGCGCAGATCGAAATTCTTCAGTTGCCCGTCGCGCGCGGCCACCAGCGCCGGCACCAGATCCGACATCAGCCGCAGCATCAGCACCTGGGTTTCCGGATCGCCGAAGCGGACATTGTATTCGATCAGCTGCGGGCCATCTTTGGTGATCATCAGGCCGGCGAACAGCACGCCCTTGAACGGCGCGCCCATCGCCTTCATGGCGCGCACCGTCGGCAGGATGATCTCGTCCATCACGCGCGCGTTCATCGCCGCCGTCATGATCGGCGCCGGCGAATAGGCGCCCATGCCGCCGGTGTTCGGTCCCTTGTCGCCGTCGCCGACGCGCTTGTGGTCCTGCGCCGAGGCGAGCGCGATCGCGGTCTCGCCGTCGCACAGCGCGAAGAACGAGGCTTCCTCGCCGACCAGACAATCCTCGATGACGATTTCCCAGCGGGCGTGCCCAATCCGCCATCGAACATCATGTCGATGGCGGCTTCGGCTTCGGCGACCGTCGCCGCAACGACCACGCCCTTGCCGGCGGCGAGGCCGTCGGCCTTGACCACGATCGGCGCGCCGCGTTTGCGCACATATTCCTTGGCCGCGGCGGCGCCCTTGAAGCGCTCATAGGCCGCGGTCGGAATCTTGTTGGCCTTGCACAGATCCTTGGTGAAGCCCTTGGAGCCTTCCAGCCGTGCCGCCCATTTGCTCGGGCCGAAGGCCTTGATGCCGGCTTTCTCCAGATCGTCGACGATGCCGGCGCACAGCGGCACTTCCGGCCCGACCACGACGAGATCGATCTTGGCGGTTTGGCAGAACGCGATCACGGCCTGGTGGTCGGCGATATCGAGCGCCACGCATTCGGCCTCTCTGGCGATGCCGGCATTGCCGGGCGCGCAATAGAGCTTGTCGGCGAGCGGGCTGGCGGCCATCTTCCAGGCCAGCGCATGCTCGCGGCCGCCGGAACCGAGGATCAGGATGTTCATGGATACGCGCTGGGCCTTTGTTGGCAGTCAACGGATGCGCGTTTTGGTGTAGCATGGCGTCTCACCCCGCAAGAGATTCGGACCTTATGGCCGAAGCTGCCGGCAAAAACGTTGTGGAATGGTCGGTCTCCGAGCTGTCGGCGGCGCTCAAGCGCACCGTCGAGGACGCCTATGGCTTCGTGCGGGTGCGCGGCGAGGTGTCCGGCTTCAAGGGCCCGTCGCCGTCCGGCCACTGCTATTTCCGCCTCAAGGACGACCGGGCGGTGCTGGAAGGCGTGATCTGGAAGGGCGTCTGGGGCCGCATGCGGGTCAAGCCCGAGGAGGGCCTCGACGTCATCGTCACCGGCAAGCTCACCACCTTTGCCGGCTCGTCGAAATACCAGCTGGTGATCGACAGCCTGGAGCCCGCCGGCGTCGGCGCGCTGATGAAGCTCCTGGAGGAGCGCAAGAAGAAGCTCGCCGCCGAGGGCCTGTTCGACGAGGCGCGCAAGCAGCTCATTCCGTTCCTGCCCGAGGTGATCGGCGTGGTGACCTCGCCGACCGGCGCCGTCATCCGCGACATTCTGCATCGGCTGGCCGACCGCTTTCCGCGCCGCGTGCTGGTGTGGCCGGTGCGGGTGCAGGGCGAGCAGTCCGCCGCCGAGGTCGCCAACGCCATCGACGGCTTCAACGCGCTGCCCGAGGGCGGCGCGCTGCCGCGGCCGGATCTGATCATCGTCGCGCGCGGCGGCGGCTCGCTCGAGGACCTGTGGTCGTTCAACGAGGAGATCGTGGTGCGCGCGGCGGCGGCCAGCATGATCCCGCTGATTTCCGCGGTCGGCCACGAGACCGACATCACGCTGATCGATTTTGCCTCCGACCGGCGCGCGCCGACGCCGACCGCCGCCGCCGAAATGGCGGTGCCGGTGCGCTCCGAGTTGCTGGAGCGCATCGTCGCTCTGGCGGCGCGGCGGCTGGCCTGCTGGCAGCGCGGCCTCGAGCAGCGCCGCAAGGAACTGTCGTTGCTGTCGCGCGCGCTGCCGAAGGACATTCTCGCCGGCCCGCGCCAGCAGCTCGATGGCCTTTCGGAACGGCTGCCGCGCGCGCTGACCGCCAATGCGCAGATCCATCACCGGCAATATTCCGGCGTCGCCGGCCGCCTGGCGCCGCAACTGTCTGCGCACCAATGTCGAGCGGCGGCGCGAGCGCTACGACAGCCTGAACCGGCGGCTTAAGTCCGGCCTGGTCGCCAATGCGCAGGCGCATCGCGTGCGGCTCGCGCGTCATCGCGACCGCGTCGTCGCCTTCGGCGAACGCGCCCAGCGGGCGACGTCTGCGCTTGCTGAAGCAGCATGGCGCCCGGGTCGAGCGCGCCGAACGGTTGCTCGCGGCGTTCTCCTATCGCGGCGTGCTCGCGCGCGGCTTTGCGCTGGTGCGCGACGGCGACGGTCATCCGCTGCGCAGCGCCACGTCCGTCACCGGCCGCATGCGGCTTGATATCGAGTTTTCCGACGGCCGCGTCGCCGCGGTGGCGGACGGCGAAGGCGCTGCGTCGCCGCCGGCCGCGCCGAAAGCCAAAGCCGCGCCCGCGCGGCGGCGGCGAGTCCGGCGGGCAGGGCAGCCTGTTCGGAGCCTAGCGGTCTTGCTCAGCGGTCTTGCACCAGCAGATCGCCGCGCCAGGTTTGCGACCGCACCAATTTGACGACCTGGGCGCGAATGATTTCGCGCACCGCGCTGACGGTGCGGGCGCTGCGCTGGTCGGCGCGGAACGCCATGCTCAGCGTCCAGACCAGCGTCGGGTTGCGCAGCGGCACCGCGGAGAACTGCCGCAGTTCGATCTGCCTGTGAATCGAGCTGTACGGCAGAATGGTATAGCCGTGGCCGGCGGCCACCATCGCCTTGGTGAGCGTATAGCCGTCGATCTCGGCCGCGACCTTGATGGTGCGGCCCGCCAAAGCGCGATCGATCAGCATGCGCAAGCCGTGGGTGCGGTTCGGCAAGATCAGCGGGATCTGGCGCAGCGACAGCTTGGCATGGGCGCGGTCGACCAGGCCGGTCTTTTTCCACGGCCCGACCAGATACATCGGCTCGGCGATCAGCGGTTCGATATCGATGCCGCGGTGCCGCGGCGGATCGTGCAGCAGGCAGAGCGTGAGTTCCTGGTTGATCAGTTTGTCGAAGATGAACCGGCTGAAGCCTTCAACGAAATTGAGATTGAGGTTCGGGAAACGCGTCCGGCATTCCTGCGCCAAATGCGGGCCGAGCACTTCGCAGGTCGCCGGACTGACGCCGAGCGTGATCGCGCCCGCGACATTGACGCCGTGCGCGCGCACGTCGTCCGAGGTCTGGCCGAACTGGCGGATCAGCGAGTGCGCGCGCGACAGCAGCAACAGCCCGGCCTCGGTCACCCCGATCTGGCGGCCGGAGCGGTCGATCAGGTCGATGCCGAGTTCGGTTTCGAGCTTGCGCACCTGCCGGCTCAGCGCCGGCTGGGCGACGCGCAACTGCAAGGCGGCCTTCGAGAAGCTGCGCGCCTCGGCGACATGGACGAAATAACGCAGCGCCCGCAGGTCCATCGCACACCTATGCCGTTTCGGCATCAAACCTATAGTATTTATGTCTTAGACGATCATGGCCGCAACGACTAGCCTTTTCCGATCAGAGCCGTCGCACGGCCGCCGCCGATAAGCGGAAACGAGAAAATCAGGGAGGGCGCCATGGCCCAGGTCACCGTCGTCAACGTCAACGATATGCCTTTCGAGGAAGTGCGCCGCGGCCGCGTGCGCACCATCCGCCGCAAGAAATTGCCGCTGTCGAGCGGGCTTCCCGGCGTCACCATGGAGTTCTCCTATTGCATGGTGCCGGACGGCTACTTCACGCCGCGGCACAAGCACAACTTCGATCAGATCCGCTACACCGTCTCTGGCGTGCAGAGCACCGGGCTCGGCGATCTGGCGGCGGAGGAGTGCGGCTATTTCCCCGAGGGCTCCTATTACGGACCGCAGAAGCAGGAAGGCGACTGCGAATGCCTGGTGATGCAGTTCCAGGGTCCGAGCGGCGAGCACCTGCTGTCCAACGACGAAATGAACGCCACCTACGAGAAGCTGCTCAAGGCCGGCGCGGTGTTCGAGAACGGCGTCTACAAGGGCAAGAAGCCGGACGGCTCGCCCAAGAACAAGGATTCCTACGAGGCGATCTGGGAAGAACACGAAGGACGCGAGCTGACTTTCCCGGCGCCGCGCTACCGCGATCCGGTGATGATGCTGTCGAAGCAATATCGCTTCGTCCCCGACCGCAAGCGGGCCGGCGTCGAGATCAAGCATCTCGGCACCTTCAACGAGTTGCGCACCAGCATCGGCTTCCTGCGGCTCAAGCCGGGCGCCGAGCTCAAAGCCGGCACGCAGGAGGATGCCGAAATCCGCTTCCTGCTCGAAGGCGCCGTCAACTATGAAGGCAAGACCTGGGGCGAAGGCACTTACTTCTATCTGCCGAACGGTGCCAACGTGCCGGCCATGAGTTCGGAGAAAGGCGCGACATTCTTTACCATCACGCTGCCGATGGTCGCCGAAATTGCGGCCGAGCGCGCGGCGAAAGCGCAACTGGGCAAATCGCACGCCGGTGAACGCGTCAACGCCTGACGCGCCGAAACGATCGACAAAATATGAGGCGCGGGCCAAAACCCGCGCTCACGATAAGCAAAGAGGCGCGATCAATGCGCCCTTCAGGGAGGATGACATGCGACGCATCGTTTCGCGTCTGGTGGCGGTATTGGCGCTGATCGTGCTGGTGCCGGCCACGCTGCAGGCGCAATCCACGACACCGCTCAAGCACGTGACGCTCGCCATCGGCGGCCGGACTTTGTTTTCCTATCTGCCGCTGACGCTGGCCGGCCAACTCGGCTATTTCCGCGACGAAGGCCTCGACGTGCAGATCGCCGACTTCGCCGGCGGCTCCAAGTCGATCGAGGCGCTGGTCGGCGGCAGCGTCGATTTCGCCGCCGGCGCTTACGAGAATACGCTGTTCCTGCAGGCCAAGGGCGCCGACATCAAGGCGGTAGCGCTGCTCACCGATCGCTTCGGCCTGGTATTCGCGCTCAACAAGAAGCACGCCGCGGCCTACAAGTCGCCGAAAGACATCAAGGGCCTCAAGATCGGCGTCACCGCGCCGGGCTCGGCGGTCAGCAACGCGCTCGAGATCATCCTCGCCAAGGACAAGTTGACCGGCGAGGACGTCTCCATGATCGGCATCGGCGGCGGCCCGGGCGCCGTCGCTGCGGTGAAGGCCGGCCGCGTTGACGGCCTGGTTCTGTCCGATCCGGCGATCAGCCGCCTGGAAGCCGACGGCGACATTGTTCCGATCGTCGATTCGCGAAACGAAGACGGCCAAGCCTATCTTTACGGCGGACCGAACGCGAACAGCAGCGTGCTGGTCAGCGCCAGTTTCGTGCGCGAGCATCCCGACACCGTGCAGCGCTTCACCAACGCCGTGGTACGGACGCTGCGCTGGATGAAGAAGGCCAAACTCGACGACGTCATGGCGAAGATTCCGCCGGAGTTCTACAAGGCCGACAAGCAAATTTACGCGAAATCCCTGGCGCGCAACATGGACGGCTTCACCGCCGACGGCCATCTGACGAAAAAGCTGGCAACGGTGACCTTTAAAAGCGTCAAGGACTCCGGCCGGATCAAAGACGCCGACAAGCTCGATCTGCCGCGCACACTCGACGACTCGTTCTGGCAAAAGGCGAACAAGCGCTGACATCCTGTCCGGTTGCGGCGGGCGGGATGGTCTGTTCGGAGATCCCTAATACTTCACCGTCGCGAACAGCCGCACGCTGGCGCCCGGCATCAGCACCTCGTCCTTCGAATAGGACACGCTGTTGCGGATGTCGCGGTTGAGCAGATTGCTGCCGCTGACGCCGACGGTCATTTCGCTCAGTTCGCCGGCTCTGCGGCTTGGCCGGCTTCCAGTTGTAGCTGATCTCGGCGCGCAGATCGTCGTAGCCCGGCGTCGTGCGTCTCGGCGATCGTCGCGATATTGTTCTGCGCGAAGGCGTGCAGCAGCCGCACGCGCGCGAGCCAGTTGGCGTCGCGCCAGAACACGCCGCCGCCGATGCGCACCGGCGGAATGCGCGGCACGTTGGTGCCGTCGCTGAAGGTCGCGCGCACCACGTCGAACTGGTCCTCGATGCCGAACATGCCGCCGCCGAGCGGCAGCAGGTCCCACTGGCTCTGGAATTCGCCGCCGCGGAAGGTGGCGTCGGCCTGCGAATAGATCGCCTCGTTCAGGTCGCCGGCGCCCGGCCCGCAAGCGCCGGTATCGCCGTCGCAGGTGTTGCCGGTCAGCCGCCGGTAGATGAAGCCGTTGAACTTTGTGTAATAGGCCGTGGCTTCGAAGCGGAACGGCCCCTTGGCGCGCCGCAGTCCGACTTCGAGCGACTTGCGCGGCTTCGATCTTGAGATTGGGATTGCCCTTGTCGAAGGTCACGGTCGCGTCGTGGCCGCCGCCGGAGAACAGTTCGGCCGGCTTCGGCGCGCGCTCGACATATTGCGCGGTGATGCTGCCGACCAGATCCCAGGGCAGGTTCTGGATCAGGCCGACGCTGGCGCTCTTCGGCGTGTAGCGGGGCGAGACCGGCGTCGACGATATCGGCCCGGTCGGCGTCGAATACGCGGCCGATGCCCGACAGATTGACCCGCTCGATGCGGCCGGCGAGCTGCGCCTTGGTCGTCTCGCTGAACTTGAACTCGTTGAAGATGTAGCCGGCGATGCGGTTGTTGCGTGTTCGGGTCCCACAGGCCGGCATTGTCGGGGCTCGGCGCGGTGAGTTCCTGATGGCCGCCCTGCACGCCGATCGCGGTGGTCAGCGTCGCGAAGCGCAGATTGAACGGCGCCAGCTGCGCCTCGACGCGGCCCTCCTGCTCCTTGTTGGTGAAGGTCTGCCGGATGCCGTCGCTTGCCGAGATCGGCCGGATCGGCGAGCCCGATCTCGTTGTGCTTGTAGTCGGTGACGCCGCCCCAGAAGCGGATGGCATCGATGGCGGCATTGGGCGCGCGCCATTCGCCCTTGGTCGAGCACTTTGGTCTGCTGGGCGTCGATGCGGGTGTTCGTGTTCTCGCCGTCGATGCCGGGGATGTGATAGAGCGCATTGTTCTGCGATCACCGCGAGGCCGACGAAGCCGTCGTTGAAAATGTAGGAGCCGCCGACCGCCTGGCCGTCGTTGCGCGCAGCCGAGTTCGGCTGCCGTCCGTTGAAGGCGCCCGGCTGCGTCGCGTTCGGCGCGTCGGCCGGATCGGGCGCGGTCAGATAGGGATAATGCGGCACGCGGTAGTCTTGCGTCGCTGCGGCCGAAGGCGTCGGCATGGAACGCGAAATTGCCGGCGCCGGCATCGAGCAGCACCGCGCCGTCGAGGCCGTTGTCGACCGATGTGGCGGCGCCGCGAAATTCGGTGCTGATCCCGCGCGACGGAATCGTGGTCGGGATGCGGTTGTTGGTCGCCTCCACCACGCCGCCGATCGCCTGCGAGCCGAAGCGCAAGGTGGCCGGCCCGCGGATGACCTCGACCTGGTCGGTGGTGAGCGGATCGACCGGCACGAAATGATCCTCGCCCAGATCGGACGCGCCATTGGCGCCGATGCCGTTCTCCTGGATGCGCACGCGATTGACGTCGAGCCCGCGAATGATCGGCCGGCTGGACGCGCCGGGCGCGAAGCTCGAGCCGGTGATGCCGGGCTTTGAAAACAGCAGGTCGCCGAGCGTCGATGCGCCGTTGCGGCGGATTTCCTCGTTCGGCACGACCGTGACGGTCGCGAACTGGTCGGTGACGACCGGCAATGTGCCTTGCAGCCCTCCGTCGGCCGTGGAAGTCGGCCCGGAGCGCTGAATGGGGCTCGGGGCGCCGACCACAATCTCAGGCAGGGCGACTTGGGCGTTCGAAGGCGCGGCGAGTACGCAGGGCAATATGGCCAACAACAAGCGCTGGCGGAAACGAGCTGGCATGGGCACCTCGACGACGGGGGACGAAGGCAGCCGGACCGGGCGACCAGACCGATAAATGTAATATTATAACATTACGCTACAGGCAGCGAGTCAATGGGGCGGTGAGGCGGAGACCGGAAATCTTCCGTTTGGATGTGCGCGGGCCTGCGCGTTGCGGACCGGACGGTCAAGTATAGGCGCCAGGGTTTCGCTTTGATGCCCGAACGACTATCTTGCTGACACCGCCCCCGCCGGACGAAACGGAGACCGCCCTTGCTCAATCGCTACGATCGCGCGTCGCCGATGAACGGCGAGGCCGAGGTCAAATACCTCGATGGCGATTTCCGCGTGACGCGCCCGGGCGCCTTTGTCCGCTGTGCGGTCACCGGCGTGCCGATCCCGCTCGAAGAGCTCAAATACTGGAGCGTCGACCTGCAGGAAGCCTATGCCTCGCCGGAGGCGGTGGCGCAGCGCTTGGCGCCGCACGGGAAGTAGTCCCCGGTCAAGCCGGGCGATGACGGCTGATGGCCGCCAGCACCAGCGTGCGCAATTCCTCGGCCTCGTCCACCGCCAGCGTGACCGGCAGCACCTGGGCCTTGGCGGCCAGCGCCGCCAGTGCCGGGTCGCCCGCCATGCGGGCGTGATCTTTCTCGGTCGTCAACAGCGTCAGGCCGTCGTGCTCGGCCTGCATCACCAGTTCGGCGGCTTCCTCGGCGGTAAAGCGATGGTGGTCGTCGAACGCCTGGCGCTGGGTCACGGCGATGCCGGCGCGCGCGATCGTTTCGAAAAACTTTTCCGGATCGCCGATGCCGGCGAAGGCGGAAATGTTGCGGCCCTTGAGCGCCGTCACCGCGGCCGCATCCGGCACCAGCCTGCCGTGGAAAACCGGTAAACGACGCGAACCGGTCTCCATGGGTTCGGCGCCGGCATCCTGGCCAAGATGCAGCAGCGCGTCGGTGCGCTTGAGTTGCGCATCGAGCGGCGCGCGCAACGGCCCGGCGGGAAACACGCAGCCATTGCCGATCCCGCGCCGGCCGTCGACCACGGCGATGGTGAAATCCTTGGCGAGCGACGCGTTCTGCAAGCCGTCATCCATGACGATGACGCTGGCGCCGGCAGCGCTGGCCGCCTTGGCGCCCGCGACCCGGTCGCGCGATACGATGGTGGGCGCCGCCCGCGCCAGCAGCAGCGCCTCGTCGCCGACTTCCGCGGCGCTGTCGTTGTGCGCATCGACGGTCTTGGGGCCGGCATTGCTGCCGCCATAGCCGCGGCTCAGACAACATGGTTGCTCGCCCGCGGCCTGCAGCATTTTAGCGAGCCACATCGCGGTCGGCGTCTTGCCGGCGCCGCCCAGGGTGAAATTGCCGACGCACAGCACCGGCAAGGCGGCGCGCGCGCCCGGTCCCGCCATGCGCCGCGCGGCGATGGCGCCATAGGCCATGGCCAGCGGCGCCAGCAGGCCCGAAGCGAGCGAGCCTTCGCGCCACCAGAATGCCGGTTCACGCATTGTAGGCTCGCTGGCGCAATTGCAGTTGCATCAGGTAAGGATCGAGCGATTGCAGCGTAAGTTCAAGCGCGCCGCCCAAGCCTTCCACCGTGCTGCGCGCGACGCCTGCGACCTGGGCGCGCGCATCCGGGTTGCCGAGCCAGGCGCCGAGCCCGGCGGTGAGCCGGTTGGTGTCGGTGACCAGTTCGGCGCCGTGGACGCTGTCGAGCGCGCCATAGATCTCGGCGAAATTCCAGACATGCGGCCCGTGCAGGATGGCGGCGCCGAGTTTGGCGGCCTCGATCGGATTCTGTCCGCCATGCTCGACCAGCGAACCGCCGACGAACACCACCGGCGCAACGCGGTAGATCAGGCCGAGCTCGCCCATGGTATCGGCCACATAGATGTCGGTCGCCGGATCGGGCAGTTCGCCGCGCGAGCGCAAGGCGGCATTCAGCCCGGCGACGGCCGCGAGTTCGGCGACCTCCGCGCCGCGCTCGGGATGGCGCGGCGCAATCAGCGTCAGCAGCTTCGGGAAATGCGCGCGCAGGCGCTTGTGCGCCTCGATCACCATGCGTTCTTCGCCGGCATGGGTCGATGCCGCGGCGATCGTCGGCCGGCCGCCGATGGCTTTTCTCAAACTCGCGAGCCTGGCCGGATCGGCCGCCGGCGCCGGCACATCGAGCTTGAGATTGCCGGTGGTGATGACGCGCGGCGCGCCGGATTCGCTCAAGCGCTCGGCGTCGGCCGGCGTGCCGGCGAGACACAGGTCGAAGCGCCGCAGCAGATTGACGATGGTCGCCTGCACGTAGCGCCAGCGCCGGAACGAGTTTTCCGACAGCCGGCCATTGACCAGGATCATCGGCACGCCGCGCTGCGAGGTTTCGATCACCACGTTCGGCCACAGATCGGATTCCACGAACAGCGCCAGGTCCGGCTGCCAGTGGCCGAGGAAGCGGCGCACGTAGTGCGGCACGTCGACCGGCAGATATTGATGGCTGACGCCGCGCGGCAGCCGCTGTTCGGCCAGTTCGCCGGAGGTGACGGTGCCGGTGGTCACCAGCATGCCGAAGCCGCGCGCGCTGATGCGCTCGATCAGCGGCAGCACGCTTGCGAGTTCGCCGACGCTGGCCGCGTGCAGCCAGATCAAGGCGCCGTCCGGCCGCTCGATGTCGGCCTTGCCGCGCCGCTCCGACAGCCGGGCGCGCTGCTCCTTGCCGCGCTTGAGGCGGCGCGCCAGAAACAGCGGCACCAACGGCGTCGCCGCCGTCGAGAACAGCCGGTAGGCGCGCAATACCGCGGTGAGTTTTTCGCTCACGGCTTTTTACTCCGCGGCCCGTCGGCGAGTTCATAGGCGCGCGCCGTCAGCCGGTTGAGTTCGCTCTCGACCTTTTGCCGCGCGGCTTCCAGCGTTGCGTTGTCGGCGTCGCGCGGCACCATAATCGGCTCGCTGGCAAGCAGCGCGATGCGGCTGAACGGAAGATTGATCGCGCTGCGATCCCAGTTCTTGAGTTCGATGCGGCGGCTGCTGGCGATCGCCACCACGATCAGCGGCCGGCCGGAATGCTGCGCCAGCTTGACAACACCGAGCCCGGCCACCCGCGCGATCTTCGGCACGTCGGCGGTGAGCGCGACATTATAGCCTTGCTCGAGCGCGGCGAGCATTTCGGTGAACGCCGACAGGCCGCCTTTGCGGTGGAACTCGCCGTTATGGGCGCCGGAGCCGCGGATGGTGCCGATGCCGAGATTCTCGGCGGCGATGGCGTTGATCTCGCCGTCGCGATGGCGCGAGATCAGCACCTTGGTCCGGTATTTGTCTTCGTTGGGCTTGGCGAACGGCGCCATGAAATGCTGGCCATGCCACATCGCCGCGATCGTCGGCGTCGCCACCGTATCGTAGACATTGGCCGGCTCATAGACCTTGCGGCTGGTGTACCAGACCAGCCGCAGATACCACGCCGACGCCGTGCCGACGATGTTCTGAAAGGTCCGCGATGCGACAATCCGCTTGAACGATGGCATCAGTACCCTTTAGCGCCGCATCGGTTTGGACGGAATCAAACCCGGGCCTCAACGATTGATCGAGCTTGATCTAGTCCGAAATACGATTGCCGTCCTTGGGGTCTCGAACGGGCTTTTCCGGGATCAGGCTCACGCGCCGCCGTCGGGATCGAGCAGGCGGTGCAGGTGGACGATGAAATAGCGCATATGGGCGTTGTCGACGGTCTGCTGCGCCTTGGCCTTCCAGGCGGCATAGGCGGTGGCATAGTTCGGATAGACGCCGACCATTTCGACTTTGTCGAGATCCTTGAATTCGGTGCCGTGCAGTTCGGTGAGTTCGCCGCCGAATACGAAATGGAGCAGTTGTTTTCCGGTATGTTTATCGGACATTGCATGATCCTTCGAAGAAGCCCCGGCGGTGGACTCAAACGAGGGTGAAAGGGAACCTTGCCGGGCCTGAGTTTAAGCGAACTCCGCCTGGCGATCGCGCACCAGTTCGATGAGCGTAGCATGACGGGGGGGACCGGCCGCAATCAGCGCGCCATGCACGACGTGTGGACGGTTATAAGTCAGCGGCTCGCCCGCAAAATCGGTCAATAGGCCGCCGGCTTCGTGCACCAAGAGGTCGGCGGCGGCAAGGTCCCAATCGTGGCTGCCGGGCGAGGCCACGGCGGCTTCGAGCGCGCCATGCGCGACGCGGGTCAGCCGCAAAGCCAGCGAATGGATCTTGGGCTGGGCCAGAACATTCGGGGCGAGGCCCCCGATCCTGTCGAGATAGCGTTTCGGCCCGGCGAGCCTGGCGCCGGACAGCGCGGCGTCGCCATTGACCTTGACCCGGGCGCCGTTGAGCGTGGTGCCCTTGCCCCGGCTGGCCAGGAACATTTCGTCAGTCACCGGCGCATAAAGCGCCGCCAGCACCGGGCGGCCGTGCTCGACCAGCGCCACCGAAATCGTCCAGTCGGCGCGGCCGGAAATAAAGGCGCGGGTGCCGTCGATCGGATCGACGATCCAGGCGGTGGCCATTCTTCAAGGCGTTTGGTGCGGCCGGGCAGGTCGTCCTCGGTCTCTTCCGACAGCCAGCCGGCCTCGGGCGAAAGCGCCGTGAGCCGCGCCTGCAGAAAATCATTGACCGCGATGTCGGCGTCGCTCACCGGCGAGTTGTCGTCGCCCTTGGTCCAGCGCTTGAACGGACCGCGCGAGGTGACGCGCGCCATCTCGCCCGCCTCACGCATCACGGCTTCGAGGCCGTTCCGCAACGTGGTGCCGTCAAGTCCCGGCAACGGTGAGGCCCTCCAGACGCACGGTCGGGGCATTGATGCCGTATTTGAATTCGAGATCGCTGGCCGGCGTCAAACTGCGGAAGATGTCGAACAGATGGCCGGCGATGGTGACCTCGCTCACCGCATAGGTGCGCTTACCGTTCTCGATCCAGAATCCGGAAGCGCCGCGGCTGTAATCGCCGGTGACGCCGTTGACGCCGGAGCCGATCAGATCGGTCACGTAGAAGCCGTCGGCGATGTCGGCGATCAGCGCCTCGGGGCTCTGCGTGCCGGCTTCGAGATGCAGATTGCTGGCGCTCGGCGACGGCCCCGACGACACGCCGCGCGAGGCGTGGCCGGTGGTGACGAGGCCTAGTTCGCGCGCGGTGGCGCTGTCGAGCAGCCACGATCGCAGCACGCCATCGTCGATCAGCGCGAGCTTCTTGCCCGCGACGCCTTCGCCGTCGAACGGATGCGAGCGCAGGCCGCGCTTGCGCAATGGATCGTCGATGATGCGGATGCCGCCGGCGAACAGCTGCGCGCCCATCTTGTCTTTCAGGAAACTGGTCTTGCGTGCGATCGAGGCGCCATTGACGGCGCCGGCGAGATGCGACACCAGCGAGCCGGCGACGCGCGGATCGAACACCACCGGAACCTTGCGGGTGGTGACCTTGCGTGGATTGATCCGCTCGACCGCGCGCATGCCGGCGCTGCGGCCGATTTTCTCCGGGCTCTCCAGGTCGGCGGCGTGCAGCACCGAGGAATAATCGTAGTCGCGTTCCATGCCGGTGCCGTCGCCGGCGATCGCGGTCATCGATACACCGTGGCGCGAGCCGAGATAGGCGCCGCGGAAGCCATGGCTGGTGACCAGCACCATGCCGCCGATGCCGGCCGAGGCCGAAGCGCCGCCCGACTTGGTGACGCCCTTGACCGCCATGCCGGCGGCTTCGGCTGCGCGCGCCATGGTTTCCAACTGCTGAACCGTCGGCAGATTGGGATCGAGCAGATCGAGATCGGGAAAATTGTGCGCCAGCCGGTCGTCGTCGGCCAGGCCTGCGTATTTGTCCTCAGGCGCCGCGCGCGCCATCGCCACCGCCCGTTCGGCCAGCGCGCCGGCGTCGCCGGTGAGATCGTTGGTCGACACCACCGCCTGACGGCGGCCGACCAGCACGCGCAAGCCGAGGTCGTCGCTTTCCGAACTCTCGGATTCCTCGACCGCGCCGTCGCGCACCTCGATGCCGAGCGACAGCGAGCGCACCGCCACGGCGTCGGCGGCATCGGCGCCGGCGGCACGCGCGGCTTTGACCAGCCGCTCGGCGCGGTCGGTGAGGGCGGATTGGTCGAATAAAGATGCGGTGGGGGCGAGCATGATCACCTTCAAATGGCGCTTTAGCGGCGCGGGCGCAACCGTCAGTCCGTCGATTTTGCGTGAGCTTATCAACACCTCGTCAATCATGGTTGGCAACGCGCCGTCAATCATGGCGCGCGAAGCGGCGCCCGTTACGACCAGTTAACCCCGTACATTAAGCGGATTCGGACGCCTTTCCGCCATGATCGTCCAGCGACCGGGTCCATAAGCCTGGCGCGGGAGATTGAGGCGTCAAATGCGAAGTGGCGGTAGTCCCGCCGGGTCGAGCCGTGCCTTGCGGCTCGACCCGTTCAGCCTGCCCGTGCGGTTTGCGGCAAACGATGCCGCGGCCGACGAGCGGGTGCGGCATGTGGAGCTTTATCGCAAGCGCGTGGTGGTGCGGCGTTCGCTCGCCGGCATGCGCATGGCGCTCAACATGCCGGTCTCGGCCTTTACCGGCGTCGCCATCCGCGTCGTGCTCGGCGAAGCAGGCAGCCCGGCGACGGCGACCGTGACGCTGGAACACAAGGATCCCGGATTGGCGCTGCCGCTGTTCGCCTCGTTCGAGGCCGATGAGGCCTTCGCCGAATGGCGCACCTGGGCCAATGTGCTGGGTCTGCCTTTGCTGGTCGAAGACGAAGGCGTATTGCGCGAGCCGTTCGCGCGCATGGGCGGGGTGCGGATTGCAGCCGTCAGGCCGCGCCGCCGCCGCCACAATGCGATCAAGCGCCGCCGTCCGACGGCCCAGTTCCGCCGCCGCACCGGCAAGCTCACCGATGCGACGCCGGTGCATCGCGGCGAGCACGAGATCATCGCCAGGAATTGATTTTTATTTGCAGCGTTGCAGCTTCAGCAATCCGCCCGGCTGCATGTTCATCTCGATGTGATCGGCATCGCGCTGGCTCAGCGTGTAAGTCAGGTGAGCGTTGGAGATCTGCCCGGTGGTGAATTCATCGACCACGCGATAGCTCGACGCGCCTTCCGGCGTTACCGATTTGTTGCGATAGGCGGGCACGCCGCCTTTGCTGTCGGTGCGCTGGTCGCCCTTGAAATCGATCACGCGCAACTTGCTGCAATCGATCGGGCCTTTTTCTGAACTGGTGCTGGCGCCCCATTTGCCGGAAACCGGATAGGTCGCGGCCTGCGCCGGCACGGCGAGCGCGACGCAGAAATACCGCTGGCAGTAAAGTCTTGTGCATGGAACTCTAAAATCGACCCCGTCAGCCGCAAAATCAAGCCGTAGCCCTACGAATGCTTAACGAAGCGAGATTGCATCAAATACTATCGACGCGGCGCCTTATGACACCTCCGCCCGGTTCCAGCTATGGCCGGGCTTGCCGTAATAGAAGCCGTTGGAGAACGGCGCGCCGAAATTGAGCGCATCGAGCCGCGCCGCCGCCTCGCCGGCGTCGATGTCTTGATCGAGCACGGCGCGGAAGATCGCCGCCACCGCCACCATGTCGCCGCTCTGCGGCGACAGCCGGAAGCGCGTGACGCCCATCGCCTGCAGCTCGCTGAGTTCGCCGGTCAGATTGAGATAGTCGTGCGACATCGTCTGCACGCCGTTCACCGTCAGGAACGGCTTGTCTTCGAGCGTGCGCAGCGGCATGCCGTCGGGATCGTTTTCGCAGATGAACTTGCAGCTATCCTTGGTGCGGCCATGCGCGCGGGCGTGATAGCACCGCGCCGACAAGGCCAGCGACACCCGGCCGAACACCTGCACTTCGAGCGTGACGCCGAATTTTTCCGCTTCCGCGGCGAGCGCACGAATGGCGGCCGCCGGCATTTCCGCCGGCAGGCAGATATTGCAGGCGCCGCCGCGCGCCAGCACCGCCAGCGTGTGCTCGTTATAGGTATTGACGAAGGGGCCGATATGATGCGGCCGCCCGCGCAAGCTGCAACAGAGCCGAGCCGTCGTTGGCCTCCACCAAAGCCGCCGGATCGGCGCAGACGTCCTCGACCAGCCGCCGTTCCTGCTTGGACATCACTTCGGCCAGCGTCGCATACACCACGGTCTTGCCGGCGGCCGACAGCCGGCCGGCGACCGCTTCCAGATAAGTGTCGAACAGCGGCGCGCGCTTGAAGCAGATGACCTCGCCGAGATAGACGGATGTCACCGGCGCTTCGTCGGCGATGCGGAAATAAAAATCGCGCCAGAGTTCCGGATTCCAGTTGAACAGCACCGGGCCCAGCGTCAGTTCGCTTTGCTGATCCGCCACCGTTATCTCCATCGCTTGCTGGGGAAGGCGCCTTCGGTCTCGCGGCGGCCTTCGGTGAGCGCCAGCAGGCTGGCGAAGGCGGCCTCGCGGCCGGCCATGATGTCGTCGACCGCCTTGCGGAACGCCGACACCACGCTCTTGACGTAAGCGCGGCTGCGCTGGCGGCCTTCGATCTTGAGCGCGGTGACGCCGGCGCGCATCAGATCGGGCAGCAGCGCCGACAGATTGAGACTGACCGGCTCCTCGAAGGCGTAATAGCCCTCGCTCTGCGCGCCGCACAGATAGCGGCCCTTGCAAATCGTCGTATAGCCCGCGCTTTCGCCGCAGGCGAAGCAGTCGATCACGTAGTCGCCGAGCCGCGTGGTCAGATTGCGCGCGGCGTCCTCCTCGTAATGCACGTCGGCCGCCGGCGAGCAGATGCCGTCCATATTGGTGGAGAGCCCGGTGACGTAATTGGTCAGGCTGCAGCGGCCTTCCGCCATCATGCCGATATTGCCGAACACGAAGGCTTCGATCTCGCACGGGATCTGCTGGTGCAGCTCGGCGATCTCGGCGACGGTCAGCATGCGCGGCAGCACCACGCGCTTGATGCCGAATTCCTGCGCATAAAATCGGATCGCCTCGGGCGACGACGCGCCGGCCTGCACCGACAGATGCAGCCGCAAATCCGGATAGAGCCGCGCGGCATAATCGGCGACGCCCATGTCGGCGACAATGACGGCGTCGACGCCGAGTTTGGCGGCCCCGTCGATGGCGTCGCGCCACAGCCGGAACTTGCCGGCCGGCGGAAATGTATTGACCGCGAGCAGCACCTTGGCGCCGCGGGCGTGGGCATAGGCGAGCGATTGCTCGACTTCGGCCAGCGTGAAATTCAATCCGGGGAAATTCCGCGCATTGGTCGCGTTCTGCAGGCCGCAATAGACCGCGTCGGCGCCGGCATCGACGGCGGTGCGCAATCCGGCCGGCGTCCCGGCCGGGCAGACCAGTTCCGGCTGCTGATACTCTGTCGCGTCCGTCATGAAATTATTTCCCCCGCACGTTGCGCATCACCGACAGCGCCAGCGCCGCCGGCCCCGACAGCAGGCCGAAACTGCGCACCACGCTGTCGAGCGCCGAGCCTTCGAAATCGTCGAGCGCGTTGCGCAGCGCCACCACCGCTTCGGTATCGCCGCTGACCTGAAGGTCGCGCGAAAAGAACAACGCGTCGCCGTCGAGCGTGCCGTCGATCATGTCGAGCAGATTGAAGAAGGTGCCGGCGATGCCGGCGTCGTGGGCGGGGCGTTCATAGCGCCGGTGCGCGGTGAGCAGCGGCCGGTCGGCCTTCGGCGTCAGCACCAGCACGAAGGGCAGGTCGATCGGATCGATCAGGAAGCGTTTGCCGGCGTGCGGGCCGAGGCGGGCGAACAGTTCGGGCCGCGCCTGCGCCACGTGTATCGCGATGCGGGCAAATAGCGGTTGCAGCAGCGCCAGCGGCACCGGCGTCAGCAGCAGGCTGGGGACGTGCTGCAGCAATGTCTTGAGCGGCGGCGGCGAGCGGCCCGCGCGGGGAGGAGCCAACATGCGCGGGACGATAGCGCCGCGCCGAGGGCGGCCTTTGATCGAGGTCAAAGCGCGGTCCGCTTAAGTGGTGGTTGCTCCGCGGCCGACTCTAGTCCGCCTTGCCATATCCCCCCGCCGTCGGCGGCTGGATGATGACCGCCTCATTGGCGTCGATCACGGTTTCGTCGCAGCCTTTGAGCTTCTCCATCGTGCCGTCCTTGCGGCGCGCCCAGTTTTCGCCGACCTGACCGGCTTCGCCGCCCGCCAGCCCGAACGGCCGCACCCGGCGGTGGCCGGACAAAATCGTGCATTCCATTTTTTCCAGAAACGGATCGTGCGGCGGATGCCGTCGCCGGCGTGCCATTTGCCCTTGCCGCCGGAGCCTTTGCGGATGTGGAAATCCTCCAGCACCACGGGATAACGGAACTCCAGCACTTCCGGATCGGTCAGCCGCGTGTTGGTCATGTGCGTGTGCACGGCGTCGGTGCCGTTGAAACCAGGTCCCGCCGGCGAGCCGGAGCAGATCGTCTCGTAATATTGGTACTTGGCGTTGCCGAAATTCAGATTGTTCATGGTGCCTTGCGCCGCGGCCAGCGCGCCGAGCGCGCCGAACAGGCAGTTCGTCACCGCCTGCGAGGTCTCGACATTGCCCGCCACCACGGCGGCCGGATATTCCGGCGTCAGCATCGACTTCGGCGGGATGATGATGTTGATCGGCCTAAGACACCCGGCATTCATCGGAATGTCGTCGGCCACCATCATGCGGAACACGTAAAGCACGGCCGCGCGCGTCACCGGCTCCGGCGCGTTGAAGTTGGTCGGCTGCTGCGGCGAGGTGCCGGTGAAGTCGACCGTGGCTTCGCGCTTCTTCTTGTCGACCGTGATCTTGACCTTGATCACGGTGCCCTGGTCCATCTCGTAGGAAAATTCCGAGTCGTGCAGCCGGTCGATCACCCGCCGCACGCTTTCGGCGGCGTTGTCCTGCACGTGCTGCATATAGGCATTAACCACCGGCATCGTGAACAGCGTCACCATCTTGCGCAGCTCGGCGACGCCCTTTTCGTTGGCGGCGATCTGCGCCTTGATGTCGTTGATGTTCTGGATCGGATTGCGCGCCGGATATTTGGCGCCGGTCAGCGCCGCCAGCAATTCCTTTTCGCGGAAGCGGCCGCGATCCACCAGCTTGAAATTGTCGAACAGCACGCCTTCCTGCTCGATGGTGGTGGCGTTCGGCGACATCGAGCCGGGCGAGATGCCGCCGACGTCGGCGTGATGGCCGCGCGATGCGACCCAGAACAAAACTTTCTTCTTCCTGTCATCAAATACCGGCGTGCAGACGGTGATGTCGGGCAGATGCGTGCCGCCGTTATAGGGCGCGTTGATGACGTAGACGTCGCCGGGGGCGATTCTGCCTTTGTTGTCGCGGATAATGGTCTCGACCGAACGGTCCATCGAGCCGAGATGCACCGGCATGTGCGGCGCATTGGCAACAAGAGTGCCGTCATGCGCGAATACCGCGCAGGAGAAGTCGAGCCGCTCCTTGATATTGACGGAGTAGGCGGTGTTCTGCAGCGACACGCCCATCTGCTCGGCGATCGACATGAAGAGATTATTGAACACTTCCAGCATCACCGGGTCGGCATGCGTGCCGATGGCGTAAGTGCGCTTGAGTTTCTTGGCGCGCGTCAGCACCAGATGGTTCTTCGCCGTCAGCTCGGCCTGCCAGCCGGGCTCGACCACGATGGTCTGGTGCGGCTCGATGATGATGGCGGCGCCCTTGACCTTCGCGCCGACCTTCAACTGGTCGCGGGTATAGACGTTGGCCTTGTGCCAGGCGCCGCCGGAGAAGAACTGCGTGCGCCGCGCCGGCTTCGGCAGATTGCCTTTGGCCCGCTTGGTCGCCTTTTCGCTGAACTTGGCGCCGCCGCCGACGGCTTCCACCGACACCGCCTCGACGACGAGCTGCTTGTTGCGGTCGATGAAGCCGAAGCGCGATTTGTGCGCCTTCTCGAAGGCGCGCTGCATGGCGGGCAGGGTGCCTGCGTAGACCACCAGCGCCGAGTCGGTGCCGGCGTAACGGATATGCGCGCGCACGAACACTTTGATCTTGCCCGCCGCCACGCCCTGGCCTGAAACCTCGTCCTTCACCGCCTTGCCGATGCGCTTGGCGGTGCGGTTCAGCGCCGCCAGCGCCTTCGGCCCGTACGCCAATTCGATGGCCTGCTCGCGCGTGGCGCGGATGTCGGCGAGGCCCATGCCGTAGGCCGACAGCAGCGACGAGAACGGATGAATCAGCACCCGCGTCATGCCGAGCGCGTCGGCGACGAGGCACGCGTGCTGGCCGCCGGCGCCGCCGAAGCAGTTGAGCGCATAGCGCGTCACGTCATAGCCGCGCTGCACCGAAATCTTCTTGATCGCGTTGGCCATGTTCTCGACCGCGATCTTGACGAAGCCGTCGGCGATCTCCTCCGGCTTCTTGCCGATGTCCTTGGCCATCGCGGCGAAGGCGTTTTTCACCGCCGCTTCATCGAGCGGCTGGTCCTGGTGCGGACCGAAAATCTTCGGGAAGAAATCCGGCATCAGCTTGCCAAGCATCACATTGGCGTCGGTGACGGCCAGCGGCCCGCCGCGGCGATAACATTTAGGTCCCGGATTGGCGCCGGCGCGGTCGGGCCCAACGCGGAAGCGCGCGCCGTCGTAATGCAGGATCGAGCCGCCGCCGGCGGCGACGGTATGAATGAGCATCATCGGCGCCCGCATGCGCACGCCGGCGACTTCGGTCTCGAAGGTGCGCTCATACTCGCCGTCGAAATGCGACACGTCGGTCGAGGTGCCGCCCATGTCGAAGCCGATGAGGCGGTCGAAGCCGGCTTGCTTGCCGGTTTCCGCCATGCCGACCACGCCGCCGGCGGGGCCGGACAAAATCGCATCCTTGCCCTGGAACAATTCGGCCGCCGTCAGCCCGCCCGACGACATCATGAACATCAAGCGCGCCTGCGAATTCTTGGCGTCGAGCGCGGTGTCGACCTTGGCCACATACCGCCGCAAAATCGGCGACAGATAGGCATCGACCACCGTGGTGTCGCCGCGGCCGACCAGCTTGATCAGCGGCGACACTTCGTGGCTGACCGAGACCTGGCCAAAGCCCATGTCGCGCGCCAGCGCTGCCACCTGGCGCTCGTGTTCGGGAAACCGGTAGGCGTGCATCAGCACGATCGCTACCGCGTCGATGCCGTCGGCTTTCGCCGCCACCAGGTCTTTGCGCACCGCGTCGAGATCGGGCGCGCGTTCGACGGTGCCGCTCGGCGCGCACGCGCTCGTCGACTTCCGCCACGCGCTCATAGACCAGATCGGGCTTGATGATCTCGAGCGCGAAAATCTTCGGCCGCGCCTGGTAGCCGATCTTGAGCGCGTCACGGAAACCTTTGGTGATGAGAAGCAGCGTGCGGTCGCCCTTGCGCTCGAGCAGCGCATTGGTCGCGACCGTCGTGCCCATCTTGACCGCGCCGACGCGGCCGGCCGGGATCGGTTCGCCGGCCTGCAAACCCAGCAGATCGCGAATGCCTTGCACGGCGGCATCCGAATAGGCTTCCGGATTTTCCGACAGCAGTTTGTGCGCTGCAAGCGTGCCGTCCGGCCGCCGACCCACCACGTCGGTGAAGGTGCCGCCACGGTCGATCCAGAAGTCCCAGTTTTGTGTGCCTGGCGTCGCCGAAGCCTGCCGTTTTACCATGCGCCGTCTGCCTCATCTGCGGTCTTGCCACGGGGCCGCCCTTGGTCCCATGCTTGTACGCTAACAGTAAGGCCGAGGTGACCGGCGTGCCACAAGTCCCGGTCCGTATGGAGGGTTCAATGCCGATTTTATTGCGCGCCTTGGCGGGCCTCGTGCTCGCGGGGTTCTTCGCCACCGCCGCTTCCGCCCAGACCAAATGGGACATGCCGACGCCCTATCCGGACGGCAACTTCCACACCAAGAATGTCGCGCTGTTTGCCGCCGACGTCGCCAAGGCGACCAACGGTTCGCTGACCATCGCGGTGCATTCGGCGGGCTCGCTTGATCAAGCACGCCGAGATCAAGCGCGCCGTCCGCCAGGGCACCGCGCCGATCGGCGAAATCCTCGAGTCGCTCGCTTCCAACGAAGCGCCGGTCTACGGCATCGACTCGATTCCGTTCCTCGCCACCGGCTATGACGCGTCGAAGAAGCTCTATGCCGCGCAGAAGCCGTTCCTGGAAAAGCAGCTCGATTCCGAAGGCCTGAAGCTGCTGTATTCGATCGCGTGGCCGCCGCAGGGCATTTACGCCAAGCGTGAGATCAAGTCGGTCGAGGATCTGAAAGGTCTCAAATTCCGCACCTACAACGCCATGATCGGCCGCATCGCCGCGCTGGTCGGCGCGGTCCCGACCCAGATCGAAGTGCCGGATCTGCCGACCGCCTTCGCCACCGGCCGTGTCGACGTGATGATCACCTCGGCCTCGACCGGCGTCGACACCAAGGCGCAGGATTATCTCACGCACTACATCGACACCCAGGCCTGGCTGCCGCGCAACATCGTGTTCGTGAACAAGGAAGCGTTCAACAAATTGACGCCGGCCGAGCAGAAGGCGGTCACCGATGCAGCGAAGGCCGCCGAAGAGCGTGGCTGGAAAATGTCGATCGAGGAAATGACCATCAAGACCGCGGCGCTGAAGTCGGCGGGCATCAAGGTGCTGCCGCCGAGCCCGGAGCTCAAGGCCGGCTTTGCCAAGGTCGGTAACACCATCGCCGCCGAATGGGAAAAATCCGCCGGCGCCGACGGCGCCGCGATGCTCGCGGCGTTCCGGAAGTAACCGGCCCGACAAATCTCCCTCTCCCCTTAAGGAGAGGGAGATCGTCAGATGCGCAGCATCCTCGACACCCTCTATCGCGTCACGCTCGCCCTTGCGGCGCTGTGCCTGGTGGCGATCGCGCTGCTGGTCGGCGCCCAGCTGGCCGGCCGGCTGCTCGACGGCACGCTGGCGCTGCTGCATCTGCCGCGAACCGATTTCGTCATTCTCTCGCTCGCCGAAATCTGCGGCTACTTGCTGGCCGGCGCGAGCTTCCTCGCGCTCGCCGGCACGCTCAAGGCCGGCGCCCATATCCGAGTCACCTTGGTGCTTGGTTTCCTGAGCGAAAAGGCGCGCCGCATCGTCGAGATCTGGGCCTTCGGATTTGCCGCCGCGGCCTGCGGCTACATGACCTACCAGCTCGCCTCTTTCGCCTGGGTGTCGCTGCGTTTCCACGAAGTCTCGAACGGCGTGATCCGCGTGCCGCTGGCCTATCCGCAAGCCGCCATGGCGTTCGGCGCGCTGATGCTCACCGTCGCGCTGATCGACGAACTCGTCATCGTCATGCGCGCCGGCCGGCCGAGCTTCCGCGCGGCGGAAGACGCCATCACGCTCGGCAAGGAAGGCTGAGCGAAAAAGATGAACGAGCTCCAGCTTTCCCTCGCTTTGATGCTGCTGCTGTTCGCGATCCTCGGCTCCGGCGTGTGGATCGCGATCGCGCTGGCCGTCTGCGGCTTCGTCGCGGTGCTGACCAAAGTCGCAACGCCGGCAGGCCAGGTGCTGGCGACCTCGATGTGGGCGGCGTCGAATTCATGGGATCTGACCGCGCTGCCGATGTTCATCTGGATGGGCGAGATCCTGTACCGCACCAAATTGTCCGACGACATGTTCGAAGGGCTGGCGCCCTGGGTGCAGCGGCTGCCCGGCCGGCTGCTGCATGTGAACGTGATCGGCTGCGCGATCTTCGCCGCGGTGTCGGGCTCGTCGGCCGCGACCTGCGCCACCATCGGCCGCATCGCGCTGCCCGAACTGATCAAGCGCGGCTATGACGAGAAAATGGCGATCGGCACGCTGGCCGGCTCCGGTACGCTCGGGCTTTTGATCCCGCCGTCGATCATCATGATCGTCTATGCGACGGCGACCGATCAGTCGATCGCGCGGCTGTTCATCGCCGGCGTCATTCCCGGCATCATGCTGGCGCTGCTGTTCATGGGCTTCATCGTCGGCTGGGCGCTGCTCAACAAGTCGCGCATGCCGCCGCCCGATCCGCACGTGCCGTTCGCGGCGCGCATCAAGGCGTCGCGCCGGCTGATCCCGGTGACGCTGCTCATTCTCGGCGTCATCGGCTCGATCTATGGCGGCCTGGCGTCGGCCACCGAAGCCGCCGTAGTCGGCGTGTTTCTAGCGCTGGCGCTGTCGTGGTGGTCTGGCACCCTGACCCGACAGGGTTTTGTCGACTCGCTGATGGGCGCGACCCGCACCTCCTGCATGATCGCGTTCATTCTGGCGGGCGCGGCTTATCTCACCGCCGCAATGGGTTTCACCGGAATTCCGATCGCGCTTGCCGAATGGATCGGCGGCTACAATCTCGCGCCCTGGGCGCTGCTCAGCGTGCTGACGGCGTTCTATATCCTGCTCGGCTGTTTCCTCGACGGCATTTCGATGGTGGTGCTGACCACCTCGATCATCATCCCGCTGGTGCAGAAATCCGGCTTCGATCTGATCTGGTTCGGCATCTACGTCGTGCTGGTGGTCGAGATGGCGCAGATCACGCCGCCGGTCGGCTTCAATCTCTACGTGCTGCAGGGCATGACCGGCCGCAACATTTTCACCATCGGCGCCTACGCGCTGCCGCTATTTGTCCTGATGTGTATTGCCGTGATCCTGGTGGCGATGTTCCCCGGCATCGCGCTGTGGCTGCCCTCGACCATGCTGGATGCGCGCTGACAATAAAGTGGCGCCCGCGGCGCATCACTCAATGCGTCGCAGGCGGCACTCTATTCAAGGCGATAACGCGCGCGGTTGAGCGGCGGTGCTACAGCCTGCCCATCAAGACGAGGATCAGCAGCACGATGACGACCAGCCCGAGGCCGCCGCCGCCGTAGTAGCCGGTGCCATAGAACGGACCGCCACCGATGCCGCTGAAGCCGCCGAGCAACGCGATAACCAGAATGATGAGGATGATGGTTCCGATAGACACGGGTCAGATCTCCTTAAAATGGAATGCGCGGGGCAGCGTTCATGTTGCCCCAGCACACTGCCTTGATCCGCGTGGTCGGGACGCTGGATAACGGCATGTCGGCCAATAAGTTCCGTCGCCGGAACCCGGTAATTTATTACCGGTTGCCGCCCGTGGTTTGCGCCTGATCGATCAGCGGGGTGATGCGGCGCACCGCGACGCGGCGATTCTCGCGCGCCGGCCCGTCGGTCGCGACCTTGAGGTATTCCTCGCCGTAGCCTTGCGTCACCAGATTTTCCGGCGGCACCTGAAACTTCTCGGTCAGCGCCACGGCCACCGCCTCGGCGCGCCGGTCGGACAGCGAAAGATTGTCCTCGGCCGAGCCGACCGCATCGGTGTGGCCTTCGATCAGGAAGACCTCGCGCGGATTTTTGTCGATGGCGCGGTTCAAACCCTGCGCGATCGCGCTCAGGCTTGCGACCTGATCGGGCGTGAGCTGCCAGGAGCCGGTTTCGAAATTGACGTCGAGATCGACGCGCGGCATGCGGGCCCGCAACGGGTCGCTGTAGCGCACCTGGTCGAGCGTGTAGCGGCGCTCGATGCGCTCGACCGGCGCCGCCGTGAAGATGGCGTAGAGCTGGTCGCGGTTGGCGTGACCGGCGTCGACGATGTAACGGTCGCGCGGCATCGCAATCCGCGGCGGCGCCAGATCGACGAAATAATCGCCGCGCCGTGCTCCGGCAAAGCCGTTGTCGATGATCACCACCTCGTGGCCGTCGCGGTCGCGGCGCACGCGGCGCAGCAGATGGCCGTCGCGGTCGCTGGTGCTGACGATGCTGATGCCGTTCGGCCGCACGATGATGCTGACGGTGTCGTTGCCGCGGCGTTCGACCTTGACGTCGCGCGCGCCGACCGAGAAGCGGTCGGCTTCGTTGTGGCGGATGATGGTGCGCTGACCCTCGCGCTCGATGGTGCGGTCGCCTTCATGGATGACGACGCGGTTGCCGTCCTTGGTCTCGCGCCGCTCCTTGCGGACGTCGTCCATGCCGCGGGTTTGTTTCTGATCGCCCTGGCGAATGAATTCGGCGGCGTCGCGCGGTTTGGTCGGCGGCGGTGCCGCAGCCACCGGGGCTGCGGGTGCGGCCGGCGCCGCGGCTGCGGCGGGCGCAGCGGGCGGGCCGCCGGCGCGGGCCGGCGCGGTCGGTGCAGCTTGGTTTTGCGCGGCTGGAGCCTGCGGCGCCGGTGCCTGCGCGGCGGGCGCGGGGGCTTTGTCCGCGGGCTTTGCCGCGGTCGGCGCGGCGGGTTTTTCCGGCGCGGCGGCGGCAGCGGGCGCTGCCGGCGCCTTGCGGTCGTGGCTGGCGTCGCGATTCTGCGGGCGCTTGTCATCGGCGCGACGCGGTTCGTCGCCAGGGGGCTTGGCCTGCGCGGCGGCGGGTGGCGGCGGCGCTTGCGGCGGCTTTACTTGCGCAGCAGCGGGTGGCGCGGACGGTTTGCCATGGTCGGCTTTCTTTTTGTCCGCTCCGGCCTTGTCGTGTTCCGCCTTGTCCTTTTCGGCCTTGTCCTTGGCGTGCTTCGGATCGACGGCTTCGGCGGGCGGGCCGCCTTGGGCGACGATGAACGCGCGCTGCGACGGCGCGGCATCAGCCGGAAGTGCAGAAACCGCGAAAACCGCGGTGCTCGACAAGAGAACGGCGAGCAAAGGACCGCGGAAGGCGAAATTCGTTGAATGCATCGTTGAAGTCCCCAGAGTTGCAGGTCAATCGGCCATGGTTCAATCAGCCTTGGCCGAGCGGTCACCCCAAATGACGCACCCGGCGGCCGCACGCGGATCGAACGCTAACGGTTGAACCGCCATGGTGTTCCGCCCGCAGGCGTGTGGCGTACTGACGCTACGGCAACGGATGCCGAAACCGGCCGATCGCCGGTCCCGGCATCGTTTGTGCACGCCAAGCCTGCCTTAGGCGGCTTCGGCTTCCTGATTGACCACGCTTTCGGCGATCTCGGTCAGTGTCGCGTCGGTGTTCTTTTCTTCCTCGAGCGTCTGCGACAGCAGCCGCGCGGCGTCCTTCAGACCGAGTTCCTCGGCCCAGGTCCGCAGCGTGCCGTAGCGCGAGATCTCGTAGTGCTCGACCGCTTGCGCCGCGGCCAGCAGACCGGCGTCGAGCGCGGGCGAACCCTTATATTCGTCCATGATTTCCGCGCCCTCGTCGGTGATGCCGACGATGGCCGCGCAGGTCTTGCCCTGCGGCTTCTTGTCGATGGCGGCGAAGACCTTTTCGAGCCGTTCGACGTGGCCTTCGGTTTCGGTCTTGTGCTTGGCGAAGGCCTTCTTCAGTTCGGCGGCCTGGGCCGCCTTTTCCATTTTCGGCAGCGTCGCCAGAATTTTCTTCTCGGCGAAATAGATGTCCTTCAGCGTGTCGTGGAACAACTCGTCGAGTTGCTTGGGTTCTTTGGCCATGGGTCAGCTCCTAAGTGCGTTTGCCCCCGCTAACGCGACCAAGGCGCCTGCGTTCCATGCGTTATCGCGATTCGACCCGCACCTCCGGCGCAATGCGGTCGCTCGGATAAACGATGACACGATCGCCCGGCTGTACGCCCGCGGTCACGGCGGCGAAGCGGCCCGGATCGGCGCAACAGTTCCACCGCGCGACGTTGCGCCCGTCCGTCCTGCACCACATAGACGCTCCAAGCTCGCCGCTTCGGAACAACGCACCGGTCGGAACGATCGTCACGTCGTCGCGGCTGAACACGGTGATCCGGGCATCGACTTGATAGGCGTCGCCGAGACCGGCCCAATCCTTCGGCCGGCGAGACCACGTCGATGAGCACATTCACCCGCTGCTCCTCCACGCCCAGCGTCGATATCTTGGTGAAGGCGGCCGGCTCGACCCGGCGCACCCGTCCGGCCAGCACGCCCGGTCCGCCCCAATGCTCGATGGCGACCTCGGCGCCCGGATGGATTTCGACCGCATCGGTGCTGAGCACGTCGACCACGATCTCGAGGTCGCGCGGGTCGCCGATTTCGAGAATCGGCGTGCCCGGCTGCACGATGGTTTCGCTCTCCTGCGCCACCTTGAGCACCAGACCCGACACCGGCGCGGTAACCGGCCAGCGATCGGGCGGCGTGTCGCCGCCGGTTCGATATTGCGCCAGCAAGGCTTTCGCCTGATCGACCTCGTGCGCGGCGGCGTGATCCTGGAATTCCGCAGCGCGCAGGTCGCGCTCGGCGACGCGCATGGCGGTTTCGGCGCGTTCGAGCGCCTGCGCCGTCGACACGCCGCGTTCGGTCAAGGTGCGGGCGCGGTCGAGATCGTTCTTGGCCTGCACGGTCTGCGCCTGTGCGCGCTCGACCACGGCCTTGCTGCGTTCGCGGCCGGCTTCGGCGGCGCCCAGCCGTTCCTCGGCCTCGCGGCGGCTGCGCGGATCGAGAAACGGCGCCGGCGACGGCAGGATCGCGGCGATCATGTCGTCGGCCTTCACCTGAATCGCCGGCCTTGAGCCGGACCCGGGTGAGCCGGCCGGGCAAGGGTGCTGCCACCACGTAGCGTTCGCGAATGCGGGTCTTGCCGTCCTCGTCGACGGTCGCGACAAATTTGCCCTTGGTCGACCGTCGCGGTCTCGACCGCGACCGGCTGCGGCAGCATGACCCAGACCGCCAGTGATACGGCCGCCACAATGCCGACAACGGACAACAACGCGACCGAAGGTGATGTGCATCGTCAATCCCTGGTTTTGAGAACCGCGACCAGATCGAGGCGGTCGATGCGCCGGCGCACCACATAGGCGCTGGCGGCCGCGGCGGCGATCACCACGACGCAGGCGGCGGCAAACGTGCGCGCGCCGATCGCCGCCGGGATCTGGAAGCTTTCGTTGGAATGAAAGTGGGTGATCAGCTCGATGATGATCCGCGACAGCGCGATGCCGATCGGGATGGCGAGCGCAATCTCGATCATGAATTCGCCGAACAAGATGCGCGCGACCTCGGCGCGGGTGAAGCCCGAGCACCCGCAGGCTCGCCAGTTCCCAGGCGCGCTCCTGCAATCCGATGCGGGCGCTGTTGTAGACCACCCCGATCGCGATGATCACGGCGAAGGTCGTGAGAATGCCGGCGCTGACCAGCAGCATGTTGGCGATCTTGTCGAGAAACGACGTCAGTGTATAGGCCTTCATGGCCACGGATTCGATCACCGGCAGCTCCTTGAAGCGCCGCGACAGCGCCGGCAGTGCCGACGGCTCGACGAACATGCGCCGCCGCCGAGACGACGTCGCCTTCACCGGTCAGGCGGTTGAGCGTGCCGATCTCCATGTAGGTGGCCATGCCGATGCACCTCGTCGACGATGGCGCTGACCGGAACGTCGCGTTTGAGCCGTTTGCCCTCCATGACCTCGACCGTCATGGTGTCGCCGAGACGCGACGCCCAGACGTTCGGCCAGCCGCCGCGTCATGGTGATGCCGTCCGGCGAAATCTCGATGGCGCGCAATTCTGAATCATGCGGACGGCGCAACTCGCCGCCGACCGGCAGGCCGATCACCGCGGTCAGATAAGCTGCGGTGGCCGGCGCGCAGCCGCACCGGCACGATGCGCTGGCCTTCGACCGCGAGCACGCCGGGCTCCCGCATCAGGTCGCCGATGATGCGGCGATCCAGCGGATGCGGGAACGTCACGGCGGCATTGCCGCGTTCCACCAGATTGAACTGGATTTCGATCATCTGATCGATGGCGTCGCGCCAGAACAGTCCGAGCACGACCATCGGGATGGCGAACGCGATCCCGAGCGTGGTCAGGGCCGCGCGCAACGGACGGCCGGCGATATTGCGCAGCACCATGATGCGGCGCGGCGTCAGCCAGCGGGCCGACAGCAGACTCTCCAGCCACGATCGGCGGAAGCGCAGCGGCGCGGCCGGTCGCATCGCGACGGCCGGCGCCAATCCGACGATCCGCTGCAGCGCGGTGATCACGCCCAACGACGCCGAGGCGAGAGCTGATCGCGGTGCCCGGCGACCACCGACCACGGCGTCAGTTCGAAATCGAGAACCGGGAAACGGAAAAATCCCTGGTAGCTCGCGATCATGGCGTGGCCGAACGTGATGCCGCCGGCGACGCCGAGCGCCGAGCCGAACAGCACGATGACGGCCACCAGCTTGAGATAGTGCAGGACCAGCGGCGCGGTCGGAAAGCCGAGCGCCTTGAGCGCGGCGATCTGTTCGCGTTGCGCCGCCACCTGGCGGCCGAGCGCCACATTGAGCAGGAACGCCGCCACCCCGAAAAAGATGAACGGGATGGTGATCGACGTCACCATTTGCTGGTTGAGCTCGTCCTCGAGAAACCGATTGGACGGCTGGTCGCGCCGTTCGACGGCGCCGACCGAGCCGTACGGCTCGAGCAGCCGGTCGAGTTCGCCGATGACCGGCTTCGGCATCGGCCCCCGGCGCCAGCGAAATGACGAGGTCGTTGAAGGCGCCTTTCATATCGAAGGCGGCTTCGGCCGCGCTGCGGTCGACCCACAGCACGGCAAAAAAGCGATCGTCCGGAATCGGGACGCCCGGCTTCACGGCATAGACATATTCCGGCGACAGCCCGATGCCGGTGATCGCAAAGCTTTGCAGACGGCCGTTGAGGATGACGCGGATGTCCATGCCCGGCGTCGCGCCATTGGCTTCGGCAAAGGCTTCGTTGATGACGGCGCCATGGGTTTCGTTCGGTCCTGGCGCCGTGCCGCGCCGCAGATACAGGCGGGACAGCGGCTCATCGCCGCCATGCGTCAGCGAGACAACGCGGGCCGAAACCGGCAGAGATGAGGACGGCCAGTCGACGATGACGTCGCGCACGATGCGCGGCTCGACCAGTGGCAACGCCCGGGATCGCCGCCAGCCGTGAGACAATCGACAGCGGCGCGCGCTTCAGGCTGACGAATATGTTCGGGAACCGCGCGCTATCATAGAAACGGTCGCGGCCGGCCAGCAGCGAATTGTAGGTCGAGATCGATGCCACGAATACCGCGACGCCTGCCGCCACCACCAGCGCAATGGTGATGATCTGCCCGCGCAGGGCGGAGATGTCGCGCCAGAGTTTGCGATCCAGCAGGCTCACCAGCGCAACTCCTCTGGCGACAGACGGCGGGCATTGCGTTCCTCGCCGACGATGCGTCCGCCGCCGAGCCGCAGCACCCGGTCGGCCATGCCGGCGATCGCCGCATTGTGCGTGATGATGATCGTGGTAGTGCCGAGTTTTTCATTGACGCGCGCAATGGCCGCCAGCACGACCTTGCCGGTGTCGTAGTCGAGGGCGCCGGTCGGTTCGTCGCACAACAGAACGTCCGGCGATTTGACGATGGCGCGGGCGACCGCGACGCGCTGCTGCTCGCCGCCGGAAAGTTGCGACGGGAAATGATCGAGCCGCTCGGTCAACCCGACCAAAGCCAGCGCCTCGCGCGGGTCGAGCGGCTTGTCGGCGATCTCGTTCACCAGCGCGACGTTTTCGAGCACCGTGAGGCTCGGTATCAGATTGTAGAATTGAAACACGAAACCGACGTGCTCGCGCCGGTAGCGCGTTAACTCGGTGTCGCCGGCATTGACGAGATCGTGATCGCGCCACTTCGCCTCGCCGGACGTGGGCGCATCGAGCCCGCCGAGGATATTGAGCAGCGTCGATTTGCCGGAACCCGACGGCCCCAGCAGCACGACGAATTCGCCCTCATAGATGTCGAGGTCGATGTCGCGCAGCGCATGGACCGCGACTTCGCCCATGACATAGACCTTCGACAGCCCGCGCGCGCGGAACACCAAGGCCTTCGGGGCGCTCGACGGCTGCGGCATGACACACGGGCCCATCTTGCTTTGACAATTCAGCGTAATCTTCGCTCCGCAAGGGTCAAAGGGCTTTGATGTGGGTCATGACGCGGGCGTGGCGCGCTCGACCTTGGCTCGCGGCGCCGCAAGCGCGGTCTTGATTTAGATCATTCCGATTGGTCCGCCTGCGGCGCATTATAATAATCAGTGGAAGCTTTCCCAATTTCGGGACGCGGGGAAGTCTCATGAACCGCAGACGCATTCTATTGATTGCTATGGTCGTCGCACTGATCGTTGCCGGTGCGGCGGCGTGGGCTTTATTTATCCGTCCGGTCAGCGTGCAAGTCGCGCAGCCCGAGCGCGACGTAGCGGTTCAGGTGTTCGGCCTCGGCACGGTCGAGGCGCGCGTCACATCCAAGGTCGGCTTCAAGGTTTCCGGCGTGCTGGTCGATCTTCGCGCCGATGTCGGCGATCGCGTCGCCAAGGGCGCGGTGCTGGCCCGCCTCGACGACCGCGAGCAGAGCGCGCGCGTCGCGCGGGCCAAGGCCGCCGTCGAACAGGCCGAAGCCAATCTGCAAAAGGCCACGGCCAGCGTCGAAAAGGCCAAGGCGAACTATGCCAATGCCAAGAACATCAACGAGCGTCGGCAAAAGCTGGTGCAGAGCAATACCACCTCGGTCGAGACGGCGGAGACGGCAAAGGCCGCCGCAAGACGCCGACGCTCGCGCGACGTGAATCTGGCCGCCAGCGAGATTGCGGTGGCGCGCGCCGCCATCGGCGACGCCAAGGCGCAACAGCAGCAGGAAACCGCGACGCTCGATTTCCACACCCTCGCGGCGCCCTACGACGCCATGGTGACCGCGCGGCTGAAGGAGCTTGGTTCGGCGCTCGGCGCCGGAGAGCCGGTCTTCACGCTGATCGATCCGCAATCGGTCTGGGTGCTGGCCTATATCGACGAGAGCAAGGCCGGCGAAATCCGGGTCGGCGAGCCGGCCGATATCGTTCTGCGCTCGCTGCCCAACCAGCGGTTTCAGGGGCGGGTTGCCCGCATCGAGCCCGAAAGCGATCGCGTCAACGAGGAGCGGCGGGTCGCAGATCGCGTTCGATCGCTCTGCCGGAAAACTTCCATCTCGGCGAACAGGCCGAGGTCTACATCACGACGGTGCGCCTGCCGCAGGCCCTGCTGGTCCCGGAAGCGGCGATCGTCGGGCTCGGCAAGAATCGCGGAACCGTGTGGACCGTCGAGGATGGCCACCTGCAGCAACGCGAGGTGACGCTCGGGCACCGGCTGCTCGACGGACGCTACGAGATCACCGGCGGCGTGCCGGACAAGGCCGTGGTGGTCACGCAATTGCGCAGCGGATTGCGCGTCGGCCGCGCGGCCAAGATCGCCGCGGAAGAGCCAAGGCCAGCCATGAATCTGGCCTACCGGGACATCAAGCACAATCTGCTGCGCTTCGTGCTGACCAATTTCGGATTGAGCCTGCTGCTCGGCATCGTGATCATGATCACCGGCGTCTATGGCGGCCTGATCGACGACGCGCTGCGGCAGGCGCGCGCCGCGAACGCCGATCTCTGGGTGGTCGAGGCCGGCACCAACGGACCGTTCGCCGAAGCGTCGCGCATTTCCGGCGATACGCGGGAATTGGTCAGCCGGGTCTATGGCGTGGAGCGCGCCGGCTCCGTCACCTACCAATCGGTGCAGACCGAGCTCAACGGCAAGCCGCTCCGCCTGTTCCTCATCGGCTTCGAGCCGGGCCGGCCCGGCGGCCCGCGCAAGCTCTCGGCCGGGCGCGACATCATGCGCAGCCATTACGAAATGATCGTCGACCGCTCCGCCGGCCTCGCGCTCGGCCAGGAAGTGCCGCTCGGCACGCACGGTCACAAATTCACCGTCGTCGGCCTGATGCGCAACGAGGTCACGGCGTCCGGCGATCCGGTGGCCTACATCACCTTGCGCGACGCGCAAGCAGCTGCAGTTCGAGCTGGCGCCGCCGGCCGAGCGGCGCGAGGTCGCGCGCGGCGGCGCGTCGGCAAACCAACGATCAGATCAATGCCGTCATCGCCAAGGTGTCGCCCTACGTCCCGGTCAACGAGGTCGCCGCCGCGCTGTCGCGCTGGAAGCACCTCACGACGCTCACCCAGGAGCAGCAGGAAACCTTGCTGAGCAAGTTCGTCATCGAGAAGGCGCGCAAGCAGCAGCGTCTGATCATGGTGCTGCTGATCATCGTGTCGGCGGTCATCATTGCCTTGATCGTCTACACGCTGACCATGGACAAGGTGCGCTCGATCGCCACGCTCAAATTCGTCGGCGCGCCGGACCGCACCATCGTCGGCCTCATCGTCCAGCAGGCGCTGTCGATGGGCATCTTCGGCTTACTTCGCCGGGCTGGCGCTCGTCCTCGATCTTCAAGCCTTACTTTCCGCGGCGGCTCGTGCTCGATCCCGAGAGTGTCGCCGTCGTGTTCGTCATCACGGTCGTGATCTGCCTTGCCGCCAGCACGCTCGGTATTCGGCTCGCGCTCAAGGTCGACCCGGCCGAAGCGCTGGCGTCGTCGGGGTAGCACGATGGCCGACGACCGACAGACAGGCGGTCGTGCGTGTCGAACATCTCTCCAAGCATTTCGGCGAGGGCACCGCGCGCGTCGACGCCCTGCGTGACATCAATATGGAAGTCTATCCCGGCCAGGTCGTCGGGCTGATGGGCCCGAGCGGCTCGGGCAAGACGACGCTGCTCCATTGCATCGCCTGCATTCTGGAGCCGAGCAGCGGGCCGGCATCACGCTCGACGGCGAGGTCGTCTACGACGAGCGCTGGCTCAAGTCCGATCTGCGCCGGCTGCGGCTCGACAAGATCGGCTTCATCTTCCAATACCCCAATCTGCTGCCGTTTCTCGACGGCAGCGACAACGTCGCCGTGGTGCTCGATCTCGCCGGCTTCAGCGCCGCGGCGGCGCGCACGCGCGCCGTCGAACTGCTCGACTATCTCGAGGTCGGCCACCGCAAGCATGCGATGCCCGAGCAGCTCTCCGGCGGCGAAGCGCAACGCGTGGCGATCGCGCGCGCGCTCGCCAACCAGCCGCGCATCATTCTCGCCGACGAGCCGACCGCGCCGCTCGATTCGGCGCGCGCCCGCATCGTGATGGATCTGCTGCGCCAGATCGCCGTCGATCAAAGCGCCGCGATCATCGTCGTCACGCACGACGAAATGATTCTCGATCGGTTCGATCACATCTTCCGGCTGCGCGACGGCCGGCTGGAGACGGAAGCGGCGGCGGTGCGCCGGCCTGGGATGGCGGCCGTCAGTTAGCCGCCTCGTCAGCCCGGCCGTGAAGCCCTCGTCCGCCGTCGCGCCAGAACTTCGACGACGGCTTGCGTCACGACAGCGGCGCCAGGCTCATCCCCAGAATAATCGCCCACATCGTTGGCGTCGGCGGCACCAGATGCAGCACATGCGCCAAGGGCGCCACATAAGGTGGCACCGCCACCAGCACGGTGCACAGCGCCAGCGCGCCCCACAGCCACGGATTGCGGGTGACTTCGTTGCGCAGCAGGCCCGAGCGCGGATGGCGCATGTTGAACACGTGCCAGAGCTGCGCAAAGGCGAGCGTGAGAAAAGTGACGGTCACGACCGACCGGCTGTCGAGCGCGAGCCATCCCTGCGCCAGCACCAGCGCGCCGAAGGTGCCGGCGGTCAGCGCGAAGCTCTGCAGGACGATGGTGATCCACTGCGCGCGGCCGACGATCGGCTCCTTCGGATCGCGCGGCGGACGCTCGAGCACGTCGCGTTCGCCTTCGCCCATCGCCAGCGCGAAGGCCGGAAACACGTCGGTGACGAGATTGAGATAGAGAATCTGCAACGGCAGGATCGGCAGCGGCAGCGCGACCAGGATCGCCAGCCCCACCACCAGCACCTCGCTCAGATTGCAGGACAGAAGATAGGCGACGAAGCGGCGGATGTTGTCGAAGATGACGCGGCCTTCGCGGATCGCCTTCACGATGGTCGGGAAGGCGTCGTCGAGCAGGATCATGGCGGCGGCCTCGCGCGCGACATCGGTGCCGCGCATGCCCATGGCGACGCCGATATCGGCCTGCCGCAGCGCCGGCGCGTCGTTGACGCCGTCGCCGGTCATGGCGACGACCTCGCCGGCGGCCTGATAGGCGCGCACGAGCGCGAGCTTTTCGGTCGGGCTGACCCGCGCGAAGATGCCGATCTCGACGAGATCGGCATGCTTGCCGGCGATCACCTTCTCCATGTGCCGCCCCTCGACCACCTTTGTTGGCCGCGAGCCCGACCGCACGGCCGATGCTGCGCGCGGTCACGGCATGATCGCCGGTCACCATGACGACGCGGATGCCGGCGCGCCGGCAGTCCTGAATGGCGTGCGGCACGTCCTCCCGCGCCGGATCCTCCAGCGCGACGAGGCCGAGAAACGTCAGGTCGTCATAGGGCGCGGCGTCGGCGCGCGCACCGTTCTTGCTGGCGCAGGCCAGCACGCGCAGACCGTGTTGGCCGAGATGTTCGACGCGCGCGCTCCATTCCGCCCGCGCCGCGTCTTCCATGACGATGTCGCCGTGTTCCGTAGCGGCGCGTGCGCAAGCTGCCAGAACGGCTTCCGGCGCGCCTTTGACGGCGAACAGAAACTGCTCGCCGTGGCGGTGCACGGTCGCCATCATCTTGCTGGCGCTATCGAAGGCGTGCTTGCGCGCGATCGGCAGCGTATCCAGCAGCGCGTGGCGGCCGACGCCGGCAGCGCGGCCGGCGCGCAACAGCGCAAGCTCCATCGGATCGCCGCTCGAGTCTTTCGCGGAGTGGCCGAGCGTGGCGTCGTTGCAAAGCACCGCCACGTCGAGCAGGCGGACAACCTGCGGATCGTCGGCGAGCCGCCGCCCGGTGGCCGGATGGGCTGCTACGCCGCCGTCCAGTTCGATTTCGCCCGATGCGATCCAGAACCGGCGCACCGTCATCCGGTTTTCGGTCAGCGTGCCGGTCTTGTCGGTGAGAATGACCGTGGTCGCGCCCAGCGTTTCGACCGCCGACAGCCGTTCGATCAGCGCGTTCTGCCGCGCCATGCGCCACATGCCGCGCGCGAGCGCCAGTGTCGCCACGATCGGCAGGCCCTCAGGGATCGCGGCGACCGCGAGCGCTATCGCCGCTTCGACGATGAGGAAGACGTTATCGCCGCTCCGCAGGCCGACGCCGGCGATGATCACGGCCAGGATGATAGTGGCCCAGACCAGTTGCGCGGAGAGCCGTGCCAGCTTCTTCTCCAGCGGCGAGCTTCCCGGTTCGGCCTCTTCGACGAGTTGCGAGACGCGCCCGAGCTCGGTGTGCAGGCCGGTCGCCGTGACGACGCCGGTGCCGCTGCCGCGGGTGACCGCGGTGCCCTTGAAAAGCATCGAACGTGCGTTCGGCCAGTCGCGCGTCGGCGGCGACGGCGTCGACCTGCTTATGGACAGCGACGGATTCGCCGGTCAGCGTCGATTTATCGGCGGCGAGGTTGGACGCTTCGATCAGCCGCAGATCGGCGGCGATCGAATCGCCGGCTTCGATGCAGCACGATGTCGCCGGGCACCAGCTCCTCGGCCGCGATGAGCCGCGTATGGCCGTCGCGGCGGACGCGGGCCGAGCGGGTGCCGAGCGCGCGCAAGCGCTTCGATCGAGCGCGCCGCCTTGAGTTCGGTCAGAAAGCCGATCAGCGCATTGACGGCGAGCACGGCGGCAATCGCGCTGCCCTCTTCCAGTTCGCCGAAAGCGAAGGCGAGCGCCCGCCGCGGCGGCCAGCAGATAGACCACCGGGCTCATGAACTGATGCGCGAACACCACCAGCGCGCTCATCCGGCGGCGCGAGACGATGGTGTTTGGACCATGACGTTCTGTCGAGCGCCGCTTGACCTCTTCGTCGGCAAGCCCGCTGGCGGCCGAAACATCCAGCGCGGCGAGCGCCGCGGCCGGCGTCAGCGCGTGGGGAGCCTCGGGTAGAGTGTCGGTGCGCGGCTGCTTGCGGCCATGTCGCTTTCGATCAGCGTGGCGAGATGCGCATTCGAGCCTGACTGCCTTGGCCGCCGAGATCACGCATTGCGATTAGTCATGATGACGCTGCCAGCATGCCATGCCGAAATTGGTGAGGGCCCGGTGATTTCCCACCGAGCCCTCGTCAGCATATCAGCCGGCCTATAAGCCGGGTTCTGTAAGGCACGCCGTCGTAGGCGTACGTGACGGCCATTCCTCTGGTGCGCCGGTTACCCGGCGCCTCAAGCAACCTACCCGAATGACTGGCCCGGACGGACCTGGCGCTTTGCGCCTCAACGTCATTCCTATTCGGTCTTGCTCCCGGTGGGGTTTGCCGTGCCGCCGCCATTGCTGGAAGCGCGGTGCGCTCTTACCGCACCGTTTCACCCTTACCCCGGCCAATACGCAACGCGGCCGTGGCGGTCTGTTCTCTGTGGCACTGTCCCTGAGGCCCGTTCCCACTCGCGTGGGGCGAACCCCGCCGGACGTTATCCGGCACCGTTCGTCCATGGAGCCCGGACTTTCCTCCCCGGCACCCTTTCGAGCATAGCCGGGACGGCCGTCCGGCCGACTGACAGGGATAGGTGTGGGGGCGGGGGCTGGCGGCGTCAAGGCCGCGGAGGATCGGGAAAAACCCTGCCTCGGACCTGATCCGCCGGCGGCAAACAAAAAAACCCGGACTTGTCGGGAGGGAGACAAGCCCGGGGGTACCAAGTGGGAGGTCGAACATGATCGGCAGGAACATCGTTGCCGATTTAGGCTCCAGTTAGGCCCGATTCCGGCGCAAATCAGACGCGCCGCTTGCGCGAAATCAGGCGGAAAATCAGTCCGATAATCATCGGGCCCAGACGCCGGCCTGCGGCAGGCGCTGGCGGTTCGGGCGCAGCTTGGCTGCCAGGCGGCGCAACTGGGCGCCGAGTTCAATCAGCAGGATGCGCACGCCTTCGGCGCGCTCGGCGCGGGCCTTCGCCATGATGGCCTCAACGAGGTCGGGCGTGATGGTCACGGTGGAAATACGGTTTAGCTCTTGGATGGTCATTTCAGTCTCCAGACACGGGAAGGGGTAATTCGGTAGTCCCTTCGGTCTTCCCTATGCGTTGACTGCATAGTATTATCTTTCGCCAGATGATAATATTCTATTATATGCATTCATTTGTGAATTAATGGAACGAATATGGATCGCTCGTCCGACCTCAGGGTCTTTGTCCGGGTGCTGGATCGCGGCAGTTTCTCGTCTGCTGCCAAGGACTTAGGCCTTACGCCCTCGGCGGTTTCCAAGCTGATTTCGCGGCTGGAGGACCGTTTGGGAGCCCGTCTCCTGGAGCGTAGCACCCGGCGTCTGGCGCTGACCCCGGAGGGCGAGACCTATCTGGCCCGTGCCCGGAAAATCGTCGCCGAGATCGAGGAGGCCGAAGCCGAAGTGGCGCACGTGCGCGGCGCGCCGCGCGGCCGGCTGCGCATCAATTCCGGCACCGCCTTCGGCCTGCACCAGTTGGCGCCGGCTTTGGCCGACTTCCTGGCGCGGTACCCGGAAATCGACGTCGATCTGTCGATCACCGACCGGCTGGTCGACCTGCTCGAGGAGCAGTCCGACATCGCCGTGCGCTCCGGCCATATCCCGGCCGGGCCGTTCATCCAGCGCAAAATCGCCGACCTCGAGCGCGTCATCTGTGCGGCCCCGGCATACCTCGCGCGCCGCGGCACGCCGAAGACTGCGGCCGATCTTAAAGGTCACGATTGCATCGTCGTTGCAGGCGCCGGCCTCAACCGCTGGCCTTTCGAAACCCGCGGCGGCATCGACGTGGTCGATGTGCGTCCGCGCGTCTCCACCGACGACGCGGAAGCGGCGCTGCGGCTCGCCATCGAGGGCGCCGGCATCGTCCGTCTGTCCGATGTCATCGTCGGCCGGCCATTGCGGAGCGGCGAACTGGTCGCGCTTTTGACCGACATCCACCACGTCGAGCCGTTTCCGCTGCAGGCGTTCTATCCGGCGGGCCGCCACCGGCTGCCGCGCGTCGCGGTTTTCATCGAGTTTCTGGTCGAACGTTTTGCCGGCGCGCCGTGGCGCTTGCCGCAAGTTGCAGCGCCGGCCGATTAGATCAGGCGCTGAGCCGCGCCGGCCGCGTTTCGATCAACGCGCGCAGCGTCAGCAGCGTCGACGGATCGGCGATGCCGTCGACGCGCGCGGGCCGGAAATGGCGCTGGAACGCGATAACGACGTCGCGCGTGGCGTCGTCATAGACGCCGGTATCCTCGATGCCGTAGCCGTAAGTGCGGAACGTGCGCTGCATCCGCGCCACCTGCTCGCTGCGGTCGCCGGGGTTGAGCGTGACGCCGTCGAGATTGAGCGGCGCCGCGCGCACCCAATGGCCGATGCCGGATTCGCTCAACAGTTCCCACGGAAACTTCTCGCCCGGATCCTGCTTGCGCGACGGCGCGACGTCGGAATGACCGAGGATGCGGTCGGCGCTGATCGGCCCGCGGCGGGTGAGGATCGACTTGCACAGCGAGATCACCGCCGCGATCTGGCGCAACGGAAAGTTGGTGTAGCCGAACTCGTGGCCGGGATTGACGATCTCGATGCCGATCGAGCGCGAATTGATGTCGGTCTCGCCGGCCCAGGACGACACGCCGGCATGCCAGGCGCGGCTTTCCTCCGGCACGCATTGCACGATGCGGCCGTCCTCGAACACGACGTAATGGGCGGAAACCTTGCTCGCCGCGGTGGTCAGCCGCTGCAGCGCGGCCTCGCCGGTCTGCATGCCGGTGTAGTGCAGGAGGATCATATCCGGCGGCCGCCCGTCCTTGCGCTCGTCCAGATTGGGCGAGGGCACGACCTCGGCGACGATGAAGGAATCCGGCTGAAAAGTTGACATGGCCGGAGGGTCTTAATCCTTAAAGGTGCGAGCGCGACAGGCGGCTTCATCTTTCGCCGCGCAGCGGCAAAAAAGCAATACGCGCCTCCTGTGCGCCCCCGGCCTCGCTATACCGGCGGTCAGGGCCGGCAAAGTCGGCTTCAGAAACAAATCCTTAAGATTAAGGGCTGTTTAATGAGGTTCACACGGTGATGCGCCGGGACCTCGCGGAGGGGGCCTCGGCGCTGGGTCATTCCATGACGCCCTCATTATTATTCAATGAAACCCCAAGAAATACCCAAGAAATATCCCAAGGTTTCCCATCCGGCAGCGCCCGCCGCGGTTACCTCCCCGGAGGGATACGATGACCGCGGAGGGCGACGGCTTTGCGGCTGTCGCCGGTGGCGCAGCCCGCCACATTCCCGTGCTCGGCAGCCGCGCCGTGGAACTGCTCAAGGTCCATGACGGCGGCATCTATATCGACGCCACCTTCGGCGCCGGCGGCTACACGCGCGGCATTCTTGGCCAGCCCGGCGCTCAGGTGATCGGCATCGATCGCGACCAGACCGCGATCGCGCACGGCGCCGACCTGGTGCAGGCGGCCAATGGCCGGCTGACGCTGATCGAAGACCAATTCTCCAATCTCGACGCGGTCGCGCGCAACTGCGGCCACGACGCGGTCGACGGCGTGGTGCTCGACCTCGGCGTCTCCTCGATGCAGCTCGATACCCCCGAACGCGGATTTTCGTTCCGGCTCGACGGACCGCTCGACATGCGCATGGGCACCGACGGTCCGAGCGCGGCCGATATTGTCGCCAAGGCCGGCGAGCGCGATCTCGCCAACATCATTTTCCTGCTCGGCGAGGAGCGCCATTCGCGCGGCGTGGCGCGCGCCATCGTCAAGGCGCGCACCAGGCGCGCCGATCGAAACCACCCGCGCGCTTGGCCGATATCGTCTCCCGCGTGGTGCGCGCGAAGCCGAACGAAATCCATCCGGCGACGCGCACGTTCCAGGCGCTGCGCATTTTCGTGAACGACGAACTGGGCGAACTGGTCGCCGCGCTCGAAGCCGCCGAACGCATTCTCAAAGCCGGCGGCCGGCTGGTCGTGGTGTCGTTTCATTCGCTCGAAGACCGCATCGTCAAATCGTTCCTCGCCGGCCGCGCCGAGACCCGCGGCGGCTCGCGTCATGCGCCCGAAGTCGTGCGCGCCGCGCCGAGCTTTCAGGTGCTGACCAAGCGGCCGGAAATCGCCGACGAGCAGGAAGTCGCCGCCAATCCGCGCGCCCGTTCGGCCAAGCTGCGCGCCGCCGAGCGCACCGTCGGCTCCCGCGCACGACAGCGACGCGGCCGATCTGCTGCCGCGCCTGCCGTCGCTCGACGACATCATGAAGGGGCATTGAGCGATGCGCCTTCTCAATATCATCGTGATCTGCGCGCTGATCCTGGCGGCCTCCTTGGTCTACAAGATCAAGTTCGATTCGACGCTGCAGGCCGAGCGGGTCGCCAAGCTCGCCGGCGAATTGCGGCGCGAGCGCAACGCCATCGCCACCTTGCGCGCCGAATGGGCCAAGCTCGACACGCCGGCCCGCATCCAGGGGCTCGCCGACCGCCATCTGGCGCTGCACGCCATCGTGCCGACGCAGTTCGACAATCTCGATCGTCTGGCCGATCGCCCGCCGGTGGTGGTGCCGCCGCCGAGCGCCGATCCGATCGGCGCCATGCTGGCGCCGCCGGCAGCCGTTGCGCCCGAAACGACCGGCAGCGTGCCGGCGCCGCGTGGGGAGCGATAGAACCATGCACGCGCCGATCCGCAAAGCGCCCGAGACCCGCTGGCAGCGCTGGCTGCGCGCGCTGCTCTACGGCCACGACGTCGATCGCAACGTCAAGGCCAAGGCGCGGCTCGGCCTCGCCATCGTCGGCTTTGCCGCGATCTATGGCGTCATCGCGCTGCGGCTGGTGATGTTCGCCACCGTCAGCGACGGCCACGGCGCGCGCCGCAGCGTCGGCCAGGACGCGGTCGCCACCGCGCGGCCCGACATCCTCGACCGCAACGGACAGATCCTCGCCACCGACGTGAAGACGCCGTCGCTGTTTGCCGAGCCGCGCAAGATCATCGACGTCGACGAGGCGGTGGAACTGCTCACCGCCGCGATGCCCGATCTCGACGTCAACGAAGTGCGCGAACGCCTGTCGTCGAAGCGCGGCTTCGTCTGGCTCAAGCGCGAGATCACGCCGAAGCAGCAGGCCGAAATTCACCGGCTCGGCATTCCCGGCGTCGGCTTCCTGAGCGAGAACAAGCGCGTCTATCCGAACGGGCCGACGGTGTCGCACGCCATCGGCCACGTCAACATCGACAACCAGGGCATCGCCGGCATCGAAAAATGGGTCGACGGCCAGGGCCTCGCCGCGCTGCATCTGGCGGGGCTGGCCACCGACCGGCTGCAGAAGCCGGTGACGCTCGCGGTCGATCTGCGCGTGCAATTCGCGCTGCGCGACGAACTCGCCAAGGCGCGCGAGAAATTCAACGCCAAGGCCGCCGCCGGCGTCATCACCGACGTCAACACCGGCGAGATCATCGCCATGGTGTCGGAGCCGGACTACGATCCGAACAATCCGCGCGAGGCCAACGATCCGACGCGCATCAACCGGCTGACCACCGGCGTCTACGAAATGGGCTCGACCTTCAAGGCGCTGACCATCGCGATGGCGCTGGATTCCGGCAAGGCGACCTTGAACTCGACCTTCGACGCGCGTCAGTCGCTGCGCTACGGCAAGTTCACCATCCACGACTACCACGCCGAAAAGCGCGTGCTGACGGTGCCGGAGATCTTCACCTATTCGTCGAACATCGGCGCGGCCCAGATGGCGCTGGCCTGCGGCGTCGAAGCGCACAAGGCGTTCCTGAAGAAGCTCGGCCAGCTCGACCGGCTGCGCACCGAATTGCCGGAAAGCGCCGAGCCGCTCATGCCGAAGCACTGGGGCGAACTCAACACCGTCACCATCGCCTTCGGCCACGGCATGTCGGTGGCGCCGCTGCAGGCGGTGATGGGCGTTGCCGCCACCATCAACGGCGGCTGGCTCATTCCGCCGACCTTCCTCAAGCGCAGCGAGGCCGAGGCCAAGGCGCTCTGCCAAGCAGGTGCTCAAGCCCGAGACCAGCGTGAAGATGCGCTATCTGATGCGGCTCAACGCCGAGAAGGGCACCGCCACCACGGCCAACGTCGCGGGCTATTACGTCGGCGGCAAAACCGGCACCGCGGAAAAGGTCATCAACGGCCGCTATTCCAAGACCAAGCTGCTGACCGATTTCATGGCGATCCTGCCGGCCGACAAGCCGCGCTACATGCTGCTGATCATGCTCGACGAGCCGCAGGCGACCAAGGAAACCCATGGCTACGCCACCGCCGGCTGGAACGCCGGGCCGACCGCGGCCAAGGTGATTGCCCGGATCGCGCCGTTGCTCGATCTGGAGCCGCGCTTCGATCTGCCCAAGGCCGATCAGCTGATTCTGGCCAAGGCGGTCACTGCTTCTGCGTCCCCCTGAAACGGGGAGCGCCTGCCGAAGGCAGGCGTGTGGGTGTCACTCTAATTCCGCCGCACTTGCCTGCTTGTGAGACCGCATGAAGCTTTCCGACCTGCATGCTCGATGACGCCCCGACTCGATCCGCGCTTCGCGGCGATCGAGATCGCCGGCGTGACCGCCGACAGCCGCAAGGTCAAGCCGCGGCTTCCTGTTCGTCGCCATCGCCGGCGCCAAGGCCGACGGCGCGCATTTCGCCAAGCAGGCGGCCGCCGCCGGCGCCGCGGCGATTGTCGCCGAACAGCGGCCCGAGGGATTGCCCGACAGCGTCGCCTTCGTGCCGGTGAACAACGCCCGCCGCGCGCTGGCGCTGGCCGCGGCGGCATTCTTTCCGCGCCAGCCGCGGCACCATCGCCGCGGTCACCGGCACCAGCGGCAAGACCTCGGTCGCCGCCTTCACCCGCCAGATCTGGACGGCGCTCGGCCTGCCGGCCGCCAGCATCGGCACCGTCGGCGTGGTCTCGCCCAAGGGCGAGAACTACGGCTCGCTGACCACGCCCGATCCGGTCGAACTGCATCGCACGCTCGACGAACTGGCCGGCGAGGGCGTCACCCATCTGGCGCTCGAAGCGTCCTCGCACGGGCTCGACCAGCACCGGCTCGACGGCGTGCGCATCGCCGCCGGCGCCTTCACCAATCTGTCGCGCGATCATCTCGATTATCATCCGACCATCGAGGCCTATCTCGCCGCCAAGCTGCGGCTGTTCAGCGATCTTGATCGTCGACGGCGGCACCGCGGTGATCGACGTCGACGATTGCTATGCCGGGCAGGTGGTCGAGGCGGCGAAACAGCGCGGCCTCAAGATCATGACGGTCGGCGAGAAACGGCGACGACATCAAGCTGGTCGGCGGCGCCATCGACGGCTTCGCGCAAGTCGTCACGCTCGCGCATGGCGGCAAGACTTATAAAATCAAGCTGCCGCTGGTCGGCGGCTTCCAGGTGCAGAACGCCGCGGTCGCGGCCGGCCTCGCCATCGCCACCGGCTCCGAACCCGTCGGCGTCTTCGCCGCGCTGGAGAAACTCAACGGCGCCAAGGGCCGGCTCGAACTCGTCGGCACGCATAACGGCGCGCCGATCTTCATCGACTACGCCCACAAGCCCGACGCGCTGGCCAAGGCGCTGGAGGCGCTGCGGCCTTACGCCAGCGGCAAACTGGTCGTGGTGTTCGGCGCCGGCGGCGACCGCGATACCGGCAAGCGCCCGATCATGGGCCGCATCGCCGCCGAGAATGCCGACCGCGTCATCGTCACCGACGACAATCCGCGCAGCGAAAACGCCAGCGCCATCCGCGCCGCCATCCTGCTCGCGGCGCGCGGCGCCGACGAAATCGGCGACCGCGCGAAGCGATCCGCACGGGGATCGCCGACTTGAAATCCGGCGACGTGCTGTTGATCGCCGGCAAGGGCCACGAGACCGGGCAGATCATCGGCGACCGCATGTTGCCGTTCTCCGACCACGAAGCGGTCGCGGCGGCGCTTGCAGGGCGAAGTGGCATGACCGCCTTCTGGACCCTCGACGACATGGCAGCCGCGATGCGCGCGACGAAGTCGGGCGCGCTGCCGGCCGATGCGTACGGGATTTCCATCGACAGCCGCACCGCGGCCAAGGGCGAGGCGTTCTTCGCCATCGAGGGCGACAACCGCGACGGCCATGACTTCGTCGACGCCGCGCTGAAGGCCGGCGCCGCGCTCGCGGTGGTCGCGCGCAACCGCAAAGTACAATTTGCCGCCGACGCGCCGCTGCTCGTGGTCGACGACGTGCTCGAGGCCTTGCGCGATCTCGCCCGCGCCGCGCGCGCGCGCATTGCCCGGCCAAAGTCATCGCCGTCACCGGCTCGGTCGGCAAGACCGGCACCAAGGAGGCGCTCCGGCTCGCACTGTCGGCCGACGGCGAAACCCATGCCTCGGCCGCCTCCTACAACAATCACTGGGGCGTGCCGCTGTCGCTGGCGCGCTGCCCGGCAACCGTCAAATACGCCGTGTTCGAAATCGGCATGAACCATGCCGGCGAGATCACGCCGCTCGTCAAACTCGTGCGCCCGCATGTCGCCATCGTCACCACGATCGAGCCGGTGCATCTGGAATATTTCGGCTCGCTCGAGAAGATCGCCGACGCCAAGGCGGAAATCTTTTCCGGCGTCGAGCCGGGCGGCGCCGCGGTGCTCAACCGCGACAACGGCCAATATGCGCGGCTCGCGGCCGCGGCGAAGGCCGCGGGCGTCGCGCGCATCGTCACCTTCGGCGAGCACGCCGAGGCCGACGCGCGGCTCAAGCGCCATTCGCTGCAGGCCGATTGCTCGACCGTGCAGGCGCGCATCCTCGGCGACGACGTCACCTACAAGCTCGGCGCGCCGGGCCGCCATCTGGTGCTCAATTCGCTCGCCGTGCTGGCGGCGGTGTCGCTGGTCGGCGCCGATCTGGCGCTGGCGGCGCTGGCGCTCGACCGGCTTAAAGCCGCCACCGGCCGCGGCGCGCGCATGACGCTGCGCCTGCCCGGCGGCAGCGCGCTGCTGATCGACGAAAGCTACAACGCCAACCCGGCCTCGATGGCGGCCGCCATCGCGCTGCTCGGCCAGGCCCCGGTCGGCCCGCACGGCCGCCGCATCGCGGTGCTGGGCGACATGCTGGAACTGGGCGCGCAGGCGAAGCCCTGCACCGCGGCCTGGCCGAGCCGATCGCGGCCGCCAATGTCGATCTGGTGTATTGCTCCGGCCCGCTGATGCACGCGCTGTGGGAGGCTCTTCCCTCCGGCCGCCGGGGCGGCTATGCCGAGACGGCGGCGGCGCTGGAGCCGGCCGTGCTCGACGCCATTCGCGCCGGCGACGCGGTCATGGTGAAGGGCTCGCTCGGCTCGAAGATGGGCCCGATCGTCAAGGCGCTGGAACGGCAATTTCCGAGACTGGCCGCGCTGGAGACGACCGCGCAGAATTAGGCGATAGGTTCGACCGATGTTCTATTGGCTGACCGAATTTTCCGACAAGGTCTCGTTCCTCAACGTCTTCCGTTACATCACCTTCCGCACCGGCGGCTCGATCGTCACCGCGCTGGTCTTCGTGTTCCTGTTCGGCGGCCCGATCATCGACCTGTTGCGCCTCAAGCAGGGCAAGGGCCAGCCGATCCGCACCGACGGCCCGCAATCGCATCTGATCACCAAGAAAGGCACGCCGACCATGGGCGGGCTGATGATCCTGTCGGGCATGCTGGTCTCGACCTTGCTGTGGGCCAACCCGGCCAACCCCTATGTCTGGATCGTGCTCGGCGTGACGCTCGGCTTCGGCGTCATCGGCTTCTACGACGACTATCTCAAGGTCACCAAGCAGCAGGCCAATACCGGCTTTTCCGGCCGCACGCGGCTGGCCGCGGAAGCGGTTGTCGCGGTGGTGGCCTGCATGGCGCTCAGCCATCTGGGCAAGCCGCCGATCGCGACCTCGCTGGTGTTTCCGTTCTTCAAGGAACTGGTGATCAATCTCGGCTGGGCCTTCGTGCTGCTCGGCGCCTTCGTCATCGTCGGCGCCGGCAATGCGGTCAATCTCACCGACGGGCTCGACGGCCTCGCCATCGTGCCGGTGATGATCGCGGCGGCGAGCTTCGGCCTGATCTCCTATCTCGTCGGCAACGCGCTGTTCTCCGAATATCTGCAGATCCATTATGTCGCCGGCACCGGCGAACTGGCGGTGCTGTGCGGCGCGGTGATCGGCGCCGGTCTCGGCTTTCTCTGGTTCAACGCGCCGCCGGCCTCGATCTTCATGGGCGACACCGGCTCGCTGGCGCTCGGCGGCCTGCTCGGCGCGGTCGCGGTCGCGATCAAGCACGAGATCGTGCTCGCCATCATCGGCGGGCTGTTCGTGCTGGAAGCGGTGTCGGTGATCGTGCAGGTGGTCTCGTTCAAGCTCACCGGCAAGCGCGTGTTCCGGATGGCGCCGATCCATCATCACTACGAGCAGCTCGGCTGGACCGAGCCGCAGATCGTGATCCGGTTCTGGATCGTCGCCGTGGTGCTGGCGCTGGCCGGGCTTGGCAACGCTGAAGTTGCGAGATGAGTCGCTTGATCCCCATCACCACCTTTGCCGGCAAACAGGTCGCCGTCTTCGGCCTCGGCAAATCGGGGCTGCTGTCGGCCGGCGCGCTGATCGCCGGCGGCGCCGACGTCGTCGTCTTCGACGACAACGACAAGATGCTGGCCGACGCGCAGGCCGCCGGCCTCACGACGCAGGATCTGCGCGAGCTCGACTGGTCGAAGAGTCGCCGCCCTGGTGCTGGCGCCCGGCGTGCCGCTGACGCATCCGACGCCGCACTGGGCGGCGGCGCTGGCGCGCCGCACGGCGTCGAGATCATCGGCGACATCGAATTGTTCTGCCGCGAGCGCGCCAAGTCCGGACGGGATTGTCCGCTCGTCGCCATCACCGGCACCAACGGCAAATCGACCACCACCGCGCTGATCGCGCATCTGATCGACGCCGCCGGCCGCGACGCGCAGATGGGCGGCAATATCGGCGTGCCGGTGCTGGCGCTGGAGCCGTTCGCGCCCGGGCCGCACTTATGTGCTCGAAGTCTCGTCCTATCAGATCGATCTGGCGCCGTCGCTCAAAGCCACCGTCGGCATTCTGCTCAACGTGTCGGAGGATCATCTCGACCGCCACGGCACCATGGAGAACTACGCCGCGATCAAGGCGCTGCTGGTCGCGCGGCGTCGAGCCGGGCGGCACCGCGGTGATCGGCGTCGACGACCGCTACACCCGCGCCGCCGCCGAGCGCATCGAGCGCGCCGGCAAGAAGGTCGTGCGCGTCTCGGTCGAGGCGCCGTTGCGCGACGGCTATTACGCGCGAAGGCAGCCGCATCCTGCGCAGCGTCGCCGGCAAGGCGCATCCGGTGGCGCAGCTCGCCGGCATCGGTTCGCTGCGCGGCGCGCACAATGCGCAGAACGCCGCCTGCGCGGTCGCGGCCTGCGTCGCGCTCGGCCTCGATCTCGCCGAAATCCAGAACGGCCTGGTCAGCTTTCCCGGCCTCGCGCATCGCATGCAGCAGGTCGGCCGGAAGAAGACCGCCGCGGGCAAATCCTGTTCGTCAACGATTCCAAAGCCACCAATGCCGACAGCGCCGCCAAGGCGCTGGCCAGTTTCAACGATATTTTCTGGATCGCCGGCGGCAAGCCGAAGACCGGCGGCATCGAGAGCCTGGCCGAATTCTTGCCGCGCATCCGCAAGGCCTATCTGATCGGCGAGGCGGCGGAGGAATTCGCCGCGACGCTCGACGGCAAGGTCGCCTATGAAATCGACGGCGTGCTGTCGGCGGCGATCGACGCCGCCAGCCGCGACGCCGAGGCCTCGGGACTGAAGGAGCCGGTGGTGCTGCTGTCGCCGGCCTGCGCCTCGTTCGACCAGTACCCGAACTTCGAGGTGCGCGGAAAGGCCTTCACCGACCTGGTGCTGGCGATGCCGGGAGTTGAGCCGCTGTAGAGAGCGCCGGCGCCTCGCTTCACCTCTCCCATGAGGGAGAGGGTCGGCGAGCGATAGCGCGTCGGGGTGAGGTGGCTTACCGTGCCATCGAGGTCACCTCACCCCGACCGCCTACGCTGCACTCGCGGTCGACCCTCCCCCTCGCAGGGGAGAGGTGAGCCACCGGTGCCACGAGGGCGCCGCCGTGAATCACATCGTTAATGCTTCGTAAACCGTGACGCGTCAGCTTGGGGCCGGACGGGGATTCCTCATGGTTTCGCGCGCGCATCGCACGCCCTTCGGCGAATGGTGGTGGACGGTCGACCGGCTGACGCTCGCCGCCATCGGCGCGCTGATGCTGGCCGGCGTCGTGCTGTCGCTCGCCGCCAGCCCGCCGGTGGCCGGCCGGCTCGGGCTCGAGCCGTTCTATTTCGTCAACCGCCACATCCTCTTTCTGTTTCCGGCCATCGCCATCATGCTGGCGGTGTCGTTCCTGTCGCCGCGGCAGATTCGCCGGCTGTCGCTGGTCGTGTTCGTCGTCAGCCTGATCATGGTGGCGGCGACGCCGATTTCGGCGCCGAGATCAAGGGCGCCAAGCGCTGGCTGATCCTGTTCGGCGTCAACATCCAGCCGTCGGAATTCCTCAAGCCCGCCTTCGTCATCCTGATCGCCTGGCTGTTCGGCGAATCGGCCAAGCGCCCGGACATGCCGGCCAACGCCATGGCGCTGGCCATGCTGCTGCTGGTGGTGGCGCTCCTGGTGGTGCAGCCGGACTTCGGCCAGACCATGCTGATCGTGCTGGTGTGGAGCGCGCTGTTCTTCATGGCCGGCATGCGCCTGATCTGGGTGTTCGGCATCGCCGGCGTCGCCGGCGTCGGCCTGCTGAGCGCCTATTACACGGTGCCGCACGTGGCGCGCCGCATCCAGCGCTTCCTCGATCCGGCCTCGGGCGACACCTTCAACATCGACATCGCCACCGAATCCTTCATGCGCGGCGGCTGGTTCGGCAAGGGCCCGGGCGAGGGCACCGTCAAGCGGCTGCTGCCGGAGAGCCACACCGACTTCGTGTTCGCGGTGGCGGCGGAAGAATTCGGCGTCGCGCTCTGCCTGGCGCTGGTGGCGCTGTTTGCCTTCATCGTCATCCGCGCGCTGATCCGCGCCATGCGCAACGACGATCCGTTCACGCGCTTTGCCGCCGCCGGCCTGACCATGCTGTTCGCGACGCAGTCGGCGATCAACATGGCGGTCAATCTGCATTTGATCCCGGCCAAGGGCATGACGCTGCCGTTCATCTCCTATGGCGGCTCGTCGATGATCTCGCTGGCCTATGCCATGGGCATGCTGCTGGCGCTGACGCGCGAACAGCCGCGCGCCGCCATGCTCGCGCCCGAACCCGCGCCGGTGGGGAGTTTGGTTTAGCTCCGTCACCCTGAGGGCAGGCCGAAGTTGCCGAGCCTGAAGGGCGACGGCCCGGTGTCATCCGAGCTTGGCCGGGCATCATAACGGTCTGCGTTGGATTCCGGCTCGCTCGCGCTCGCGCCCGGAATGACGCTAGGTGTGTGATGGCGACGGATAATCAAACTCGTCCTGCTCGCCGCCGGCGGCACCGGCGGTCATCTGTTTCCGGCCGAGGCGCTGGCCGTCGTGCTCGCCAAGCGCGGCGTCACCGTCGATCTCGCCACCGATCCGCGCGCCGCGCATTTCAAGTTTCCCGCCCGCGCCGTGCATCTCATTCCGAGCGCGACCGTGCGCGGCCGCAATCCGATCGCGCTGGCGCGCACCGGGGCTCTGTTGACGCTCGGCACCGCCAAGGCCTGGGCGCTGATCGGCCGCATCCGTCCGGCCGTCGTCGTCGGCTTCGGCGGCTATCCGACCGTGCCGCCGCTGATGGCGGCGAGCTTGCGCGGCGTGCCACCGTGCTGCACGAACAGAACGGCGTCATGGGCCGCGCCAACCGGATGCTGGCGTCGCGCGTCACCGCGATCGCCACCGGCTTTCCGACGCTGAAGAATGCCGATCCGCGCCTGCAGGCCAAGATCACCTTCACCGGCAATCCGGTGCGCCCGCAGGTGATCGACGCGGCGCGACGCCTTATGCCGCACCGGGGCTAGCGGAAAATTCCATCTGCTGGTGTTCGGCGGCAGCCAGGGCGCGCGGGTGATGTCGGAGATCGTGCCGGCGGCGATCGGCCGCCTGAGCGCCGATCTGCGGGCGCGGCTGTCGATCGTGCAGCAGGCGCGCGCCGAAGATCTCGATACCGTGCGCGGCGCTTACGCCGAAGCTCGGCGTCGCCGCCGAGACTGCCGCCTTCTTCGCCGACCTGCCGGCGCGCATGGCGGCGGCGCATCTGGTGATCTCGCGCTCCGGCGCTTCCACCGTGGCCGAGCTGTCGGCCATCGGCCGGCCCGCCATTCTGGTGCCGCTGCCGCATGCGCTCGATCAGGACCAGTTCGTCAATGCCGGCGTGCTGGAGGACGGCCGGCGGCGCGATCCGCATCGAGCAGCGCGACTTCACCCCCGAACGGCTGGCCGCCGAAATCGCCCGGCTCGCTGGCGATCCCGGCTGGCTTGCGCCGGCATGGCCGAGGCCGCCAAATCGGCCGGCACCATCGACGCCGCCGAGCGGCTGGCGGATCTGGTGATGCAAGGTCGCAGGAATTTAAGCATTTCCGGCGGAACCGGGCTTTACGCGCTGAAAACGGCGGGAATTTAACCCTGATGCTGTCATGCCCCGCGGAGGCGGGTTATTGCTATCCCGTCATGGCCGGGCTTGTTCCGGCCATCCACGTCTTTTAAGCGATGCAGCAAGCGAGTCGTGGATGCCCGGCACAAGGCCGGGCATGACGGCTGAGAGACTTGAGGACGACCCCATGAAACTGCCGCGCGACATCGGACCGGTGCATTTCGTCGGCATCGGCGGCATCGGCATGAGCGGCATCGCCGAGGTGCTGGTCAATCTCGGCTACACCGTCACCGGTTCGGACGTCGCCGACAGCGCCAACGTCAAGCGGCTGCGCGACAAGGGCATCAAGGTCGCCATCGGCCACAAGGCCGAGAATCTCGACGGCGCCGACGTGGTCGTGGTGTCGTCCGCCATCAAGCCCGACAATCCGGAACTGATCGCCGCGCGCGCCCAGCGCCTGCCGGTGGTGCGCCGCGCCGAAATGCTGGCCGAGCTGATGCGGCTGAAAAGCTGCGTCGCCATCGCCGGCACCCACGGCAAGACCACCACCACCTCGATGGTGGCGACGCTGCTCGACGCCGGCGGCTTCGACCCGACCGTGATCAACGGCGGCATCATCAACGCCTATGGCACCAATGCGCGGCTCGGCGCCGGCGACTGGATGGTGGTGGAGGCCGATGAATCCGACGGCACCTTCCTCAAGCTGCCGGCCGACATCGCCATCGTCACCAATGTCGACGCCGAGCATCTCGATCACTTCGGCACCTTCGCCGCCGTGCAGGAAGCCTTCATCGCACTTCGTCGAGAACGTGCCGTTCTACGGCTTCGCGGTGATGTGCACCGACCATCCGATCGTGCAGCGCCTGGTCGGCCGCATCGCCGACCGCCGCATCGTCACCTACGGCGAAAATCCGCAGGCCGACGTCCGCCTGGTCGATCTCGACAATGCCGGCGGCACGCAGCGCTTCACCGTGTTGTTCCGCGACCGCGACGGCAAGGAAATCCACGCCATCCGCGATCTCGCGCTGCCGATGCCCGGCCGCCACAACGCGCTCAACGCCACCTCGGCGATCGCGGTCGCGCATGCGCTCGGCATTGCCGACGACAAGATCCGCTCAGCGCTCGGCAAGTTCGGCGGCGTCAAGCGCCGCTTCACCAAGGTCGGCGAATGGAACGGCGCCACCATCATCGACGACTACGGCCACCATCCGGTCGAGATCGCCGCCGTGCTGAAGGCGGCGCGCGAGTCGACCAAGGGCCAGGTGATCGCCGTGGTGCAGCCGCATCGCTATACGCGGCTGAAGATCTTTGTTCGAGCCGTTCTCCACCTGCTTCAACGACGCCGACGCGGTGATCGTCGCGCATGTCTATCCGGCCGGCGAAGCGCCGATCGAAGGCGCCGACCGCGATCATCTGGTGCAGGCCTTGCGCGCGCGCGGCCACCGCCAGGTGATTGCGCTCGACGGGCCGGAGAAGCTCGCCGGCATCGTCAAGGGCCTGGCCAAGCCCGGCGACTACGTCGTCTGCCTCGGCGCCGGCTAGATCACGCAATGGGCCTATGCGCTGCCGGGCGGAGTTGAAGGCGCTATGAGCTTCCCCGATATCGTTCCCGACCTGAAAGCCCACATGCCGGAACTGCGCGGGCGGCTGCTGGCCAACCAGCCGCTCGGCGAGTTCACCTGGTTTCGCGTCGGCGGTCCGGCGCAGGCGTTCTTCATGCCGGAGGACGAAGACGATCTGGCCTATTTCCTGCGCAACATGCCGGCGGAAATCCCGGTCACCGTGATCGGCGCCGGCTCCAACCTGATCGTGCGCGACGGCGGCGTGCCGGGCGTGGTGGTGCGGCTCGGCCGCGGCTTCAACGACGTCACGATCGAGGACAATCACCGCGTCACCGCCGGCAGCGCCATGCTCGACGTCATGGTGGCGCGCGCCGCGCAGAAGGCCGGCATCGCGGGTCTGGCGTTCCTGTGCGGCATTCCCGGCACCATCGGCGGCGCGCTGCGCATGAACGGCGGCGCCTATGGCGGCGAGACCAAGGACGTTCTGATCGAGGCGCGCGGCGTCGACCGCCAGGGCAACCTGCGCAGCTTCAGCAATGCCGAGATGGGATTTTCCTATCGCCATTGCGGCGTGCCCGACGACGTCATCTTCACCAGCGCGACGTTCCAGGGCCGCCCGGCGATGCGGAAGCGATCGCCGCCGAGATGGCCGAGATCAAATCCAAGCGCGAGGCCAGCCAGCCGCGCAATCGCACCGGCGGCTCGACCTTCAAGAATCCGCCGGGCACAGCGCCTGGAAACTGGTGGACGAGGCCGGCTGCCGCGGGCTGAAAGTCGGCCAGGCGCAGGTCTCCGAACTGCACAGCAATTTCCTGATCAGTCTCGACGGCGCCAGCGCCGCCGATATCGAAACGCTGGGCGAAACCGTGCGCGCGCGCGTCAAGGCGCATTCCGGCGTCGAGCTGGAATGGGAAATTAAGAGGATTGGGGTAGCGCATGATCCGAAAAGTGGGAACCGGTTTTCGGATAAGATCATGCGCCAAGAGAAGTCATGAAACACGTCGCAGTACTGATGGGCGGCTGGTCGGCCGAGCGCGAAGTCTCGCTTGCGCTCCGGCAAGGCCTGCGCCGATGCGGTCGAGCGCGCCGGCTATCGCGTCAGCCGCATCGACGTCGACCGCGACATCGCCGCGACCTTGCGCGCGCTCAAGCCCGACTGCGCGCTCAACGTGCTGCATGGCCGGCCCGGCGAGGACGGCACGCTGCAGGGCCTGCTGGAAATCCTCGGCATTCCCTACACGCATTCCGGCGTGATGGCCTCCGCCGTCGCCATGCAGAAGGACATCGCCAAGACCGTGCTGAAGGCGGCGGACGTGCCGGTGCCGGGCGGCATGGTGGTGATCGCGCCTCGAAGCGGCGCAAGAAACATCTGCTGCCGCCGCCTTACGTGATCAAGCCGGTGGCCGAAGGCTCCAGCGTCGGCGTCTTCATCGTGCGCGAGGACCACGAGCATCCGCCGCAGGAACTGACGCGGCCGGACTGGAAGTTCGGCGAGCGCGTGCTGGTCGAGCCCTTCATCCCCGGCAAGGAACTGACCTGCGCGGTGATGGGCGACAAGGCGCTCGGCGTCATCGAGATCGTCGCCAACACCAAGTTCTACGACTACGAAGCCAAATACGCGCCCGGCGGCTCGAAGCATCTGCTGCCGGCGCCGGTCGTCGCCCGAAATCTACGAGGAATGCCGCCGCCTGGCGCTGCCCGCGCATCGCGCGCTCGGCTGCCGCGGCGTCACGCGCGCCGACTTCCGCTACGACGACAGCCGCGGCCTCACGGGCCTCGCCTGCCTGGAGGTGAACACCCAGCCGGGCATGACCGAAACCTCGCTGGTGCCGGAACTCGCCGCTCATGCCGGCATCACGTTCGAGGAGCTGGTGCGCCTGGATGGTCGAGGACGCCTCGCTGGAGCGGTAAGCGGCCAACGTGCGGTGCCCGCCCGCCTAAGTTAACCGCTCTTCACCCAAATCCGTAAACCTTTACTAATCGTTTACCAAATAGCCCGAAGACTAGGCATTGGCGGCGTTTCGCGCGCTTGGCCGCGTGGCGATGCGCGCGGGCTTCCGATCGAGAACGCTTGCCGCCAGAGCTTGCGGCCCATCCGGGCAAACGTTTGAAGAGCCGGTCGCGATGGATGGTCGAGGACGCCTCGCTCAATCGCTGAAGCCAAGATCGAAACGACGCGACGCGGCTTCCGCGCGGCTGCCGCACGCCTGGCATGCGCATGCCTGGCCTGCGCAGGTTGGCCGATCTCGGCGCCGGCTGGCGGCGGCTGGCGCGCCGCTGGTTCGACGCCTCCTCGAATTGAACGTGCCGCGCGGCGCCGGCTCCTCGGCCGCCGCTTTGCTGCTGCTCGCCAGCGCCAGCTACGGCGCGGTCAAGGGCGACCATGTCGCCGGACATCGCCGCGCAGGTGCAGGACATCTGCGACGCGGCCGCCAACAGCGCCGGCTTCGGCATTTCCGAGATCGCGCTCGCCGGCGAGCATGAAGTCGGCCGCGACGACATCCTCGCGCTCGCCGGCATCACCGACCGCTCCTCGCTGCTGTTCCTCGACGCCGCGCGCATGCGCGCCGGCTGATGACCAATCCGTGGATCGCCGAGGCCACCGTGCTCAAGCTTTATCCCGGCCGGCTGCGCATCGAGATCAAGGAGCGCAAGCCCTTCGCGCTCTGGCAGAAGGACGGCCGCGTCTCGCTGATCGCCGCCGACGGCACCGTGCTGGAGCCGTTCGTGCCGCAGCGCTTCGCCGCGCTGCCGCAGGTGGTGGGCGAGGGCGCCGAACACGCCGGCCGGATTTTCTCGCGCTTGCTCGCGCGCTATCCGGGCATCGCGCGTCGGTCGAAGCCTCGGTGCTGGTGGCCGAGCGGCGCTGGAACCTGCATCTGAAAGGCGGCGTCGAGGTGCTGCTGCCGGAAAGCGAGCCGAGCAGCGCGCTGACGACTGCTGATCGATCTCGACCGCGCCAAGAAACTGCTGTCGCGCGACATCGTCGCGGTCGATCTGCGGCTGGCCGATCGCGTCACCGTGCGGCTGTCGGATGGCGCGGCGGCGGCGCGCGACGAGGCGCTCAAGGCGGCCGAGAAGGAACGCAAGGAAGAGGCAAGCGCAAGGGGAGCGAGGCATGACCGTGCTGCGCTTCGGCCTGACCCCCAAGATGAAGCCGGTGTCGCCCAAGCGCGCGGCCGTGGTCGCCGGTCTCGATATCGGCACCAGCAAGATCGTCTGCATGATCGCGCGGCTCGAGCCGCAGGCGCCGCAGGACGTGCTGCGCCGCCGCAGCCACGGCGTGCGCGTCCTCGGCTTCGCCCATACCGCGGCCAGCGGCATGAAGGCCGGCGCCGTGGTCGATCTGGTCGAGGCCGAGGAGATGGTCCGCCAGGCCATCGACATCGCCGAAAGCATGGCCGGCGTGCAGCTCGAATCCGTGGTGGTGTCGCTGTCCGGCGGCCGCCTCGGCAGCGAGCGCTTCGTCGCCGATATCGAACTGGCCGGCGGCGCGGTCACCGACGGCGACATCGGCCGCGTGCTGGCGGCCGCCAGCCGCCATTCGGTGCGCGACGGGCGCGCCGTGCTGCATTCGCTGCCGATCGGCTATGCGCTCGACGCCGCCACCGGCATCCGCGAGCCGCGCGGCATGCTCGGGCCACCGCTTCGGCGTCGACATGCACATGGTCACCGCCGACGTGGCGACCGTGCGCAACCTGATGCTCACGGTCGAGCGCAGCCATCTGGCGGTCGAGGCCATGGTGGCCTCGCCCTATGTGGCCGGCCTGGCGGTTTTGGCCGACGACGAGGCCGATCTGGGCGCCGCCTGCATCGATCTGGGCGCCGGCACCACCACGCTGGCGGTGTTTTCCGGCGGCCGCTTCGTGCATGCCGACGGCTTCGCGCTCGGCGGCCATCACGTCACCATGGATCTGGCCCGCGGGCTGAACACCCGCATTGCGGATGCTGAGCGAATCAAAGCGATTTATGGCAGTGTTTTGACCGGTGGATCGGATGAACGCGACATGATCACGGTACCTCCGGTCGGCGATGACGAGCGCGAGCCGCCGCAGTTCGTTTCGCGCGCGGCGCTGGTGCGCATCATCAAGCCGCGGGTCGAGGAAATTCTGGAAATGGTGCGCGATCGTCTGAGCGCATCGCCGTTCGCGGCCGAGCCGCGCGCGCGCGTGGTCTTGACCGGCGGCGCCAGCCAACTGGCGGGCATCGCCGATCTGGCGGCGCGCATCTTGAAGCGTCCGGTGCGTATCGGACGTCCGCTCGGGCTTGCCGGGCTGCCGGAAGCGGCCAAGGGTCCGGCATTCGCCGTGGCGGCAGGCCTGCTGGTCTATCCGCAAGCGGCACATCTTGAACACTTCGAACCGCGGCGAACGCGGCAATTGATGACAGGAACGGGCGGTTACATGGCACGGGTCGGACAATGGCTGCGCGAAAGCTTCTGACCCATCACTCAAACCACGAAGCGGCCGGTGGCGGACCGGCCTGTTCGGCGGCGTGCGTCGGCGTTGGCGCAAATCGCGCGTCGCTTAGGCCTGCTGCCCGTGCATTAAAAAGGCAAACCAATGACCATCAATCTGAAGATCCCCGACATTCGCGAGATGAAGCCGCGCATCACCGTGTTCGGCGTCGGCGGCGCCGGCGGCAATGCCGTCAACAACATGATCACGGCCGGCCTGCAGGGCGTCGACTTCGTCGTCGCCAACACCGACGCGCAGGCGCTCACCATGTCCAAGGCCGAGCGCATCATCCAGATGGGCACGCAGGTGACCGAAGGTCTCGGCGCCGGCTCGCAGCCCGAAGTCGGACGCGCCGCGGCCGAAGAAGTGATCGACGAAATCCGCGATCATCTCTCCGGCGCGCACATGGTGTTCGTCACCGCCGGCATGGGCGGCGGCACCGGCACCGGCGCCGCCCCGTCATCGCCAAGACCGCGCGCGAACTCGGCATCCTCACCGTCGGCGTGGTCACCAAGCCGTTCCACTTCGAGGGCGCCCGCCGCATGCGCTTTGCCGAAGCCGGCATCGTCGAACTGCACAAGGTGGTCGACACGCTGCTGATCATCCCGAACCAGAACCTGTTCCGGGTCGCCAACGAGAAGACCACCTTCGCCGACGCCTTCGCCATGGCCGACCAGGTGCTCTATTCGGGCGTCGCCTGCATCACCGACCTGATGGTCAAGGAAGGCCTGATCAATCTCGACTTCGCCGACGTGCGCGCCGTCATGCGCGAGATGGGCAAGGCGATGATGGGCACCGGCGAAGCCTCCGGCGAGAAGCGCGCGCTCACCGCCGCCGAAGCCGCGATCTCCAATCCGCTGATCGACGACGCCTCGATGAAGGGCGCCCGCGGCCTGCTGATCTCGATCACCGGCGGCAAGGACCTGACGCTGTACGAGGTCGACGAAGCCGCCACCCGCATCCGCGAGGAAGTCGACCAGGACGCCAACATCATCGTCGGCGCCACCTTCGACGAAACCCTGGAAGGCATCATCCGCGTCTCGGTGGTGGCGACCGGCATCGACCATGCCAACGCCCCGCGCCAGCAGCAGCCGGCCGAAAGCGCGCTCAAGGAACTCGCCGGCAAGCTGCGCAGCGATAGCCGCCGCATCGCCGACCGGATCGAGCGCAGCCCGCACGCCGGCCACGCGCCAGCGTCGCGGCGGTCGGAATCCGCGGCCCATGCCGCGGTCGCCGCCGCCATCATGCCGCCGACCGCGATCGAGGACGTCTCGATCCGGCCGATGCCGATGAAGCCGTCGCTGTTCGAGCCGGTGGGCGAACCGCCCGCAGGCCGAACTGCCGATGCCGGCGACCTTCATTCCGCCGGCGCCGGAACGCACGCATGCGCACGCCGCGCATGCCGCGCATCGACGAACTGCCGCTGCCGGCGCAGAACGAGATGCGGGCGCAACGCGGCGAGCTTGCCGACGATCACCCGGAAAAGCGCCGCTATGTCGCTGATGCAGCGGCTGGCCTCGGTCGGCCTTGGCCGCAGCGCGGAGGAGGCCGAGGCCCCGCCGGCGCCGCGGACCGCGCGGCCGATGCCGCAGTTCGAGCGTCCGCCGCAGCGGCCGACGGCCCGTCAATCCGGAAGGCCGGCCCGCGGCAGACGCCGGTGTCGGAATATGCCCGGCGCGCCGCGCCGCAGGGTCTCGACCCGCACGGCCGGCCGGCGCCTGTGCATAATTCGGCCGAGGAAGACCAGCTCGATATCCCGGCCTTCCTGCGCCGGCAGGCCAACTGACCGGTCCGAAAGCGAAGACAGCCCCGCTCCAGCGACCTGGAGCGGGGCGGCCCGCTCCTGAGCGTAGCCTCGCGCGTTTCGGTAAGCTATTGAATTTATAATATGTTTTATTCAACTGTGCGGTCTGTTATCGGCGGTTGCGGCGAGCCTGCGCATGGCCGCCGTCTTCGCGGCGGTAAGGTAAATCGCGGCAAACGCCTGCGCCCGGCGTGCAAAATTGCGGCGAAAAAGAGTAACAGTCGGTAAGAAAGCGTGAGTTGGAGGCAGCCGGCGCCGTGGCCTAAGTTTCGGCCGTCGAAAGGGACTTTTCGGTCCTAGGGGGTTGCCGCCTAATCCTTCGGGTGTCGTTGCGTTGAAGGCAAGAATGTGGCCCGCGTTGGGTCCTGGGATGGGACCGCGCGGCTCGCTTGCGGGCTGGCGGATAAGAGGGTCGATGAAGGGCGCCAAGCAGACCACGCTACGCGATCAGGTTGCCGTCTCCGGCGTCGGCGTCCATTCCGGCTTGCCCGTCACGCTGACGTTGAATCCCGCCGATGACGACGCAGGCATCGTCTTCCGCCGCGTCTCCGCCGACGGCTCGATCGAGCGCGAAATCCGCGCCGACGTGCGCGCCGTCACCGCCACCGAATTCGCCACCGTGCTGGGCGACGCCAAGGGCCCGCTCTGCTCGACCGCCGAGCATCTGCTGGCGGCGTTGCGCGGGCTCCACGTCGACAACGTCGATCGTCGAGATCGACGGGCCGGAAGTGCCGATCATGGACGGCAGCGCCGCGGCCTTCGTCGATGCGATCGATCAGGCCGGCCTGACCGCGCGCGCGCTGCCGCGCCGCTATATCGAAGTGCATCAAGCCGGTGCGCGTGGCCAAGGGCGACGCGTTCGGCGAACTGCGGCCTTACGAGCACGGCTTCCGCGTCGAGGCCGAAATCGAATTCGATCATCCGCTGATCGGCAAGCAGGCGCTTGCGCTCGACATCGAGCCGGACACCTTCCGCCGCGAGATCGCGCGCGCCCGCACCTTCGGCTTCATGAAGGACGTCGCCAAATTGTGGAGCGCCGGCTACGCGCTCGGCGCCTCGTTCGACAACACGCTGGTGATCAGCGAAGACCGCGTGCTCAATCCGGAAGGCCTGCGCTTTGCCGACGAGTTCGTGCGCCACAAGGTGCTCGACGCCATCGGCGATCTGGCGCTGGCCGGTCAGCCGCTGCTCGGCGGCCTACCAGACCGTGCGCGGCGGCCACAAGCTCAACCACGCGGTGCTGTCGGCGCTGATGGCCGATCCGACCGCCTGGCGGGTGGTCGAGGCGCCGGCCGAAGGCCAAGTCCGCCAAGCCGGTCCGCCGGTCGCGCGGCCATGCGGATGTATGCCGCCGGCCTGGTGGCTGCGGCCTATGGCGCCGGAAGTGTCCTGAAAAGCTTCAGGATTTTCGGCTTAACCCTCCGCCTTAATCCCGGCCGAATGTCCGCTTAATCGCTTGGCGGGACCGCGTTTTTTCGTTTACATCAGCGCGGTTGAGAGGGCTTGCCGTAGCCGTTTGGCTACCGCCCACGCCAGGGGAAGCGGACATCCATCGTGGTTGAGTTTGTTCGCCAAAGGTTCCAACGGTCGCGCGTCGAGCCGCCGTTCGCCCGTGTCGCAGCGACCGTGCTGCTGGCGGTGAGCCTTGGCGCCTGCTCGCAGCCTGTTCGGCAAGGACGAGACGCCGCCCGACGAGCCGGCCGACCGGCTCTACAACGAGGGCCTCTACCTTCTCAACCAGAAGAAGGACCCGAAGAAGGCGGTCAAGAAATTCGAAGAGGTCGACCGCCAGCATCCCTATTCGGAATGGGCGCGCAAGTCGCTGATCATGTCGGCCTATGCCTATTACGAGGCCGGCGCCTACGACGAGTGCGTCACCGCGGCCAAGCGCTACATCTCGCTGCATCCCGGCAGCCCGGACGCCGCCTACGCGCAGTATCTGATCGGCTCGTCCTATTTCGACGAGATCCCGGACATCACCCGCGACCAGGCGCGCACCGACAAGGCGCTCGCCGCGCTCGACGAGGTGGTCCGCAAATATCCGACCAGCGAATACGCCGTCAGCGCCAAGCAGAAGATCGAAGTCGCGCGCGACCAGCTCGCCGGCAAGGAAATGCAGATCGGCCGCTACTATCTGGAGAAGAAGGACTACACCGGCGCCATCAACCGCTTCAAAGTCGTCGTCACCCAGTATCAGACCACGCGCCACGTCGAAGAGGCGCTGGAGCGGCTGACCGAAGCCTATATGGCGCTCGGCATCGTCGAAGAGGCGCAGACCGCGGCCGCCGTGCTCGGGCACAATTTCCCCGACAGCGAGTGGTACAGCACGCCTATGCGCTGGTGAAGACCGGCGGCGTCGAGCCCACCGAGAACAAGGGTTCCTGGATCAGCAAGGCGTTCCAGAAGGTCGGGCTGGGCTAGAGGCCAAGCGGCTCTTGCCCGCCGCGCACGGCCGGCCATGCCGGTCATCCACGTGCGATTCTTGTGAAAATCGCGCATTGCGGTGATTACTGGATCATCCGCTTCGCGGCATGATGACGGCCTTAGGACCGGTCGCCATGCTCTCCCGACTTTCGATCCGCGACATCGTCCTGATCGACCGGCTCGACATCGATTTTGCCGAGGGCCTGGCCGTGCTCACCGGCGAGACCGGCGCCGGCAAGTCGATCCTGCTCGATGCCTTCGCGCTGGCGCTCGGCGCGCGCGGCGACCAGACGCTGGTGCGCCAGGGCGTGGAGCAGGGCCAGGTGACCGCGGTGTTCGAGGTCGCCGCCAAGCATCCGGCGCGCGCGCTGCTCAAGGCCAACGACATCGCCGCCGAGGACGAGACTGATCCTGCGCCGCGTGCAGTTCGCCGACGGCCGCACCCGCGCCTTCGTCAACGACCAGCCGGTCAGCGTGCAGGTGATGAAGCAGCTCGGCGCCGCGCTGGTCGAAATCCACGGCCAGCACGACGACCGCGCGCTGGTCGATGCCGCCACCCATCGCCGCCTGCTCGACGCCTTCGGCGCGCTCGAAGCCGATGCGGCGCAAGGTCGAGGCGCTTGTGGGAGGCGCGCCGCGCCGCGCAGGACGCCGCCGACAGCCATCGCGCCGAGGTCGAGCGCGCCAAGCGCGAGAGCGACTGGCTGCGCCACGCCGTCGACGAACTCGACAAGCTCGGCGCCGCAGGCCGGCGAGGAAACCGCGCTCGCCACCCGCCGCACCGTCATGATGCAGTCGGAGAAGGTCGCCGAGGATCTGCGCGACGCGCACGACGTGATCGCCGGCGCCAATTCGTCGGTGCCGGCGCTGGCCGGCGTCATCCGCCGGCTGGAGCGGCGCGCGACGCAGGCGCCGACGCCTGGTCGAGCCGGCGGTGAAGTCGCTCGACGCCGCGCTCAACGCGCTGGAGGAAACCCGCGGCCATCTCGAAGCCGCTTGCGCACCGCCGATTTCGATCCGGCCGAACTGGAGCGCATCGAGGAGCGGCTGTTCGCGCTGCGCGCCGCCGGCGCGCAAATACAATGTGCCGGTCGACGATCTGGCGGCGCTGGCGCGCAAGTACAACGACGACATCGCGCTGATCGATGCCGGCGAGGAGCAGCTCAAGGCGCTGCGAAGCCGCCGCCGCAAGGCCGAAGCCGATTTCCGCGCCGCCGCCGAGGCGCTGTCGAAGGCGCGCGTCAAGGCCGCCGCCGCGCTCGACAAGGCGGTCAACGGCGAACTCAAGCCGCTCAAGCTGGAGCGCGCGAAATTCTCCACCGAGATCGTCAGCGATGCGGCCGCCGCCGGGCCGAACGGCATCGACCGCGTCGAGTTCTGGGTGCAGACCAATCCGGGCACCAAGCCGGGGCCGCTGATGAAGATCGCCTCCGGCGGCGAACTGGCGCGCTTCCTGCTGGCGCTGAAGGTGGTGCTGGCCGATCGCGGCTCGGCGCCGACGCTGGTGTTCGACGAGATCGACACCGGCGTCGGCGGCGCGGTGGCCGACGCCATCGGCGTGCGGCTGGCGCGGCTCGGCCGCCGGCGTGCAGGTGCTGGCGGTGACGCATGCGCCGCAGGTGGCGGCGCGCGCCGACCGGCATTACGTCATCAGCAAGGACGCGCTGGACAAGGGCAAGCGGGTCGCCACCCGCGTCACCGAAGTGGCCGAGGAGCGCCGCCGCGAGGAGATCGCCCGCATGCTGGCCGGCGCCGAGATCACCAACGAGGCCCGCGCCGCCGCCGAACGGCTGATCAAGGCGGCTGTCCTAGTCGATCCGGGCGGATGTGCTGCGTATGGCCAAAGCCAAAGTCAAAACCGACAAAACCCCCGTCGACCTGCTCACCGCCAAGCAGGCCGAGGCCGAGCACGCGCGGCTGCAGGTGGAAATCGCCGAGCACGACAAGCGCTATTACCAGCAGGACGGCCGACCATCTCGGACGCCGAATACGACGCGCTGCGCGGGCGCTACGACGCCATCGAGGCGCGCTTCCCCGACCTGCGCACGTTGGAATCGCTGTCGCTGAAAGTCGGCGCCGCGCCGGCGCGCGGCTTCAAGAAAGTCCGCCACGCGGTGCCGATGCTGTCGCTCGACAATGCCTTCGCCGAGCAGGACGTCATCGATTTCGTCGGCCGCATCCGCCGCTTCCTCAAGCTCGAGCGAGGACGAGAAGATCGCCTTCACCGCCGAGCCCAAGATCGACGGCCTGTCGATGTCGCTGCGCTACGAGGACGGCGAACTGGTCACCGCCGCCACCCGCGGCGACGGCGCCGAGGGCGAGGACGTCACCGCCAATATCAGGACGCTGAAGGAAGTGCCGCAGCAGCTCAAGGGCAAGCACGTGCCGACGGTCTGCGAGGTGCGCGGCGAGGTCTACATGACCAAGGCCGATTTCCTCGCGCTCAACGAGCGCCAGAAGGCGGCGGGCGAGCAGATCTTCGCCAATCCGCGCAACTCGGCGGCCGGCTCGCTGCGCCAGAAGGACCCCAGCGATCACCGCCTCGCGCCCGCTCGGCTTCTTCGCCTATGCCTGGGGCGAGATGAGCGAGATGCCGGCCGACACCCAGTCCGGCATGATCAAGTGGTTCGAGCGCCTGCGGCTTCAAGACCAATCCGCTGACCAAGATCTGCCATTCGGTCGAGGAACTGCTCGCCTTCCACCGCGAGATCGAGCAGCGCCGCGCCAGGCTCGACTACGACATCGACGGCGTCGTCTACAAGGTCGACCGGCTCGACTGGCAGGAGCGGCTCGGCTTCGTCTCGCGCACGCCGCGCTGGGCGATCGCGCACAAGTTCCCGGCCGAGCGCGCCGTCACCGTGCTCAACGACATCGAGATCCAGGTCGGCCGCACCGGCGCGCTGACGCCGGTCGCCAAGCTCGAGCCGGTCGGCGTCGGCGGCGTCATCGTGCAGAACGCCACGCTGCACAACGAGGACTACATCAAGGGCATCGGCGGCGACGGCGAGCCGTTGCGCGACGGCCGCGACATCCGCATCGGCGACACCGTCATCATCCAGCGCGCCGGCGACGTCATCCCGCAGGTGGTCGACGTCGTGCTCGACAAGCGGCCGAAGAGCGCCAAGCCCTATCACTTCCCGAACAAATGCCCGTGCCAGCTGCACACCGACGTGGTGCGCGAGGAGACCGCGACCGGCGAGGAGGGCGCGCGCGCCCGCTGCACCGGCGAGTTCGCCTGCCCGTATCCAGAAGATCGAGCACCTGAAGCTGTTCGTCTCGCGCCGCGCCTTCGACATCGAGGGCCTGGGCGAGAAGCAGATCGAACTGTTCTTCGAGAAGGACTGGGTCAAGGAGCCGGCCGACATCTTCACGCTCGAAGCGCGCAACAAGAAGATCAAGCTGGAAGAGGTCGAAGGCTACGGCGAGACCTCGGTGCGCAATCTGTTCGCCGCCGATCGACGCAGCGCCGCGAGATTTCGCTCGACCGCTTCATCTACGCGCTCGGCATCCGCCATGTCGGCGAGACCACGGCGCTGGCGCTGGCGCGCGGTTACGGCTCCTGGAAGGCGTTCCACGACGCCTGCCTGAAGGTCGCCAAGGGCGACGAGGAGACCATCGCCGAGATGGACGCGCTCGACCAGATCGGCGACACCGTGATCGACGCGTCGCCGCCTATTTCGGCGAGAGCCACAACCGCGGCATCGTCGAGCGCCTGACCAAGCAGGTGAGCATCCTCGACGCCGAAAAGCCGAAGACCGATAGCGCCGATCGCCGGCAAGACCGTGGTGTTCACCGGCTCGCTGGAGAAGATGACGCGCGACGAGGCCAAGGCCATGGCCGAGCGGCTCGGCGCCAAGGTCGCCGGCTCGGTGTCGAAGAAGACCGACTATCGTCGTCGCCGGCCCCGGCGCCGGCTCCAAGCTCGCCGAGGCCAAGAAGCACGGCGTCGAGGTGCTGACCGAGGACGAGTGGCTGAAGCTGATCTCGTAGAATTATTCCTCCCGGCTATTGACTAAATTCCCAAGGCATGTAATCCTACATCGTCCGGCTCATTGAGGGGCGTCTTCGCGAGACGTTTCGAGGATGGAGCCGGATGCGGCGCCTGCGGGCGGGGCTCGTAACCCCGCTCCCGGGAGGCCTCGGGAGCCGATCGGGCGGCATTAGGACCGCTCCGCGAGGAGCTCGCTGGACTGGGACTGGCTTAAATGCCTCGTCCCAGGAAACGCGGACCCGGGGACTGAAATCGCCGCGATGGAGCGCCGCGGGGCGCGCACCCTTCGCCAAGGGTGCGCACGCCGCAAGGCGTGAGTTGACTAAGGATGCGCCACGCGGCGCTCCATCCCCTCGGCTTGTCCGAGGGGCAGTGAAAGGCCCCGCGAATGGGGCAGGGACTACGGCCTACCCGGGGCCGCTAAAGAATACGGGCGGCGGAGCGTTGGCTGTTTGACAACCTAACTCGTCATTCCGGGGCGCGGCCGTTAGGCCGCGAGCCCGGAATCCATAACCCCGATTTGCGATTATGGATTCCGGGCCCGCTCACTTCGTTCGCGTCCCGGAATGACAAATAAAAAATGGCCGGGATTGCTCCCGGCCATTTGTATTTCTTATTCGGCAGCGCCGCTTAATGCATCGTCGACGCAATCGCCGGCGTTTCCGAAGGCGCTTCCATGACGGCGATGCGGTTCTTCACCGCCTTCTGCACCTTCTCGAAGGCGCGCACCTCGATCTGACGCACGCGCTCGCGCGACACGCCGAACTCGGCGGCCAGATCCTCGAGCGTGATCGGATCGTCGGCCAGGCGCCGCGCCTGGAAGATCCGCTTCTCGCGGTCGTTGAGCACGTCGAGCGCCGCGATCAGCGCCTGGTGGCGGTTATCGCTTTCCTCGCTGTCGGCCAGGATGTGCTCCTGGCTCGGCGCATTGTCGACCAGCCAGTCCATCCATTCGCCGGCTTCGCCGTCGTCGCGGATCGGCGCGTTGAGCGAGGCGTCGCCGCCGAGCCGGCGGTTCATGTCGACCACATCTTGTTCTGTTACGCCAAGACGCTTGGCGATCAGCTTGACCTGATCGGGATGCAGATCGCCTTCCTCGAGCGCCGAGATCTTGCTCTTGGCCTTGCGCAGGTTGAAGAACAGCTTCTTCTGATTGGCGGTGGTGCCCATCTTCACCAGCGACCACGAGCGCAGGATGTATTCCTGGATCGCGGCCTTGATCCACCACATGGCGTATGTGGCGAGCCGGAAGCCCTTCTCGGGCTCGAAGCGCTTGACCGCCTGCATCAGGCCGACATTGCCTTCGGACACGACTTCCGAGATCGGCAGGCCGTAGCCGCGATAGCCCATGGCGATCTTGGCGACGAGGCGGAGATGGCTGGTGACGAGCTTGTGCGCGGCTTCACGATCGCCGTGCTCACGCCAGCTGCGCGCCAGCATGTATTCCTGCTGCGGTTCCAGCATCGGGAACCGGCGGATTTCTTCCAGGTAGTGAGACAGGCCGGATTCGGCCTTGAGTGCCGGCATTGCGGCTGAACGGGCCATGATAGCGCCCTCCTTATATTGCCCCCGGTTTAGCGGCGGGCGGTTGTCGCCGCCGCTCCCCGAGCCGACGGCACGCATCCGATGTTGCGACCGCGAAGAACTGATCGCAGGTGCAGCATAACGAACTGGACCGGCGAATGAAAGTGAACCATTTGTCACGTCACCGTGACCGACCATGCGTCGCCGCATGTAACCAAGCCATTGGTATGGTTGATCTATTTTGTACGTAGCGGCCCGGTTTGGAGGCCTTCTTCAGCCAGGGCATCACGTAAACGACGCAAGTCGCCCGGTAGTTCCGAATGGAACTCCAGGGTCTCGGCAGAATCATCGCGGGTTTCGGGGTGTTCGATAGCCAGCAGATAAGCATGCAAGGCCTGTCTGCCAAGACCCTCCAAGGCGGTTTTTGCCTTGGGGCCGAGCCGGCCGGCCTTGGTCTTGAATCCGGTGCCGTAGGTGGCGTCGCCCAGGATCGGATGGCCGATATGGGCCAGATGCACCCGGATCTGATGGGTCCGGCCGGTCTCCAGGGTGCAGGCCAGCAAGCTGGCGACCGGCTTGCCGTCGTGGCCGTTGAACCGCTCCAGGAGCTGCCAATGGGTGATGGCCTCGCGGCCGCCCTCCCGCACGGTACGTTTCTCGCGCGAATGCGGATGGCGGTCGAGCGGGGCGTCGATGGTGCCTTTCGGCCGGTCCGGCACGCCCCAGACGAAGGCGAGATAGCCGCGCCGCAGCGGGCCCTCGCGGCCGTGGTCGGCGAATTGCTTGGACAGCGCGCGGTGGGCGCGGTCGTTCTTGGCCACCACCAGCAGCCCGGTGGTGTCCTTGTCGAGCCGGTGCACGATGCCCGGCCGCTTGACCCCGCCGATGCCGGACAGGCTGTCGCCGCAATGCGCGATCAGCGCATTGACCAGCGTGCCGGTAGCGTGCCCCGCCGAGGGGTGCACCACCAGGCCCTTCGGCTTGTCGATGACGATCAGGGAGTCGTCTTCGTAGACGATATTGAGCGGGATGTTCTCGCCCTGCGGCGTGGCTTCTTCCGGCGGCGGCAGGTTGACCACGATGACGTCGCCGGATTTAACCCCTGCGGCCGGATCAAGGATCGGGTTGTCGGCGCTTGAACCGGCGCCCCATACCTGGCCACTCAAAATCAACGCTTTCAGACGCGAACGCGAAAGCGTAGGAATTCGCGAGGCTAAAACGCGGTCGAGCCGCTGGCCTTGCTCCTCGGCCGAAATCGTCACTGTTTCGGTGCTGCTGTCCGTCATAACGAAATTTGGCTCAATATGTCCGACGACGAAAAACCACTCGAACCTGAAGCGGCGCGCGCCGTGGCGCAAGTTCGCAAGCTGATGCTGATCGCCACCGCGACCACCTTCATCGCCGTCGCGGTCGTTATCGGTGTCATCGGCTACCGTGTTTTCAAGTCGGGGGGAAGTGCGCCGCCCATGCCGGATGCGGTGGCCCAGCTCCCCGCCGGCGCCAGGGTGATTTCAAGCGCGGTCGGCGACGGCCGCATTGTGCTCACCGTCGAGGTCGGCGGCAGCATCGAACTGCACACCTTCGACCTCAATACGCTCAAGCCGCTGGCCACTATGCGCTTTGCAACCAAGCCGTAACCGGGCCTTTTGTCATGCCGGGCGCTGCGCTTGCGCCCGCCGGGGATCAAGGTTAGTCGTAGCGTCTTGGCCTAAGCTCCCTTCGTCTAGCGGCCCAGGACGTCGCCCTCTCACGGCGAAAACAGGGGTTCGAGTCCCCTAGGGAGCGCCAATAAAATCAATAGCTTAGGGGTTGGTGGCCTGTCGTGGCCGCTTTTTCGGACGGCTGTGCGGCAAACCCGCCGGCCTCAGCCAACGCCGTCCGTCCTTTCCGGTCCAGAGCCGCTTTGCGAGCCCATCTTGCTCCCCGTTTGGTCGGCGCCGATGTTCGATAAGGTTGCGCGTGCGACTGCGGAATCCGCAGCACGAATTGTTCGAGATCAATGCCAGGTCGCTGAAAGCCGTTTTCTATTCTCGTCACAGTCGCGATGAATAACGCCGACGCGTTACGCATCGGACCTATGACTTTCGGGATACCCGCAATCTGATATCGTTCACCGCGCTCCAGAATTCATTTGAGAAATGTCGGATGAATCGGCGCAATACCTAGGAGGCGACAATGCGAAGTCCAAAAGTGATGAGTGCGATTCTTGCCGGTGCCGCTGGGATGGCAACGGTATTGATCGCGGTTGCGATGGTCATGTTTGCTTCGAGTCAATCGACTGCGACCCCGGCAATAGCGCAAAAGACGAGTCAGCCATGCGCAAAGTGCCACACGGCGCCGCCGACGCTGAATGACTACGGCAAGAAGTATAAGGAAAGCGAGAAAAAGTAGGTCGCGGGTACTGCCGCTCGGTAAAGGTCAAAGAACTGCCGAGAGACATTGGCCGGAATGGTCGGGGCGCCGGGATTGGCCGGCGCCTGTAGCGGGCGACAACAGCGCGAGCGGATTTTACCCGCAACGATTGCCGCGCATTTTATCACTGCATTGCCTTTTCCACTGCCGCCGGATCGCCCAAATGCGGCGACCGCAATATGAACGCCGATTGATACGCATCAATTGCCGGCCTGACAGTCTCGGCTAGGTTCTATTTCGACAGATTTTGGCCGCGAGGGGGCTTCCGGCGGTGATTTCATCGCCGTTGAAAGGTAGCGGCCCTTTCCGGCACGGGACGGAAGTGACGGCATTCATGCGGCCGCAAACCCTGAAGTTCAAGGTCGTGCTCTACCTCACAATTGCGCTGTCGGTGGCGATGCTTTTGTTCACCGGGCTGGTCGCCTGGTTTTTGTATCATGAGATCGTCGGCAAGGTATCCGACCACGTCATCCAGCTCTCGGAGGTGATCACCAAAAGTACGCGTTTTGCGATGCTGCAGAACCAGCCCACCTATGTCGACCGCATCATCCACGACGTCGCCAACCAGGAAAAAATCGATCGGATCAGGATCCTGAGCCGTGACGGAAAGATCACGCACTCGACCCATGCGGCCGAAATCGGTCAGTGGGTGGACCGCAACGCCGAGGCTTGCTCGCATTGTCATCAAAGCGAAAAGCCGCTCGAACAAGTTCCCAAGACCGAGCGAACCTGGACGTTCAAAAACGCCGACGGAAAATTGATGCTCGGCAGCATGGAAGTCATTCGTAACGAGCCGTCCTGCTACAACGCCGCCTGCCATCAGCATGCCAAGGAAACGTCCGTCCTCGGCGTGCTCGACATCATGTATCCGCTCGATGAGGTCAATAACAAATTGCAAGCCAGTACGCTCGGGATTGCCGGCGTATCTTTGACCTTCGTCCTGATCGCTTCGCTATCGGTCGGACTCTTCGTGCATCGTATGGTCTACCTGCCGCTGCGCGATCTCGAAAGCGGCGCGCAGCGACTCTCCACCGGCAATCTGGACCAGCCGATTCCGGTGCGCAGCGCCGACGAATTCGGCAGACTTGCCTCGCTTTTTAACGGCATGACCGACGCACTGCGCAATTCGCGGGCGCAACTGCGCGATTGGGCCCATACGCTCGAGCAAAAAGTGGAAAGCCGGACGCAGGAGCTGCGGCGCGCTCAGGCAGAAACCATGCGCGGCGAAAAGCTCGCCTCGGTCGGATTGCTGGCCTCGGGCGTCGCCCACGAATTGAACAATCCCTTGACCGGTATCCTGACCTTTTCGCATCTGTTGCGGGATAAAATGCCGGACAAGAGCATGGATGCCGAGGACATGGATCTGGTCATCCGGGAAACCAAGAGGTGCGCCGCGATCATCAAGCGGCTGCTCGACTTTGCCCGTGAAAAGTTACCGGAGAAGAAGTTCACCGACCTCAATCAGGTTATCGACGATACGGTGCGGATCGTCGAGCAACCCGCGCATCTGCGCGACATCGACATTACCGTGGACCTCGACCGGACGCTGCCGCCGATCTGGATCGACGCCGATCAAATCAAGCAGGTGATCATGAACATGCTTGTCAACGCCCAGCACGCGGTTGAGGAAAAAGGAAGCATCACCGTCAGCACCCGCCGAGCGCTGGATCCGCGGGCGCCGGCTGCCGAGCCCAAGCAGATGGTGGCAATATCGATCGTCGATACCGGCTGCGGCATTCCGGAAGCGAACCTGCGGCGGATATTCGATCCGTTTTTCACCTCCAAAGAAGTGGGAAAGGGAACCGGATTGGGACTTTCCGTCAGTCACGGCATCGTCGAAGCCCATGGCGGCCTCATCGAAGTGGAAAGCAAGGTCGGCGAGGGATCGACGTTCCGCGTCTTTCTGCCGCTGGCGCCGCCGGTTGCCGGGCTTGAGACCAAAGCCAGCGGGAGCGTTCAATGAACGCGCGAATTCTGGTCGTCGACGACGAGGACATCGTCATCAGAAGCTGCTCGCGAATTCTTGGCGGCGACTACCAGGTCGAGGCCGTGCAGGATGGTCGCGAGGCGCTGCGCAAGATCGAGGAAAATCCGTACGACGTGATGATCCTGGATATCATGATGCCCAACATGGACGGCCTCGAAGTCCTGCGCCGGGTCAAGGAGACCCATCCCAATGTAGACATCATCATGATCACGGGGCTTTCGCAGATCGACACTGCGGTACAGGCCATGAAGCTCGGCGCCTTCGATTATATCTCGAAGCCTTTCGAGCCGGACGAACTGAAACTGGTGGTGCAGCGCGCGCTGGAGCGTCGGCTGCTGCTGCGGGAGAATCTCGACCTCAAGAGCGAGGTCTGCTCGAAATATCGTTTCGAGAACATCGTCGGCTTGAGCTCCCAGATGCAGGCCGTCTATCGGCTCGTCGCGCAGTGCGCGCCCACCAGTTCGACCGTCATGGTCACCGGTGAAAGCGGTACCGGCAAGGAGCTGATCGCCCGCGCGATTCATTACAACAGCTTGCGCAAGGACAAGCCTTTCGTTCCGGTTGACTGCAATGCCCTGAGCGAAAACCTGCTGGAAAGCGAGCTGTTCGGTCACGTCAAAGGCGCTTTCACCAGTGCGGTCGTGAACAAGAAAGGCATGTTCGAAGTTGCCGGCAGCGGCACGTTGTTTCTCGACGAGATCGGCAATATCTCGATGTCGATCCAGGCCAAGCTGCTGCGCGTTCTGCAGGAACGGGAATACAGGGCGGTCGGCGACACCCGAACGCTGATTGCCAATTTCCGGCTGGTCACCGCCACCAACAAGGATCTCAAGGCCATGGTGGCCGCCGGCACGTTCCGTGACGATCTCTATTACCGGATCAATATCTTTCCGATCCACGCCCCGGCGTTACGCGAGCGCAAAGACGACATTCCGGCGCTCGCCTACCATTTCCTCAAAGTGTTCAGCACGGAATTGGGCAAGAAGGTCACCGACATTTCCGAAGGCGCGATGAGCGCGCTCGTCAACTACGGCTGGCCGGGCAACGTGCGCGAACTGGAGAATGTCATACACCGGGCAGCGATCCTGACCAGCGACAACATCATCCGTCAGGCCCACCTGATCAACATCCTCGATCCGTCGCAGTCGCAGGCCGACCTTGCGGTGCCGAGAACCGGTGACGAACTTAAACGGGTCAAGAAAGCCGCGCGCGAGAAGTCGGTTGAGGAAATCGAGAAGCAGTTCGTGCTCGAGGCGCTCAAACGCAACGAATGGAACGTGACCAAAAGCGCCGAGGAAACCGGAATGCAACGCCCGAATTTCCAGGCGCTGATGAAGAAATACACGATCCGGGTGCGCGACACCGAACACGACGGCGGCGAAGTTCCGGACGCGTCGTAAGCGGCGCTTTTATCCTGCGGGGCTCACCGGCCCATGCGCCCGCATGCGCTGATCAGGCGGTCGGGGCGTCGGGCTTGGGCTCGGCATGTTCATCTTCCGTATCTTCGTAGCCGGTCATCATGGCCTTGAAATGTGCCGTGCGGGTGTGGCCGAGCGTGCCGAGATAGACGTGGACCAGGATGTAGAACACGAAGGCGATGAAGATCAGCACGTGCACCGTGTCGATCACGCGAACGCCACCGAGGAAATCGACCTGCGCGGCGAAACGTTTCACGTCCCACAGCAGGATGCCGGTGTAGATTTGAATCGGGAACAGCAGCATCATGATGACCTGGTAGATCATGCTCTGTAGCGGGTTGAACTTGCGGTAGATGGTCGGCGTGAACGGATTGGGATCGCCGCGGAAAATGCCGAAGGCGTAGAAATAGGCCTGCCGGTAGCTGCCGATGAAATGCTTCTTGAGGTTCAACTCGGAATGATAGGCCCTGACGCGGTCGGACGTGATGTAGAACACCAGCCACAGGAAGAAATTGGCGATCAGTACGAAGCCGACGAAGTTGTGGATGGTGACCGCGGTGTGGAACGACACCACGTCGATCAGCCCGACATAGCGAATCTGCATTCCCGACAGGATCATCAGGACGAAACCCAGCGCATTGGTCCAGTGCCAGATGCGGACCGGCAGCGGGTGGATGTAGAGTTGCATGATGCAGTTCCTTTTCCCTCGCTCGCGCCGTCAGGCCGCCGGCTTTGGCGTATCGTCGCCGCCGGCCGGCGGTTGGCCATGCCCGTTATGCGGCTGATAGAGGCCGAAACGCTTGAACATCCAGCCTAGGAAGACGTGGCCGGCGGCAATGCTCAGGCCGCCGAAGATGGCAAGCACGAGCAGGATATCCAGAAGTTTGATCCTGGTGCCGCCGATGGCATAGAAGCCGCTGACCGAGTTCGAGCGAGATCGCCGAGTTCAGCACATCGGCATTTGCACCGTAACCCACGCGTCGGCCGTCCGGCCCGATGAGCGAGATGGTCACGCTCTGAAACGCTTCCGATCCCTCGCGATGGCAGGTCTTGCAGTCGCTGAGTGCCTTACTCTTGTCGGCGAGCTGATGCGCCTGCGGACCCGTGCTGACCGTCAGACGGCCGCGCAAGATGGTTTTGCCGGCGACGTCCCCGCGATTGAGTGTTTGCAGCAAGTTCCATAGCGTCTGGGCGTTAATCCCTTTGCCATCTGAACGCGTGCTGGCTTCGAACAACGGCACGCCGATTTGTTCGGTTCCTCTCGGATTCGCGTGGCTGTCGATCAGCATGAGATCGACTTTGCGTTGCGCTCCGGGTGCGTGGCAGACCGGGCAGGATACGACCTCGAAATGCAAGGCGGCGTTGGGCAGCCATTTCTGGTGCGCTTCCAGCACGCCGGCGTGGCAGCCGATACAGGCTGCCGTCGGGCCCGCGCCGAGCGAGGTAGGCTTCACATCGTGGGCGCTGTGGCAGCCGGAGCAGATTGGCGCATAGCTGTCAGCTGAATTGCGTCGGGATATTGCGTGGACGCTGCCGCTATAGGCGGAGAAGATTGCCGTGTGGCAGCTCTTGCAGGGAACGTCGTCGATCTTGGCGGCTGCACCCTTGATAACCGCGTGCGGGTTGTGACAGTCGGTGCAGATCGGCGCCCCCGGATTGCCCTGGCGGACAAGCGCGGCGTGAACGCTGGTCTCCCATTGCTTGAACTTGTCGTCATGACAGCCCTTGCAGGCCTCAGTCGCAGCGATCGAGTAGCTGCGCGCGCTCTTGATGTCCTTTTTGCTCGGCGGATGCGCGGCAGGGTCGATGTCGGCGTGACAGCTGGCGCAGGTGTTCGGGCTATGGACGGACTTGGCGAATAGATCGGCCGGCACATGCAGCTTCAGGGTGTCGCCGTTCGCCAGCTTCTTCTCCATGCCGGCAAAGCCGTGACAGCCAAGACAATTCTGATCGGCCGCCGAGAGCGCTTTACCGGCCGCCGCGGGTGCTGGTTCGGCCGCGAATGCGCGCGTCAGGGCGGCAGGCGACAGGAAAATAGCAGCCGCGACCGCAGCGACCGCGAAGCTATTGCCTAGACGTGCATGTGGAATATTACGCAGGGTGCTGTCGCTCTTCATCATTGCCCCCATGGCACCCTCGCTTTCAAAGGCATCCGGGGGGTCCTGCAACCCCCCGGGTGTTCATTCTACCATTGTCACTGTGCCGCACATTCGCGAGGTTTTCATTGATCTAGCTCAGTTATCGCGCGCCGGCTCCAACCATTGCGCGGCCACCGACCCAGGCCAGTCCGGCCAATCCCACGAGCGGGAAGAGCACGACGAAGGCTAATCCGAGCACCGGGGCGGCAACCACCATCCCGACATTCTTCAACGCGAGGCCGGCCAATTTCACCGCTTTGAACTTGGTCGCGGCGCGCACCGCCAGCACCGCCAAGAAACCGAACCCGACGATTGGCAGCGCGACGATATAGGCCAATCCAATGAACGGCGCGGCGAAGAAGAGGAGAACATTCTTCAGCGCGTTGCCCGCTGCCTCGGTGGCCGTTGCGCGGACTTCCGCCGGCGCATTGTCGGTCACGATGTAAAGCTTGGCGGCTGGTGCCCGGGCAACCTTGACGGCGACGACGGGTTCTTCGGTGATCAGGATTTTGCGGACTGCGGTCATGGCTCGCTCCTATTTTTTTGCCTCGTCAGCGAGGCTTTTGTTTTTCTCGATTCATACATCGCAAGGGCTGTGCCAGGCTTCCGCACGATCTATAATTCTGTTTGTATTTCAAATACTTAGCGTCTATTTGCGATGCAAATCACGTGTATTTGTGTCGGCTAGGAAGGCGGTAAAGTATATTTTTCTTATACAAATCGGCGGCGCCAACGATAAATATCTAATAGTATCAATGGCTTGAGTTGTTATTGCAGCGCACATTTTTGCTATACGGCCGGCGCTCGCGTCAAAACCCGCATGAGCGCCGGCCCTAAAAAAAGCCGGGGGAAGTCCCCCGGCTCAGGCTTCGCCCATGGAGTGGGCGAAGCCCCAGTTGGCCATCCGCAATCAATTTTTGGCCCGCGCCACAGCCGCCTTGCCTGCCATCCACATCAGCAAAGCCAAGCCGATGAAGGGGAAAAACACGACGGCGGCCAAGCCGAGGAATGGACCGGCAATGAACATTCCGAGGTGCCTCAGCGTCCGGGTGACCGACCTAACGGTTTCGGACTTGCTCGCGGCGCGCACCGCCAACATTGCAAAAAAGCCGAGGCCGACGATGGGAAGCGCGACGATGTAGGCCAGGCCAATGAAGGGCGCGGCGAAGAACAGCGCAATATTCTTCAGTGCGCTGAGTGCGGAGCCGGTCTCGGCTACGGGCGCTTTCCCGGCGACCGGCAAAACCACCACGTCCGCGGCGACTGCGGGCGCTGCCAGGGCGTCGCGCGCACTGCCTTCGATCATCTCAGGAGACAGCGGTTTGTGCACGAAGCCTGAGACACCAGCGGCTTTGGCGCGGGCTTCCGCAGCTTCGGTGCCGTAGCCGGTGATGATGACCACCGGGGTCCACGGCCGTTGCGCCTTGACCTGTTCGGCCACCTCAAGCCCGCTCATTCCAGGCATGCGGATGTCGGTGTAGACGAGGTCGTATTTTTCCTCGTTCAGCTTGCGCATTGCTTCTTCGCCGTTCTCGGCGGTTATGACGGCGTAACCTTTGCCCGAGAGAACCCGGTCGATGCTCTTGCGGACGGCCGGATCGTCGTCGACGACAAGTACTTTGCGTGATGCGGTCATGGTCTTCTCCTATTTGAACATTCTTTGGTGTTGTGTTTCAGCTTGATTGCGTCTGTCTGTGTCCTCAGGCTGCGCAGCTGCCGCTTTCTGCATCCGATGCTTCCGGCATGCGCCGCAGGGCCCACTGTTTTCTCGTCATGGCGGCGTCGGCGACGTTGATCACGTCCTGCGGGCCCACCGGCTTGGCGACGTAGTCGTAAGCGCCGAGTCGGACGGCTTCCTTGGCGCTATCCACGGTCGGATAGCCGGTGATGATCACCACTTCGCTATCGGGCCATTTCTGCTTGATGGTGCGCAGCACCGACAGGCCATCCTGGCCGGGCATGCGGATATCGAGCAGCACCACGTCGAAAGGGTTCTGCTCCATCGTTTGCAGCGCCTGTTCGCCATCGCTGGCGGCCGCAACATCGCGGGAGGTGCTCTGCAGCGAGCGCAGGTAGCTCCAGCGCACCACTTCGTCGTCATCGACGATGAGAATTCTGTTTTTTTCGCTCATCTTCGCCACCTTGCCTAAAGTCACTGGCTCTTGCTCACTATTGAGCAAGCGTCGTGCCACGGCCTGGCCAACGGCTTGTTTCTTTGTGATTACAATTGTTTAGGCGAAGAGAGGGCGCCCGCGCCCGGCGCGGCCGGTCGGCCGAAGTATATTTTTGCTATACAATTGCCGGTGGGCTGCAAAGAAACGACTTGCGTTTTCAAGCCAGACCGCGCCTGCGAGCCGCATAGAATTTTTATCGGGGCGCGCGGGAGACCCACCAATTGCGGCCGTTCTTATTGCTGTGACGTCCGCGCGGTGGCTCTACGGTCTAATTTTGAATGCGTGTTGTCTCGGTCTCACGCTCCCAGCGCAAGATCGTCCGTTCCAGGGCATGAAATTTGGTTTCAATTGCGCCGCTGAACAATGGATCTTTCACATCGTTCAATCGCGCATCGATGTCGGCCCAATCTTCCGGCCGTAGGCTCTTGATGGCCGCGGGAAATAGCAGGCGCTCTTCCTTATCCATGTGTTGGCGCTGATGCTCGATGAAGTCGCGCACGATCTTATGGAAATCTTGCCGGAGAAATTCCCGGCCCGCCAAGATGTCGTCGACTGCCTGCGCAAAACGGCGCACGCGGTCTGCCTCGACTTGATGCTCGGTTTCAGTCTCGCCGATACGTGTGGCTGTAGCGGGATCGCGCAGTTTCAGCTTTTCGAAAACCATATCTTCTTTCGGATGATGGCAGTTTTCGGGGTAATCCTGGAAATATTGGATCACAGCCTGCATGATTTCGTAATCGGGCCCTTTGCTGCGATCGAAAACTTCCAATTCCTGCTCCAAAACAAGGAGCAGCTTATCGATGTTTCGATGTTCTTCGAGCAGGATCAAAACGATTTTTGACATCGATCAATCTCGACCACGTGATTCCCATGCCGTTAGCCGAAAGATTAATGCCAATTCGGCTTCGGTCTTTGCGCTAAATCAAAACACTCACCTGACCGATCGACGAGTATTCAATCGTCTTATTTGCAAATCTCGTTCGCGGGCCGAATCGATGATGGAAGCAAATCCCGGCGCAGGGTTCAGGATTCTGGCCCGTGAAGATTTTTCCGATGTGACCTATTCCTTGGTCTTTCATCACCCGTTGATGGCGAAAGCCGCGCGGCCGGGTCAATTCGTCATCGTGATGACGCATGAAACCGGTGAGCGCATCCCGCTGACCATCGCGGACTTCGACCGGAAAGCGGGCACAGTGACCCTGGTCGTCCAGGCGGTGGGCAAGTCGACCAAGGAGATGCAGCAGCTCTGTCAGGTCGGGACTTCGCTCTATGGCGTCGTCGGACCGATGGGGGTGCCGAGCCCGCTTGCCGGAAAGAAAAAAGTCGTCTGCGTCGGCGGCGGATTGGGCGTTGCGCCCATCTACCCGCAGGCGCGCGGATTTAAAGAGAATGGCGCCTATGTGATCGGCATTCTCGGATTTCGCACCAAAAATCTGGTGTTCTGGGAGCAGAAGTTCCGGGACTGCTGCGACGAGTTGATCCTATGCACCGATGACGGTTCCGCCGGCATGAAGGGCTTCGTCAGCGACGGCATCAAACTGGCCATCGCCGGACACAGCAATATCGACGAGGTCGTGGCGATTGGCCCGCCCATCATGATGAAGGCCTGCGCCGAGACCACGCGCCCGCATGGGATCAAGACGGTCGTCAGCCTCAACCCGATCATGGTCGACGGCACCGGGATGTGCGGCGGCTGCCGGGTCAAAATCGGCGATGAAATTAAGTTTGCCTGCGTCGACGGTCCCGATTTCGACGGGCACAAAGTCGACTTCGGCGATCTGATGATGCGGCTGCGGCGCTACGCCGAAGAGGAAAAAACCGCGCTGGATCGTTGGTCCGAAAACTGCCGAATGATGAAGCAGACTCCTCGCGTGTTGCAGGCCGGCGATGCCGCCGATGCAGCATTGACCTTGCCCGATCCGTTCGAGGAAGCGCTGGGGGGATAGCATGGGCCGCCAGCGACGATCGGCCCGGGTTCGGTCGATCACTACACAGGTGATTTAGTCACGCGGGATTTACAATCTGGATTTTCGCAATGGCCAAGAAGAAAAAAACGATCCGCAGCATTCCTCAAAAACGGACTCCTGTGCGCGAACAGGATCCGCAGGTGCGGGTAAAGAATTTCACCGAGGTCAATTGCGGCTACACGCTGGAAGAGGCGCTCAACGAATCGGAGCGCTGCCTTTTGTGCCCAGACCCGGCCTGCGTCGCGGGTTGTCCGGTCAATATCAATATTCCGAAATTCATCGAGGCGATCAGCGCGAAGGATTACCGCGGCGCCTATGACGTCATCACCGCGAGCAATCTCTTGGCGGCGGTGTGCGGCCGCGTCTGCCCGCAAGAGACGCAATGCGAAGGCGTCTGCGTGGTCGGCGAGACGCTCGAACCGGTAGCGATCGGCCGCCTCGAACGCTGGGTCGGCGACTACGCCATCAAGGAACAGTGGAGCAACGTTCCGCATATGGAGCCGAGCGGCTTCAAGATCGGGATCGTCGGTTCGGGGCCTGCCGGAATGGCGTGTGCGGCGGATATGGCCAAAGCCGGATGTGACGTGACCGTTTTCGAGGCCTTCCACCAGGCCGGCGGCGTGCTCAAATATGGCATCCCCGATTTCCGGCTACCCAATTCGGTGGTCGATGCGGAAATCGAGAATCTGCGCAAGCTCGGCGTCAAGTTCGAATGCAATACGCTGGTTGGCCGCCTGTTCACCATTGAACAGATGCGCGACGAACTTGGCTTCGATGCCGTCTTCATCGGCACCGGCGCCGGCTATCCCTCGATGCTCGGTATCCCCGGCGACACGCTCAACGGCGTGCTTTCCGCCAACGAGTTGCTGACCCGCTGCAATTTGATGCGGGCGAAGGAATTCCCGAATTTCGACACGCCGCTTCCGCTCGGCAATCGCGTCGCCGTGATCGGCGCCGGCAATACGGCCATGGACGCGATGCGCGTCAGCCTGCGGCTGGGCGCCGAAAAAGTGTACTGCATCTACCGCCGGTCGCGGGCGGAGTGCCCGGCGCGCGCCGAAGAAGTGCATCACGCCGAGGAGGAGGGCGTCGAATTCAATTGGCTCACCGCTCCGGTTGAAATTCTCGACGACGGCAAGGGCAATGTCCGCGCCATGCGTTGCATTCGCATGGAGCTCGGCGAGCCGGACGATTCCGGGCGGCGCCGGCCGGTTGCGGTGCCCGGCAGCGAGTACGAATTCGAGACCGATCAGATCGTGTTCGCGATCGGAACAAACGCCAATCCGATCATCGGTCAGACCTCGCATCTTCGCCTCAACAAGCGCGGCTATATCGCGACCGACGAAACCCTGGCGACGTCAATGGCGGGCGTGTTTGCCGGCGGCGACATCGTCACCGGCGCCGCGACCGTCATCGAAGCGATGGGCGCCGGCCGCAAGGCTGCGCGCAGCATCAAGAACTATTTGAGAATTCGTGATTCCAGCGACGATGACGCCGGCAAATCCGCCGCCGGCACGTTCTTTGGGATCGATCTTCGTGAGCGCAACTACGCGCGAATTCGCGCCGCCTAAGGTAGCAATATGAACGAGATCATGGCCGAACTGGCAGTAAAGCCTCGCCCCCGCGCGACCAAGGCCGCGCAGCCCGCTCCCAGCGGGAAGACGGCGGTGACGTTGAGCGAGCATATCGTCGAGATCATCAGCGATTCCGGCGAGGGCGCGCAGCGCTGCGGCCAGTCGCTCGGGGCGATCGCCGCACGGATGGGCAATGGCGTCTGGACCGTCGAGATCATCCCCGCGGAAATCCGCCCGCCCGCCCGCAGCGTCGCCGGCGGCAGCGGAAATCGCATTCGTCTGGGCTCGGGCCATGTCAGCAATGGCGGCAACGAAACCGACCTGGTGATCGCCTTCAACGAGCAGGTCCTGCTTGGCCGCGTCCGCACCGGCGAACTCAAGCCGGACTGCACCATTCTGCTGGAAAGCATGTGGCGCGAGAGCAGGGACCCGAAAATCGTCGCCTCCTATGTCGAGACCTACGACCAACTCGTGAAAGCCGGCTACCGGGTCATCGAAATTCCGATGGAGCGCGAGTGCCGTTTGATCGTCGCCGATGCCAAGCGCGGCAAGAACATGTTCGCATTGGGAATGCTCTGCAATATTTACAGCTTCGACCTGCAGCTCGGGCGCGATCAGATTGCCCGCATATTCGGCAAGAAAGACGCCAGCGTTATCGAATCGAACGTGAAACTGCTGAACGCGGGCTATGACTGGGCCGAGAAGAATCTCGACTTCAAGTACTGCATCCCGGCGACGCGCAGCACCGAGCCGCAAATCGTGATCGACGGCAACACCGCGCTGGCGCTCGGCGTGCTCGCTTCCGGCATGGAAATTTGCGCGATGTACCCGATCACGCCGGCCACGTCGGTCTCGCATTATTTGAGCAGCGTGTTCGAGAAGGTCGGCGGCATCGTCCATCAGGCCGAGGACGAGATTGCGGCCTGCACCTTCGCGATCGGCGCCTCCTATGCCGGCAAATGCGCCGTCACCGTCACCTCCGGACCCGGCTATTCGCTCAAGCAGGAAGGAATCGGACTTGCGGTGATGGGCGAAATCCCGCTCGTCGTCATCAATGTGCAACGTGGCGGCCCCAGCACCGGCCAGCCGACCAAGGTCGAGCAGGGCGATATGATGACGGCGATCTTCGGCAGCCACGGCGACGCGCCCAAGGTGGTGATCGCGCCGGGCACGATCGAGGACTGTTTCTATTCGGTGATCACCGCACGCAAGATCGCCGAGACCTTCAACATGGTGGTGGTCGTCCTCTCCGACACGAGCTTGGCCTCGTCGCAGCAGCCGTTCCCGCGGCCGCAATTCAGCGAGAGCCTGGCTGGCGCCGCCGATCGATCAGAGCGAAATCCCGGAAGGGCTCAAGCCCTACGACTGGAATCCGACGACCGGATTGGCGCGCCGCTTCATTCCGGGGCAGCCCGGCGGCATGCACACCTTGACCGGGCTTGCGCATGACCGTCTGAGCCACGTTGCCTATGACCCGGACAGCAACGAAACGGGTATTCGCGCGCGCAGCCACAAGCTCGCCGCGCTGCAGCGGACCCTCAAAACGCCGCCGGTGTTCGGCGGCGACAAGGGCGATCTTCTGGTCATCGGCTGGGGCAGCACCAAGGGTGCTATCGAGGAAGCCGTGACGAACCTTCGCGCCGAAGGCCGCAAGGTGTCGTCGCTGCATCTCACCTTCCTGCAGCCGATGGCGCCGGGAATCAAAGAGATCATGCAGCGCTTCAAGAAAGTCATCACGATCGAGGGCAATTGGAGCGACGATCCGAACGACGAAATCATCGACGAGAGCAATCGCCGCTATTCGGCGCTCGCGATGCTGCTGCGCTCGCGTTACCTCATCGACGTCGATTGCTGGAGCGAAGTGCGCGGCCAGCCGATCAAGCCGAATCCACGATCCAGCGCGTCATCCTCGAAAAACTGAAGCAGAAATAAGAGGCACGACCATGACCATTCATGCCACCGAATGCCTCTTGCGGCTGCACGACCAGCATCACGAGCTCGAGGATTATCAGAGCGGCGTGCCGCGCTGGTGCACCGGCTGCGGCGACAACGCCATTCTGGCGGCGGTGCAGCGGCTGTGCCGCGACGAGGATCTGCGGCCCGAGAAGACCATGTTTGTCTCAGGGATCGGCTGCTCCAGCCGTTTCCCGCATTACATGAAGACCTACGGATTCCACGGAATCCATGGCCGCGCGCTGCCGGTTGCCGAAGGCGTCAAGATGGCGCGGCCGGATCTGAACGTCTTCGTCAATACCGGCGACGGCGACTGCTGCAGCATCGGCGCGGCGCATTGGATTCACGCCATCCGCTACAACATGAACATGACGGTGATGCTGCACGACAACCAGATCTACGGTTTGACCAAAAAGCAGGCATCGCCGACCTCTCCGCGCGGACTGAAGAGCAACACCACGCCGCGCGGCGCCTATCTGGAAGGCCTCAATCCGTTGACTGTGACGCTCGGCGTTCAGAACGTTTCCTTCGTCGCGCAAGCGGTCGATTGGATACCGGAAGTGCTCTACGACATCATCTCGCGCCGCGTACCACCACAAGGGCCTCTCGTTCGTCCGCATTCTGCAGCGCTGCCCCGAATGGCTGCCGGACATGTTCGAGCCGTTCATGAACGATCCGATGAAGACCAGGCTGCTAACGCACGAAAAAGGTCTGAAGCTCAGCGCGAACCTGTCCAAGGTCTACAAGAACCAGGAGCAGCACGATCCGTCGGACATCCACCGGGCGCGCGAGATCGCCTCGGACCATGACCCGATACCTGTCGGCATCCTTTATCACAATCCGGAAGTCCCGGTTTACGAAGAGCTGCGCAATGCCGGGCAGCAGCGGTCGACGCGATACGTCAAAGCGGGTTTCGAAGCGGAGCTCGATAAATTTACGGTCTGGCCGCAGGACGCGGACGCCACGGTGCAACCAAACGCCTGAGGTCCGGCGGGTGCAGACGAAAACGACTAAGGCGATTTCAGCATGCAAGTAGAACTTCAGGCGCACATCGCGTTTCATCTCACGGGGCGAATGCCCCAGGGCGAAGCCGATAGCGCTTGCCCAGAGCGACCTGCATCCCGCCATTCTCGCCGGATATCGGGATCTCACGGCGCTTCGCTACGATTTTCCGCTGGTGCTCGTTAGCGCCGGCGCCGACGGGCAATCGGTCCAGTCGCTGTCGGCAATCTTTGACGGCGCGCTGAAGGCCATCGCCGCGGGCACTGACGCAGATCGGGTGACGAAACATGGTCTTCGGCTCGAGCGGGAAATCCGCAAACTGGTGGCGGAAGGTGTGACCGGATCGCTGTCCGAGCTTTGCGACAAAGGCGCCGCCCGCCTGGCGACGAAAGCCGACGGGCTGTTGCAGGATAGCCTGAAACGGCTGCGGGCCGCGCTGAAGACCGACGGTGACGTCGTCGACTGCGACAAGGCGATGCCGTTTCGTGCTGTTTCAGCACGCCTGGCAGGCCTTGCAGGACCAGAAGGCACAGAAATTCCGCGCCGATATCAACAAGCTGGTCATGAAACTGTCCGACATCCTGAGCGCGGATTTCGGCCACTCGAAGGAAGGGATGAGCGCGGACAGACTGCAGGCCTCGATCGGCTCGGTGCATCGGGACGCTTTCGATTTCGCCGCGATGTCCCGCATGCTTACCGCGGCCTCGGTCAATGTGCCGATGCCGGAAAGCCGCCGCCAGCGGGTGCGCGGGCTGCTTTCGGTGCTCAGGTCGCAACGCTTCTTTCCGCCGGCGACTGAAAGCGACAAATGGATCGGCGTCGCGGAGCCATATTCTTTCGTCTTCGAATCCTGCTCCGATGCAGTCGCCGCGTACCGCGAGCGGCTGCCGAAGCTGACCGAGCTGGCCAAGGCAATCGCAATTGCCAAACTCGAAACCGATGGCGAATACAGCGAAGCGCGTCATGATGCCTTCTTCGCGGAATTCGGCGACAATGGCCTCGATCCAGACGACATCGCCGCATTCCCGGATTATCTGATTTGCCTGCGCGCGGCCGACCTCCAGGCGGCGGAAAGCGATTTGATCCTGCAGGCTTTCGTCGCCGGCATGCCGGCAAAAGTTGTGGTGCAGACCGACGATCTGCTCGAGCAATCGCCGATCGGTGACGACTATCTGATTGCGGGGCTTCGCGGCAGGCAACTCACGAGCGCTGCGATTGGATTTGGCGCGTACTATGTGTTGCAGTCGAGCAGCTCATCTCTATTCCATCTGCGCGAGCAGGTTCGGCGCGGGCTGGCCTATCGCGGGCCGGCATTGTTCAGCGTCTTCTCCGGCGCCAATGAGATCCGGCATGCCGCCCTACCTGACGGCCGCCGCTGCCGCGGAATCCCGGGCTTTCCCAGCCTTCACCTACGATCCGTCGGCCGGATGCGGACTGGGCATCGCGGTTCTCGCTTTACGCCAATTCGCAACTCGATCTCGATTGGCCGTTGCAGCGCCTCGACTATGAGGATGCGGAACAGCAGCTCGTATCGGAAACGCTTGCCTTCACGCTTGTCGACTTCGCCGCCTGCGACCCGCGTTGCGCCAAGTATTTGGCCAAGGTGCCGCGGGAAAAATGGACCGCCGATTTGCTGCCGGTATCCGAATTTCTGGTCCCCAATCCAAAGGGTCTATCCGAAAAGGTGCCGTGCCTCTTGATGGTCGACCGCGACAATCGCCTGCAAAAAGTGATCGTCAATGACAGACTGGTGCGGGAGGCGCGTCGTTGCGTCGAGGCATGGCGCAGCTTGCAGGAGCTTGGCGGAATTCACAATTCACACGCGGCGATCCTGGTTGAACAGGAGCGCAAAGCCTGGGCGGAGCAAGCGGCTGCGGTGGCCGCGCCCGCGGGCAAGGCAGGCCAGCGCTGCGGTCGCTGCGCCGGCCGAAGTAGCGGCTGTGCCGGCCGCGGCTGTCACGCCCGCCGCTGTCGAAGCGGCGCCCGAGAAACCGTCGGACGATCCCTATATCGAGACGGCGCGCTGCACGAGTTGCAACGAATGCACATTGCTCAACGACAAAATGTTCGGTTATGACGCCAACAAACAGGCATCGATAATCAATCCGGATGCCGGAACCTACCGCCAGCTTGTGGAAGCCGCGGAGAGTTGTCAGGTCTCGATCATTCACCCTGGCAAGCCGCGCAATCCGAACGAGCCGGGGCTCGATGAACTGATCAAGCGAGCGGAACCGTTCTTGTAGAACCATCGATGCCGCGGCACCCGTTGCAGCCAGTGCGCCTCTAGACGACCATCTCCACGTCCTCGACGTCCCATTTGGGCGCCCGTTGTGGCGGATTGGCGATGCGCAGCTTGCGGCTGCGCAGCGCGGAAATTCTCTTCATCTCCGCGTCGGTCAGCGCAAAATCGAATACGTCGAGGTTCTGCGCGATATGCGCTTCGGTGAGCGCGCGCGGCACCGCGGCGACCATCGGCTGCTGGATCAGCCAGCGCAGCGCGATCTGTGCGGCGGTCTTGCCGTGCGCCTTGGCGATGTCTTCGATGACGGGATCGACCAGCAGCTCGCCGCGCGCGACCGGGCAATAGGCGGTGAGGATCATGCCGTGACGCTTGAGCGCAGCGATCATGCGGTCCTGCGGCAGATAGGCGTGGTACTCGATCTGATTGGTGACCAGCGGCTCGGGGCAGACCTGCACCGCCTCGTCGAGCATGGCGATGGTAAAGTTCGACACGCCGATGTGGCGCGTCAGCCCGCTGCGTTTTGCCTTGGCGAGCGCGCCGAGCGTCTCGGCAAACGGCACCTTCGGTTGCGGCCAGTGGACCAGCAGCAGGTCGACATAGTCGAGGCCGAGTGTCTTCAAGCTGGTCTCGGCCGAGTTCAAGAAATCCGCCTCGCGGGCGTTTTCTTCCGTAACCTTGGTGGTGACGAACAATTCGCCGCGCGCGATGCCGCTGGCGCGGATGCCCTCGCCGACACGGGCTTCGGTGCCGTATTTGCGCGCCGTGTCGATGGCGCGGTAGCCGCACGCGATCGCGGCGGCCACCAGCTCGGCCGGACGGTCCGGCAGTTCCATGGTGCCGTAGCCGATCGCCGGCATGTTGGCGCCGTGCGCGGCAAGGGTGAAGGCCTTCGGGGATTGCATCGGCGGCTCCGGAGCGAAAGAAAGGGAGCGCGACACTAGTGCAGCGGCCGGTCCGGAGTAAATGGGGCAGGGCGCATTGAAATTAAATCCGGCCCGAAGCGGGTCATTGCGGTCACGGCTGGCCCGCGAAAGCCAAGCACGGATTTCGCCCGCGCGGTCCAATGGGCGCCGGGCGCGAGCGCATCGGCATGCGGATCGCCATTCGAGGTGTCGAGCACGTTCTGCCAGCGGCCGGTCGCCTGGCCATTCCGGAAACGTGATGTCGACGTCCTCTTCGGCCCCGTTGAGAACGATGAAAAGCGGTGCGCCGCCCGATGGCGGTGCCGCGAGGACGTAGGACAGAAAGCGGCCGTCCGGGAAATTCCAGTCGTCTTCCGACATCTCGGCGGCGCCGGGCGTGAGCCATTTCACGTCATAGGAGCCGTCGGCCTTCTTGCCTTCCAGCCAGCGGTGCGGCTTGATCTGCGGAAAGCGCTGCCGCAGCCGGGTCAATTCGCCGACGAACGCGGTGAGATCGTCGTCGCTGCCGAGCGCCGACCAGTCGATCCAGCCGATCTCGTTGTCCTGGCAATAGGCGTTGTTGTTGCCGCCCTGGCTGTTGCCGACCTCGTCGCCGGCGAGCAGCAGCGGCACGCCTTGCGCCAGAAACAGGCAGGCGAGCTGGTTGCAGCGCAGCCGCCGCCGCAGCGCCAGGATCGCCGGATCGTCGGTCGGACCTTCGACGCCGCAATTGGTGCTGACGTTGTCGTCCGAGCCGTCGCGGTTGTCCTCGCCATTGGCTTCGTTGTGTTTGTTTTCGTAGCTGACGAGATCGGCCAGCGTGAAGCCGTCGTGCACGGTGACGTGGTTGATGCTGCTGCGCGGGCCGCGGCCGTCGTGCTGGAATTGCGCGGCCGAGGCGGTCACGGCGTGGGCCAGATCGCCGATCAGGTTGCCGTCGCCGCGCCAGAAGCGGCGCACCGTCTTGCGGTAGACGTCGTTCCATTCCGACCAGCCGTTGGGGAAGCCGCCGACCTGATAGCCGCCGGCGCCGATATCCCAAGGCTCGGCGATCATTTTGACGTTGGCGAGCACCGGGTCCTGCCGGACCGCGGCGAAGAACGGCGCGTTGCGGTCGAAGGCCGGGCCGCGCCCGAGCGTGCTGGCGAGATCGAAGCGGAAGCCGTCGACATGGTAGGCCTCGACCCAATGCCGCAGCGAGTCCATCACCATCTGCAGCACGCGCGGATGCGCGAGCTTGAGCGAATTGCCGGTGCCGGTGAAGTCGTCGTAGTAGCGCGGCTCGTCCGGCATCAGCCAGTAATAGGAGGCGTTGTCGATGCCGCGATAGCACAGCGTCGGCGCCGAGATGATTGCCCTCGGCGGTGTGGTTGTAGACCACGTCGAGAATGACCTCGATGCCGGCGTCATGCAGCGCGGCGACGGTCGAGCGGAAAGCGTTGATCTGCATTGCTCGCTGGCGTAGCGCGCCTCCGGCGAAAAGAAGCTCAGCGTGTTGTAGCCCCAGTAGTTGCTTCAGGTCGCGCTCGAGCAGATGGCGGTCGTCGAGAAAGGCATGGATCGGCAGCAGCTCGATCGCGGTGACGCCGAGCTTGCGCAGATGCGCGATCATGCCGGGCTCGGACAGGCCGCGATACGTGCCGCGCGCTTCCGCGGGGATGTCTTCGCGCCGCTGCGTCAGGCCTTTGACATGGGCCTCGTAGATGATCGTGTCTTCCCACGGCATTTGCGGCCGGCGCTCGTGCGCCCAGGTATGGGCGGCATCGACGACGACCGATTTGTACATGTTGCGCGAATTGTCGCGCCGGTCGAACGACAGATCGGCTGCTTGCGTGCCGGCGCGATAGCCGAAATGCGCATCGCTCCAGGTGAATTGCCCGCCGAGCTGCTTGCTGTAGGGGTCGATCAGCAGCTTGTTGGCATTGAACCGATGGCCGGCCTCGGGCGCGTAGGGGCCATGCACGCGATAGCCGTAGAGCTGGCCGGGCGAGACGTGCGAGAGATAGGTGTGCCAGACGTCGTCGGTGCGCTCCGGCAGCGTCGACGCGCTCGACTTCGCGCCGGCCTTCGCGGTCGAACAGGCACAGTTCGACCTTGGTCGCGTTGGCCGAAAACAACGCGAAGTTGGTGCCGCGTCCGTCCCAGGTCGCGCCGAGCGGATAGCGGCGCGCCGGCGGAAACATGTCGCCGTTAGAGCTCAGGAACGAAAAAGATGGCAGCAAGCGGTGGGACGAACAATATGAAGCTCCTGGCTGTCGGGCGTCGCAACGGTGGAGACCGCTCCGGCGTTCCCGACATTGCTGCCGCCGTAGATTGCCGCATCGGAATTGAGCGCTTCGCGCCATTGGCCGGCGAACGGCACGCGCACGCGGTAATCGCGAATGACCTGCGGCGTGAAATTGACCACGACGACGCAGCGGTCGGCTGGATCGCGTGCCCTTGCGCAGCCAGGCGAAGGTGCTGTTGTCGGCGTCGTCGGTCACCAGCCATTCGAAGCCGGCCGCGTCGCAGTCGAGCGCGTGCAGCGCCGGCGTATCGCGGTAAAGCCTGTTCAGATCGCGCACCAGCCGCTGGATGCCGGCGTGCTCCGGCCGCTCGAGCAGATGCCACGGCAGGCTGACGTCGTGGTTCCATTCGTTGTCCTGGCCGAACTCGGAGCCCATGAACATCAGCTTCTTGCCGGGATGGCCGAACATGAAGGAGTAATAGGCGCGCAAATTGGCGAATCGCTGCCACTCGATCGCCCGGCATGCGGCCGAGGATCGAGTGTTTGCCGTGCACGACTTCGTCATGCGACAGCGGCAGAATGAAATTTTCCGAGAAGGCGTAGTGCAGGCCGAACAGGATCTTGCCGTGATGATGACGCCGGTAGATCGGATCCTTGGACATGTAGTCCAAGGTGTCGTGCATCCAGCCCATGTTCCATTTGTAGCCGAAGCCAAGCCCGCCCCAGTCGACCGGGCGTGACACCTGCGGCCAGGCGGTCGATTCCTCGGCCGCGGTGGTGGCGTGCGGAAACTGGCGGAACACCTCGGTATTGGTGCGGCGCAGGAAATCGATGGCGTCGATGTTCTCGCGCCCGCCATGCTTGTTCGGGATCCAGGCATTCGACGGCCGGCTGTAGTCGAGATAGAGCATCGAGGCCACCGCATCGACGCGCAGGCCGTCGACGCCGTAGCGCTCCAGCCAGAACAGGGCGTTGGCCATCAGGAAATTGACGACCTCGACGCGGCCGTAATTGTAGATCAGCGTGCCCCAGTCGAGATGGCGCCCCTGCATCGGGTTCTCATGCTCGTAGAGACCGGTGCCGTCGAACCGCGCCAGCCCGTGCGGATCGTCGGGGAAATGGCCGGGCACCCAGTCCAGCAAGACGCCGAGGCCGGCCTTGTGCAGGGCGTCGACCAGCACGGCGAAATCCGCCGGCGTGCCGAAGCGGCTGGTCGGCGCGAACAGGCCGGTCGGCTGATAGCCCCACGAGCCGTCGAACGGATGCTCCGACACCGGCAGCAATTCGACATGGGTGAAGCCCATGTCGGCGGCATAGGCCGGCAGTTGTTCGGCCAGTTCCGGTAGGTCAGCCAGCGCTCGCCGTGTTCGCCCTTGCGCCGCCAGGAGCCGAGATGCACTTCGTAGATCGACATCGGCTGGTCGAGCGCGTTGATGTTGTCGCGCGCCGGCGCCGGCCGCGGCAGCTTGCGCGGCGTCGACGCACGATCGAAGCGGTCAGCGGCCGCACTTCCGCGGCGAAGGCCACCGGGTCGGACTTCAGCGGCAGCAGCGCGCCGGAGCGCGCAACGATCTCGTATTTGTATTTGTCGCCGGCGCGCGCGCGCCGGCACGAAGATTTCCCAATAGCCGTTGCCGCGCACCCGCATGGCGTGCCGCCGGCCGTCCCAGAAATTGAAATCGCCGACCACGCTGACGCGCTGCGCATTCGGCGCCAACACCACGAAGGCGACGCCGTCGACGCCTTCCAGCGCCATCGGATGCGCGCCGAGCTTGTCGTAGAGCCGCAGTTGATTGCCTTCGCCGAGCAGATACAGATCGAAGTCGGACAGCACCGGCGGAAACCGATAGGGGTCTTCCAGCTCGACCTCGTTGTCGCCGAAGCGCGCCCGCAGCCGATAGTGCTTCTCGCCGTTCAGCGTGCCGGCAAACAGCCCGGCCGGATCGATACGCTCGAGCTTGCGCTCGCCGCTTTTGCTCGACCGCCACCACGCGGCTGGCATCGGGCAGAAACACGCGCACGACGGTTTCGTCGTTCTCGGTATGCGGCCCGAGATAGACGAAGGGATCGGCGTGGCGGCCGGCCATGATCGCGCGGGCGGCGGGTGAAAGCACGGTCATGGGCGGATCACCCCGCGCTGTTCGAGAATCCGCAACGTCGCCTCCAGCGGAATATGGCACCAGGTCGGCCGGTTGGTCAGTTCGTATTCGATTTCGTAGAACGCCTTTTCGAGCAGGAAGAGATCGAGCAGCTGGCGGGTCTGGTCTTCGTCGGCCGGCCATAACGGCGCATCGGCGAGCGTCGCGCGGTAGCACTCCAGATAGGCGGCTGCCAGGCTGTCGCCCCAGGTTCGTATCTGCCGGGCGATTGCGGCGCGTTCGTCGGCATTGAGAGTTGGCTCGCGATCGATCGCCGCGCTGACCGCGTAGTCGATCGAGCGGAGAAAGCCTGCGACGTCGCGCGCCGCCGGCGCTTTGCGTCTGCGCTCGTCGAGCGCTGCGGCGCGGCTCGCCTTCGAAATCGAGAATATAGGCGTCGTCCTTGGCGATCAGAACCTGCCCGAGATGGAAGTCGCCGTGATGGCGGATCTTGGTGCCCTCGAACGTTGCATGTCTGCCCTGTTCGATATGCGCGACGATGGCGTCGCGATTGTCGAGCAGACGACGCGCCAATAGGGCGGTTGGTTCCGGAAGCTCGCTCAGGCATCGCGCCAGCAGGTCGAATCCGGTCTGGGCGCGCGCGGAAAGCGTGTCGGTCCAGCGCGCGACATCGTCGGCCGAAATCGGCTCGGGTGCGAATGCCTCGATGTCGCTCCGGCTCGCGAACGCCAGATGCAGTTCGGCGGTGCGGCGTCCGATCTGGCGCATGCGCTGCAGCATCGACGGCGCTATCCGGCGAGTTCGGCGACTATTTCGTTTGGCGCCAGCCGCTGTTCGTCGATAAGCCGGTCGAGCGAAGCGGCCGTGACGCTCCAGGCATCGCCCTGGTTCTCGACGAAGGCATGCACCACCACGAGCGCGCTGCGGCTTTCGCCTTCCACCAACTCGACTGAGCCGAGAAGCGCAGGCGCATTCTGGAAATGCGCGATGTCGGTCAAGAAGCGGCCGACTTCGATTTCCGGATGGATTCCCGGAGAAATCCGGCGCAGGATCTTGATGACGTATTTGTTGTCGACGATCACGCTGCTGTTGGATTGCTCGCCATCGACCGCCTTGATCGTGGTGATGTCCGGCAATGGCGTTCCGGCAAACGCCGCGGTCGGCCGAAACTCGATTTGCTGCGTGGCCACTGACGATCGTCTCGCCGGCGTGGATCTTCGCCAACAGCGCCGAGATGAATTCACGTTCGGCGGCGGCATCGAGCAGCGTGCCCTCGCGCGGGCCGCGGCGCACGGCGGCGAGCACGCTGGCCGGCCCTCTGTCGATCGCGGTGTAGCGCGTCCAGTCGATGGTCAGCGGCAGGAAATAGCGGCTGATGCCGTGGTCGCCGCTGACGTCGGCGATTACCGAGAGAAAGTGGCCATTGCCCTGTTCGATGGGAATGGCGGCGGAAACCTTGGCCGTTATGCGGTCGCGATCCCTTGTCGGCGAACCAGCGGCGGTCCGGGATGAAGCCCGGCAGCACATCGAGTCTCGAATGTGCGCAGCGTCCAGCCGGAAATCAGCGTGTCCCAGCCGGGCCCGAGCACGAGCGTGGTCACCTCGCGCGGCAGTGCCGAGTCCGGCGCAGTTTCGGCGTCTTCCGACAGCTGGAACCAGAAGAAGCCGTAGGGCGGCAACGTGACCAGATAGGGCAGTTCGCCGATGCGCGGAAAAGCGCGCGCCCGAGCATCTCCTGCGGGATGCGGCCTTTCCAGGCGGTGAGATCGAGCTCGACCGCCTGCGCCGAGCGCGACAGGTTGGCGACGCAGAGAATGGCCTCGTCGTCGAGCTGGCGGACATAGGCCAGCACGGCGCGATTGGCCGGCCGGATGAAGGTCAACGTGCCGCGGCCGAACACCTTGCTCGACTTGCGCACGCTGATCAGCCGCTTCATCCAGTTCAGCAGCGAGGACAGCGACCGGCTCTGCGCCTCGACATTGACGGCGGAGAAGCCGTAGACCGGGTCCATGATGCAGGGCAGATAGAGCTGCGCCGGATCGCAGCGCGAAAATCCGCCATTGCGGTCCGGCGTCCACTGCATCGGCGTGCGCACGCCGTTGCGGTCGCCGAGATAGATGTTGTCGCCCATGCCGATTTCGTCGCCGTAATAGATGATCGGCGTGCCGGGCATCGACATCAGGATCGAATTCATCAGTTCGATCTTGCGCCGGTCGTTGTCCATCAGCGGCGCGAGACGCCGGCGGATGCCGAGATTGATGCGCGCGCGCGGATCGGCGGCGTAGGTCGACCACAGATAGTCGCGCTCGGCGTCGGTCACCATCTCGAGCGTCAGTTCGTCGTGGTTGCGCAGAAACATCGCCCACTGGCAATTCGGCGGGAATTTCCGGCGTCTGCCGCATGATGTCGGTGATCGGGAAGCGGTCTTCCTGCGCGATCGCCATGTAGATGCGCGGCATCAGCGGGAAGTGATAGGCCATGTGGCATTCGTCGCCGTCGCCGAAATACTGCTGCACGTCTTCCGGCCACTGATTGGCCTCGGCCAGCAGCACCTTGTTGGGCGCGTAGGCGTCGAGCTCGGCGCGCAGGCGCTTGAGGACCGCGTGCGTCTCCGGCAGGTTTTCGTTGTTGGTGCCTTCGCGCTCGCAGAGGTAGGGCACCGCGTCGAGACGGAACCCGTCGACGCCGGCATCGAGCCAGCGCTTCATCACCTGCAGCACGGCGCTGACCACGCGCGGATTGTCGAAGTTGAGGTCCGGCTGATGCGAAAAGAAGCGATGCCAGTAAAAGGCGCCGGCTTCCGCATCCCAGGTCCAGTTCGACTTCTCGGTGTCGGTGAAGATGATGCGCGTGCCCTGGTATTTCTGGTCGGTATCGCTCCAGACGTACCAGTTGCGCGCGCTCGAGCCCGGCGCGCTGCGCTTGGCGCGCTTGAACCAGTCGTGCTGGTCGGAGGTGTGGTTGATGACGAGCTCGGTGATGACGCGCAGATCGCGCCGCTTGGCCTCCTGCATGAAGCGGCGAAAATCCTTCATGGTGCCGAAGGACGGATTGATATCGCCGTAGTCGGAGATGTCGTAGCCGTCGTCGCGGCCGGGGCTCGGGATAGAACGGCAGCAGCCACAGCGCGGTGACGCCGAGATCGCGCAGGTAATCGAGCCGCTCGGTGAGGCCGGCGAAATCGCCGATGCCGTCGCCGTTGCTGTCGTGGAACGCCTTGACGTGCAGCTGATAGATGATGGCGTCCTTGAACCACAGGCCGTCATCCGTGGCGGTCGGTGCTTCGCTTTCCAATGTTGGGCGGACGTTCATGGCGGCGCCCTACGCGTGACAACGGAACAGCAGGGCCGGATCGTCGGCCGGATCGATGCGCAGGCGCATGCCGTTCCACTCGAGCAGATGGCGCTCGCCGGTCACGCAGATTTTCGACAGCGCGCACCGGCCGCTTGGCGCCCTCGGGACCGATCTGGAGGTCGCCGAAATGCAGCCAGAATTCTTGCGGCGCGCCGGTCAGTGCAATGGCGCACGGCGACCGCGTTGTCGCCGTCGACCGATTCCTTGATGAAGCCGATGACGTTGTCATCGTTGGCCTGCAGGAAATCGCAGATTCGCGGTCTGCAGCAGCGCCGGGTTGGCGCGGCGGATCATGTTGAGCCGCTTGCAGATAGTCCTTGATGTTGCCGGGCTTGTTCCAATCGCGCGTCTTGATCTCGTATTTCTCCGAATTGATGATATTCCTCGCGGCCGGGGATCGGCTCGTGCTCGATCAGCTCGAAGCCATTGTAGATGCCGTAGTTGGACGACAACGTGGCGGCCAGCGCCGCGCGCGACTTGAACATCCACGGCTCGCCGGTCTGCAACTGCACCGGCAGGATGTCCGGCGTCGTGACGAAGAAATTCGGCCGGTAATATTCGCGCTCCGGATAGCCGGTGAGTTCGCTGAGATAGGCCTGCATCTCCGCTTTCTCGGTGCGCCAGGTGAAGTAGCTGTAGGACTGCGAAAAGCCGAGCTTGGCGAGCGCCTTCATGACCTTCGGCCGGGTGAAGGCCTCCGCCAGAAAGATCACGTCGGGATCGCGCGCCTGCACCTCGCGGATCAGCCATTCCCAGAACGGCAGCGGCTTGGTGTGCGGATTGTCGACGCGGAAGATGCGCACGCCCTGGTCGACCCAGAACAGCACCACGTCGCGCAGCGCCTCCCACAGCGCGATGCGGTCGTCGCAGGTGAAATCCGGATTGACGATGTCTTCGTATTTCTTCGGCGGGTTCTCGGCATAGCGGATCGAGCCGTCCGGCCGCCGGCGGAACCATTCCGGATGCTCTTTCAGCCACGGATGATCCGGCGAACACTGCACGGCGAAATCGAGCGCGATCTCCATGTCGTGCTTGCGGCAGGCGTCGACCAGCCGGCGGAAATCGTCGAGCGTGCCGAGCTCGGGTTCCACCGCGTCATGGCCGCCGTGCTCGTTGCCGATCGCATAGAAGCTGCCGGGATCGCTCGGCATCGGCGTTGAGCGCGTTGTTCTTGCCCTTGCGGTTGGTGCGGCCGATCGGATGGATCGGCGTCAGATAGAGGACGTCGAAGCCGAGCGCGGCGATCTCCGGCACGCGCGCGATGCAGTCGTCGAAGGTGCCGTGCTTGCCGGGCACGCGGCCCTGGCTGCGCGGCACCATTTCGTACCAGGCGCCGGCGCGCGCGCGTTCGCGGTCGGCCACCAGCGGGACGGCGTGGCTGCGGGTGAGATCCGGGCGCGTGGCGCTGTTCGTCATCGCCGCGGCCAGCGATGGCGTCGAGCAGCACGGCGGGGTCGTTGCTGGCGGCAAATTTCTTCGCCGCGGCCTCGACAACGAGCCGCGCTTGTCGCGTCGTCCGGCATCAGTTCGTCGAGCAACTCGTGGCCCTCGCGCGCTCCAGGGAAACATCCTGGCCCGCCGTCTTGCTTGAGCAGGAATTCCTTGCGCCAGGTGGCGAACTGATCGGTCCAGGCCTCGATCGCGAACAGATACCAGCCGGGTTCCGGCGGCGTGAAGCGGCCGGCCAGCGGTCGTTGCCGTTCAACTGCATGGGTTCGCGATGCCAGTCGTCCGTGTCTTGCGGTCGCCACAGCAGCGCCGCGGCGATGACGTCGTGGCCATCGCGAAATATATCGGCCCAGACCTCGACGGATTCGCCGGCAATGCGTTTAACCGCATAGCGGCCGCCGTCGACGCAGGGATAAATATCTTCGATGCGGAAACGCGGGCCCGTCGGATCAGCTGGGGCGATTTCCAATGCTTCGGTCAGGGGAGAAAGCCTTACATGTGATGGCGGCACCGCGCAGTGCCTCCTGCTGCTTCATATTTTTCCTGCGATTTGGTCCCATTTGAGAACCATAGTCGAACACGAAAGTTCCACAGTTACCATGTAGCCGATGACCGCATGGCGGCACCGAAAAGACTGCAAAATGGATGAATTGAGCGCTGCTGCCGAAATTTGGGGCATAGATCAAGGTTACCACGACGTTTTCGGCAAATGGCACACGGTCAGCCCGGAAACCTTGGCGCGGCTGGTCGCCGCCGTGTCGGCCGGCCAGACGGCTCCGTTGCATTCTTTTACCGCCGAGGATCGTGCCGATCCGGGGCGCGCCTTTCAAGGCGGGGCAGGGCGCGTCTGGGGTCTCGCGGTTCAGCTCTATGCGGTGCGCTCGCGCCGCAACTGGGGCCACGGCGATTTCGGCGACCTGTCGCGGCTGGTCGCGCTCGCGGCATCGTGCGGCGCTTCGGCGATCGGCCTCAATCCGCTGCACGCGCTGTTTCCCGATCGCGCCGAGCAAGCCAGCCCCTACGCGCCGAACAGCCGCCTCTTTCTCAATCCGCTCTACATCGACGTCGAAGCCATCCCTGAATTTCCCGGCGCCGAAGCGGCCGGGCTCGCCGCGGACGTCGATAGCGCTGCGGGCATCCGAAATGATCGCTTACGCTTCGGTCGCGAAAGCCAAGCTCGCGGCTTTGCGATTGGCCTATGACGCGCTTCCGGCAGGCGGCGGCGCCCGAGCGGCGCGCGGATTTCGAGGTCTATCGCGAAGAACAAGGCGAGGCGCTGTTGCGGTTCGCCTGTTTTGAGTGCCTGCGCCAGCATTATGCGCCCAAGCCTTGGCCGCAATGGCCGGCGCCATGGCGCAAGCCCGACCGTCAATCGCTGCAAGAATTCCGTGTGGCGCATCGGGATGAATGCGAATTCCACGAGTTCGTGCAATGGATCGCAGATCGGCAATTGCAGGCCTGCCAGGATGCGGCGCGCCAGCAGGGCATGGCGATCGGCCTCTACATCGATCTCGCCGTCGGCATCGATCCGCTGGGCGCCGACGCCTGGAGCCAGCAAGACACAGTGCTGGCCGATCTGTCGATCGGGGCGCCGCCCGACGAATTCAATCCGGCGGGCCAGGATTGGGGCCTGGCGCCGTTCAATCCGCACATGGTCGCGGCGAACGACTTCGAGCCGATGCGGCAGTTGATGCGCGCGTCGATGCGGCACGCCGGCGCGATTCGCCTCGACCACGTGCTCGGACTGAAGCGGATGTTCATGATTCCGCGCGGCCTTGGCGCCGCCGAGGGCGCCTATGTCCGCTTTCCGTTCGAGCAATTGCTGCGCGTGATCGCGGAGGAAAGCAATCGCCTGCGCTGCATCGTCATCGGCGAAGATCTCGGCACCGTGCCGGAAGGCTTCCGCGAAACGATGGCGCGCTGGGGCCTGTGGACCTATCGCGTGATGTTGTTCGAACGCGAGCACGACGGGCGCTTTCGCCCGCCGGAGAGCCTATCCGGTCGAGGCGCTCGCCACGTTCAACACTCACGACTTGCCGACCTTTCGCGGCTGGCTGCTGGGCCACGATCTGCGGATCAAGCAGGCGATCGGCGTCGATCCCGGCGAAACCGACGAGGCGCGCGCACGTTCGCACAGATGCGTTGCGCGCCATTTTGGCGGAGCGCGCGCCCGCTTATCCGCGGGACGATTTCGCCGCGGTCGCGAATTTTCTCGCCGCCACGCCGTCCAATCTCGTGGTGGTTTCGCTCGACGATGTTCTGGACGTGATCGATCAGATCAATATCCCGGGCACGGTCGACCAGCACCCGAACTGGCGCCGCAAGCTTCCGGTCGATGTGGAGGACATCGGTTCGCTCGAGGAGTTGCGGCGGATCGCGCAGGTCTTCGCGCAAGCCGGCCGCGGCCGCGCGCGCTAGTCGGCGACCGGAACGTTCCAAATCTCGCGGGCGTATTCGCGGATCGTGCGGTCGGACGAAAACCAGCTCATGCGGGCGGTATTCAGGATGCTGGCGCGCCACCAGTCGTTCGGCGATTGCCACAACCGATCGACCGAACGCTGCGCCTCCCAGTAAGCATCGAAATCGGCGGCCACCATGAAGCGATCGTAGTCCAACAGCGACCGCACGATGGGGGCGAAACGATCCGGGTCATCGGGAGAAAATTCGCCAGCCGCCAGGCTCTCGATCACGGCGGCGAGCCGGGGCGATGCCGCGACCGCGTCGGCGCCCTTGAATTGGGCGCGCCTGGCGTTCGGCCACTTCGGCCGCGGTCATGCCGAAGATCACGACATTGTTCCTGCCGACGTTTTCGCAAATCTCGATATTCGCGCCATCCAACGTGCCGATCGTGATGGCGCCGTTGAGCGCGAGCTTCATGTTGCCGGTGCCGGAGGCTTCCATGCCGGCGGTGGAAATCTGCTCGGACAAATCGGCCGCCGGAACGATCGCCTCGGCGAGGCTGGCGCTGTAGTTCGGCACGAACACGAGCTTGAGCCGGTCGCCGATGACGGCGTCGTGATTGATCACCGTCCCGATATCGTTCGCCAGCTTGATGATCAGCTTGGCGCGTTCGTAGCTCGCCGCCGCCTTGCCGGCAAAAATCTTGACGCGCGGCACGAATTTCGCGTCCGGCCGGGCGCGTATATCCTGATAAAGCGCGATGGTCTCCAAGCAGGTTCAACAATTGCCGTTTGTATTCGTGCACGCGTTTGATGTGAACATCGAACAAGGCGTGCGGATCGACTTTAACGCCGGTCTTCGCGTTCAATAATGCGGCGAGCTTCGATTTATTGGCGGTCCGGGTATAGTCATAGCGCGCGACGAATCCGGTGTCGTCGGCGTATTTTTCAAGTTCATTGAGGCAGCTCGGGTCGTCGAGCACGCGCTCGCCGAGCGTTTCGACCAGCAATTCGGTCAGCGGGCTATTGGCTTCGTAAAGCCAGCGCCGGAAAGTGATGCCGTTGGTCTTGTTGATGATGCGCGTCGGCGTCGCCTTGGCGAGCTCGTGGAATACGGTCTTGCGCAACAAATCGGTATGGAGCTGCGAGACGCCGTTGACGCAATGGGTTCCCAGGAACGCCAGATGCGCCATGCGTATCCGCCGTTCGCCGTCCTCGTGCACCAGCGAAACGGCCGACACGAATTCGGGCGTGGCCAGTCCGCGTTTCTCGATGTCCCGCAAGTGAATCCAGTTGATCGTGTAAATGATCTGAAGATGGCGCGGCAGCAGACGGCCGAGCAAATCAACCGGCCAGCTTTCAAGCGCTTCCGGCAGCAGCGTGTGATTGGTGTAGCTCAGCGTCGCCTTGGTGATGCTCCAGGCCTGCGCCCAATCGAACTTGTGCTCGTCCACCAGAATTCGCATCAGCTCGGCGACGGCAATCGCCGGATGCGTGTCGTTGAGCTGAACCGCGGCATAGTCGGCCAACGTTTCCAGAGTGCCGAATTCTTCGAGATGGCGGTGGGTCAGGTCCTGCAGCGTGGCCGAGGTGAAAAAATATTCCTGCCGAAGCCGAAGTTCCTGGCCCACGGCAGTGCCGTCATTGGGGTAGAGAACGCGGGATATCGCTTCGGCGCGCGCGCGCACCGCCGTCGCGCCAACCAGATCGCCTTCGTTGAATGTCGCGAGCTGGATCGGATCGGCCGCCCGCGCCGACCACAGCCGCAGCACGTTGGCGTGGCGGCCACGCCAGCCTGCAATCGGCGTATCGTAGGGCACCGCCAGCACGGTCTCGGACGGATGCCACACAGCGGGCGCCGTTTCTTTGCGTCGCCGGCAGGTTCAATCGTGCCGCCGAAGCCGATTGGATATTTCGTATCGGGACGAGCGAATTCCCACGGGTTGCCGCCGGCGAGCCAATCTTCCGGCACTTCGTGCTGCCAGCCGTCCTGGATGCGCTGCTCGAACAGTCCGTTCTCGTAGCGGATGCCGTAGCCATAAGCGGGAATGCCGAGCGCCGACATGCTGTCCATGAAGCATGCGGCCAGCCGTCCGAGGCCGCCGTTGCCGAGCGCGGCATCGGGTTCGCCGCCGCGCAGACGATCCAGGTCGACGCCCATGCTGGCGAGCGCGCGTCGCGCCGGCTCCACCAGCCGAAGATTTGTCAATGTATCGAGCAGCAGCCGGCCGATCAGAAATTCGATCGAGAGATAATAGACCCGCTTCTTCTTCAGCCGCTTGGTCTCGCGCCGCGACGTCATCCAGATATCGACAAGCCGATCGCGCACCGCGAGCGCCGTGGCGCGGTACCAATCGTTATCGGTGGCGGATCTGAAACTTTTACCTAAATCATAGGTCAGTTTCGATTGGATCGCATCGCGCAACTCGGCCTCAAGATCATGCGGGTCGCGCAGCTCGGCAAGCGGCTCTTTGCTTTTCAACTGGTGCATTTCGGCCATTTACCGCTACCGGCTATGGGGCGGCATTTCGCTTACCGAGCCCAGAATTAGAGTCGTGCATTTAGCATAGGCCTCCATGAGGCAAAAACATGAAGGCGGCAGCAATAACGGCTCGGTTGTGCACACGGTGGTGTCAGTAGTTTGCCCATCACGGTGACGGGAGTTCCGGTCGTTTCAAGCAAAACCGGGGCCACCTTCATCAAACACGCTCGGCCCGGTGTTCCCTGCTGCGGACAGACGCGATAGTCCGAGCAAGCCGGCACCACCGGCATGCCCGCGACGCGCTATGGCGATCCGTGATGCACCTCAAGGGAGTGCCTGTCAAATCAATGACTTAAGTGTGCCTGCGGCGCTGCCTTGCGGCAAACTGAAATACGCGTCAAGGATTTGGCCGCGCAATTGCTGCCTTGTGTTGGGGAGTGTGTTTCATGAGTCGTAAGCCGGCGGTGACCGCCAAGCCTCGCATGATTGTCGGCATCAGCGGCGCATCGGGCACGGTCTACGGCGTGCGCCTGCTCGAATTGCTCAAGGCGTGCGGCATCGAGACCCATCTGATCCTGTCGCGCGCGGCGCAGGTGACGATGGCTTACGAGACCGATCTCAAAGTTGCCGACGTCGAGCGGCTGGCGACCGTGGTGCATTCCAACAACGATATCGGCGCTGCCTGCTCGAGCGGATCGTTCAAGACGCTCGGCATGATCGTCGCGCCTTGTTCGATCAAGACCATGTCGGAAATCGCCACCGGCAATACCGGCAACCTGATATCGCGCGCAGCCGACGTCGCGCTGAAGGAACGCCGCCGCGTCGTCTTGCTGCTGCGGGAGACGCCGCTGCATATCGGTCACATCCGGTCCATGGCCGCGGTGACGGAAGCCGGCGCCATCGTCTATCCGCCGGTGCCGGCATTCTATGCGATGCCGAAGTCGCTCGACGACATGGTCGATCATACGCTCGGCCGCGTCCTCGACTTATTCGACATCGACGTCGGAACCGTCCGGCGCTGGTCGGGCGATAAAGCGCGTCCCAAAGCGCCCGCCGGAAAAAAATAGCAGTCCGGTCACGTGCCCTTGCGGCCGGCCTCGCTGATGCCGGCGAGTTTGCGCGCCCGCTGCTTCTTGTCCTCGATCTTCATGCCGCGCGCGATCTGGATGCGCTGGGCCTGCGGCGAGCCGGCGCCGTGCAGGCTCTCGGTCAGATAGCCGACGGCGTTGCGCCCGATGGTCATGTTCTCGATCAGCCTCAAGATTCGCATGCGGTCGACGGTATCGACGCCGGCGCGGCCTTGCAGGAATTTGCGGATCAACGGGCCGACCTCGTTATGCTGCAGATCGCGTCTCCGACGGCATGGTGACGACCAGGCCGCCGGCGATGTCCTGCGCCAGGCGCGCGATCTCGAACGGAAACCGGGTGACGTTATGCTTGGCGACGTTCGACAGCATCTCGTCGTTGAGATAGGCGCCGGAAGCCATCGGCTTTGCCTTGATAGGCGCCCGCCATGCAGCTCGAATAGATCGTCTCGTTGAGATGCGTCATCTCGACGAGCTTGTCTTTGATATGCGATGCCGCTTCGACGCCGTTATGCGAGGCCGCTTCCGCCGCGGCGCCGATCAGCACGTCGCCCAGGCCGGTTTTGCAGACGTAAGAAGAGCGGTGATAGGTGGTGAAGCGTTCCACCAAGGTGGCGGCGTAATTCCATTCGCCGTCCATGAACACGTGTTCGTGCGGCACGAACACATTGTCGAACACGATCAGCGATTCCTGGCCGGCGAACTGCGCATTGCCGGCGTCGAGCGCGCCGCCGTCGACGGCGCGGGTGTCGTTGGTCTGGCGTCCGACCACGTAGGTCAGTCCGGGCGCATCGACGCGCACCGCGCCGACCACCGACCAGTCGCGGTCGGCCTCGGTCATGCGCAAGGTCGGCATGAAGATCAGCCAATGCGAATTGACCGCGCCGGTCTGATGCATCTTGGCGCCGGAAACGTAAATGCCCTTGTCGTCGCGTTTGACCACGCGCAGGAACAGGTCGAGATCGGCCTGCTGGTGCGGCGCCTTGGAGCGGTCGCCTTTCGGATCGGTCATGGCGCCGCCGATCACGATATTGGCGCGCTGCGCGCGCTTGAGAAAGGCGAGAAAGCGCTTGTGGTAGTCGGTGCCGTGCTCGGCGTCGATGTCGAAGGTGACGGAGTGGCAGGAGCCGATGGCGTCCAGCCCGACGCAGCGCTGGAAGCAGGTGCCGGTGCGCCGGCCGAGTTCGCGCTGCATCTCGTGCTTGCCGACCAGGTCTTCCGGCTTGGTCGGCACGTGCAGGAAGCGGTTGGTCAGAACGCCTGACGATGTCGCTCTTCACGCCGCCGAGGTCGGGACGCTCGCTGGCGAGCCGGTAGGTTTCCGCCATCGCGTTGATCGACGGAAAGATCACCGGATTGTCGACCGGCTCGGGCACGCGCTCGCCCATGAAGAACACATTCAAATTGCGGCCGCGCAGCGAGGCGATGTAATCGTCCGCGGTGACGATCGGGCGGGCGAAGTCGGCCCACAGCGTTTCGACGTTTTGCATTTTATCCTCCGCACCCCGGCCGTACGCTTGGCATCTAACCTATGACCTTGCTTAGCTTGTTTTTCTCGAATTTTGGAGCATTGTCCAAAAACGGTGCATATGAGTGCAGGGAAACCGCATGCAGCTTTTCACAACTGCCGAGGCCGCGAGCTATCTCCGCCTCAAGGAGCGCAAGATCTACGAAATGGTAGCCGAAGGCACGGTGCCATGCACCAAGGTCACCGGCCGCTGGCTGTTTCCCAAGGCCGAACTCGATCACTGGCTGGCGTCCAGCATCTCGCGGCCGGCCGGGCTGACCAAGCCGCAGCCGGCGCCGATTGTCGGCGGCAGCCACGATCCGTTGCTGGAATGGGCTTTGCGCGAGAGCGGCTCCGGGCTTGCGACTTTGGCGGTCGGCAGCGAAGCCGGCTTTGCCCGCTTCACCGCCGGCGAGACGGTCGCGGCGTCGATGCATCTGCATGCCTTGGAGGATCCGTCCGCCGACGCCAATGTCGCGGCGATGGCGAGCCGCGGCGACATGCAGGACGCGGTGATGATCGGCTTCTGCCGCCGCGAGCAGGGCTTCCTGCTGGCGCCGGGCAATCCGCTCAAGATCGGCTCAATCGATGACGTCATCGCCAAGCGCGCGCGCATCGCCATGCGGCCGAAGGGCGCCGGCGCGCAATTGCTGCTGCTGGCGCTGCTGCACCGGGCCAAAGCCTCGCTCGATAAGCTCGACGCCGTCAGCCCGGTGTGCCCGACCGGACCCGACATCGCGCAGGCGATCCGCGCCGGCCGCGCCGACACCGGGATCGCGACGCGCGGCGTCGCCAATTCCGCCGGGCTCGATTTCGTCTCGATCGTCTGGGAGCCGTTCGACCTGGTGATGCGCCAGCGCGATTACTTCCGTCCGCCGCTGCAAGCGCTGCTCAAATTCCTGCATTCCGATGAACTGACCGCGCGCGCGCAGGAAATGGCCGGCTACGATCTGAGCGACGCCGGCAGCGTGCGATTTGTGAACCCATAATGAGCACGAACATCATGACCGACGCCTGGCCGACCGAACTGCGCCTGCACAAGGATCGCAAAACTCTCACCGTCACTTTCGAGGGTGCCGGCAGCTTCGACCTCACGGCGGAATATCTGCGCGTGAAAAGTCCGAGCGCGGAAGTGCAGGGCCATTCGGCGGAAGAACGCAAGACCCAGCCCGGCAAGAAGAACGTCGGCATCATGGAAGTGCTGCCGGTCGGCAATTACGCGGTGCGGCTGGTGTTCGACGACATGCACTCGACCGGAATATTCGGCTGGGATTATCTGCTCGATCTCGGCCGCAACCATGGCAAATATTGGCAGGAATATCTCGACGAACTTGCCGCCAAGAACTTGAGCCGCGATCCGCCGGCGCGGCACTAGCCTACCCGGCGCTAAAGCCAATAAAAAAGCCCGCGATGTGCGGGCCTGTTGAATGGTGGGCGGTATAGGGATCGAACCTATGACCCCACCCGTGTGAAGGGTGTGCTCTCCCGCTGAGCTAACCGCCCGGCCATTACAGCCGGGCGATATAAGGAGTGCATATAACAAGTGTCAAGGCGAAGCCGCGGCGGTTATAGGCCGATTGGGCCTTCGGGCGGCGGCTTCTTAGTTGTGGTTTTTCGGCTCGTCGCCATGCGGAACGCGCGAGGCGTGGGTCTGCAAAGCGCGGATGCGGTCGGCAAGATTGCCGCTGCTTGACGGCGTTTCCGCCAGATCGACGGCGCCAGTGACCGCGGCAAGACCGATGCTGGCTTTGTCGCGGGCCGTTTCCGCCGCCAGGATGGCGTCGATCGGCGAGTTCGGGGCCTTCCAGCGCCGATGCCAGCCGCGCCACTTCGGCTGCGACGTCGTTGATGCGTTCGCGCAGCAGGGCGTTCTCCACCCGCTCGGAGGCCCAGCTTTCCTCGGTCTCGCGTTTCATATTGCCGAGGTCGCGGGCCAGCCGGTCGCGCTCGTCCTTGGTGCGATCGAGCTCGGTTTGCAATTGGCTGTTTGCGGCCTTGAGCTTCTCGGTCCGCGAATTGGTCTGGCCATCGAGTTCGATGATGGCGGTGCGCAGGTCGGCTTCGACCTTGCGTGCCGTTTCCATCTCGGCGCGCAGACCTTTCAGTTCGAATTCGCTTTCGTTGAGCGCCTTCGACTGTTGTCCCAGCCGGTTTTCCAGATCCTGGGCGCGGCGGCCGAGGATTTCCGCTTCGGTGGTCTGCGCCACCAGCGCCTGCTCGAGTTCGGAAACCCGGCGGCCGAGATTTTCGACCTTGCCGCGTTCTTCCGCCAGTTCCTGGGTCGCGGCCTTGAGCTCGACCCGCTCGGAGTCGCGGCGGTCTTCGACGGTCTTGAGTTCGTTGCCGGCCTGATCGAGACGATCCTTGAGCGCCTCGACCTGGGTCTTGAGCGCGATGATGTCGATCTTCTGGGAGTCGGCTTCGCTGGAGCGCTCATCGAGCGCATCGACCAGCTTGGCGAGCTCGGCTTCCTTGTCGGACAGCGCGCGCTGGGCATCGAGCATGTTGCTGCTCTTGACCGAGAATTCTTCCTCGGTGCTGCGCAATTGATCGCGCAGCGCCTTGTCGCGCGCTTCGAGCGCAAAAATGGTTGCGGTTTTTTCGCCCAGCTCGATCTTGAGCCGGTTGATGGCGTCGCCTTTCTTGCCGAGCTCGGCAAGCTGGCTGGTGCTCTTGGTCCGCAGATTCTCGACGCTGACTTCAAGGCGCCGCGTCGACATCGCGAACTCGGCGCGCAACTGATCCTTGTCGGCCTGAATTTCGGCCATCGACAGGGGGGTCGCGGCCTCGAGCCGCCGCATGGTCAGCCGCACCGCGCGGCCATGGACAAGTGGAACGACGACGAGCCCGACCAGGGCTGCGACGAGGAACCCGATCCCGAAATACATGATCGGTTCAATCATAAAACGACGCCTCCAACTTACCCAAACCCTGGTAAACCCCGCGGAAACCATGGCACGGGGGGGTAAGCACTTCCAGCGTATCCCAAGATTAACCTAAACCCGATGGCCTCGTCGCGCGGCTCGGCGGGTCGCCTTCAATAATTAATGACGAACGGGGCCGCGATCAGAACGGGTTCCAGGTCGCGTTCGGCGTGAACTTGAGATAGCCGATATTGGCGCCAAGCCGTAAGCCGACGCCGGAGCGGATCGGGACCACGATGATATTGTCGGCGGTCAAAGCCGTCATGCCGAAGCCGCCGATGAAATAAGCCGAGCCGTCGATGCCGGCAAAGCGCTGATAGATCGCCTCGGTGGCCGGCAATTTATAGACCAGCATCATGGTGCGGGCGCCTTCGCCGCCGGTGTCGAAGCCGATCGAAGGACCTTCCCAGAACACGCGCCGGTCGCCGGCATTCTTGGTGTAGAGCTTGCCGTCGCCGTAGCGTAAGCCGACCACGAAAGCCCCGCTGCCTTCCTGGCCGAGGATGTAGCCGTTGGGCTGGCCCCAGCGGCTGACGGCTTGCTCCACCACCTGCGCCAGGCCACGCGACACCGTGCCGAAGAAGCGATGGCCTTCGTTCAGGATTTCGCCGGGGGAGAATGTGCCGGGCTCTGCGCGGGGACGCGGCGGTTGGTTCGGCTGGATCTGGGCGGGCGGGGCCTGCGGCGCGCCTTGGGCGGGAGCCGGTTGTGGCTGTTGCGCCAGCGCGGCGTCGGCGCCGAAGGCGACCAGGCACAGCAGCAGGGCCGTAAAGCGCAGGATGGCGCGCATCGAATGCTCCATTGATGAAAAGGCCCCCAAACAGCCCCAAGCCGGCTTAACTTTATGCTCACGCCGGCGGCGGTAATGTGGCGGTGGAACCGCGACCCGAATCGCCATTTATATCGCCAATATATCGGCAAGAACTATGACTGCAGCACGGCAGCAGCGGAAATCACGTCCGGCCCTGGCGGTGGCGCTCGGTATCGCCGTATTCGGGGGTATTTTGGCACCTGCGGGGTTGCGGGCCGCTACCGACGATCGCACCGTCATCAATGTGAATAGCGGTCTCGCTATCAGCGGCTTCGACCCGGTGGCCTATTTCACCGATGGCAAACCGACATTCGGCCGTGCCGATCTGGAATTGAGCCGTGGCGGCGTGGTCTGGCGGTTTTGCAATGAAGGCAACCGGGCCGCCTTTGTCGAGCATTCCGACGTCTATATGCCGCGCTTTGGCGGCTACGATCCGGTCGCGGTTGCCCGCGGCGCTTCGGTGCCGGGCCACCCCATGTTCTGGGCGGTGGTCGGCGGCAGGCTTTATCTCTTCTATAGCGACAAAGCGCGCGCGGCCTTCCTCGCCGATCCCGGCCGCATCATCGAAACGGCTGAGCGCAAATGGCCGAAAGTCGCGCGCACCATCGGACGCTGAGAGGCGTTGCGCCTAAGCGGTCATCGGCGTGGGCATAGTGTCGGCCAGGGCCGGATCGCCCAAGGCGATGAAGCCCGGCACCAGAAACTTTTCCGCCATGCGCCCGAACTGCAGCAGGCCGCGTTGCGGGCTGATGACCAGCCCGCCTGCCGCGGTCAAAATTGCGCAGCCGGCTGCCAGATCCCATTCGCGGGTCGGCGACAGCCGCGGATAAACGTCGGCCTCGCCCTGGGCGAGGTAGCAGAATTTCACCGACGAGCCGCAAAGATAGCGCTTGGCCAAAGGCAGCCGCGCCAGGAAATCCTCGGTCGCCTCGTCGAGGTGGGTGCGCGAGGTCGCCACCGTGAGCCGCCCCGGCGCCGGGCGTGTGTGGATGAAGGCAGCGGCCATAGGCCTTGGCTTGGCCGGAGCCGAGCCGCAGATTCAGCCGTTCGGCTTTGCCGCCGACAATGCCGCGCCATAGCAGCCCGCGGGCCGGCGCGGCGATGATGCCGGCGATCGGGACGCCGTTCGTCACGATCCCGACATTGACGGTGAATTCGTCGCGGCCGGCAAGAAATTCCTTGGTGCCGTCGAGCGGATCGACGATGACGAAGCTCGGTTCGATACTGGCAGGCAGCCCGAAGCCGACGCTTTCCTCGGCGATCACCGGCACGCCGGGCATGAGACGGCCAAGGCCTTCCACGATCAGAGCTTCGGATGCCTCATCGGCGGCCGTGACCGGGGTGAGGTCGGTCTTGATCCGCTGCGCGATGGACGAAAACGGCGTGGCAAGCGTGGCCGCCGCCGCGCGGGCTACGATGTCGGTCAGGCCGTCCAAAAGCTGTTCCGCATCCTGCGGGGTGATTTCCGGTCCGCGCGTCACGGCTTCAATCGTCCCTCATGGCCAGATTCTTGATCGTTATCTTGGCCATTGTCTCGGCCATCCCGGTCCTTGGCGGTAGCCCGGGTGCGGTGTATCACGCAGCCAAGCCGATCCTGTCGGCGATTCGCCAGTGTTTTTGCAGCCTGCACGCCCAGCGGAGCCCCGTCCATGTCCGGATCACCCATCGCAGCGCTCGATCTCGCGGCACTGCTTTGCTCACGCGTCTGCCATGATTTGATCAGCCCGGTCGGCGCCATCGTCAACGGACTGGAAGTCTTGGAAGAAGCCAAGGATGACGAAACCAAGACCTTTGCGCTCGACTTGATCAAAAAGAGCGCCAACACCGCCTCCGCCAAGCTGCAATTCTGCCGCATCGCCTTTGGCGCTGCCGGCTCCGCCGGCGCGCAACTCGATCTTGGCGATGCCCAGACCATCGCCCGCGGCTTCCTGGAGGACGACAAGACCAAGCTTGCCTGGAACCTGCCGCGCCTGCTGCTGGCCAAGAACCGGGTCAAACTGCTGCTCAATATGCTCCTGATCGCCGGGCAGGCCATTCCGCGCGGCGGCCAGCTGACGGTCGATCCGATCGGCTCCGGCGACAGCACCGGCTTCAAGATCACCGCCGCCGGCGCCAATGCCAAGTTTCTGCCGGCGGTGCCGGGATTGCTCGCCGGCGAAGCGGGTGCCGAGGCGCTCGACGCCCACCGCATCCAGCCGTTCTATGCCGGCCTCTTGGCCGCCGGCCTGCGGCGTCAAGGCGACGATCGCCATGGAAGGCGAAGCGGTGGTGGTCGCTGCCCAATAAGCATGCGCTGACGGGCTGGACGCGGTTAACCAGTCGTTAAGGCGGCGCAATCTTACCGGCGCCCGCAACTAAAATTAAACCCTTCACCGACACACTGGCCGCGCTTCCGACGGGAAGCGGCGGACGGGCCGAAGCCTGTCGATGAAGGCGTTTTCCATGGACGACCTACTGCGGGAATTCGTGACCGAGACCAACGAAAGTCTCGACGTGGTGGATGTCGAACTCGTGCGTTTCGAGCAGGATCCCAACAACGCCAAGATCCTCGATAATATTTTCCGGCTGGTCCACACCATCAAAGGCACCTGCGGCTTTCTCAATCTGCCGCGGCTGGAAGCGCTGGCGCATGCCGCCGAGACGCTGATGGGCAAATTCCGCGACGGCCTGCCGGCGACGAACAGCGCCGTCACGCTCATTCTCGCCACCATCGATCGCATCAAGAAGATTCTGGAATCATTGGAACGCGACCAGCGCGAGCCCGACGGCGCCGACGACGATCTGATCTCCGACCTTGAACGCATGGTCGAGCGGATCGCAGCGCCCGCGGCGCCCCAACATGTGGTGGTGGGGACGCTCACACAACAGACATTGGAACGCCCGCTACGCCCGGGCGAGGTCTCGCTTGACGAACTGGAGCGGGCCTTCCGCGAAACGCCGGTCGATCCGCCATCCGTGAAGCCTGCAAAGCCCGTGCCGGCAGAAGTCGCCGTCAAGGATGACGAGAGCGCCAAAGGCGCCGGTCAGACAATCCGGGTCACCGTCGATACGCTCGAACATCTGATGACGATGGTGTCCGAACTGGTGCTGACCCGCAATCAACTGCTCGAGATCGTGCGGCGTCACGATGAATTCGGAATTCAAGACGCCGCTGCAGCGGCTATCCAATGTCACCGCCGAGCTGCAGGAAGGCGTGATGAAGACGCGCATGCAGCCGATCGGCAATGCCTGGCAGAAATTTCCGCGCATCGTGCGCGATCTCTCCAACGAACTCGGCAAGCCGATCGAACTGGAAATGCAGGGCGCCGAGACCGAGCTTGATCGCCAGGTGCTCGATCTGATCAAGGACCCGCTGACGCACATGGTGCGCAATTCCGCCGACCACGGTTTGGAAACGGCGGAGGAGCGGCGCGCCGCCGGCAAGCCAGGCCCTGGGCGCATTCGGCTTTCGGCCTATCACGAAGGCGGCCACATTATCATTCAAATCGCCGATGACGGCCGCGGTCTCGACACCGAGCGCATCAAGGCCAAGGCGGTTTCCCAGGGCCTCGTCTCCGAGGCCGAGGTCGCCAAGCTGTCGGAATCGCAAATCCACAAATTCATATTTGCACCCGGCTTCTCGACCGCCGCCAAAGTCACCAGCGTATCCGGCCGCGGCGTCGGCATGGATGTGGTGCGCAACAATATCGACCAGATCGGCGGCACCATCGACGTCAAATCGGTTGCCGGCGTGGGTCTGAGTTTCACCATCAAGATCCCGCTCACGCTCGCGATTGTCGCCGCGCTGATCGTCGAAGCCGGCGGCGACCGCTATGCCATCCCGCAGCTTTCGGTGATCGAGCTTGTGCGGGCGCGCAGCAACAGCGAGCACCGCATCGAACGCATCAAGGACACCACGGTGCTGCGTTTGCGCGACAAGCTGCTGCCGCTGGCGCGATTGAGTGATTTGCTCGGCGGCGAAACCGCCGGCGACGTCGAAAGCGGATTTATCGTCGTTACTCAGGTCGGCAGCCAGACCTTCGGCATCGTCGTCGACGGCGTGTTCCACACCGAGGAAATCGTGGTCAAGCCGATGTCGAGCAAGCTGCGCCACATCGCCATGTTCTCCGGCAACACCATTCTCGGCGACGGCTCGGTGATCATGATCATCGATCCGAATGGCGCCGCCCAGGCGCTCGGCAGCACGGTTACCTCGCAGATGGTCGCCGCAGGAAGTCAAACAAGGCGGCGCCGCCGAAGCCGCCGACCAGGCCACGTCGCTGCTCGTGTTCCGCGCCGGCTCCGCCCAGCTCAAGGCCGTGCCGCTGGCGTTGATTACCCGGCTCGAGGAAATCGATGCCCGCAAGATCGAACTGTCGAACGGCCGCCACATGGTGCAGTACCGCGGTCAGCTGATGCCGCTGATCAGCATGGATGCGACCGTAAGCATAAAGGGCGAGGGCGCCCAGTCGCTGCTGGTGTTCTCGGATGGCAACCGCTCGATGGCGCTGGTGGTCGACGAGATTGTCGATATCGTCGAAGACCGCCTCGATATCCAGGTCGCCAGCGAAAATCCCGGCGTGCTCGGCTCCGCCATCATCAAAGGCCAGGCGACCGAAATCATCGATGTCGGGCACTTCCTGCCGCTCGCCTTCGAGGACTGGTTCCGCGGCAAGGATCAGCCGGCCCAGCGCCAAAGCCCGTGCGGTTCTGCTGATCGACGATTCCCCGTTCTTCCGCAACATGCTTATGCCGGTGCTGCAGGCGGCAGGCTACGCGGTGACCGCCGCCGGCTCCGCGCAAGAGGCGCTGGCGATGCTCAACGCTGGCCGCGTTTTCGACGTGGCCATCACCGACATCGAGATGCCCGACATGGATGGCTTCGAATTCGCCGAGGCGGTGCGCGGCGACGCGCGGACCGCCGAACTTCCGATCATCGCGTCTGTCGTCGGTGGTGTCGGCCGCCGCCGTCGAACGCGGCCGCCGGCTCGGCTTTCACGACTATGTCGCCAAATTCGACCGGCAAGGATTGATCGCGGCGCTCAAGGAGCAGACCGACGTCGGTCGTGCGGCGTAAGGGCAAACCATGAGCACCGCAACTAACGACCACAATCTGAAGGAATACGTCACCGCCATGATTGGCGGCCAACTGTTCGGCCTGCCGATTCTTCGCGTGCAGGACGTGTTTGCGCCGGAACGGCTGACCCGGGTGCCGCTGGCGCCGCCGGAAATCGCCGGGGTGCTGAATATGCGCGGCCGCATCGTCACGCTGATCGACATGCGCGGCCGGCTTGGGCTCGAAAAGCGCGTTGACGATAGTCCGGCCATGGCGATCGGCGTGGAATTGGGCGGCGAATCCTACGGCTTGCTGATCGACAGCGTTGGCGAAGTCCTCAAGCTTGACGACAGCGCCCGCGAACCGAACCCAATCAATCTCGACCCGCGGCTGGCCCGCGTGTCGGCCGGCATACACCGGCTGGAAGGGCAACTGCTGATGGTGGTCGATGTCGATCGTGTTCTCGACATCGGCATCAAGACGATCGCGGCGTGAACAATTCGCATTGGGAATGATTTGCGGGACGGCACCTGCAAGTAAACACAGAGGCACTACGATGAAAACCTGCTTGGTCGTTGACGACTCCAGCGTAATCCGGAAGGTGGCGCGGAGAATTCTCGAAGGGCTCGATTTCAAGATCGAGGAAGCCGAGGACGGCGAGCAGGCCATGGAAGCCTGCAAGCGCCAGCTCCCCGAAGCTATCCTGCTCGACTGGAACATGCCGAAGATGGACGGCTACGAGTTTCTGCGCATGTTGCGCCGCATGCCCGGTGGCGACGGCCCCAAGGTGGTGTTCTGCACCACCGAGAACGATGTCGCCCACATCGCGCGCGCGCTGCACGCCGGCGCCAACGAATACATCATGAAGCCATTCGATAAGGAAATCGTCGAAGCCAAGTTCCAGGAAGTGGGGCTGATCTGATCGCCGCTGCGAAGGCCCCTGGCGTAACGATCCGTCAACCCGGCAAAGCCCCATGAACGTCGTCGCCCCAGCGAAATCGACCGCCGCCACGACCGGGCGGCGCATTCGCGTCATGATCGTGGACGATGCCATCGTCGTGCGCGGACTGTTCTCGCGCTGGGTGCAGGCGGAAGCGGACCTGGAAGTGGTCGCCTCGCTGCGAACCGGTCGCGAGGCCGTCAACCAGATCGAACGCGCCGACCCGGACGTGGTGGTGCTCGACGTCGACATGCCGGAGCTCGACGGCATCGCCGCATTGCCGCTGCTGCTGGCCAAGAAGCCCGACCTGGTCGTGATCATGGCCTCGACGCTGACGCGGCGCAACGCCGAGATCAGCCTGCGGGCATTGTCGCTCGGCGCCACCGACTATATTCCGAAGCCGACCAGCAACCAGGAAGTCGCCGGCTCCGTCAGCTTCCGCCGCGACCTGATCGAAAAGATCCGTCATCTCGGCCTGCGCTCGAAACGGCTGCGGCCGGTCGCGCCGCGCCGCAGCGCGCCGCTGGCGACCACGTCCTCGCCGCCGCTGCAACCGCGCCTACCGGCGCATGACCATGATCACGCGCATCCGCCGGTCACGCTGCGGCCGATGCCGGCGATAGCCCCGCGCGTCTTGCTGATCGGCGCCTCCACCGGCGGCCCGCAGGCGCTCAACAATATCGTCGCGCAGATCAAAAGCGTCATCGACCGCGTGCCGGTACTGATCACCCAGCATATGCCGCCGACCTTCACCGCGATCCTCGCCGAGCACCTCGCCCGCGTCGCGAAATGCCCGGTGCGCGAGGCGCGGCACGGCGAGGAAATCAACGCCGGCACCATCTATCTCGCCCCCGGCGGCAAGCACATGACGGTCGCGCGCCGCGACGGCCTGGCCGTGATCGCGATCGATGACGGCCCGCTGGTCAATTTCTGCAAGCCCGCCGTCGATCCGCTGTTTGCATCCGCGGCGGCCGTCTGGGGACCGAAGGCGCTGGCGCTGGTGCTCACCGGCATGGGCGCCGATGGCCTCAACGGCGCCAAGGCGATCGTCGCCGCCGGCGGCCACGTCATCGCGCAGGACGAGGCCACCAGCGTGGTCTGGGGCATGCCGGGGCAGGTCGCGCACGCCGGGCTCTGTTCGGCCTTGCTGCCGATCCAGGAAATCGCCGGCCGGCTGACGCGCCTGTTCACGGGAGAACGCCCGTGACCCCGCAGGATTTCGATTATCTGCGCAAGCTGTTGCGCGAGCGCTCCGGTCTCGTGCTGTCGGCCGAGAAACAATATCTGGCCGAGAGCCGCCTGCTGCCGGTCGCGCGCCGCCACGGCCTCACCACGCTGGCCGAACTGGTCGGCAAGCTCAAAATCCAGCCGGCCGGGCCGTTGTCGGTCGAGATTGTCGAAGCGATGACGACCAACGAGACGTTCTTCTTCCGCGACAAGCTGCCGTTCGAACATTTCCGCGACACCATCATGCCGGCGCTGCTCGCCGCGCGCGCGCGCGAAAAGCGCATCCGCGTCTGGTGCACCGCGGCCTCCACCGGCCAGGAGCCCTATTCGCTGGCGATGATGCTCAAGGACATGGCGCCCAAGCTTGCCGGTTTCCGCATCGACATCCTCGCCACCGATCTGTCCGACGAAGTGCTGGACCGCGCCAAGGCCGGCATCTACAGCCAGTTCGAAGTGCAGCGCGGCCTGCCGATCCAGCAACTGGTGAAATTCTTCAGCCAGGTCGGCGAGGCCTGGCAGATCGCGCCCGAGATCCGCGCCATGGTGCAATTCCGGCCGATCAACCTGCTCAAGGATTTCTCCGCGCTCGGCACTTTCGACATGGTGTTCTGCCGCAACGTGCTGATCTATTTCGACCAGGAAACCAAGACCGGTGTGCTCAACCGGCTGGCGCGCCAGATGCCGGACGACGGCTTCCTCGCGCTCGGCGCCGCCGAAACCGTGGTCGGCCTGACCGACGCCTTCAAGCCGATGGCCGATAAACGCGGGCTCTACGCGCCGAACCCGGCGCGCGCCGCGCGGCTCGATGCCAACAACGTCTTGAAATTCGCCGCCAAAGCGTAACCCTCGATCCTCCGCATAAAAAACCCCGCCGCTGCCGGCGGGGTTCGAGTTTGGACACTGACGCCCGCGGGCGCCATCAAGATGGCCGGCCGACTGGCGCGACAGGGCGCGCCTTCGCCCGGCTCCTAATCGATGATCTGCACGATCCGATGGGTGCGCGGATCGACCAGCACGGCATGGTCGTTGACGTAAGTGTATTTATAGCCGGTGACGTGATAGTCGGCCGGTACGTCGTAGTAGGTGACGCCGGTTTCCGGCAGCGTGGCGCCGACGCGGAATTCGCTCTCGTAGCGATAAGACGGCACGCGCTGCTCGACGACGTATGTGCGGAAGCGCGGGCGATCGTCGACGCCGAGAATGCCGCCGATGGTACCGGTCACGGCGCCGAGCGTGCCGCCGACCACCGCGCCGACCGGGCCGGCATCGCGCTCGCCCTGCGCCGCGCCGCGTTGCGCGCCTTGCACGGTGCCTTGCGCCTGCGCCTGATTTTGCGCCGCCATCGGCAGCGCCAGCATCGCCAGCAGCATCGTCGGGACCAAAAGCCTGGTTTTCATCGTCGCTCCAATTGTGTTGGGAACTCAGCCGCTCCGGCTGGCCATGCAAACCAACCCGCGTTGCGCCGGTTCGTTCCACCCGGAACCCAGCGAATGATCGCGCTTACGCGGCTACCGGCGGGTCTATCGGCGCGGCCGATGGAACGATCCGGGCCCGGCGGGCTTAGGGTATGGGAGCCCGCGGATACCGGGCGTTTTTTGTGCCACCCGGTCTTTAAGGATCATTGCCATGCTGGTATTTGAAATCGTCGGCGCCATATTCGCCTTCCTGTTCGTCGCCGCCGCCATGACCGGCCTCGAAGGCAGCGCGCGGCATTGAGGAGCGATTTTTCTCTGTCCCTGCCCCGCTTGCCGGCTCCATGATGAGCTTCCACTAGGGATCGGAGGTTCCCGAGGCGCAGCGTCGTGGATGCGGGCCAAGCTCGCAGCGCCGATCAGGCGCGATCACCATCCCTCATCCCGCCACTCGCTTCACGGCGCTCGCGCCGCCCACCCTCCCCTTCGGGGAGGGATGGCGGCCAAGACGCGTGATTCATCGCCCGTATTCTTTGCGGCGCCGGGTACGCCGTAGTCCAAACGCATTCCCTTCATCGCCTCCCTCGCATAACCGAGGGCGCGCGGAACGCCGGGGCCACAACAGCCCCGCAGCCTCGTGTGATTTTTGAGTTAGATTCACACGAGCAAGTCACCACGAAACTGCCGGATCCCCGGCGCTCCGCGCGCGGTGTTTTTAGGTTTGCTCCGCGTTGTCCCGGGTGAACTGACCTGTTCGGCCTCACACCCGATTACGGCGCTAGGAGCTCTCCACCCCTGGGCCAGGCATCTCGGTCGGCGTTCGTCTGACAGAACGCGTGACCTACCGGCCGTCAGAAAGCCCATGCGTGCGGCGGCACGCCACGACAACGCGGCTTGGACCGCCGGCTGGGGTAATCGGCGTCGCATCTCCAACGCCCCCGGCCGGCCACCGCTCCCCGCCTCAGCATCTGGAGTGCTGATCAAACGCCCCTCGGTAGACGAGGCGGGATATGTGGATAGTAATCCTAGCGTGGGATTAAAGTCAAGGGGCCTGGCAGAATATCTGAAGGGACGCCCGGGCCGCATCCGTTGCCGACGGGCCCTTGCATGGAAGCGAGCGAAGCGCAGTATATGCTCTCATGCGCATAAGCAACTAAGGCGATAAGCTGATGAATAACATAACAATTTTGTCGGCCCTTGCTGAGCCGACCCGGCTCGAAGCCCTCCGGATGGTCTGGGATGGGCGCGAACACTGTGTCTGCGAATTGATGCGGGAACTCGGCGCCAGCCAGTCCCGCATGTCCCGCCACATGGCGGCTCTCAAGACTGCCGGTCTGGTGGTTGACCGCCGCGATGCGCAATGGGTCCGCTATCGCCGCGCGCCTGGTCTGCCGCAAGCGGTCGTCGCCCTTGTCGATGCCGCGCTGGCAATGCCGCCAAATCAGGAAAGGCATGCCGCATGAGCGTCAGTTCAACCACCGAACATGCGCCGAGCGCCGGCCCTTCCACCGCGAAGTGGATCGGATGGACGATCGCCGCTCTGATTATTTGGGGCGCCGTCTACAGCCAACTCGTACCATTTTCGGATTGGGTGGTCGCTTCGACCCGCGTCGACCCCGAAAGTCATCTTGGCGAGGCGATCAGCTTCTTCGCCTACGACACGCCGAAAGTTCTGCTGCTGCTCACCTTGGTCGTGTTCGCCATGGGCGTCGTGCGCAGCTTCTTCTCGCCGGAAAAGACCCGGGCGCTGCTGGCCGGAAAACGCGAGGGCGTCGGCAATGTAATGGCCGCGTCGCTCGGCATCGTCACGCCGTTTTGCTCTTGTTCCGCCGTGCCGTTGTTCATCGGCTTTGTCAGCGCCGGCGTGCCGCTCGGCGTCACGTTTTCGTTTCTGATCTCCGCGCCGATGGTGAACGAGGTGGCGCTCGGGCTTCTGTTCGGGCTCGTGGGCTGGAAAGTGGCGCTGACTTATCTCGCCTTCGGCCTTGCCGTCGCCATCGTCTCCGGCTGGATCATCGGCCGGCTGCATCTCGAACACTGGCTGGAAGAGTGGGTTCGTAACATCCGCTCGGGCGCAATCGACCTGCCGCCGGAAGACCTCACTGTCGTCGATCGCATCAAAGCGGGTATCGAGGCGGTGAAAGAGATCGTCGGCAATGTCTGGCCCTGGATCATCGCCGGCATCGCCGCCGGGGCCTTCATTCACGGCTATGTGCCCGCAGACCTGCTGGCCACGATCATGGGGCGGGACGCCTGGTGGTCGGTGCCGGCCGCGGTGCTGATCGGCATTCCGATGTATTCGAACGCCGCCGGTATCATTCCCGTGGTCGAAGCGCTCATCACCAAAGGCGCCGCGCTCGGCACGGTGCTCGCATTCATGATGTCGGTGATCGCCCTGTCGCTTCCCGAGATGATCATCCTGCGCAAGGTCCTCAGCGTAAAGCTCATCGCGGTCTTTGTCGGCGTCGTCGGCACCGGCATCCTGGCGGTCGGCTTCCTTTTCAACGCCTTGTTCTCGTGACCTACGGAGAAGATCGATGAAAGACGTCAAAGTCCTCGGCCCCGGCTGTAAACGCTGCGTCACGACGGCCGAGATGGTGCAGACGGAAGCCGACAAGCTCGGCGTTCCGGTCAAGATCGAGAAGGTGACAGATTACGCAGCGATCGCCGGCTACGGCATCGCTTCGACGCCGGGCATCGTCGTCGACGGCAAGGTGGTGCATGCGGGTGGTCTGCCGAAACCGGAAGACCTCGCGCGATGGCTGGCGGCCTAAAAGCGGGCCAGTGCAGACAGCTCTGCGCCCTTTTGGAAACTTGGTCACTATGCTCACGTCACTTGACCGTGGCCGCCGTTCGGTAGCAATGAACGACTCATGACAGATACCGACAATCCGGCCGATCGGTCCGCCGACACGGCGACGGCCGCCGCGTTCGATCCCGCCGCCGCGGGCTGGGAGCCGTACGAAGACGAAGGGTTTATCGGCCTCGTCGGTCCGTTCTGGACGCGGCCGGTTGGCGACAGCTACCGTTATGCGTTTCGGGCGGAACCGAAGCATCACAATCGCCGTGGCGTCGTTCAAGGCGGCATGCTGATGACCTTCGCCGACCGTTCGATGGGAATGACCTGCTGGTACGCCAACGGCAGGCAGCCGCAGGCTACGGTTCAACTCGACATGCATTTTATCGACGCCGTTCAGATCGGCGAATTTGTCGAAGCCAATTGCACGGTCGTGCGCCGGACGCGCTCACTTATCTTCATGAGCGCCGATCTGGTTGTCGGTGCGCGCGTCGTGGCGACCGCCAAGGGTGTGTGGAAGACGCTCGGGAAATCTTAAAAGTGGCCTTGTCACCCAAAAAACTCGGGCTTTCGCCCGGGGAGTTGGGGGTGAGCCCAAAGGGCGCGGCGACGCAGACGCTCGCGCGGGCAGGGCGCCTCAAACAAAAAGGGCGCAGATTGCTCTGCGCCCTTTTGGAAACCTGAAGCCGCTGGGTAGCGGTTAGGCTGGAATCCGCTCTTCGACTTCGCTCGGCTCGCGCAGCACGTAGCCGCGGCCCCACACCGTCTCGATGTAGTTCTTGCCCGAGGAGGCGTTGGCGAGCTTCTTGCGCAGCTTGCAGATGAAGACGTCGATGATCTTGAGCTCCGGCTCGTCCATGCCGCCGTAGAGATGATTGAGGAACATCTCCTTGGTGAGCGTGGTGCCCTTGCGCAGCGAGAGCAGCTCGAGCATCTGGTATTCCTTGCCCGTCAGGTGCACGCGCTGGCCGCCGACTTCGACCGTCTTGGTGTCGAGGTTGACGACGAGGTCGCCGGTGTTGATGACCGACTGGGCGTGGCCCTTGGAGCGGCGCACGATGGCGTGGATGCGGGCGATCAGCTCGTCCTTGTGGAACGGCTTGGTCATGTAGTCGTCGGCGCCGAAGCCTAGACCTTTGACCTTGTCCTCGATGCCGGCGAGGCCGGACAGGATCAAAATCGGGGTTTTGACCTTGGAGACCCGAAGTGAGCGCAGAACCTCGAAACCCGACATGTCGGGGAGGTTCAGGTCCAGAAGGATGATGTCGTAGTCGTAGAGCTTGCCGAGGTCGACGCCTTCTTCACCCAGATCCGTGGTGTAGACGTTGAAACTCTCGGATTTAAGCATCAGCTCAATCGATTGAGCGGTCGCGCTGTCGTCTTCAATCAGTAGAACGCGCATGCCAGTCCCCTATCTCGCCGCTTCCGGGCTTAAAGGTCAGCGCCGCAATGGCGGCGAGTGTGAAAAAACGCGGTGGGACAAACCGATTCGACACTATGCGGACATGGTTAACAAAACCTGATTCTTCAGTGCAAGCATTCGCTGGCGAATGCAAGCCGAATCGCCGTAAGATACTGCTGGAGAGTGGTTTTTTAGCCACGATACCGTTCATGCCCTAGTTTAAGAGTTGTTTCTAACCGACTCCACCGATTCGCCCTTGTCCGTCCTGGCCGGGCGATTCGTCAGCCGAAGTCCCATGGACGATGACCCAATGATTAACGACCCGGGTAAACACCGAGTTAATATCCGCCTTACGCCGGTAAGCCTAAGGGCGAGTTTACGTCTTTTCCATGCTGTTTTCGGCATCGGGAACTCATGAAAGCGCTCGCGAACAAATCGTCGATATCGACGGCGTCGAGATCTACGGCCGCGTGGTCGGGGTGCGCGGGCTGATGGTGGAGATCGCAGGTCCGATCCACGCCATGTCGGTCGGCGCCCGGCTGACCATCGAGACCACCGTCGGCCGGCCGATCCCCTGCGAGGTGGTCGGCTTTGCCGGCAAACACGCGCTGGCCATGCCGTTCGCGGCGCTGGAAGGCGTGCGGCAGGGCTGCCGGGCGGTGGTCGCCTCCACCGCCGGCATGGTGCGGCCGTCAGAGCGCTGGCTCGGCCGCGTCGTCAACGCCATGGGCGAGCCGATCGACGGCCTGGGCCCGATGCCGTCGGGACCGGCGCCCTATGCGTTCCGCTCGTCGCCGCCGCCGGCCCATGCCCGCATGCGGGTCGGCGAGCCGCTCGATCTCGGCGTGCGCGCGCTCAATACCTTCCTCACGGTCTGCCGCGGCCAGCGCATGGGCATCTTCTCCGGCTCCGGCGTCGGCAAGTCGGTGCTGCTGTCGATGCTGGCGAGGAACGTCGCGGCCGACATATCGGTCATTGGCCTAGTCGGCGAACGCGGCCGCGAGGTGCAAGAGTTTCTGCAGGACGACCTCGGCCCCGCGGGCCTGGCGCGTTCGGTGGTGGTGGTGTCGACCTCCGACGAGCCGGCGCTGATGCGCCGCCAGGCGGCCTACCTCGACGCTGGCGATCGCCGAGTATTTCCGCGACCTCGGCAAGGACGTGCTGGTGCTGATGGACTCGGTCACGCGTTTCGCCATGGCGCAGCGCGAGATCGGGCTGTCGGCCGGCGAGCCGCCGACCGCCAAGGGCTATACGCCGACGGTGTTCACCGAACTGCCGCGGCTGTTGGAGCGCGCCGGGCCCGGCACCGAGAAGGGCACCATCACCGGCATCTTCAGCGTGCTGGTCGACGGCGACGACCACAATGAGCCAGTGGCCGACGCGGTGCGCGGCATTCTCGACGGCCACATCGTGATGGAGCGCGCCATCGCCGAGCGCGGCCGGTTTCCGGCCATCAACATCCTCAAGTCGATCTCGCGCACCATGCCGCGCGCCGCCGACCCGCAATATCTCCCGGCGATCAACCGGGCGAAGCGGGTGATGGCGACCTATTCCGACATGGAGGAGCTGATCCGGCTCGGCGCCTACCGGGCGGGTTCGTCCGCCGACGTCGACGAGGCCATTACGCTGCACAAGCCGCTGGAGGCCTTCCTGTCCCAGCTTAAGGACGAAGCAACCAGCATGGCGGACGGCTATCAGCGCCTGGAACGCATCCTGAATGGCGAAGAAGCCTGAATTGGCGCGGATGACGCCCAAATCGGGCATTTTTCCAGGGCGCTTGGAAACCGAAAACTAACGATATTGCCCCACAGTCGGCGGGCTGAACGTCCGGGACGTCCGCGCCTGCGCCGGTATTGGCGTGCGGGTGGGCGAATTCGGGGCTTCGGGGGAGTATTTAGTCGATGAAGTCACGTGAAACGCTTATCCGCCTGAAGAAGTTTCAGGTCGACGAAAAACGCCGCAAGGTCGCGCAGATCGAAACCATGATCGCCGAGTTCGACCGCATCGCGAACGAACTCGACCGCGAGATCAAACTCGAGCAGGACCGTGCCGGCATCTCCGATCCGGCGCATTTCGCCTATCCGACCTATGCCAAGGCCGCGATCGGGCGGCGCGAGAATCTCAAGCGCTCGGCCGACGAGCTTAAAGTTCAGGCCGACGACGCCAAGGCCGCGCTCGGCGAGGCCTTCGAGGAGCTCAAGAAGGTCGAGATGCTCGACGAGCGCGACCATGCCCGCGAAAAGGCCGAGGCCAATGCGCGCGAGCAGGTCGAACTCGACCGCATCGCCGCGATGCGCTTCTCGACCGGCGGCGCGCACGCGTAAGCCTTCGACGCGCGATTGGAATTTGAAAGCGGCGCCGCTCGCGGGCGCCGTTTTTCGTTGCCGCCGATGCGGTCAAAGATATTTGATCGGGTCCAAGATATCTATTGCATAAAATTATTGCGCCGGAACCTGACGCGCCGGCCGGCGTTATTCGCCGGTGTCGAGCACATCGGCAGTCCGCGTTGCGCGCGCGAAACCGAATGCGGCGAATGCTTGTCGAATTATTGTCGGATTGTTTCCACGCCGCGCGCGCGGGCGTAAACGAAATTTATTGATGGCGGAACTTTAACTTCACAAATTCGACACGCGGGTGATTAGGTATCTGTCGGGGGCGATGGACTTGTTAGCCGGGAAGGTTTCAATGCACCGCTCGCTCTGTTTTTCAATCGCTGTCGTTTGCGCAGTGACCGGCGCGATCTCGGCGCAGGCCGCGGACATGCCGCGCGCCGCGCCCGTCTACAAAGCGCAGCCGACGCCGCAAACCTACGATTGGACCGGCTTCTATCTCGGCCTCAACGCCGGCTATGCCTGGGGCCAGTCGAGCTGGAGCGATCCGGCGGTCGGCGCGGATTCCGGCAGCTTCAACACCCACGGCGGATTGGTCGGCGGCCAGCTCGGCTACAATTGGCAAGTCGGCTCGACCGTGCTCGGCCTCGAAACCGATCTCGACTGGATGAACGTCAAGGGCAGCACCGGCGGCGTCGGCGGCGTCTGCGCCAGCGACGGCGGCGGACAATGCCAGACCCAGCAGAGCTGGCTCGGCACCACGCGGGTGCGGGCCGGCTACGCCTTCGATCGCTTTTTGCCTTACGTCACCGGCGGCCTCGCCTACGGCAACATCCAGGCGGTGCAGCCGAACGGCACGACGACCGACACCAAGGCGGGTTGGACCGCCGGCGGCGGCGTCGAATACGGCATCGACCGCAACTGGAGCGCCAAGCTCGAATATCTGCACGTCGATCTCGGCACCGCCACCTTCATGGGCGCGGCGTCGGGCACCTCGACGTTGAACGTTCCGATCAAAGACGACCTGGTGCGCGCCGGCATCAATTATCGCTGGTAAGGGGGGAGCCGACCGATGGACCCGAAGCTCGCGCTTTTATCTCTGCTGATCGCCACCATCATCGGCCTGTCGCATCTTAGCCGCGACAGCCTGGCCGACATCATCCGCAGGCGCGCCAGCAGGCCGCGGCGGGGATTGCCGAAACTCTGACGGCTAGTTGTTGCGGCCGCGCGCCTTTTTATCTTCCTGAACCGCCGTCGCACGGCGGTTTCAGGAAGGCGTCGAAACGCTCCTTGACGATGGCGTAGCACTCGCACGATGCCTTCTCGAGGCCCTTGCGATCGAGAACCTGCATGGTGCCGCGGCGATAGCTGATCAGGCCGGCCGCCTGCATCGATTGCGCCGCAAGCGTCACCGACTTGCGATTGGCGCCCAGGATGTGCGCCAGGAACTCGTGGGTATAGGGCAGGGATTCGCCCTCGGCCCGATCGTGCATCATCAGCAGCCAACGGCACATTCGCTCTTCCGTCGTATGCATGGCATTGCAGGCGACGGTCTGCTGGACCTGCGACAGCAGCGTCTCCGAATAGCTGACGAACAGATTGCGCACGTGTTCGCTGGTCTTGAATTCCGATTGCAGCAATTCGATCGGGCAGCGCACCATGTGGCCCTCCAACTGCACGATGCATCGGTTGAAGGACACCCGGCTGTACATGGCGGCGAACAGACCGAAGGCGCCTTCGCGGCCGATGTTCGCGGTCTCGATGGCCGCGCCGTTTTCCAGAACGGTCAACAGCGAGAGAACGGAGCCCTGCGGAAAATAGGCGTGCTTGAGCTGGCCGCCGGCTTCGCAGACGACGGCGCCGAGCTTGAGCGTGATCGGCTCAAGGTGAGGGTCGATCCGCTTGCGGCTCTCTGCCTCCAAGGCGCCGAGCAACTGATTGCTCCGCGCCCCTCCTGAAGCTTTGGACTTGATCATGGGACCCGAGCTGGCAACTTGGCGGTGCTGCGATTGCCAGCGCCAAGTCCGGGCAGGATAGCCGATTTGGACGCGCTTGGTAAGCGCGGCGGCTACGCCTGCAGTTGCAATTCCCGGCCGAGCAGCGAGTGGATTTCCGAGATCATGGCCTCGGCGCGATAGGGCTTGCGGAGGAAGCTGCTGTCCGCCGGCAATCCGCGCGCCGGGACCCGGCTGGATACAACGATGATCTTGATCGGCGGCCAGCGGTGGCGCACCGCCTGCGCCAGCTTCAGCCCGTCCATGCTGCCGGGCATGTCGACGTCCGTGAGCAAGAGCGCAATGTCCGATCGGGTTTCCAAGATCGCGACGGCTTGGTCGGCATTGTCGGCTTGCAGTACCGCGAAACCGGCTTGCCGCCACGGTATCGACCGTCAGCATCTGCACAAGCGGATCGTCTTCGACGACCAAGATGGTATTTGGAGACGGTCCGCGATCCGTCATGGCGTCTACGCCCTGCCGGCGGCGGCTCGCCGGCCGGCATTCGCGCTCAAACCCGCGACCGCCAGACCGGACCAGACCCGCGCCATGCGAAGGAAATGCGACTGCACATCTGGGGTTCGGCGAGTCGCCGGCCAATTGCATGCAGTCCGCCTCCAGGCGGAGGCATTCGAGAGCATGCTTTGGCAAGTTCTTCGGCTCGGACACAGCGCACCTCATGCGGCCCCGACAGTGTCGTCGCATGCAAACGCCGGCGCTGTCGGTGGTCTGCGCCACGGACGGAAGCCCTTATTCGAATGCCGGAATGGGAAACGGCGCCCGTACGCGGCCGCCGTTTTCATTTGTGGGCGGTTATTGGCCGGTATCCGAATAACTACTTACCGGGCGCGGCCTTGGTGCGCATCTTCGCCAGTTCGCCGTCGAGCTTCGCCAAAGCCGACGTGAGCGCGGCGATCTCGGCCCGGGCGGCGGCAAGATCGCGGCTGGCGGCGGCGAGTTTGGCCTCGGTGTCGCGCTTTAGCTTTGCCAGCGCCTGCTGCAGGAACTCGGCATTGGCCTGCAGGCAACCGGTGCGGCGCTCCATCTGCTTTTCGGCGGTGCAGACTTCCAGGCCGCGGATGTCCTGCGCCAAAGCCGGTGCGGCGAGCAAGACGAGGACGAAGATCGATGCCGATCGTTTCATGGCGATAGCTGTGTCACGTTCGCAATGATTCTGTAACTCGTCTAAACCGGCGCCGCTTTCGGTTGGCCGGCCATGGTCGCAATCCAGATGCCGGCAAAGACGGCGACCAGGCCGAACACCAGATTGAGCGTGATCGGTTCGCCGACCAACTGGGCCGCCAACAGTGCGGCGGCGATCGGATTGACCGTCATGGTGTTTGCCACCAGCGTCGGCGTCGTGCGCTGCAAGGCCAGCACCCAAAGGATAAAGGCCAGCGCGCCGCCGCCGACGCCGAGATAAATTCCGGCGATCCATTGCGGCGCACCGAATGCCGCCAGCACCGCGACGCGGCCGGTCAGGAGGCCGATAGCGATCAGCACCGCGGCGCCGGCGCCCATGCCGACGCAGAGAAATCCGAGCGCGCTCGAGCGCTTGATGAATTGTCGCGACCACACGTTATAGAAGGCCATGCACAGCACCGCGCCGGTCATGATCAATTCGCCGCGCCATGCGCCTTCGGGCGCCGCGGCAAGCCCCGACGCCAGCGCCGCGAATACGCCGAGCATGGCAATGGCGACGCCGAGCGACTTGCGCAGCGTCAGCGGCTCGATGCCGAGCAGGGCGCCGACCACCATGGTCTGCAGCGGCAGCGTCGACAGCGCGAGGCTGGCGCGCGCCGCCGTGGTGTAGCCGACGGCCACATTGTACAGCACGAAAAACAGGCCGAAAAAGCAGATGCCCAGGATGACGACGGCGGGCCAATCGGCGCGCGGCGGAAATTTCGACCGCAGCAGCAGCGTCACCGGCAGGACGACGACGAAGCCGATGCCCCAGCGCAGGATGGCGAGCGTGAGCGGATCGGCATTGCCGACCAGATAGCGCGTCACGGCGGCGGCCGAGCCGCCGAGGCTGCTCGACACGATCGCGATCAACACGCCGAGTGTCTGATCCACCGTGATCCCTGTCCGGTTGCACCAAGCTGCGTCATCTTGACCGGCGGCGCCGTTTTGACAATCAGCATCCTGCCGGGAATGCCTAGCGGCGCTAGTACAATTTCTTCGCGAAGCGAAGCATGTAAGTTGTCACCATGGCCGTGTTGTAGGCAAACACGGAACTGCGCACCTTGAACTTGATCGACGCGCCGGCTTCGGCGATGTCGTAATTGACGACGCCGCCGAGGCTGAGCATTTCCGCCCGCCGGCCGTCAGGCGGAACGACGACCCCGGACCGCCGGTCATCGGCGATCTGGCGGAAATAATTTCCGACCGCGCCTATTTGCCAGCGCCCGATATGCTCCGAAATCGCAAAATCGATATTCACCAGGGTGCCGGTTTTGTAATTAGTGCTCGGATTGGTGCCGTAATTGTTCAAGTAGATCTTGCTGCTGAACTCGGTCCCTTCGGCAATCAGCGGCGGCGTGGTGTAGGTGAAAGCGACCCACGGCGCGACGACCCAGGTATTGGCGCCGACGGTGACGAGGTTGGTGGCCTGAATGCGGGCATCATAGGCGCCGAACGGGAGCACGGCGCCGAGACCGGTGGCGACGGCAAGGCCTTCCCTGATGGGCAAAGCACCTTTGTCGCGGGAGTGCCGCGTGACCCCGAAGTAACGGGACCACGACATTTCGACATAGGGATCGCCGAAACCCGACTTGCAGCGTGACGGATTGGCCGAAACGACTTGCCCGCACATCGCTACGCCGCCGATCCCGCCTAAGAAGCCGATCGAACCGCCGAACGGTTTGAGGTCCGGCACATATAAGAGGAGAGAGCCTGCGCTTATGGCTTTGAAGTTGACCGCATTCAGTCCGGCGCTGGGATGACCCGAGCCGTCCCTGATTTGGTCGGACCTACCGCCCACGCTGACGACGGCGCCATAGAGCCCGGGCGACGGCAGAAACGCCGCGCGTATGTCGGTGCCGCCAGCGGGGCCCGCCGCGTTGGTACCCTCTGCGGCCCAGCAGGGTAACGTCCAACATCCAAAGCTGATCCCCAGAACCAGCCGCAGCAGCCTTACGCCGTACATAATGGAATCTCGCCCCTGAGACGGCATTCAACCAAACGCCAAACGCACATGCAAGGTTTGGCGGGGATAGCGCGCGGCGATCGTGCAGGCTTAAAACGCCGCCGCCAAATCCTTGGCGCCGGGCGATTGCGACGCCGCGGGTCATCTTGCCTTCGATGTCGGCAATCAGCGCCGCCACGACGCCGGTGCGGCGCGCGACCGGGTTGCGCTCGTAGCCCGACTGCTGGAAGAAATTCGCCGTCGGCACGCGGGCGCGCAAATCATGCGGCATCATCACCATGTCGATGCCGTTGCCGTCGCCGGTCAGGTTCATCAGTTCCAGTTCGGCCGCGCTCAACGGCGCGGCGTAGTGCTTGGCGCGGGCAAAGCGCACCGAGTTGACGAGCTTCTGCACCTGCAGCAGCGGGCCGATATCGCGGTCGAGGATCGCGGCGTGAATGCCTAAGCCGCCCAGCGTGGTCTTGGCCAGCCGGTCGTGGTCGTTCCAGTTGTTCGGCACCGAGCGGCTGAACGTGATCATGCGCTTGAGCGCTTCGATTTTGCGCTCGATCGAAAGCCTGGCGTCGCCGGTGAGCCCTTTGGCTTTTTGCCGCAGCGTGCCGAGCAGGCGGCCGCCGGACTCGGCCAGGATCGAGACCGAATTGGTTGACAGCAACTGGTTGTAGCCGATCGCCGGCGAGATCGCGCGCGGCCTGGTCGGCGATACGCCGGCCTGCATGTCGTAGGTGCCGTTGCCGCCGGTCTCGAAGGCGTAGACGCCGACCACCTGATCCTTGGTCAGGCCGGCGGCGGCGGCGACCTTGGCGTAGGCGCGCTTGAAGTCGAGTTCGCTCGGCCGGTCCGGCACGAAGCCGAACTGCTGCTCGGCGGCGCGCAGAAAATCGGCGAGCACCGGAATCGGCAACCGCTCGCCAGGCTCGCCGCCGGGCGTTTCGGGATTGGCCGGCCGCGGCGGGCCGGCATAGATCGGCGGCTGCGTCAGCACGTAGTCGGTGGCCTGGATGATCTCGTTGCCGCGGCGCTTGGCGTTGCGCAGGCGCCGCTTGGCGACGACGTCATCCCAGTAGGCGGAGGCCACTTCTTCGTAGGCCTGGCGGGCCTGGGTGTACTGCGCGAGCTTGGCGCGATAGTCGGCGATGGCTTGCGGCGATACGCTTTGCGCGCGCGCGGGGCCAGCCGGCGCCGCCACGAAGGCGGCGATCAGACCCAAGACCGCGATGCTGATCCAACGGCGCTGCAAATGACGGTTCCTATTCGGCCTTTTGTCGGCCATTCGCCGTGATTCGGCTATCGCGACCAATCACCGCGCGGCTAAAAAAATACACGCCGCAAATGCGGCGTGTTTAAGTGGGGAGGGGAACTTTCAATCAATCGTCAGGTGGCGATGGTGCGCCGCGGCCTGTCGTCCGCGGCGGTCGGCTGAAAACTAGCGAACGGTCGGGCCGATGCGGTCGGTGAACACCACCGGTCCGCCGGCCTTGATCACCGACGGCGACTGCGCCGTCATGATATCGGTGCCGAGGTTGTAATCGCGCGCGGAGATGCCGATCACGGCGATCAGCAGCGCGGCGACGAGTCCGACCACCACGATCTTGAGGTGGGTGGTGCGGTCTGCGGTGTACATCGACCAGTTCATGGCATCCTCCAAGGACAACGCCCATTTGTCGGGCCGGCCTTGAGAAAGGTTCAAAGTCGTCTTGGACATAACGTGGGATGGGCGGCGATGTTCCGCACGGTCCATCACGGAACATTGAGGATGCTGTGAATTAGGCCGATGGCGTGCCGCTAGGACGCTGAAATGACTGGAAATTGCCGCGTAACCGCGGGCCGCGGGCATTACCCCGGCAAAGCGAGTTTGGCGCTAATAAGGTTGTTCCGACTTGAGGTTTGTTGTCGCGATCGGACGGCGGCGCGCCGTCAGTCGCTGCGGCTGAGCTGATGCTCTTCGGCGATCCGCTCGAAGGTCTCCGCGATGCTCTTGATCCGGTACGACAGCCGGTTGTCGTTCTCGACCGGCAGCGCGCGCACCACCTTGTATTTGCCGCGCGCGGCCGCGTTGCCGAAGGTCGGTTCGTAATAGACGTTTTGGCCGGAGGCATATTTGTGCGTCATAGCGTGCTCGCCTCTCTTATTGCGTTATTGTTATTCGCGGGGCCGTTTGCGAAAACGCCCGGCACAAGGCCGGGCGTCGCGCCGTTTCCTTAGAGGAAACGCTTATTCGTTATCAGGCGTTCTGCAGATTGGCAGCCGCCTGCTTGCCGCGCTCGGTCACGATTTCGTAGGTGAGGCGCTGGCCCTCATTGAGGGTGCTCATGCCGGCGCGCTCGACTGCGCTGATGTGCACGAAAACGTCTTTCGAGCCATCGGCCGGCGTGATGAAACCGAAACCTTTTTGGGTATTGAAGAACTTAACGGTACCTGTTGCCATCGTAGTTTCCTTAGCGTGATACGCTGCTTGCGTTGGGAGCGCTCAGGCGGTTTTCGCCTCGAGCGATCGAAACATCCGAGTTTTAGGGGGTGCTCTGTTAAGCGGCCAAAACCGGGCAGCGCAGCAAGGCAAAACCAAAAACCAAGTTTCAACGCCATAACGCTATACGAAATGGCCGGAACCGTCAAACCTGAGCGCTTTTGCGCTCAGATTTAGCACTCAGCCCGCGAGCGCCTTGGCCGGAAAATTTGCGCCTTCATAGATGGCGCGAATGTCCTTGTGACCGAGCCGCTCTTCGTTGATTTCGATGTAGGCGCCGAGCAGCAGCGGCTCCGGCAGCTCTTCGATGGCGAAGCGGATGGCATCCGAGGCGTGGTCGAAGCGGCGGTATTTCACCTTGTTGGCGATCTTGCGGTTGCGCGAGGGGAACAACTCGGCCGGCGCGCTGAAATCGAATTTGCTCATGATCTCTCCAGAAAATTGGACCAAGCGAATAGGTCGATTGAAAGTGTATTGTCTATATGGGGACGCATCGTCGATTCCGCCACAACACACTGCGGAAATGCTGAATCCTCGACCCTTTGGATAGGCGCCAAAAGTGGTAATTTTCGGTCCAACTGGCGAAATTCTCGACTTATCGGCCGATTTGGTGCAATTTATCGGGGTGCTTGGTTAGGAAAATTCCCGCGCGCGCAGCGCCGATGCAGGTTCAAGCCCTTGTCCGTCGTCGAAAGCGGATTTTAGCGAATGCTTGCCCCAACCGCTAACCACAGCGACGGCGGCATCTTTCACTTCGTGATGATCAAGCCGTCGCATTACGACGACGACGGCTATCCGATCCAGTGGTTGCGCTCGGCGATCCCGTCCAACACGCTGGCCTGCCTGAATGCGCTGGCCGAAGACGCCACGCGCCGCGAAGTGCTGGGGCCGGGCATCGACATCCGGCTGCACACCTACGACGAGACCAACCGGCGCGTCCGCCCCGACCAGATCATCCGCATGATCCGCCGCGAAGGCGGCCGCGCGCTGATCGGCCTGGTCGGCGTGCAGTCCAACCAGTTTCCGCGCGCGGTCGATCTGGCGCAGCCGTTCCTCGCCGCCGGTCTGCCGGTGTGCATCGGCGGCTTTCATGTCTCCGGCTGCATCGCCATGCTGCCGGAGCTGCCGGCCGACATCAAAGCGGCGCAGGCCATGGGCATCTCGTTCTTCGCCGGCGAGGCCGAAGAGCGCCGCCTCGACGCGGTGCTGCGCGACGCCTGGAACGGCGCGCTCAAGCCGCTGTACAATTACATGAACGACCTGCCGGCGCTTTCCGGCGAACCGCCGCCGTTCCTGCCGCGCAAGCACGTCAGCCGCACCTCCGGCTCGCTGTCGAGCATCGATCTCGGCCGCGGCTGTCCCTACCAATGCTCGTTCTGCACCATCATCAACGTGCAGGGCCGCAAGAGCCGCATCCGCTCGGCCGACGATCTGGAAAAGATCGTGCGCGAGAATTACGCCGAAGGCATCAAGCGGTTCTTCATCACCGACGACAATTTCGCCCGCAACAAGGATTGGGAGCCGCTGTTCGACCGCATGATCGCAATTGCGCGGCGAGGGCATGAATATCGGCTTCACCATCCAGGTCGACACGCTGTGCCACAAGATCCCGAACTTCATCGAGAAGGCGGCGCAGGCCGGCGTGCGGCGCGTGTTCATCGGGCTGGAGAATATCAACCCGGACAATCTGATCGCCGCCAAGAAGCGGCAGAACAAGATCACCGAATACCGCGAGATGCTGCAGATGTGGCGCAACCACGGCGCCATCACCTATGCCGGCTACATCCTCGGCTTTCCCGCCGACACCAAGCAAACCATCGCGCGCGACATCGAGATCATCAAGCGCGAATTGCCGGTCGATATTCTCGAGTTCTTCTTCCTGACGCCGCTGCCGGGGTCCGAGGATCACAAGGTGCTGTCCGCCAAGGGCATCTGGATGGACCCGGACATGAACAAATACGATCTCAATCACCGGGTCTCGCACCACAGCGGCGCGATGACGGACCAGGAGTGGGAGGAGGCCTATCGCGCCGCCTGGCACGCCTTCTACACGCCGGAGCACATCAACACGATCCTGCGCCGCACCTGCGCCAGCAGAATCGGCCGGCCGGGCACCACGCTGTCGACCATCCTGTGGTTCTATCTGATGATCCTGTTCGAGGGCGTGCATCCGCTCGAGGGCGGCGCGCTGCGGCTCAAATTCCGCCGCGACCGGCGCTCAAGCATGAAGCGCGAAAACCCGTTGGTGTTCTACGCCAAATACTGGGGCGGCACCGCGCTGAAGGTCTTCAAATACGCGCGGGTCTATCTGCGCTGCAAGGCGATGCTCGACCGCCGCGCTCAAGGCGCCCGACCGCTGGACCTATTCCGATCTCGCCATCGCGCCGCCCGAGGCCGACGAGTTCGAGGCGCTCGATCTCTATCACGAGACCACCGGCGGCGAGGCAGCGCTCGCCCGCAAATACCGCGACGACGACATCCGCGCGCGCGAGCCATGCGGCGGATGAGAAGGCGGCGGCCGACGGCGGCGGAGTGATTCTGTCCCGTGCGCATGCGCGGGAGCACGGTTCGCGTCGCGTTGCGCTGCGAACCGGGACCGCAACTTGGATTAGAAAGTGTGGCTCCCGACTCCCGGATCTCCGCGCACCGCTCGCTTGCGCCGCGTCGGGGACACGACGCCTAAATACTCCCCACCGTCTTCAATCTTGCCCGCGGGTGGATTTCCGACTGCGACATCACCGGCGTCTGCGCGCGGAAGCGCTCGACGATGCCGCGCACGAACGGCCTGATGCCGCCCGAGGTCACCAGCACCGGCGCCTCGCCCTCGCGCGCCGCGGTCTCGAAGCGCTCGCGCACCAGCGTGATGAATTCCGACAGCTTCGACGGCTGCATCGCCAGCTGGCGGTCTTCGCCGGTGCCGATCATCGACTCGGCAAAGGCCTGTTCCCATTTCGCCGACAGCGCGATCAGCGGCAGATAGCCGCCATTGCCGGTGTACTGGGCGCAGATCTGGCGCTGGATGCGCGCGCGCACATGCTCGGCCAGCGTCACCGGATTGCGCGAACTGGCGACGCCGTCGGCGATGCCTTCCAGGATGGTGGAGAGGTCGCGGATCGACACGCGCTCGGCCAGCAGCAGCTGCAAGACGCGCTGGATGCCGGAGACGGTGATCAGCGACGGCACGATGTCCTTGAGCAGTTCGGCCTGTTCCTTCGGCAGATCCTTCAAGCAGCTTCTGCACCTCGCCGTAGGACAACAGCTCGGACATGTTGTTCTTCAAGAGCTCGGTCAGATGCGTCGACATCACGGTGGCGGCGTCGACCACGGTGTAGCCCTTCATCGTCGCTTCGTCCTTGATCGCGGCGTCGATCCAGGTGGCGGGCAGGCCGAAGGTCGGTTCGGTGGTGTGGGTGCCGGGCAGCTTCACCTGGCCGCCGGCCGGGTCCATGACCATGTACTGGCCGGCCCAGACCTTGCCGGAGCCGGCTTCGACTTCCTTGATCTTGATGACATAGGCGTTGGCGTCGAGCTGCACGTTGTCGAGGATGCGCACCGCCGGCATCACGAAGCCCATTTCGGTCGCGAGCGAGCGGCGCAGCGCCTTGATCTGTTCGGTCAGCCGGTCGGTGCCGTCGGGCGAATTGACCAGCGGCAGCAGCGAATAGCCGAGTTCGACTTTCAGGTCGTCGATCTTGAGCGACGTCGAGATCGGCTGTTCGGACGCGGCCTCGGTCTTGGCGGCGGCTTCGGTCTTGCGGGCTTCGGTCGCGTCGGCGAGCCGGGTGCGCTTGTCGAAGATGAAGGCGAGCGCCGCGGCGCCGCCGCCGAGCGCCAGGAACGGAATCATCGGGATGCCCGGCAACAGCGCCATCACCAGCATCACGCCGCCCGACATGCCGAGCGCCTTGGGATAGCCGGACAGTTGCTTCATCAGCGCCTTGTCGGCGGCGCCGGCGACGCCGGCCTTGGCGACCAGCAGGCCGGCGGCGGTCGAGACGATCAGCGCCGGCACCTGCGTCACCAGGCCGTCGCCGACGGTCAGGATGGTGTAGGACCGCGCCGCGTCGGCAAAGCTCAAGCCCTGCTGGGCGATGCCGATGATCATGCCGCCGATGACGTTGATGAACACCACCAGCAGGCCGGCGATGGCGTCGCCGCGCACGAACTTGGAGGCGCCGTCCATGGCGCCGAAGAAGCCGCCTTCCTCTTCCAGATTCTTGCGCCGCTTGCGCGCCTCGGCCTCGTCGATCATGCCGGCCGACAGGTCGGCGTCGATCGCCATCTGCTTGCCGGGCATCGAGTCGAGGTGGAATCGCGCGGCGACTTCGGCGATGCGGCCCGAGCCCTTGGTGATGACCACGAAATTCACGATCACCAGGATCGCGAACACGATGATGCCGATGACGAAATTGCCGCTCATGACGAAATTGCCGAACGCCTCGATGACGTGGCCGGCGGCGTCGGCGCCTTCGTGGCCGTGCGCCAGGATCAGGCGGGTGGAGGCGAGGTTGAGCGCCAGCCGCAGCATGGTCGCGATCAACAGCACGGTCGGAAACGAGGAGAATTCCAGCGGCGTGTGGATGAACAAGGCCGTCATCAGGATCAGGATCGACAGCGTGATCGAAACCGCGAGCGCCAGATCGAGCAGCAGCGGCGGCAGCGGCAGGATCAGCACCACCAGGATGGTGAGCACGCCGACGGCGAGCGCGAGATCGCCGCGTTTCAACAGCACGCCGATGGCGGCGAGGGTCGGAAGTTTAAAGCCGCCGGTAGGCGCTGCCGAGGCGGCGGTGGTGTCGCTCATGCTTACGGGTCGCCTGCCAATGGCCGCCGGGAATCCGGGCGGCGCGGACGCAAAGGACAATACAAAGGTCATCAAACGGAGAGCCGGACAGCCCGGACGGGCCGCAGGCTCTGAGTGGAATCACGGTCGGTGAAACCCCTTACCCCGGCAATATTTGCCCATTTTATGGTTAGCGGCGGGTTAACGGGATACCGGCGGCCTGCGGGCGAAGGCCGCCAATCCGCATGAAAAAGTCCTCTCCCCGGGGACAGGGAGAGGACCTTGGCGGCGCTCACAGAGCGCCCGGTGACCGGGTGGGCGAGGACGCTCAGCCCGGCAACAGCACGGTGTCGACGACGTGGATGACGCCGTTCGACTGCATCACGTTGGCGATGGTGACCTCGGCGTGGCCGCCCTTGGCGTCGGTGATCCAGAGCTTGCCGCCCTTCTGCTCGACGGTGAGATCGGCGCCCTCGACGGTCTTGAGCATGGCCTTGCCGTCGCCGGCCTTCACCTTCTCCATCAGATCCTTGGCGGTCAGGCGGCCGGCCACGACGTGATAGGTCAGCACGTTGGTGAGGGTCTTCTTGTTTTCCGGCTTGAGCAGCGTGTCGACCGTGCCGGCCGGCAGCTTGGCGAAGGCTTCGTTGGTCGGCGCGAACACCGTGAACGGACCCTTCGACTCGAGCGTCGGCACGAGGCCTGCGGCCTTCACCGCGGCGACCAGCGTGGTGTGGTCCTTCGAATTGACGGCGTTCTGCACGATGTTCTTGGACGGATACATCGCGGCGCCGCCGACCATGACGGTCTTCTCGTTCATCTGCGCGAAGGACGGCGCCGATGCCGCCAAGGCTGGCGGCGATCGCGACGGCGGCGAATCCCGCCAAGGCGGTGTTGTAAATGCGTTTCATGGTTCTACTCCGTTTGCTCTGTGTTTGACGTCCCCAATCCCTGAACTTGGCGGAGACATCGAGAGCTACGGAGGCGCGGAGCCTAGGGATGCGCGGGCGGCGGTCACAGAGTCGTGAGCTTGCCGGAGGCGATCACCGGCCCGGTCGGCTGGCCGGTCGGCGAGCCGCCCGGCGGCTCCAGCGACACCGCCAGCACCGCATCGCCGATGGCCTGGGCGCGCAGTTCGGCCGGGATCGCGATGGTGACCGGGCGGTCGGCGCTGAGCAGACCGAGCGGGCGCGGCTTGCCGTCGGCGGGGATCAGCCACAGCTCGGGCACGCGGGTGGCGTCGGCGGAAAAAGCCGCCGGCACCACGGCGATATTGCCGGAGCGGGTGTCGATGGTGGCGACGAAATGACGGTGGCCGCCGCCGTCGATCGATGCGACCAGCGGCTGGCTTGCGGTCCAGCGCGCCCAGATAAATCAAGCCGCCGATGCAAGCGGCCGCCAAGCGCGCCGTGGCCAGCGCAAAGATGCGCCAGAAAGCGAGACTTTCCCAAATGCCCGCGCGGCTTGCGGCTTCTCGGCGGGCAAAGCGGCGGCGATGCGGTCCCAGACCTGCGGCGGCGCGACGACGTCGGCGATCTCGGCGGCCCAGGGCGCCAGCCGTTGCTCCCAGGCCGCGACCAGGCGTGCGAAGCGTCGGTCGCGCGACATGCGCTGCTCGGCCGCGGCACGCTCCGCGCCGGCCAGCACGCCGAGTGCATATTCGGCGGCGAGCAGATCGTCGGCACTCGGCCGTTCACTGGGTCGTCAATTTCGCTCATTGTTCCAGACAGCTTTTCAGTTTGATCATCGCCCGCCGGATCCAGCTTTTCATGGTGCCGAGCGGCACGTTCATGCGCGCCGCCAGGTCTTCATAGGTGTTGCCGTCGAAGAACGCGCCGCGCAGCGCCGCGCGCTCGCGCGCTTCCAGGCCGTCGAGGCAGCCGTGCAGCCTGGCGTGATCTTGCAGGCTTTCAAGCGCGCGGTCGGCCATCGGCGCGCTATCGGCGATCTCGGCGGCGGCGTCGATCGGATCCATATGCCGGCTTTGCCGGGTCGCGCGCAGCCGGTCGATGGCGCGGTTGCGCGCAATGGCGATCAGCCAGGTCATCGGGCTGGCGCGGCCGCTGTCGAAGTCGGCGGCTTTGCGCCACACCGTTAGGTAGACCTCCTGGAGCACGTCTTCGGCCTCGCTGCGTTCTCCCAAGATACGCAAGGCGACGCCAAAAAGCTTCGCGGAGGTAAGCCGATACACCGTCTGAAGCGCCGCACGGTCGCCGGCCGGAATGCGGGCCAGCGCCGCGACGATCAAGCTGCGGTTGGAGTTGAGATCCATCTAGCGCGGAAGTTTAGGGCTTCGCCGGCTGGGCGACAATTGCCGCTGCATCGCTGACGCCATCGTCTTGCGTGAGCAGGTGCATCTCGCCGCAGCCGACGCAGCGCACGCGGCCGAGCGGACGGCCGAGGCTGGCGAGCGTCGTCTCATCGGTGATCAGGACGAAGCTGCCGGTGATCGGACACTGATAGCGCAACGCGCCGTGCGCGCGGGTCGTCGCCGCGGCCCGGCGCAGCAAAGTCGCGGCATCCCGATAGACGGATGGGTGGATGGTGGCCCAGGGGCTCAACGGAGCATTCATGCGGTATCCGGCCACCTCATTGCTGCAATGCAAACAACAATGCCTGGCGGTACCGGCTGGTTCCAAATTAGGCGCGCTCAATCGTTGAGCGGCGGGAAGGCGTGGCTGCCGCTGGGGCCGAGCGGCAGCGGCTCGACTCGCGTCACCGCCGCCGGATCGAGATCGCCGTAGAGATGCGGAAACAGCGCCCCGCCGCGCGACGGCTCCCATTTCAGTTTGCCGCCGAGCGTCGCGCTATCGATTTGCACCAGCACCAGATCGCTCTGGCCGGCGAAATGTTTCGCCGCGGTCTCAACCGCTTGTGCCGCCGTGGAAAAATGGATGAAGCCGTCGCGCAGATCGACCTCGGAGCCGCGAAAAATTCCGGCGCGTTCGGCCTCGCGCCACAGCGCGGCCGGGCAGATTTTGTAAAGCGTCGTCATCGTTGCGTTTCGCGCCATAAAATTGCGGGGGCAGGCATGTAATTAGAATGATATTCAACCTTGAATATGTCGCAGTTCCCTTCCATATCCGCCCCGATAGACGGGGACGATATGTCTGACACAGCCGAATACATGATCGAAGTAGCCGACCGTTGCAATCGCCTGGCGCGGGCCGGTCGCGAGATGGCGGAAGATCTGGAAGCCATCAGCAACGAACTGATGGCCAAGGCGGTCGAAATCGATACCTCGCGGCAGAAGAAACAAAAAGCCGCGCGCTAGCGCCGGCGCCGCCGACGCGGCTTTGACGTATTTCAAATAAAAAAGCCCGGCCATCGCGCCGGGCTTTTTGTATTGGTCGGGCGGGCAGGCCGCCTTATGCCGCGCCGCGCATCGCCTCGCCGCCGTGCGGCGGCGGGATCGGCGAGCCGTCGGCGGAATATTCGTTGAGCTTGTTGCGCAGCGTGCGGATCGAGATGCCGAGGATATTGGCGGCATGGGTGCGGTTGCCGAGGCAATGCTTGAGCGTCTCCAGGATCAGGTCGCGCTCGACCTCGGCCACGGTGCGGCCGACCAGATTGCGGGTGACCTGCTCGGCGGCCATCGCGGCATGCGCGACCGCGCCGCCGGTGCGGGCCTGGTCGAGCCGGCCGCCGTCGGGCGCCAGGATGCCGTCAATGCCGATTTCGACGCCGGTCGAGAGCAGCACGGCGCGATGCAGCGTGTTCTCCAGCTCGCGGACGTTGCCCGGCCAGCGGTTGACGTTGAGCGCGCGGCGGGCTTCCGCCGATAGCGGGCGCACCGGCAGGCCGTTGGCTTCGGAATATTTCTTGACGAAATACTGCGCCAGTTCGCCGATGTCGGCGGGCCGTTCGCGCAGCGGCGGAATCTTCAGGTTCACCACGTTGAGGCGGAACAGCAGATCCTCGCGGAATTTTCCTTCGCGAACCGCATCGGTGAGATTGCGGTTCGAGGTCGCGACGATGCGGATGTCGACCGGCACCGGCTTACCGCCGCCGACGCGGTCGATGACGCGCTCCTGGATCGCGCGCAACAGCTTGGCCTGCAGCCGCACGTCCATTTCGGTGATTTCGTCGAGCAGCAGCGTGCCGCCATTGGCTTCTTCGAACTTGCCGATGCGGCGCGCCAGCGCGCCGGTGAAGGCGCCCTTCTCGTGGCCGAACAATTCGGATTCCAGAAGATTTTCCGGCATCGCCGCGCAATTGACCGAGATGAACGGCTTCTTGGCGCGCAGCGAGCGCGAATGCAGATAGCGCGCCAGCACTTCCTTGCCGGTGCCGCTTTCGCCGGTGATCAGCACCGAGGCGTCGGAGCCGGCGATCTGCTGGGCGAGCTTGACCACGGCGGCCATGGCGTCGTCGCGATAGATCATGTCGCGGCTGTCATTGGCGACGGCGGCCAGCACCGCGGCGATCAGATCGGGATCGGGCGGCAGCGGGATGTATTCTTTGGCGCCGGCATGGATCGCGCGCACCGCGGCGCGCGCGTCATTGGTGACGCCGCAGGCCACGATCGGCACGTGGATGCGTTCGGCGTCGAGCCGGTTGACCAGGTCGCGGATGTCGAGATTGACGTCGACGAACATCAGGTCGGCGCCGCGGCCGGAGCGCAGCACCGCGAGGGCCTGCTCGTTGCTTTCGGCGTGGGTGACCGACGCGCCCTTGTCCATCGCGATCTTGCTCGCGAGTGTGAGCTGGCCTCCCAGCGTGCCGACGATCAAAAGGCGCATGATCCAGTTCCTTTAAAGCTAGTTCTTCTCGGACTTGATGATTTCAGTCATGGTCACGCCGAGCTTGTCCTCGACCAGCACCACTTCGCCGCGCGCAACCAGCCGGTTGTTGACGTAGATATCGATGGCTTCGCCGACCTTGCGGTCGAGTTCCAGCACGGCGCCGGGTCCGAGCTTGAGCAACTGGCCGACATCCATGCGGGCGCGGCCGAGCACGGCCGAGACTTTGACCGGCACGTCGAAGAGCGCTTCCAGGTCGGAGGCGCCGCGATTGACCGAATCGTTGTCGTCGGGCGCGAGCGCGCCGGCATCGGCGAGCGTCTGCATCTCGCCGCCGTTTTCGAGATCGGGGAGCGGCACCTTGCTGTCGTCGTCACTCATTGCATTGGTCTCCGGTATTCCTAGTTTTATTCCTGATTTGCGGTGCGCGCCGCGACGTAGCGGCCGACCACCTCATCGATCGCGGACAAAGTCGCAGCCTGGTCGCGGGTGACGCCGCCGTCGGCCCATTCGATGCGGCAGTCGCCGGGCGCCAAGGCCTCATCGGCCATCACCACCAGCCGGCCCTCGAAGCCGCGCGCGCGGGCGATCTCCTCGAGCTGTTCTTTGGCCCCTTCGTAGGCGTCGACGCCGATCCGCACCACGACGTGCGGCGCCGTCACCAGTTGGTGGAAGCATTCGTTGGCGAGCGCCGAAATCTCGGCGAACGGCTCGCGCGCGATCAATTGCGGCGCCAGCTTGGCGGCGACCGCGACGGCGACCTCGACCGCTTCGGTCTCCAGCCGCGTTTCGATGCCGGTCAGCGCGCGGTCGAGCCGCGACAGGCCGTCGCCGATCAGCGCCAGCGCGGCGGCGACGCGCTGGTTGGCTTCGTCCTGCGCCTGCGCCTGGCCGGCGGCAAAGCCTTTGCGGTGGGCTTGCGCTTCGGCGTCGGCGCGGCGGCGTTCGGCCTCGACCACGGTCATGGTCGGCTTCGCGCCGGTGGCGAAGTCCTCGTCGAACATATATTTCGCGGTCGTCTTCATGGTCATCTCAATAAATCAGCTCGTCGTCGCCGCGGCTCTTGGCGATCAGGATTTCGCCCTTGGCGGCGAGATCCTTGGCGATATTGACCAGCAGCGTCTGCGCTTCGTCGACGTCGCGCAGCCGCACCGGTCCCAGCGCCTGCATGTCGTCGACCAGCATCTTGGCGGCGCGGGACGACATGTTCTTGAAGAAGAATTCGCGCACCGGCTCGGCCGCGCCCTTGAGCGCGATCGCCAGCTTGTCCTTGTCGATATTGCGCATCAGCGTCTGCGCCGAGCCGGTATCGAGCTTGATCAGGTCGTCGAAGGTGAACATCAGCGCCTTGATGCGTTCGGCGGCGTCGCGGTTATCCTCTTCCAGCGCGGTGATGAACCGCGTCTCGGTCTGCCGGTCGAAATTGTTGAAGATTTCCGCCATCACCTCGTGCAGGTCGCGGCGGCGGGTCTGCGACAGGTTGGACATGAATTCGGTGCGCAGCGTCTGCTCGACGCGCTCGATCACTTCCTTTTGCACCGCTTCCATCTTCAGCATGCGGTTGACGACGTCGAGCGCGAAATCCTCGGGCAGGATCGCCAGCACGCGGGCGGCGTGTTCCGGCCGCAGCTTGGACAGCACCACCGCGACGGTCTGCGGATATTCGTTCTTGAGATAGTTCGCCAGCACCTCTTCCTGAACGTTGGCGAGCTTTTCCCACATGTTGCGGCCGGCGGGCCCGCGAATTTCGTCCATGATGCCGCCGACGCGTTCCTTCGGCAGATATTGCTGCAGCAGCCGTTCGGTGGCGTCGTAGTTGCCGAGCAGCGCGCCCGAGGCCGACAGGCGCGATACGAATTCCAGCAGCAATTGCTCGACCTCCTCGGCCTCGATGGTGCCGAGCTGCGACATCACGATGGAAATCTCGCGCAGCTCGTCGTCGTCGAGCATGCTGAAGATCTTGCCGCCATATTGTTCGCCGAGCGCCAGCATCAGCACCGCCGCGCGTTCCGGCCCGGTCAGCTTGCGCTTGCCGACCGCGACCTGCGGACGGCTGGCGAGTTCGGCCATCAGGCCGCCGATGTCCTCGCGCACGTCGGCGCCGGATCTGCCGTTTTTCTGTTCGGAATAGGCTGACGGCATGATTTAGGCAGCGTCCTCGTGGAGCCAATTGCGGATGATCGAAACCGCTTCGTGCGGGTTCTTCTCGGCCAGTTCGCCGACCTTCTGCACCGACTGGGCGTGAACCTGGCCCTGCACCTTGGCGACGTCGATCATCGCCGAGGTGCGGTTGGAAATGGCGACCGACTCCTCGCCGCCGACGATCGAGATGTTGGCGCCGCTGGTGTTGGTGATGCTGCCGTTGCCGGCGCCGGTATTCGAGCCGCCCCCATTGGCCTGCGTGCCAATGGCGCCGGCAACGCCGGCCACGCCGGCCGCGCTGGCAATGCCGGCCGCGGTCAAAGCGCCGCCCTCCGGCGTCACGATCCGGCGCACCAGCGGGCGCACCACGATGAACAGCACGATCAGGCCGAGCAGCGCCATCACGCCCTTCTCGGCGGCGCCCATGATGTCGTCCTTGGTGAATTGCAGATAGCTCATCCAGCCGGTCGGCTCGTCGATCGGCACCGGCGTGGTTTCGGCAAAGCGCAGATTGACCACTTCGACCTGGTCGCCGCGCTTGGCATCGAAGCCGACCGCCGAGCGCACCAGCGCGGCGATGCGGTCGATGTCTTCCTTCGACCGCGGCGTGATAGACCATCTCGCCCTTGTCGTTCTTGGTGTAGTTGCCGTCGACCAGAACGGCGGCCGAAATGCGGTTGACCCGGCCGGCCTCGATAACCTCGGTCTTGGTGGTGCGCGAAATCTCGTAATTGACGATTTCCTCGGTCTTCTTGTTCTGATCGCGCGCGCCGCCGCTATCGGCCGGCTTGCCGGAGCCGGGCAGGTCGTTGGCGACGGAAACCTGGCCGGTCTCCTTGCCGTCGCCGCTCGAGGATTGCTCCTCGCGGGTCTGGCTCGAGCGCAGCACGCGGCCGTCCGGATCGTATTTGTCCGAGGTCTGGGTGATGCGGTTGAAATCGAAATCGGCGGTCAACTGAACGCGGGCGTGGCCGGGACCCGACCACCGAGGACACGATGGCCTCGACCTGACTGCGCAGGCGGCTTTCGAACGCCATCTTGCGCTCGTCGGCGCCGGCGCCGCCCTGGGCATTGTCCGGCGTGGCGCCGTCGGCGAGCAGCTTGCCGGTCTCGTCGATCACCGAAACCCGCTCGGGCTTCATGCCGGTGACCGCGGTGGCGACCAGATGGCGGATGGCGCGGACCTGCTGCGGCTCCAGCGTTCCGCGCACTTTCAGCACGATCGAGGCGGTGGCTTCGGCCTTGTCGCGCGAGAACAGCGGGCGTTCCGGCAGCACCAGATGCACGCGCGCGGCCTGCACCCGGTCGAGGCTGCGAATGGTGCGGGCCAGCTCGCCTTCGAGCGCGCGCAGATGGTTGATGTTCTGGATGAAGCTGGTGGCGCCGAGCGCGTCCGACTTGTCGAAAATCTCGTAGCCGACGCCGCCGCCCTTGGGCAGGCCGCCTTCGGCGAGCTTCATGCGCAGCCGCGCGACCTTGTCCTTCGGGCGCCATGACGATGGCGCCGTCATTCTTGAGCTCGTAGGCGATCGCCTGCCGTTCCAGATCCTTGACGATCGCGGCCGAGTCCTCGGGCGACAGATCGGTGAACAACGGCACCATTTGCGGCGTCGTCATCTGGATCATCAGAAATGAGAAGAAGCCGATCAGGGCCAGCGTCACCGCGGCCATAGCCGCCATTCGCGCCGCACCCAGCGACTTCACGAAATCGAAGAAACCTTGCACTGGCTGTTCGTCCCACCTGAGGGGCGCGTTGCGCGCTTCACCCGGCAAGATTTGCCCAGTTTATGGTTAGCGTCCGGTTAACTCGGCAAAAATCCAGCGCGCGACAATGCACGGCGCGGCGAGGTGGAATGCGCCGCGGCGCGTTCACGCGCGATCAGGGTCGAGCGCGCACAAACGAAAATCGCCGGCCACTGGGGCCGGCGATCGATCGAATTTCGTTGGCGTTTGACTACTGCCGGTACTGCTGAATGCGCGTGGTGCGCAGGCCGGCGAGGCCGTGCTGGTCGATCGAATACTGCCAGGAGAGGAACTCCTCGACCGTCAGCGTGTAGCGGGCGCAGGCTTCTTCGAGCGACAACAGGCCGCCACGGACGGCTGCAACCACCTCAGCCTTGCGGCGGATGACCCAGCGCTTCGTTGTCGGCGGCGGCAAATCCGCAATCGTAAGCGGACTGCCATCGGGCCCGATGACGTATTTTACCCTCGGGCGGTGGGGTTCGGTCATTGGCTTACTCACAAACACAGAACACGGACTGACTGGTACGCATCGAAAGCTACAAGCCGCGACTTAAAATTTGCCTAAGCATGGCGTGCAGAACAGGAAATGTTTGCCCGTGCTTTTGCTAACCTTTTGGTTACGGTTGGGGCGCGGACAAGAATCCCATTAGGCTCAAACCGGGCACCTTTCATTGGCTTATATAACGCTAGACGAGCTTAAAGGCCGCAGCCAACGAAAAAGTTCCGCCATCGGCACTTTGCCCGATAGGCCGAAATAGCGCCGAACCGGCGGCAAGGCCAGGCTAGGCCCGCCTTATCAGGCGCCGCTGCGGACGATCTTTTTGATCTTGTCGAGCGTGTAGTCGGCGCCGTTGATCGACAGCACCGGCGGATCCTGGGTCAGATCGACCGAATCGACCGTGGCCTGCACCTGGGTCGCCGATGGTGACCGCCTGATTGTTGGCGTCGACCGCGGTGGCGGTCAGCGTGTAGGTGCCGTCGGCCAATTGCTTGCCGTTGCTGTCCTTGCCGTCCCAGGTGAATTTCTGGCCCGGATTGACCGTGAAAGTGCTGCTGTAGACGTTCTGAGCCGGTCGAATCCTTGATCGTGATGGTGGCGGTCGAAGGTTTCGCGACGGTGAATTCCCAGGTCGCCTGGCCGTCGGTGAGCTTGGCGGTCGAGCCGTCGACCACAACGGTGGCGCCGACATAGGCCAGCGCGGTGGTCGGCCTGCGCGTTCTTGTCGAGCGAGATCAACGTCGACAGCTGGTCGTTCGACTTCATCTGCTGCTCGACCTGGGCGAACTGCACCAGTTGCTGGGTGAACTGGTTGGTGTCGAGCGGATCGAGCGGGTTCTGGTTCTTGAGCTGCGTGGTCAGCAACTGCAGGAACGTCGTGAAATTGCTGGCGATCATCGTGTTGTCGACCGCATTGGACGCGGTCGCCGTATTGGTGCTCGCGGATGTGGCGGATGTGACGGCTGTCATGATCGTTCCTCAGACCTGGATGTCTAAACCGCCGCCTTGTCCGGCGAGGCGGGCGTAACCGCGCGACACTTCCACTTGCGGCAGCGTTTCGTCGGTCACCACCAGCCGCGCGGTGTCGCCGCCGCTTTGGTCTTGCTGCTGGTTCATGGATTGGTCGCGCAGCATGAATTGCATGCCGTTGTCGGACGTCTTCAGGCCGGCATCCTGCAAGGCGCGTTCAAGTCCGGCGGAGTCGCGGCGAAGCAGATCGAGCGTGTCGGGACGGTCGGCGACCATGCGCGAGGTCACGTTGCCGTCGCGGTCGACGGCGATCCGGACTTCGATGCGGCCGAGATCGGGCGGATCGAGGCGGATCTCGAAATGGTTCTTGCCGGCCGAGCGCCTTGTTGGTGATTTCGATCGCGACGCCGGAAAGCGGGATCGCTGCGGCCGTCGCCGCCAGCGGGGCGGCGGGGGTGCTGGCGGCGGGCGCTGCCGGCTGCGTTGCGTTGTGGAGCGCGGCCGACTGGGCGGCTTCGGCGCCTGATTTCGGCGCGGCGGCACTGGCGTCGACGGCGGGGGCCGTCAGCGCGTCGGCGCCGGCAACGCGAGTGTCCTTGGCGGCGACTTCGCCGCGGGCATGGGCGTTAGCCAGCTTGTCGGCGTCGCCGGCGGCGGCCTGCGGCTTGTCGTCAACGTGCGGCAGCAGGCCGGTCTTGGCCGCGGCTTTTGAATCGTCGGCGGCTTTGGCTTGGTCGGTGGTTTTGCCGGCGGCGGTGGACGCGGCTTGGCGTCCGGCTTGGCTTCCGGCTTGGCTTCCGACTTGGCGTCCGGCTTTGCCTTCGCCGTCGCGCCGCTCGCGGCGCGCGGCATTGGCGGCGTTGAGCGCGCCGGTTTGCTCGAGCGCAGTCGCGGCCGCGCCGGGCGCCGTCACGGCCTGGGCCGGTTCGGCGGCCGGGGCGGCAACGGCATTGGCCGCAACCGGCACATTCACCGCAACGCCATCGCCAACGGGCTTGGCGTCGGAGGACGTGACGATTTGATCGGCGGGTTTGGCGTCGGTGGCCACCACGGCATCGCCGGTTGCCTTGGCATCGCCGTCCGGCTTGTCCGATTTATCGGTTTTGTCGGTTTTGGTGCCTTTCTTGGACGACGATAGCGTCGACTGCGGCCGCCTCGGCAGCGTCCGCGTCGGCGGGTCTTGGTCTCGGAAGGCTTGATCTCCGAAGCCTTGGTGTCCGAAGCGTTGGTCTTCGAAGAGTTGGCCGTCGCCGTCTTCGCATCGGAAGCTTTGGCATCCGCGGATTTGTCATCCGAAGACTTGGTGTCCGACGACTTGGCATCCGACGCCTTGGCATCGCTGGATTTGGCGTCGGCCGAATCGGCTTTATCGGCCTTGGCATCGGCGGCTTTGGCGTCGTCGTTGGACTGGGCCGCGGTGTTGGCATCGTCCCGGGCGGGTGGCGGGGCCTGGTCGGCCCGCGAAGCGTCGTCGTGGCGGGCCGGGCGGCGCGGCGGCGCGCTGGCGCCATCAAGCATGCTGTCGAAGGATGAGCTCGACGACCGGCCGGGCGACTGCCGGGCCGTCAAAATCGGCTTAAGAACCAGACTGGCGTCAAACGCAACATGCGGCACGGGCAGACCTCCGGATTTCGATCCCTTGATCTGCAATCGTCAGGCCAGCCGGCGGCTCATAAAAATATAATATAATCAATGGCTTATGGGGGTGGCGTGGCGCCTGGCCTGGCGGACCCGGCAGCGGCTGCTGGCAAACCGGCAAGAATTGCCGCACGAGCGCCGGCGGCGCGAATTGTTCCGCCGCGGCTTTCATTGCGCGCCAGGCGTCGCCACCTGTAGTAAGAAGCAAGCCATGCGAAACAGCCTCGATCTCGACAGCAGCCCCGAAAAGACCCGTGTCGTCGTTGCCATGTCCGGCGGCGTCGACTCGTCGGTGACGGCTGCGCTGCTCAAGGCCGAGGGCTACGACGTGGTCGGCGTCACTTTGCAGCTCTACGACCACGGCGCCGCCACCCATCGCAAGGGCGCCTGCTGCGCCGGCCAGGACATCTACGACGCCCGCGCGGTCGCCGAACGCATCGGCATTCCGCATTACGTCCTCGACTACGAGCGCCGCTTCAAGGAAGCGGTGATCGATCGCTTCGCCGCCAGCTACATCCAGGGCGAGACCCCGGTGCCCTGCGTCGAATGCAATATGTCGATCAAGTTTCATGACCTGCTGATCACCGCGCGCGAACTCGGCGCGCAGGTGCTGGCTACCGGCCACTATGTCGCGTCGCGGGCGCTGCCGTCCGGCGGCCGCGGGCTTTACCGCGCGCGCGAGGAAGAGCGCGATCAGAGCTATTTCCTGTTCGGCACCACACGCGAGCAGCTCGACATCCTGCGGTTTCCGCTGGGCGAGCGCGGCAAGGCCGAGACCCGTGAACTGGCGCGCAAGTTCGGACTGGCGATTGCCGACAAGCAGGACAGCCAGGACATCTGCTTCGTGCCGTCCGGCCATTACGTCGACATCATCGAGCGGTTGAAGCCTGGCGCGGCGGAAGCCGGCGAGATCGTCGATCTCGACGGCAAGGTGCTGGGCGCCCATTCCGGCATCATCCATTTCACCGTCGGCCAGCGTAAAGGCTTAGGCATCGCCTCGAGCGCGCCGCTCTACGTGGTGCGGCTCGACGCCGACCGGCGCCGCGTCGTGGTCGGGTCGCGCGACGCGCTGCGCACCAGCCGCATCGTGCTGCGCGACGTCAATTGGATCGGCGACGACGGCATCGGCGAGGCGCTTGCCGACGACCGCCGCGAAGTTTTCGTCAAGGTGCGCTCGACGCCGGCCGCCGCAGGCGGCGTGGCTGCGTCACGGACCTGATGGATACGAAGTCGAACTGGTCGACGGCGAACACGGCGTATCGCCGGGCCAGGCCTGCGTGTTCTACGATGCCGGGGAGGGCCAGGCGCGCGTCTTGGGCGGCGGCTTCATCAAGAGCGCGGTGGCGGCGGCCGATCTTGCGCCGTCGCCCGATGAACGCTTGGCGGCGGCCGGCGCGCGCGGTTAAATCGACACAATGGGCGACATCGACAAAGCAGGGGTGGCGCGCGCTTACGCGCGCTGGGCGCCGATCTACGACTTCGTGTTCGGCAAGGTGTTTGCGCCGGGGCGCGGCGCGGCGATCGTAGCCGCCGAACTGGCCTGCGGGACCTCCGGCGGCCGCATTCTCGAAGTCGGCGTCGGCACCGGGATTTCGTTACCCGATTATGCGCGCGGCAATACCATTGTCGGCGTCGATCTGTCGGAGCCGATGCTGCGCAAGGCGCAAGAGCGCGTCGATGCCCAGGACTTGCGCCACGTCGAAACGCTCGCGGTGATGGATGCCGCGCGGCTGGCGCTGGCGGATCAATCCTTCGACGTCGTGGTCGCGCAATTCGTCATCACCGCGGTGCCGGATCCGGAAGCCACGCTCGACGAATTCGTCCGCGTCACCAAGCCCGGCGGCGAAATCATCCTGGTCAATCATATCGGCGCCGAGAGTGGCCCGCGGCGTCTGTTCGAAATCTGTTTCGCGCCGCTGGCGCGAAGGCTCGGCTGGCGTCCGGAGTTCCGCTTCGGCCGCTTGACCGCCTGGGCGGCGCGCCACGGCGGCGTGCGCCTGATCGAGCGCCGGCCGATGAAGCCGTTAGGGCATTTTTCGCTGATCCGGTTCGCCCGCATTTAAGTCACGGAACCCTCTGTCCTGCTCGGCCGTTATCCAGAAGCGGCGCGCTTGGCGCGCTGGCTGATGGGAGCATGCGATGGTTCGGGACATTCGCCTTATGAAGGCTGGCGGCCTTGGTCGCGGCAATTCTGGCGCCGACGCTGGCGGCCGCGCAGGCGCCGCCGAAGACCCGAAACGCCGATTGCGCCCAAGACCGAGCAGCTCGATCCCAAGGCCTGCGCCAATTCCGATACGCGCACGACGGTCGGGCAGGGCGGCGACGTGCAGGTGCTCAAACCCAATGACGGCAGCCTCAGCAACAAGCTGGCGCGTTCCGATGGCGTCATCTGTCCGCCGGCGCACGTCGACCCCGAGATCAAGGCGCCGACCCCGCCGGGCGGCACGATGCAGGTGATCCCGCCGCCGGGCAGCCCGGGCGGAAATCCGTCCGTTCAGCCCAAATGACGGCGTAACGGGCCGATCCGCAATGTTTTGGCCGTGTTTGCTTGACAGTCTTTGCCACGGCTTCCTATATCCGCCCATTCCGGCTTCGGCCGGCACGGTGGCGGGGTAGCTCAGTTGGTTAGAGCAGCGGAATCATAATCCGGAGGTCGGGGGTTCAAATCCCTCCCCCGCTACCAAATCCACCGTAACTTCTTGAAAACACTGAAATAGGTCGTCCGGAGGTCCGAAAATCAGATGTATCACTGATACATCGGCGGACCTCTTGGCAAAGGCGCCACCGCCGATTGCCCGGTGCGGTCAGGTCCCGCCCGGTTTGCGCCAAGACGGCCAAGAGCGGCAGGCTCGACGTGGACGCATTCGTCGTCCGCGCTTAAACCTCACGGCATCAAAGAGTGCAGCTTCATCCGCCGAAGCTCTAATCGCCACTGGATGAAATACAGCACAAGACATCCTCACCAAAGAGACTGCAGCATGACGGACGTTACGTTCACCGATCCACGACTGGCGCAGCTTGACGGGTTTCGCGTCGACATCGATCCGCAGCATGAGCGCGCCGACATCATCCTCGATCGGCCGCCGTTCAATATCATTTCGATGCCGCAGCGCGATCAGCTCCGGCTCGTCTTCGAAGCGCTCGACGAGGACGCCCGCGTGCGGGTCATTGTGCTGCGCGGCGTCGGCGAGCATTTCTCGAGCGGCGGCAATATCAAAGGGATTTTTGGAAGCATCGCCCGAGCACGTCTCCAAGCTCGCCTGGAACATTGCGGCGCCCGCCCGCTGCGCCAAGCCGGTAATCGTAGCAAATCGCGGTTTTTGCTTCGGTGTCGGGTTCGAAATTTCGCTCGCATGCGATTTCCGTCTGGTGTCCGAGACCTGCCAGTATGCGCTGCCGGAGCAGAAGTTGGGGCAAATTCCAGGTTCGGGAGGCTCGGCGCGGCTGCAGAAGATTATCGGCATCACCCGCACCAAAGACATCGTGATGCGGTCTCGGCGCATTCCGGCCAAGCAGGCCTATGACTGGGGCATCGCCACCGACTGTGTCCCCGACGCCATGCTGGAATCGGCAACCGACGCGCTGGTCGATGAATTGCGGGCCTTCTCGCCGCTCGCGCAACGCACGGCGAAGAAGCTTCTCAACGACACCGAGGAGGCTTCGCTCTCGACCGCAATTGAGCTTGAAGGGCATTGCTATAGCCGCTTGCGGCAGTCGGACGATTTCCGCGAAGGGGTCGAGGCTTTTCATGCCAAGCGGCCCGCGAAATTCAGCGGCTCGTGACGGAGATGCCGGACAGGGCGGAAGATCAGTATGGCAACTGATTCTGCACATCCGATCGACCTAAAAATCCTGTGCGCCGGAGCCTTGAGCACGATCGTCGACGAACTGGCGCCCGCGTTCGAGCGTGCGAGCGGGAACACGGTATCCGTCACATACGATCGTTCAGGGATGGTCAGAACGCGCGTGCTTGCCGGTGAGATTGTCGATGTCGTGATGACCACTCAGGAAGCTGTCGACGATCTCGTTCAACAGAAAATGGTTGTGCCCGACAGCATCGCGATAGTGGGGCGCTCGCGCATTGGTGTTGCGGTCCGCGCGGGAACTGGCAAACCCGACATAGGCTCGGTGGCGTCGTTCAAGCGCGCCTTACTCGATGCGAAATCAATCGCCTATGCCGATCCGGCGACCGGCAGCCCAAGCGGAAATCATTTCGTTCGTGTGCTGCAACAGCTTGGCATCGCGCCGGAGGTTGCGCCGAAGCTGAAGTGCATCGGTCCGGGCAAAGACGGCGTCGTTGTCGTGTGCGAGGCCGTGGCCAGCGGCGACGCCGAGATTGGCATTCAGCAGATCGCCGAGATTCTCGCGGTGCCTGACGTCGAGCTGGCGGGCGCCTTGCCGTCCGAACTCCAGAAGACAACGATTTTTTCGGCCGCGGTTGGATCGGGCGCAAGCGATTTGAATCTGGCCCGCCGTTTCATCCAATTCATCACATCCGAAGCATCGTCAGTTGTGGTGAAGGCGAAAGGAATGGAGCGCTGATCTGAAGCGTTTTCGCCTAATCTGGAGATTCGTTTAATCTCACTCGCGCAGCGATTTTCGATCGATCTTGAGCAGGGTCGTGCGCGGCAGCTGATCGATGAAGCGGAACGAGGCGGGAACCTTGTAGGAGCCGAGCGGTGCGACCGATTGTTTGAGTTCCTCGATCAACTCCGGAGTTTGCAAAAAGCTCTCGCGCAGTACCAGGAATGCACGCGGCTTGGTCAGCCCGTCCGCATCGTCGAAGGACACCACCGCCGCCTCGCGCACCGCCGGGTGGCGGGTCAGCGCCGCCTCGATCTCGATCGGCGACACCCAGAGGCCCTTAACCTTGAACAGGTCGTTGTTGCGGCCTGCGAACCAGAAAAAACCGTCTTCGTCGAAAGTGAGCATATCGCCGGTGCGTGTCCAGTCGCCGAAGAACGTCTCACGCGATTTGTCGTATTTGCGCCAATAATAGAAACAGGCCGTACGGCTCTTGACCCAGGCTTCGCCTTCGACGTTCGGCTCCGTGACATCCTCGCCTTCGGCTGAAACCAGCCGGATCTCGTAACCGAACACCGGCTTGCCGAGACTGCCGCGTTTGAAGGCCTTGGGCCGGTTGGCGATCCACTCGTAGGTGATCTCTGAACTGCCGATGGAGTTGAACAATTCGATGCCGGTGAGCTGGTAGAAGCGGTCGAACATTTCCGGCGGCATCTTCTCCGACGCGCTGATAACGAGTTGCAGCGCCGGAAATCGTGCCGCTTCACCGCTCTGCGTCGCCGTCTCGATAACGTTCTTCAGTACGGTCGGCACGGTGATGAGCTTTGTCACCTTGCGCTCGCGTAAGGTCGCGAGCACCACATCGGGCGTCGGAGGCCTGCGGTCGAGCACAATCGTGCAGCCCCAGTAGAGCGGGATCAGGACACCAGGCCAGATGCCGTGGGTGAAGTATTTCTTCGAGGTGGCAAATACGACATCGTCGGCTTTGTATTCCCAGAAGTGGCCCTGCCGCTCGGGAATTAGCGCGAAGTCATGCGCGAGATGGGTAATGCCTTTCGCCGTGCCCGTCGTGCCGCCGGAATAAAACATGTAGGCGAGGTCGTTGGCGTGGCGCAGGCGCGGTGCGATGGAGGGAGTGGATGTCGATAAGGCCGCCTGCAGGAGCACAACCGTGCGGCCGGGAAAGCGGCCGGCGAGATCGGCCGGGACATCGCCGCGTACCAGGATCGTCTTCAACGAATCCGGAAGCTCGCCGGCGATATCCGTAAGCTTCGCTATCTGCTCGGCGTCGATGAACAGCAGAGGCACCGCCGTGTCGGTGAGAAAATAGGCGAGGTCTTTCGCCTTGTAGAGATCGGAAATGACGACCGGCACGGCGCCTATGCGAACCGCGCCGAGCCAAAGTGTCACGTAATCGAGGCTGTCGGTGCCGAACAGCAGCAGGCGCGATTCCGGTTCCAATCCAAGTGCAGCAAGGGCGTCGCCATAGGCGGTCACCCGTTCGGACAATTCCGAATAGGTGAGGGTTTCGTTGTCGCAGACGATCGCAGTCTTGGCTGCGATCGGCGTGTCACGATGACGATCGAGCAGCAACCCGACCGGATCGATCCACGTCGGCACCTCAGGATCGCGCCAGCGGCGCCAGTCGTTCGAATAGATTCGATCGTCGTAAGGCGTCGGGGCACGATGAAGAAGATTGTTCATTGTCGGACAAGTCAGGCGATGCGGCTGCGGGAAATCTCGGATGAAATCATTTCGAGTTTAGAGCGCCGGCCACGTTACTCCAGAAGTCACGCCGGATTTTTCTGAACCAGACGGTGTAGATTTCGGGCCACTCGTCGATTTCACGTTCTACGTCGGCGAATGATTTCCAGCACCACGCCGACACCTCGGCCGGATTTGGAGTCGGTTCGCCATTGAAGCGGCCGCCGAAGACATGCACGATTTCATCTTCAATCAGGCCATTTGAAACGTCGGCACGGTAGTTCATCGAAAACATCAAAGTGAGCGGGCAGACAATGCCCATCTCTTCGCCGAGCCGCCGAACCGCGGCGTCGCTTGTCCGCTCACCGGGGCGTGGGTGACTGCAGCAGGTATTGGTCCACAATCCTGCCGAATGGTATTTCCCGAAAGCGCGTCGATGAAGCAGAACCCGCCCGCGACCGTCGCCGACGATAACGGATAGAGCCCGGTGCCGTAATCCGCTCCGATGCGCCTCAAGCTTTGGCGCCGTTCCGACTTCGACGTCATTGACGTCAACGATAATCACTTCATCCGAATTATTGTCGACGCTCGGCCAATAATCTTTCGTGGCTATTTGCGAATCGGGAAGCAACGGAGTTTGCGGTAATCGCATTTCGACCTGTCCTGCCTTGTAGCACTCGACATCATCATAGGTTACGCTTTTCCCTCAAATCCGTCACCTTTCATTGCTCTCGAAAAAGCACCATGAAGGATATGGCTGCAGGGATCGATCGGTTCCGAAGCGAGGTGTTGGGCTATTATGAATATTGAACTCCGGCAACAGATCGGCGCTTTTCTCGAGGCGCACCATGTGATGTCGCTTTCGACATTTGGTTCGAGCGGACCGCACGCAACCAACCTGTTCTATGCGTGCGACGGTTTGGCGCTCGTCTGGGTATCGGATCCAAATACGCGGCATTCCCGTGAAATCGAGGTAGATTCTCGTGTTGCAGCTACCGTGGCGCCGGATTGCTCGGATTTTGCAGATATACGCGGGGTGCAGATCTCTGGCGCGGCTCGCCGGATCATGGCGGCGGATGAGCGAATGCGGCACCTCGCGCAACTTGAAGCGCGGTACGCTTTCCTCGGACAATTGGCGGCCGCACCGTTGAAATTGCGTCAAGCCTATGAGCGGGCAGGGGTCTATAGGTTGGACCCGGTTCGCGTCGTTCTGATCGACAACACGAAAGCATTTGGCCATAAAGACACGCTCGAAATTTCTACGTAACTGTTAGGGCGACGCCAACATGTTTAAGAAGCCAAATTGCCCTGTCATCGCCATCGAAGAGCATTACTGGGACCCGGAACTGGCCAAGCATTATCCCGGATCTGGAGCCGGGCGCGGCAAAGAGATCGACGAACGGCTCTACGATCTGGGTGCTTTACGCATCAAGGAAATGGATGAAGTCGGCATCGATATCCAGGTGCTCTCGCACGGCGCGCCTGCGAGCCAGAAGCTGCCGATCGACATCGCGCCCAAACTCACCGCCCAAGTCAACGATCGGCTGGCCAAGTTTTGCGCGGCCAATCCGAAACGCTTCGCCGCTTTTGCAGCGCTTCCCACCGTCGACCCGATAGCTGCCGCAGATGAACTCGAGCGCGCCGTCAGCGAACTCGGCTTCAAGGGCGCCATGCTGCATGGCATGTCCAACGGCGAATTCATCGACCACAAGAAATTTTGGCCGATCTACGCGCGCGCCGAAAAGCTCGACGTCCCGGTCTATTTGCATCCCTCGATGCCGAATCCGCAGGTGACCGAAATCTATTACCAGGACTACGCCAAGGACTTCCCGCTGGTGGTGCGGCCGGGCTGGGGGTTCACGGTGGAAATCGCCACGCAGGCGATCCGCTTGGTGCTGTCGGGCGTCTTCGAGGCCCATCCCAACCTGAAGGTTGTTCTGGGCCATCTTGGCGAAACGCTGCCGTACCTGACCTGGCGCATCGATGACTCGCTCAAATATCCCGGCCAGAAGCCGTTGGATTTCCGCGACATCTTTTGCAAGAACTTCTACGTCACAACCAGCGGCTTCTTTTCCAGTCCGGCGCTACTGTGCTGCATGATGGAAATGGGCATCGACCGCATCCTGTTCGCGATTGACTGGCCGTTCGTGAATAACCGGCCGGGCATCGAATGGATGAAGAACGTCCCGCTTTGCGATGAGGACAAGGTGAAGATTTTGAGCGGCAATGCCAAGCGGCTGCTGCGGATCTGATCGACCACAACGGCGCTGCGGATCGATACGAGAGTTATGATTTATGCATATCAGCTCCGATATGGATAAGGGGGCTCGCTACATCCTTGCTTTCGGAGTCGAAGGACACTAACCGTGGTGCCGCGGAAAAGTGAATAATAACCGTGGTTCAACACGGTAACGCCTGGCCAAGCTGGGTCTTGAATGCATAGGGAGGTATGCAAGCATGCCAAAAAATTATTGCTCAATAGTACGATCCGCTGCGCAGATACTGGGCGCGGCCGTTTTTTTATTGGCGGTGCTGGTTGCCGGCCAAGCGCGCGCCGCATGGCCCGAGCACACGGTCACGCTCATCGTCCCGTTTCCTCCCGGCGGTCCCACCGATCTGCTCGGCCGGTTGCTGGCCGCTGAGCTGTCGCCGAAGCTTGGCAAGACTGTCATTGTCGAGAACCGCGCCGGCGCCGCCGGCAATATCGGCATCACGGCCGGCGCGCGCGCCACGCCCGACGGTTACACGCTGACGGTCGTCACCGGCGTGCTGCTGATCAATCCGAACGTCGCGAAAGTCAGCTACGACCCGATCAAGGATTTCGAACCGATTGCTTATCTCGGCGCTTCGCCGAACGCCATTATCACCCGGCCGGCCTCGGGCATTACCAGCATTCCGGATCTGATCGCAAAAGCCAAGGCAAGTCCGGGCAAGCTCACTTACGCCACGGCCGGCGTCGGCAGTCTGTCTCATCTCGCCGTCGAGTTCTTGAAGCTGCGGGCCGGCATCGACATGATCCATGTTCCTTACACCGGCGCAGTGCCGGCGCTGCAGGCCGCTATTTCCGGCACCACCGACATCGCCTCGGTGCCGATTGCCAATCTTATCGGCCATATCCGCGCCGGCACGCTGAAAGCATTGGTCCAGACCGGCAGCAAACATTGGATAGACATGCCTGACGTCCCCACCATGGCGGAGGCCGGCATTCCCAATGCGGTGGTCGAAACCGAGCAATATTTTCTCGCACCGGCCGGCACGCCGGCGCCGATCGTGAAGCGTCTTGCCGAGGAAACGAAAGCCATCCTGCAGAATCCCGCCGTCAAAGAGAAAATGCTGAAGGCCGGGTTCTTGGTGGAATACGAAGGGCCGGATGAGCTGCGCAGCCGCATCGCCCGCGAAGTACCGCTGTGGAAAGAGGTCGTCGAGCGCGCCGGTATCGGCAATAAATAAGCGTACGCAAGGCCGGGGTGACACTATATGTCTGACGATCAAGAGCCCAGAGTCGTTTACGTTTCGCACCCCGCGAGCGGCCTGGCGAGATCGAATTTTCCTTTGGTCTCTCACGTGTCCGGCTCGAAGATCATCCGGTCGCTGCCTTTCTACATTCCCGACGATGTCCGGCTCTACGAGATCAAGACGTCACGCGGCACCTTCTCGCGTCCGAAAAAAGAAGTGCAGATGCCTCTGGCCTTCGCAGCCAAACGGCGCGTGCACTCCGCCGCGCGCGTCAAATATCCGCTGTTGCGGACCGACTGGAGCCCCGACAATCCCAACACCGAGCAACGCGGCAGAAGCGGCTATAAGCGGATCAGTTGGGATCAGGCGCTCGACATCATCGTCGATCAGCTCAAGCGTATCCGCGAGAAATACGGCTCGATGGAGCCGGTGCTGGTCCAGGCCGACGGTCACGGCCAGAGCGGATATCTGCAGTCCCTGCACTTCTGGGGGCACTATCTCTTCGACATGATCCGCGAACGCCTGGACTGGGGATGGTGGACCCAGCAGGTGCGCAATCCCGATAGCTGGGAAGGCTACTACTGGGGCGCCAAGCACGTTTGGGGCTTCGACAATACGCTGGGCGAGCCGTATCAGGACGCGGTCTGGGACGACGTGCTCGAGCACGCCGAGATGGTGATCTTCTCCGGCAACGATCCGGAGGCGACCGGGTTCGGCATGTCGGGATCGATTGCGCTTGAAATGCCGAAATGGCTGAAGCGCGCCGGCATCAAGATCGTTGCCATCTCTCCCGACCTCAATTACGCGGCCGCCATTCACGCCGACAAATGGATTCCGGTGAAGCCGAATTCGGATTCGGCTTTGTATTTTGCGCTGGCCCATACCTGGATCGTCGAGGGCAATTACGACAAGGAATACGTCAAGACCCACACCGTTGGCTTCGACGAGTTCAAGAAGCATGTGATGGGAGAAGACGACGGCGTTGCGAAGTCGCCGGCTTGGGCGGAGAAAATGACCGGCGTGCCGGCGCATACTATTCGCGCGTTGGCCCGAGAGTGGGCGAGCAAAAAGACCACACTGTCGGTCTATTTCGGCGGTCCCAAGATCCGAGGCACGCTGTCGCATCTGGTTGGACGGCTGGAAGCCTATGTGCTGGCGATGCAAGGCATCGGCCGTCCGGGCCGGCAGTTTCTGCGCACCGGCGCGCCGTCATTTTACAAGAAATCGCTGGCGCAAGTGCCGCGCTATCCGGACGTCGACCGGCACGGCATCCCGTTCAATCCCGATGATCGAATATGCGATCGGGCACGGGCCGAAGTCGCCGGTGTTCATTCCGCGCACGCTGGCGACGGAAGCGATCCTCAATAAGTCGGTCGAATGGCGAAGCACGTCGGCCGCCTTGGCGAAGACCGAGGATCAATTCAAGCGCTATCACTTCCCGCCCAACAAGGACCATCCCGGAATCCGGATGGTGTGGAACGAGAACGGCAGTCAGCCGGGCAGTTGGGGCAATGGCTACCAATGGCTGGAGGCGCTGCGCGCCCCGCGCATCGATTTCGTCGTCGGCATCCATCCGTGGTTTGAGAACGACATTCCGTTCTCCGACCTGATCCTGCCGGCGCAAACCAACTACGAGCACGAGGACCTGCTTGCGGTGCAACGTAGCGACATCCTCGCGCTATTTTACCAGGAGCAGGCGATCGAGCCGGTCGGCGACTCCAAGAGCGACTATGAGATTCACCGCATGATCGGGCAGCGGCTGGGATTGGACGCTGTCTTCCCGCCCGCCGACGAATGGCTGCAGAAGGCCTACGAGACAACGCTGGCCAAGACCAAACTCAATTTTACCTGGGAAGAGTTCAAGAAGAAGCAATACGTCGTCTATGACTGCCCAACCTGGGACGAATGGGTGGACATCAAGAAAGACCATGGCTACGGCGCCAATGAGGGCGGCCTGCATTGGTTCTGGGCCGCGGCCGACGGGCTGGAAACGCCGTCTGGCAAGATCGAATTCGTGTCGGGTCGGATCGCGGCGCTTGATCCCGATAATAAGGAGCGGCCGCCGCTCGCGAGATGGGTCTCGCATTCGGAAGAGCACGGCTCCGCCAGGTCGAAGGTCTATCCTCTGGCCGTGATGTCAAACCATCCGCGATTTCAGATTCCACGTTCAGGGCGACGATATCGACTGGATCCGCGAAATCTCCAAGGTCCGTGGGCCGGACGGCTACATGTACGAGCCGTGTTGGATCCATCCGAGCGACGCTGCGCCGCGAGGGATCGTCAACGGCGACGTCATCATGGTCCACAACGATCGCGGCGGCGTGCTATGCGGCGCCGTGGTGACGGAAAGAATTATTCCGGGCGCCTTGTCGATCGATCATGGCGCCAACATCGACACCGCGACGCTGCGGAACAAACTCATCGACCGCGGCGGTTGCATCAACCTGATCGCGCCGTCGCCGACCGAAAAATACGGCGTCGGGAAGGAAATCTCCATTCCGGAAATGAACGTCAGCGGCTTCCTGGTCCAGGTGGACAAAATCGACCCCGCCGAAATAGTCGCCAGCGCGGGTATCGACCGTGGATCGGCGCTGCAGGGTTGATCGGCAAAGGTTGATTGCACCAATGGGTAAGAAGTCATTTCTGATCGATGTCGACAAGTGCAGCAGTTGCAGCCTTTGCATCGTCGCCTGCAAGGACGAGCATGTCGGCAACAGCTATTTGCCGTGGACGGCGCCGCAGCCCGACACCGGGACATTTCTGGATCGACGTCCTCAAGGTCGAGCGCGGCAAGACGCCCCGGGTCAAGATGTCGTACCTGCCGCGTGCTCTGCCAGCATTGCGAGAACGCGCCGTGCATCACAGCGTGTCCCGAGGGCGCCATCAAGCGCCGCGACGACGGCCTGGTCTGGATCGATCCGGCGCTGTGCAACGGCTGCGGGAAGTGTCAGGAAGCCTGCCCCTACGACGTCATCTATATGAACGACGAACTCGAGATCGCGCAAAAGTGCACCGGCTGCGCCCACCGCGTCGATGAAGGGTTGCTGCCGCGCTGCGTCGAGGTGTGTCCCCACGACGCCATCCTGTTCGGTGACGAGACCGATGCCGTCTTTCAGCAGGAGGGGCAGGCCAAGCCGCTCGAAATCTATCATCCGGAGTACGAGACCGCGCCGCGGGTGCACTGGAAGGGTCTGCCCAAGCCATGGATCGCCGGCATCCTTATCGACGCCAGCACCGACGAGGTGATTACGGGCGCCACCGTTACATCGACCGAACTTGCCGACGATCGCACAGCCACGGTGCGGTCGGATGAGTTCGGCGATTTCTGGATCCGGGAACTGGACAAGGACCGCAAGTACAGCATCGAGATCAAGAAGGAAGGCTACGAAACCTTCCGCGCCGTGGTGACGACGGCCGGCGACCAGGATCTGGGCGCGGTCGCTTTGAAATGGACCGGCAAAAAGACGGGATAGCCCGAGCGTTCAACGAAAAAGAATGCTCACGGCTGGGGCGACGCGAATGAGTAGTGAGAACGTCGAATCCTTTGATGTCGTGGTTGTCGGCGGCGGCGGGAGCGGCCTTGCCGCAGCGGTCGAAGCGGCGCGCTTCGGACGTAAAGTCGTGCTGCTTGAGAAGAATCCCGCGCTCGGCGGCACCACCATCCGCTCGGTCGGCTCGGTGACGGCGACCTGCACGCCGCTGCAGTGGGACAAGGGAATTCACGATTTTCCGCAGGCGCATTTCGAAGACATGGCGCTGTTTGCCGACAATCGTGGCTTCGCCGAAAAGGATAATCTTGAGTTGCGGCGGCTGCTGGTCGAACACTCGCCCGACATGGTGCAGTGGCTGATGGATATGGGGGTCGTGTTCTTTGGCGCCATGCCGGAGCCGCCGCACCGCCTGCCGCGCATGCACAACGTTTTGCCGCACTCACGCTCCTATGTTTATCACTTGGAGAAACGCGCCCGGCAGCTCGGCGTCGTCATCCGCGTGGGCGCGCGCGTGGTGAAGCTGATACGCGACGAGGCGACGGTCACAGGCGTTGAGGTTGCCACCGATCATGGCGCCACGCGCCGCATCGGCGCCAAGCTCGGCGTTGTTCTCGCCACCGGCGACTACAGTTCGGCGAAGGAAATCAAGGCTCAGTTCATGTCGGCGGATCTCGCCGACGTGGAAGGTATTAATCCCACCAGCACCGGCGACGGGCAGCGCATGGTGCAGGAGATCGGCGGCGACATTGTCAACGGCGAGATCATGCTGGGGCCGGAGATTCGCTTCGTTGCGCCGCCCACCAAAAAATTCATCGAGTTGATCCCGCCGATCAAGCCAATTGCGCTCGCCATGCGCTGGGCGATGAGTTATCTGCCGTCCTGGCTGCTACGACCGTTTCTGATGATGTTCGTTACGACCAACCTCGCGCCATCGCCCAATCTGTTCAAGAAGGGCGCGATCCTGGTCAACAAGGACGGCAAGCGCTTCGTCGACGAGCGTAACGGTCCAGAGCTCGCAATTCCGCGCCAGCCCGAGCGTATCGCCTACGTGCTGATGGACCAGAAGGTCGCTGCCGAGTTCGGCGCGTGGCCGAATTTCATCTCCACGGCCCCGGGGGTGGCCTATGCCTATCTTGCGGACTATCGGCGTAACCGCAAGGATATCTTCTTTGAAGCTGCGACGCTCGCGGAACTTGCCGCGAAGCTTGCGATGCCGGCGGATGCGCTCGAAAAGACCGTGGCGGACTACAACAGCAATCTTCCGGCAGGATTGGCGCCGATCGACCGTGGGCCATATTGCGCGCTTGGTCCGGCCAAGAGCTGGATCGTCTTTACCGATGGCGGCGCGCGCATCAACAGCAAGCTCCAAGTGCTCGACCATGGTGGCACGCCAATTCGCGGGCTCTATGCCGCGGGCTCGGCCGGGCAGGGCGGCGTGCTGCTAGAAGGTCACGGGCATCATCTCGGTTGGGCCTTCGTATCGGGTCGCTTGGCCGGCCGCGGCGCGGCGCTCGGCAATGCCGAATGGACTGAGGCGGCGCTTGCGGCGCGCAGGGCCATCGGCCACGCGAAATGATAGAGTAAGATTGGCATCGGTAAGAAACCGCAAAAGGCAGGTACGCAGTGGGTGAGAAACCAATTCACGTCGTTTTCGCCGAAGAAGACGCGCTGTTTCGGCTGATGGAAATGGGATTGCGACGCGCCTTGACGCCCGAAGGCGAAAAGATATTGCGATACTTCTTTGGCGACGAATTCTCCGCGCCGCTTAAGACGCTGACGATGATGGCCGATCGGCTTGAATTGCCGCAAGGAATCGAGACTACCGTATGTCAAAGCGAAGAAATTCTTGATCGGACGTTGCCCTCTGCCGATTTTGTCGTCGTGGAAGCCTCCACGCTCGGCAAAAAACAGGTCGAGGCCTGCGCGGGCAAGGCAAAGCTCATCCAGCAATTCGGCCGATCCTACGGCAATATCGATGTTGCCACGGCGCACAAGCTGAACATTCCCGTCGCCAACCTGGCGCGGCTGAGCAGTCAATCGAGCGCCGACCATATTACCGCGCTTATCCTGGCGTTGGCCCGCAATCTGTTTGCGGCGCATCGCTCGGTTGTCGCGCGCCGCGACCCAGCGGCGCCGCCCGCGTTCGCCACAGATCCTCCGCGCAACAAGTTCAACTGGGCGGGGATTCGTAATTTCAAGATTCTTTCGCGCAGCACCATCGGGTTCATCGGGCTCGGCGAGAATTCCGGCTTCGTCGCCAAGCGGATGCGCGATATGGGAATGCGGGTGCTTTATTTCAAACGCACCCGGCTGAGCCCGGAAGAAGAAAAGAACTTTGGCGGCGTTGTCTACGCGCCGCTCGATGAATTGCTGGCGCAATCCGATTTCGTCTCACTGCATGTGCCATACGGAAAGGAGACGGAGAAATTTGCCGGGCGCGATTTCTTCGCCAAGATGAAACCCGGCGCCTATCTGATCAATACCGCGCGTGGCGGCATCCTCGACGAGGTGGCCTTGTACGAAAGCCTCAAGAGCGGGCATCTGGGCGGCGCCGCATTGGACGTCTATCGATACGAACCGGTTCCGTCGAATACGCCTCTGCTCGACCTCGAGAACGTGCTGTGGACGCCGCATATCAGCGGCGGCGACCCCAATTTCATGATCGATGAAGCCGAGGCGGTGCTGACCAATATTTCAAAGGTCTTCCACGGCAAGGCGCCGCAAGGCCTGATACCGTAGTTCGTATCGTCGTGGCTGAAGCCGCTGCGTGGTGACGTATCGCAGCCGTCGGCTCATTTCCCTGCTATGGGCGGCTTTCGGAGCCCCAGTTCGGCAAAGCGCGCATATACCGCATCGGCGTCCTTCTTTTCCGGCCATACCATTGGCGGGAAGCGGGCGCCGTCGAGGTCCGGGTCCGGGTCGTAGTCTAGGTTCATGGTGGCATCGATCAGCATACGGTTCCATTTGCCGGTCCCGAACAACTCCGGGTTACGATCGCGCCGACGGGTCGACGGATCGAGTCCGGCGCCGAAGGTCGCGGGCATGATCACGATGTCGTTCTCGCCGGCGTTGACACGGTAGGCGATGGCCCAATCGACCGCAGCGTAGTCATGAACGTCGATGTCGTCGTCGACGACGGTAATGTGTTTGTAGCGCACATGCGCTGCGGACGAGCCCCAAATGGCATTTGCCGCCTGCTTGGCCTGGCCGCGATAGCTCTGCTTCATTCCGACAAGCAGGTTGATGCCGGCGTGCACCGGCGGGCACCAAACGTCGGTAATCCCAGGCACACCAGCGCGGTCAAGCACATTCCAGGCCGTGCCGGCACGCATGATCGAAGAACAGATGGCGTTCTCCGAGTAACTGCCGGGCAAGGAGCCTTCGATGCTGCCGTGCAGTATCGGCTTATTGCGATGGGTGATGGCGGTTATGCGGATGGTCGGCTTAGGCGAACGGTCACCGGCGAGATAGCCGGTGAATTCGGCGAACGGTCCTTCCAGCGTATAGGTCGAGGGATCCAATCCGACGTAACCCTCGATGACTATCTCGGCGCTGGCCGGCACATAGAGATCGACGGTTTCGCATTTCACCAGATCGACCGGCTCGCCGCGGATCGCACCCATGACGTCGTATTCGCAGACGCCTTTGGTCACCGGCGTGCCGCCGACGAATCCGTGCGACGGCTCCCAACCGATCGCCACCGCGATCGGCATTTCGGCGGCGCCGCCGTTCCGCCAAGCGGTCACGTGATGGCCGATGTGCTGGGCACGCCACATCAGGATCGGAATGGTGTCGCGGCTCGCCACCATGCCGCGATAGATGCCGACGTTCATGATATCGGTGGTGGGATCCTTGGTCACGACGCCGCCATAAGTGAGGATGTAGCGCCCGCCGTCGAGCCGGTTCCAGTGAGGGACCGGGAAATCATACAGGTCGATGTCTTTGCCGGTGACGACGTTCTCTTTCACCGGTCCGGTCTTGACGATCCGGGGCGGGATGCTGCCGTTGAGGACGTTGCGGCCGATCTTCACCAGTTCGCGCGGATGCGTATCGGGCGGAAGCCCGAGCATCATGGCGACGCGCCGGTAGCTCGACAGCCCATTGCCGAAAACGCGGCCGCAGCGGGTGTCCGCCTTGTGATAATCCTTGATGTTGTTGAACAGCAGCGCCGGGCCCGTTCCCGCTCCCTGCGCTAGTCGCATGACGGTGCCAAGCTCGATATTCCAGTCGACTTCAGCGTTGATTTCTTGCAACTCGCCGGCGGACTTCAGTGCCGCAATCCAGCCGCGAAGATCTCCAAACGCCACCGGCTTTCGCTCCACGCTCATTCCGTTCTCCTGCCTTTATCGAGCCTTAGGTTGAATACGAGATTCAGATTGGCGCAGCGCACTTGATGCTACGCCAAGATGCAACGGTGAAATCTTAGAGCGAAAGTAGCGGATCCTCGGCGTTCGAACTTTTGGTCTATGCTAAATCTTGCTATATTGTACGATAATGCTATTATACCGATTACGTCCAGCGGTTTAGAGTTTGCTCAGAAAATATTGTCGGCGTCGTCGCGTTGTCTGCTTAGTTCCAGGCGACATTCGGGCAATAAAAACAACGACGGGGAGGAATTGAAATGAAATGCCGCCGCAGCCAAGCGACGCTGCTCGCTACCAGTCTTTTTCTTGCAACGGCGCTGTGCGCCTTCGCCGCCGCGCCCGCCTCGGCGGATCCTATTGTCATGAAGCTCGGAACGCCGACGCTGAATGACGGTCAGCATGAATTCTTGAAACGGCTGGCGGCCGCGGTGGAGAAGGATTCCGGCGGTCGCATCAAAGGGGAAGTTTATCCGGCAAGCCAGTTGGGCCCGATACCGCGCGAGATCGAAGCGGTGCAGCTGGGAGCCATCGCGGGTTTCGTCAGTCCGGCCGAATTTCTCGAAGGAGTTGATCCGCGCTTCCAAGTGCTCAGCGCTCCCGGGCTATTCAAGGATATGGATCACGTCGGTCGCGCGGTCAAAGACGCCGAATTCCGCAAGGAGTTCTTCAAAGTCGGAGCGACACGTGGCCTGCGCGTTTCCGCCGTCTTCCTGAGCGGGCCGACAGCGGTCAACAGCCGCGCGCCCGTCCATCATATCGCGGATCTGAAGGGCATGAAGTTGCGCGTCTTGGCCTCGCCAATTCAGATGGAGCCGCTCAAAGCGTTGGGTGCAACTCCAGTTCCGCTTCCGCTTGGCGATGTGCTGCCCGCGCTGCAGCAAGGCGCAATCGATGGTGTCCTCGCCGTGCTGCCGGTGCTGTCGGCGATGCATTTCTACGATTCGGCAAAGTACATCACCGAGACCGATCTTTCCTACGCTGTGAGCACGTTCGTAATCAGCAAGGCCTGGTTCGATAAGCTGCCGGCCGATTTGCAGAAGATCGTGGCCGACGACGCCGTCAAAACCGGCGACGCAATGCACCCGTGGGTCGTCGATTTCTACAACGCCCAGAAGAAAGTCTGGGCCGGAGCGGGCGGCCAGGTCCTCTCGCTCACCAGCGAGGAGCGCGCGGCCACCTTGGCGTCGCTTGTTCCCGTGGCAAATCGCGTGGTGAACGCCAAGCCGGCGGTGAAGGCGATGTACGACGTTCTGGTGGGCGCCGCTAAACGAACGCAACAATAGCCGGGCGTATCGCATTTCTCTTCGGGAATGAGGCGGAGTGCGCACGGGGGCAGTCGATGTGACGCAGGCACACATGTTGGACCATTTGCTGGTTGCAGGCAGGCGGATTATTCGTGCAGCCGAGCTTGCGTCGGCGGGCTGCCTGCTGGTCGCTTGCACCATCAACTTCGCGAATATCATCGGCCGTTATTTCTTCCATGCCCCGATCGTTTGGGCTGAAGAGATCATGCAGTTTCTCATGATCGGCGGCGTTTTCCTCGGGGCGCCGATGGTGACCCTGAGGCGCGCGCATATCAGCATGGACATGATCCTGCTGATTTTCCCTGCGCGTATACGCGCGGTGCTGGATATCTTCGGCCAGGTCGCTCTGCTGGTCGTCTGCTGCGTTGTGATTTGGCTCGGCATCCCGGTGATCCTTCAGTTCATCGATTTCGGCCAGCTCACCGACGCAGCTGCGATCCCGGTCGCCATTCCGCAAAGCGTCATTCCGGTCGGACTGTTCCTCATGGCGATCGCCGTGCTGGTCCGGCTGGTCGAGTCAAATCGAGACAAGGTAAAGCAGCCCCCAGAGGCTAACTAGGAAGGCTGTGGATCGTGTTGCAGCAGGCTCTTTTCGTCCTCGTTCCCGTCGTTCTGCTCGCTCTCGGGTTCCCGATCTTTCTGATCCTGCTGACCGCGGGTTTGGTCATCCTGTTGGTGTCCACCAGCATGCCGCCGAGCGTCGTGCAGACCATCATGTTTGGCAGCCTCGGCAGCTATCCGCTGGTCGCAATTCCGTTCTTTATCCTTGCCGGCGAGATCATGGGGCAAGGCGGCATCGCCAAGCGGCTCGTGGCTTGGGTCCTCTCCATTGTCGGCGGCGTGCAGGGATCGCTCGCGCTGGCAACGATCGCCTCCTCGGAGTTGTTCGGAGCCATGTCGGGGTCGGCGGTCGGCTGCGTCGCCGCCGTCGGGCGTTTATTGTTTCCGGCGCTACGCGACAACGGCTATGGCGAACGCTTCGCGGTGAGCCTCATCACCTGCTCCGGCGCGATTGCGATCATTATTCCGCCCTCGATCGCGATGATCATCTACGCGGTTACCGCGCAGCAATCGCTGACAGTCCTGTTCACCGCTGGCATCGTCCCGGCCATTCTGATCGGGCTGATGGAGGCGGTCTATGTCCTGATCTACGCGCGCATCAAGATCCTGCCGATCACGGCTAAAGCGCGCTGGAAGAACATCGCCTTTGCAACCAAAGACGCGATCTGGGCCCTTGGCACCATCGCGGTCATCTTCGGGGGCATCTATGGCGGCATCTTCACGCCGACGGAGGCGGCCGGCATCGCCGTCGTCTATTCAGCTTTCATCGCTAAATTCGTCTACCGCGAAGTGACCTGGCAGGACCTCGGACGCATCGTGATGAGCGCCGCGAGTCTGACGACGCAAATCCTGCTGATTGTCGCGGCCGCCGGCGTCTATTCCTGGCTACTGACCACGAGCGGCATCCCCCAGCATGTGGTCGGATTCATTCGCGCGCTCGACGCCGGGCCGGTGGCGACTTTGCTGCTGATGAACGTCGTCCTGCTGTTTATCGGAAGCTTTCTCGAGCCGCCGGCTGCAATCCTTATTCTTGCTCCGCTCTGCGTTCCGGTCGCGGAATCCTTGAACGTTAACCCGATCCATTTCGGCGTTATCTTCGCCGTCAATCTCAGCATTGGCATGTTCATGCCGCCGTTTGGGCTGAATATTTTTGCCGCGCATCTGATGTTCAAGACGCCGATCACAGAAATCTATCGCGGCGTGATCCCGTTCGTGCTGATCAATCTGATCGGGCTGATGATCATAACTTATGTGCCGATCATCTCGATGGCGCTGCCCAATCTGCTGAAATAACTCGTTCACGCAATCTTGTGCTTGGCCAGGAACTCCGTGGTCAGTCGGAAGCATTCTTCGGGCTTTTCGATCTGCAACAGATGCCCGGTGCCTTCGACAACGCTGTAGTCGTAGCCGCCCTCGGTGCCGAGCGCCTGATTGGCCGCCGCGGTGGCCGGCGCGCCTTTGGCGGTCGGATCGGCGCCGATCAATTTCACCGGGCCGCCGAACTCAGTTGCCATGGGCCACAGATTCAAAGTCATGGCCTGTTCGTAAATGGCAGCCTCATTCTCCGGCGCGCAGACCAACACGAAACCATCGCCGTCGGGGGCTTTGCGAAGCACGGAGCGCGCCATCAACTCATGTTCGCCCGGCACCCAGTTTCGTGTCGCGCGCGACTGTAGATAATCGTTGGTGAGTTCCTCGACCGAGGCGAACTTGCGCTTGCGGCTACTGGCGAACTCGGTGAGGCGCTTTTCGAAGACTTCCATCGTCGTGTAATTTGGGTGACCCGGCGGCGGTACATCAGGCGGATCGAACAGCATCAGGGCATCCCATCGCCAGCCGATCTCGATGGCGTGCTTCATGGCGGTGCGCGCCGACATCGAATGAAAAATGCCGACGGTCTTCTTGGGCCCCAACTCGGTGCGAACTTTCTGCACGACGCACTCAAGATCACGGCTGAGCTGCCCGTAGTTGTGATTGGAAGGTTCGACCGGGACATTCTGCCCATGGTTACGGAAGTCGAAAAGCACGAGATCGTATCGATCGAGAAAATGGCGCCAGTACGGGAAATAGGCGTCGGCGGCAAAGCCGTTGCCGTGCGAGAGCAGTACCCTGACGCCATCCGGATTACCGTGACGCCGTACGCGAATTGTAGCGCCGTCATCAAGTTTCACGTCCAAAATCGCGTGGGGAATTGGCAGTTCAAAGATCACGATATTTCTCCGTTTCTTTTTGGTGCGCCACGGCCGAGCCGGGTTCCGGTAGCTCCTAAACCGGCACGGCGGCTGCGGATCAGTTCAATTGTTGTCGGTGGAGACTGGTCGGTGGGATTTCTCAAGGCCTACGACCGGCGTTTGACGATCGGATGGGTGAGGCGAAGTACGGCGTGCGTTATTGATGATCGTCTGCACCGTCACGGATCGCAGCGTTGCCGATGTAATGCGATCGACTTCATGCAAGACCCGGCTCAACTCTCCGGCTAATGGATTGCCTGGTTGAATTTTATCGCCTTCTTTGTTGGGCCATCCCGTTTCAAACAGACATATGATGTCATAGAGCGTCAGGCGCTTCGCGTTTCCGCAGAACGTAAATCCACCGCCCGGGCCACGGGCCGAGGTCACGATGTTCGCACGCGTTAGCGCGTGCAAGATTCTCACGAGATGGTTTTGGGAAACCTGATAGGTCTCCGCCAACTCCTGTGCCCGGATTTGTTCATCGGGGCGCGAAGCGAGCTCGATCACTGCCCAAATAGCGTATCGTGTTGCTTGCTGTAATTTCATCGTGATCGAAGCCTGTGCACCAAATCCACGTTAAGATCAGTTACGGTCCAGGGTCATTTCCAGTTCGACGAAGGGCCCCGCCGTCATGCCGAAGCTTCTCAGGAATGACATCAGCAAGTAGTCGTCGACATCTATGACCGTGCGGATCGTTTTAACGCCGCTTTTCTTAAATCGTGAAATCAGGTCGGCCATGAGAACCGAGGCACCTTTATGTAGCCGGTATTCTTTTTCGACCCCGATCGCGTAGAGCCAGCCGCAGGCAGGAGCGCGCACCGGCCAAGAGCGGACCTCGCCAAGCGCGTAGCCGATCATCTTTTCAGCGCTTTTGGCCACCAGCACGCACAGAGTCTCGCTGGTTTCCCGCTGACGGAAAAGGTCGGTCCAATAGTCGGCACGCGGGAAACCTGTGATCCGCGCGTCGAGGGCGATAATCTCGGCGAGGTCATCGGCGACGGCTTCGCCCACCGCAATGCCGTGCTGTGCTTCGCCGCCATCAGCTCGGGCCCTGGCTTTCATGGGTTTCTGCCGCTTCGTTTGGGTCGTCATCGCTCAAGCAACCTCTGGTTGGACTGCATCATATCGCAGCGCGAGGCGAAATAAAATAATTATGATACATGAATACCTTTACTTGCCGGATATCGGCCGGTAGCATTGCAAAACTCGTGGTGATTGGCACGGCCCGCTTTGGCGGTAGCGCCGTGATTCACTTGCGCTGGTTTGAGGGTACTTGTGTCGCGGTTACTCGGTAAATCGACGCTTCGGAAGGAAGACCCGGCCCTGTTATCCGGGCGCGGCCGCTACGCCGACGATCTGCCCGTACCGGTCGGCACACTGCATGCCCATGTAGTGCGTTCGACCCACGCCCATGCCGAGATTATGCGTATCGACACCGCGGCCGCCCTCGCGCAGCCCGGCGTATGGGCGGTGATTACCGGTGAAGACGTAGCAAAGCTGTCCGATCCGTTCCTCATAGCCCTTAAGGCGCCTTTGCATCAATGGTCGCTGGCCGTCGGGCGCGTCCGCTACGTCGGTGAGGCGGTCGTCCTGGTCGTGGCCGAGAACCGCTATCTCGCCGAGGATGCAGCCGATCTCGTGAACATTGAATTCCGCGACCTGCCAGTGGTGATGGATCCACTCAAGGCGCGTGAAAAATCCGCTCCGCTCTTGCATCCGGAAGCCAAGAGCAACGAAGTGTCGGTCCGCCACTTCACATACGGCGATACCGCAGGCGCTTTTGCGCAGGCGCATGCCCGCATCAAGCTCACCACGGAGTTTCCGCGGCTCTCCTTTACGCCGATGGAATGCTACGTCGTCGTCGCGGAATACGCCCCGACCGACGGCAGCTACAACGTCATGGCCAATTTCCAGGGGCCCTTCAGCACGCATCCAGTGATGGCGCGCGCGCTGCGCGTGCCGGGCCCGAAGTTCCGCCTGCGCATTCCACCGGACAGTGGCGGCAGCTTCGGCATCAAGCTTTCCGTGTTTCCCTACATGGTGCTGATGGCGCTCGCCGCGCGTATCACCGGCCGGCCGGTGAAATGGGTCGAGGACCGGGTGGAGCACCTGGTCGCCGCGAGTTCGGGGCCGAACCGGATCACCGAGATCGAGGCGGCCGTCACCAAGGATGGCCGCATTCTGGGCCTCAAGCTCGATCAGCTCGAGGACTATGGCGCTTTCTTGCGCGCGCCGATGCCGGGGCCGCTTTATCGCATGCATGGTTCGGTCACCGGCGCCTATGACATCGCCAATGTCGACGTGACCAACCGCGTCGTACTTACCAACAAGATGCCGGCCAGCCTGATTCGCGGCTTCGGCGGCCCGCAACTTTATCTGGCCATCGAGCGGCTGGTGCAGCGGATCGCCGTCGAGCTCAATCTCGACCATCTCGACGTCATCAAGCGCAATCTCATTCCGGCAGCCAAGTTTCCTTACAAGACCGCGGCCGGTTCGCTTTATGATTCGGGCGATTATCTGCGTGCTGTCGAAACCACCGTCGGCAGCGGGCGGTTTGAGGAATTGAAGAAACGCCGCGACGCGGCGCGGGCGGCCGGCCGGCATTACGGCATCGGCTTTGCCGCCGTCGTCGAGCCGGGCATGTCGAACATGGGCTATCTGTCGACCTTGCTCACCGCCGAGGCGCGCGAAAAAGCCGGCCCGAAGAACGGCGCGGTATCGATGGTCACGGTCAACGTCGATCCGCTCGGTGCCGTTTCGGTGACGGCCGACGTCACGGTGCAGGGCCAGGGGCACGCGACCGTGCTGTCGCAGATCGTCGCCGAGCAACTCGGCCTTGAGCCGGACGACGTCAACGTCATTCTCGAAATGGACACCGCCAAGGACCAGTGGTCGATCGCCGCCGGCACTTACTCGTGCCGCTTCACACCGGGCACCGCGGTCGCCGCGCATATGGCCGCGAACCAGATCCGCGACAAGCTCGGCCGGATCGCGGCAAAGCAGCTCAACACGCTTCCCGACGATATCGAATTCGCCAAGGGCAAGATCGGCAGCAAGCGCAATCCCGACAATGCCATACCGTTCGGACGTGTTGCCGGCACAGCGCACTGGTCGCCGATCATGCTGCCCGAAGGCATGGCGCCGAGCTTACGCGAAACCGCGGTGTGGTCGCCGCCGCAGCTCGAGCCGCCTTCGAACGATGACCGCATCAACACCTCGCTCACCTATGGCTTTGTCTTCGACATGTGCGGCGATCGAAATCGATCCGCTGACCGACCAGGTGCGCGTCGACAGCTACGTGTCGATGCATGACGCCGGCAAGATCCTCAATCCGATGCTTGCCGAAGGCCAGATGCGCGGCGCTTTCGCGCAGGGCATCGCCGCCGCTCTCTACGAGGAATTCTCCTACGACGAAACCGGTGCCTTCCTGACCGGCACCTTCGCCGATTATCTGGTGCCGACGGCGAGCGAGATTCCACGTGCGGAATTTCTGCACCAGGAAACGCCGTCGCCGTTCACCCCGCTCGGCGCCAAGGGGCTGGCGGAAGGCAATTGCATGAGCGTGCCGGCCTGCATCGCCAACGCGGTCGCCGACGCGCTGGGCGTGAAGGACGTCTATTTGCCGGTGACGCCGCGCCGGGTCCACGCCTTGACGGCAGGGGCGGAGCCGGCGTCTCCGATCGCCGCGCCTGCCGGCGAAGCCGTCGCCGCTGCCGCGGTGGAAGGCGGCCGCAACCTCCGCGGTCACGGCTCGTTCGAGGTGCCGGCGGCTCCGGCGGCGGTGTGGCGCTCGCTACTCGATCCCGAAAGCCTTAAATCGGTGATCCCTGGCTGCCAGGAACTGCAACGGCTCGGTGAGAACGATTATCGCGCGCTGGTCTCGCTCGGCGTCGGGCCGGTGCGCGGCAAGTTCGAGGCGACGGTCAAGCTGGACGATCTGGTGACGGAGAAATCCGGCCGCATCACCGGCACGTTGAGCGGGCCGCTCGGCGGCGCATCGGGCGCCGGCAATCTGCGCTTGGAAAAGACTGCCGCCGGCACGCGCCTCGATTACGATTATGCGGTCACCGCGACCGGCAAGGTGGTCTCGGTCGGCGGGCGTCTGCTCGATGGCGCCGCCGCGATCATCATCCGGCAGTTCTTCGAACGGCTGGCGCGGCAATTGAATCCGGATGCCGCACCCGTTAGCGCCTCCTTGGGACGGCGTTTCGTAAACTTCCTGCGTTCGCTGGTTGGAGGCGGGTCATGAAGCCGCATCCATTCGACTACATCCGTGCCGATTCGGTGGCCGAAGTTGTCGAATTGCTGGCCCAGCATGGCGACGCCGCGCGCATACTCGCCGGCGGACAGTCGCTGCTGGCGATGCTCAATCTACGGCTGCTCGAGCCGGCGGTGTTGATCGACATTTCCCGCATCGCGGAACTCGCCGACATCCGCGAGGCCGGCGGCAAGGTCGAGGTCGGCGCCGCGGTGACGCAGAACCGGCTGCTCGCCTGGCCCGGCCTAAAGGCGAAAGTGCCGTTGCTGGCGGCGTCTTTGCCATTCGTCGGGCATTTCCAGACCCGCAACAAAGGCACCGTATGCGGTTCGGTCGCGCATGCCGATCCCAGTTCCGAAATTCCGCTGACGCTGGCCACGCTGCAGGGCGAGGTGGTCCTGCGCTCCAAGAGCGGCACGCGCGTGCTGCCAGCCGCCGAATTCCAGCGCGGCATGTTGACCACGGCGCGCAAGCCGGACGAATTCGTCACCGCCGTCCGATTTCCGGTGCAGACGACGCGCCGCGTCGCGTTTCGTGAAGTGGCACGCCGGCACGGCGATTTTGCCATTGTCGCGATTGCCGCGGTCGCCGCTGGAAACACCATCAGGCTCGGGGTCGGCGGCATGGCCGGCAAGCCGGCTACGCGCGACTTTGCCGCCGGCGCCGATTTACGCGACGCCATCAATACGCTGGCCTGGGAACTTGAGGGCTACGAAGACCTGCACGCCTCCAGCCGCATGCGCCGCGATATCTTGCGCCGCGTTGCGCCGGTGGTGATCGAGGAGGCCTTGCAATGCGCCGAGTGAACCAGGATCAACGCGAGAAGGTGAGCGTCAAGCTCAACGGCCGCAATGTCTCGGCCGATGCCGAGCCGCGTATGCTGCTGAGCGATTTCATCCGCCAATCACTGGGCGCGACCGGAACTCATGTGGGCTGCGAGCACGGCGTATGCGGCTGCTGCACCGTGCTGCTCGATGGCGTCGCCGTGCGGTCGTGCCTGACGCTCGCCATGCAAGCCGATGGCCGTGAGATCACCACCGTCGAATCGCTCGCCGCGGAAGACGGCGCGCTCAATGCGCTGCAGCAGGCGTTCCGTAATAACCACGCGCTGCAGTGCGGCTTCTGCACGCCCGGCATTCTGATGTCGTTCACCGATTTCCTGCGGCGCAATCCGAAGCCGTCGGAAGAGCAGGTGGTGGAAGTATTGAGCGGCCACATCTGCCGCTGTACCGGCTATGCCGGCATCGTCGAGGCCGTGCTCGAAGCGGCCGGAGTCCAGAGTTCGAACACAGGAGGAAAGCCATGAATAAGCCGCAGGAAACGCCGCAGACCGCCAAGAAGGTATACGAAGAACGCGTCACCATCGACGGCAAGAACGTCGTGCTGTCGCACTCCGAACCGCCGGTGATCAACGCTGGGGTCCTCGGGAACGCCGACATCTTCCGCATGTTCAACATTTTCGCGGAGCAGTTCTCGCCCAGCAATATCGACAAGGCCGACGGCACGCCGTTGCGGCTCTACACCTCGGACGACGTCAAGGTCGACGTCTCCAAGCGCCGCAAGCACGACATGAGCTTCTGGCATCGCAACATCGACGCCCACGAGATCATCTTCTGCGTCAAGGGCGCGCTGAAGTGGGAGACCGAAATGGGCGTGCGGATCATGCATCCGGGCGACATGCTGTTCATCCCCAAGGGCATCGCGCACCGCTCGATGCTCTGCGAAGACTCCACCGACGACAACGTGCTCATCGAGCTCAAGATCGGGAACGAACTGACTTACGTTGGCGACAAGAAGTAAGGCGAGCATCACGTGCAATCAGTCGATCTCATCGTCACCAATATTGACTGGCTCATCACCGTCGATCCCGGCCGCCGCATCATCCGTGATGCGGCGATCGCGGTGCAGGGCGGCAAGATCGTCGCCATCGACAAGTCCGCGGCGATCGCGAAGGCCTATTCCGGCGGCCGCACCGTCGACGCCAGCAATACGGTGGCGACGCCGGGCTTCGTCGACTGCCACCTGCATTCGTCGTTTCAGCTCTCGCGCGGGCTGGCGGACGAGGCGAACGCCCAGTCGTTCCTGTTCGACCGCATGTACCCTTATGAAGCGGCGCTCGACAGCGACGACGTGCGGCTGTCGGCGACACTTGCCGCGGCGGAGCTGCTCAAGCACGGTGTCACCTGCTTCATCGATCCCGGCAACTACCATCCCGAAGCATCGGTCGAAGGCCTGATGTCGACCGGCATCCGCGCCGTGGTTTCACGCTCGTCGTTCGACCTGACCAAGTCGGTGCTCGGCATCCTGCCCGAGCGTATGATCGAGTCGACCGCGGTGGCGCTGGAGCGCGCCGAGGAAGTGCTGGAAAAATATTCCAAGTCCGGCAACCCGCGGCTCAGCGCCAGCGCCTCGTTCCGCGGCCTCAACAACGCCTCCGACGAACTGATCGTCGGGCTCGACAAGCTGGCAAAGCGCTACGACACCTTCCTGCAGACCCATGCCTGCTTCAGCTATTCGACGCATGACTCCAGCGTGGCGCGCACCAGCATGGCGGAAATCGAGCGCCTGGAATCGCTCGGCGTCATCAACGAGCGGATGTTGATCGTGCACTCCGGCTGGCTCGAGCCGCGAAGAGGTCGCGATCCTGGCGAAGCGCAAGCCGTCGCTGGTCTGCGCACCGAGTTCCAGCCTGCACAATGGTTACGGCAATTTCCTCTTCGGCAAGCTGCCCGAACTGATGGCGCTCGGCGTCAACGTCGGCGTCGGCTCCGACCATGCCTCATCCGGCATCGTCGATATGTCGCAGGAGATCCGCCTGGCCTGCTGCTGCTACAAGGAGACGCGCATCAATCCGCGCGTCATGCCGCCGGAGACCGGTCTCGAAATGGCGACGCGCAACGGCGCCAAGGCGGCACTGCATGGCGACCGCATCGGCAGCCTCGAGGTCGGCAAGGAGGCCGACATCGTGCTGTTCGACACCCAGCGGTCGGAATGGCAGCCGCTGTTCAATCCGGTCGCCAATCTGGTCTACAGCGCGACCGGCGATTCGGTGCGCGACGTGTTCGTCGCCGGCGAGCAGGTCGTTGCCGGCGGTCGGCTGACCAAAGTCGACGAAGCCAATCTCTATTCGCAGATACCCACCGCGGTGGCGCGGTTCGGCAAGCATCTGAAGCTGGATCAAATGGTCCAGTTGCGCTGGCCGGTTACTTGAGTCCGGTCGATGGTCATGTGGCAAGCGTTGAGGACATGCTGAGAACCAGTACAGCACCGATCATGTCGGCGGCCGACGAAGTCGTGTTTCCGTTTCCGGATTATCCGGAGGCGGGAACGGCGACGCAGGTCGCCGACGGCATCTATTGGATTTCGACGCCGGTCCCCTTCGTCGGCCTGAAGCAGGTCAATGTCTGGCTGCTGCGCGACGGCGCGGGCTGGACCATGATCGACTGCGGCTACGGCCGGACGGACGTCCGCGCGCAAATCGAGCAGACCTGGTCGAGCGTTCTCGGCGGCCGCCCGATCACGCGCTTGATCGTCACCCATTTTCATCCCGATCACGCCGGCAACTCCGGCTTCATCAGCGAGCGCTGGGGCTTGCGGCCCTGGATGAGCCAGGGCGAATGGTTCTCTGCCAACATGGCGCGTGCCGACCGCGATACCGATGCCATGGCGGCCCGCGCCACCTTCTATTCCAGGCACGGTCTGCCCGACACGCAGGTCGAAAAATTTCTGTCCGAAGTGCTGCCTTACAAGGACGGCGTCGAGTTGCCGTCCTCGTACCGCCGCCTGCGCAACGGCAGTATTGTCACGATCGGCGGCGATGCTTGGCGGGTCATCATCGGCGAGGGTCATTCGCCGGAGCATGTCTCGCTGTATTGCGACGAGCGCCGCATCCTGATCGCGGGCGATCAGATCCTGCCCGCCATCACCACCAATGTGAGCACCTGGCAGGGCGAGCCGGAGTTCGACGCGGTCGGGGCTTTTCTTGCGACCTGCAGGACCTTTCTCAACGTGCTGGCGCCCGACACGCTGATCCTGCCGTCGCATCGCAAGCCGTTCCTCAATGTCGGCCACCGCTTGCGGGAGCTCTCGACGCATCATGCCGAGCGGCTGAGTTTGATGCTTGCGAAGGCCGGACGCGAAACTTCGGCGGGCGAACTGATCGACGTCATGTTCCGGCCGGGGCTTGACGGTCATCAGATCGGCTTTGCGATGGGCGAGGCGATCGCCCACCTCAATCACCTCGTCGAACTCGGCCATATGCGGATGATCGAGGATCGTTCTCGCGTCCGCTATCGGCGTACTTCAACGGGCGACATCAAGGTCGCCTCGATTTTTTCACTGAACCGGGCCAACGAGCCTGCGAACTAGAAGGAATTATGACGATGGGCATTAGCGCCAAGATTACAACGCCGGCGGCCGGCACCCCCACCCACCTCCGCGATCTGCGCAGCACGCTCGCCTGGCTCAAGGCGCGCGGCGAATTGATCGAGACCGACAAGGAGGTCAATCCCGACCTCGAGATCACCGGCCTGCAGAAGCTGATGGATGGCGGCTGCCCGGTCATCTTCAACAACGTCAAAGGCAAACCGAACCATCAGGTGCTGACCAACCTGTTCGGCGATATCAAAGTGATCAACGCCATGTTCGGCTGGGCGGACGACAAGGATCGCACGCGCAAGCTGGCGCGGGCGCTGTCGAAGCCGCTGCCGCCGCAGGAAATCCCGCAATCCGAGGCGCCCTGTCAGCAAATCGTCATCGAGAGCCCGACCGACGTCAATGAACACCTGGTGCCGATCCGCCATACCGAACTCGAGACTGAGCTGACGGTCGGCTCCGGCATTCGCTGCGTCTCCGGTGCGCAATTCGGCGACGGCACGGACGTCGGCTACAACCGGATGAATTTCCGCTGGGGCAATATCGGCACGTTCCAGATCTCGCCCGGCTCGCACATGTGGCAGGTGGTCAGCGAAGCCTACCGGCGCAACGAACGGGTGCCGCTGACATTCTGCTTCGGCGTTCCGCCAGCCTGCACGCTGCTCGCCGGCGCGGCTTTTGACTACGTGATCCTGCCTTACGGTTGCGATGAATTGGGCGTGGCCGGCGCAGCGCAGGGCTTCCCGGTGCGGGTCGTGAAAGCACGCACGGTCGACGCCTGGGCGATCGCCGATTCCGAAGTTGTGATCGAAGGCTATGTCGATCCGCAGGATCGCCGCTTCGAAACGGCGGAATCGGAGGCTGACCAGACACAGGGCAAGCACCATTTTCATCCGGAGTGGGCCGGCTACATGGGCAAGGCCTATAAGGCGCCGACCTTCCATGTCACCGGCATCACCATGCGCAAGGAAGCCAAGCGCATCATCTATTGCCTGGGCGCGCATACGCTGGACGAACACAACATCGACACCTCGATCCGCGAAGCGGCGATGTTCGAGCTCTGCCATCGGCTGCAGCCGGGCATCATCCAGGACGTCAACATTCCCTACTGCATGACCGACTGGGGCGGCGTCATCATCCAGGTCAAGAAGCGCAATCGTCTGGAGGAGGGTTGGCAGCGCAATTTCCTCACCACGCTGCTCGCGACCTCGCAAGGCATGCGCGTCGCCATCGCGGTCAGCGAGGATACCGACCTCTACAGCATGGACGAAGTCATGTGGGCGATCACGACGCGCGTGAACCCGCAAAAGGACATCCTCAATCCGACGCCGGGCGGCCGCGGCCAGACCTTCATGCCGGCCGAGCGTATGACCGCCGGCGACCGCGAATGGACCGCGACCAACACGCGCTATGAGGGCGGCATGGGCATCGATGCCACCGTGCCCTACGGTTACGAGGATGATTTCATGCGGCCGGCTTATCCGGTGGACCGCGTCAAGCTTGAGGACTTCTTCACCAAGGACCAGATCGCCAACGCGACCGGGCGTTTGTCGGGCTGGACCAAGTTGCTGGCAAAGTCCGGACGTTAGAGCCGGCAAAAGTCAGGGAGGTAAAAAATGGCGGGGGTTTTTGGAGATCATCAGCTTGGCATTCCTTATGAGCCGATCGCCACGCTGCTCGCCAAATACAAGGCGCGCGATCCGCAGAAGAAAGCGATCGTCGATCTCGACCAGAACTCGTCGATCTCTTTCGGCGAGCTCGATCAGGTCGCGACCGACGTCGCCACTCTATCTCAAGAGCCGCGGGGTCACCAAAGGCAGCCGTGTTCTGCTGCTGTCCGACGAGTGTCTCGAGAAACTTCTGATCTGGTTGGGTGCGTGGCGGATCGGCGCGGTGATCTGCCCACTCAATATCGAGATCAACGAAAAGGTGATGGTCGAGCTGACGCAGGTGGTCAATCCGGCCCTGATCCTGTGCCACAAGGATCTGGACATGGCCGCTTTGGTCGGCGGCCATCCCGCGCCGCGCATGCGCTTTGGTCAATGGTCGGCTGGCGGCACAAAGGACCCGAACGACGAATTCTTCGCTGCTCTGCCCAAGGGATCGAGCGGCGCCGCGTTGCCTGAGCGGAACAACCCGGAAGACCTGTCCTGCATGTTCTGCACCTCGGGGACGACGGCGCGTCCCAAGATCGTCGTCTACGATCACGCGGCGTACTGGCTCAACGGCTTGTCGACCCTGGAATTCCTCGGCCTGACCGAGGACGACCGCACGCTCGAATATCGCTCGTTTGGGTGGAATTCGGCGCAGGTGCTCAGCCTGATGCCCTTCCTGGAGAAGGGCCTGACGATGCACATCGCCAAGCGGTTCTCGCACAGCCGCTTCTTCGAATGGATCAAGGAGCACGGCATTACCTTCTCCGCCGGCGTCCCCACCGTGCTCAACATGCTGCTCAATAAGCCGCTCGGTTACACTGCGAAGGACATTCCGACGCTGCGGCTGATGACCTGCAGCACGGCGCCGCTCACCGAAGAGCAATGGACCCAATTCGAGCAGATGTACGGCGTGCATCTGCTCCAGCTATACGGCATGTCGGAGGCCGGCTGGATTTGCGGCAACCGCCATTACCGCTTCAAATTGGGCACCGTCGGCGTGCCGGCGCTGCATCAGGAATTCGAGATCGTCGACAACGACGGCAAGCCTTGCCCGGTCGGCGTCGAAGGCGAGGTCAGCATCGGCGGCCCGCAGACCGCGATCGGCTATCTGCGCGACGACGGCAGCATCGAAGCGATCCGGCCCAACCGCATCAAGACCGGCGATCTCGCCATCAAGGATGCAGAGGGTTTCGTCCGGATTACCGGGCGCACCAAGGATCTGATCATCCGCGGTGGCATGAATATCGCTCCGCTCGAGATCGACGCGGTGTTGCTCAAGCACCCCGGCATTCTCGACGGCGCGGCGATCGGCGTGCCCGACAAGATCTATGGCGAAGAAGTCGTCTGCTATGTCGTCGCCAAGCAGCCCGGTCTTACCGAGACCAGCGTGCATGAACATTGCCGGCAATATTTGTCGCCGGCGAAAACACCGAAACAAATCGTATTCGTGCCGGATTTGCCGAAAAACGACCGCGGCAAGATCTTGCGCGACAAACTCCGCGATGACTGGGCGGAGCGGATGAAGCAGCCGGCATGAACAAGTGATGCCATTAGCAGAAGTTCAAACCAATAAGAATAGGGGAGAGTAAAATGCGCAAACGAATGGGTCTTGTTGCCCTTGCATTCGCGGCACTCATGACGGCCAGCCTGGTCCGCGCGGAGGAATGGCCGACACGACCCATTCGGGTCATCGTGCCGCTCAGCGCCGGAAGCGCACTCGATATTGTTCCGCGGATCGTGTTTGAACAGTTGTCGAAGCAATTGGGGCAGCCGGTCATTGTCGAAAATCGTCCCGGCGCGAGCGGCACGATTGGCGGGCGTGCGGTGGCCGTGGCGGAGCCGGATGGCTATACGCTTCTGGCTCATTCGTCGGCATTCGTGATCGCGCCCTCGACCGTGGCGAACATGCCCTACGATCCGATCAAGGATTTCGCCGCGGTCGCGGCGCTCGGCAATCTGCCCAATGTTCTTGTTGTTTCACCCTCAAAGAATATCAAGACGATCAAAGAACTGGTCGATCTGGGTAAGACGCGCCCCATTACGTTCGGCTCGATCGGAGTCGGTAGCCCAATTCAGCTTGCGATGGAGCGCTTGCGCATGAGTGCCGGATTCCAGGCGCAGGCCATCTCTTTTAAAGGAGCTCCGGAAGCGATCGTCGAGACCATGACGGGCCGTATCGACGCTTATTACTCGCCGGTCCTGCCGGCGTTGTCGATGATCCGTGACGGCAAATTGATTCCCCTGGTGGTCAGCAGCCCAATGCGGTCACCGGCGCTGCCGAACGTTCCCACATCCGAAGAGGCCGGATATCCGAATTCGGCCTACCGGTTCTGGCTCGGCATCTTCGCGCCGGCCAAGACATCGCCTGCAATCGTCGAAAAACTGAGCACGGAAATCGGCAAGGCATTACAGATGCCCGAGGTCCAGCAAAAACTCACCAAGCTCGGCGTCCAGTCGATGTCGATGGACGCCAAGGAGTTTTCCGCGTTCGTCAAGAAAGAGCTCGTCATCAACACCGAGCTCGCCAAGGCAGCCGGAATTTCGACTCATTAATCGCCAGGCAGACCGCTCGGCAAGAGCACACTCGGAGGGATCATATGATCGCGTCGACTGGCGGCCAAAAACCCCGGCTGATTATCGGCATCAGCGGCGCGTCGGGCGTCGTGTACGGGGTGCGGTTGCTTGAGCTGCTGAAGGGGTGTGGTGTCGAGACCCACCTCGTCATGTCTCGTGCGGCCCAGACGACATTGGCATATGAGACCGATCTGAAAGTCGCCCAAGTCGAGCGGTTGGCGAGTGTCGTCCACTCGTACAATGATATCGGGGCCGCATGCTCGAGCGGATCGTTCAAAACCATGGGCATGATTGTGGCGCCGTGCTCGATCAAGACCATGTCCGAAATTGCGACCGGCACGACCGGAAACCTCATCGCGCGATCAGCCGACGTGGCCTTGAAGGAACGCCGGCGGGTCGTCCTGATGTTGCGGGAAACGCCGCTGCACATCGGTCACATCCGCACTATGGCCTCTGTCACTGAGGCAGGTGCGATTGTCTACCCGCCCGTTCCTGCCTTTTACGCCCGGCCGACGTCGCTTGCCGACATGATCGATCACACGCTTGGCCGGGTGCTCGACCTGTTCGATATCGATGTCGGCAAAGTCCGGCGATGGACTGGAGAAAAGGGTACGCGTCGGCCCCGGCCGGCGGGCCGGGTTGCTAGCTGGGATGCGGCTATCGAATCCGATCTTGTCGACTAACGCGAGCGAAGAGGAAATTGAGACTAATAGAAGTACTGAGGTGTCGTAGACGGAGAGGTCTGAAAACGATATGCGTCTTGGCTTAAAAATGTGACGCATAAGAAAAATGGGGAAACGCTGTGAACAATATCATTTTTACGCGACGTAGAGTCGCCGCTCGGCGTGGCTTGCGTGTGTGTGGTGCGGCGCGGACACCGCGTCTCGGCAATCGCACCATGAGATGGGCGGTGATAGCGGCCGTTGCCGCTTCGCTAAGCGCGGCCGGCGCGGCCCGTGCCGCAGACTGGCCGAGCAATCCCATTCGCGTCATCGTCCCTTACAGCGCCGGCAGCGCCGCCGACATCGTTCCCCGTATCGTGTTCGATAAGGTGAAGGATCAGCTCGGGCAGACGATCATCATTGAAAACAAGCCGGGCGCCAGCGGTACGATCGGCGCCCGCACCGCGGCTGCTGCGAATCCGGACGGCTACACATTTCTCGCCGCTTCTTCAGGGTACACGATCGCGCCGGCGACCTTTCCCAATTTGGGCTACGATCCGATTAAGGATTTTGTCGGGATCTCGATACTCGGCAACATGCCCAATGTCCTTGTGATTTCCCCGTCCAAGAATATTCACACGGTCCAGGAATTGGTGGCGACAGCGAAGAAATCGCCGATCACTTTCGGTTCGACCGGTGTGGGCGGCCCCATCTATCTCACCATGGAGCGATTCCGGCAGGCTGCCGGCTTCAAGGCTACCGTCATTCCGTTCAAAGGCGCGCCGCAGGCGCTGACCGAAGCGATCGCCGGCCGGATCGACATCTATTATTCACCGGTGCTTGCGGCGTTGCCCTTCATCCAGAGCGGCACTTTGCTGCCGCTGGCGGTCAGCAGCGCCAAGCGCACGAACGCACTACCCGCTGTTCCGACTACGCTGGAGGCGGGCTACCCCAACTCAAATTACAATTTCTGGATCGGCGTGTTCGCGCCGGCAAAGACACCACGCGCCATCGTCGACCGGCTCAACGCCGAGATAGCGAAGGCGCTGGAAGATCCGGTGGTGCAGAAGAAATTGGAGAATATCGGCGTGCAGCCGGAGCACATGACGGTTGAGCGATTTAACGAGTTCATACGCGAGGAACTCAAGACCAACGCAGAACTCGCCGAGGCAGCCGGGATTGCCAAGCACTAACAGCGCGGGTGTCGCCGCACAGCGATGACGACGGAAATGGAATGAACCATGGATACCAGAACTAAGCCGAAACGGGGACAGCCTCCTGCCAGGGGCCGCGCCTATCCCGACCTTCACGATCACATCCGCTCACTGGATAAGGCGGGGCTGCTGATCACGGTTGATCGGCCGATCAACAAGGACACGGAAATGCATCCGCTGGTGCGCTGGCAATTCCGCGGCGGCATCGAGGAGAAGGACCGCAAGGCTTTCCTGTTTACCAACGTTGTCGACAGCAAGGGCCGCAAATACGACATCCCGGTTTTGGTCGGTGGGCTGGCCGCCAATCGCGAGATCTACCGGATCGGCATCGGCTGCCCGTTCGAGGAGATCGACACGCGCTGGGTGCGCGCGGCACAGAATCCGATCCCGCCCAACGTCGTCGAAAATGCGCCTTGTCACGAAATCGTCATTACTGGCAAGGGGTTGGACAAGCCGGGGCAGGGGCTGGACGGCATTCCGGTGCCGATCTCGACGCCCGGCTGGGACATCTCGCCCTACACCACGCTGTCGCAATACATCACCAAGGATCCGGATACGGGGATCCAGAACATGGGCAACTACCGCGGCCAAGTGAAATCGCGGCGGCGCCTTGGCATGAATCCGTCACTTGAACTGCGTCCGGGCATCTACAACCACTGGGAAAAACTGCGCGCGCGCGGCTTCAAAAAGCTGCCCGCGGCGGTCGTGCTCGGCGCCCCGCCCTGCGTCACCTTCGCCTCGGTGCAGAAGCTGCCTGAAACGCTCGATGAATTACACGTCGCAGGTGGGCTGGTCGGCGCGCCAATCAATGTGGTGCAGGCAAAGACGGTCGATCTGTTGGTGCCGGCCGAGGCCGAGATCGTCATCGAAGGCTACATCAATACCGAGTATCTCGAGCCCGAGGCGCCGTTCGGCGAATCGCACGGCCACGTCAATCTCCAGGAATTTAACGCCTTCATGGATGTGACCGCGATTACGCGGCGGCGCGACGCGGTTCTCACCTCCATCATTTCGCAAGTGACGCCCTCGGAATCGAGCCTGATCAAACGGATCGGCATGGAGCCGCTGTTTCTCAATCATCTGCGGAACACACTTGGGATCAGATGCGTCAAGCGGGTCTCGATGCACGAGCCGCTGACCAACATCCGCAAGGTGCTGCTGCTGGTGATGGAGCGCGACGCGCCGACCACTGAAGTGTGGCGGGCGCTCTATGGCGCATCGGTGCTGCATCGCGCGGCCGGAAAGTACGTCATCGCGGTGAACGAGGACATCGATCCCGACAATGCCGACTCGATCCTGTGGGCGATGTCCTATCGTGCCAATCCGAGCCTCGACTTCCACATCCTGCCGCATCGCGATCAAGGCCATGGGCCGCGCAGCCAGCGTAATGGCGGCCAGGATGCGTCGGTTCTGATCGATGCGACGCTTAAAGAAGACTTCCCGCCGATCTCGTTGCCCAAGCGTGAATTCATGGAACGCGCCAAGGTGATCTGGGATGAGCTCGGGCTGCCGGCGCTCAAGCCGGAGTCGCCGTGGTTCGGCTATTCCCTCGGTGAATGGTCACCGGAGTTCGACGAAGCGGCGGCGCGCGCGACCCGCGGCGATTATTTCGAAACCGGTAAAGAGATCGAGAAGCAGCGGCGCAAGGACGTGAAGATGAATACCGAGGTTCGCACCCTCAAGGATTCCGGACCAAAGCGGAAGCAGAAGCCGAAACGCAGACCGAAGAAGTGAAGAGTCGAAGCCATCGTGCGCAAGGCTGATATCAAAGCTGACAAATAACGGAGTTCGGATGGGCGCCGAGAGCGACGAATACAAACGTTGGGAAGCACGTTACAGCGATCCCGATTACATCTTTGGCAAGGCGCCCAACTATTTTCTTGCCAAATGCAAACCCCTGCTGCCGGCAACGGGCCGCGTTTTGGCCGTTGCCGACGGCGAGGGGCGCAACAGCGTCTGGCTTGCAGAGCAGGGGCTGGATGTGCATGCGATCGATTTCTCGCCGGCGGCGCAGGAAAAGGCGCGTGCGCTCGCGCGTGAGCGCGGCGTGACCGTCGAATTCGAACTTGCCGACGTTCACAGCTGGGCCTACCCCGAGGCTGCTTATGAGGTGGTCTGCGAGATATTCACCCAGTTCTCGGCGCCTGCCGAACGGGCGTTGAAGTGGGCCGGCATGCGTAAGGCGCTGAAGCCGGGCGGCCTTCTCATTATCCAGGGCTACACCCCCAAGCAGCTCGTCTACGGCACCGGGGGGCCAAAGCAGGTCGAGAATTTATACACCAGGCCGATGCTGGAAAACGCATTCGCCGGTTTCAGGGATATGGTGTTCACGGAAGAAGAGTTGGAGATGCACGAAGGCACGAGCCATGGCGGCATGTCGGCGGTGATCGGGCTGACCTGTCGAAAATCCAAATGAGGCTTTAAACAGGGTGCGAGCGGTGACTTACCTAATGCATTTCGCAGGTTAAATGCATTTGATCGGTCGACTCGCGATCTCATTCGGGCGAACTATTTGATTTTCAAGGGGATTTTTCTGGTAGCGCGTCCGTCCTCCGCTACCAAATTTCCAGGCGATTGCCCGATCGCGAAGTGGGCCCCGGCGACACAGCATATTTCGCGAATTTTGCAGCCGTATTGAACGCCTGCGTGCGATGCGCGTTGGTGTGACGCTTTATCGCTGCGTCATCACAACCTTGTCAGACCGGCGGAACGCGGCAATTCAAGGTTGCTCCGGGCCATCGACGATGGAACAATTGCCTCCATAAATCGTATCTATACGTAATTCACACTGCCGCAGTCCTTTGAATCACGCGACGGAGATTGCCCATGGCGCGCACCGCGGTTCTGCCGGTTTCGGACAGCGTTGCCGGCAAGGTCGCGGGCAAGAAGCTCTCGATCGACGAGGCGCGCGCACATTGGCGCGACGCCTTCCGCCGCGTGCGCGCCGAGACCGAGCAGCGCGCGGCGCATCTGTCGGCCGAGGACCAGATCGTCCAGTCGATGGCCGATGCCGTCGCCGACCAAATGGCATCGCGCCCACGTCACCTGGTTCTTCGAGCAGTTCCTGCTGGTGCCGAACGATCCCGATTACAAAATCTTCGACGCGCGTTTTCCGTTCCTGTTCAATTCCTATTACGTCGCCGCCGGTCCCGCGTCACGCGCGGCCGCAGCGCGGCCTGATCACGCGGCCGAACGGCGCGGAGGTCGCCGGCTATCGCGCCCATGTCGATGCCGCGGTCGAACGGCTGATCGCCAACGTGCCGAAGGCGGACGCCGCCGAGCAGTGTTCGCGATTCTCGAGATCGGCCTCAATCACGAACAGCAGCATCAGGAATTGCTGATCACCGACATCCTGCATGCCTTCGCGCAGAACCCGACCGATCCGGTCTACGACGCCGACTGGCAGCCGCCGCGCGCAGCCGCAGGCCCGCGCGGCTTTGTCGATGTGCCCGCCGGCATTCATGCGATCGGCCATGAGGGCGACCGGCTTCTGCTTCGACAACGAAACGCCGTTTCACGACGAGCTGATCCCGAACGTGCGCATCGCGCGCCATCTGGTCAGCAATGCCGAGTGGCTCGCATTCATCGACGCCGGCGGCTACACGACGCCGTCGCTGTGGCTGTCCGACGGCTGGGCCGCGGTGCAGGCGGAAGACTGGCAGGCGCCGGGCTATTGGCGCGCAGACAGGACGGCGCACTGGCACGTCATGACGCTGGGCGGGCTTGAAGCCGGTCGATCCGGCCGCGCCGGTTATGCATGTCAGCTATTACGAAGCCGAGGCCTTCGCCCGTTTCGCCGGAAAGCACCTGCCGAGCGAGGCGGAATGGGAGGTCGCGGCCCGCGCCGGGCTGATCGCCGACGCCTTCGGGGTGGCTTGGCAATGGACGCGCAGCGCCTATCTACCCTATCCGGGCTACCGCGCGGCCGAAGGCGCGCTCGGCGAATACAACGGCAAGTTCATGGTCAGCCAGATGGTGCTGCGCGGCTCGTCGCTGGCGACGCCGCAAGGCCATGAACGCGTCGAGCTACCGCAATTTCTTCTATCCGCCGGCGCGCTGGCAGTTCAGCGGCCTGCGGCTCGCCGAATTCATTTGACGGTTTTGCATTGAGAGTGAGGCAACAATGGTCGCGCTGGCACGTTCGCGAGTGCCCCCGCCGCAAGGCGCCGATGACGGCTGCGTTCGAGACCGACGTTCTCGCCGGCCTGGGCGCGACGCCCAAGCGCGTGCCGGCGAAATATTTCTACGACGCCGCCGGTTCGCAATTGTTCGAGCGCATCACCGAACTGCCGGAGTATTATCCGACGCGCAGCGAGATGCGCATCCTGCGCGACCACGGCGCCGACATCGCCAGGCTGATTCGCGCCGGGCGCCGCGCTGGTGGAATTCGGCTCGCGGCTCGAACAAGAAGGCGCGCATCCTGCTGCGCGCGGCGCCGCCGCTGGCGGCCTATGTGCCGGTCGATATCTGCGGCGAGATGGTGGAGCAGGAAGCGGCCGAACTGCGCGCCGGATTTCCCGCAGCTCAAGGTGCTGCCGGTCGACCGCCGATATTTGCTTCCCGTTCGATCTGCCGGCCGAGGCGAAGGCCGCGCCGGCGCGGGTCGGCTTTTTCCCGGGCTCGACCATCGGCAATTTCGAGCCGCACGAGGCGGCCGCGTTCCTGCGCAATGCGGCGAAGATTCTCGGGCCGCAGCGCCACGCTGATCGTCGGCGTCGATCTGATCAAGCCGGCCGAGGTGCTCAACGCCGCCTATAACGACAAGGCCGGCGTCACCGCCGAGTTCAATCTCAATCTGCTGACGCGCATCAATCGCGAGCTCGGCGGCACCTTCAATCTCGACAGCTTCGAGCATCACGCCTTCTTCAACCGCGAGCGCAACCGCATCGAAATGCATCTCGCCAGCCTGAAGCGGCAGAAGGTGAAGGTCGCCGGCGAATGCTTCGACTTCCGCGCCGGCGAAACCATCCACACCGAGAGCAGCTACAAATACAGCGTCGAGTCGCTGGGCGCGCTGGCGCGCGGCGTCGGCTGGCTGCCGGCCGGCGTCTGGACCGACCCAGCCGAAGTATTTCTCGATCCAGGCCTTCACGCTGTCCGACGAGCCGGCGGCGGCCGCGGGCGTGACCGCTCACTTCTACGTGGCTTCCCGCGCCGCTCTGCCTGCGCTAAGTCTCGCCGTCCGGCGCATCAGCCGGGCGCGGAATAAACGTCAGGGCAGGGACTCATGAAAATCGTCAGTTTTGAAACGAACAACGGCGTGCGGCTGGGCGTGGTCGAAGGCGACAACGTCATCGACCTGCAGGCGGTCGACGCCAACGCGCCGGGCGATCTCGGCGAATGCCTTGCGCCGCAGTGATGGCGACCTGAAGCCGCTGGCCGATCTGGCCAAGAAGGCGCCGGCCTCCGCGCGCCTGCCGCTCGCCGGCCTGAAATTCGCGCTGCCGGTGGCCCGCCCGGGCAAGATCATCTGCCTCGGCCTCAACTATCTCGATCACGTCAAGGAAGGTCCGCAGCAGGACAACATCCCGAAATTCCAATCGATCTTCTTCCGCGTGCTGACGTCGCTGACGCCGCATCTTGCAGCCGCTGATGCGGCCGAAGAAGTCGATCCAGTTCGACTACGAAGGCGAGCTGGTGGTGATCATCGGCAAGCGCGCCAAGCATCTGACCATGGAGAACGCGGTCGACTGCATCGCCGGCTATTCCTGCGGCAACGAAGGCTCGATCCGCGAATTTCAGCGCCACACCACGCAGTGGGGCATGGGCAAGAACTTCGACCGCACCGGCAGCGTCGGCCCCTGGATGGTCACCGCCGACGAACTGCCGAAGGGCGGCAAGGGCCTCAAGATCGAGACCCGGCTCAACGGCAAGGTCATGCAGTCGTCCAACACCGATCTCTTCATGTTCCCGGTGGCGGAGATCGCTGGTCTATCTCACCGAGGGCATGACGCTGGAGCCGGGCGACATCCTGTTCACCGGCACGCCGTCCGGCGTCGGTCATGCGCGCAAGCCCGATCCGGTCTGGATGAAGGCCGGCGACACCTGCGAGGTCGAAGTCGAAGGCGTCGGCGTGCTGCGCAATCCGATCGAAGACGAGAAGGCATAAAGGAATCAAAATGGCCGACCAACTCAACGTGCTCGTGATCTGCGGCTCGCTGCGCAAGGGCTCGTTCAATGCCGCGTTGACGCGGGCCTTGCCGGCGCTGGCGCCGCCCGAGATGACGCTGATCACGGCGCCGCCGTTCGACAACCTTCCCGCTCTACAATCACGACATGCAGGACGCTTCCGGCATTCCCGGCGCGGTCGCCGATCTCGCCGAAGCGATCCGCGCCGCCGACGGCGTGGTGATCGTCTCGCCGGAATACAACTGGTCGATCCCGGGCGCGCTCAAGAACGCCATCGACTGGGTGTCGCGCATCAAGGACATGCCGTTCAAGGACAAGCCGGTGGCGATCCAGTCGGCATCGGGCGGCCCGGTCGGCGGCGCGCGCATGCAGTATCACTTGCGCATGGCGCTGACCTTCGTGAAGGCCTTCATCTTCGGCACGCCGGAAATGTTCGTCGGCAACGCCGCGAGCAAGTTCGACAAGAAAACGCTCGAGCTCACCGACAGCCGACCAAGGACATCATCAAGCTGCAGCTCGCGGCGTTTGCGAAGTTCATTGTGCGGGTGAGGGCGTAAGGCAGCGTGCCGATGCCCAGCACAAGCAGCTTGTGCATCGACCGGGACACCAGACCCGGTGATGCCGGTCTGCGCGCATTGAGCGTTGCGCGAATCACCCCGCCGGCTGCGCGCGCTTGGGAAACAACTGCGGCCGCAGCTTCGGATGGCCCGCCATCATCTTCGGCGCGTAAGGCGCCTCGGCGCCGAGTTCCTCCGCCGCATGCCAGGCCCAGCGCGGGTCCTAGAGCGCGGCGCGGCCGATGCAGATCAGGTCGGCCTTGCCGGAGGCGACGATGTCCTCGGCCTGCTGGTAGCCGGCGATCAGGCCGACCGTCATGGTGGTGATGCCGCTTTCCTTCTTCACCTTCTCGGCGAACGGCACCTGGTAGCCGGCGCGACAGCGGAATCTTCTGCAGCGGCGACAGGCCGCCGGTCGACACGTCCATGTAGTCGCAGGCCGCGCTTCTTGAGCTCCTTGGCGAGCACGACGGTTTCCTCCGGCGTCCAGCCGCCGTCGACCCAGTCGGTGGCCGACACGCGCATGCCGAGCGGCTTGTCGCTCCGGCCACACCGCGCGCACCGCCTCATACATCTCGATCGCAAAGCGCATGCGGTTTTCCAGCGAGCCGCCGTATTCGTCGGTGCGCTGGTTGGACAGCGGCGACAGGAACTGGTGCGCCAGATAGCCGTGCGCGGCGTGCAGTTCGATCACGTCGTAGCCGATGCGGTCGACGCGTTTGGCCGCGGCGGCGAATTCGCCGAGCACGCGCTTGATGTCGTCCTTGGTCATGGCATGCGGCACGGCCCAGCCGGTGTCGTAGGGGATCGCCGAGGGCGCTTCCGGCGTCCAGGCGTCCGGCCCTTCGAGGATCGGCTTGCCGCCGGCGCCGGCGGCGTGGTCGGGCCCTTGCGGCCGGCATGGGCGAGCTGCACGCCGAGCTTGGCGACGCCGTATTGGCGGCAGAACTCGTAGACGCGCTTGAGCGCGCTTCGTTCTCATCCGAATACATGCCGGCGCATTTCGGCGAGATGCGGCCTTGCGGATTGACGTTGGTCATCTCGGTCATCACCAGGCCGGCGGCGCCGAGCGACATATTGCCGAGATGCATCAGGTGCCAGTCGTTGGCCGAGCCGTTGTTGGAATTGTACTGGCACATCGGCGACACCACGACGCGGTTCGGCAAAGTCAGACCGCGCAGGGTGATCGGAGAAAACAGAACGCTAGCCATTGTCGGATTTTCCTTTCAGTGCGGAGACGTTTCGTTAGTACAGGCCACCGGTATGACAGGCGTGCATGGCGACGACCAGACAGCAGAGCGCCCAGAACACGCAATATTCGATGCCGCCGATCACCCAGATCCATTTCTTGGTGAGCTTGTAGGTCGCGGCGGCGGCGACCATGAGATGGATGAAGGCGATGAAGCCGAAGATCGCGGTGTAGAGGTCGAAGAGCAGGCGATGGTCAGCACGGTCTCGATGGCGCCGGCGAGATACATCCAGAATTTCGGCGGCTTGAAGCCGACATCGACGATAGAACTGCAGCGCCTGCGGTACGGTGAACTTGCCGACGATATGCGGGATGAAGAACAGCGCGCAGACTGATGCGCAGCAGATTGAATTCATTGAGCAGATTGAATTTGTCGGCGAACGACATCAGACCCCCCTTGGCAGCGTTTTGTGGTTTGGACTATTGCAGCTTTTTGCCCTTCAGCCAGGCCGCGCCCTTGGCATAGAGCGCGTCCAACTCCGGGCCGTCGAGGCCGGGCAGGTCGCGTTTGACCGTGTAGCCGATCTTGGTCTGCAGATAGGCGAGGTGGCGGTAGCCCTCCGGAAACTGCGCCAGCAGTTTCCGGTCGAGCTTGAGCTTGGCGCCCGGATCGACCGGATCGATCCGGTCCTTCTCGTAGGCGAGGCGGCGCAGCACGATGCCCCAGCGGCCTTTGCGCTTTTCCAGAAAATCGTAGAACCGGCCGGTGCAGATCACGTCGCACATCACGCCTTCGACCTGGGCGCGCTGCGAGATCGTCATCTTGGTCTGCGCGATGGCGCGCTTGCCCTTGATGTCGATGGTGATGCCGCCGAGCATGTGCAGGATGCGCACGCCGTGGTCGTAGCCTTCCTGGCTGACCTTGATGAATTCCTCGAACGTGCCCTGAAACCAGGTCGCCCACATCTGGCCTTCCTTGTGCCAGACGGTGCGGAAGCGGTCCCACTGCCGCGCGTCGCGCCAGACCGCCCAGTTCTCGATCAGCTCGCGGATCGCCAAGCGGTCGGCGGTGTCGTTCGGCATGGATCGTCCCCTGGATCGTCCCCTCGGCTTTATGCTTCATAGCTGATATGGAACTACGCCGTCATCGTCCGGGGAAACGCAGAATGGCACGACTTGAAGGAAAAACCGCGATCGTCACCGGCGGCGCCAAGGGCATCGGCCGGCATTATTCGCAGGCGCTCGCCGCCGAAGGCGCGCGCGTGATGATCGCCGACATCGCCGACGGCAAGGAGCTGGCCGCGGAAATCGCCGGGCGGCATGGCGCCGATGCGGTCGCCAGCGCCAACTTCGACGTCAGCGACGAGAAGGCGGTCAAGAACCTGGTAGGCGCAGACCATCGAACGCTTCGGCCAGATCGACATCCTGGTCAACAACGCCGCGATCTATTCCTCGATTACGCCACGCAGCTTCAACGAATGGGACGCCGACCTGTGGGACAAGGTCATGGCGGTCAACGTGCGCGGCTCCTACCTGATGGTCCGCCATGTTGCGCCGCACATGATCGAGCGCCGCACCGGCAAGATCATCAACATCGCCTCGGGCGCGCCCTACAAGGGCATGCCGCGCATGCTGCCTTACGTCACCTCCAAGGGCGCGATCATCGCCTTCACCCGCGCGCTGTCGCGCGAACTCGGGCCCTACGGCATTGCCGTCAATTCGCTGTCGCCCGGCTATATCCTGAGCGACACCGGGCTGGCGAACGCCGCGCATGTCGAGGATGAGCGCGTCCCGGTGCGCAATTCCCGCGCCTTCAAGCGCGACGCCTATCCGGAAGACCTGCTCGGCACGCTGGTCTATCCTGGCCAGTAACGACAGCGATTTCGTCACCGGCCAGTCGATCGTGGTCGACGGCGGCTCGGTCAATAATTAGTTACACAGAAACGTCGCTGTTTCACCCCGCGCCGATCTGCGGTATAGTAGTTTCAAATTCAACTAATTCCCTAGGAGGACGCCATGTCCGTCGAAACGGTCGTCGAACCCGGTTCCAAGCACAACATCAAGGCGGCGCGGCAGGCCTATTACGACAAGATTTCCAAGTTTCACATGACGCCGCTCTGGGAAGTGCTCAAGGACCTGGTGACGCCGGAGCCGAAGACCAGCCTGAAGCCGGCGCTGTGGAAGTTTGCCGACGTCAAGCGGCTGATGCTGGAAGCCGGCGACGTGATCAGCGCCGAGGAGGCCGAGCGCCGCGTGCTGGTGCTGGAAAATCCCGGCATGCCGGGCAAGTCGCGCATCACCAATTCGCTGTTCGCCGGCATTCAGCTGATCCTGCCGGGCGAGATCGCCGAGGTGCATCGGCATTCCGCCTCCGCCATCCGCTTCGTGCTCGAAGGCGAGGGCGCCTATACCGCGGTCGAAGGCGAGAAGTCGCAGATGAAGCATGGCGACTTCATCATCACCGCCAACTGGGCGCCGCACGATCACGGCAATCCCGGCAAGCAGCCGGTGATGTGGCTCGACGTGCTCGACATGCCGACCGTCAATCATTTCGAAGCCTCGTTCGCCGAGCACTTCGACGAGAAGATGCAGAAGACCAATCACGAGGACGGCGACTCGTTCGAGCGCTACGCCTCCGGCGTGCTGCCGGACGGCATGCCGGCCACGACCAACCGCAGCCCGGTGATCAACTATCCCTACGCCAAGATGCGGCCGATCCTCGAGCGGCTGAAGAACACCGGCGACATCGACAAGCGCCACGGCGCGCGCGTGCGCTACGCCAACCCGATCAATGGCGGGCCGGTGCTGCCGACCATGGGCGCCTATCTCGCGCTGCTGCCGAAGGGCTTTGCGGGCGAGCCCTATCGCTCGACCGACGGCACCATCTTCGCCTGCGCCGAGGGCCACGGCACCACCATCATCGACGGCAAGCCGTTCGAATGGGGCGTCAACGACGTGTTCGTGATCCCGCCATGGAAGCGCTACAGCCACAAGCGCGGCGTCGGAATCGGTGCTGTTCTCGATCTCCGACCGGCCGGCGCAGGAAGCGCTCGGCCTCTGGCGCGAAGGCAACTAAGCGGCCGTCTTGCTGTACGGGCGACTTAAATCACGGCGCCGCCGCCTGCGGCGCGGCGGTTCGCTTGTCGGCCCGGCTCTGCATGTAGTTGAACGCCAGCACCGCGACCGCGCCGGCGAGGCCGAGCCAATCGAGCACATCGGCGCCCGGCAAAGACATGGGGCGGGATCAGGATCGCCAGCGCCGCCGCGCCGAAGGCGATCCGCATCGGCAGCGACAGCGGCGCGAAGGCGAAGCCGACGATGCCGGCGGTGCCGACGAAGATGCCGAGAACGTTGCGCGCCAGATTCCAGCCGATCGACAGCCAGGTGTCGTTCATCAGCATGCTCGGCTCGGTGACGAACAGGAACGGGATGAAGAACGTGCTCCAGCCCACCACCACCGCGGTCCAGCCGGTGGTCCAGCCCGACACCCGCGCGATATTGGCGGCGGCGTAGGCCGCGATCGCCACCGGCGGCGTGATCATCGACAGCATGCCGAAATACATCACGTACATATGCGCGGCCATCGGCGAGACGCCGAGCTTGATGATCGACGGCGCCAGCAGCGAGGCGGTCAGCACGTAGACGCTCACCGTCGGCATGCCCATGCCGAGAATGATGCTGATGATCGCGGTGAGCAGCAGCAGCACGAACAGGCTGCCGCCGGTGAGCGTTATCAGCTGCAGCGTCAGGCCGAACGAGATGCCGGAAATGTTGAGCGCGCCGACCACCATGCCGGCGGCGGCGCCGATCAAGATGATGTCGAGCGCGGCGCGGCCGGTATCGAGGATGGCGCGCAGCCATCTGCCGCGGCGTGACGCGAGTGCCGCGATAGCCGAAGGTCAGGCTGAGCACGATCAGGATGGCGGTGGAATAGATCGCGGCGCGCTCGATCGGGATCTGGAAATATTCCGGCCAGGTCAGCGTGGCGATCAGGAATGCGATCGGGATCGGAAAGTGCCAGCCGGATTTCACCACTTCGCAGAAACGGCGGGATGTTGTCGACCTTGGCGGCGCCGATCTTGTGCTTGGCGGCTTCCAGATCGACATGGATGAACAGCGCGGCGTAATACAGCAGCGCCGGGATCACCGCGGCGACCACCACGGCGCCGTAGGGCACCTGCAGAAACTCCGCCATGATGAAGGCGGCAGCGCCCATCACCGGCGGCATCAACTGCCCGCCGGTCGAGCCGACCGACTTCGATCGCCGCGGCGCGCGTCGGCGAGAAGCCCGAGCGCGACATCAGCGGAATGGTGACGATGCCGACCGCCATCACGTTGCTGACCGCGGCGCCGGAGATCATGCCGAACAGCGCCGAGCCGACCACCGCGATCTTGGCGGCGCCGCCGCGGAAATTGCCCATCGCCGACATCGCCAGATCGGCGAAATAGGCGGCGCCGCCGGTGCGGCCGAGCACCTGGCCCATCAGCGTGAACGGCACCACGATCAGCACCGCGACCGACAGGATCGTGCCGATCATGCCGTTGGTGTCGAGGCCGAGATAAACCAGCAGGCGTTCCGGCGACACCGCGCGGGTGGCGAAATCGCCCGGCATATGCGGGCCGATGAAGACATAGGCCGAGATCACCAGGATGATGCCGACCAGCACGCCGCCGGCGGTGCGGCGCGTCGCCTCCAGCACCAGCAGGATGAGAATGGCGCTGCCGATGATGCCTTCCAGCGGCAGCAGCGCGATCGAATAGGTCAGCGGTTCGTAGCGGATCGCGATATAGCCGCAGATGCCGATGGCCGCGGCGGCGCAAGCCCAGCCGAGCCAGGCGCGGGAATTTCGGCATTGATGAACGAGATCGCGAGGCTCAGTCCCAGGCACACCGCCAGCAATTGCTCGGTGTAAAACGAGATGCCGAACATCCGCCGCGGCACATCGAGCACCCAGCCGACGACGCAGACGAGCAGCAGCGCCTGCAGGATATCGGTCGCACAGCCTGACGGCGCGCGATGCGGCGGAGCCAGGGTCCGCCGCATCGGCCGTTGCGTGGACTTCGCTCACTGAATCGCCTTGATTTCGATTTTGTGATCCTTGAAATACTTCAAGGCGCCCGGGTGATAGGGCGTCGCGAAGTGCTTATAAAGTTTGTCGGCGCTGAAATCGCGCATCGCCGGCAGGATCGCGACCAGGTCGGCTTTGTTGTTTTCCATGCGTGTCGATCATCTTGTAGATCACGTCGTCCGGCACCTTGGCGTTGGTGAACAACAGATTGTCCCAGGCGTAGACGCCCATCGGATGATCGACGCCGACGAAGAACGGATTCGGCACCGCCGGCGAGAGATAGCCCTCCGGCAAGATCTTCTTGGCGGCCGGCCATGCCGCTCTCCGGAATTTCCAGCGCGCGGATGCCGCCGACGGTGGCGTCGACCTCGCGCACCTTCGGGGCGCCGAAGGCGAAGAAGAACATGTCGGACGCGCCGGAGGTGAAATCGTCGGCGCCGCGCACCACGTTCGGCACCAGCACCGGCTTGACGTCCTTCTCGGTCAGGCCGCCGGTGGCCGAGAATCGCCGCGCACCAGCGGATCGATGGTGCGCATCGCCGAAAAGCCCATCACCACCTTCTTGCCCTTGAGGTCGGCGATGGTCTTCATCGTCGAATCCTTGCGCACCCAGAAGGCGCCGCGCAGCGGATAGACCGAGCCGATCAGCCGCAGATCGGGACTGGTGGGGCGGGCGCGCTCGACCTCGAAGATGTTGGCGATGCCGAGATCGGATTCGCCGCGCGCGACCAGAGGTATCAGCGTGGTCTCGCCGGCGGTCGGCTGCACCAGGACGTTGAAGCCGCCTTTTTCCTTGAGCACCTTGGCGATGGCCGCGGCGCTGGTGTAGCTCAGCGTGCCCGGCTGCATGGTGGCGAGGCCGTAGGTCTGGGCCGTTGCGGCCCCGGTGCCGAGCAGCAACGCCGCCAGACCCGCCACGACCGGCGACAGGCCGCGGAACGTCCGCCCCGAATTCAGTTTTGTCATGCGATAGTCCTCCCCTGGTTATTCCGTTTATAAGGCTTTCCGGCCGGCCGAGACGGCGCCGGCACCCTGGCTTTTTCGTTATTCTAGCGTCTATTTCGCACAGGACGGAAATCAAGGCGATGCTCGGCGTTATAAATAACAGGGATGGCGGGGGACGGTGCCCACCGCTGGCCTGCAATGTGGTGCAAAGGAGAATTCGATGTCGATGGAACAACTAAGCGCCGGCCATGGCGCGCTGACCGCGGTGCGCACCGGCCAAGGGTCCGACCTGGTGGTGCTGCACTCGTTGCTGGCCGACCGGCACGCCTTCGATCCGGTGCTGCCGGCCTTGGCCGCGAGGCATCGCGTCACGCTGTTCAACCTGCCGGGCTTCCACGGCTCGCAGCCGACGCTGCTGCCGCTGATGGACGCCTATATCGCGACCATCGAGGACGGCTTCCAGGAGTTCGGCATCGCCAAGGACGCCGTGCTGATCGGCAACGGCTTCGGCGGCACGGTCGCGCTGGCCTTCGCGCTGGCGCATCCGGAACGGATTTCCAAGCTGGTGCTCAGCGATGCCGCCGCCGTGTTTCCGGACGAGGGCCGCCAGCAGTTCGCGGCGATGGCGGCCAAGGTCGCCGAAGGCGGGCTCGGCAGCGTCGCCGAGATCGCCGCCAAGCGGGTGTTCTCGCCGGCCTATCTCGCGGCCCACCCGGAGTTGATCGAGGAACGCCAGCGCGTGCTGATGGGCATCGATGCCAAGGCCTTCCAGGCCGCCTGCAAGATCCTGCAGGAGGCCGATCTGACGCCGCTGCTGCACCGGTTCGAGCTGCCGACGCTGGTTGTGTGCGGCGAGTTCGATCAGGCGACGCCGCCGGCGCTCAACAAGGCGATCGCCGACAAGGTCAAAGGCGCGCGCTATATCGAATTGCCCGGCTGCGGCCATTGCCCGCCGCTCGAGCAGCCGGAGGCATTCATCGCCGCGATCAAGGAATTTGTCGGGCTGTAGCCGCGCTCAGCGGCGGAATGAACGGAATCAGCCCTGGCGCGTTGTCCTTGTTCCACAACAGGACAATTTCAATGAATGACGTCAAAGAGCATATGGAAGTCATCGGCGCCGATGGCGCCCATGTCGGGACTGTCGACAAGGTCGAGGGGAAGCGGATCAAGTTGACCAAAGCCGACAGCGGCGAAGGCACGCACAAGGGCCACCATCATTTCATCGAGCTGGGCCTGGTCGCCGAAGTCGAAGGCCAGAAAGTCCGGCTCTCCGCCAACGCCGACGTGGCGGTGACGATGGAAGAAGAAAAAGCTTAAAGTCGCGACGCGACCGAAAAAAGCAGGCCGCCTCGTCGCGGCCTGCTTTTTTAAGACCCCAGCGCCTGCATCACCGCTTTTGAAATCGCCGCGGTGCCGTCGCTGCCGCCATATTCCATCGGCTTGAGACCGCCGGCGTAAGCCTTGTCGACCGCGCGCTCGATGCGGATCGCGGCGTCCGCCGCGGGCTGATGATCGTGCTTGTCGGCCAGCCAGTCGAGCATCATCGCCGCCGACAGGATCATCGCGGTCGGATTGGCCTTGCCTTGCCCCATGATGTCGGGCGCGGTGCCGTGGCACGGCTGGAACACCGCGTGCTTGTCGCCGATGTCGGCCGAGGGCGCGATGCCGAGCCCGCCGATCAATCCGGCGGCGAGGTCGGAGAGAATGTCGCCGAACATGTTCTCCATGACCATGACGTCGAAGTCCCACGGCTTCTTCACCATCATCGCCGCGCAGGCGTCGACATAGAGCAGGTCGGTTTTGACATCGGGGAATTTCGCCTTGCGCTCGGCGAAGATGTCGCGCTGCCAGTTGAAGGTTTTGAACACATTGGCCTTGTCGACCAGCGTGAGCCGGCCCGGCTTGCCGCGCGCTTTGCGCCGCTCGGCCAGCCGCAGCGAGAAGTCGAACAGCCGCTCGGTGGTCTTGCGCGTCACGACCAGCGTCTCGCGCGCCTCGTCATGCGTGGTGACGCCCTTGCCCATCGAGGCGAACAGGCCTTCGGTCAACTCGCGGATCAGCACGAAATCGATGCCGTGTTGCTGCGCGCCGACGATCGGGCTGGGCACGCCGGGAATGAGCCGCGCCGGCCGCACGCCGGCATAGAGATCGAAAATAAAGCGCAGCTCGACCTGCGGCATGATCTCGGTGTTGTCGGGATAGCGCACGCTGGGTAATCCACAGGCGCCGAGCAGGATGGCGTCGGCTTCCTCGCACAGCTTGACGGTCGTCTCCGCCATCGACTTGCCGGTGGCGCGATATTCCTCGGCGCCGGCGGCAGCCTCCGTAAAGCGGAATTTCAAATTCGGCGTAGTGGCCTCGATGCGGCGCAGAATATCCAGCGCCGGCGCCATCACCTCGTGGCCGATGCCGTCGCCCGGCAGCACGGCGATATGGAAAGCGGTATTGGCTGACATGGCGCGTTTCCGGCTGGCGTCGGGGCAATCGGATGGGTAATGAATACGGCACCGCGCTCAAGCGCAAGGGATGATGGTCGAGGTTGCAATGCCCCGTTTTGCCGCCAATCTGGGTTACCTGTTCACCGACCGCCCGCTGCTGGAGCGCATCGATGCCGCGGCGGCCTGCGGCTTCAAGGCGATCGAGCTGCAATTTCCCTATGACGTTCCGGCCGTCGCAGGTGAAAGCCGCGATCGAGCGCAACAAGCTCACCGTGCTCGGCCTCAATACGCCGCCCGGCGAAGGCGAGGGCACGTTCGGGCTCGCCGCCGTGCCGGGCCGCGAGCGGGAATGGCAGGCGCTGTTTACCCGCGCGCTCGACTACATCACCGCGATCGGCGGCACGGCTATCCATTGCCTGGCCGGCAAGGTTCCGGTCGATCAGCGCCCGGCGGCCGAGCGCGTCTATATCGACAATCTTTCGCGCGCCGCTGATCTCGCGGCGGAAAAGAACATCACGCTGCTGATCGAGCCGATCAATCCGCGCGACCGGCCGAACTATTTTCTCAACCGCGTCGAGCACGCCGCCGCGATCATGGCGAAGGCGGGCAGGCCGAACATCCGCATGCAGTTCGATTTTTATCATGTGCAGATCGTCGGCGGCGATCTGATCACGCGGCTGGAGAAATTCATGCCGGATATCGGCCATCTGCAATGCGCGGCGGTGCCGACCCGGCATGAGCCGGACGAGGGCGAGATCAATTATCCGGCTATCTTCGAGGCGGTCGACCGGCTCGGCTTTAAGGGCTGGATCGGCTGCGAATACCGGCCGCGCGGCCGCACCGAGGCGGGCCTCGGCTGGGGCAGGGCTTACGGCCTGATTCCAGGGGCTTAACCCCCGATTAACTATCAAACGTCTTGAAAATTCAGGCGTTTTTGCTAGATAGAGGCTATGTGGGGACGCCGCAACAAGGCCGAGCCTGAAACACCGGAGCCGCCGACCGCGCTCAAGGCCGCGGTGCGCGATGCGCGCATCGAGGCGGCCGAGCGTTCCGGCGTGGTGGTCGATCTGCGCGACGCCGACGTGGCGCGGCTGGAGCTGCTCAACGAAGCGCTCGATCCGCTGTTCAAGGATATTCCCGACAACGTCGAGCTGTTCGACCGCGGCGTCAGCAAAGGCGACGTGCCGCGGCTGTGGATCGACGTCATCGCCCATGTCGAGATGGGCCGCGACAAGCGGCAATACCGTTTCGTGCAGGACACCCGCTATGGCCGCGCCGTGCTGGCGGAGAGCTACGAAGTCTCCGAGATGGTGCACGCCGTCACCCGCTACGTGGCGCGCCGGCTGGTCGAGCGCGAACGCGCGCTGACCGACGACGCGCCGTTCGGTCAGGCCACCGCGCAGAAGATGGTGGAGCACGAGCAGCGCCGCGGCCGCTACCGCGCCTTCCGCACCTTCATCTATGGCGTGATCCTCGGCGTCGCCGCGCTGTTCGCGCTGGCGCTGATAAGGCCGTAGCCGTAATCCACTCTCGTCATTTCGGGGCGCCGCGCAGCGCCTTCGGGCGTCCCGGAATGACAACGACAACTTCTTAGCCCACTAAGCTAAACCTTTTCTCCTCGGCTACCTCGCCATCGGCGCCGATGCCGCGCGAGATCAATTCGCATTGCCAGGCGCCGGGCGCACCCGCGATCCGGTAGAGATGATAGCCGGCGGCGTCCTTGCCGGTGCCGGGCGCGGCCGACGCCGACGGCACGCCGACCGCGGGCACCTTGGTGCCGTTGGGGCCGTCGAGCCAATTGAGCATGTTCACATGGTCGTGGCCGTGGAGCACCAGATCGGCGCCGTGCGCGGCGATGACGCGCAACAGCACCGGGGCGTCGAGCAGCCGCTTGTGCCGGCCGGCCGCGCTCACCGGCGGATGATGGATCAGCACGACGCGGAACAGATTTTCGTTTTTCAAATCGTTGAGGATGGCCGCCAAAGCGGCAAGCTGCTGCGTGCCGATCCAGCCGGTCGCCAGGAACGGCGCGGTCGGCACGCCGCTCGATACCCCGATCAGCACCACCGGCCCGCGCCGGCGCACGAACGGAAATCCGCCGACGCCGTCGTCGTCGGACATGAACGCGCCCCACTGGCGCGTCGCGTAGTTCGCGGCCTCTTGCACGTAGATGTCGTGATTGCCCGGCACGAAGGTGACGTCGCGGGCGCTGCCGAGGCTTTCCAGCCAGTCGCGGCCGCGCCGGAATTCCTGCGGCAGTGCGATATTGGCGATGTCGCCGGTCACCGCGATATGGTCGGGCGCATGCGCCTGCATGTCGGCGACGATCTTGGCCAGCACCGCGGGATCATGGACGAAGCGGCGCTTGCGCCGCCAGTTGATGTAACCGGTGATGCGCTTGCCGAGCAGCTCGCTCCAGCGCGGCGCGGGCAGCGGCGCCAGATGCGGGTCGGACAGATGGGCGAGGGTGAACATTGATGTGTCGCGGCCAGCAAGCTGGCTACGAACTTCCGATCAATATGCCGGCGATGAACACCAGGGCGCCGCCGAAGGCGATCTGGAAGGTGGCGGCGAGGAACGGCGTGTCCATGTAGCGGTAGCGGATATAGGAGATCGCGCCGAGTTCGATGACCACCACGGCGATCGAGATCAAGGTCGCGGTCCAGAAATGCGGAATGAGATAGGGCAAGGTGTGGCCGAGCCCGCCGATCATGGTCATCAGCCCGCAGACCGCGCCGCGCAGCCACGGCGTGCCGCGGCCGGTGAGCGAGCCGTCGTCGGACAGCGCTTCGGCAAAGCCCATGGAAATGCCGGCGCCGACGCTAGCCGCGAGGCCGACCAGGAAGGTGGCCCAGGTGTTGTGGGTGGCAAACGCCGCGGCAAACAGCGGCGCCAGCGTCGACACCGAGCCGTCCATCAGCCCGACCAGCCCCGGCTGCACGAATTGCAGCACGAACATGCGCCGCGCGGTTTCGTCTTCCTTCTCGCGCGCGCCCTTGGTGAGGATGGTCTCCGACAGCTTGTGGGCCAGGCTCTCGTGGCCGGCTTCGGCTTCGGCGAGTTCGATCAGAAGCTGGCGCACCGAGACGTCGCGCGCATTCTCCGCAGCCTTGCGGTAGTAGCGCTCGGCCTCGTATTCCATGTTCTCGGCGAACTTGCGGACATCGTCCAAGCCGAGCGGCCGCATCAGCCAGAGCGACGATTTGTGCTGGATGAAACCCTTGACGTCCTGGCGCCGGATCAGCGGCAGATATTCGCCGAATTTCTTGCGGTAGAGGTCGAACAGCATGGTGCGGTGGGTGACTTCCTCGTCCGCCATCTCGTCGAACACCTTGGCGGAGGACGGGAACTGCTCGCGCAGGCCTTCGGCGAAGCCGCGATAGATCCGCGAGTCTTCTTCTTCATTGGTGATGGCGAGCGCCAGCACTTCCTGCTCGGTCAGTTCGGAAAACTTCTTCACGGGGGCCCCTTGGTCGCCGGTCGGCGGCTAAAATCTATATATTGGAACTGGTCTGAATGCGAAAGGGTCGGCCACGCCACCATGCCGCGTGGCCGCCGGTAACCGCTCGTTTAACCGGGAAATGGCATAGAAGAAACATGCGTCTGCAACCACTCCGCCGCGCGCTTGAGCCGTTGATCCGGCCATTGTTCCATTTCTATTGGCGTTTCTCGCGCGGCGCGACCTTGGGCGCGCGCGCCATGGTGATCGACGGCACGGGCCGCATCTTCCTGGTCAAGCACTCTTACGTCAGCGGCTGGCATCTGCCCGGCGGCGGCGTCGAGACCGGCGAGACCGCGCTCACCGCGCTGGCGCGCGAACTGGCCGAGGAGGGCAATATTCAACTCGTTGGCGAACCAAAATTGCACGGCCTCTTTTTCAACGGCCGGGTATCGCGCCGCGACCATGTGGCGCTGTTCATCGTGCGCGACTTCCACCAGGACGGACTGCCGGTGCCGAATTACGAAATCATCGAGCACGGCTTCTTCGCCGTCGACGCGCTGCCGGCGGACACCAGCCGCGCCACCCGCGCCCGCATCGCCGAAGTGTTCGGCGGCGCGACCGTCAGCGAATTGTGGTGATGACCTAGCGCCTGGCGATGGCCAAAGCCGGGTTCGTGCACCGACGCTACGGTTTTACCATCGCGCGCCGTTGATTTCGGTCAATGCCAGCCGCGGCAAAGCGTGCGTGAACTATCCGCGCGTCACGGACTTGATACGCGACAGGCTTACGTTGAACTTGGTCGGTGGGGGCCAGTGCTCAGGAGATTAGCTATGCGAAAGCTCGGTTACAGTGCATTTGCCACCGCACTCGCGGTCGCGGCGATCGGTCTCGCCGCTCCGGCGCAGGCCCAGCCGTCCGGGCCAGGAATGATGGGCGGCGACCAAAGCCAGACCCAGAACAAAGAACCAAGCAAAGACCAGGATCGCGGTCAAGTTCAGAGCCAAGGTCAGGACCAAGGCCAAATCCAAGGTCAGGCCCAAGATCAAAGCCAAGATCAAAGCCAAAACCAAGATCAAAGCCAGGATCAAGATCAAAGCCGCGGCTACGGCCCGGGCTATCACCAACGCTACGGCTACGGCCCTGGTTACGGTCGCGGGTCGATGATGCAGCCCGGCTACGGCCGGGAAGCGCAGGGCCGGCCGGATTGCCTACCGGGCCGCGGCTACGGCCGAGGCTATGGCCCCGGCCACGGCATGATGGGTGGTGGCTATGGCCCAGGCCAAGGCTATGGCCCCGGCATGATGGGCAACGACTGGCGGCGCTTTCATCGCGGCCCGTGGACTAACGGGGCGAATAATAGCGGCCAGGAAAACGACCGTAGCCAGGAAAATTCCAACGGCCGGGAAAATTTCCGCGGCCGCGTCACGGCGGATCTAACGCCCGACAACGTGAAGAATTTTTTCGAGCGGCTGATCGCCGATCAGGGCAATAAGCGGCTCAAGGTCGGCGACGTCAAGGAAAAGGACGCCGACACCATCGTCGCCGACATCGTCACCAAGGACAATTCGCTGGTGCAGCGCTTCGCCGTCAATCGTCACAACGGCTTCTACAAGCCGGAGGAGGACTGATCATGTGGGGCTATGGACCGCAGTCGGGAATGATGTACGGCGGATACGGTTACGGCTATGGCGCCGTCCACATGGTGTTCTGGGGCGTCATTCTGATCGCCGTGATTGTCGCCGTGGTTTGGCTGGTGCGCACCATGATGGCGCCGGGCGGCATGCACATGCACCACGGCCCGGCCGCGCCGCGCTCCGCCGGGCTTGCCGTGCTCGAGGAACGCTACGCGCGCGGCGAGATCAACCGCGACGAATATCTGCAGAAGAAGGGCGACCTGCTCGGCTGACGCGTTATTGCCGATCAGGCGCCAAACCTCGCCCGGTCATGCGGCGCGGCGAAATCGAGTTGCGGGCCGACCGGCACGATGCCGGTCGGGTTCACCTGGCGCTGGCTGCCGTAATAGTGCCGCTTGATCTGATCGAGGCTCACGGTCTCAGGCACGCCCGGCACCTGGTAGAGATCGCGCACATAGTTCGACAGGTTGGGATATTCGTAGATGTGCCGCCAGTTGCACTTGAAGTGCGAATAATACACCGCGTCGAAACGGATCAGCGTGCAGAACAGCCGCCAGTCGGCCTCGGTGATGGCGTTGCCGGCGAGATAGCGCTGCTTGCCCAATGTCTGATCGAGTTCGTCGAGCGTGTCGAAGATGCCGCGGAACGCCAGCTCGTAGGCGCCTTGCGCGGTGGCAAAGCCGGCGCGATAGACGCCGTTGTTGATGTTGGGATAGATCTGGTCGTTGAGCCGGTCGATCTCGGCGCGCAAGTTTTGCGGATAATAATCGGTGTGGATGTTGGTGAAGGCGTCGAACGCCGAATTCAGCATACGGATGATTTCGGACGAACTCGTTGTTGACGATGGTGTTGTTCTTTTTGTCCCACAGCACCGGCACGCTGACGCGTCCGGTATATTTCGGATCGGCCAGCACATAGATTTCCGACAGCTTGCTCTTGCCGTTGACGTCGTCGCCGCTCGAGCCCTCGTCTTTGTTGAAGGTCCAGCCGTCTTTCAGCATGTCGGGCGAAACCAGCGACATCGAGATCACGTTCTCGAGGCCCTTGAGCTTGCGGTAGATCACGGTGCGGTGCGCCCAGGGGCAGGACAGCGAGACATAGAGGTGATAGCGGCCGGCTTCCGCCGCAAAGCCGCTCTTGCCGGAAGGTCCGGCGCTGCCGTCGGGCGTCACCCAATTGCGGAAACTGGTGGTCGGCCGCACGAAATGGCCGTCTTTGGTGCGAACCCCGTCTTGTTGCCAAACGCCGTCAACCAGCAGTCCCATGCCATCCTCCGCCTGTGTGGCTAGTCATTTAACGGCTAGCGGCTCATAACGCCACCGGCGATGGACCAGAATCGACCCAAATGCTAATCGGCTGACCATGAGCGAACTCTCGCTGACCATCCTGCCGGAGACCGCCGGCGACGCCACCGCGATCGAACGGCTGCATGAGCGCACCTTCGGCCCCGGCCGCTATGTGCGCAGCGCCTATCGGATTCGCGAGGGCCGCGATCACCTGCTCGCGCTGTCGTTCACCGCCCGCATCGGCTCGCTGCTGATCGGCTCGGTCCGGCTGACGCCGATCTATATCGGCGAGGCGCCGGCGCTGCTGCTGGGGCCGCTGACGGTCGAGCCGCCGTTCCGCACCCGCGGCGTCGGCTCGGCGCTGATCAAGAAGGCGCTGGCGCAGGCCAAGGCCAAGGGCCACAAGCTTGTGGTGCTGGTCGGCGACGAGCCGTACTACGGCAAGTCCGGCTTCAAGCGCATCGCCAAGGGCCAGGTGCAGATGCCGGGCCCGGTCGACCCCGCCCGCCTGCTGGTGGCGGAATTGACGCCCGGCGCCTTCGACGGCGTCAAAGGCATGATCCGTCCGGATTGGGAACTGACCTAAGTGTCGCTCGCGGACGATGACCAGACTGGCGCTAGCGGCCCTCGCGCGCCCAAAGGGCCGCTTCAGCGGCCCTCGCGCGCCCAAGTCAGCGCCAGCGAACCGACCAGCAGCAGCAATCCGATCAGCCCGGCGAACATCGGCAACACGCCGATGCCGCGCACCACCCTGACGTCGCGCATCTTGAGGCCGATCCAGTCGTCGCCCTTGAAGGTCGATCCTGAGCGCACCGCGACCACGCGCGGCACGTCGAGCGAATTGCCGTTCGCCAGCCGCCGCGCGTCGCCGCCGGTGGCGGTTGCGAGCGCGCCCAGCACGTCGGTGGTCGACGTCACCTCGGCGAATTCGCGCGGATTGGCCGGCCCGACATTGGCCAGCGCCGTGAGCTTGCCGTCGGTCGCGCGCCACAGGCCGAGCTCGTTGGCGCTGAGCGTCGACCGCCACAGGCCGGGCTCGACCGGCAGCAGGTTGAGCGTGCGCGCCGCGCCGGTCGGCGACGTCAGCGTTACTTCGTTGACGGTGTCGGCCATGGTCTGGCGCTGCACGGTGATGTCGCGGCCATTGACGATCAGCCGCAGCGCTTCTTCTTCCAGATCGGGCTGCTTCATCAGCCAGTGCGACAGCCGCCGCAGCAGATCGAGATGCGGCCCGCCGCCTTCATAGCCGCGCGCCCACAGCCAGATGTGATCGGACAGCAGCAGCGCGACGCGGCCCTCGCCCTCGCGCGCCAGCACCAGCAGCGGCTTGTCGTCGGGGCCCTGCATCACAGTGGTGCCGGTGGTGCGCTTGGTATCGACGACGCGGAACCATTGGCTCCAATGCGGCGGATCGGTTTCCGAGCCTTCCAGCCCGCGCGTCACCGGATGGCGCTTGCCGAGGTCGGTGAGCGTCGCGCGGAACGGCCGTTCGGTGACTTCGCCGCTCGGCTCGGCCGGCAGGATCACGTCGAGCGGCGTGCGCCAGATGCTGGTCGGCGAGGCGTAATCGGGACCGGCGGCGATCAGCACGGCGCCGCCGTCGCGCACATATTGCGCGATGTTGTCGAAATAGATCATCGGCAGCACGCCCTGGCGCGCGTAGCGGTCGAAGATGATGAGCTGGAATTCCGAGATCTTCTGCTGGAACAGTTCGCGGGTCGGGAACGCGATCAGCGACAGCTCGTTGATCGGCGTGCCGTCCTGTTTTTCCGGCGGGCGCAGAATGGTGAAATGCACCAGATCGACCGAGGCGTCGGACTTGAGCAGATTGCGCCAGGTGCGCTCGCCGGCATGCGGCTCGCCCGAGACCAGCAGCACGCGCAGCTTGTCGCGCACGCCGTCGATCGAGATCACCGCCCGGTTGTTGATCGGCGTCAGTTCGTTGGCGAGCAGCGACGCTTCGATCTCGACGATATTCGGACCGGCATGCGGGATCGGGACATTGACCTTGATGTCGGCGCCGACCGTCACGGTGCGGGTTTCGAGCACCTCGCCGTCGCGCCGCACGGTGACCTGCGCGGTGCCGACGTTGGCGCCCTGATCCTCGATGCGGAAACCGATGGTCTGCGGCTGGCCGACAATGCCGAAGCGCGGCGTCTGGGTCAGCAAGACGCGGCGGTCGCTCTCGTCCTTGTGGCCGGTGATCAGCGCATGCAGCGGCGCGGCGAAACCCAAAGCGGCGACATCGGCCGGCACGTCGTGGACGCGGCCGTCGGTGATCAGGATCGCGCCGGCGATGCGGTCGGGCGGCACGTCGGCGAGCGTCGAGGACAGCGCCGAGAACAGCCGCGTGCCGTCGGTGCTCGCCGTCGGCTTGGCCGGCGTCGACCATGCGCACTTCCAGTCCGGGAATGCGCTTGAGCCGTTCGAGCAATGTCGTCTTGCGCGCTTTCGGTCTGCGCGGTGCGGTCGCCGAAATCCTGGCTCGGGCTTTTGTCGACGATCACCGCGGCGACCGACGGGAGCGGGTCGCGGTCTTCGCGCGTGAACGACGGATTGGCCAGCGCCAGCACCATCAGGGCCAGCGCGATCGCGCGTACCGGCGCGCCGCGGCTGCGCGCGACGAGCAGCAGCGCTGCGATCAGCGCGGCGACGCCAAGCGCCGCCCACACCACATAGTCGGGCACCAGCGGGGCGAATGAGACGCCGAGGTTCATGCTCCTACTGGCCCAGCCGTTCGAGCAGCGCCGGGATATGCACCTGGTCGGCCTTGTAGTTGCCGGTCAGCGTGTACATCACGATGTTGACGCCGGCGCGGAAGGCGAATTCGCGCTGGCGCGGTTCGCCCGGCACCAGCGGCAGCATCGGCTGGCCGTCGGGCCGCATCGCCCAGGCGCCGGCGAAATCGTTCGACGTGATGATGATCGACGACACGCCGTCGCCGGCGCGCGCCGGGCGGCTGCTGGTCTTCTTCGGTTTCCGCCGGCAGCGCCTCGACCCAGAGCTGGCCGGCGGTGAAGCGGCCGGGGAAGTCGCGCAGCAGGAAGAACGTCTTGGTCAGCACGTGATCGCGCGGCACCGGCTCGAGCTCGGGGATGTCGAGCGACGACAGGATCGCGCGCAGCGCCACCATGCCGGGGCCGTGCGTCGCGCCGCCGGGGCCGGGCGGCGCCATCGATCGCGTCGCGGGTGTCGAACAGCACGGTGCCGCCTTGTTTCATATAAGCGTCGATGCGCTCGAGCGCGGCCTGCGGACGGCTTCGGCGCGCTCGGCACGATCGGCCAATAGATCAGCGGGAAGAACGCAAGTTCGTCGCGCGCGATCGAGACCGATCGGCTCGCCGGCTTCGAGCGCGGTGCGCTGCGCCAGAAACAGCGTCAGGCCCTGCAGGCCGGCCTTGCTGATGTCGTCGACCGCCGCGTCGCCGGTGACGACATAGGCGAGGTGGGTCTCCTGCGTCGCCTTCATGGCGAAGTCTTCTTGCTTGCGCGGTCAGCGGCGGCGCCGCCGGCGTTTGCGCGCTGCGCGGCATTGTGCAGCGTCATCGCGCCGAGCAAGGCCGAAGGCGACGAGCGCCGCCGCCACGCGCCGGCGCTGCGCAGGCTGCCGAGGCCGCCGGAGAGCCAGAACACCACCAGCGCGTCGAGCAGCAGCAGCGCCAGCGCCGCGAGGAATATCGGCCCGCGCAGATCCAGCGGCTCGCCATGGCGATAGACGTCGAGCTGCGCGCATTGAGCGGCGAGACATCGAGCGGCAGCGGCCGGTCGGCGGGCGCCAGCGTGTTGACCGCGAGCAGGCCCTCCGGCGGGCCGTAGAAGCCGGGCGGATGATCGGCGGTGGCGCGGCCGTTGAAGTTGCTCGGGATCGGGCGGCGGTCGGCGGCGGCGGGGAGAACGCGCCGAAGCCGTCGAGCACGCGCGTTGGCGGCACCACTTGATCGGCGCGGGTGCCGTGGCGTGTGGCGGCGGCGTCGCCTTCGTCGGTCGCGGTGGCGCCGGCAAGCGCGACGATGCGCCGGAGCATGTCGACGAAGGCGCCGGACAGCGGCAGGTCCGACCAGCGGGTGTCGGCGGTGACGTGGAACAGCACGATCACGCCTTTGCCGCGGCGCTGGGCGGTGACCAGCGGCGTGCCGTCGGCGAGCGTCGCCCAGGTGCGATCGCTGAGCTGCGCGTCCGGCTCCGCCAGCACCTGGCGCGTCACGGTCACGTCGTTCGGCACCGCCATGCCGTCGAACGGACCGTCGCGCGAAAACGCCGCGAGCGGCTGCGGCTTGTCCCAGCTCAGGCTGCCGCCCAGGATGCGGCCGCCGCGGCGCAGCTTCACCGGCACCAGATCGTCGTCGGCGGCGGCGAGACGCGGACCGGCGAAGCGCACCAGCACGCCGCCATCGTCGATCCACTTGCGTCAGCCGCTCGTGCGCTCGTCGGCGACATTGCCGACATCGGCGAGGATCAGCATCGGCAGATGCTGGTCGAGGAAACGGTTCACCGCGTCCGCCGGTCGCGACGCCTTCGGCGAGCCGCACGTCGGCGAACGGATTGAGCGCGCGCGACAGATAGTAGGCTGCGACGCAAGCAGCGGCTGCGACGTGTCGGCGGTCGAGCCGGTCACGACGCCGACGGTGCGGCGGCGCCAGCGCTTGTCGAGCAGTTGCACCGCGCCGGCCGAACGCTCGCCGACGATCTCCAGCCGCGCGATGTCGTTGCGGATCTCGACCGGCAGATCGATCGTCGCCTCGGTCTCGCGATCGCCGGCTTCGAAGGCGAAGCGGCGCTTCGCCGAGCGGCAGGCCCTTGAGGTCGATCGCGCGCACGATGCCGGTTTCGGTCGCCGCCGGATCGCGCGCGCAGCACCTTCACCGTCAGCGCGCCGGCGGCGTTGTCGGCGGCGGTGAGCGCATGCGCAGACGGCGATGCCGCCGGCGACGACGGTGATCGGTGCGACTGCCGATCGATGCGCTTGAGGCCGTCGACGAAGTCAGTCGCCGTGCCGAGATCGACGCCGTCGGACGAGCCAGACGATTTCGACGTCCGGCGTGGCGGCGAGGAAGCGCTCGATCAGCGGCAGCGCCTCGGCTGCGGTCGACGCTGTGCGGCTTCGGCTTCAGCTTGCTTGAGCTGCACGCGCGCGGCGCCGGCCGATCTCGAAGCGAAATGTCGCGCGTGGTTTCCGACAGCGGCATGCAGCGCGACGCCGCGATTGTCGGCTTCGGCGCGCGCGATCAGGTCGTCGGCGGTGCGCAGCCGCGCGTCCCAGGTCGCACGCCGCGGTCCAGCCGTCGTCGATCAGGAGCGCAGCGGCGCGCGCGTCTGGCCGATGTCGCGAGTGGCGGATTCCACAACGGGCCGGCGGCGGCGAGGATGCACAGCGCGGCCAGCGACAGCCGCAGCAGCGTCAGCCACCACGGCGTGCGCGACGGCGTCTCTTCCTTCGGCGCGATCTCGAACAGCAGGCGCGTCGGCGGGAAATTGATCCGGCGCGGCCGCGGCGGCACCAGCCGCAACAGCCACCACAGCACCGGCAGGCTGGCGAGGCCGAGCAGCACCAGCGGCTGGGCAAATCCGAGCGGCAGGCCCCATCATGCGCGCTGCTCCGCCTGGCTTCGCCGGCGCGTGCCGCGCTGTCGACGGCCGTGCGCTGCGCGTTGGTGCCCATGCGCGCATGCAGCACCAGCAGCAATTCGCTCGCCGGCCGATCGGTGCGGTGAATGGTGAAGCTCCAGCCGAGCCGGTCGGTCTCGGCGCGGATTTCCGCGCGATGGCGCGCGATCGCGCCCCTGATAGTCGTTGCGCCAGGTTTCGGCGCGGCCGGCGGTGATGCTGCCGGCGCCTTCCGGCTCGACGAATTCGATCGCGGCCCGAATAGGGGAAGCGTTTCTTCCGCCGGATCGACGATCTGCACGACATGGCCGTGGGCGCCGCTGGCGGAAAGTTGTGCGATCAGGTCTGCGCACCTCGGCGATCGGGCTCCAGAAGTCGGACAGCACCATGATTTCGGACAGCGGCGACGGCGCGAAGGTCGGCGGCAGGCTCGTGCGCTCGGTCGGATCGTGCAGGATCGCCTGCGCCATCTTTTCGATGACGTTGCGGCTCGCGGTCGGGCGCATCAGACCGGGAATGCCGACGCGCTCGCCGCCCTCGACCAGAATTTCGGCGAGCGCGAAGGCGAATGACCAGCGCGCGATCGAGCTTGCTGTCCGCGCACCAGCGGCGAGGCAAACACCATCGACGGCGAACGGTCGGGCCAGATCCAGACCGTGTGCGCAGGCTTCCCATTCGTGCTCGCGCACATAAAGATGATCGTCGCGCGCCGAGCGCCGCCAGTCGACGCGCGCGGCGGCTTCGCCGGACACGAATCGGCGGTATTGCCAGAAATTCTCGCCGGAGTCCGGCGCGGCGCCGGCCGTGCAGTCCATGAATGACGGTCGCGGCGACGCGCCGCGCCTCCAGGATCAGCCGCGGCATCGGCGCGGCGAGCGTACGGCCTGCGCCGGCCGAAGCCTGCGCGGACCGCGCCGTTCTCGAATGTCGCTGAGCCTCGGCTCGGCCATCCGATTATCCGATGCGCGCCTTCAGCCGCTTGATCACGCTCGAGATCGTCTCGCCTTCGGCGCGGGCGGCAAAGGTCAGCGCCATGCGGTGTTTGAGAACCGGCTCGGCGAGTGCGAGCACGTCGTCGATCGACGGCGCGAAGCGCCCGTCGAGCAGGGCGCGGGCGCGCACCGCCAGCATCAGCGCCTGGCTGGCGCGCGGGCCTGGTCCCCAGGCGATCAGCTTGCCGAGATCGCCGGCTTCCGGGCCCGGGCGCGCCGAGCGCACCAGCGACAGGATGGCTTCGACCACGGATTCGCCGACCGGCAGGCGGCGCACCAGCCGCTGCGCGGCCATCAGATCTTCCGGCGGTCATCGCCGCCTTGGCGCTCGGCTCCTCGGCGCCGGTGGTGTCGAACAGGATGCGGCGCTCGGCTTCGATATCGGGATAGTCGACATCGATCTTCCATCAGGAAGCGGTCGAGCTGGGCTTCCGGCAACGGATAGGTGCCTTCCTGCTCGAGCGGGTTTTGCGTCGCCAGCACATGGAACGGCTGCGGCAGGTCGTGGCGCGCGCCGGCGACGGTCACATGCTGTTCCTGCATGGCCTGCAGCAGCGCCGATTGCGTGCGCGGGCTAGGCGCGGTTGATCTCGTCGGCCATCAGCAAGCTGGGCGAAGACCGGCCCGGCGATGAAGCGGAAGCTGCGCTTGCCGCCGGGGCTTTCTTCCAGCACTTCGGCTGCCGAGAATGTCGGACGGCATCAGGTCGGGGGTGAACTGGATGCGTCGGGCGTCGAGGCCGAGCACGATGCCCATGGTTTCGACCAGCTTGGTCTTGGCGAGACCGGGCACGCCGACCAGCAGCGCATGGCCGCCGGACAGCACCGTGATCAGCGCCTGTTCGACCACGTTTTCCTGGCCGAAAATGACCGCGCCGATTGCGGCTTTGGCGGCCCGCACGTGCACGGCGGTCGATTCCGCCGCGCGCACGATCATGTCTTCCAGTTTTTCGAGACTTTCGCCGCTTGCCGCCGCCATGATTTCGGTTCCTTTTGTCGGGCGTTCTGGCCCTGCTCAAGTGCTATGCAACAAACGCACCAAGGCAAATTTCATGCGCGTTTACCGCCGAATCTTGCCTCATTCTTGCAGCCAAGCTTACGCTATCTTCCAGCGCCAGGGTCCGGGTGGTCACAAAGTTGCGAACAGGGGCGAGCCGCCCGGCAAGCTACGTAGGGAAACAATGGCGAAGACAGGGCAGGGCGCCGGAGGGCTGGAAGGGATCGCGGCAGCGCTGCCCCGCGAAAAGCGCGGGCCGCCGCCGGTCGACTGTGGAATCCGCCGTTTTGCGGCGATATCGACATGCGAATTGCCGCCGACGGTACCTGGTTCTACCAAAAGACCCCGATCGGGCGGCCGGCTTTGGTCAAATTGTTCGCATCCGTGCTCAAGCGCGAGGGCGATAAATACTTCCTGGTGACCCCTGTGGAGAAGGTCGGGTTAATGGTCGAAGAAGCGCCCTTCCTCGCCGTCGAGCTTAAGGTCGAGCATGATGCCAGGGGCCAGGTGCTCGGCTTCCGCACCAATGTGGACGACTGGGTCGAGGCCGGTCCCGGCCACGGCCTGCGCTTTGAGCCGGAGCCGGCAAGGCGGGCTCAAACCGTTCCTGCATGTCCGCCGCGACCTGTGGGCCAAGGTGACGCGCACGTTGTTTTACGATCTGGTCGAACTCGGCGAAGAGCGCACCGTTGCCGGCAAGCGCGATGTTCGGCGTCGTCTCGGGCGGAGAATTTTTTGCCATGGCGGAAGCCAGCGCGCTGCGGGAGTTCGCCTGATGGATGCCGTGGCGACACTCTCGGCCGCCGAATTCTTCGCCCGCGCGCAGGCGCGGCTAAATCTCGACGTGCCGCCCGGCCTGAACGATGCCAGCATCACGCCCAGCGCGCGGCGACCACGATGCCGATCCGATGATGCAGAAGATCGCCGAGGTGCGCCCGATCCGCCCGGCGGCGGTTCTGGTGCCGGTGGTCGATCATGCCAGAGCCGACGGTGCTGCTGACGCAACGCGCCCAGCATCTGCCGAATCATCCGGGACAGATTTCGTTTCCCGGCGGCAAGATCGACACGACCGACGCCGACCCGCTGGCCGCGGCGCTGCGCGAGACCGAAGAGGAAATCGGCCTCGATCGCGGCCATACCGAGCCGCTCGGCTATCTCGATCTCTACATGACCACGCTCGGCTATCGCATCGTGCCGCTGATCGCGCGGGTCAAGCCCGGCTTCACGCTCACGCTCAACACCGGCGAAGTGGACAATGCCTTCGAGGTGCCGCTCGCTTTCCTGATGGATATGAGTAACGTCCAGCGTCACTCGCGCGACTGGCAGGGCATGACGCGGCATTATTACGCGATCACCTTCGGCGAGCGCTACATCTGGGGCGTGACGGCTGGTATCCTGCGCAATCTGCACGAACGGATATATCGATGATCCGCCCGGTCTTCACCGAACTGTTGATGTTCCTGACGCCGTTCGTGCTTTACGCGGTGTTTCTGTGGGCGACCAAGGCCGGCGTGATGCATCCGGATTCCTGGCCGCTGTCGCGGGTCCTCACGCTCGTCATCGTGGCGCTGGTGCTGATGGTCGTAGCCTTCGTCTATTTCGCCGATTACACCGGCGCGCCGCCGGGCTCGACCTACGTGCCCGCGCATATCGAGAACGGCAAATTCGTGCCGGGGACGACGAAGTGACGTCGCAACCGTCAGGCGCGACCGCGCGCAGCCTGAGCGGCGCGGCCTGGCTGACCGCCGGCGCCTTGCCGCGGTTGCTTGAGGTGCTCGATTGCGACGGCGAGGAAGCGCGCGTGGTCGGCGGCGCGGTGCGCAATGCGCTGCTCGATATGCCGATCCACGAAGTCGACGTCGCCACCACCGCGGTGCCGGACGAAGTCGTGCGCCGCGTGCAGGCCGCAGGCTTCAAACCGGTGCCGACCGGCATCGAGCACGGCACCGTCACCGTCGTCATCGACAAGCATCCGTTCGAAGTGACGACGCTGCGCCGCGACGTCGAGACCGACGGCCGCCACGCCAAGGTCGCGTTCGGCCGCGACTGGAAGACCGACGCCGAGCGGCGCGATTTCACCATCAACGCGCTGTCGGCGTCGCGCGACGGCACGGTCTACGATTATGTCGGCGGGCTTGCCGATCTCGCCGAACGGCGCGTGCATTTCATCGGCGAGCCGCGGCAGCGCATCGAGGAAGACTATCTGCGAATCCTGCGCTTCTTCCGCTTTCACGCCGCCTACGGCACCAGCGATCATCCGTACGCCGAGGGCATTGCCGCCTGCATCGCCGGCCGCGGCGGGCTCGATGCGCTGTCGCGCGAACGCGTGCGCATGGAGGTGATGAAGCTGGTGGTGGCGCCGCACGCGGTGCCGACGCTGATCTCGATGGCCGATGCCGGACTGCTGCTGCGCGTGCTCGGCGGCGTCGGCTATCTCGCCGGCTTCGAGAACATGGCCAAGGTCGAGGCGGCGATCGGGTTGGCGCCCGATCCGGTGCGAAGGCTCGGCGCGCTCGGCGTTCTGATCGCCGAAGACGCCGAACGCCTGGCCGAGAGACTGCGGCTGCACAATGTCGAGCACGAGCGGCTGGCGTCGATGGCCGAGGGCTGGCGGCGGATTTCGTCGGGCTTTAGCGAGCCGGCCGCGCGCGCGCTGCTGTACCGGCTGGGGCCGCAGGCTTTCACCGATCACGCGCTGCTCGGCTGGGCGCGCTCGGCGGCCTCCGTCAGCGATACCGATTGGCATGCGCTGGCGACGTTGCCGCAACGCTGGACCGCGCCGGTGTTTCCGTTGAAGGCGGCGGACTTCATCAAGCGCGGCGTCGAGAAGGGGCCGGCGCTCGGCCTGGCCATGCGCGCGGCGGAAGCGGCCTGGATCGCTCCGGGATTTCCCAGCGAGCAAGCGGCGCTGGAAAAAATCGCCGACGATTCGTCGGCTCGCTGAAACGAAAACCCCGGGCGATCGCCCGGGGTTTACGCGTGATGAAGCAGACGTTCCCGCTCAGAACTTGTAGCTCACGCGGGCGCTGACAATGTTCAAGTTCACCCTGCCGCTGTTGATATGGAATGGCCCGCCCAAGCTCGTCGTCGAAGCGAAGCTGGCGCTTTGCAGGCCGACCCAATCATATTCCAAGCCAAGGATGACGTTGGGAGTGAGCATATATTCGACGCCGGCGCCGGCGGTTCCGCCATTCAGACGCTTGCCGCCGCCCGCGGTAACGCCTGCGACGGGAGCACCGGAGACTACGTCGAGTCCGATGTGCGCATTCGCCCAGCCGCCTTTGCCGTAGAACAACCAGGCGCCATTGGCGTAGCCGAGCCGGCCGGTCACCGTGACAAGATTGTCGATCTTGGTCGCGAACGAGTCGGCGGGAAAGATCGCGACGACCGGTCCGATGCGGGTTTCTTTGGCGTTGGTCGGGTCATAGGCGACTTCGATTCCGTAGACCCAGGGGCCGCTCTGGAAGTTGTAGCCGCCGTGGAAGCCAGCCTCGAAGCCCTTCGGCCGCGTTGTAAAGCCCTGGCCGGCGGCCGTGTTGTAGAATTCGAAAGCCGGGAAATTCCAGGACGTGTTGTCCCATTCGTAACCGGCATGGCCGCCGATGTAGAAGCCGGCCCAGTTATAAATGGGCGACACTGGAGCAATCGGTGCTTTCACCGGCAGGTCGGCCGCAGCAGCAATTTGCATGAGGCCAAGACTGAACGCCCCAGCCAGCAACCCCGCAACCAAGCGACGCATGTTCGACTCCCCCTTTGACTTACTCCGTCGAGGGAAAGAGTACTCCTCTACAACCGCGTTTGACAAGTAATCGCTGTGATATTCCAGGCGGAAACCCTGCCGGTGGATTGCGGTATTCCACACCCTGCGGTCAAGCCGGCGCTAGGCCTTGCCATGCGCGCCGCGGAAGCGGCCTGGATCGCTGAGGGGTTTCCGGGCGAGCAAGCGGCGCTGGAAAAAATCGCCGACGCTTCTGCGTCTCGCTGAAACGAAAACCCCGGGCGATCGGCCCGGGGTTTTGAATTTTCAATATTGGCAATCAGCCGCTAGCAGACGCCGCTGCTAGAAGTGATAGTTGACGCCCAGCCGAACGATGTTCACGCGCTCGCTCGCCGACACCGGAACGCAACCGGTGCAGGTGATCCGGTAGCTGGACAGGCCGCTGCCGAAGTCGGCGTAGAGATATTCCGCCTTCACCGACCATTGCGGCGCCACCATCGCTTCGACGCCGCCGCCGACGGTCCAGCCGGCCTTCCACGAGGTATTGCTGGCGGCGAAAGGTCCGGTCTGCCCGGCGCGGATATCGGCCAAGGCCAGGCCGCCGGTCACGAAGGGCATGAACATGCCCCACGCCAAGCCGACGCGCGGCCGCAGCGTACCGAAGCCACGCATGTCGGTGTAGCAATTGCCGGAGAAGCAGCCGGCAATGCTGCCGTCGACGTTGGCCCAATCGAGGTCGCCCTCGAGGCCGACGACGACGTTGTTGAACTGCCAGTTGTAACCGAGCGTGCCGCCGATCAGTCCGCCGGTCTGATTGAAGGTGCCGCTCTGCACGCCCAACGTATCGATCTGGTTCGATCGGCCCCAGCCGTAGCCGCCGTTGATACCGACATAGAAGCCGGTCCAGTTATACATGACGACGGGCGGCGCTTTGTAGATGGGGGCCTTGGCCGGCATGTCGGCGGCCAAGGCGCTACCGAATGTGCCTACGGCCATAACACCCAACGCGAGAACGAGACGACGCATAAACATGACGGACTCCTTTTGGCCACTGAATGGGACCACTTACCACGCAATCAAATACACGATTCCACATGTAATCGTAGCGAGCTGACGCAATTCACAAGTTATTCTTGGGAAGTGTTGTCCATTTACAACGTTGACGCTCTGGGGCGAGTTCGAAATCCCGTCTTCGCAGTATTTGAATACCGCTTGTTTACATTCAATTTACCTAAAGTATTCCGATACCGTTGAAGCGAATACATCCGAAACCCTTAAACCGCATGCTCTGACTCGATGCTTCTGCGTGGTGCGCGCGCAATGCGCCGCAGCGTTTCGTCGTGTTAGTCTCGCCGTTCCCTCTAACCCCCAAACATTCGATGCAAGTTTTCGCAGGCTTTGCCGACGTATCGCTGGCGCAGCTCATTGCTTGTCGCGGCCGTTGCCTTGTTTGCCTCGCTGGTCGGCGGCGTGTCGGGCTACGGCACCGGCGCGCTGATGCCGCTGGTGCTGGTGCCGCTGGTGGGAGCCGCGCCCGTCGTGCCGATCATCGCGATCTCGGCGCTGTTTTCCAATTCGAGCCGCATGGCGGCGTTCCTGAAATATGTCGACTGGCGGCGCGCGGCGATTGTCCTGGTCGCGGCGGTGCCGACCTGCGTGCTCGGCGCCTGGGGCTACACCAAGCTCACCAGCGCCGGCGCCGCGCTGGTGATCGGCACGATGCTGATCCTGAGCGTGCCGCTGCGCCGGCTGCTTGAAACATCACGGCGTGCAGGTCGGCGACCGCGGTCTTGCGGTCGGCGCATTCGGTTATGGCGTCGTGGTCGGCGGCACGGCGGGATCGGGCGTTATTCTGCTGTCGCTGTTGATGGCGGCGGGCGTCGAAAGCGCCGGCGTCATCGCCACCGACGCGGCGATCTCGATCGTGATCGGCATCGTCAAGATTTCAGTGTTCGGCATGGCCGGCGTGCTGACCGCGCAGGTGGTGGCCTTTGCGCTGCTGATCGGCATCGTCGCGCTGCCGGGCGCGTTTCTGGCGCGCGCCTTCGTCGAGCGCATGCCCGTACACGTGCACACCGCGATCCTCGATGCGGTGGTGCTGTTCGGCGGGGTGTTCTTGATCTATGGCGCGCTGCGCTAGAGATTGAACGCGCGCTTGAGGAATTCATTGACGTCGAACGGCGCGCGTTGACGCGCTTCGGCATCGCCGCCGATCGTAGCGCCGCGGCTAAAGCATTTGCGGAAATAATCGCGCGCGGTTGCCGTGACGTCTTCGCCGGACGGCCGCAGCGTCACGGTAAAGCGGTCGAGATCGATCGTGTCGCTGCATTTGCGCCCGGTGACGAAATTGGCCACGTAACGAGGCCCCCGCGCGCCGTCGAAGCCGTGAAATGCCTGGGCATAGACGATGACGGTCGCTTCAGCGCCTTTGCCGCGCAGCCAATCCGCATAACCCCGGCACGGCTGCGGCGGCGTGTAGTCGTCGCGGCCGCCGAGCAGCAACAGCAGCGGCGCGCCGGTGACGTGCGCCGCCACGTGCCAGTCGTTGCAATAAGGATAGAGCGCGACATGCGCCGCGAACCGCGTCGGCGCGTCTTTCATGACTCGCCGTGCGATAGGGTTCGAGCGCGGTATAGAGCGCAACCTGGCCGCCTTTGGAGAATCCGATCACGCCGATGCGCGCCGGGTCGATGCGCGGATGCGTCGCCAGCAGCTTAAGCGCGGAGAACGCGTCGGCGACGTTGGCCGCGGTCGACAATTTGCTTTGATCGGCGGCCGTGGAATCGATGTGGCGCGGGCGTGAAGCTGTCGACGACAAAGGCCGCGATGCCGGCCGCCGCCAACCGGCGCGCCCATTTGAATTCGCGCGCGTCGGAAACGCCGCCGCTGCCGTGGGCCACCACCATCGCCGGGGTACGGCCGCTTGCAGCCTGCCGGCAGCAACAAGGTGCCAAAGATGGTGGTCTGCGCCATCGGCGCGCCGCGCGCCAACTGGAAATAGCCGACCGGCGTCACGCTGTTGAAGTAGATCTTGCCGCTGCGGCCGTCGGCGAGCGTGTCCACCGCGGTTTGCGCGCGCGCCGGTCCTGCCGCCGCGGCGAAGAGTGCGACGGCGAAGAGAGCGAGAATGACGCGCATGGTCGCCTCACCGGATCGCGCGATAGAGGTCTAAGGCCACTTTACCACGGGCGGCATCGACGACAAGATCGACTCGACATTGCCGCCGGTCTTGAGGCCGAAGATAGTGCCGCGGTCGTACAGCAGATTGAACTCGACATAGCGGCCGCGGCGGATCAGTTGCTCGTCGCGTTCGGCCTCGTTCCATGGCGTGGTGAAATTCTTCGTCACCAGTTCCGGATAGACGTTGCGGAAGGCGCGGCCGACGTCTTGCGTGAAGGCGAAGACCGCGTCCCAATCGTTTTCCAGGTAGTCGTAAAAGATGCCGCCGATGCCGCGCATCTCGTTGCGGTGCTTCAGATAAGAAATAATCGTCGCACCATTTTTTGTATTTTTCGTAAGGCGCGACCGCGGCATGCGCATCGCAGGCCGCCTTCATCGCGGCGTGGAACGCGACGCTGTCGGGGTCGCTTTGCGTGCGGCGGCGATCGAGCACCGGCGTCAGGTCCGCGCCGCCGCCGAACCAGGCTTTGCTGGTGACGACATGACGGGTGTTCATGTGTACGGCCGGCACGTGCGGATTTTGCGGATGCGCGATCAGCGAAATGCCGGAGGCCCAGAACCGCGGGTCGTCGGCGGCGCCGGGGATCTCCTTGCGGAATTCCGGCGCGAATTCGCCATGTACGGTCGAGCAATGCACGCCGACCTTCTCGAAGACGCGGCCGCGCATGATCGACATCACGCCGCCGCCGCCGGGGCTGCCGGAATGGTCAGTGCGGCTCCAGGGCGTGCGCACGAAGCGGCCGGCCGGGCTCGCGCCGAGCGGCGCGGTGGCGGGCAGGGCGTCTTCCACCGCCTCCAGCGCCGCGCAGATGTCGTCGCGCAGCGCCTCGAACCAGGTGCGGGCGCGGGTCTTGCGGGTTTCGATGTCGCTTGAATCCATCGCGTCAGCTTATGTCATGCCGGGCGGCTGGCGGGCAAAGCCCCCGGCCTGCCGCAGTGCCTCGCCGGCCACCATGGCTACGGCAACCGCGATATTGAGCGAGCGAAAACCTTCGCGCATCGGTATGCCGAGCCGGGTGTCGGCGGCATTGTGCACGGCCTCGCGGCACCCCGGCGCTTTCGCGGCCGAACAGCAGGATCTGGTCGTGCCTGGAAACGATGGTCGAGGTAGCTTTGGGTCGCGGCCGTGGTCAGCAGCACCAAATTGAGCCGCTCGGCCCGCCGCCAGGCGTCAAAGGCCGGGAACGAGGCATGGCGGGTGATGGCGACCTGGTCGAGGTAATCGAGCCCGGCCCGGCGGAAGGCGCGGTCGGTCACCGGGAAGCCGGCGGGCTCGATGATGTGCGCTGCCAGCCCCAAACAGGCGCAAGTGCGCAGAATCGTACCGGTATTCTGTGGAATGTCGGGCTCAAAAAGGGCAATTTGCATCGGCCGGCCTGTCGATTTTCCTCTGCGGCCCAGGCTAAAACGCTGTAGACGAACGATTTATGCGAACTCTTGGTCGTCGGGCTTGCGCTCTTACCACAAGGGTGCCAATAAAACGCACCGCAGCGTGGTCCTGTCTTTCCCAGGACTGTCGTCAACGGTCTGCCCCGCCGCCGAGGGACTTAGGTCCCAGGCCCCAGCCGCGGGCGGATGACTAAGCCAGCCGGGGGAGAGGGATTAAGACGTGACGACCGTGTCTTCTGCGGAGCACACGCGCCGCGACTTTCTGTATATCGCCACCGGCGCCATCGGCGCCGTCGGCGCAGCAGCGGTCCTGGTGCCGTTGATCGCACAAATGAATCCGGACGCCTCGACCATCGCGGCGGGCGCGCCGATCGAGATCGATCTGGCGCCGATCGCCGATGGCCAGATCGTCAAGGTGTTTTGGCGCTCGAAGCCGGTCTTCATCTTCCATCGCACCGCGAAGGAGATCGAGGAGGCGAAAAAAGTCGACGTCGCCAGCCTGCCCGATCCCGAACCGGACTCAGAGCGCGTCAAGGCCGGCCACGAACCGTGGCTGGTCGTGATCGGCATCTGCACCCATCTCGGCTGCATCCCGCTCGCCCATCAGGGCGAGTATGACGGCTGGTTCTGCCCGTGCCACGGTTCGCAATACGACACCGCCGGCCGCATCCGCAAAGGTCCGGCGCCGAAAAATCTGGCCCTGCCGCCGTACAAATTCGTTTCCGACACCAAGATTCAGATCGGCTGAGCGCATTTAAGGTTCGACTATGAGCGGAAATTCGACCTACCAGCCGCAGAACGCAGTTCTGCAATGGTTCGAGAAGCGGTTGCCGATCGGCGGCCTGATTCATTCCTCGTTCGTCGCTTACCCGACGCCGCGGAACCTGAACTATTGGTGGACCTTCGGCGCCATCCTGTCCTTCATGCTCGGCGTGCAGATTATCACCGGCATCGTGCTGGCGATGCATTACACCGCCGCATGTCGACCTCGCCTTCAAGTCGGTCGAAGGCATCATGCGCGACGTCAATTTCGGCTGGCTGCTGCGCTATCTGCACGCCAACGGCGCCGCGATGTTCTTCCTGGCGGTCTACATCCACATGTTCCGCGGCCTGTACTACGGCTCATACAAGGAGCCGCGCGAGGTGCTGTGGATCCTCGGCGTCATCATCTATCTCTTGATGATGGCGACAGGCTTCATGGGCTACGTGCTGGTCTGGGGCCAGATGAGCTTCTGGGCCGCCACCGTGATCACCAATCTGTTCTCGGCCATTCCCGGCGTCGGCGACACCATCGTCACCTGGCTGTGGGGCGGCTACGCCGTCGGCAATCCGACGCTCAACCGTTTCTACTCGCTGCATTACCTGCTGCCGTTCGCCATCGCCGGCGTGGTGATCCTGCACGTCTGGGCGCTGCATGTGTCGGGCCAGAACAATCCGACCGGCATCGAGCCGAAGTCGGACAAGGACACCGTGCCGTTCACGCCTTACGCCACCGTCAAGGATGGCTTCATCGTCGCGTGCTTCTGCATCTTCTATGCGTGGTTCGTGTTCTACATCCCGAATTATCTCGGCCATGCCGACAACTACATCCCGGCCAATCCGGCGGTGACGCCGGCGGAAATCGTGCCCGAATGGTACTACCTGCCGTTCTACGCGATCCTGCGCTCGATCCCGAACAAGCTGATGGGCGTCTGCGCGCTGTTCGGTTCGATCTGGTATCCTGGCCTTCCTGCCCTGGCTCGATACTTCGCGGGTCAGGTCGGCGCGCTACCGGCCGCTGTTCAAGCAGTTCTTCTGGCTGTTCGTGATCGCCTGCGTCGCGCTCGGCTGGCTCGGCACCAAGCCGCCGGAGGGCATCTACGTCGTCATGGCGCGGATTTTCACCTTCTACTACTTCGCGTTTTTCCTGATCGTGCTGCCGCTGCTCGGGATATTCGAGAAGACCAAGCCGCTGCCGAATTCGATTTCGGAATCGGTTTTGGGCGCGAAAGCGTGAGCGGGGCGATCATCATGACCAACCATCGGACCATCCTCGCTCTCACGCTCGCATGCGCATTCATGGGGTTTAGCGTTCCGGCTTCCGCCGAAAGCGAGCAGGTGCCGCCGCCGCGCGTGAAGTGGTCGTTCGCCGGCCCGTTCGGAAAATTCGACCAGGGCCAGCTGCAGCGCGGCTTCAAGATCTACAAGGAAGTCTGCTCCAACTGTCATTCCATGGACCTGCTGGCGATCGGCACGCTCGCCGATCCCGGCGGCCCGAGCTTCTCGGAAGCGCAGGCGGCGGCGCTGGCGGCGGAATACAAGATCAAGGATATCGACGACCAGGGCAGCGCGATCGAGCGCGCCGGCCGGCCGGCTGATCATTTCCCGGCGCCGTTTGCCAACGAGCTGGCCGCCAAGGCCGCCAATGGCGGCACCGCGCCGCCCGACATGTCGACGCTGGCCAAGGCGCGCAGCTATTCGCGCGGCTTCCCGTGGTTCGTGATCGACATGGTCACCCAGTATCAGGAGCAGGGTCCGGACTACATCGCGGCGCTGCTCAAGGGCTATGTCGACCCGCCGAAGGATTTCAAGCTTCCGGCCGGCGGCCACTACAACGAATATTTCCCCGGCCACGTCATCGCCATGCCGCCGCCGCTGCAGGCCGGCCAGGTGACCTATGACGACGGTGCGCCGCAGACCATGGAGCAATATTCCAAGGACGTCGCGGCCTTCCTGATGTGGGCGGCCGAGCCGCACATGGTCGCGCGCAAGCGCATCGGCTTCCAGGTCATGATCTTCCTGATCGTGCTGGCCGGGCTGATGTACTTCACCAAGAAGAAGGTGTGGTCGGCGCTGCACTGAGCCGGCGGCAAATAAAATTTCTTGACGCTGGGGCCCTGTTTCGGGCCCCTTCGTTTTTGTAGACCATGATCTGAGGCGGACGATGGCTAAAGCAGTGCTCGGCATCATCGGCGGCAGCGGCATCTACGATCTGCCGGGATTGCAGAACGTGCGCGAGCAGCGCATCGAAAGCCCCTGGGGCGAGCCGTCGGGCGCCTTGCGCATCGGCGACATCGCCGGCCTGCCGGTGGTGTTCCTGCCGCGCCACGACAAGGGCCACCGGCTGTCGCCGTCCGACATCAACTACCGGGCCAATATCGATATCCTCAAGCGCGCCGGCGTCACCGATCTGGTGTCGCTGTCGGCCTGCGGCTCGTTCAAGGAGGAACTGCCGCCGGGCACCTTCGTGCTGATCGACCAGTTCGTCGACCGCACCTACAAGCGCGAGAGCTCGTTCTTCGGCAAAGGCCTGGTGGCCCATGTCTCGATGGCGCACCCGGTCAGCCCGCGGCTGCGCATCCACCTCGGCCGAGGCGGCGGAGAGCGAAGGCATCGCCATCCATCGCGGCGGCACCTATGTCTGCATGGAGGGGCCGCAATTCTCGACCCTGGCCGAAAGCCTGACCTACAAGCAGCTCGGCTATTCGGTGATCGGCATGACCAACATGCCTGAGGCCAAACTCGCCCGCGAAGCCGAGATTTGTTACGCCACCGTCGCCATGGTGACCGATTTCGACTGCTGGCATCCCGACCATGACGCGGTCACGGTGCAGGACATCATCAAGGTGCTGATGGACAATGCCGACCGCGCCAAGCGCCTGGTGGCGCGGCTGGCGGCGGATTTCCCGCGCGAGCATGAGCCGTGCCCGATCGGCTCCGACCGCGCGCTCGACACCGCTCTGATCACGGCGCCCGAGGCGCGCGATCCGGAGCTGATAAAGAAGCTCGACGCGGTGGCGGGCCGGGTGCTGAATAATTAGACGCGGAATACAAAAGCCAAGGATACACGCGATGGCCATTCCTACTCTCGACGACGACCTGCGCGCTTCGATCCGCTCGATCCCCGACTATCCGAAGCCCGGCATCATGTTCCGCGACATCACCACGCTGTTGGGCGACGCGCGCGCGTTCCGCCGCGCGGTCGACGCGCTGGTGCAGCCTTGGGCCGGCATGAAGATCGACAAGGTCGCCGGCATCGAGGCGCGCGGCTTCATCCTCGGCGGCGCGGTGGCGCATCAGGTGTCGGCCGGTTTCGTGCCGATCCGCAAGAAGGGCAAGCTGCCGCACAAGCGGGTCAGCATCACCTACGCGCTGGAATACGGCGAGGACGTCATCGAAATGCACGCCGACGCGCTGGTCGCGGGCGAGCGCGTGGTGCTGGTGGACGATCTGATGGCGACCGGCGGCACCGCGGAAGCCGCGGTGAAGCTGTTGCGCCAGCTTGGCGCCGAAGTGCTGGCCGCCTGTTTCGTCATCGATCTGCCCGAACTCGGCGGCGCCGAGAAGCTGCGCAAGATGGACGTGCCGGTGCAGGACGCTGATGTCGTTCGAGGGGCATTAGGTTAGCCGGCAACCGCTGTCATCATCCGCGAAAGCGGATGATCCAGTAAACACTGGCGCAAAGGTTTCATCGCAAGGCTGTGGCGTACTGGGTGCCCCGCCTTCGCGGGGCATGACGGTCAATTCCGCCGCGACCCCAAGGGCCCGGATTGCCGGCGTCCGGCGCGGCATCGCCCCAGGCCCGCCGGCAGGAGGCCCGCCTGGCGCAGCGGGCGGCTCGCCGCTCCAAGGCCCGCCCGCTGGCGGATCGCTTTCGATCTGGCCGGCTCGTCCGGCGCGGCAAGCGCCAGCGGTCCGGGATCGTGGCCGCCGGCGAATTTCACCAGCGCGGCGACGCGCGCGTCGACCGACGGGTGGGTGTCGAACACATTGGAAAAGCCGTCGCGCGGATTGTCGATGCACATTTCCATCACCGCGGAATTGGCGCCGGGCAGTTCGCCGCGGCCTTCGATCTTGCGCAGCGCCGAGATCATGGCGTCGGGATCCTTGGTCAGTTCGACCGAGCCGCTGAATCGGCGAGATATTCGCGCTGCCGCGACAGCGCGAAGCGGATGACCACCGACAGCACCCAGGCCACCGCGATCAGCGCCAGCGCGATGACGATGGCGATGCCGGCGCCGCCCTTCTTGTCGTCGCTGCTGGAGCGGCGGCCGCCGCCATAGAAGGCGTTCTGGAAAAACAGCCGGAACACCATCTCGCCGAAGAACGAGATGACGCCGGCGATCACCACCGCGATCACCAGCATGCGCACGTCGCCGTTGCGGATATGGGTGAGCTCGTGGCCGAGCACCGCCTCGATTTCCTGGTCGTTGAGCGAATTCAGCAGGCCGCGCGTCACCGTGATCGAATATTGCTTGTCGTTGAGGCCGGTGGCGAAGGCGTTGAGCGCGTCGTCGTCGGCGATGCGCAGCTTCGGCATGGTGATGCCGCGCGAGATGCAGAGGTTTTCCAGAAGATTGTAGAGCCGCGGTTCCTCGGTCGCGGCTGACCTCATGGGCGCCGGTGACCGCGTCGATCATCGCCTGATGGAATTTGTAGGCGATCGCGATCCAGACGATGGTGCCGATCGTGGCGAAGGGCGCGGCCTTGACGAAATCGTAGCTCGGCGGCGCGGATCAGATAATCGAGCGGCGCGTTGCTGCACGACAGCGCTTCGGCCAGCAGCGCGCCGGCGAATACCAGCACATAGACCAGAAAGAACAGGCCGATCAGCAGCGCGACCGAGCGGCGCTTGTTCGACTGGATGTGCGTGTAGAGACCGTAGGCGGCCATGCTCCGTCCTTCGGCGAATAACGCGGCGGGTGCGACTTAGAACTTCACGCTCGGCGCCTGGTCGAGCTGGGCGCGCTGGTCGCCGACGTCGAAGAAGCTGCGCTGGCTGAAGCCGAACATCGCCGCAAACAGCGCCGCGGGGAACTGCTGGATGCCGGTGTTATATTCCTGCACCGCGTTGTTGTAGAAGCGGCGCGAGGCGGCGAGCTTGTTCTCGATGTCGGAGAGATCCGACTGCAACTGCTGGAAATTGGCGTTGGCTTTGAGGTTCGGATAGCTCTCCGACAGCGCGAATAGCTTGCCGCAGCGCGCCGGTCAGCATGTTTTCGGCCGCCACCTTCTGCTCGACGCCGGGCGCGGCGATCGCCGTCTGCCGCGCCCTGACCACCGCCTCCAGGGTTCCGCTTTCATGCGCGGCATAGCCCTTCACCGTCTCCACCAGATTGGGGATCAGGTCGTGGCGCTGCTTGAGCTGGACGTCGATGTCGGCAAAGGCCTGATTGGTCCGCTGCCGCATGGCGACGAGGCCGTTGTAGACGCTGATTGCCCAGATCACGATCACGACGATGACGCCGAGAACGATCCAGCCGGTGGTGGACATGATGGGGCTCCTGAAAAAAGGTTGGAACGCGATGAGCCTAACCTAGATGGGTGCGCGGGCGCCAACGGCAACATGGTAGGGGCGTCGTCGCTACGCGCGGCCGGACCGGTAACCGGCTCCGGCTTTCGTGTAACCCTTTGACCGAATAGAAAAAAGGCCCCGAGCCGAAGCTCGAGGCCTTATCGCCAGACGGCTATTCGGGGGGTAAGGGGGGAGCCGCCCGACTGAAACATACGGGGTATTAACGGCGCTCCCGGGCTTTGGTTCCGCGGTTTCAGGCGAAGCCGTAATCTTTTTCCACAGGGGAGGTGGGCCGTCTCAAGGCGGTCAAGATTGAGGAGTTCCATGAACGCGGTGGGGACTAATTCGGAGGGCTCCCATGAGCTCGGTGATGATCAAGTGTCCTAAGACCGGCCGGCCGGTCTCGACCGAGATCGAGGTCGAGCCCAGCGTGTTCCGCCGCCTGCCCGAAATCGCGTCGCGGATGCAGTGCCCGGCCTGCGGGCAAGAGCACGTCTGGATGACGAGTTCCGCCTGGCTTTCGGGCGAGCCGCGGCTGGTGGAACCGGCAAAAACCGCGGCGGCTTAACTGGCTTCGCGGAACCGCACGGCGGCTTCCAGATCGACCGAAACCAGTTGCGACACGCCGCGCTCGGCCATGGTCACGCCGTACAGCCGGTTCATCCGCGCCATGGTGATCGGATTGTGCGTGATGATCACGAAGCGGGTGTCGGTCGAGCGTGTCATTTCGTCGAGCAGGTCGCAGAAGCGTTCGACGTTGTGATCGTCGAGCGGCGCGTCGACTTCGTCCAGCACGCAGATCGGCGCCGGATTGGTCAGGAACACCGCAAAGATCAGCGCCATCGCGGTCAGCGCCTGCTCGCCGCCGGACAACAGCGACAGCGTCGTCGGCTTCTTGCCGGGGGGCTTGGCCAGGATCTCAAGGCCGGCTTCCAGCGGGTCGTCGCTTTCGATCAACTGCAATTCGGCGGTGCCGCCGTTGAACAGCCGGGTGAACAACTGCTGGAAGTGCGTGTTGACCTGCTGGAACGACGCCAGCAGCCGCTCGCGTGCCTCGCGGTTGAGGCTCTGGATGCCAAGGCGCAGCTTCTTGATGGCTTCCACCAGGTCGTCGCGCTCGGTGGTGAGCGAGGTGTGCTGGGCCTCGACCTCGCGCAATTCTTCCTCGGCGCGCAAGTTGACCGCGCCCAGCCGCTCGCGCTCGCGGCGCAGCCGCTCCAGCGTCGCTTCGATGTCGGCGAGGTCCGGCAGCGCTTCGCCCTCTTTGAGTTCGGCGAGTTCGGCAACGCCCGACGGCTCGATCTCCAGCATGTCGTGGATTTCGCGGCCGATATCGGCGAGCCGGCGCTTGGCGCCCTCGAAGCGCTCCTCGGCGCGGGCAAGTTCCTCGCGCGCGGCGCTGGCGGCTTCCAAGGCGGCGCGGGCGTCGCGGTCGGCTTCGGCCAGGGCGTTTTCGGCTTCCTGCAGCCGATCGGCGCAGCCGCGGCGCTCGGTATTCGGCCGCTTCGATTTCGGTGATCAGCGCGGCGCGTTTCTCGGCGAAAATCTGCGGCGCATTCTCAAGCTCGGCGCGGTCGCGCTTTGCCTCGGCGATGCGCTGGTCGAGCGTGGCGATCTGATTGCGTGCGCCGGTCTGGCGTTCGGCCCAGCCGGCCTTATCGGCCGACAGCGCCTGCAGGCGGCGGTCGGCCATTTCGGCATCGCGCACGATTGCCTGCTGTTCGGCGCGCACTTCGGCGAGCGCGGCGCGCTTGGCGGCGATGTCGTCGTGCACCGAGGCGAGGCCGGTTTCAAGATCGGCGGCGGGGCTGAGCGCGCTCAGGCCTTGCTCGGCTTGGCTGCGGGCGGCGGTCGCCTCGTCGCGGCTGGTGGTGAGGCGCGTACGCGCCTCGGCCAGCGCGGAACGCCGCGCGGCATCGCGATTGAGCTCACGCTCGGCGGCTTCATGCTGATCGCGCGCGGCGTTGCTCTCGCGCTGGCGCTCGCGGGCGGCGGCGCGCGCCTGGGTTTCGGCGGCGCCGGCGGCCTGCAGGGCATCTTCGGCGGCCTTGACCACGCCGCGCGCGGTCTCGGCATCGGAGCGGGCCAGCTGCATTTCGGCTTCGATATCGGCGAGGCGGGCGCGCTCGGCCAGACGGCGGGCGGCGCCGGTCGGGGCGTGGGCCGCGGCGGCAAAGCCGTCCCAGCGCCACAGGTCGCCTTCGGCGCGACACCAGCCGCTGGCCGGGCTTGAGCATGGCCGCGAGGCGCGGTCCGTCGGCGCGGTCGATGACGCCGATCTGATGCAGACGGCGCGCCAGTTCGGCCGGCGCCTGCACATGCGCCGACAGCGGCGCAACGCCGTCCGGAAGCACCGGATCGCTCGGATCGATTTGCGAACCGATCCAGCGCATCGGCGCGGACGGATCGATCGGCGCGTCGAGATCGTCGCCGAGCGCCGCGCCCAGCGCCTTTTCGTAGCCCTTTTCGACCGAGACGTGGTCCATGACCGGCGGCCACAGGTTCTTGGTCTCGACCGCCAGCACCTTGGACAGGGTCTTGGCTTCGGTCTCCAGCCGCTGCAGCCGGCGCTCGGCCTCGGCCAGCGGGCTGCGCGCGCTATCCAGATGCTGGCGGGCGGCCGCATGCGCGGCTTCGGCATCGATCGCGGCGTTTTCGGCCGCGGCGGTGGCGCGCTGAATGTCCTCGACCGCCAAAGTGAGCGCGGCGAGGTCGGGGCCGTCGGCGGATTTCAGCGCGTCGAGTTCGCGCTCGATCTCGGCCATTTCGGCTTCAAGCCGCGTCGCCGCGTTGGCCGTGCTCGCGCGCGGCGTTTTCCAACTGGTTGCGCCGCGCGGTGAGGTCGGCAAGCTTGGCGGTCAGCTCGGCGAAAATCTTTTCGGCTTGCCCCAGCGCGCTGTCGGCCTCGGCCACCTTGGCGTCGACGCCGCTGCGGCGGCCGGCGCTTTCGCGCGCCTCGGCGCGGATGGTCTCTTCCTCGGCGGCAAGGCGTGCCAGCGCCGTCTCGGCATCCGCCGCCAGGCGCTGCTCGCGCTCGGCGTCGGCGGCAAATTGCACCAGCCGCAAATCGAGTTCGGCGATGCGGTCCTTGGCGCGGGTTTCCTCGCGGTCGAGTTCCTGCGAGGCGACGTTGAGCCGGTGCAACGCGGCGCCGGCGCGGGCTTCGGCGTCGCGCAAGTCGGGCAGCGAAGCCGCGGCAAGCGCCTGGCGCTTGGAGGCTTCGGTCTGCGCCTGCGTGCGGGCGGCGACTTCGTGCAGGCAAATATCCTTGGCGTCCGCGGCCTGGGTGACTTCGATGCTCGCGGCGGTCCAGCGCAAATGATACAGCGTCGCTTCGGTCTTGCGCACTTGCGCCGACACGGTGCGATAGCGGATCGCCTGGCGCGCCTGTTTCTTCAGCCCGTCCATCTGGGCGGCAAGCTGGCCGATGACGTCTTCGGCGCGCAGCAGATTGGCTTCGGCCGCCTTCAGCCGCAGTTCGGCTTCATGGCGGCGGGCATGCAGGCCGGATACGCCGGCGGCTTCTTCCAGCACGCGGCGGCGCTGCTCGGGCTTGGCCTGGATGATCTCGCCGATGCGGCCCTGGTGCACCAGCGCCGGCGAGCGCGCGCCGGTCGAGGCGTCGGCGAACACGATCTGCACGTCGCGGGCGCGCACTTCGCGGCCGTTGATGCGATAGGCCGAGCCGTTTTCGCGCTCGATGCGGCGCGCGATTTCGATCAGGTCCTGGTCGTTGAAGGCGGCCGGCGCCGAGCGCTCGGAATTGTCGATCGAAATCGCGACTTCGGCATTGTTGCGCGCCGGCCGGCTGTTGTTGCCGGAAAAGATCACGTCATCCATCGTCGAGGCGCGCATCGACTTGTACGAGCGACTCGCCCATCACCCAGCGCAACGCTTCGACCAGATTGGATTTGCCGCAGCCGTTCGGCCCGACCACGCCGGTCAATCCCGGCTCGATCAGGAAATCGGTCGGCTCAACGAACGACTTGAACCCGATCAGTCGTAGCCGCGTAAGCTTCATCCTAAAGGCCTCACACTTGCTTCGGGATCATGCGCCGAACCCCAAGCGCCACGCGCCGGTGGTCACGCCGGATTTTACAGTGAACAAATACTCAGCCCGATCTGGGGCTTGGCCCGACCGGTACGCGGGTGCGGGTAGGCGGGGACAATGAATTGCCGTGCGCCTCTGAGCAACAGGCATGCGCGCGCGTGAGGCGGTTTTCCAGACCTTTCGGGCGGTCCAGGGCAAAATTAATGCGTGGATAGCGCGCTCCGGTAACCCGTTGGGGCCAAAAAACCCTTGTCAGCCCTTGATTTGCGCGTCGATCAGCTTGGCCATTTCGCCGATTTCGAGGGCGCCCGGATAGGCCGTGCCGTTGATGAAAAAGGTCGGGGTCGACTCGACCTTGAACTTGCTGACCGCCCGCTGGCGGACGCTTTCGATGCCGTCGAGCATCTTCTGATTCGCCAGGCAGGCGTCGAAGGTCTTCTCGGTGAAGCCGGCCTGCTTGGCGATGGCGAACAGCGGCGGGATCGGCTTTTCGATCGCCCATTGCCGCTGCTGGCGGAACAGCGTGTCGATCATGGCGAAATATTTCGATGAATTTTTCTCGCCGGCGCAGCGCGCCAGCATGAAGGCGGCGGCCGCCAAGGTGTCGAGCGGGAATTCACGGAAGATGTAGCGGACCTTGCCGGTGTCGATGTAGCGCTTCTTGAATTCCGGGAATGTGGTTTCCTGGAAATGCGCGCAGTGCGGGCAGGTCATCGAGGCATATTCGATCACGGTGACCGACGCCTTCTCGTTGCCCATGGACATTTCGGGCAGAGCGTCCGGCTTCATCAGTTCGGCAGCCGGGATCGTGTCGGCAAAGGCCTGGCCCGGAAACGGCGGCAGCGCGGAGAGGCCGAGCAGGCTGAGGCTGAGCGCCACGGTGGCGGTGCTCTGGCAAAATTCACGTCGGGTGATGCGCAAGTGAAACTCCTGAACTGACAGCCGATGCCGGATCGCTATTGGCTAGCTGGATCGGACAATTGTGGCAATGGCGGGCCGTATTGCCAAGGGACCGAAATAGCTCACTTTCGTTTGATGGCGGCGCCCAGGCGGGCCAGCGCCTGGCGCAGGCCCTCATCCTTGATTTCCGGCAAGCCTTCGGCGATGCGGGCCGCGACCGCCGGATCGGGCGGCGGCGGCGGCACGGGCCGCTCGCGGCGCCGCAGCGGCGCCTGGCGCAGCGAAATCCGGCCGATCGCCTGCCAGCCGAAGAAGCGGTTGACCCGTTCCAGGATCACCGCCGACAGATGCTGGATTTCGAGCGCCGCCGGGCCCTCGACCCGCAGCACCAGCGTGGCCGGTTCCGGCGGTTCGTCGCCCGAACGGCTGGGCCGGGGCCAGTTGATCTTCATCGGCTCGCTATGGGCGGCGACTTCCGGGCCGACAATGTCGGCCCAGCGGGCGAGGATCTCGGCCGAGGCAAAGCCCTGCGATTTGAGCGCATCGGTCAGGGTCGCGGCCATGAATTCCGAAAGCGGCCGGGGAAAACTGCGCGGGGCACTGCTCATTGGGCGTTTTCCATGCGCATGATCTTATCCAATGAACGTAGCAGTCCGATTGCCCCGGCGGAAGAAAGCCCCGCCCGCGCCTGATCCGGCCGCCTTGCTGGCTTGGTACGACCGCCACGCCCGCGTCCTGCCTTGGCGGGCGCGCAAAGGCGCGCGGGCCGACCCTTACGCGGTGTGGCTGTCGGAAATCATGCTGCAGCAGACCACGGTGAAGACGGTCGGGCCGTATTTCGCGAAATTCCTGTCGGCCTGGCCGACGGTTGAGGCGCTGGCGGCGGCAAGCCTCGACGATGTGCTGCGCGCCTGGGCCGGGCTTGGCTATTACGCGCGCGCCCGCAACCTGCATGCCTGCGCCCGCGCCGTGGTCGAGCGCCACGGCGGCGTTTTCCCAGACGACATCGAAGGCTTGCGCGCGCTGCCGGGGATCGGCGACTACACCGCGGCGGCGGTCGGCGCCATCGCCTTTGACGCCGACGCGGTGCCGGTCGACGGCAATGTCGAGCGCGTGGTGTCGCGGCTGTTTGCGATCGAGGCGGCGCTGCCGGCGGCCAAGCCTGAGATCAAACGGCTGGCGACGTCGTTGCTGCCCGCAAGCCGCTCCGGCGATTTCGCGCAAGCGCTGATGGATCTCGGCGCCACCATTTGTTCGCCCAAGCGGCCGGCTTGCGCGCTTTGCCCTTGGAACGACGCTTGCGCGGCGCGGGCGCGCGGCGACCAGGAGACGTTCCCGCGCAAGGCGCCGAAGCGTGAAGGCAGACTGCGCCGCGGCGCGGCCTTCGTCGCGTTACGCGCCGACGGCCGGGTGCTGTTGCGGCAGCGGCCGGAGAAGGGACTGCTCGGTTCAATGACCGAAGTGCCCGGCAGCGAATGGTCTCATGATTTCGATGCGGCGTCCGCGCTCGACGCCGCGCCGTTCCGCGGCAAAGCCAAATGGCGCAAACTGCCCGGCGTGGTCACGCATGTGTTCACGCATTTCCCGCTCGAGCTGACGGTGTTCGCCGCGCAACTGCCGCGCGCGACGCCGGCGCCGAAAGGCGCGCGCTGGGCGGAGGTCGCCGGCCTTTCCAGGCGAAGCGCTGCCGAGCGTCATGCGCAAGGTGCTGGCGCATGCGCTCGACAGTGATCGGTAAGATCAGATCGCCGGAATTCCCGCCGCCGCGATCAGCATGGCGTCTTCCGCGCGCTCGGAGCGGTCCGGCTTTTTCAGCTTTCGCGCCGCGGCCTTGGCGTTGATCTTGCGTTTGGCGATGCCGCCCAGCTTCTTGTCGGTCGCTTTTTCTTCCCGAAGCGTCATGTTGAGGATCTTGGCGACGTCGTTGCGGCCGAGCACCTTGGCCCAGGCCGCAAGCGTGCCGTAGCGCGTGATCTCGTAATGTTCGACCGCCTGCGCCGCCGCGATCAGCGCGGCGTTGAGCACGATCTTGTCCTCGATCTCGCCGGCGATTTCGTTGGCCTCCTCGATGATGCCGTCGATCGCCGGGCACTTGGTGCCCTGCGGAACCGACTTGATCATCTTGAACACCCGGTCGAGCCGCTTGATGTGGCCCTTGGTCTGCTTGAGATGCATCCGGAAGCCCTTTTTCAGCTCGGCGTCGGAAGCCTTTTCGACCATGTCGGGCAGCGATTTCTGAATCTGGTGCTCGGCGTAGTAGATGTCCTGCAACGTGTGCACGAACAGCGCGTCGAAAGTATCGATCTCGGATGAAAACCAGCCCATGGGGCACCCTCCCTTATTGGTTGCTGGTTCAATAAGTCTTGGCCGGGTTTCGAGTTCCCATTGCCGGGGAATACCGCTACGAATTTGGCCGGAAACCAGGGAGTACTGTCATGAAAATCGAACGTCACGATGTCGGCCCGCGCATGAGCAAATGCGTAGTACATGGCGACACTGTCTATCTCGCCGGCATTGTCGCCGATAATCCGAAGGGCAAGAGCGTCACCGAGCAGACAAAGGACATCGTGCGCCAGATCGACGGTTTCCTGGCCAAGGCCGGCACCGACAAATCCAAATTACTGACGGCCAATATCTGGATCGCCGACATGGCCAATTTCGCCGAGATGAACGCGGTCTGGGATGCCTGGGTGTCGCAAGGCAACACGCCGGCCCGCGCCACGGTCGAGGCCAAGCTCGCCACGCCCGACTACAAGGTCGAGATCATGGTGGTGGCCGCGAAATAGGATTGACGATGGCGACCGAGCAACCGGGAATCCTGGCGATCTGGAACGACTGTCGCCGCCGGTCACGAGGCCGAATTCGAGGCCTGGTTCCAGGGCGAACATCTGCTCGAACGGCTGGCGGTTCCCGGTTTTCTGTTCGGCCGGCGTCATCAGGCGATTTCCGGATCGTCCGGCTATTTCAACTTCTACGTGGTCGAGCAGCCGGCGGTTCTGGTCTCCAAGCCCTACCTCGAACGGCTCGACAATCCGACGCCGATGACGCGCAAGATCATGTCGGACATTTTCATCAACATGAACCGCACGGTTTGCCGTCGCACGCTGCGGCGCGGCGGTTTTCGCGGTGCCTATGCCGTGACTTTGCGCTTCGATGAAACGCCGGATGTCGCCGCGCTGACGGCGCTGGCGGATGGACTGGTGCGCGACCCCGGCATCGCGGCTGCCGAAATCTGGACCGCGGCCGATCCGGCAGGCCAGCCGGTGTCGGTGGAGGAAAAGCTGCGCGGCGGCGACAAGAAAATCCGCGGCGCGCTGATGGTCGATACGCTGCGCCAGGCCGACGCTGAAAAACTCGGAGCGGATTTGTCGAAGCAATTTCCCGGCGCGGAAGTCGGCGTTTTTGCCGTGCTGTGCCAGCTCGGCCGCGATACAGGAGTTTGATCGATGCAAGTGCTATTGCCGATTGCTGAAAAGATCGCTGCGCGATTGATCGAACGCCGTGAGACGATTGCGGTTGCCGAGTCCTCCACCGGCGGATTGATCGCGGCGGCTTTGCTCAGCGTTCCCGGTGCGTCGGCTTATTTCGTCGGCGGCGCGGTGGTCTATACCAAGGTCTCGCGCGCCGCGTTGCTGGGGATCGGCGAGGCCGAATTATCCGGCATGCGCGCTTCGACCGAGCCTTACGCGTTGCTGGTGGCGCGGCGTATGCGCGAGCGGCATGCCACGACGTGGGGCCTTGGCGAAACCGGAGCCGCCGGGCCGACCGGCAACCGCTATGGCGACGCCGCCGGACACACCTGCGTGGCGATCGTGGGCCCGCATGAAATGTCGGTGACGTTGGAAACCGGCAGTGCCGACCGGCGCGAGAACATGGAAGCTTTCGCCCACCGCGCGCTTTCGCTGCTGCTGGAAGCGATTTCGGCGAAACGGCGCGGTAGACTACTCCGCCGCTTCCGCCATCTCGGAGCGGAATTGCGCGCGCAATTCGTCGATCAGCTTGAGGCCCTTCGGCGTCTCGACGTGCCAGAAGGTCCAGCCGTTGCAGGCGTCCAGCCCTTGCGCCACCGCGCCGATCTGTGGATCGAGCCGACCGTTTCGCCGAGGCACACCGCGCCGTCGGCGCGCACCATCGCCTTATGGCGCTTCTTTGAATCGACCAGCACGGCGCCGGGCGACACCAGCCCGCGCTCGATCAGCGCCGAGAACGCCACCCGCGGCGCTTCGCGCGCGGTCACGAACGGCGCGATCGACGGCGACGGCACCACTTGCACGTCGGCGATGCGTTTTTCCGCGGCCTTGGCGTATTTCGCTTCGCGCTCGATGCCGATGAAGCGGCGGCCGAGCTTCTTGGCGACGGCGCCGGTGGTGCCGGTGCCGTTGAACGGATCGAGCACCAGGTCGTCGGGCCGCGACGCCGAAAGGATCACGCGCGCCAGCAGCGCTTCCGGCTTCTGGGTCGGATGCAGCTTCTTGCCGTCGGAGCCTTTGAGCCGTTCCTCGCCGGTGCAGAGCGGGAAGGTCCAGTCCGAGCGCACCTGCACGTCTTCGTTGCCGGCCTTCATCGCCTCGTAATTGAAGGTGTAGCCCTTGGCGTTGGCGTCGCGCGAGGCCCAGATCATGGTCTCGTGCGCGTTGGTGAAGCGGCGGCCGCGGAAATTCGGCATCGGATTGGTCTTGCGCCAGATCACGTCGTTGAGGATCCAGAACCCCATGTCCTGCATGATGGCGCCGACGCGGAAAATATTGTGATACGAGCCGATCACCCAGATGGTGCCGGCCGGCTTCAGCACGCGGCGGCAGGCGTTGAGCCAGCCTTTGGTGAAGGCGTCATAGGTGGCGAAGCTGTCGAACTTGTCCCAGTCGTCGGTGACCGCATCGACGTGGGAGTCGTCCGGACGCTTGAGATCGCTGGCGAGCTGGAGATTGTAAGGCGGATCGGCGAACACCAGATCGACGGACGACGCCGGCAGCTTTGCCATCTCGTCGACGCAGTCGCCGATGAGAATGCGATGCTGTTGGGTGTTCTTTGAAACTCCACGGGGCGCCCGTGAGGGCGCCCCGCGACGCGACACTACCATGACTCAAATACTCGACTCAGGCGACGCGGTCGGCAGACGCGGGACCTACAACCGACAGGCGGGCAATATGGCGCTTCAAGGTGAAAAAACGGTTTATGAAAGTGTCCCATTACTGGGCAAATTATGCCTATTGTACCGAGGGTTAGCGGAACTTAACGGGTCTGAAAACGTACTGAATTGGACGCTGTCGTAGCGTTAAGCAATGATCGCAACGCCATGTTCGGAGGCTTTTGAATGCGCTGGGATGATTTTCGCCGCAGCGACAATGTCGAAGACGATCGCGACGGCGGCGGCGGCGGCGGGTTCGGCATTCCCGGCGGCGGCGGCGGCCTCGGTATCGGTACGGTGGTAGTGCTCGGCCTGATCGGCTGGGCGCTCGGCATCGATCCGAGCGTGCTGATCGGCGGCGCCGAAATCGTCAACGGCGGGCGCTACGCAATATCAGCAGCCCTATGCAGCCGAGCGCGCGCCGCACCGGCGCGCCGAAAGACCAGATGGGCGATTTCGTCGCCGCGGTGCTCGGCAATACCGAGGACACCTGGACCGTGATTTTCAAAGAGGCCGGCCAGCAATATCGCGCGCCGCGTCTGCGGCTGTTCGCCGGCTCGGAGCAGGGCGGCTGCGGCTTCGCGCAAGCGGCGATGGGGCCGTTCTATTGTCCGACCGACCGGCGCATCTATCTCGACACATCGTTCTTCCGCGACATGCGCGTGCGCTTCAAAGGCTGCAGCGGCAAGGCCTGCGAATTCGCCGAGGCCTATGTGATCGCGCACGAAGTCGGCCATCACGTGCAGAACCTGCTCGGCATTCTGCCGAAGGCGCATCGGCCCAGCAGCAGGCCGCCGGCAGCAAGGTGGCGGCCAACCGCATTCAGGTGCGGGTCGAATTGCAGGCCGATTGTTTCGCCGGCGTCTGGGCCAATCGTTCCGACCAGCGCTGGAAGTCGATCGAGCCGGGCGACGTCGAGGCGGCGCTGCAGACCGCGGCGGCGATCGGCGACGACCGCCTGCAGAAGCAGTCGAGCGGCTATGTGGTGCCCGACGCCTTCACGCACGGCTCGTCGGCGCAACGCCAGCGCTGGTTCACCGCCGGCCTGAAGCAAGGCAAGGTGTCGGCCTGCAATACGTTCGCTGCGGCGCAGTTTAAGCGTGATCCCGAGAAGTGGGCACCGGTTTCGGAAAAGATCATGCTAAGCGTTAAGGAAACGCAACATGCCCGGTATCGACGAAACCCGACAATTCGTGCCGCTCAAGATCGCGGTGCTCACCGTGTCCGACACCCGCGAATTGGCCGACGACAAGTCCGGCAACACGCTGGTCGAGCGCATTCGCGCCGCCGGTCACGTTTTGGCGGAGCGCGCCATCGTCAAGGACGAGGTCAAGGCGATCCGCCAGCGCGTGAAGGCCTGGATCGCCGACAAATTCATCGACGTGGTCATCAGACCGGCGGCACCGGCTTCACCGGCCGCGACGTCACGCCGGAAGCGGTCGAGCCGCTGTTCGAGAAACGCATGGACGGCTTCTCGACGCTGTTCACGATGATCAGCGTGCCGAAGATCGGCACCTCGGCGATCCAGACCCGCGCCACCGCCGGCGTCGCCAACGCGACTTATATCTTCTGCCTGCCGGGTTCGCCCGGCGCCTGCAAGGACGCCTGGGACGAGATCCTGGTGCACCAGCTCGATTACCGCTACCGGCCGTGCAATTTCGTCGAGATCTTGCCGCGGCTCGACGAGCATATGCGGCGGCCGAAGGCGAAGGGCGCGACGGCGTAACGCGCGCGACTGCTGACATCTCGAACATGATTTCGCGTGCGCGCCTGCGTACGCAGTCGCCCGGCATTGCACGTGTGACGGTCGACCGCGAGCGCGCTGGGCTCAGGCGGCCGCGGCTCACAACGGCAAATCCCAAAACTCCGCCACCACGTCCTTGCCCCAGCTGTTGCGCTTCTCGCTCGAGGTGAGCGTGAAGCCGGCTTTCTCATAGCAATGGCGCGCGGCGGTGAGAATGCTGTGCGTCCACAGCGTGATTTTCTTGTAGCCGGCCTCGCGCGCGAAACGTCACGCATTCGTCCGTGAGCCTTGTGCCGAGGCCGAGCCCGCGCGCTTGTCGGTCGACGATCAGCAGGCGGATGCGGGCGATGCCGGGCTCCTCGTCCTTCACCAGCATGATCGTGCCGACCGTCTCGCCGTTCATCTCGGCGATCCAGCAGCGCTCCAGCTTGGGATCGTAGTTGTTGACGAAGTCGGCGACGATCTGCGCGCACAGGCCTTCGAACGGATCGCCCCAGCCATATTCCTCGCGCATAGATCTGCGGCGTGACGCGTGACGATCCAGCCGAAATCGCCGTGCCTGGGCTCGCGCAAGATGTAAGCGGGCCGCTCGCCGGGCTCTGCCGGCGCTGCGGCGCCGAGCAGCGTCTCGATCTCCGCCATCGCCGCCGTCAGCCGCGCTTGCTGGTTGGCGTCGAGCGTGCCGAGCATCGCGGCGACGTCGTCCTGCGAGCGCTGCTCCAGCGGCGCGAAAGCCTGCCGCCCGCGCGCGGTCAGAGCGAGATGGCTCTGGCGGGCGTCCGCCTTGGAAGTCTTGCGGCTGATCAGTCCGCGCTTCTCGAAATTGCGCAGCACGCGGGACAGATAACCGGCGTCGAGATCGAGCGCGCGGCCGATGTCGCTGGCGGTCGGCGCGCGCCAAGTTTGTCGCCTTGGACGATTTCGTACAGCACCCGCGTCTCGGCGAGCGAGTAGGGGCTGTCGAGATAGCCTTTCCGCAGCACGCCGATCTGCCGCGTGTAGAAGCGGTTGAAGCGGCGCACCGGCCGCAATGCGATCTTGCGCGATGCGTTGCTGGTTCGGTGCGGCGGATTTCATGACGCCGGCACGGTCGGACAAATAGTTGACTAAGTCAAGTATATGCTAGACGGCGTTTGCCGCCGCGCAGCCGAGCATGACGATCCGCCGCCGGCCGATTTTGCGCAGAACGGCGGTTTCCGTGTCGGCTGACTGCGGGATGGCCGCCGATCGCGTCGTAGAAACGCCGGGCGATCAGCAGGCCTTGTTCCGGTTTGGCGCCGCCGCCGAACACGACCCGCAGCAGGGCGGCGAGTTCCGACAGGCGCGGGTGCAGCAGGTCGACGGCGCCGGGCGGCCGGAATACCGCGGCCCGCGTCGCGCCATCGATGCGTTCGGCGGCTTCGATGAAGCGTTCGGTGGCGGCAATCCAGCCCGGCTCCGGCACGGTGCCTGCGCGCAGGAACATGAGCCAGGGCGTGCGGGTGCTGGCGGCGGCGGCCTTGAGCCGCAGCGCCCAGCGGCGCGGTCGAGCTGACAAAGCGGCAGCCGGCGATATCGGCCACTTCCGAAGTGGAGTCGGTGGAGCCGCCGTCCGCCACGATGACGTCGCCGAGCAGCCCGGCGGTCGCGCCCGGCACCAACGCCGCCAGCGTCGGCACCAGGCTCCGTTCGGAATCGAGGGTTGCAACGATCGCGCTCAGCATTGCCGTCCGCCGTGAAGTGAAGCTAGTTTCACCTTATCATGCGGCTTGCGTTTGGCTCGGGCCGCGATCGAAAGCAGCGCCCAAATTATGGGCGGGTCACCAAACGAAAGAGGCCGCCCAACATGGGCGGCCTCGTCGATCCAACGGCAGGTTCGGTTAGAAATGATAGTTCACGCCGATCCGCGCGATGTTGTCTTTGAGTTTTCCGCTCGCCGATAGGCCGGCGACCGTGAGCGTGGTCGTGCCGGCATCGATGTAGAGATATTCGGCCTTCACGCTCCAGCGCGGCAGAACCATCCATTCGACGCCGCCGCCGGCGGTCCAGCCGGCTTTGGTGGTTTCGGTGCTGACGGTCGCACCCAGCGCACTGACGCTCGCCTTGAAATTCGTCCAGGCGACGCCGCCGGTGCCGTAGATCATGATGTTGTCGAAGGCGTAGCCGACACGGCCGCGCGCGGTAGCGAACCACGGAATCTTCTCTTCACCGGTAATGGTGACGCCGCCGATGGTCGCGGTCTCGCTGCGCTTCTGCGCCGAATACTGGATGTCGCCTTCGACACCGAGGACGAACGAGCCGAGCTGCCAATTGTAGCCGAGCTGTCCGCCGGCGATGAAACCCTTCATCTTGTCGGTGCCGAAATCGTTGTCGAAGGTCGCCCAGCCATAGCCGGCGTTCACGCCGGCGTAGAACCCGCTCCAGACCGGCGCGTAGATCGGTGCGCTGTAGGGCAGGGCTTTTGTCGGGATATCAGCGGCGCCTGCCGCTGAGCTTGCTAAGATACTGACGGCACTAGCGATCGCCAGTCCATATTTGAATTGCGGCATCTGTCCCCCTGTGAGAATTCGAATCGGTACCTAGGAACCCTAAATTTCTATGGTTAACGATTTGTAATTTTAGAGGCGTGCAGCGCGCTTTCGCGGGCGGAACCATAGGGCAGAACGCGACGTTACCACCACATAATGGGGTGCTGCGAAGAAGCCCTACATCATCAGCCACATGTCGCCGATCGTGCGTTCGCCATTTTTGTTCTTGTTATGTTCACATTCCCGCACTAGGTTAGGCCCATGGCTCGATCCACATCAGCCCTCAGACGCCCGCCGGTTAAGGAGCTGCCCTCCGCGCCGGCGGGCGACTATGTCGACGACGCCACCGACTTCCTCGGCGTCGGCATCGATCCAGAGCGTCGCCGCGGGCGCGGCGCCGCAGAGCAACCGCTCGGGCCGCTTCGAGCCGCTGGCCCGCGATGCCTTCGACGACGGCTGGCGCATCGCTCGACGAGCTGCCGCCGTTCAAGACCACGGTGCAGGACGAGACGCCACGCGCAAGATCATCACCCGCAACAAGTCGCCCGACATCTCCTTCGACCGCTCGATCAACCCCTATCGCGGCTGCGAGCACGGCTGCGTCTACTGCTTCGCGCGGCCGACCCACGCCTATATCGGCCTGTCGCCGGGGCTCGATTTCGAGACCCAACTGTTCGCCAAGCCGAACGCGGCGCGGCTCCTGGAAAAGGAACTGGCGACGCCCGGCTATCAGGCGCAGCATGATCGCGATCGGCACCAACACCGATCCCTATCAGCCGATCGAGCGGCGCTACCGCAGTCATGCGCGAGATTCTCGAGGTGCTCGACCGCACCAGCCATCCGGTCGGCATCGTCACCAAGTCGGCGCTGGTCTTGCGCGATCTCGACATTCTGGCGCGCATGGCGGAGCGCGGCCTGGTCAAGGTGGCGCTGTCGGTGACCACGCTCGACCGCGAGCTGGCGCGCGCCATGGAGCCGCGCGCGGCGACGCCGGAGCGGCGGCTGGAGACGCTGCGCCGGCTCTCCGCAGCCGGCGTGCCGACCACGGTGATGGTGGCGCCGGTGATCCCGGCGCTCAACGAGAGCGAGATCGAGCGCATCCTCGATGCGGCGCAGGCCGCCGGCGTGCGCGAGGCGGGCTATGTGCTGCTGCGCCTGCCGCTGGAAGTGCGCGACATCTTCAAGGAATTGCTCGAGCGCGAATTATCCCGACCGCGCCAACCACGTGTTCAAGCTGATCCGCGCGATGCGCGGCGGCAAGGACTACGATAGCGAATGGGGCAAGCGCATGAACGGCACCGGGCCCTATGCCTGGCAGATCGGCCGGCGCTTCGAGATGGCCTGCGAGAAGCTCGGCCTCAATGCGTCGAAGCTGTCGCTTTCGACCGAACATTTCCGCGCGCCGAAACCGGACGACGCGCAGATGAGTTTGTTCTAGACGCGGCTTCCGAACGCGATGCGCCCGTCTATCTGAGCCGCGCGCAATCAGACTGCGGGCTAGTGTTCAGTCTCGCTAGCGGACGCGTTCATGGCGCTGGCGAGTTGCTCTTCCGTTTCGGCAAGTTGGATATAGGTCTGCGCCAGCCACTGGCAGCGTTCGCGACTCTCTTCGTCGTGAGTCCGTTTCGCAAGCTCGGCGCAGGTTGCGGCCTGCCGCCTCAGAAGCTTTGCACTCGCCATAGTCGTGCACCTCCGACTATTTCCCAATTATTGCATCGCAGCATTATTTTTAATGCAACGCAACATAAATATGACCGCGCTGTGCAAAATATAGCTTTTCCCGGCCATCCGCGCCGCCCGCGTTGACTTGGCCGGCCGCGCCGCGCACTCATCGCGTCATGCCCCGTAAAGCACCAGCGCGACGCCTGCCGCTCAAGGAGCCGATCTTGCGCCCGACGTTCCGGCGCGAGCGGCGCGCGCTCAACAGCGACATCTTCCCGGTCGCCGGCTGCGACGAGGCGGGCAGGGGACCGCTCGCAGGTCCGGTGGTGGCGGCGGCGGTGATCCTCGATCCGGCGCGCATCCCGCGCGGCCTCAACAATTCCAAGAAGCTCGACGCCGGCGAACGCGAGGCGCTCTACGAAAAGATCTGCGCCTCGGCGCAAGTGGCCGTGGCCTTCGGCTCGACCGGACGCATCGACCGCGACAACATCCTGCGGGCTTCGCTGTGGGCGCTGGCGCGCGCCGTCAAGGCTCTGCCGGTGCGGCCGAAGCTGGTGTTCGTCGACGGCAACATGAAGATCGATTGCGGCTGCGACTGCCAGGCCGTGGTCTCAGGCGACGCGCTGGTGGCCTCGATTGCCGCCGCTTCGATCGTCGCCAAGGTCACCCGCGACCGGCTGATGAAGCGGCTCGGCCTGGAGCATCCCGGCTACGGTTTCGAGCGGCATATGGGCTATTCGGTGCCTGAGCATTTCGAGGCGCTGGCCCGGCTCGGCCCGACCATTCACCATCGCCGGTCGTTCGCGCCGGTGGCGGCCCGGCTTGCCGCGCTCGGCTTGGTTTCCGACGAGGCCGTGGTCGAGTTGTTGCCTCTTTAGCCCGGCTTCTCTATTCCTGCGGTGCTCTTCATCCCTCCCCATTCGGGGAGGGTCCGGCGCCGGGCCAATGCATTACGTATCGCTGATTATCGAATTTCTGCGCGGACGCCCGGCGGTAGTATTCTGGACCGTGGCGCTGTCGCAGGCCACGCTATGGACTTTGGTGCCGGCGCTGTTCTACAGCGCGCCGCCCGGCGACGTGCCTTTGCTGCTGGCCATCGGCCACGAATTCATCCTCGGCAGCTATCTCGGGCCGCCGCTGGCGTTCTGGCTGGGCGAGATCGCGTTCCGCCTGCTCGGAATTTTCGGACTCTATTTGCTGGCGCAAGCCTGCATCGTTGTCGCCTATTGGGCGGTGTTCACGCTCGGCTCGGCGATCGTCGGCACGCGGCATGCGGCGCTCGGCGTCTTGCTGATGATCGGCGTCGCTTCGTTCGCGGTGCCGAGCCCGGATTTCGGCCCGGCGGTGCTGGCGGCGCCGCTATGGGCGCTGGCGCTGCTGCATTACTGGCGCGCGGTCGGCGAAGGCAAGCGCGGCAACTGGTTTTTGCTCGCGCTCGATCTCGGACTGTTGTTGCTGGCAAATTATGTCGGGCTGATCCTGCTCGTGCTGCTGGTGCTGTTCACCTTCGCAACGGCGCGCGGGCGGCGCGAATTGTTCAATCCCGAACCGTGGATCGCCGTGCTGCTGTTCGCCATCGTGGTGTTTCCGCATGCCGCTTGGCTGGAAACCGCGCGCGATCTGGTCGTCTCAGGCTTTGACGACAGCGCTGCGGCTGCCGGCAAACTGTCGCCCGGCGTCTGGCTTTGCGTGGCGCTGCTGGCAACGCATCTCGGCCTCGGCCTGCTGGTGCTTTTGGCCAGCGGCTGGCCGCGGCAACGGCGCGACAGCGCGCCGGAGATCGACCGCCATCCGGTCGAGCCGTTGGCGCGCAAGTTTGTTTATTACTTTGCGCTGGCGCCGGCTGCCTGCGCCATCGTGATCGCATTCGCCAGCGGCCGGCTGGGACCGCTCGACCGCGTCGCGCCTTTGGTGCTGCTCTCAGGCCTGGCGATCGTGGTCGCCGCCGGCGATCAGGTGCCGCTGTATCGCGAACGGCTGGTCTCGTTCGCCTGGGTCGGCCTGCTGGTGGCGCCGCCGGTGCTGGTGGTGCTGAGCCTGTTTGTGATGCCATGGACGGTGGCGATCGATCAGAAGATCGCGCAACCGGCCAATGCCGAGGGTTCATTCTTCGCGGATAATTTCCAGCGCCGCACCGACAAGCCGCCGGCTTACGTGACCGGCGACATCCGCATCGCGCCGTTGATCGCGCTCGCAGCCCCGAGCCGGCCGCATGTCTATTTCGACTGGGCGCCGCAACGCAGTCCGTGGGCGACCGCCGCCGACGTCCACAAAGATGGCGGCATATTGGTGTGGCCGGTCGCCGGCAATTCCGCCGCGCCGCCGGTGACGCTCAAGACGCAGTTTCCGAACATGGTGCCGGAAGTGCCGCGCTCGTTCGAGCGTTCGATCCAGGGCATATTGCCGCTCATCCGCATCGGCTGGGCCGTGCTGCGGCCGCAACCCTAACCGTCATTCCGCGGCGAGCGCGAAGCGCATAAAGTCCTGGCGGGCCGATCATGTTCCACGCCTGCGCTAAATCGAAGCGGGGCAGACTGGGCGCCAGTATCCACAGCAGGTGCAATCAAAATTGCCGCGGCGGCCGCGGACACGTTAGGGTCGGTTCTTGCGGCCCGAACGATAATGCCCCGCTATGACACCGTAAATTCATGACCATATTTTCCTCCTGGCAAGCCTGGGCGGTGCTGTCGGCGGTCTTTGCCGCGCTGACGGCGATCTTTGCCAAAATCGGCGTCGAGAATATCAATTCCGATTTCGCGACTTTTATCCGCACCATCGTCATCCTGGTGACGCTGGCTTTCATCCTGCTTGCGACCGGCCAATTCCAGGCGCCCGGCTCGGTGGCGCCGCGCACTTATCTTTTCCTGCTGCTGTCGGGACTGGCGACCGGCGCGTCGTGGATCTGTTATTTCCGCGCGCTCAAGATCGGCGAAGCCGCCAAGGTGGCGCCGATCGACAAGCTGTCGGTGGTGCTGGTGGCGATTTTCGGCGTAATATTTCTGGGCGAGCGGCTGAGCGCGCCGAACTGGCTCGGCATCGCCCTGATCGCGGTCGGGGCAGTGCTGGTGGCCTATCGCTAGCGCGACGCGGGAAATTTAATGAATTGGCGTCGACAGCGTGAGGCCGAAATAGCTCGGTGTCAGCGGCGAATCCTTGCGCACCGGAATGCCCGGGTTCAGCACCGAAGGGTCCAAGGCATCGACGCCCACGCGCGGGCCGGAATTTATCGCGCTGCGGCTGGCATCGAAGCGCAGCATGGATTTTCCGAGATCGATGGTGTCGGGGATCTTCATGTCCGGCTGATCCTTCTGCGCATGGCGGGCCTCGAACTTGCCTTTGTCGGGAACCGAGGCGGCGTGCGGGATTTTCAGAAGCTTGCGGTCGAGCGGGTCTGCGCCGGGCGCGGCCGGCTCGAAATGCGACGGCGGCGGCGCGACCGCAACTTGGTCTGTGTCGGCGGCGCGGGCCAGCGGCAGGTTGGCAAGCCAGGCGGCGAGCATGAAAATGGCGGCGGCGACGCCGCAAAACCAAACATTTTTCGTGAGCTGGATCATCGCTGAAGAGGTAGCAATATTCGCCGGCGCCGCCAAGCGACGCGAGTGTCGCATCAGCCGGCCAGCGCCTTCTTGATCGCCAGCATGTCCCGCCAGGCAAAACGTTTCTGCAACGGGCTGCGCAGCAGGAAGGCTGGGTGGAAGGTCGCGATGGCGCGTATCTCCCGTTTGCCGCTGTTGAATGTGAACCAGCGCCCGCGCGTTTTGGTAATGCCCTCCTTGATGCCGAGCAGCGTCTGCGCCGAGGGCCCGCCGAGGCAGACCAGGATATCGGGGTCGGCAAGCTCGATCTGGCGTAGAATGAACGGCAGGCAGATGGCCGATTCCTGCGGCGTCGGCGTGCGGTTGCCGGGCGGGCGCCAGGGGACAATGTTGGCGATGTAGACCGAGGTGCGGTCGAGGCCGATCGCGGCCAGCATGCGGTCGAGCAATTTGCCGGAGCGGCCGACGAAGGGCAGGCCTTCGATGTCCTCGTCGCGGCCGGGCGCCTCGCCGACAAACATCACGCGGGCCTTGGGATTGCCGTCGGCGAAGACCAGTCGGGTTGCGGTCGCCTTCAAGGCGCAGCCGTCGAATTTCTCCAGGATGGCGCGCAACTCGTCCAGCGTCTTGGCGTCTTTGGCGGCCGCACGCGCGGCCATGGCCGCCTCGTCGGGCGCAACCATTGTTTTTCCCTCCCCTGAAGGGGGAGTGTGGTCCGCGCCAAGCGTGGACCGGGTGGGGTCACGCGGCGGTGTGTTGCCCGCCGCCTGATCCGCTTCGCGGATCGGCCTCGCGGGAGGCGCCGCTGCATCCGCAGTCGCAAACCGGTCGACCGGTTCCTCGCCGACCAGCGCGTCGACACCGGCTTCCAGATAGAAGTCGAGGATATCGCGCGCCGGTTTGTCTGGGTTGGGCATCATAATTGCAGGTTATCACAAAGCGCTTAGCGCGCGCGATTGCCGCCAACCGACAAAAGTGGTGAAAAGGGACTAGGAACCTGGAGGCGACAATGGCCGATCTGCCCGCCCGCGAGGCGATGGAATTCGACGTCGTGATCGTTGGTGCGGGGCCGGCGGGTCTATCCAGCGCCATCCGCATCAAGCAGATCAATCCGGACATTTCCGTCGTGATCGTGGAGAAAGGCTCCGAGGTCGGCGCCCACATCCTGTCCGGCGCGGTGATCGATCCGGTCGGGCTCGACAAATTGCTTCCCGACTGGCGCAGCGAAGACACGCCGATCAAGACCGCGGTGACCGACGACCGCTTCTACTTCCTCGGCCAGACCGGCGCGCTGCGCCTGCCGAATTTCACCATGCCGCCGCTGATGAACAATCACGGCAACTTCATCGTCTCGCTCGGCAGCGTCTGCCGCTGGCTGGCGACCAAGGCGGAAGCGCTGGGCGTCGAAATCTATCCGGGCTTTGCCGCGGCCCAAGTCCTCTACGACGACAACGGCGCGGTTGCCGGCATCGCCACCGGCGACATGGGCATCGGCAAGAACAAGGAGCCGAACGCCAGTTTCACGCGCGGCATGGAGCTGCGCGCCAAATACACGTTGTTCGCCGAAGGCGCGCGCGGCAATCTCGGCAAGCAGCTGATTGCGAAATTCCATCTCGCCAGCGAAAGCCAGCCGCAGAAATTCGGCCTCGGTCTCAAGGAGCTCTGGCAGGTCGCGCCCGACAAGCATCGCAAGGGCATGGCGCAGCATTCATTCGGCTGGCCGCTCGACGGCTCGACCGGCGGCGGTTCGTTCATGTACCACTTCGACGACAATCTGGTGTCGGTCGGTTTCGTGCTGCATCTCAATTATTCCAATCCGTATCTGTCGCCGTTCGAGGAATTCCAGCGCTTCAAGACCCATCCATTGGTGCGCGACACTTTCGCCGGCGGCAAACGGCTGGCTTACGGCGCGCGCGCTCTGACCGAGGGCGGCTACCAGTCGGTGCCCAAGCTGGCGTTCCCCGGCGGCGCGCTGATCGGCTGCGATGCCGGCTTCATGAATGTGCCGCGCATCAAGGGCACGCATAACGCCATGCTGTCGGGGATCTATGCCGCGGAAGCCGCGGCCGCGGCGCTCGGCGCCGGGCGCAGCCATGACGAGCTTGTGGATTACGAGACGTCCTGGCGTTCGTCGCCGATCGGCAAGGACCTGTGGCGGGTGAGAAACGCCAAGCCGATGTGGTCGAAGCTCGGCACCATGCTCGGGATCGCGCTCGGCGGTCTCGACATGTGGACCAACACGCTCGGCTTCTCGTTGTTCGGCACGCTTTCGCACGGCAAGCCGGACTACGCCGCGCTCAAGCCGGCCGCCGAATGTACGCCGATTGCCTATCCCCGGCCCGACGGCAAACTGACCTTCGACCGGCTGTCGTCGGTATTCCTGTCCAACACCAACCACGAAGAAGACCAGCCGCCGCATCTGGTGGTGAAAGACATGGCACTGCAGAAATCCTCCGAGCACGACATCTATGCCGGTCCGTCGTCACGCTATTGCCCGGCCGGGGTCTATGAATGGATCGAGGAGGCGGGCGCCCCGAAATTCGTGATCAACGCGCAGAATTGCGTCCACTGCAAAACTTGCGACATCAAGGACCCGAATCAGAACATCACCTGGGTTCCGCCCGAAGGCTCGGGCGGGCCGAATTACCCGAACATGTGATGACTGAAGGTTCCGCCGGCCACGATGCTGCCACATCGAGGTTTTCAAGCTTACGGCTGTGCGTCGCCGGGCGGCGTTCTTGCGGGACCGGCGCAAAAAGGCCATTCTTGGCTCAACCTCGGCGGCTTCGCGCGAGCATCGCGCCCCATCCGCCTGATTGGAGCATCGACAGTGATTTCCACGAGCCTCGCCCGGTGCATCGCCGGCACCGCGCAAGTTACGTTTCTTGCCGCGCTTCTCGTCAATGCGCCGGTCGAACTTGCCGCCGCGCAATCGCCCAGCGCGCAGGACCTGATGGGTCTCACGGCTTCGGGCAGTTATTTGGCCGCCCGCCACGCCGGCCGGCAGCGCGATGCCTCGATCGAGGCCGCCTATTACCGGGCAGCCCTCAAGCGCGACCCGAGAAACACCGAATTGCTCGACCGCGCCTTCCTGTCGCTTTTGGTCGGCGGCGATGTCGACGAAGCCGCCAAATACGCCGAACGTGTCGTTGCTGCCGACAAGACCGACAAGGTCTCCCGCCTCGTGATCGGCGTGCAGGAGCTCAAGCACAAACAATATGCCGCCGCGCGCCGCGACTTGTCACAGTCGATCCGCGGACCGATTACCGATTTGACTGCGACCTTGCTGACGTCATGGAGCCTATACGGCGCAGGCGACACCAAAGCCGCCGTATCCGGGATCGACAAGCTTGCCGGTCCGGACTGGTATGCGATCTTCAAGGATCTGCATGCCGGCATGATCTTCGATCTCGCCAACAATCAAAAGGAAGCCGGCAAGCGCTTGGAGCATGCCTATAAGCTCGACTCCTCGGCGCTACGTGTGGTCGAGGCCTACGGCAGCTGGCTGTCGCGCAACCGTTCGCCCCAGGAAGCGCTTGCCGTGTTCGAGGCGTTCGACAAGGTACTGCCGCGCCATCCGCTGGTGGTTGAGGCGATGACCAAGCTCAAGGCCGGCGAAAAACTGCCGCAGCTGGTGACGACCGCGCAAGCCGGCGCCGCAGAAGCGCTCTACGGTTTGGGCGCCTCGCTCGGCCGCCGCGGCGGCGAGGATCTGGGTCTGGTGTATCTGCAACTCGCCTTGCATCTGTCGCCCGCCCATCCGCTGGCGCTGCTGTCGCTCGCGGATCTTTATGAATCGCTGAAGAAGCCGGAACTGGCGATCGGTGTCTACGAGCGCGTTCCCGCCAATTCACCGCTGCATCGCAATGCCGCTATCCAGATGGCGGCCAATCTTGATGCGCTCGATCGCTCGGATGAGGCTGAGAAGCACCTCGACGCGCTGATCAAGCAGCACCCCGACGATCTCGAAGCGATCATGGCGCTCGGCAATGTACTGCGCGGCCACAAGAAGTTCGCCGAATGCGCCGACGTCTATTCCAAAGGCGTCGCCACCGTCGCGACGCCGGAAAAAGCCAACTGGGTGATGTTCTACTTCCGCGGCATCTGTTACGAGCGCTCGAAGCAGTGGCCGAAAGCGGAAGCCGATCTCAAGAAGGCGCTTGAGCTATTCCCCGATCAGCCGCATGTGCTCAACTATCTCGGCTATTCGTGGATCGACCAGGGCTTAAACCTGGACGACGGCATGAGCATGATCAAACGCGCCGTGCAGCAGCGGCCGGATGACGGCTACATCGTCGACTCGCTTGGCTGGGCCTATTTCCGGATCGGCAATTACGAGGAAGCCGCCAAGCAGCTCGAGCGCGCGATCGAGCTCAAGCCGGAAGACCCGACCATCAACGACCATCTCGGCGACGCCTATTGGCGCATCGGGCGCGTGCTCGAAGCCAAGTTCCAGTGGGCGCACGCGCGCGACCTCAAGCCCGATCCGGAAGATTTGCCGAAGATTGAGGAAAAGCTCAAAAACGGTTTGCCGGACGAGACATCGTCGCAGGCCAAGGCCGGCAAAAAGAGCGGCGACGGGGGTTAGATCCTCCGTGTTGCTGGTCGAAAAAGCACCGGCCAAAATCAATCTGACATTGCGTGTGCTCGGCCGCCGCGCCGACGGTTATCATGAGCTGGAAAGCCTGGTGGCCTTCGCCGATCTGGCCGATACGCTGACTTTGCAGCCGGGCGGCGCGGCGGCGCTCGATGTTTCCGGGCCATTCGCCGGGCCAAGCGGCGCGACCTCCGATAATCTGGTGCTCAGGGCTACAGCCGCGCTGGGCCGCAGCGTCGGCGGCCTGAAGGCCGGGCATTTCCAGCTTGAGAAGAATATTCCAGTGGCCGCCGGCATCGGCGGCGGTTCGGCCGATGCGGCAGCGGCGCTGCGATTGCTGGCCCGTGCCAATGAGCTGAGCATTGACGATGCGCGGCTGATGGTGGCCGCACTCGAAACCGGCGCCGATGTGCCGGTCTGCCTTACCTCGCGGGCTTGCATCATGCGCGGGCTCGGTGAGCGGCTGTCGCCGCCGCTCGACCTGCCTCGATTGCCCGCGGTGCTGGTCAATCCGGGCGTGGCTCTCGCCACAAAAGATGTGTTTGCGCGATTTGGCGACACGTTCGACGCTCGCCCCAATCCCTCAGCCGTGCCGCAGCGTTATGACGCGCTGATCGAGTGGCTTGCACAGCACGAAAACGATCTCACCCAGGCCGCTATCGCCTGCGTGCCGGTCATTGGCGAGGTGCTGGGGTGCCTGCGCAATGCGCCCGGCTGCCGGCTGGCGCGCATGTCCGGGTCGGGGCCGACCTGCTTTGCCCTGTTTTCGTCCGCCGGCGAAGCCGCGGCGGCGGCTTGGATGCTGCAATCCCAGCGCCCCGATTGGTGGATTTGCCCGGCCTCGTTGGGCTGATCGGCGTCCCTTGAAATCGCCCGCTTTGCGGGGAACCGTTGCCAGTCTGGCGGTTTGCCGCTAGGTAGCGCGTAATAGGAGAGCGGCATGAAATTCAGGGCGATTATTGCGACGGGCGTGGTCATGGCTGCGAGCTTATCGATTGTCGCCACCGGCCCTGTGCTGGCGCGCGCCAAGCACCACAAAGTCCAACGCCACTGCGTCGACCGGCCCTACCAGTTTTCCTGGAGCCGTCTGCTCTTGAGCCCTGCGCCGCAGCCGAACGGTTGCGCGCCAGCGGTCTACGTCGACGGCAGATATATCGGCCAAGATCCCGACCCGAACATCCGCTTCCAGCTCCAGCGCGATCCCGACACCGGATATTACGCGTATCACTGAACGCGGACGGCGGGCCGCATACATTCCGCGCGCTAGTGCGCGCGGGCGATGCAGAAGGCGACGGTTTCTTCCAGAGCGGTCTTGATCTCGGCCTTCGGCACCAGCGCCAGCGCATCGGTGGCGATCGCGCCGTAGTGCCGGGCACGGCCGATAGTGTCCTCGATCGCATGATGTTTGGCCATCAGCGCGATCGCCTCATCGAGATCGCCGTCGCGAACTTCGCCGTCGCCGAGCGTGCGATTCCAGAATGCACGCTCTGCGTCCGAGCCCCGGCGGAACGACAGCACCACTGGCAGCGTGATCTTGCCCTCGCGGAAATCGTCGCCGACATTCTTGCCGAGCTTGGCCGAGGTGCCGCCATAGTCGAGCGCGTCGTCGATCAACTGAAACGCGATGCCGAGATTCATGCCGAACGAGCGGCAGGCCGCTTGCGCGGACTTTTCCTTGGCCGCAAGCACCGGGCCGACTTCGCAGGCGGCGGCGAACAACTCGGCGGTCTTGGAGCGGATCACCGCCAGATATTCGTCCTCGTTGGTGGCGGTATTCTTGGCGGCGCCAAGCTGCATCACTTCGCCTTCGGCGATCACCGCGGCGGCCGACGAAAGGATGTCGAGCGCGTGCAGATTGCCGACCTCCACCATCATCTTGAAGGCTTGGCCGAGCAGGAAATCGCCGACCAGGACGCTAGCCTCATTGCCCCAGACCATGCGAGCGGCGAGCTTGCCGCGGCGCATGTCGCTTTCGTCCACCACATCGTCATGCAGCAGGGTGGCGGTGTGCATGAACTCGACCGCGGCGGCGAGCTTGATATGGCCGTCGCCGCGATAGCCGGCGATCTGGGCCATCGCCAGCGTCAGCATTGGGCGCAGCCGCTTGCCGCCGGACGAAATCAGGTGGTTGGCGACCTCCGGGATCATGGTCACGTCGGACCCGGTCCGCGCCAGAATCGTCGCATTGACCCGTTCCATGTCCGGCGCCACCAACTCGGTGAGACGCTGGATCGACGCGGCTTGCGGGCTTTCAAACGGAATAACGACGGCCAAAACGCTTCTCCCGGGCGACTAAGACAAAGCAAGCATAGAAACGCTATGTTAATGGGGCAAGAGTGTTAGTTTAACCGCGTTATTTTGCCCTGCCACCGCATGTTGACGCGCGGCCGAGCGGCCACGGGGGTTCCGATTGGCGATAAAAACTTCGATCTCATCAACCGTGAAGTCCCATGACTTCGACCGGTACCGGATCGCCGTGCTCGTGCCCTGCTACAACGAAGCGGTGGCCGTTGCCAAGGTCGTCAAGGATTTCAAGGCCGCGCTGCCCGGCGCCACAATCTACGTGTTCGACAATAATTCAACCGACAATACCGCGGCGGCAGCCGGCGCCGCGGGGGCCGTGGTGTTCCACGAGAAACGCCAGGGCAAGGGCTTTGTGGTGCGGCGAATGTTTTCCGACGTCGAGGCCGACATCTACGTGCTGGTCGATGGCGACGCCACCTACGACGCCCCAAGCGCAACCGCCATGATTGAGCGTCTGCTCGAAGACCGGCTCGACATGGTCGTGGCCGCCCGCGTTGAAAACGACACTGCGGCCTACCGCGCCGGTCACCGAACCGGTAACTGGCTACTGACCACTTCCGTGGCCACGGTATTCGGGCCGACCTTCAATGACATGTTGTCGGGCTACCGGGTGTTCTCGCGCCGCTTTGTGAAGTCGTTTCCGGTGCTGTCGGGAGGCTTCGAGATCGAGACCGAACTGACAATTCACGCGCTCGAACTGGGCATGGCGGCCGCCGAGATCGACACGCCCTATTACGCGCGGCCGCAAGGCTCGGCCTCCAAACTCAATACCTGGCGCGACGGCGTGCGTATTCTTTGGACCATCCTGCAACTCTATCGCGCCGAGCGCCCGCTGGCGTTCTTCACCGGCATCGCGCTGGCGCTGGCGATTGTGTCCATCGGTTTTGCGATCCCGCTTTTCGTCACCTACATGGAAACCGGTTTGGTGCCGCGGTTTCCGACGGCCATCCTGTCGACCGGACTGATGATGCTCGCTTCGCTGTCCTTCGCCGTCGGCCTGGTGCTCGATACCGTGACGCGCGGCCGGCGCGAGACCAAGCTGCTCGCCTATCTGGCGCTACGCGCGCCCGGCGAGGAACGGCGCGAATCCGGCGGCAAGCAAGACGCCGCCAAGGGTGAATGAATGCGCGAACTGGTCCGTACCAACGACGCGGTTCTGGTCTCCGCGGTCGGGGCGCTGCTCGACGGCGCCAAGATCATGCACCTGGTACTGGATCAGAACATGAGCGTGCTTGAGGGCTCGCTCGGCATTTTGCCATGCCGCGTGCTGGTGGCGGAGGACGACATCGCCGCCGCCCGCCGGCTGCTCACCGACGCCGGACTTGCCCATGAACTGCGACCATGAGTTGCGCGCCGATGGGCGCTGAACGCGACACCTTGGATACCAGCGAAGACGCCGTGCTTGGCGGACGCTTGCGCTTGCGCCAGCCCAAGCGCGGTCATCGCGTCGGCCATGATGCGATCCTGCTGGCGGCAGCGCGTGGGCGCGCGCGCCGGCGAGCAGGCGATCGATCTCGGCGCCGGCGTTGGCGGCGCCGGTCTCGCGCTGGCGGTGCGGGTCGAGGGCCTTAACGTCACGCTGGTCGAGATCGATCCGCAGCTCGCTGCGCTGGCGGCGGATAACGCGCGGCTCAACCGGCTGGATGACCGGGTGCGGGTGCTGGTGGCCGACGTTGAAAACACGCAAGGCCCTGGCGGCCGCCGGCCTGGCGCGCGCTAGCGTCGCGCGGGTCTTGATGAACCCGCCATTCAACGACGCCCAGCGTCAGAATGTTTCGCCCGATCCGCGCCGCCGCCTCGCGCATGTCGCTGCGGCCGGACCTGTTGATGCGCTGGGTCGCAACCGCGGCCTGGCTGCTGAAGCCGCAAGGCGTGCTGACGTTGATCTGGCGGGCAGATGGCTTGGAGGACGTGCTCGGCGCGCTGTCCGGGGCTTTCGGCGGCGTCGCCGTGCTGCCGGTGTTGCCGCGCGCCGGGGCGCCGGCGATTCGCGTGCTGGTGCGCGCCGTTAAGGCAGGCGACGCCAAGCGGGTCGATTATCCCGCTTTGATTTTAAATGACGCCAACGGGAGGCCGACGGCCGCAGCGGAAGCCGTGCTGCGGGGCGGCGAAACGCTGGCTATCGCGGAACTGTAACGGGGAGTGCTGCTTTGCGGATTTGCCTAGGATCTGCGCCGCAGCGGCACAAATTCGCGCCAGTCGCCGGCTCACAAGCTGCCGCCGCATGCGGCCCAGAGTCTCCTCGCTGAGGTGCGAAAGTCCAATCGACGCAACCAATCAACACGAACAAGAATGGTCAGCTTGGGATCCATAGGGCCGCCTCTGCTTAACCGCCACGTCGGTGTGGCGGCTGCTGCAATGCAATAACCATTCCAAAGTTAAAAATTAGGCAATTTGAAGGGCTTCCTGGGCGTGAACGCCAAAAATGCTGCACTGCACCTACCGCGATACCGGCGCTGGCCGGGGCCGCCAGCCGCACGGCGACGGCTTGAGCTTTGCTTTGACTTGCGCGGTCATGCTGCCTAACTGAACGGGATGCCTGCCGCAGCGACCCAGCCAATGCCCGATCTTCTCAAACGGCCGCTCGATTTCTTGCGCCTTCTGGTGCCGCCGACGATTCCGCGCCGACATTCCGGTGGTGCCGGTGGTGCGGCTGTCGGGCGTCATCGGCGATGGGGACGCCGCTGCGGCCTGGGCTGATGCTGTCCACCATCGCCCGTTCGCTGGAGCGCGCCTTCGCCACCCGCCACGCGCGGGCGGTGGCGCTGCTCATCAATTCGCCGGGCGGCTCGCCGGCGCAATCGCATCTGATCCTGCGCCGCATCCGCCAATTGGCGGAGGAAAAGAAAATCCCGGTGCTCGCCTTCATCGAGGATGTCGGCGCCTCCGGCGGCTACATGCTGGCCTGCGCCGCCGACGAGATCATCTGCGATCAATATTCAATCGTCGGTTCGATCGGCGTGGTCGGCGGTTCGTTCGGTTTTCCCAAGCTGATGGAAAAGCTCGGCGTCGAGCGCAGGCTCTATACGTCCGGCGAGCAGCAAGGCGATGCTCGATCCGTTCCTTCCGGAAAAGCCGGAGGACGTGAAGCGCATCAAGGCGATCCAGAAGGACATCCACAGCCCACTTCATCGCGCTGGTGAAGGAGCGCCGCGGCGCCAAGCTGCAACGGCACCGACAAGGTGCTGTTTTCCGGCGAATTCTGGACCGCGCAGACGGCGATCGAGCTGGGGCTGGCCGATCGGCTCGGCGATCTGCGCTCGACCTTGCGCGAGCGTTACGGCGACAAAGTCCGTATGCCGCTGATCTCGGCCGAGCGCAGCTTCTTCGGCCGCAAGCTGCCGGGCGTGAGCCTGGCCGATGCGCTCGGCAATCGTCCGGGCCTGGCGGACGATCTGGTCTCGGCGCTGGAAGCGCGCGCGCTGTGGTCGCATTACGGATTGTAAACGCGTTGACGCGCCTGCAAGCCCGTAGCCGCGAAAATCGCCTAGATTGGCCGCACGAATGCTATCTGGCGAACTGGCCGCCGAAAAGGAGCCGTCATGCCGCCTATTCTGCTCTCGCCGCTGGTGAAATGGTCGTTCGCCGCCCTCGGCGGCGCCATGGTCGTGCACTGGGTGGTCAAGGAAGCGCGCCGGGTCAACGAAGAGCTCGAGCAGTCCAGGCGCGTCAAAGTGCGCATTCGCGATCAGGAAAATCGCCCGACGCTGCGGCGCGATCCGATGACCGGCGAATATCGCCCCTGGACGCTGAAGGCCTAAGCCGGATTAGCGGCCGCTGGTTTGCTGCGGATTGCCCGTAACCAGGGCGCCGAAGAACAGAAGCACCAGCACCAGTCCGATGAGTTGAAAAGCCAACATTGGTCAATTCTCCCGTCACGATATATTTGTTGCTAATTGGTCGCGTGGCTATACGGTTCCGGTTCAAACTCCCGTGAAATAATCCGGTAAACTTCGCGCCGACTTGACCCCCTATGGGGCCGCCGATAGGGTCCGGCCGATTCCCGTCCTTAAAAATCAGTAAGCAAACGATGGCCGAAGCCGATCTTCTCGCCAGCGGGCGACAGCATCAAGACAACCTGGATCCGTCGCGGTCGTTCCAGGGGCTTATTCTTGCGCTGCAGCAATATTGGGCATCTTGGGGCTGCGTCATCCTGCAGCCCTACGACATGGAGGTGGGGGCGGGGACCTTCCACCCGGCCACCACGTTGCGCGCGCTCGGGCCCAAGCCTGGAACGCCGCCTACGTGCAGCCGTCGCGCCGGCCGAAGGACGGCCGCTACGGCGAAAATCCCAACCGGCTGCAGCACTACTACCAATTCCAGGTGATCCTGAAGCCGTCGCCGGACGACATCCAGGACCTCTATCTCAACTCGCTCAAGGCCATCGGCATCGATTCCAAACTGCACGACATCCGCTTCGTCGAGGACGATTGGGAAAGCCCGACGTTGGGCGCCTGGGGGCTCGGCTGGGAATGCTGGTGCGACGGCATGGAAGTCTCGCAGTTCACTTATTTCCAGCAGGTCGCCGGCTTCGAATGTTCGCCGGTCGCCGGCGAACTCACTTACGGGCTCGAGCGGCTCGCCATGTATGTGCAGGGCGTCGAGCGCGTCTACGATCTGAATTTCAACGGCCGCAGCGACGACAGAAGGTCACCTACGGCGACGTGTTCCTGCAGGCCGAGCGGGAATATTCCAAACACAATTTCGAAGTCGCCGACACCGCCATGCTGTTCGAGCAGTTCAAGATGGCGGAAGCGGCGTGCCAGAAATATCTCGCCGCCGGCTGGCTCGAGGGCAAGCGCGAGCGCCATTCGATGGCGCTGCCGGCCTACGACCAGTGCATCAAGGCTTCCCACGTGTTCAATCTGCTCGATGCGCGCGGCGTGATCTCGGTCACCGAACGGCAGAGCTATATTCTGCGCGTGCGCGAACTGGCGAAAGCCTGCGGCGAGGCCTGGCTCGCCACCGAAGGCGGCGGGGCAACGCCATGAGCGAGCCGGAAATCGGCGGCCGCGCGCCGATCGCCGTCGAAACCGAGGCGGGCAAGAGCTATTGGTGGTGCGCCTGCGGCCTGTCCAAGACGCAACCGTTCTGCGACGGCTCGCACAAGACGACCTCATTCACGCCGATCGAATTCAAGCCCGAGACCAGCGGCAAGACATTCTTTTGCACCTGCAAGCGCTCGGCCAAGAAGCCGCTTTGCGACGGCAGCCACAAGAAACTCTAGGACGCTCGGGCCGTCCCTGAGGATAAGGCCGCACGAAGCGCCTGCATGGCCGATCGTTTTCTGCTAGAATCATCGGACTTCCGCCGCGGGGGTTGCGACAAAGCATCATGCTGACCTGGATCATCCTGATCGTCGCCGCGGCGTTGGTCGTCTACCTCGTCGTCGTCTTCAACCGGCTGGTGCGCACGCGTCAGATGGCGAACGAGGCCTGGAGCGGCATCGACGTGCAGCTCAAGCGGCGCTCCGACCTCATCCCCAATCTCGTCGACAGCGTGAAGGGCTATGCGGCGCACGAACGCGACGTCCTGACGAAAGTGACGGAATTGCGCGGCGCGGCGCGCGCGCTGCCGGCCGACGATGTCGCGGCGTCGCGCGCAGGCCGAAGGCGCGCTGTCGGCTCGCGCTCGGCCAGCTGCATGGCGGTGGCCGAGAACTATCCCGACCTGAAGGCGAGCGGCAACTTCCTTTCGCTGCAACAGGAATTGAGCGCGCTGGAGAATGAGCTGCAGATGGCGCGCCGCTACTACAACGGCGCGGTGCGCAATCAGAATATCCTGGTGCAATCGTTCCCGAACAATCTTATCGCCGGTCTGTTCGGCTTTGCGCCGCGCGACTATTTCGAGCTCTCGGACGATGCGGAGCGCGCCGTGCCCGCGGTCGCGCTTTGACCGGGAGGCCGCCGATGATGCGATCGGCCGCGCCGGCCTCTTGCCGGATTGGTTCTGGTCCTCGCGCTGTCGTGTTTTGGGGTCAGGCGGCGCCTTCGCGGCCGAAGTCATTCATCGTTTCGATTCGATCGTGCAAGTGGCCAAGGACGGCGACGCTCACCGTCACCGAAACCATTCGCGTGCGCGCCGAAGGCTGCGGAGATCAAACGCGGCATCCATCGCGACTTCCCGCTGACCTTCAAGGATGCCGCCGGCCGGCTGCACGAAGTCACCTTCGACCTTCTCGACGTCACCCGCGACGGCAAGGCCGAGCCGCATTTCACCAAGCGCGAGCACGGCATTCTGCAGATCTATGCCGGCGACAAGGACGTGCTGATCCCGCGCGGCGATCACACTTATGTCTTCCGCTATCGCACCGGACGGCAAATCCGCTGGTTCGACGGCAAGCCTGAGCTCAACTGGAACGTCACCGGCAATTTCTGGAATTTTCCGATCCTGGCGGCGACCTATCGGCTGGAGCCCGTCGACGGCCAGCGCCCGCTGCGCTGGACCGCATTCACCGGCCGGGTTGGCGCGCGCGGCACCGACTGGCACGGCGCGATCGCCGGTAACGGCGTGCTGACGGTCGCGACGCACGCGGCCGCTTGCCTCCGGCGAAGGCCTCACCGTCGTTGCCGAACTGCCGGCGAACGCGGTCGAGCCGCCGGGGCCGGCGACCGAATTCTGGTATTCGGTGCGCGACAATCGCCGCTGGATTTTTGCCGGCGTCGGTTTCGTGCTCGTCCTTGTCTATTATTTTGCCGCCTGGAACGCGGTCGGCCGCGACCCCAGGCGCGGCATCGTCATTCCGCTGTTTCATCCGCCGCAAGGCATCTCGCCGGCGCTCGCCAACTACATCCACAACTGGGGCTTCGCGCGCGAGAAGTGGCGCGCCTTCACCGCGGCGGCGCTGTCGCTCGCGGTGCGCGGCCTCATCACCTTCGACCAGCGCGACGGCAAGCTGATCCTCAAGGCGAAGCAGGGCGCAGCCGAAGGCGGCGCGCCGCTGCCGCCGGGCGAGGGCGCTATACTGTCCTGGGTCAAAGGCCAGGGCCTGCAGTGCGGTCATCGACAGCGCCCATGGCAGCGCCGTCGCCAAAGTCGGGACCGAATTCACCACCAGCATCGAGGCGGAAAGCCGCGACCGCTTCTTCCGCCGCAATCTCGGCTATGTCGCCGCCGGCGTCGCTCATGACCGTCGCGGTCGTGATCGGCGTGGTCTTTTTCGGCGGCCTGCAGGACGAGGATCTCTTTGTCCTGTTCGGCATGGCTTCGGCGGGTTCTGGCTCGGCATATTCCTGCTGCCGCTGCTGATGGCCGTGTTCAGCGGCAAGAGCTTCAGCTCGCTGATCCGCAGCGCCTTGTCGCTGATCGTCGTCGCCGTCGTCATCTCGTTCATTGTCGTCTTCATCCGCAGCGTCTTCCCCAACGGCTTCGGCGATGTGCTGCCGCTGTTGTGGTCCGGCATCGCGGGCTATCCGTTTCCCATCATGCTGGTGACGGCCTTCGCCGCGCTCAACGGGCTTTTCATCTATCTGATGCGGGCGCCGACCGCGCTCGGCCGGCCGGTCATGGATCAACTGGCCGGCTTCAAGCTCTATCTGGAGACCGCGGAATCCGATCGCCTCAATCTGCAGGCGCCGGAAATCACCGCCGATCGTTTCGAGGCGCTGCTGCCCTATGCCGTGGCGCTCGATGTCGAGAAGCCCTGGTCGGACGCTTTTGCCGCCGCGCTGCGCCGCGCGCATCCCGAGGACGCCGATCCGATGCGGCACTACCAGCCGGGCTGGACGACCGGCGGCGGCTGGTCGGGCAGCAATCTCGGCAGCGCGGTATCGTCGGCGGTCGCCGGCGTCAGCGCGGCGCTGGCGAGCGCTGTGCCGGTGTCGTCCGGCTCGTCCGGATTTTCATCCGGCGGTGGCGGGTCCGGCGGCGGGGGTGGCGGCGGCGGCGGTGGTGGCTGGTAGCCTCATCGGCGCTAAGGGTGACATCGGCCAGCCGCCTTGCTAGGCAAGCGCCGAGTTGCTCCCACGATTCAAGCTTTGGCCGACATGCCCGATCTCCTGCTCGAACTGTTCTCCGAGGAAATCCCCGCGCGCATGCAGGCGCGCGCGGCCGACGATCTGCGGAAAATGGTCACCGACCGGCTGGTGGCGGCCGGCCTCCCCTATGAGGGCGCCAAGGCCTTTGTGACGCCGCGCCGCCTGGCGCTGTCGGTGCACGGCGTGCCGGCGCGCCAGCCCGACCTGAAGGAAGAGCGCAAGGGCCCGAAGGTCGGCGCGCCCGAGCAGGCCATCGCCGGTTTCCTGCGCGCGGCGGGCCTGACCTCGATCGATCAGGCCAAGGTGCAGGCCGACAAGAAGGGCGACTTCTACGTCGCGGTGACCGAGAAGGCCGGGCAAGCCGGCCATCGATGTGATCGCCGAGATGATCCCCGAGGTGGTGCGCGACTTCCCGTGGCCGAAGTCGATGCGCTGGGGTTCGGGCAGGCTCACCTGGGTGCGGCCGCTGCATTCGATCATCGCCACCTTCGGTCCGGAAACCGAGGAGCCGGAGATCGTCAAGTTCGGCGTCGACGGCATCGCCGCCGGCAACGAGACGCGCGGCCATCGCTTCATGGCGCCGGGCGCGATCAAGGTGCGGCGCTTCGACGACTATGTCGCGCAGCTGCAGGACGCCAAGGTGATGCTCGATCCGGCGCGGCGCGCCGACACCATCCGCGCCGACGCCAAGAATCTGGCCTTCGCGCAAGGCTACGAACTGGTCGAGGACGAGGGCCTGCTCGCCGAAGTCGCCGGCCTGGTCGAATGGCCGGTGACGCTGATGGGTTCGTTCGACAAGGCGTTCCTCGACATTCCGGGCGAGGTGATCCGCGCCACCATCCGCACCAACCAGAAATGCTTCGTGCTGCGCGATCCGCAGACCGCCAAGCTCATCAACAAATTCATCCTGGTCGCCAATATCGAGGCGAGCGATCACGGCAAGGCGATCGTCGCCGGCAACGAGCGCGTCATCCGCGCGCGCTTGAGCGACGCCAAGTTCTTCTACGACACCGACTTGAAGACGAAGCTGGAAGACCGGCTGCCGAAATTCGAGCAGATCGTGTTTCACGAGAAGCTCGGCACGCAGGCCGAGCGCATCGCGCGCATCGTCGCGCTGGCCGGACGAACTCGCGCCGCTGGTCGGCGCCGATCCGACGAAGGCCGAGCGCGCCGCGCAATTGTGCAAGGCCGATCTGTTGACCGAAGTGGTCGGCGAATTTCCCGAGCTGCAAGGCTTGATGGGGAAATATTACGCCGAGGCGCAGGGCGAGGACGAAGCCGTCGCCCATGCCTGCGAGGACCACTACAAGCCGAAAGGCCCGGACGACATGGTGCCGGCCGATCCGGTGTCGATCGCGGTCGCGCTCGCCGACAAGATCGACACGCTGGTCGGCTTCTGGGCCATCGACGAAAAGCCGACGGGGAGCAAGGACCCTTATGCGCTGCGGCGTGCGGCGTTGGGGGTGATCCGCGTCGTTGTAGACAACGCGCTGCGCTTGCATCTGCTGAAGATCGCGGGCCTGAATGCCGATCTTCTGTCCTTCTTCGCCGACCGCCTCAAAGTCCAACTGCGCGAGCAGGGCGCGCGGCACGATCTCGTCGATGCCGTGTTCGCACTCGAAGGCCAGGACGATCTCTTGATGATCGTCCGCCGCGTCGAAGCGCTTGGGCAAATTCCTCGACACCGACGACGGCAAGAATCTGCTCGCCGGCGTCAAGCGCGCGTCGAACATCCTGCGCATCGAGGAGAAGAAGGACGCCAAGAGCTATTCCGGCGCGCCCGACGCCAAGCTTTTGGCCGAGCCGGAAGAAAAGGCGCTGCATCGACGCCGTCGCCACCGCCAAGAAGGATGCCTCCGCCGCCGTCGCCAAGGAAGACTTCGCCGCCGCCATGACGCGCGATGGCGAAGTTGCGCCCCTTCGTCGATGCCTTCTTCGAAAAAGTCACCGTCAATGTCGACGACAAGGCGTTGCGCGAAAACCGGCTCAAGCTGCTCAACGAAATCCGCGAAGCCACCCGCGCGGTGGCGGATTTTTCCAAGATCGAAGGCTAATTCGGGCGGAACTCTTCCGCCCGCCACGCAGTTGCTTCCACGCCTCCAACCCAAAGGACAGCCCCCATGGTCATCGGCGTCACTCACCTCGCCCCCATCGTCGCGCTCATCGCCGGCATCGCCATCCTGCTGGTGCCGCGCCTGCTCAATTTCATCGTCGCCGCCTACCTGATCATCGTCGGCATCATCGGGCTCGGGATCATCCGCTAGGCCTGGACTTAGCCGCAATCAAATAAGCGAGAATCCGGGCTTGCGTCGGCCGGGGCGGCGGTGCTTTTAAGAGCTGTCCGCCCCTCCAACAGATTTTTGACCCATGGCTAAACGCAAAAAATCCAGCGTCAGCGCAAAACGCACGAAACCGGCCGGTCCGCAAGGCATCCAAGGCCAAAAAGCCGCCAGCGCGCCCGGCCGGGAAATTGTCAAAAGGCAAATGGGTCTACGCCTTCGGCGGCGGCAAAGCCGAGGGCAAGCCCAATATGCGCAACCTGCTGGGCGGCAAGGGCGCGGGGCTCGCCGAAATGGCCAATCTCGGGCTGCCGGTGCCGCCGGGCTTCACCATCACCACCGAGGTCTGCACGTTTTATTACGCCAACAAGCAGCAATACCCGAAGGAGCTCGCCGCCCAGGTCACCAAGGCGCTGGCGCGGGTCGGCGAGATCGCCGGCAAGACCTTCGGCGACAAGACCAACCCGCTGCTGGTTTCGATTCGTTCCGGCGCCCGCGCCTCGATGCCGGGCATGATGGACACCGTGCTCAATCTCGGCCTCAACGACGAGACCGTCGAAGCGCTGGCGAAGAAGTCCGGCGACCGCCGCTTTGCCTATGACAGCTACCGCCGCTTCATCACCATGTATTCCGACGTGGTGCTCGGCGTCGGCCATGAGCATTTCGAGGAATTGCTCGACCATCACAAGGAAAAGCAGGGCTACTCGCTCGACACCGACCTGAACGCCGACGACTGGGCCGAACTGGTCGTGCGCTACAAGAAGCGCGTCAAGGACCAACTCGGACAGGACTTCCCGCAGGACCCGGAGCAGCAGCTCTGGGGCGCGATCGGCGCGGTGTTCGGCTCCTGGATGAACGCGCGCGCCATCACCTATCGGCGCATCCACAACGTGCCGGAAAGCTGGGGCACCGCGGTCAACGTGCAGGCCATGGTGTTCGGCAACATGGGCGACACCTCGGCGACCGGCGTTGCCTTCACGCGCAATCCTTCGACCGGCGAAAGAAAGCTGTACGGCGAATTCCTCATCAATGCGCAGGGCGAAGACGTTGTCGCCGGCATCCGCACGCCGCAGGAAATCAGCGAAGCGGCGCGCGTCGAGGCCGGCTCCGACAAGCCGTCGATGGAGCACACGCTGCCCAAGGCCTATGCCGAGCTGACGCGCATCTACAACGTGCTCGAGCGCCACTACCGCGACATGCAGGATCTCGAATTCACCGTCGAGCAGAACAAGCTGTGGATGCTGCAGACCCGCAACGGCAAGCGCACCGCCAAGGCTGCGCTGCGCATCGCGGTCGAACTCGCCAATGAAGGCCTGATCTCCAAGAACGAAGCGATCCTGCGCATCGAGCCGCTGTCGCTCGATCAGTTGTTGCATCCGACCATCGATCCGCGCGCGCACCGCCGCGTGGTCGCGACCGGTCTGCCGGCCTCGCCCGGCGCGGCCTCCGGCGAGATCGTGTTCTCGTCCGACGAGGCGGCGCAGCTCAAGGCCGACGGCCACAAGGTCATTCTGGTGCGGGTGGAAACCTCGCCCGAAGACATCCACGGCATGCATGCGGCCGAAGGCATCCTCACCACCCGCGGCGGCATGACCTCGCATGCGGCGGTGGTGGCGCGCGGCATGGGCAAGCCCTGCGTCTCGGGCGCCGGCACGTTGCGCGTCGATTATGCCGCCGGCACCATGACCGCCGGCGGACAGACCTTCAAAAAAGGCGACTTCATCACCGTCGACGGCTCCACCGGCCAGGTGCTGGCCGGCAAGGTCGATATGGTCGAGCCGATGCTGTCCGGCGAATTTTCCACGCTGATCGGCTGGGCCGACAAGGTGCGCAAGCTCGGCGTGCGCGCCAATGCCGACACCCCGGCCGATGCGAAAGCGGCGGTGCGCTTCGGCGCCGAAGGCATCGGCCTGTGCCGCACCGAGCACATGTTCTTCGACGAGGAGCGCATCCAGGCGGTGCGTGAAATGATTCTCGCCGACGAGGAGAAGGCGCGCCGCGTAGCGCTCGCCAAATTGCTGCCGATGCAGCGCGCCGATTTCGTCGCGCTGTTCGAGATCATGGCGGGGCGTCCGGTGACCATCCGCCTGCTCGATCCGCCGCTGCACGAGTTCCTGCCGCATGGCGACGAGGAAATCGCCGAGGTCGCTGCCGCCATGGGCGCCGATCCGAAAAAGCTCGCCGACCGGGCGCGCGAACTCGCCGAGTTCAATCCGATGCTCGGCTTCCGCGGCTGCCGCATCGCCATCGCCTATCCGGAAATCGCCGAGATGCAGGCCCGCGCCATTTTCGAAGCCGCGGTCGAAGCCGCCAAACGCACCGGCAAGCCGGTGGTGCCGGAAGTCATGGTGCCGCTGATCGCCACCAAGGCCGAGTTCGATCTGGTCAAGGCGCGCATCGATGCCATGGCGGTGGCCGTGTCCAAGGAGACCGGCGCCAAGCTCAATTACCAGGTCGGCACCATGATCGAACTGCCGCGCGCCTGTCTGATGGCCGGCGAAGTCGCCGAGACCGCCGAGTTCTTCTCGTTCGGCACCAACGATCTCACCCAAACCACGTTCGGCATATCACGCGACGACGCCGCGAGCTTCCTCGGCATCTACACCGCGCGCGGCATTCTGCCGGCCGACCCGTTCGTGTCGATCGACCAGCAGGGCGTCGGCGAACTGGTGCGCATCGGCGTCGAGCGCGGCCGCAAGGTTCGCCCCAAGCTTAAAGTGGGCATCTGCGGCGAACACGGCGGCGATCCGTCGTCGGTCGCGTTCTGCCACGAGGCGAAGCTCGATTACGTGTCGTGCTCGCCGTTCCGCGTGCCGATCGCGCGGCTCGCCGCGGCGCAAGCGGCCTTGGGCAAGACGGCGGCAAGCCAGGCGTAGGGTCGCGGCGCAGGTTGATAACAGCGTTGCAATTAGAAATTGAACGAGCCGTATGCGCGCTTCCCCTCTCCCCTTGAGGGAGAGGGTGCCCGAGCGGAGGCGAAGCCGAGCGAGGGCGGGAGAGGGGCCCGCTTCTCGTTAGATAAATACCCCTCTCCCGGCTCGCGCTCGCTATCGCTCCGCGCTCGCCACCCTCTCCCTCAAGGGGAGAGGGGAAGAGAGCAAGCGGCCGCGCTGTAGTCCCAGCGCGGATCTACACCGCGACCTTGGCGAGGAAGTCTTCGACCTCAAGCCGCAAATTGGCGACCGCGGTTTCGACGGTTGCCGAAGCATCGCGCACGACCTCGGCCGAGGCGCGAGTTTCGGTCGCCGCGCCCGCGACATCGCCCAGCACCGCCACCACGTGCCCGGTGCCTTGCGCGGCGCTGGCGACATTGTGCGAAATCTCGCCGGTCGCCGAATTCTGCTGCTCGACCGCGACCGCGACCGCCGAGGTGAACTGATTGATTTCCTGCATGCGCGCGGCGATCTGGCGGATCGCATCGACCGCGCTGGAGGTCGAATTCTGCACGCCAAGAATATGATTGGCGATTTCTTCGGTCGCCTTGGCGGTCTGCACCGCCAGCGATTTGACTTCCGAGGCGACCACCGCGAAGCCGCGGCCGGCTTCGCCGGCGCGCGCGGCTTCGATGGTGGCGTTGAGCGCCAGGAGATTGGTCTGGCCGGCGATATTGCGGATCAGCTTGATGACGTCGCCGATTTTCTGTGCGCCTTCGGCGAGGCCGGCGATCTCGCCGTCGGTTGAGCGGGCCTCGCTGGTGGCGAGTTCGACGATGTTGCTGGTATGCGTGAGCTGACGGCTGATCTCGGCGATCGAATGCGACAGCTCGTCGGCCGCCACCGCCGCGGTTTCCACATTGGCGGAAGCCTCGTGGAACGCCTGCACCGCGCTTTCGGCGCGCTGCGAGGTCTTGTCGGAGGAGCCGAACAATGTGCCGGCGGTCGAGCGCATGGCGGTCGCGCTGCCACTCACGCTCGACAGAAGTTTTTCCACCATCGGGCGGAATGTCGCGATCGCCGTGTCGATGGTGGCGCGCCGCTGCTCCTGGCCGCGGATGGCGGCGCGTTCTTGTTCGGCATGACGCTGTTCGGTGACGTCTTCGTGGGTCGAAACCCAGCCGCCGCCCGGCAGCGGTTCGTTTTTGGCCAGCACGATGCGGCCGTCGCTGGCCTGCACGTAATGAGACATGCTCTTGCCTTGGGTCATCTCGTCGATGATCTTGCGGCAATAGGGTTCGACGTCGCCGGCGAACAGGCCGGTGTCCTTGCGATGCTGAATCAATTGCTGAAGCGAACAGCCCGGCTTCACGACGTCGGGCGAGAGCTGGTACATCTCCAGATAACGCTGGTTGAGCAAGGTGATGCGGCCGTGCCCATCGAACACGTTCAGCCCTTGCGACATGTTGTTGACCGCGGTCGACAAGCGGCGGTTTTGCGTCAACTGGCGCCGGTAAAACGCGCCGACCAGCGCCAATGCAAGCGATGCACAAGCCGGCCATCAGAATGGCCTCGCCCGCAATGTTCGTTAGCAGGGTGAAAATTCGCATAGCCGGCCCGGAGGTAAAATTGCTGCCGCGATAATGGGCAACAGCGATTGCGATATAGTTAACAATTATTATCCGCCAATTGACGAAGCGTTTACGAATCCGCCGTCGGGCCGGGCCGGATCAAGTCCAAACCGGTAAACAGCTTTGCCGGTTAACAGCTTCGCAAGGTTAATCAGTCCATAAAAAAACCTGTCGCATTGTCGCCAGTCAGGCGGCAGGCGTGGGCAGGCAGTTTGTTGCGTGGTGGCGTGAGCGGACGCATGGCAGTTTCGCGTAGGCGTCGACGGCTGAGCTTTCGGCAGCGGAAATTCGCGCAAATCGGTTTTGGCGCGGCGGTCTTTTGCCTGCTGCCCAACACGATCGGCTTTCAGGATCTCGGCGCGCTGCTGGCGCGCCAGCCGGCGGTGGCCGAGCGGGCGCGGGCGCGCTTGATCGCGTCGCCGTTCGGGACCATTCACGCCGCCATGTTCAGTCTGCCGCGGCCGATCGGCACCGCGATCCCGCACCCGCCGCTCTACGCGCTGGCGAATTTCGATCCGACCGACATCACCGGATCGATCGGCTCGCAGCCGCTCGGCGATGCCGGCGCGCCGCTGCAATTTCCCACCGTCAACCGCAAGACCAAAGGCGACTCGGCGATCTCGCGCGCGCGCCAACCGCTGCCGCCATTGCCGCCCGCCCTTGCAATCGAGCCGGTGCCGGAAGCGCAGATCGATGCGGCGCTCGATAGCGGCAAATCCGACGACCGCTTTGAGCCGAATCCGGAATATGAAATCCCCGAGGCCGCCGGCGCGGGAATGGCCGCCGACGGTATCGATCTCGCGCATATCGAGAGCAGCCCGACCAATTTCACCGCCCTGGTGCCCGATTTCGGCGCGGGCAAGAATGACGGCGGCGTGTTCTTCGGTGCCAATCCGTTGGCGGTGGAACAGGAATCAATCGCGCCGTGGGCGCCGGGCCAGGCGCCGGTCGTCATGGCCTCGCGCGCGACCGGCGATCCCGATCTCAAAGAATCCGTGCTCCGCCCGCCGCAGCCAAGCGACGGCATTGCCGGCGAAACCATTGCCAAAAAGGGCGAGGTCACCGGGGTCGACCAGCATCCGCGCTCGCCGGCGCAGCGCCTGGCGCTGACCGGCCCTGTTCGTGCCAAGGCCGAAAAATGCCTCGCCAATGCGGTCTATTTCGAAGCGCGTGACGAGCCGGTACGGGCGCAGATCGCGGTCGCTCAGGTGGTGATGAACCGGGTATTTTCGCCGTTCTATCCCAAAGACGTCTGCGGCGTGGTCTACCAGAACTCGAACCGCCATCTGTCCTGCCAATTCACATTTGCGTGCGACGGCAAATCCAAGGCCGTGGTCGAACCGGATGCCTGGGTGCGCGCCCAGCGCATCGCGCGCGACGTGCTCGACGGCAAGCTGTGGATGCCGGACGTCGCAAAATCCACCCATTATCACGACTACTGGGCGCACCCGAATTGGGTCGGCGAGATGAAGAAAATGGATCGGCTGGGCGGGCTGATCTTCTATCGCCCGCGCGCCTGGGGCAATGGTTCGGCCGAGCCGAGCTGGGGCGACGCCAAGGTTACCGAGGCGGAAGCCAAGAAACTGTAGCGGAATAGCCTCGGTTTGGCGTGAGCCATGCGCCGGGCAAATGCTTGCGATCACGAATATTCGTTTTGGATCGGCCCGCGAACGCCCTATGTTCCGGCCCCGCTTGCGGCCTATGTTTTGACGGCGCAGGCGGCATGAATCCGGCGGGAGCGGCCTAAAGATGACGGTGCCAGCAGCAGCGGACCAGCCGGCCACGACTTTGGGGTGGCGCACGCCGCTTGTCATCGTTGTCAGCGGCTGCCTGATCGCCATGATCAGCTTCGGACCGCGATCGTCGCTCGGCTTTTTCCTCACGCCGATGTCGGCGACTTACGGCTGGGGCCGTGAGGTCTTCGCGATGGCGCTGGCGATCCAGAATCTGCTCTGGGGCGTCGGCCAGCCTTTCGCCGGTGCCATCGCCGACAAATACGGCACCAACCGCGTGCTCGCCTTCGGCGCGATTTTATACGCCGCCGGCATCGGCTTGATGGCCTATTCGACAACGCCCGGCACCCTCGATCTCACCGCCGGCGTTCTGGTCGGCTTCGGGCTATCGGCGTGTTCGTTCACGGTCGTGATCGGCGGCTTCGGCAAACTGCTGCCGGCAGAATGGCGCTCGCTGGCCTTTGGCGTCGGCACCGGCGCCGGTTCTTTCGGGCAATTCCTGTTTTCGCCGCTCGGCGTCGGATTGATCGGCGCCTTTGGCTG
>CAWGRN010000021.1:0-74629 GCA_963825015.1 uncultured Alphaproteobacteria bacterium | reverse complement strand
CACAAGATTATCGTACTGCTTTGCAATGAAATACTGCAGGATGCCGGCTCCGGCCCGCACCGCTTGGTTTAATGCCGCAATTGAACCGGCTGGCTGGGGCGCCTGGATACTAAGCTGAATACCCTTGGCCGCCAACGGACTGACGAGACACGCGATTTCGCTGCGACAACTGCGTGTGTATCACCTGACTAAAAAAGCCCCATACAAGGGCCTTGGTGCCGATTCCGAAGAGAAGCGCGAGCCCGTGAGCGACATCGACACTGCAGTGGTGGATAGCCTGAAAGTGCTTGACCCAAACCGGCCGATTAGAGAAGCGGACATCGGCTACCCGCAAGCACACTCTCAACACCCGCCCATTAATTCAGTCAGGTACGGGGTTGGTAGTTTCCATGGGTGGACGCGGATTCGAAAACCGCTTGATTGCTACCGTCAAACGAGCGACACGTTCGCCCATATGTGGTTCGCCACTATACGCTGCAATTGATGAAAATGCCTGAACACAAAATTCTCATCGTCGGTGCTGGTCTCGGAGGCCTAGCCGCCGCTTCGTTTCTGATGAAGCAAGGTCATGATGTCGAGATCTACGAACAGGCGCCGCAGCTCGAAGAGGTGGGCGCTGGCATTCAGATAAGTGCCAACGCCATGCATGCTTTAAGGAGCCTCGGCCTTGAAGAACCTATCGCGAAGGCCGGGGTCCGACCGGGCGCTTACGTATTCCGGCTGCATGACACAGGCGAGGAGATTTATCGGTTCTCATTGGCGGACGAGCACGAGCGGTTGCACGGCGCGCCCTATTTTCAACTTCATCGCGCTGATTTTCAAAACATTCTTGCTGCGAAAGCTTCCGAGCTAAAATCCGACGTGGTGCGGCTCAACCGCCGTGTTATCGGATTTTCGGAATCGGGCGACGGCGTCGAGTTAAACTTTTCCAACGGCACCTCGGCGCGCGGTGACCTACTGATCGGTGCTGATGGGTTAAAATCTGTTGTCCGCCGTCAGATCATCGGCGAGGTGCCGGCTCGCTACACTGGCGATGCAGCTTGGCGCATCACCGTACCAATTGAGCGCCTGCCGCAAAATTTCATCGAGCCTGTCATGTCAGTCTTTATGGGCCCTGGCGGGCATGCTGTATGCTATTTCGTGCGTGGCGGCGCGCTGTTGAATTTTGTCGGCATTGTCGAGACTGACGAAATTTTCGACGAGTCGTGGACTATCAAGATGCCGTGGGAGAGACTAAAAGCGGACTATCGGGGCTGGCATGCGACCATTCAGACCGTCATCGACGAAGCCGACAAGGATAAATGCTATCGTTGGTCATTGCACAATCGGTTGCCGATTTCGAACTGGAGTACTGCACGCGTCACACTATTGGGCGACTCCGCGCATGCTACACTGCCTTATCTCGCTCAAGGCGCGGTAATGGCAATTGAGGACGGCGCCGTGCTTGCGCGCGCGTTGGCCATGGAAAGTGAAATCCCAAAAGCGCTTCAGCTTTATCAACGTAATCGCATTGACCGTACCGCCAAGATCGTCATCCAGTCGAGCGATAACCGTCGCCTTTTTCATCTGCGCACAAAAGCGGATATGCGTGAGGCCTTTGCCCGTCGTGATGAAGGCGCCGACCGGAATAACTGGCTCTACTCATACAATCCCATGACGGTAGAGTTGAAGTAGCGCAACCTACAGCCTTTGCCATCCAACGCTGCCGAGCTCGTTCTGCTTACTCCTGGATATCGAGGTCCATGCGGCGAATTTCTGCTTTCGGACCATAGCGGACATCGGAGGGGTTTAGCCCTCGGCGGGTTTGTCCGCTTATGACCCAACTGCGCCATTGGCGGTTTGCTCGAGCGGTTGCCGGACGGGACTTGTGCCCGCTGGAAAGCGCCGCCTTGCCACGGCACACGCTCACAACTGACGCGAGGGGATTAAATCAAATCATTGCTGGGCAACGGCGCAATTTCATAATGAATGGCAGCACAGCGATATTATGAAGTTTCTATTGGTGTTCACAGAAGTTTAGGCGCCGCTTTGGCATGTGAAAAGCTTTCGGATATTGTTCGTGTTTACTCTTTTGGAACGGAGATCTTTGCGTCGTCGAAGCGGCCGCTAGCGGCGTCGCTGTGACAAGCACTGCAATTGCTTTTGCTGCCGACCGCCTCTCGGGTAAACCATGATGCGGGCACCAGTGCGTGCTTGCTCTGCCACGCCGGCGTTGCCGAGATGCGTCGCGGCTCGCTTACCGTAACCACGCGGAAGCGGATGCCGATCTCATTGTCCCAGGCTTCGGCGCCATGGCTGGCAAGAAACTTTGCGATCTCGGCGAGCGCTGGTGCCGGCAGGCCTGAATTATCCCTGCCGAAATGGTTGTCGAGCTGACCCAGCACGGCCTGCCATGAAGCGGCCGGCAGAAGACTCGGATGATATGGCGCATGGCAGGCGCCGCATACGCGCGTATAGGCAGCGTTGGCGGTGGTCGCCGGAATTCCTTTCGGCGGCAATCGCCCGAGCAGCGTTAGTGTCAGCGCCCCAACGCCGATTACAACCACCCAGCTTCCCAATGCGGCGCGCCAGCGTGGACGGCGATACGCCAGCAGGTGGGTGCCCTCGCGTAACGTCTTGCATCCGGTAATCATTGAGGTGACGAGGTTTTCGCGGGTGAGCACGGATTCGACAATTACGCCCGCGAGATGGCCTGCCACCATGCTGGCGAGAATCCAGACCAGCACTTCGTGGATGGTCTTCGCGGTATTGCCCACAGCGTAAGTCGTAATGCCGGCAAGCGGTCCGATCTTCTCTTCGCCGGCCTCAGTCAACAGGCCGGTGACAACAAGCAGGCACAGCACGACGGCGAGAGCGAAAATCATCAATGCGCCGGCCGGATTGTGGCCGATGTAGTGGCGCGGACTGAGCAACAATACGCCGCGTAGATGGTCGAGCGTTTCCGATGGCGAATAAGTGAAGCTGCCGAGGCGGCTGTGCTCGGAGCCGAATGCGGCCCAGACGAAACGGAAAACCAGCAGACAGATGATCGCGTAGCCAGCCGAACGATGGGCGCTGAGCCACCACTGCGGCAAGACAAAGCCGGTCATGATCGCGACGCTGGTCGCGGCAACCAGAAGCCAGTGAAAGAACACGCGTGGGTAGGTCCCACACCAAGACGCGAGGATGCCGATTGTCCACGTCGGTCATTCAGTCAAGTTCTGGTGCATGATTTGCAGCTTGTTGCGCACAGATTCTTGCACTTAGTGTACATTACCAGAGAAGACAGACATCTATCCGAAGCACCTCTGACGCATGTTGACCCATATCAAAAAAGTGTGCCAGCGGCCGGATGCTTCTAGGGTTGTTTTCGGTCGCAGCCGTCGCCTTGTCGTTTTATTCGTCGCAATGAACGACATGCGGGGTTAAATCGAGGCGAACTCGGTGAGCGGCCTCTTTCATTTTAAGACCAGCGCGTGATGTCGCCTATTGGCAGATTTTGTTGCAGAAGTCGGCGATTGTGGTCGCGAGGCGATTGTTGCGATTTGTTGAAACGGCTCCCGTCAGCCGCCTCTTTGAGGACGGCAGCATCGACCTGGCTGATGCCTCTTGCCTCCATTGATCACGCAGGACATGCATCGACCTCTGGTGGTGGCCTGGCTATAAATTTTGCAAGCCGACGTAAGTTCTGGGCGATAGCCGCGAGCGTAAACTCGAACTGAGCACCGCACGGCCCACGTAATCGCAGACGCCCGAGCCGCAGAATGCGCTTGAGATGGGGCGAACAGCATCTCAATGCGTTTTCGATCGCGACTAGATTGCTCAAAGGCGCTGTGCGGGCGATCGCACGAGCAACGTCTCGGGCCTCCTCGTAGATGCTGCGGAGAATTTTCGTGATGTATCCTTCGGACAGCATTGCATCTTCAATGAGCAGATATCGCAATCGAGTTTGCTGGCGCGGTACGGGCGCATGTCATCGTCTCTAATCCTGCCAGTCGTGGTGAGAAGCTTTCCCGCCGGACAGGTGTAAACGTCGCGCGCCTTGTCATAGGTGAAATCCTCACGCGAGAAGATGCCATCTTCGCGTTTAGCCATGTCGATGACCGGAATGTGCGGCGCTATCTTCTTGTCGTTGACAAGCCAATCAAGGGTCGGCGCCGACCCATACGCCGTATCGGCCGCGAGCCGATTGGGCTTCAATCCAAAGCGCCTCTCGGTTCGATCGATCATGGTCTTGGCCGCGCCAACTTCCGCTTGGCGGATAGCGCGAGAGGCTTCCACGTCCATGATGACGCCGAACTTCAAGTCGATCAGATAGTTGTCGACATAGGCGAAGAAGGCCGGTCCCCGCATTGCGCCGGTCCATTGTGCAGCTGGATCAGACGGCGAGACGAACTTCGGCCTAACCTCGCTTGCTGCACCAAAGGCCGCGTCATCGAGGGTTGCAAGATACTCCTTCACGGCGCGGCTCGCGGTCGCGGGATCGCGTGTCTTTTGCCATTCTGAGCCTGGGATTGAGCGTTGCTTGTTGGCGTCAGCCTGGATCAGGCTGGCATCCACGGCAAATCCTTCTCCGCCAACGAGATCGGCCGCAATACACGCCCCTTGGCCTTGATCTTCCGTGTGTTCGTTCCAGTTTGCCTGGGCGTGCGTTGACGTAGCCACATCGTTCGCAACGCAATTGCGGACCTAATGACGAGACCGACGTTTCCTCGCGGAGGGCGGGGCTTAGTCACACATACGGGGGCGGCGGCAAACCTTTGACGAGCTGGCTCAGCGACGCGACGTCTAACTCGTGGAGGATTTCGTTCAGTCTCTTGTGGCCGAGTTGTCCGGGAGCAAAACCCTGCCCATAAGTCTGACGCAGGGTCGAAATTAGTGTGTTGCCGTGCTTTTTGCTGATTTCGCCGTTCTTGTCGCGGTGTCGTTTATCGAGGCCGGGCTCTTCCATTAGTATTTTCTCCCCTTACCCGTCACGCGACTTGCCTCGCTGACGCGACTGTTACCTCCCGAACGGACCGTCTATTTCGAAAATCAGATTCGTGCATTGACGTGGCTCAAAGGTGGAACCCTTTTTGCTTCGGCCGCTGTTGGGATAAGAACAGACATTGCGCGGGCAGCGGAACGCCGTTTCAGAATGAAAACAGTCGGAAAACCGCGAAGCGAAAAACTCCAACACAATCAGTAAATGAGCTGGCTGACCACTCTGGATTTGAACCGCCGGGTGGCCGTTTGAAATTCTCTATTTGAATTTTCGGAGGAATTTCGGGTTATTTCGACCAAAACCGATGCGGAGACTTCTCGCGACAAAGCTGAATCAAACGGGAACAGCAGCTTTTACGTCCAATGCACCCTACTCAGCCAGTTGTGCCGCAGCCGCCTGTCCCGCCAAACGGCCGAGCACGGTCGCCGTCAGAAGGCCATTTCCGGACAGATAGCCTGCCGCCGTCGAGCCCGAAACGCCGGCCGCTGCGCCACCGGCCGCAAACAGATTTGGGAATACCGTGCCATTCTTGCGCTTCACGCGGCATGCGACGTCGATCGCGAGACCGCCTTGGGTGTGAAACAGCGCTCCGGTCACTTTGACCGCGTGAAATGGCGGCGCGCAGCGCTGTTCGGGGGCAAATTGGCGTCCATAACGATCTTGCCCGCCCTTTGTCTTGATTGCCTCGGCTTCGGCCCATTCAGCGGCTAAAATGGCCACGGGCATGTGAATGGCATTAGCCAGTCCTTCAATACTATCGGCCGCCAAGATCGCGCCACTACGCTCGGCATCGCGGAAGTCCTCAAATTGCCTGGCGACTTCGGCAATGCGCGCGTCGAAAACGCTCCATGCGACACCATTAGGTTGGCGAAGAACTTCCGCCGCCTGCTCGGAATAGCCTTGGGATTTATCGCAGAAGCGCCGGCCTTCGCTATTAATCTGAATGCCGCCCTGCATGATCACAGCCCAGGTGATCAAAATATTGTGCGGCGTCGCGACCGAGCCGTGACCTTGATAGGCGCCGAGGTGAGCCAGTTGCGCGCCAAGCGCCTCACCCCATAAGACGGCATCCCCGCGATTGCCTGGATGGCCGAAATAAAGCGCATTCGCCATTTCAGGAATAAGGCGGCGGACGAGATCGCCGTTGCCACCATAGCCATTGCAAGCAAGAATGAGGGCATCGCAGCCGATGCGCTCGCGCGTACCGTCGCCGCGAACGATCTCCACGCCGCGAATGCCGCCATCGGGCCCGGTCAACAGCACCTCGGCAACGCGTTCGGGAATAATGGAAATACCGCTGGCCTCGGCTGCGCTGCGCAAACGATTGATCATTTCCAAGCCGGTGCGCGTTGGCAGACCATGCATTCGCATCGCCGAATGGCCCGGATAGTTGAAGTTATCGATGACGTCCAACGGCAGACCGTGGCGATCCGCTAGCCATTCCATTGTCGGGCCTGCGTTTTTCGCTACGGCGTGGACGATCACGACGTCAGCTTCGTTGTGCGCCTTGCGCTGGATATCAGCGGCGAACGATTTCGGACTGTCCGACGATAGCCTTCTCGCGTTGAAAGCGCGTGCCTGCCGCTGGAATGAGCCCCGCCGACAGAGCAGTCGAACCTGCGGGCACCGCATCGCGCTCAATGATGAGGGGCTCAACGCCGGCCTCTTTTGCCGCGAGCGCTGCGCATAATCCGGCAGCACCGGCGCCAACGATTAGCAGCGGCACCTGCGTGTCGAAATTCTCCTTCGGTGCAACGACGACCGTGCCCATGATATCCCACGCGTCAGCGGCATTGAAAATAAACAATTGCCGGTGAGTGACTTCTCATCTCCGCAGATATTTGCCGCGAGCCGGTCCAACGATATTTCCGTTGTCGTAGACAAGTTCGCCGCGCAAAAACGTGCTCTTCACCCGTCCGCTGAGTTCGACGCCTTCGAACGGCGAGTAGCCTTGTACGGATTCAGACTTCGGCGGAGCGCACCACGAAGCTTTCGTGCGGATCAACGATCGCAATATCCGCGTCATAGCCTGGAGCGATATCTCCCTTGCTTGGCAAGCCGAAACGTTGCGCCGGCTTCCAGCTCAAAAGCTCGGCCATGTGATTATATGACATGCCGCGCTTGCTGCCCTCGCTCAGAACGCCTGAGAGGAGATATTCGGTGCCGCCAAACCCGGATTTGGCCAGCCAAATATTGTTTGGGTCGTCTTTTGACCACTTCTGCTCGGCCGAACAGCAAGCGTGATCACTGACGATCCAGTCGATTTTTCGGTCAAGCACCGCCTGCCATAGCGCCTCAACGTCCTCGCGCGGGCGGATTGGCGGATTGACTTTCGCGTGCACGGCGCATTCGCAATCAGTATCGAGAAGAAGATGGCCGACAGTCACTTCGCGGCGGAAAGCAATATGCGGAAAGACCTGCTGCATGGTCCACGCGGCATCGACTGCTTTGCGTGAACTCAAGTGCAAGAGATTGATGTTCAGACAATTGGTTTCATTTGCCAGATAAGATGCAATCCAGATGGCAAGACCCTCGGAATGTGGCGGACGCGCGGCACTATAGGCATGCAGACCGGTCAGCTTGCCCTCGCGTTCCACGATCTTTGTATAGGCGGTCAGGATCTCTGCGAGTTCGCAATGCAGACTGACGCTGATGTGGGCGGCCTGCTCCGGAAATTTAGCCATCAGGCGCTGCGCCGACCGCATGATGAACTCGAAGTGCGCGATGTCGTATCGCTCGTCGGGCCCGATCATCAAAAAATCATTTTGCTGCGACGATGCACCGTGCAGCCCATAGCCGCCGTAGAACATGAAAATCTTGAACGAGGTCACGCCATGTTCTGTGACCAGATACTCCATTTCATCGATATGCGCCTCTTCGATCGGCGCAAGATGAAATCCGTAGTCGACCCAAAACCGCCCCTCCGATTGCTTGTACACCTCGGGCATGAATTCGCGATAAGGGCCGCCTCGATTGAGATAGTAGTGTCCTGTGCGCAGGTAATTCAGGCTAGAGGTAACTCCTCCCATCGCCGCGGCCTTGCTCTCAGAAAGCGCGTCCTGGGCGAGCGGCGCATAAATGCCGATATGCATATGCGCGTCGACGCAACCCGGGAACGCGAGGCGATTCTTAGCGTCAAAGACCTTGTTAGCGAGATCGGCCTGAATTTCCGGACCGAGCCGCGCGATCTTTCCATCCTTGACCGCAATATCAAGACAATCGACCGAGGTCTTGTTGGGTCGAACCACTCGGGCGTTCTTGATGATGGTATCGAAAACCTTGTCCATAGCGAGACTTTCCTTCGCTTACTGGCGGTTCTTGCTATTCGGCGCTGACGTCACTTCATATTGCTTGCCGCGCTCGATTATTTCCGGCGTGCCGAGCAGGCCGTTTAGTTCGTCGAAATCGAACATACGATCGCGGAACGGCTGGGTGCTGCCATGGGCGGCGAGCGAGGCGTAATATTCGCCCGCGGTCTTGGCCAGCGTACGCACGATGCCACCGGGAAAAATGACCAGCGAAAAGCCGAGCGTTTCGAGTTCGGCCGCCGACAGCATCGGTGTCTTGCCGCCTTCGACCATATTGGCCATCAGCGGCAGCGCGCGGCCGACCTGCTTGACGATCTTAGCGAGTTCCTCTCGCGCCTTCGGCGCCTCGATAAACAAGACGTCCGCGCCGGCATCCCTGTAGATGCAGCGCGCGTTCGACAGCCTGATCGAAGCCTTCGACCGCGACCGCATCGGTGCGCGCGATGATCAGCGTGTCTTTCGAATGGCGGGCGTCGACCGCGGCCTTGATCTTGCCGGCCATTTCAGCGGCCGGGATCAGCGTCTTGTCGTCGAGATGGCCGCAGCGCTTGGGAAAGCCCTGGTCCTCGATCTGGATTGCGCTCGGCACCGGATTTCTCAAGCAGCCGCACCGTCCGTTCGACATTGAGCGCATTGCCGTAACCGGTATCGGCATCGACGATCAGATTGGCGTCAACGCGGTCGCGGATCAGCGAAACGGTTTCGACCACTTCGGTGATGCTCACCAGCCCGATGTCCGGCCGCCCGAGCCGCGTATAGGCGATGGCCGCGCCGGATATATACAGCGAGCGAAAACCGGCCCGGGTCGCAATCAGCGCCGTCAGCGGATCGTAAATGCCCGGAGCAACCACAATCGGCGGCTTCGACAGCAGCGAGCGCAACGTGTTCTGTTGGGTCATGGCTATAATCCGAGAAAAGCGCGCTTGAGATCGGCGTTGGAGCGAATGTCGGCGGCACTGCCCGACATGACAAAGCTGCCGTGTTCGAGAATGTAGGCGCGATGCACGATGTCGAGACTTTGCACCACGTTTTGTTCGACCAATAGCACCGCGAGTCCGTCTTTGTTAAGTCGCAGGATCATGGCGAACATTTCCTCCACCAGCAGCGGCGAAAGGCCGAGCGAAGGTTCGTCAAGGATCAGGAGTTTCGGCTCGGCCATCAGGCCGCGGCCGATCGCCAACATCTGCTGTTCGCCGCCCGACAGCGTACCGGCGCGCTGCGACGCGCGTTCGCGCAAGCGCGGAAACATGGAAAAAACCTGCTCACGGTTCGCCGCGCGGCGGCTCGCCGCGCGGCGATAGCTGCCGAGATCGAGATTGTCGGCGACCGACATGTTGGGAAAAATGCGGCGGCCTTCCGGCACGTGGATCAGCCCCGAGGCGACAATCGCGGACGGGCTGGCGTCGTGGATGAAACGGCCGTCGAACTCGATGGAGCCGCCGCGCGGCCGGAACCAGTCCGGAAATCGCGAGATTGAGCGTCGATTTTCCGGCGCCATTCGAACCGAGCACGGCCACGATGTCGCCGGACCCGACCACGAGATCGATGCCGCGCAAGATCTCGGTTTCGCCGTAGCCGGCGTGCAAGCCGCGAACTTGCAGAAGCGGTTCAGCGCGCAGGCTATTAGGCCATGCGCGCCTCCCGCCAACCGGGCCGCGGCGCCGGCGCCGAGATAGGCCTCGATCACTTTCGGATCGGCGGCGACCGCCGCGGGCGGCCCCTGCGCAATGACGCGGCCCTCCACCAACACATAGATTTTCTCGGCGAGGCTCATCACCGCCTGCATCACATGCTCGATCATCAAGATGGTCACGCCGCGTTCGCGAATGGCGCGGATGATCGGCAACACGTCGCGAATTTCAGACGGGTTGAGGCCGGCGAGAACTTCGTCGAGCAGCAATAATTTCGGCGTCGTCGCCAGCGCGCGGGCCAATTCGAGCCGCTTGCGGCCGGACACCGTCAGCGTCGACGCGGGCTGTTGCAACATGGCGTCGAGCCCGACCAGCTTGGCGACATCGGCGGCAGCCGCGAGCGCCGCCGCGCGGCCGGCGATGTGCAGATGAGAGCCGACCGCGATATTTTCCAAAACCGTACAGGCCGGCGAATGGCTGGACGATCTGGAACGTGCGCGCGATGCCTTGCCGCGCCAGCCGGTGCGGCGGGCATGCCGGTGATGTCGCCGCCATTGTAGACGATGCGCCCGGCGGTCGGCGTCAAGAAGCCGGTGATCATGGCGAACAAGGTCGTCTTGCCGGCGCCGTTCGGCCCGATCACCGCCGTGATGCGGCCGCTCTCGACGCTCAGCGACGCCTCGTGCACCGCGCGCAAGCCGCCGAATTGCTTGGAAATACCTTCGACCGCCAAAATCGGTTCAACCATGCGCGGCCTCCCGCAATTTTTTGGCCGGCGGCATCAACCAGCCGCGTAGCTGCGCAATGATGCCGGCGACGCCGCGCGGCGCGAAAGCAATCACCAGAATCAGCACGACGCCATAGACCACAAGGTCGAGGCCGGGCACGTCGCCGGTGAACTGCTTGGCCGCCTCGCCCAGCATCTTGACCATCAGCGCGCCGAGCAGCGGCCCGAATACCGTGCCGACGCCGCCGATGATGGGCGCCAGCAGCGCTTCGACCGAAATCCACGGCCCGTAGGCAATGCCGGCGTCGATGAACAGGAAATACTGCGCATAGAAGCAGCCGGCGGCCGCGGCCATCGCCGCCGATATCGTCATGGCGCCCAGTTTGACGCGGGTGGCGTCGACGCCAAGCGCGCGCGCGGCGTCTTCGTTCTCGCGCACCGCCACCAGCCAGGCGCCGAAGCGCGATTGCTCGATCAGCCGGGTGATGACAAGCGCCACCGCGACCAGCGCCAGAATGAACCAATAGAACGCCGCCCGGCTCGGGAATTGCAGCGCGCGCGCGCTGAGATCGAGCTTGATCAAGGTGCCGACGCCGGCGCCGGTGATCGGCGCCACGCTGGCGACGATGCGAAGCACTTCGGCAAAGGCCAGCGTGACCAGCGCGAAATATGACCCGCGCAGCCCTGAGCGGAACGTCAAGGCGCCGATCACGGCGCCAACGCCCGCGCCCGCCGCAATGCCGATGGCGAAAGCCGGCCAGGCATTGAGGCCGTAACGCACTTGCAGGATCGCCGTCGCATAGGCGCCGGTGCCGAAAAACGCGGCGTGGCCGAACGAATATTGGCCGCCATAGCCGCCGAGGATGTTCCAGCCCTGCCCCGCCAGGGTGAGCAGCAGCGCGACCACGAGAAAGTTGAGCACGACGTTCGAACTGGTGACGAACGGAATGCACGCCAGCGCCGCGACCACTGCGACAATCGGGAGAAAGCCGGCGCGGCTCATGCCCGCTCTCCCAACAACCCGCTCGGCCGAAACAGCAGAACCAGAATGAACATCAGGAAGATGCCGATCTGGCCGAGCGATTCACCGAGATAAAGACCGCACAGACTTTCGACGACGCCGACGAACAGCCCGCCGATCAGCGCGCCGGGGATCGAGCCCATGCCGCCCAGCACCACGGTGGTGAACGCGATCAGCACGAAAGCATTGCCGACATGCGGATTGACGTAATAGGTCGGAATCAACAGGCAGGCGGCGATGGCGACGCAGGCGGCTCCGAGGCCGAAGGTCACGGCGTAAATATGCGCGACATCGATGCCGGACAATTGCGCGCCGAGCTTCTCCTTCGCCACCGCGCGAATGGCCTTGCCGGTATCGGTGAATGTCAGCAGCAGCCACAGCAGCAGCGCGACGACGACCGCGCCGGCAAATCCGGCCAGCCGCGGCGTCGAGAGAAACATGCCGGCGATCGGCACGACGTCGAAGCCATAGCTGACGTCGATGGTGCGGGTATCGGCGCGAAAGAAATAGAGCAGCGCATTTTCAATGACCACGGAGAGGCCGAGCGTCACCAAAAGGATATTGCCGTCATTGCCATGCGCCGCGGGGCCGATGACGAAGCGCTGCAGGCCATAGCCGAGCGCAAAAAATGCCGGCATCAGAATGAACACGGCGAGATAAGGATCGATGCCGAATAGTTTGTGCATGAAGAATGCCGCAAACAGCGCCGCCGTCAGCATCGCGCCGTGGGCGAAGTTGATGATGTGCAGCACGCCATAGACCAGCGTCAGGCCGAGCGCGATCAGCGCGTAGACGGCGCCGGTCAGCAGACCGTTGAGGATCGCAGGAAGGAGGATGCTTAAATGCACGGGCGCCACCCGGCCGAGGCCGGCGCCGTCGCGGCGGCGCCGGGACTTTTCGGCGCCGCTGCGACGAGCCTCTTCATCAAGCCGGCGGCAACGGATAAACCGGCTTCGCCGACGCGAAGGCTTCCGGCAGGATCACCTGGATATCGTTGCCGATCACCTGCGTGTTGGCGGGCGCCGCGCCCTGGTTCTGGCCGTTGACGAATTTCGTCGGCCCATAAGGCATGACGTGGCCGGCGAAGGTCGAGCTGGCGAGCGCCTCGGTGATCTTGGCGCGGTCGGCCGACTTGGCACGGTCGATGGCGTCCGCCAGCAGCAGCACGCAGCTGTAGTTCATATACACCTCGTAGGTGAAGAACTGGCCTTGCGCCTCGACCTTCTTTTTCAGGGCCAGTGCCTTCGGATTGCGCGGATCGAACCAGTGATTGCAATCCATGATGTATTGCGCCGCCTCCGGGAATTCCTTGACGAATTTGTAGGACGACGCCGCGCCGCCGAGCACCGAGTAGATCGCCGCCTTCGGCCGCACCTTTTGCTGCTGCATGGTGCGCGCGAGCAGCACATACTCATTGTAGTAGTTGGCCGGAATGACGATGTCCGGGTTGGCCGCCTTGATCTTGAGCACGACGTTGTTGAAATCGCGCGTCGGCGTCGGATGCGGGATGGTTTCCAACACTTCGAAGCCTTGCGGCGGAAGCTGGGCATTGAGCAGCTTGGCGAGACCGGAGCCGAACGCCGAATCCTCGTGCACGATCATCACGGTCTTGGCCGGCTTGCCGGCCTTGTCGTTGATGGCGACAAGGTTGGCGAGCGCGGTCTTGGCGATCACGCCAAATCCGGGACCGAAGCGGAAGGTGTTCTTCAATCCGCGCGTGACGATGGCGTCGGTGACGCCGACGTCCACGATATAAGGCAGTTCGTAGCGCGCCGCGGTCTGCGTGGTCGCAAGACAGATCGAGCTGGCGTAGCCGCCGACGATGGCCGAGACGCCGGCCGAATTCATCTTTTCGACTTCGGCATTGCCGCCTTCCGGCGTCGATTGCGCATCGCCGAGCACCGGCTCGATCTTGGCGCCGCCCATGCCCTTGATGCCGCCGGCGGCGTTGATTTCCTCGACCGCGATCGATGCGCCAAGCCGGCCCTGCTGACCGGAATAGGCCAATGCGCCCGATACCGGCTGCAAGAATCCGACTTTTACGGCGCCGCCTTGGGCGCGCAAGATCGACGGCGCGGCGAGCGTGCCGCTCGCGGCCGCGGCGGCCGTCAGTGCGGACGATTGCAGGAATTTGCGGCGACTGAATCGATTGTTGGTGTTCGACATGATGTCCTTCCTTTCGCTCAGATGAATGGAATGTTGGTAGACGATTTCGACCTTCTCGTTGGTTTGCGAAGCGCAAGCGGCAACGCCGACCAGCTCTTTTTTCTGGCGCCGCCGGAGCGGACCAGATCGAATTCGAAGCTGTAACGATCCGGCCGGTACAGCGCATGCAGATGCTCGACGCCGCGGCCATCGCGATCGTAGACGGTGCGCACCAGTTCGATCAGCGGCGAGCCGGTCTTGACTCCGAGCGCGCGGGCAACGTCGGGCGCCGCAAGACCTGCGGAAATCCGTTGCGTCGCACGCTCGACCTTGACGCCCGAGCGTTCCAGCAATTCAAGCAACGGGCGGTCGGCCAGGTCCTTGGCGCTGAAGGTGACGCCGATCCGTTCCGGCACATGCGCGAGCAGATAGGAAAACGGCAACCCGTCGACCGAACGTACCCGCACCGAACGCTGCAGCATTTCATGCTCGCCGGCGCCCAGCGCCTCGGCGGCCGCACCGCTCGCTTGCACATAGTCGAACGACAGCAATTGCACCTTGGTGCTGCGGCCCATATCGGCCAGATTGGCCAACACACCGGAGATGTCGGCGGTCATGCGCGAGGGCTATGGCCGGTACACCACCCGAGTTCCGGCGCTGCGCCGCCGCTCGATCAAATGCTCGCGCTGCAATTCGCCCAACGCGCGGCGCACGGTAACGCGCGATACGCCATGCACCCGCGCCAGATCGTTTTCATTGGGAAGCCGTGCGCCGAAAATCATGGCGCCGCTCATGATGCGGTCACGCAACACGAGATAGACTTGGCGCGCCTTGGCTTCCTGCAACCGATCCGCCACACCAACCCCCGCCGCATCCAGCGTCAGGCCTTGGTGAAAGGGCGGACGCTTTACTAGGTATTATTTAGCATACAATATGGCCGTTCGACTGCAATGCCCCTCAAGCGCTAAATAGTCGCATGAACGCGCCGCTGACCCTCTTCGACAAACTCTGGTCGAGCCACGAGATCGTGCAGCGCGATGGCGAGAGCTTGCTCTGGGTCGATCGCCACTACGTGCACGAAGGATCGTTTCACGGCTTCAGCCGGCTTGCCGAACGGGGCGCCATCGGTTGCCGAGCCGGGGCTGACGTTCGGCGTCGCCGACCATTACGTGCCGACGCGCGGACCGCAACAAATCAATTCCCAATCCCGAAATCGCGCGCATGGTCAGCCAACTCGACAAGAATACCGCCGATCAGAACATTACTCTGTTCGGGCTTGAAAGATCGCCGCCAGGGCATCGTCCATGTCGTCGGACCGGAATTGGGCCTGACCCTGCCGGGCCTGCTGATCGTCTGCGGCGACAGCCACACCTCGACCCATGGCGCATTCGGCGCTTTTGCTTTCGGGATCGGCGCATCGGAAGTGGCGCATGTCCTGATGACGCAGACGCTGTGGCAAAAAAAGCCGAAGCGCATGCGCATAACCGTCGACGGCAAGCTGGCCGAAGGACTCGGCGCCAAGGATATCGCGCTTGCCATCATCGCCAAGATCGGCGCCGATGGCGCCAGCGGCCATGCCATCGAATTCGCCGGTTCCGCGATCCGTGCGCTCTCGATGGAGGGCCGCATGACCTTGTGCAACATGGCGATCGAAGCCGGCGGCCGCTGCGGCATCGTGGCGCCGGACGCAACGACCTTCGACTATCTCAAAGGTCGCGAGTTCGCGCCTAAGGGCGACGCGCTCGACCAGGCCATAGCAAGATTGGATCGAACTCAAATCCGACTCCGGCGCAACGTTCGACCGTGAAGTGGCGCTCGATGCGGCGACGGTGGCGCCGTTTGTCACCTGGGGCACCAGTCCGGAGGACGCGCTGCCGATCGATGGCCGCGTTCCCGATCCCGCGCGCGAACAAAATCCGGAGCGTGCCAAATATATCCGCGGCGCCATCGACTATATGGGCCTCTCGCCCGGCGAGAAGCTGACCGATATCGCGATCGATCGGGTTTTTATCGGCTCCTGCACCAATGCGCGCATCGAGGATCTGCGCGCCGCGGCGGCCATTCTCGCCAATCGCGTCAGCAAGGTGCCGGGCCTGGTGTCGCCCGGCTCATCCAGCGTCAAACGTCAGGCGGAAGAAGAAGGTCTCGACCGCCTGTTCCGCGACGCCGGACTGGAATGGGCCGACTCCGGCTGTTCGATGTGCGTCGGCATCAATGGCGATCTGGTGGCGTCCGGCGAACGTTGCGCCTCGACCACCAACCGCAATTTCCGCGGCCGCCAGGGCGTCGGCGCCCGCACGCATATCATGTCGCCGGCGATGGTCGCCGCCGCCGCTGTCAGCGGCCATCTCGCCGACATGCGGCCTTTGATGCGGAAGGCCTGAGGTATGGAAAAATTCACCCGCATCACGGCCATCGCCTGCCCTCTACCGGCCGAGAATATCGACACCGATCAGATTTTGCCGGCGCGCTATCTCAAGCTGCCGCGCAAAGGCGAGCACGGCAAAGTGCTGTTTAACGATTTGCGATTCGATGCGCAGGGCCACGAAAAGCCGGACTTTGCCTTGAACAAGTCGCCGTGGCGCGAGGCGAAAATTATTGCCGGCGGACGAAATTTCGGCGGCGGCTCGTCGCGCGAAGCCGCGGTCTATGCGCTTTACGACTACGGCATCCGCTGCGTCATCGCGCCCTCGTTCGGCGATATCTTTTCGCAGAACGCGACCAAGAACGGTTTGTTGACGGCGCTGGTGACCGACGCCGAAGGTGCGGCGTTAACAGCTGGCGCTGGCGCGCGAGCCGGCATTGCCGGTGACGGTCGATCTCGAGCGGCAAACGATTGTGTGCGGCGAATTGCGTTTTCAATTCACGATCGATCCCGCGCGCCGAACTCGCCTGCTTGAACGGATGGGACGATATCGATCTCACCGAGATCCTTCCGAAGCGAGATCAATGCGTTCAAAGCTGCCAACCTAATACAGCGACCTTGGACCGTTCCCACGCAAGCGACGTAAATAATACGCGCTGCCATAACTGGCATCCCGGGGCGCCAGTGTCGGTTGCAGAGTCTGCACTGGATCTCCACGAATCGGGAATTCTTCCGAAACTGCGTAGAGACTTTCGGGCAATTCCAAAATATCGATTCAATTCAGGCACCCGCAGAGACCGACCCCGAGGCAAGAGGCCCCTAACAGCGGCCTCTTCTTGAGCCATCACTCGCAAAAGTAGCGGAGACCGGACTGGCTGGCTGGGGCGCCTGGATTCGAACCAGGGGATGGCGGAATCAAAATCCGCTGCCTTACCACTTGGCTACGCCCCAACTTAGTCGCGCATGATCCTTTCCGAAAACCGGTTCCCACTTTTCGGGATCATGCGCCTGAGCCTGAAAATACCGCGCCGAAGCACTCACTCGCGCGCGGCGGGCGGACCATAGCGGCGGTGCCCTGCCCGATCAACGCCCGGCCGGCGGCAATCTACGTGCCTTTTCAATGGCGCCGCGGGGGCTCGCTTTGACCCGCGCCCACGCCTGGTTACATTGCGCCATGACCTACCGCGCGCCGGTTGCCGACATCGCTTTTGCGCTCAAACACGCCGCCGGGCTCAAAGCCGCGCTGGCGGAAGGGCTTTATGGCGATCTCGACGAGGAAACGGTCGATTCGGTGCTGGAGGAGGCCGGCCGCTTCGCCTCGGACGTCATCGCGCCGCTCAACCGCGTCGGCGACAAATTCGGCACCCCGTTCAAGGATGGCGCCGTCACCATGCCGCCGGGCTGGAAGGAGGCCTATACCGCCTGGGCCGCCGCCGGCTGGAACGGGCTCGCCGTCGCCGGCCGACTGGGGCGGCCAGGAGCTGCCGCATGCGCTGAACGCCGCCTGCGTCGAGATGTGGAACTCGGCCTCGATGGCCTTCGGCATCGGCCCGGTGCTGACCATGGCCGCGATCGACGCGCTCGCCGCCTACGGCGCCGAGGATCTCAAGCGGCTTATCTCAGCAGGCTGGTGAGCGGCGAATGGATGGGCACCATGCAGCTCACCGAGCCGCAGGCCGGCTCCGACGTCGGCGCGCTGCGCACCAAAGCCGAGCGCGCAGGCGACGGCAGCTATCGCATCACCGGCTCGAAGATTTTCATCACCTACGGCGAGCACGATCTCACCGACAACATCATTCACTTCGTGCTGGCGCGGCTGCCCGATGCGCCGCCCGGCACCAAGGGCATCTCGCTGTTCCTGGTGCCGAAGTTTCTGCTCAACGACGACGGATCGCTGGCCGCGCGCAACGACGTGCGCGCGCATTCGGTCGAGCACAAGCTCGGCATCCATGCCTCGCCGACCTGCACCATGGTCTACGGCGACAACGGCGGCGCCGTCGGCTTCCTCATCGGCGAGGAGCACAAGGGCATGGCGTCGATGTTCACCATGATGAACCGGGCGCGGCTCGCGGTCGGCCTGCAGGGCGTCGGCATCGCCGAGCGCGCCACGCAACAGGCCATGAGCTACGCGCGCGACCGCAAGCAGAGCGGCCACGCCATCATCGACTATCCGGACGTCAAGCGCATGCTGCTCACCATGCGCGCGATGACCGGCGCGGCGCGCGCGATCTGTTATGCGACCGGCGTCGCGCTCGACCGCTCGCATCGCGGACAAGAGCGAGCCTGAGCGCAAAATCGCGCATGAGCGCGCCTCGCTGCTCACGCCGGTGGCGAAGGCCTTCTCCACCGACATCGGCATCGAGGTGGCCTCGCTCGGCGTGCAGGTGCATGGCGGCATGGGCTATGTCGAAGAAACCGGCGCCGCCCAGCATTTCCGCGACGCGCGCATCGCCGCGATCTACGAGGGCACCAACGGCATCCAGGCGATCGATCTGGTGACGCGCAAGGTTCCGCTGCAAGGCGGCAAGACGGTCGCGCTCTATCTCGATGAATTGCGCCGGACGGTGAAGGCTGTGCAAGCCAGCAATGCCCCGGCCTTCGGCGAGACGGCCGCGCGCCTGGGCGAAGCGGTCGACAGTCTTGAGCGGGCGACGCTGTGGCTGCTGGCGCAGAAATCGCCGGAGGCCGCGCTCGCCGGCGCCACGCCCTATCTGCGGCTGTTCGGCAACGCCGCCGGCGGCTGCATGCTGGCGGAGCAAGCGCTGGCGAGTTTGCGGAGCGGCGACGGCGCCGGCGCGCACCGCGCTGGCGCGGTTCTTTGCCGAGAACATCGCGGTGCAGGCGACCGGCCTCGAGCGCAGCGTCACCGAAGGCGCCGAGAGCGTCAACGGCGCGCAAGCCGCGCATTGAGCGGAATAGCAGAATGACGCGAATCTCGTCACTGGTCACCGACGACGGACCGGTCCGCACCGTGCGGATGAACCGGCCGGAAAAGAAGAACGCGCTGACCATGGCGATGTACGACGCCATGGCGGCGGGCATCGAGAGCGCGGACAAAGACCCGGCGTTGCGCTGCGTGCTGATCGGCGGCAGCCCGACCGCATTCTGCGCCGGCAACGATATCGGCGACTTTCTCCAGGCGGCAATGGGCGGCGCCGGACTTGGCACGCCGATCCTGCGCTTTCTCTATGCGCTGGCGCGCTGCGAAAAGCCGCTGGTCGCCGCCGTGCAGGGCAACGCGGTCGGCGTCGGCACCACCATGCTGATGCATTGCGATCACGTGGTGGCGAGCCACGAAGCGCGGTTTTCGACGCCCTTCGTCAGCCTCGGCCTGGTGCCGGAAGCGGCCTCCAGCCTGATCGCGCCGCGGCTGATGGGTCAGGCGCGCGCGTTTTCGCTGTTGGTGATGGGCCAGCCGTTGAATGCCGATGCGGCGAAAGCCGCCGGGCTGGTCAACACGGTTGTCGCGCCCGACGCGGTCGAAGCCGAGGCGATGAAGGCCGCACGCGAGATCGCCGGCCTGCCGCCGCAGGCCGTGCTGGCGTCGCGCCGGTTGATGCGCGGCGCGCCCGACGAGATCGTCGCGCGCATCGACGACGAAGCCGAACTGTTCAAAGCGCGGCTTCAGTCGGCCGAGGCGCGGCCGCATTCGAGGCATTCATGATGCGCAAGCGCTGAAAGGCCTGACCATCACGGCATGCGTCCGCCTTCGAGATGGAAAACCCAGCCCGAGGCTGTGACCGCCTTCTCGACGGCGTCGCGCACGCGCGCGTAATCGAGCGAGCCGCCGCCGCCGACCGAGGCATCGGTGCGCTCACCGGATCGTTTCCAGCCGCTGACCGTGGTCTTTTCGACCGTCAGCGTCGGCGGCGGGATGCCCCAGCTGCGCTCGCTCACGGCTTCACGGAAATGGACGGTATGATCCGGCTCCGCCAGACGGCACGACATGTTGTAATTCACTTTGCGGCCGCCCAGCCACCACTTGGCGCCAATGGATTCGGCCTCGCCCGCCAGCCCTTGCTTGGCGTCGCTGACCTTGAGGCCAAGCGCCACGGCCTGTTTCTTCAGTTCCGCGTTCAGATCGTTTGTTGAAAGGATATTTGCCATGGCATTCACCTCGGCAATTTGAGTGGATGCCAGCCAAGACGATTGTGGGCTTCCGCGCATTGAGACAAATCAACGCCGACACATAAATTTCACAACGGCTTCAGCCCCGCTTCGATCTCCTTGCGGTCGGCTTCGAGGAACGGCGGCAGCACCAGGCTCTCGCCGAGCTTGTCGAGCGGCTCGTCGACCGCAAAGCCCGGCCCGTCGGTGGCGATCTCGAACAGAATGCCGTTCGGCTCGCGGAAATACAGCGAGTGGAACCAGTAGCGGTCGACCTTGCCGCTGTTGGGAATGCGCATCTCCTTGAGCCGCGCCGCCCAGGCGTCGTAGTCGGCGTCGGGCGAGCGGAACGCGACGTGATGCACGCCGCCGGCGCCGGGATGCGCAGGCGCGCAGATTCGGCCGCACCGCGACATGCAGCTCGGCGGCAGGTCCGCCCTCGCCCATCTGATAGACATGAACGCTATCGCCCTTCGACTCCGGATGCGGATAGTCGCGCACCGGCTTCATGTTCATGACATGGGTGAGCACCAGATCGGTCGGCCGCAGCTCCGGCACCGTCATGATGATCGGTCCGAGCCCGCGGATCTGATGCTCGGCCGGCACCGCGCTCTTTTCCCAAGGATGCGCGGCGCCCTTGCCGCCGTCGTCGACCAGCGCCAGGCGCTGGCCTTCCGGATCCTCGAACTCCAGCGTCAGCCGTCCGTCGAGCTCGGCAATCTCGCCGATCTTGCACGGCGGCCTTCTGTCAGCCGCTCGCTGCCACCAGTGCAGGCTGGCTGCGCCGGCGACGCGCAAGCCGGTGCGGGTGATGGTGTTGTTGCCGCGCTTTTCCGGCAGCGTCGGAAAATCGAAAAAGGTGATGTCGCTGCCGGGCGAGGCCACTCCGTCGGCATAGAACAGATGATAGGCGCTGACATCGTCCTGGTTGACGGTCTTCTTGACCATGCGCAGGCCCAGAGCTTGGTGTAGAATTTGACATTGCCGGGGGCGTCGGCCGACACGGCGGTGAGATGGTGAATGCCGGAAAGCTGCATTTTGTGGCCCCATGGCGCGCACGCGGGCGCGCCTCTGTGTTATCCCTTGAGCGCCAAACTTAAGAATTTCCGGGTTTCTTTTTAAGAGGGCACATAGATGTCGCTGAAGGGCAAGACGCTATTCATCACCGGCGGCTCGCGCGGCATCGGGCTTGGCGATCGCGCTCAAGGCCGCCGCCGACGGCGCCAATGTCGCGATCGCCGCCAAGACCGTCGACCCGCATCCCAAGCTCGAAGGCACCATCCACACCGCCGCGGCCGAGATCGAGAAGGCCGGCGGCCAGGCACTGGCGCTCGCGGTCGACGTGCGCGAGGAAGCGGCGGTGAAGGCGGCGCTCGACCAGACCGCGGCGCATTTCGGCGGCATCGACATCGTCGTCAACAACGCCAGCGCGATCCAGCTCACGCCGGTGGCCGCAGACCGACATGCGCCGCTTCGATCTGATGCATCAGATCAATGCGCGCGGCACCTTCATGGTGTCGAAATATGCCCTGCCGCATCTGGCCAAGGCGGAGAACCCGCACATCCTGATGCTGTCGCCGCCGCTCGACATGAAGGAGAAATGGTTCGCGCCGGCCACCGGCTATGCCATGGCGAAATTCGGCATGAGCCTGGTGGTGCTGGGCCTGGCCGGCGAACAGCGCGGCAAGATCGCGGTCAACGCGCTGTGGCCGCGCACGACCATCGCCACCGCCGCGATCAAGAACATCCTCGGCGGCGACGCCTTGATGAAGATGTCGCGCACGCCGGAAATTCTGGCCGAAGCGGCCTACCGCATTTTCCACAAGCCGAAGAGCTTCACCGGCAACTTCCTGATCGACGACACGTTCCTGGCCGGCGAAGGCGTTACCGAACTTCGACCAATACCGCGCCGATCCGAGCCAGCCGCTGCAGGTGGATTTTTTCGTGCCCGACGACAGCCTGCCGCCGGCGGGCGTGAGTCTGAAGGCGCTGCGCTGAAGGGTTGGCGGCAACGCCCCGCCGCGTTAGAACAAGTCCATGTCCACTCTGCTCATCAGCCATCCCGCCTGCCTCAATCACCTGACCCCGCCCGGCCATCCCGAGCGGCCGGACCGGCTGCGCGCGGTCGAAGAGGAGTTGGCAAAGCCGAAATTTCATATGCTGGCGCGCGAGCAGGCGCCGATGGCGCCGCAAGAGATCATCGCGCTGGTTCATCCGCTGGATTACATCGAGGCGATCCGCAACGCCTCGCCCGACGAAGGCGAAGGCATGGTGCGGCTCGATGCCGACACCTCGATGTCAGCCGGCAGTTTCGAGGCCGCGCTGCGCGGCGCCGGCGGCGCCGTGCTGGCGGTCGACGAGGTCATGAACCAGAAGGCGTCGAATGCCTTTGTCGCGGTGCGTCCGCCCGGCCATCATGCCGAGGTGGCGCGGCCGATGGGGTTTTGCCTGTTCAACAACGCTGCGATCGCGGCGCGTTATGCGCAAAACCGTTTCGGCATCGAGCGCGCGGCCATCGTCGATTTCGACGTGCATCACGGCAACGGCTCGCAGGACATCTTCTGGTCCGACAAGAGCGTGCTGTATTGCTCGACCCATGAGATGCCGCTTTATCCCGGCACCGGCGCGATCAGCGAGCGCGGCGACCACAACACCATCGTCAACGCGCCATTGCGGGCCGGCGACGGCGGCGACCAATTCCGCGACGCCTTCGAGACCGTGATCCTGCCGCGCCTGCGTGAGTTCAAGCCGGAACTGCTGGTGATCTCGGCGGGCTTCGACGCCCACACCCGCGATCCGCTGGCCAACCTCAATCTCGTGGAAGCCGATTACACCTGGGTCACCAAGAAGCTGATGGACATCGCCGACGACAGCGCGCAAGGCCGCATCGTCTCGGTGCTTGAGGGCGGCTACGATTTGCAAGGACTGTCGCGCTCGGCCGCGGCCCATGTCACCGCACTGATGCGGGGATAGCTGGCCGCGCTTCTATTTCGCCGTCAGCCCGCCGTCGATCGGGAAATCCGCGCCGGTGATGAAGCCGGCTTCGTCCGACAGCAGATAGACGCAAAGCCCGGCGACCTCCTCCGGCCTGCCCATACGGCCGACCGGAATGTCATTCATCAGCCTTTGGCGCACCGCCTCGGGATTCTTCGTGCCATGCGCGATCACGTCGACCATGGGTCCTTCCACGAAGGCCGGGCAGACCGCGTTGCAGCGCACCGGCGGCCGGTAACGCGCGCCATTGAGCGCCACCGATTTGGTCAGCAGCGATACCCCGCCCTTCGAGGCATTGTACGCCGTCAGATTGGAACTGCCGACCAGCCCGAGCACCGACGATAAATTGACGATCGAGCCGCCTTTCTTGCGCAGCAGCGGGAATGCGTATTTGCAGCCCAGGAACGTGCCGTCGAGATTGATCGACAGCACGCGCCGCCAGGAGGCAAAGTCGAGTTTCTCGATGCTGCCGACGATGGCGATGCCGGCGGCATTCACCAGCCCATCGAGCCGGCCGTGCTGGCGTTCGATATCGCCGGTGACGCGCTGCCAATCGGATTCGGCGGTGACGTCGAGTTTTTCGATCCCACCGGCGCCGGCCAGATCGGTCGCGATCGCGGTGCCGCCTGCGCTGTCTGACCGCGGCCACCGCGGCGGCGCCGATGGCGCCGGCGGCGCCCGTGATCAATACGATTTTTTCCTTTAGATCGGCCAAGCGAAGCGTCCCTGTCGTTGCATTATTGTGCATTGTCTTGCATTCATCGTCAGATGTCACCCTTGCAACGGTCAGCCTTGCAGCCCGTGTGCCTCATCACCGGCGCTTCCGCCGGCATCGGCGCGGCGCTGGCGCGCGTCTTTGCGCAACATGGCCACGCGCTGGTGCTGACCGCGCGGCGCGAGGTGCAGCTTGCCGCCCTGGCCGATGAGATCGCGGCCGCGGGTCGCGCCCGCCCGCAAGTCATTGCCGTCGATCTGGGCCAGCCCGACGGTCCGGCGCGGCTGGCCGACGCCTTGCGCGCCGCCGGTCTGGAGCCGTCGATTGTCGTCAACAACGCCGGCTTCGGCCTGCTCGGCGAGGCGGCCGACCTCGACCCCGCACAACAGCTTGCCATGATCGATCTCAACATTCGCGCGCTCACCGATTTGTCGCTGCGCTGGTTAGAAAGTGTCACCCGGCATCGCGGCGGCATCCTCAACGTCGCGTCCATTGCCGGTTTCCTGCCCGGTCCCGGCATGGCCGTCTATCACGCCAGCAAGGCCTATGTGGTGTCGTTCACCGAGGCGCTGCATGAGGAGCTCAAAGGCGACGGGGTGCGGGTCTGCGCGCTCTGCCCGGGCCCGGTCGATACGGAATTCAATGCCCGGGCCGGGATGCCGGATGACTACCTGCCCGGCTTCCTCAACCGCTCGGCGGAACGCGTCGCCCGCGACGGCTACCAAGGCTTCATGGATGGCCACCGGGTGGTGGTGCCGGGCAAGCCCAACCGCATCGTGACCCTGCTGCCACGGCTATTGCCCCGCGGCCTGGTGCTGGCGATGACCGCTTGGCGGCGGAAATGGGCCAATCGCCCCAGTTGACGACCCGGCCGATCTGCTCCATCCCAAAGCGGCATAGAATGCCTGCCTTACGAAAACGCGCCGGAAAGCGAATATGGCCGACCCCGCCAATACTGACGTGAAGAAAATGCCCTTCGAGCGGGCGATCGAGGAATTGGAATCGATCGTCAAGCGGCTGGAGGAAGGCAAGGTGCCGCTCGAGGAGTCGGTGGCGATCTATGAGCGCGGCGAAGTGCTCAAGAAGCGCTGCGAAGAGCTGCTGCGGCAGGCCGAAGCCCGGGTCGAGAAGATCACCCTCGATGCCTCCGGCAAGCCGACCGGCACCGAACCGCTCGACGTCGACTAGACCCGGCCCTGGCGGGCCGATCGACGGCTGGAACCCTGGCCAAGGCTGAATTGCCCGCCCCGGCACATCTGGTGTAAGCCTGCTTGGGCTGATTTTGGGGTCGGCGCCCGTGCGCCTGGCCCCGCTGCGGAGTTGCTTTTTGTCAAATCCCACCCAAACGCCGCTGCTGGATCGCATCCACCTGCCGAGCGACATGAAGAACCTGTCGGTCGAGCAGCTCAAGCAGCTCGCCGACGAACTGCGCACGGAAACCATCGACGCGGTGGCCAATACCGGCGGGCATCTGGGTGCCGGCCTCGGTGTGGTCGAACTGACCGTGGCGCTGCACGCGGTGTTCGACACGCCGACCGACAAGCTGATCTGGGACGTCGGCCACCAGGCCTATCCGCACAAGATTTTGACCGGCCGGCGCGACCGCATCCGCACGCTGCGCCAGGCCGGCGGGCTGTCCGGCTTCACCAAGCGCGCCGAGAGCGAATACGACCCGTTCGGCGCCGCGCATTCCTCGACCTCGATCTCAGCCGGTCTCGGCATGGCGGTGGCGCGCGATCTCGAGGGCAAGCACAACGAAGTCATCTGCGTGATCGGCGACGGCGCCATGTCGGCCGGCATGGCCTATGAGGCGATGAACAATGCCGGCGCGCGCAACGAGCGGCTGATCGTCATCCTCAACGACAACGACATGTCGATCGCGCCGCCGGTCGGCGCCATGTCGGCCTATTTGGCGCGGCTGGGTTCCGGCCACACTTATCTCAAGCTGCGCGACGTCGGCAAGCAACTCACCCATCACCTGCCCAAGAGCTGGGATCGCGCCATCACGCGCGCCATCGAGCATGCGCGCGGTTACGTCATGGGCGGCACGCTGTTCGAGGAGCTCGGCTTCTATTACTGCGGCCCCATTGACGGGCACAATCTCGATCATCTGCTGCCGGTGCTGCGCAACGTCCGCGATGCCGAGATCGGCCCGATCCTCGTGCACGTGGTCACCCAGAAGGGCAAAGGTTATGGACCGGCGGAAATTTCCGCCGACAAATATCACGGCGTGGTCAAATTCGACGTCGCCACCGGCGCGCAGGCCAAGTCCAAGGGCGGCGCGCCGCAATACACCAAAGTTTTCGCCGAAAGCCTGATCAAGGAAGCCCGCAAGGACGATCATATCGTCGCCATCACCGCGGCGATGCCGTCCGGCACCGGGCTCGATCTGTTCGCCGAGGAATTTCCCAACCGCTTCTTCGATGTCGGCATTGCCGAGCAGCATGCGGTGACTTTCGCCGCAGGTCTGGCGACGCAAGGCTTCAAGCCGTTCGCGACCATCTATTCGACGTTCCTGCAGCGCGCCTATGACCAGGTCGTGCATGACGTTGCGATCCAAAAGCTGCCGGTACGCTTCGCAATCGATCGCGCAGGATTGGTCGGCGCTGACGGCCCGACCCATGCCGGCGCGTTCGACGTGGCCTATCTCGGCTGCCTGCCCGGTTTCGTGCTGATGGCGGCGGCGGACGAGGCCGAGCTGGTGAACATGGTGGCGACGCAAGTGGCGATCGACGACCGGCCGTCGGCGTTGCGCTATCCGCGCGGCGAAGGCCGCGGCGTACCGATGCCGGCCGAAGGCCAGGCGCTGGAGATCGGCAAGGGCCGCATCATCCGCGAAGGCCACAAGGTGGCGCTGCTGTCGTTCGGCGCGCGGCTCGGCGAATGCCTGAAGGCGGCGGACGAACTGGCGGCGCTCGGCCTGTCGACCACGGTCGCCGACGCCCGTTTTGCCAAGCCGTTGGACACCGACCTGCTGCTGCGGCTGGCGCGCGAACACGAAGTGCTGGTCACCATCGAGGAAGGTTCGATCGGCGGCTTCGGCAGTTATGTTTTGCAGACGCTGGCCGAGAACGGCGTGCTGGATAGCGGCCTGAAAGTGCGCTGCATGGTGTTGCCGGACGAATTCCAGGATCAGGATTCACCGGCCGCGATGTATGCCAAAGCCGGTCTCGACGCCAAAGGCATCGTCATCAAGGTGTTCGAGGCGCTGGGCAAGGACGCCGACGCCGAGACGGTGAAGCTGGCCTGAGCCCGCTTTACGTCGAAAGGCTCCCATTGCCGAAAAAAGCTCGCATCGATCGCCTGCTGGTCGAGCGCGGTCTGTTCGAGAGCCGCGCCAAGGCGCAGGCCGCGATCGAAGCCGGCCTGGTGCTGGCCGACGACGTCGCCGTGCGCAAAGCCTCGGAAGAGATCGCGGTCGATGCCAAGTTGCGCGCCAGCGCGGCGCATCCTTATGTCTCGCGCGGCGGCCTGAAACTCAAAGCGGCGCTGGATCATTTCGGCTTTGATCCGCGCGGCCGGATTTGCCTCGATGTCGGCGCCTCGACCGGCGGCTTTACCCAGGTGCTGCTGGAACGCGGCGCGATCCAGCGTCTACGCCGTCGATGTCGGGCACGGGCAGTTGCACCCGAGCCTGCGCGCGCGGCCCGAGGTCATTTCGCTGGAGGAGACCGATATCCGCAAACTGTCCCCTGCCCGGTTCAGCGATCGGCCCGATCTGGTCGTGGTCGATGTCAGCTTCATTTCGCTCAAGCTGGTCTTGCCGGCGGCGCTGGCGCTGGCGAAGCTGCCGGCGCAACTGATTGCGCTGATCAAGCCGCAATTCGAGGCCGGCCGCGCCAATCTCAAACGCGGCATCGTGCGCGATCCGGCCGTGCACGGCGCGGTCTGCGACGACATCGCGGCGCTGGTGACGACGCTCGGCTGGCGCGTGGCCGGAATTATTCCTTCGCCGATCGACGGCGGCGACGGCAATGCCGAATTTCTGCTAGGGGCTGCGCGTGACTGAACAACTCACCATCGCGCGCCTCGGCCACCGCGGCGACGGCATCGCCGACACCAATGTCGGACCGGCGTTTGTGCCCTATGCGCTGCCGGGCGAGATCGTCACGGTCGAACGTGTCGAGGGGCACCCCGACCGTCGCCACCTGGTCCATGTCGACAAGCCCAGTCTCGAGCGCGAAACGCCGATCTGCAAGCATTTCGGCATCTGCGGCGGCTGCGCCATGCAGCATTGGTCGCTGGCCGAATATCACCTTTGGAAGCGCGAACTGGTGGTGGAAGCGATGGCGCATGCCGGCCTGATCGCGCCGGTCGAGCCGCTGATCGACGCGCACGGTCAGGGCCGGCGGCGCGCGGTGCTGCATGCCCGGCGCGGCGCGAACGATCTCCTGGAAGTCGGTTTCGCGGCGCCGCGCGCGCATCACATCATCGCCATCGACCGCTGTCCGATCTTGGCGCCGGGCCTCGATGGCGCCATTCAAGCGGCCTGGGCGATCGCCGAGGCGCTCAAGCCCACCACCAAGCCGCTCGACATCCACGTCACCGCCACCGATTCCGGCATCGATATGGACGTGCGCGGCTCGGGCCCGCTGTCGTCGCAGCGCACCACGGCGCTGGCCGGCCTGGTCGCGAAGCATAAGTTGGCGCGGCTGACTCGTCACGGCGAGCTGGTGGCGCAAGGCGCGGCGCCGTTGTTGAAGGTCGGCCTCGCCCATGTGGCGCTGCCGCCGGGCGCGTTCCTGCAGGCGACCGCCGAAGGCGAAGCCGCCCTGGCGCGGCTGGTCATCGGCCATGTCGGCCAAGGAAACCAAGTCAAACGCGTCGCCGATTTGTTTGCCGGCATCGGCACGTTTGCGCTCAGACTGGCCGAGCGGGCGCGCGTGAGCGCTGCCGATAACGAGGCCGGCGCCATCAAAGCGCTTGAGCGTGCGGCCGGGACCACGGCGGGACTAAAGCCGGTGGATGTGCAGACGCGCGATCTGTTCCGCCGGCCGTTCATGGCCGCCGAGCTAAAGCCGTTCGACGCCGTGGTGTTCGATCCGCCGCGCCAAGGCGCGGAAGCGCAGGTGCGCGAATTGGCCAAGAGCAAAGTGGCGACGGTCGTGGCGGTATCGTGCGACGCCACGACTTTCGCGCGCGACGCCCGGATACTGGTCGATGGCGGCTACAAGCTCGTCAGCGTCACGCCGGTCGACCAGTTCCGCTATTCGTTTCACGTCGAACTGGTGGCGAAGTTCGAGAAGTAATTTACTGAAAATCGTAGCCGCGGCCGCCCCAGCGGTCCTGCCACATCTTCTCGCCGACGGTGCATGAGATGCGCGGCTTGTCGGCGCTTACCGGAATGACGCGCGGCTCCGGCTGGCGGCCGGCGATTTCCAGCACCAGCTTGGTGCGCGTCGCCTCGATGAATTTGGCGCGCTCGCGGATCGGCACCACGAAGGCGCCGGGCCCGCCGATCACGCAATCTTCGTAATAGATGTCGAGCTGCTCGATATCGAGCGAGCCGACACTGGCGCGCTTGAGCATGATCGGCAGGCCGTTGATGGTGATGCCGGCGGCCAGCACCTCGTCGCGGGCCGGCACCACCAGCGGACCGGAATTGTTGGCGCCGTCGCCGGAGACGTCGACGACGCGGCGCAAGCCGCGATAGCCGCTATTGTCGAACAGCGGCTTGGCATAGCCAAGCGCGCCGGAAATCGAAGTGCGCGAGGCGCGCCGGTAAGGCGCACGGGCGATTTCGGCGGCGACCGCGTCGGCGGCTTCCGGTCCGTCGATCAGCCGCCACGGCATGACGATCCTCTGATCGGAGGCGCCGGCCCATTCGAAATAGGTGATGGCGATCTTGCCGTTGGGGCCTTCGTGCAAGGCGCGCAGGAACTCGCTCGACGTCAGCGCCCGGATATAGCCCTCGCGCTGCAAGGCCTGTTCGTCGGGGTCCATCGAATAGGAAACGTCGACCGCGATCACCAATTCGACGTCGACCGGAATGGCGCCCGGACTCTTGTCGGCGAAACGCAGCGGTGTCGGCGTGGCAAGCGCCGCAACCGCAAAGCCACCGGCGATCAACGCGCCAGCCGCGGCCCACAAAAGACGACGTCGCCTCATGTCGCTCTCCCGTGCCGGAGGGTGGCACGCGGCGAAGACGAAAAGAAGACCCCTCCCGCCATTCCCGAACGCCGCGAACCGGCGGCGGGGAACAACCGCAAAGTTCAGCTTTCCGGCGATTCCGTATCGATAATTTCGATGCCGAAGCCGCCAAGGCCGACATAAGTGCGCTTGCTGGAGGCGAGCAGCCGGATTGAGGAAATCCCCAGATCTTTCAGGATCTGCGCGCCGAGGCCGATCTCGCGCCATTGCCGCGAGCGCGCGGCGTCGGTGCCGGTGTCGCCGTGCGGGATTTCGGCCACCGGCACGCCGGCGGTGCCGTCGCGCAAATAGATGATGACGCCGCGGCCTTCCGCCTTGAAGCGCCTGAGCGCGGCGTGGATCGTTTTGGCGCCGCCGAACACGTCGCCGATGACATCGGCGCGATGCAGCCGGGCCAGCACATTCTTGCCGTCGCCGATGTCGCCATAGACGAAGGCCATGTGATGCACGCGGTCGAACGGCGTGACATAGGCATAGCCATTGAGCGTGCCGATTTCCGACGCCAGCGGAAATTCGCCGACGCGCTCCACCAGCTTGTCGCGGTTCTGCCGGTAGGCGATCAGTTCGGCGATCGACACTTGCGTGAGTTTGTGGGTCTGCGCGAAAGCCGCCACGTCCGGCCCGCGCATCACCGTGCCGTCGTCCTTCATCAGTTCGGACAGCACGCCGACCGGCGGCAGTCCGGCAAGGCGGCAGAGATCGACGCAAGCTTCGGTGTGGCCGGAGCGCATCAAGACGCCGCCTTGGCGCGCGACCAGCGGAAACACATGGCCGGGACGGACGAAATCGCCGGCGCCGCTGTTGTCATTGGCGAGCGCGCGCACGGTGTTGCAGCGTTCCTCGGCCGAGATGCCGGTGGAAAGTCCATGGCGCACGTCGACCGTAACGGTGAAGGCGGTGCCGAGCGGGGCGTCATTTTCCGCCACCATCGGATCGAGATGCAGGCGGCGCGCCAGTTCGGCGCCGAGCGGCGCGCAGACGATGCCCGACGTGTTGCGGATGATGAACGCCATCTTTTCCGGCGTGCACAGCGATGCCGCGACGAACAGGTCGCCCTCGTTCTCGCGGTCGTCGTCGTCGGTGACGACCACGATTTCGCCCTTGGCGAAGGCCTTGATGGCCGCGTCGACTCTGCTGTGACTATCGGACACTGATTTTCCTCGCGCGCGGCATCAGGCGCCGGGCTTGAACGGCCACGCCGTTCCCTCGCCGACCTGACCGCGATGCATCAGATAATGATCGGCCAGGACACAAGCCACCATGGCTTCCCCGATCGGAACCGCGCGGATGCCGACGCAAGGATCGTGACGGCCTTTGGTCGAAATCTCGGTGTCGTTGCCGTAACGGTCGACGGTCTTGCGCGGATTGAGGATCGACGAGGTCGGCTTCACCGCGAAACGCGCGACGATGGCCTGCCCGCTCGAAATGCCGCCGAGAATGCCGCCGGCATGGTTCGACAGGAATACCGGCTTGCCATCGTTACCCATGCGCATCTCGTCGGCGTTTTCCTCGCCGCTCATCGAAGCGGTGGAAAAGCCGTCGCCGATCTCCACGCCCTTGACCGCATTGATGCCCATCAGCGCGCCGGCGAGATCGCCGTCGAGCTTGGCGTAGACCGGCGCACCGAGCCCTGCCGGAACGCCTTCGGCCACCACTTCGATCACCGCGCCGATCGAGGAGCCGGATTTGCGGATACCGTCGAGATATTCCTCGAAGAATTTCGCCTGCTTGGCGTCCGGGCAGAAGAACGGATTCTTGTCGACCTCGTTCCAGTCCCAGCGCGCGTGATCGATCTTGTGCGGCCCCATCTGCACCAGCGCGGCGCGCACGCTCAAACCCGGCACGATCTTGCGCGCCACCGCGCCGGCGGCCACGCGGGCCGCGGTCTCGCGCGCCGAAGCGCGCCCGCCGCCGCGATAATCGTGGATACCGTATTTGACGTCGTAGACGTAGCCGGCGTGGCCGGGGCGGTACTTGGCCTTGATGTCGGAATAGTCCTTGGAGCGCTGATCGACATTCTCGATCATGAGCATGATCGGCGTGCCGGTCGTCACCTGCTGGCCGGTGGCCTCATCGGTGAACACGCCGGACATGATCTTGACCGTGTCCGGCTCCTGGCGCTGGGTGGTGAAGCGCGACTGGCCCGGCCGCCGCTTGTCGAGATGCGTCTGGATGTCGGCTTCGGTCAGCGGGATGCGCGGCGGGCAGCCATCGACCACGCAGCCGATCGCCGCCCCGTGGCTTTCGCCGAAGCTGGTGAACCGGAAAAGATGGCCGAAGGTATTGAATGACATAGGCAGTTCCGCTGGTCGCCGGTGTGGTAGCCCGAGAGCCGGCGGCGGTCAAATGGGCCCGGAACTAAGCGTAGCGCGTCATCCGGTCGCCCTGAAACACATAGACCACGCCCTGCGCGATATCGACCAGTGGCGCGGCGGCAGGCTTTGCGATGCCGAGATAGGCCATCAGCCCGCGCGCGGTGCCGCCATGGGCGGTCGCCACCGTGTCGCGCTCGAGGCTCGCATACCACCGGCCCATGCGTGCCGACACCTTGAGGTAGCTCTCGCCGCCCGGCGGCACGAAGTTCCACTTGTCGTGCTCGCGCTGGGCGATATGCGTCGGGTCGCGCTCATGCAATTGCGCGATGGTGAAGCCTTCCCATTCGCCAAAGGAGATTTCGGCCAGACGCTCGTCGACCGCAAAACCTTCGGCCGGCAGGCCAAGCGCGGGTCTCGCCAAGGCCATGGTTTCGCGGGCCCGGCCGAGCGGGCTCGAGACATAGCTGAAGTCGGCGGGATTGCGGCCATGGTGAGCGAACAGGCCGCGCAGGATTTCGCCGCAATGGGCGGCCTGCGTCTGGCCGCGCGCATTGAGCGGAATATCGCGGTGCCCTTGCAGACGGCCGGTGACGTTCCACTCGGTCTGCCCGTGACGAATAAAGTAGACGGTCGGCAGCGCCATGATTTTTCACCCGTTGACGGGCGATGTTGGACGTAACTACTCGATTTTGCCTACCGGAAAGTCCGGCGCGTCGGGATGCTTGATGCCGACGATATGATAACCGGCATCGACGTGGTGGATTTCTCCGGTGACGCCGCTCGACATGTCGGACAGGAAATACACGCCGGTCTTGCCGACGTCGTCCAGCGTCACGTTGCGGCGCATCGGCGTGTTGTACTCGTTCCACTTCAGGATATAGCGGAAGTCGCCGATGCCGGAAGCCGCCAACGTCTTGATCGGCCCCGACGAGATGGCGTTGACGCGTATATTTTTGACGCCGAGATCGGCTGCCAGATAACGCACCGAGGATTCCAGCGCCGCCTTGGCAAGCCCCATGACATTATAATGCGGCATCCACTTCTCGGCGCCGTAATAAGTCAGCGTCAGCAGCGAGCCGCCATTGGTCATCAGCTTTTCGGCGCGCTGGGCGACGGCGGTGAACGAATAGCAGCTCACCTGCATGGTCTTGGTGAAGTTGTCTTCGGTGGTGTCGACGTAGCGGCCGTCGAGCTGGTCCTTGTCCGAATAGGCGATGGCGTGCAGCACGAAATCGAGCGAACCCCAGGCCGTTTTCACGGCGGCAAACACCGCGTCCATGGAGGCCGGATCGGTGACGTCGCAATGGCCGACCACCAGGCCGTCCACCTCCTCGGCCAGCGGCTCGACGCGCTTCTTGAGCGCATCGCCCTGGTAGGTAAAGGCGAGATCGGCGCCATGGTCGCGGCAAGCGCGCGCAATGCCCCAGGCGATCGAGCGGTTGTTAGCCACGCCCATGATCAGCCCGCGCTTGCCGCGCATTAGCCCCGAGGATTCCGCCATCGATTTTCCCGCCGCCGGTCAGTACCGTCTAGCCCCCGTATGGCATAGGGTCATGGGGCCATCAAGCAAAGGCGCCGTTCGGGCGGCGATCTACGTAAATTCAATTCATTTCCGGGAATATGATCCTGATTGCGGGGTTATTTATAACAGCCGGGGCCTGCATTCGCTCGTGAAGGCGGCGTACGGTTCGAAAAAGGAGGGCCTGCTTGGCCACGTTTGCGCAAAACGTCGAGGCGACAATCCCGGCTCTGCGGCGCTACGCCCGGGCGCTGACCAGGGATTCCGATATCGCCGACGATCTGGTGCAGGACACGCTGGTGCGGGCGCTGCGCTCGGAGCATCTGTTTCATGGCGGCGAAGTGCGGAGTTGGCTCTACACGATCCTGACCAATCTCAACCGCAACCGGCTGCGCTCGCTGTCGCGGCGGCCGCCGATGTCGTCGATCGATGAAAACGATGCGCCGGACATGTCCGGCCCGGAAGCCGGCGGCCGCGACATCGAACGCGCGCTGGCCACGCTGGTTGAAGATCAACGCCATGCCTTGCTGCTGGTGGTGCTGGAAGGCCTCAGCTACCGCGAAGTCGCGGAAGTGCAAGGCGTGCCGATTGGAACCGTAATGTCGCGTTTGGCGCGTGCCCGCGTTCAAATCAAAACTTATCTCGACGGCGAGCGCCCGGCGCTGCGCCGCGTCAAATGAGAGAAAAGGTGAGACTATGATCGATCGCGATTCACCTGTGACTGAAGAAGAACTTCACGCTTATGTCGACGGCGAATTGCCCGCCGACCGGCAAGAGCCCGTGGCCGCCTGGCTGGCAACCCATGCCGAACATGCGGCGCTGGTCGCCGCCTGGCGGGCGCAGGCCGACAGCATTCGCGCGCGCTATGGCGCGGTCGCCAGCGAGCCGGTGCCCGAACGGCTCAAGCTCGACCAAGTGATCAAGCGCGATCGCGCCGGCGGACGTTCGTGGGCGGCGATGGCCGCGGCTGCCGCGATCGCCGCCTTCGTGTTCGGCGGCACCGCCGGCTGGATGGCGCGCGGCGCCTCGGCCGCCGCGCCAACCGGCTTCGACACCTTCACCGCCGACGCGCTCGATGCCTACAAGCTCTACGTCGTCGAGGTGCGCCATCCGGTCGAAGTGCCGGGCTCAGACCGCGCGCACATGACGCAGTGGCTGTCGAAGCGGCTCGGCTCGGACCTGCGCGTGCCTGATCTGCAATCGATCGGGCTGAAGCTGGTCGGCGGCAGGCTGCTGCCGGGCGCAACGGGAGCTGCGGCCTTCTATATGTACGAAGGCGCCTCGGGCGAGCGCTTCACCATCTACTGCGCCAAGGCGTCGGAAGCGGAAACCGCGCTGCGCTACAAGAGCGAGGATAACGCGGCGGCCTTCTACTGGGTGGACGGCAAGGTCGGCTATGTGGTGAGCGGGCCGGCCGATCGCGAACGGCTCGAGAAGGTCACCAAGACGGTCTACGAGCAGGTCGACAAGAGCGGGCCGAAGAAGTCGTGAGGTAGCCTCATGGTTCGAGACGCGCCGCAAACGCGGCGCTCCTCGCCATGAGGACACTCACTCCAAATCCTCGCGCGGATCGTAGGGCTTCTCGTCGCGCAGCTTTGTCATCAGCGCCTTGAGCTCGTCGTCGGCTTTCTCCGGCAGCACGATGCGCACGGTGGCGAGCAGATCGCCGGTCGCGGTCTTCGACTTCAGTCCCTTGCCCTTGAGGCGGAACGTGCGGCCGCTGTCGGTATCGGGCGGGATTGGAAATTCCACCGCGCCGTCGAGTGTCGGCACCCGCACTTTGCCGCCGAGCACGGCTTCATAAAGCGTGATCGGCAGATCGAGCCGCAGATCAGCGCCGTCCGGGGTGAACACCGGGTGCGGCGCGATCGTGATGGTGATCAATGCGTCGCCGGCTTTGCCGCCGGCGCTGGGATAGCCCTGGCCCTTGAGACGGATCTGCTGGCCGCTGGCGATCCCCGCCGGGATTTTCACCTCGATGTCCTTGCCGGTCGGCAGGTGAACCCGGGTCTTGGTGCCCTTGGCCGCGTCCGGCAGCGATATGGTCAGATTGGCCTGTAGATCCTGGCCGCCCTGGGGCGCGGCGAAATCTTCCGGTTCGAACTGCTGGCGCGCGCCGGCGCGCCCGGCGCCGCTGAACATGCCGCGCAGCAGATCCTCGAAGCCGCCACCGCCGCCACCCATGCCGCCGCCACCGCCGCGGCGCTGGAAACCGTCCGGACCGAAGCTGAAGCTTTCGAAATGACTGCCGCCCGGTCCGCCGAAGCCGCCGCCGGGCTGCGCGCCATGGCTTTCGAAGCCCTGGAAGCGCGGCTTGCCCTCGGCGTCGATTTCGCCGCGGTCGAACGCTTTGCGTTTCTCGTCGTCGCCCGCGATCTCATAGGCGGCGTTGAGCTCGGCAAAGCGCGAGGCTGCGTTCTTGTCGTGCTTGTTGGCGTCGGGATGCAGCTTCTTGGCCATGCGCCGGTAGGCGCTCTTGATCTCGGCCTCAGTCGCACCCTTTGAAACCCCCAAAATTTCGTAGGGGTCGCGCATCCGTGCATTCTCCGTGAAAAATCCCCTGCCCGCCGGCGGGAACCGGCAGTTCGTCGCTTAATGTGGGGTTCCAAGCGCCCGGATGCAACGCGTCTTCGCCCTGACGGGCTACGACGCGCAAGCGCCCCACACATTTCCCGTGACTAGGACTTCCAAGGCTTCATGGTGCGGACTTCCCAGACGCCTTTGTGCTGTTTGCAGGCTTCGCCCTGCAGCCAGGCTTGCGACGTGCCCTGCACATAGCTGGCCAGGAAATCGCGGCAGGTCTGGCCGTCCTGGGTATAGGCCGAGGCGATCGGGGTCACCGTGCCGCGCGCGCCCGAGCGCGGATTTTCCCACGGCACGCTGGCGTCGTTGGGGCGGTTGAGCACGTCGCTGACGGCTGCCCGGGTGAACGCCAGGTCGGCGTCCGGCGGCAGCTGGGTCATTTGCTTGGCGCCGGGCGGCGGCGTGATGGATCCGGTCTGGTCGGATTTGTCGCCGCCGAACATCGAATCCAACTGGCCGGACATGCTGCAGCCGCCGCAGGCCATAGCCAACGTCAGGGCCGCAGCCAGGCCGCGCCATAGGCGCAAGCCCCCGCATCCACTATAAGGACGGCGATGACAGTGACTGGTCTCGTCACTATTTCTGGGACCGACCACGCGAGCACTCCAAAATGTCCGATACCGCTCCGATTGAACACCCGAGTTGGTTAACGAGTGGTGATTTCACCGCCGCGGACGAGCCTTTTCGCCTATTTGCCGCATGGCTCAAGGACGCGAGCGCCTCGGAACCGCGCGACCCGACCGCCATGACTTTGGCGACCGTCGATGCCGACGGCCTGCCAAACGCCCGGATGGTGTTGTTGAAGGGCGCGGATGAACAGGGATTCGTGTTCTATACCAACAAGGACAGCCAAAAAGGGCGAGAATTGGACCTGCACGCCAAGGCGGCGCTGGTGTTCCATTGGAAATCGCTGAACCGCCAGGTGCGCGTGCGCGGCACCGTCGAGCACGTCACCGTGGCCGAGGCCGACGCCTATTTCGCCACCAGGCCGAAGCAGGCCCAGATCGGCGCCTGGGCCTCGAAGCAGTCGGCGCCGCTGGAGAGCCGGCTGGCCTTCGAAAAGGCGGTAGCGCTATACGCCGCCAAATACGCGCTCAGCGACGTGCCGCGGCCGCCGCAATGGTCGGGCTACCGCATCGTACCGCTGCGCATCGAATTCTGGCACGACCGGCCGTTCCGCCTGCACGACCGCATCGAGTTCGTGCGCGAAACGCCGGGCGCGCCTTGGGCCAAGACGCGGCTCTATCCGTGAGATTTTTTATTTGCCCATGATCCGATCCGAAATCCGGTTCCCACTTTTCGGGATCATGCGCTAAAGGACTATTATGCCGAATACGCAATCGAACCAGCCCCGCCGCACGCTTCTGCTCACCGGGGCAAGCCGCGGCATCGGGCACGCGACCGTCAAGCGGTTCTCGGCCGCCGGCTGGCGCGTCATCACCTGCTCGCGTCATCCGTTCCCGGAAAACTGCCCGTGGGACGCCGGACCGGAAGATCACATCCAGGTCGACCTGTCCGACGAAGCCAATACCATGGAGGCGATCGCCGAGATCAGGCGGCGGCTCGACAATCACGAGCTGCACGCGCTGGTCAATAATGCGGCGATCTCGCCCAAGGCCGACGGCGGCAAACGGCTCGGCTCGCTCGATACCGCGGCCGAAGTCTGGCGGCAGGTGTTTCAGGTGAATTTCTTCGCGCCGATCATGCTGGCGCGGGGACTGGTCGACGAGTTGAAGGCCGCCAAGGGCTCGGTGGTGAACGTCACCTCGATCGCGGGTTCGCGCGTGCATCCGTTCGCGGGCGCGGCCTACGCCACGTCGAAAGCGGCGCTGGCGTCGCTGACGCGCGAAATGGCATCCGACTTTGGCCGGCTCGGCATCCGCGTCAACGCCATCGCGCCCGGCGAGATCGACACCGCGATCCTGTCGCCCGGCACCGACAAGATCGTCGAGCAGATCCCGATGCAGCGGCTCGGCACGCCCGACGAAGTCGCCAAGATCATCTACGTGCTGTGCACCGAGATGTCGTCTTATGTGAATGGCGCGGAAATTCACATCAACGGCGGCCAGCACGTTTAGTGAAGCTTGGAAGGCTGTCATGCCCGCGAAAGCGGGCATCCAACGCTTTATATCACAGAGCTGCTTACTGGTCCCCGCCTTCGCGGGGACGACGAGTGGAAATAGCGGCGCCGAGCGTGCCTACAACCACTTCTTCCACTTGAAGAACAAGATCGGCCCGACCGCGGCCAGCACCATCAGCAGCAGCGCGAACGGGTAGCCGAAATTCCAGTCGAGCTCGATCATGCCGTGGTGGAAATTCATGCCGTAGATCGAGGCCACCAAAGTCGGCGGCATGAACACCACCGCCGCGATCGAGAAGATCTTGATGATGTCGTTTTGCTGAATGCTGACGATGCCGAGCAGCGCGTCGAGCAGGAAGGTGATCTTGTTGGCCAGATACGTGGCGTGGTCCGACAGCGAGATGACGTCGCGCTGCATCGACTGTCAACTGCAGCTTGGCGTCCTTGGCCCACTTCATGCCTTCGGCTTCGTTGGCCAGAAACGACAGCAGGCGGCCGACCGACACCTGACTCTCGCGCACCTTGGAGGTGAGATCGCCCTTGCGGCCGAGCGCCTTGAGCACTTCGTTGTAGGACAGCGCGGCGGCTTCGTCGTCCGGCTCGAAGATCGAATGCGAGACGGAATCGACCTCGGCGGCGATGCGCTCCAGGATGTCGGCGGAACGGTCGATCACCGCGTCGAGCAGATCCATCAGCACCGACTCGCCCGACACCTTGGGCCCGCAGGCGCGCGCCAATTTGTGCTCGACGATGGCGAACGGCCGCGGATCGTCGTAGCGCACGGTGCACAGACGGTGATTGGACAGAATGAAGGTGACCGGCGTGGTCATCGGCGTCGCCGTGTCCGACTGGCACATCAGCGTCGCCGTCATGTAGCGCGCGCCGTTTTCGGTATAGAGCCGGCTGGAGACTTCGATCTCCTGCATTTCCTCGCGGGTCGGCACCGCGATGCCGAGAAATTGCTCGACCAGTTTGTCTTCCTGCACGGTCGGCGTGACCAGATCGATCCATACGGTCACGGCCGGCGGGGCCGCGCCGGGTTCGATGGCAATGCGCTCAAGCGATGTGTCGCGCGGAACGTAGACCGCAAGCATGAAATCACCGGGCTCTTAAGGTGATCTCTCATGAACCGATCACGCGGCTGCGCGCAAGCCATAAATGACTTTAACGCGCGACAGCCTCAGCGGGCGGCCGCATGTCTTGGTCGCGTCGATCGTGGAAATCCGTATGCCGGTCCGCTGTCAGGCCGCGGACCTGGCCCGCCAGGATGGCCGCCGGCCGCTCAGTCGCGATCGTAGGGGATGCGGTATTCCGACGGGGTCTGCGGTTCGCCCTGATGGCGCAAGGCCGCTGCGACCGCCGAGATGCCGATCTTGCCGTAACGATTGTCGAGTTGGTTAGCCTGGCGTTGGGAGTCTTGTTTCGCCGATTGTTGGGCGAGCTCCGTCGCCTTTACTTGCATTGTCACGTCACGTCTCCGGTTCCGTCCTTGGGTTGTCCTCGACCCTGTATGTGGTCGTGGACTGGGGCAAAATTGCGCAGCAAATCGTGTCCTATCGTGACATCCGGCGGGGCCGGAAGTGGCTGCGGCAATCCCCTGAATATTCCGGCAGTTATGGTAAACCTTCTCTTAAGGTGTTGCGGGCAAAGTGTTTTTTGTTGCGGGCACTGCGGCATTCGGCCGCCAGATAACGTCTAAAGTTGAGTGCGGCATTCCTGCAACAGGTTCACAGGAAGCGGACGGTGAAGCAGCCAGAAACGTAGCTATCCCGGAACTAAACCGGTTAATTGCGAAGACAAGATTTTGCTGATGCGGGGCGCTGTAAAAGCGACCGGGAAAGAGGAAGATCATGGCGGTTAGGGGTTTGTGGGCGGTCCTGCTGGGCGCCGGTCTCGTGCTGGGCGGGTGCATGCAGTCCACGATCGAGCCGGCGTCGGAAGCCAATCTGACGCCGCGCGACAAGAAGTTGCTGGCGGCGGCGCCTTATGAAAACGCGACGATCCCCGAGCCGTATCGGCGGCACATCGTCGAGTATCACCGCAAGGAGCTGCCCGGATCGATCGTGATCGATTCCGACGCGCGCTATCTCTATTACGTGCTGGATGGCGGCAAGGCGATCCGCTACGGCGTCACCGTCGGCGATGAAGCGCTGGCCTGGTCGGGCGTCGCCAAGGTCGGCCGCAAGACCGAATGGCCGACCTGGACGCCGACCGCCGAGATCAAGAAGCGCATGGACGTGCCCGACTTCGTCGGCTCCGGCCCGCAAAACCCGATGGGCGCGCGCGCCATGTATCTCTACGAGCGGCAACAAGGACACGCTGTACCGCATCCACGGCACCAACCAGCCGGAATATATCGGCCAGGCGATTTCCTCGGGCTGCATCCGCATGACCAACGAGGACGTCATCGACCTCTACAACCGGGTCAAGACCGGCACGGTCGTGGTGGTGCTGGCGCCGCACCAGGGCGACTCGCCGTACAGCCCGCGGATCGCATCGAGCAGCGGCCTGTTCCGCTAAGCGCGTCTTGCACTGAAATTCGAAGCGGCGCCCTTGCGGGCGCCGTTTTTGTTTTGGTGTTGAGCCTCAGGCGCCCAAGGTCACGCGCACGATTTCCGGCGGCACGCCGAGCCGCAGCGGCACCTTGCTGGTGCCGAGCCCGCCCGACACGATCATGTGGCGGTCGCGCTCGACGATGTGGCCGTAGGCGAAGCGCGCGCCATAGGCCGACGGCGCCCATACCGGCGGAATGCCCGGCAATTTGATCTGCCCGCCATGGGTATGGCCGGCAAGGGTCAGCGAGACGCGGGCCGGCACGTCGGGGAAGATGTCCGGCTCGTGCGCCAGCAGGATCACCGGGTCGGACGGTCGTGACTTTGGCAAGCGTGCCGGGCAGATCGTCTTCGCCGCGAAATTCGCTCGGTCCGAGCCAATGGGCGAGCTGATCGCCGAGCCCGGCCAGCCAGAACCTTGCGCCCGGCCGGCCCAGCAGCACCGCCTCGTTCTCCAGCAGCGGAATGCGCACCTTGTGCAGCGCGTTGCGCACGCCGTCGATGATCGTACCACCAGTCGTGATTGCCGAGGATCGAATAGACGCCGAGCGGCGCCTTCAGGCGGGCGAGTTCGGCCGCCCAGGCATCGTGCGGCACCTGTTCGGTGACGAAGCGATGGGTGGCGAAATAGTCGCCCAGGATCACCACCAGATCGGAGCCGAGCGCGTTGCCGGCATCGACCACCTGGCGCACGCGCTCGATGCCCATATTGGGGCCGCCGGCGTGCAGGTCGGCGATCACGGTGATGGTGAGCTTGTGGCTATCGGGCCAGGCCGGCGGCACCGGCCGATAGTCGGTGATGATCAGGTCGTTGGCGGCTTCCACCGCGGCAAAGGCCGTCGTTCCCGGCATCACCAGGCCGGCCAGGCCGGTCAGGCCGAGCCCGCTCTTGAGCAGGCCGCGGCGCGTCAGCCCGCGCTGGCGCGGCGGCTGCGGCATCGGCCACCAGGGTCCTGGGATCGACGATGGTCATGGCGCGCTAGCTAGCCCCAAAACGATGAATGGAAGGTGGACGCGCATCACAGCTTTTTCTTAACGGCCGCGGCCGCGCTGTGGCCGGACGGCTTGGCCGGCGGCAACACCACGGCATCGGCCACCGGGCTGGGCGCCGGCTTGCCGGCCAGCTGGGCGCTGGCGACCAGCGTGTCGGGCTTGGGCGGTTCGCGCACGTCCCACTGGCAAATGCGGTAGCCATTGTGGCGCTCGGCGAGATCGAGATGGATGTGCTCTTCGTGATAGCCGTCCGAGCCCGGCCCCAGCACCGTGGTGAAGCGCGTGCAGGCGGTTTCGCGTAACGCAACGCGCAGCTCCTTCGGCGCCTTCATGTCGGTCAGGCGGATGACGCCGCCGTCGGCAAGCGTGAGCGAGCGCACATCGACCGCATTGCCCTTGCCGTGCTCGCTGAGCTTGGCGCCGCGCACCCGGTTGCGGCCGCGGCAATCGAAGTCGTCATAGGTCTCGACCGCCTGCAGGACTTTTCCCGTTTTGGCGACGCGCGGCGCGGCCTCGTCGTGAACCCAGGCGGCCAGCTGCTCCGCCATCGCGCAGCGCAGCACCGGCGCCGGCTTGATCATGACCCGGGCATTGCCGGCCAGCAGCACCGCGCTGAGCTCGACGATGTCGCCGCCGCCGCAGGCGCCGGGGCCGATCAGACGCGGCATCGGCGTGATGACCGCGACCTTGGCCAGCCGCTCGTCGCAGGCGGAGAGCTTGTCGGTGACGTCGTCGGATTTGAAATCGGCGCCGGCGGCCTCGCGGAACGTATGCGGCTCGGTCCAGACCGCCGGTTGCGGCGGGCGCGGACGCGGCAGCGGGATGCCCTCGGCGGCGGCCAAACCGCCGCAAGTGCCCGCCAGCAATAGGATTGCGCCCAGCAGCCTCATGACAGCCCTGTCGGCCAGAATTGCGGTATTTCTGCGGGGTTCCCGCGAGGCATTGCTACCCGTCCCGTTCGCCCGCTAACCTTAAGACGGTCAGCGAGGGGCTGGCCCAAAAGACCAAGAACAAGACCGGCGCATATGCGCGCCCACGAAAAGAGAGAGGGAACGTCATGCTGGGCCTGATGCAGGACTGGCCGCTGCTGCTTCATCGCATCATCGACCATGCCGCCAAATTTCACGGTGAACGCAAAGTCATCACCCGGTCGGTCGAAGGGCCGATCGTCGAGACCAATTACGCGCAAATCCGCGCCCGCGCGCTGAAGGTGTCGCAGCGGCTCGACAAGCAGGGCATCAAGCTCGGCGACCGGGTCGCGACGCTGGCCTGGAACACCTGGCGGCATCTGGAAGCCTGGTACGGCATCCTCGGCATCGGCGCGATCTATCACACCGTCAATCCGCGGCTGTTCCCCGACCAGATCGTCTGGATCGTCAATCACGCCGAAGACCGGCTGATGTTCGTCGATCTGACCTTCGTGCCGCTGCTGGAAAAGATCGCCGACAAGCTGCCGACCATCGAGCGCTACGTCATCCTGACCGACGCCGCGCACATGCCGCAGACGACGCTGAAAAACGCGGTCGCCTACGAGGACTGGATCGCCGAAGTCGACGGCGATTTCGAATGGCGCACGTTCGACGAGAACACCGCCGCCGGCATGTGCTACACCTCCGGCACCACCGGCCATCCCAAGGGCGTGCTTTATTCGCACCGCTCCAACGTGCTGCACGCCTTCATCGCGGCGCTGCCGGATTCCAAGGGCATCCGCTCGAGCGACGTGGTGATGCCGGTGGTGCCGATGTTCCACGCCAATTGCTGGTCGCTGGCCTTCTCGACGCCGATGGTCGGCGCCACGCTGGTGATGCCCGGCGCCAAGATGGACGGGCCGTCGATCTACGAACTGCTCGACACCTACAAGGTCACCTTCACCGCCGCGGTGCCGACGATCTGGCTGATGCTGCTGCAGGACCTGGAGAAGACCGGCGACAAGCTGCCTTACTTGAAGCGCGTGGTGATCGGCGGCTCGGCCTGCCCGCGCGCCATGACCAAGACCTTCCAGGAAACCTACGGCGTCGAGGTGGTGCATGCCTGGGGCATGACCGAGATGAGCCCGCTCGGCTCGCTGTGCACGCTGAAGCCGGAATATGCCAAGCTGACCGGCGAGGCGCTGCTCGACGTGCAGATGAAGCAAGGCCATCCGCCGTTCGGCGTCGACATGAAGATCACCGACGACGCCGGCAAGGAGCTGCCGTGGGACGGCAAGACCTTCGGCCGCCTGAAGGTGCGCGGGCCGGCGGTGGCCAAGGCCTATTACAAGGTCGACGGCGATCCGGTGTTCGAGAAGGACGGCTGGTTCGACACCGGCGACGTCGCCACCATGGACCAATACGGCTACATGCAGATCACCGACCGCGCCAAGGACGTCATCAAGTCCGGCGGCGAATGGATCTCCACCATCGATCTGGAGAACCTCGCGGTCGGCCATCCGAAAGTGGCGGAAGCCGCCGTGATCGGCGTGTCGCATCCGAAATGGGACGAGCGGCCGCTGCTGGTGATCGTGCTCAAGAAGGGCGAGACCGCGACCAAGGAAGACATCCTCGGCTTCATGCAGGGCAAGATCGCCAAGTGGTGGATGCCGGACGACGTGGTGTTCGTCGACGAAATCCCGCACACCGCGACGGGGAAGATTCAGAAGATCACGTTGAGGAAGCAGTTCGAGGAGTATCGGCTGCCGGGGGTGCAGGCGGCGGAGTAGAGTCAGGTTAAATGAAGAACGAGAATAGAGAAGAACAAGAACCCAGCGTGCCGGCGGATCTTCGCAAAGTCCTCGCAGCTGAGCCGAAAGCGAAGGCTCAGTGGAGCGATCTCACACCGCTCGCGCGCAGAGACTTTGTCATGTGGATAGACTCGGCCAAACAAGCTGAGACGCGTCAACGCCGGATCGAGAGCATTCCGAACAGGCTCGCTTCGGGAAAGCGACGCCCCTGTTGTTTCGCAATCGTGCCGATGAATCTTCACAAAGCTCTTGCGGGCGCTCCTAAGGCGAAGGCTCAGTGGAGCACGCTCACATCGCTTGAGCGCCGGGACTTTGCTAGTTGGGTCGGATCAGCGAACGACCCGGAGGCACGCAGAAAGCGGGTTGATAAAGCCTGTTCGATGATCGCGGCCGGAAAGCGCCACCCATAGCCGGATTTCGCTTTCGCTCATCCGGGCTACACCCTACGCACCGGTCAATTGCATATGAAGGAAATCCCCCATGATGGTCATCGTCTTTCGCGCGCGGCGCACGCCTGAGGGCCTCGGCGACGAATACAAATACTGGTTCAAGCGCATGAGCGACATCGCCGTCACCATGCCGGGCTATATCTCGCACAAGGGCTATGTCGCCGAGGACGGCGAGCGGCTGTCGCTGTTCGAATGGGAATCGGCCGAGACATTGCGCGCCTGGGCCAATCACCCGGAGCACGTGCCGACCAAGAAACTGGGGCGGCAGAAATTCTATTCGGCCTATCACCTGCAAGTTTGCGAGGTGGTGCGGGAATCGAAATTTGCGGCGGAGCCGCAATAGGATCAAGGCGCTAAAAATTGCGCGGATGGCCAAGACAAGCCCGGCCATAACAGTGTATGACGCGGCCAAGCGTTGCCCTCAACGAAATTGGAGACCTCATGCGCAGGTTCGGACGTAACGTATTGGCATTGTCGCTCATTGCCGGCTTGGGCGCGTCGCCGCCGCCGGTTCCTTCACACCAGCATCAGCACAAACCGCCGGGAAAACCATGACCACAGCATCGGGCCTGAAAATCACGGACACCGTCGTCGGCACCGGCGCGTCGCCGAAGCCCGGGCAGACCTGCGTCATGCATTACACCGGCTGGCTCTACGTCAACGGCGTCAAGGGCAAGAAGTTCGACTCGCTCGGTCGACCGCAACGAGCCGTTCGAGTTTCCGATCGGCCGCGGCCGGGTCATCAAGGGCTGGGACGAAGGCGTCGCCACCATGAAGGTCGGCGGCAAGCGCACGCTGATCATTCCGCCCGCGCTCGGCTACGGCGCCTCGGGCGCCGGCGGCGTCATTCCGCCCAATGCGACGCTGATGTTCGACGTCGAACTGCTGGGCGTGAAATAGATGCGCGGTGCGCTGCACCCCTAGGGGCGGAAACCGAAGCGAGACAACGCATGACCGGGACACTTGGCCGGGCCTTTCTTGCAGCGATTGTCGCCGCCGCGTGGACGACGGCGGCCGCGCAAGCCGGACAGCCGGTCGCGCTGAAGCCTTCGCCGGCGATGCGGCGCGGCGTCGCCGCCTTTCCGCACCTCGTCGCCAAGCCGGGAGACCAAGCGGCGGCGCGCATCAACGCTGCGCTCAAGATTGCCGATGCCGCGGCGGCGGCGGGGATGTGCAAAGATTACAGGCGCGACGTCAGCGTGACGATGCGCGGTCCGCGTTATCTGGGTGTGCTGGCACGCAGCGATTGGTTCTGCGGCGGCGCCTATCCCGACGACAGCGAGAAGGCGCTGGTCTATGACTTGGCGACCGGCGCGCCGGTGGACTGGAAAAAGCTATTGCCCGCCGCATTGTTCGAAAATGCGGCGACCATCGCGGGCGGCGGCGTTTCCGACCCGATTTTGGTGACGTCCTCCGCGCTGTGGAAGCTCTACGCGAAACGCGCGCAACGGGTGAACGATGCCTGCGCGGAAGTGTTTGCCGATCCGGCGCAACTGGGCATGAGTCTGATGGTGTGGCCCGACGCCGCGGCCGACGGGCTCGGTCTTCAGGCCTGGGATTGGCCGCATGTCGTGAAGGCCTGCGCCGCGCCGGTGACGATTCCTATGCCCGAGTTGCGCGCGCTGGGCGTGCAGGCCGATTTCCTCGATGCGATCGATGAGGCGCACCGCCGCGGCTGGTATGACAAGTTGAAGAAATAAAATGAATCGCTGGCTGACGCTGATTGGCTCACGCCTCAGTGTGACGACGATAGGCTGACGGCTCGGCGCGCTACTTCTTCTTCAAAAACGCCGCGCAGAACGCCGGGTCGAACAGCCGGTAGTCGTTGGTGATCTCGGCGCCCTTGGGGATGTCGCGGGTCGCGACGATGTAGCCGTTATTATTCCAGTCCGTGTTGGCGTCGGGCGAATGATTCATGTGGCGGTCGTGGTCGACGGTGAGCAGGATTTCGCCGTCGACCCGATAGCCGTGGAACCTGATGAAATCCCGCGCCGCTTTCGGCAGCTTGGCGAATTGCTTGGGCGAGTAGGCGCGGTCGAAGCCGTCGACGAAGCGCCAGATCTTCTTGCCCTTGCGGATGAATTCGCCGGCGAAGACGCCAAGGCCGTGAATATCGCTTTTATCGAGATAGGTCTTGACCAGCAGCATGGGTCTTCTTCACGCGGGCAGCGCCGCGCACTTTCAAAACAGGTGCCAGCCGGCGGACGTTACTACGATTTGGCGCCGGTCGCTTTGCCTCTCCCCAGTGGACGCCCTGCCCGAAGCCGACATTGCCTCCGCGGCGCCTTCCCTTTATCCCTCCTTGCTATGACCAGCCTTGAGCCCAGCGCAACGGCGGCGAGCGGCCAAATACGGTTCCTGGGCCAGCGCCGGGCCTATTGGCGGCTGCTGATGCGCGGCGCGCTGCTGCTGATGGTCACGCTCGGCATCTACCGGTTCTGGCTCGCCACCGACGTGCGCCGCTTTCTGTGGGCCAATACCGAAATCGCCGGCGAAAGCCTGGAATACACCGGCACGCCGCTGGAGCTGCTGATCGGCTTTCTGGTCGCGATCGCCATTCTGATCCCGGTCTATGCCGGCTTCTTTCTCGCGGCGCTCGACCTCGGCACCATCGGACAATTATCGGGCGTGATGGCTTTCGCCGGCCTCGGCGTGCTCGGGCAATACGCCGTCTACCGCGCGCGGCGCTACCGGCTGACCCGCACGGTCTATCGCGGTCTGCGGTTTCACCAGGAGGGCTCGGCCTGGGCCTATGCCTTGCGCGCCAGCCTGTGGTGGCTCGCCACCGGCCTGACGCTGGGCCTGGCCTATCCGTTCCAGCTCGCCAGCCTCGAACGCTTCAAGATGCGCCACACGTTTTACGGCGACCTCGCCGGCAGCTTCGCAGGCTCGGGCTTTCGCCTGTTCCTGCGCGGCCTGCCGATGTGGATCGCGGTGGTGGCGCCGATCGCCGTCACGGTCGGCGCCTTCGTCGAGGTGGTGGACTGGCAGGCGCTGGCCGATGCGGTCGAGCAAGGCGGCGACGACGTCATGGGCCGCATCGAGGGCGGCAATCCGGCGCTGGCCGGCGCCATCGTGTTCGCCATGCTGATGGGCGGCACCGCCGTCACTTTGGCCGCCCTGCTCTATCCGGCGTTCCAGGCGCTGATGCTGCGCTGGTGGTCGGCCGGCTTGCGCTTCGGCGACATCGAGGTCCGCACCAGCCTGCGCACGCTGCAGGTCTACGGCGCCTATGTCCGGTTTCTGTGGTTCGCGATTTTGTTCTGCATCGGCATGGCGATTATCGGCGTCCCGGCCTTGCTGGTGATCGGCGCGCTGGCGGGCGACGATGGCTCCGGCGCCGGCGGTGAAATCGCGGCGACGCTGATCCTGCTGGGCGGCTATGTGATCGCCGCGCTCGGCTTCTCGACGGTCTATCGCGCCACCGTGCAGCTCTCGCTCTGGCAGTTGGGCATGGAATCGCTGCAATTGTCCGGCCTCTCGGCGCTCGACCGGGTCAAGGCCACCGGGCGGCCGAGTTCGGCGTTCGGCGAAGGCCTCGCCGATGCACTCAATGTGGGCGGGATTTGATGGCCGGTCCGACCGAAACCATGACCACCGGCGAAGGTATTTTTTTCGACGGCCAGACCAGCGCGCGTCACGACGCGGTGGTGGTGCTGGCGCCGTCCGGTCTGCATGTCGCCGGCCGCGACGGACGGCTGCTGGCCGAATGGCCCTATGACGAAATCCAAAGCCTCGCCGCGCCGGACGCCGTGCTGCGTCTCGGCCGCCGCGGCAGCGCCACGCTGGAGCGGCTGGAAATTCTCGATCCGGCCTTCGCCGCCGCCATCGACGCGCGCGCCAGCAATGTCGACCGCACCGGCTCGCTGCAACGGCGCCAGCGCGCCAGCGTGATCGGCTGGACGGTGGCGGCGACGGTGTCGCTGCTGGCGGTCGCCTATTTCGGCGTGCCGGCGCTGGCCGAACGGCTGGCGCCGCTGGTGCCGGCGGCGATCGATCGCAGGCTCGGCGATGCCGTCGACATGCAGGTGCGCGGCATTCTGGACACCCGGAAATCCGGCGACGCTTTCGAATGCGGCGCGGCCAGCGTGGAGCAGCCGGGCCGCGCCGCGCTCGACAAGATCGTGCATCGGCTGGAAGCCGCGGCCGGCCTGCCGGCGCCGCTGCGCAGCTTCGTGGTGCGCCGCTCGCGAGGCCAATGCCATGGCGCTGCCGGGCGGGCAGGTTTATGTGTTTCGCGGCTTGATCGACAAGGCCGACAATGCCGACGAGGTGGCCGGCGTGATTGCCCATGAAATCGGCCATGTCGCCCATCGCGACGGCACCAAGGCGGTGTTGCAGGCCGGCGGCCTGTCGTTCCTGTTCGGCATGCTGCTGGGCGACTTTGTCGGCGGCGGCGCGGTGGTGATCGCCGCCAAGACCGTGCTGCAATCGTCCTATTCGCGCGAGGCCGAGGCCGCCGCCGACGCCTACGGCGCCAACTTGATGATCAAGGCCCGCGGCAATGCGCGGGCGCTCGCCACCATGCTAAGCAAGATCGGCGGCGCAACCGAACCGGGCATGAAAATCCTGCTGGACCACCCCGAGACCAAGGCGCGCGTCGCCGCGATCAACAAGATCGCCGGTGCGGCGCCGACCACGCCCTTCCTCCAGGCCGGCGAGTGGGCGGCCTTGAAACGCATTTGCGCGGGTGGATGAACATGCTGCGACGACCGCAGCTTCGACGATGAACCGATGTCGCGACTGGCCGTTTGGTCCGGGCGCTTCGCCTGGTTCGGCATCGCGGTCGCGGTGCTTTCGGTCATCATCCTGCGATCCGGCCTGCTGGAGATCGTGCCGGCGCTGACGACGTTCGCCGCCGCATTGGTTTTCGCCGGGCTCGCGATCCTGCTGGCGTTCGCGTCGTTCGTCACGATCTGGCGGCAAGGCCTGGCCGGACTGGGGCGGGCGATCCAGGGCCTGTTTCTCGGCCTGCTGTTGCTGGCCTATCCGGGCTATCTCGGCTATCGCGCCATGACGCTGCCGGCGATCAACGATGTCACCACCGATCCGGGCAACCCGCCGCGCTTCGACGTGCTGGCGCGCCTGCGGCCGCGCGGAACCACCGCCTATCCCGGCGGCAAGACCGCCGAACTGCAGCGCGCGGCCTATCCCGACATTACGCCGCTGCAGGTCAGTCTGATGCCGCGCGCCGCTTACGACATGGCGCTGGCGCTGGTCACCAAGCGCAAATGGCTCATCGTCGACCAGCGCCCGCCGGCGCCGGGCCGCCGCGACGGCGTCATCGAGGCGGTCGCGCGCACCATGATCATGGGCTTCCGCGACGACATCGTGATCCGCGTCAGCCCGCTGGCGGACGGCGCGCGCGTCGATGTGCGATCGGCCTCGCGCTACGGCCTGCACGATTTCGGCGCCAATGCCGCGCGCGTGCGGTCATTGCTTGAGGATATCGACGACGCCATCAGCAATGCGCCGGAACCGCGCCCCGAGCCGGACAAGAAGGCTCCGCCGGCGCCCAAGCGTCCGGCCGCGCCGAAGCGGTAGCGATCAGCCCGCCAGCCGGTAGACCCCGTCGATCGCCGGCGCGGCGGTGTCGGTCTCGACCAGGCCGCGCGCCACCAGATCTTCCATATGCGCCAGCACCGACAGGCCGGCGGCCCCGGTCAGCCGCGGGTCGATGCCGATATAGATCGCGCGCACGATGGTCGGGATGTCGGTCGCGCCCTTGGCCAGCCGGTGCAGGATCGAGTCCTCGCGCGCGATGCGATGCAGGATGTAGTAGTTCACGAAACGCGAGGCATCGCCGATCGCCGGGCCGTGGCCGGGGAAATAGATTGGCTCGGGGCGCTTGGCGAGCTTGTGCAGCGAGGCCATGTAGTCGCTCATGGCGCCGTCCGGCGGCGCCACGATCGAGGTCGCCCAGGCCATCACGTGGTCGCCGGCGAACAGCACGTTGTTTTCCTTGAACGCGTAGGCCATGTGGTTGGCGGTGTGGCCCGGCGTGGTGACGGCTTCGATCGTCCAGCCGTCGCCGGTGACGACCTCGCCGTCCTTGAGCATCACGTCGGGCTTGAAGTCGCGGTCGCCGGAGCCCTCGAGCGGATTGTGCTCGCCGATATGCAAAGGCCGCGCGGCGCGGTGCGGGCCTTCGGCATAGACGGTGGCGCCGGTCGCATGCTTGATCGCCGGCACCGCCGGCGAATGATCGCGATGGGTGTGGGTGACGAAGATGTGCGTCACGGTCTCGTTGCGCACGGCATCGAGCAAAGCGCCGATATGGCGCTCGTCGGCCGGACCCGGATCGACGATGGCGACTTTGCCGCGGCCGACGATGTAGCTCATCGTGCCCTTGAAGGTGAACGGGCTCGGATTGTCGGCCATCACCCGCCGCACGCCGGGCATCACCTCGTCGACCGTGTCGGGCGCGAGATCGAGATTCTTGTCGAAGGGAATGTCGTCGGCCATTTAGTGCGCTTCGGCGAGTTCACGTGGGCGGGTTGTTGGGCCCGCGCCTTATACCCGCGCACGGCGCGCGGCACTACGGCAATTTTACCGCGTGACCGTTCAGGCGACGGCTTCGGCTTTCGGCCCCCGCAGAGCGAGCATGCGCTGCATGTCGGCTGCCGGTTGCGGCCGGCTGTAGAGGAAGCCCTGGAATTCGGTGCAACCCTCCGCCGTCAGGCTGGCGAGCTGCTCCTTGGTCTCCACGCCTTCGGCGGTGGTGGTGATGCCAAGGCTGCTGCTCAACCCGACCACGGCGCGCACGATCGCGACGCTGTCCAGTTTCTCCGGCAAATCGCGGATGAAGGATTGGTCGATTTTGATCTTGTCGAACGGGAAGCTGCGAAGATAGCCGAGCGACGAATAGCCGGTGCCAAAATCATCCATCGCGATCTTGATGCCGAGATGGCGGAGTTGATGAAGAATGGCGAAAGCGCCCTCGTTATCCTGCAACAGCACCAGTTCGGTGATCTCCAACTCCAGACGGGCGGCCGGAAGACCGGATGTCGCCAGCGCGCTGATCACGGTCGGCACCAAGTTCCGGCTCTTGAACTGCGCCGGCGAGAGGTTCACCGCGATGGTCACGTGCTTGGGCCAGCGCGCCGCCTCGGCACAGGCCTGCCGCAGTACCCATTCTCCTATCGGCACGATGAGACCGGTTTCTTCCGCGACCGGAATGAACTCGAGCGGCGGAATCATGCCGCGTTCGGGATGATGCCAGCGGATGAGAGCCTCGCAGCTGGTAATCTGTCCGGTTTTGACGTCGATGATCGGCTGATAGTAAAGCTCGAACTCGCCATTCACGACCGCTTTGCGAAGATCGAGTTCGAGGGCGCGGCGCGCTTGCATGCGGGCGTCCATTGCGACTTCGAAAAAGCGATAGACACCCCCGCCGTCGGCTTTGGCGCGGTAAAGCGCCAGATCGGCGTTCTTCATGAGGACGTCCGGCACCTCGCTGTCGTTCGGCGCGATTGCGATACCGACACTGGCGCCCACGACCACCTGATGGCCGTCGAGATCATAGGGCGCCCCAACAACCTCGATGAGACGCTGAGCCAGCGCGGTGACATCCCGCGGCTCTTCAGACGGGACCTGCAGGATGGCAAATTCGTCCCCGCCCAATCGGGCCACGATGTCTTCGCCGCGAACGCAACTGCGCATGCGCTCGGCCGCTGCTTTCAGCAACAGATCCCCGATGGGATGGCCGAGCGTATCGTTGACGCTCTTGAAGTGGTCGAGGTCGAGACTCAGAACTGCGATGGTTTCGGAACGTCGCAAATGGCTCAGGACCACTTCCATTCGTTCATAGAAACTCACCCGGTTCGGCAGGTCGGTGAGCGCATCGAAATGCGCCAAGTGCCTGATCTTTTCCTCGGCGAGAAGGCGTTCGGTGATGTCCTCGAATGTGACGACGAAGCCTCCGGTCGGCATGGGCTGAAATGAAAGTGTGATGCTGCGGCCGTCGGTCAGTCGTTCGATCATCGAGCCCGCTTTGCGCTCGCGAGCAATAACCTCCCGCAGCGCAAGCGTGCCTTCGGGGTCCACATCCGCGACTACTGCCTTGGCCGAACGCGACTGCCATCAACTCAGGCGTCGTCATGCCTGGCTTGATCATTTCAATCGGCAGGCCGTAAATTTCGGCAACGCGCCGATTAAATATGACAAGTTTTCCGTTCGCATCGAACATGCAAAGGCCTTGCGACATGTTTGTCAGCGCGGCGTCGAAGCGTTCGTTCTGCGCCGCCAACTGCTTGTTTCTGTCCTCGATCGTCGCTTTGGCAGCCTCCAGCGCCCCCAGAGTGCGATCGAGCACCTTGCAGCGGAAAGACGCGCACGGCGAAATAGACGGCGATGCCGAACAATGACGCTGAGCAGCGCGACAAGGCCGGTTTCGCCACAACAGCGGATCGCAGGCTGCGTCGCGGCCTCGACCCGGCCGATAACGGCGCCGGAAACGACGATCGGATGGCTGCGAACCATGACCGGCGTGCGCAACGCCGGCCCTGCACTCGGCGACAACGGCGCCGGCCTCGTCGTGGACTCTCAGCGCAATAGGTCTTGCCGTCCGCCTCGGCAAGTTCGATCAATTCGGCGATGCGCAGCGCCTGATACTGCCACAGGTGTCGTGGTGCATATAGACGTATTTGGCGACGCGCGCGGCGGCCAGCTCGCGACTTGAAAGTCAGCTCGTGCGATGAGTTCGCATAGCTCGACATAGAAATAGCCGCAGGGAATCGACGAACGATCGTCAGCGATCACGACCAGGCCGATCGCGGCGACGAGGGTGCGTAGCGGTCCACATCGGGCGTCGCCACCTACTCGCCAGCCGGCAAGGTTGCCGGCCGCCAGCAGAGCCTTGACGGCCTTCGGCCGAGCGCAGGAATTTGCAGGAACTGCTCGGCGCCGGCGTTTCGATCCCGCGCGAACACGAGATAGAATTTCTTTTCGTACGCGATAGGTCCCGTTTTCCAGGGTGTCGAGATGTCGGCTCGACGCCATCGAGCGGCATCATGCGCAGGTCGCGATTTCTCGGCGTTGATCTGGCCGTAGCCGGCCAGGCTGAACGATCCGCGCCAGGCGTTGAGCCAGATTGACGTTGTCCTGATCGGTCGCCGCGACCGGAACATCGGGCCGCTGCCGCGCACGCTTCGATCGCTTGCCCATGCCGGGGAATAGTCCGCTCGATCAGCGCCGTGTCCGTGTCGACTCTTGGTGCGCAGAATGATCTTGAGCGGGGTGCCGTCGTGCCATGTCGGACTTGTCCGCCGCGAAGATTGCAGCGAGATCGCTGGTCTTCAATCCATTGGGCTTCGGATGCGACGTGACGAAGACCAACGGCGTTCGCGCAAAGCGGATGCCAGACCAGCGGCCCTTCGCTTCCGTCCGGATTGAGCGGCGCGGCCGGAGACGACGACGTCGAGCTTGCCGTCGCGCAAGCGCGCGCATCGCGCCGCTGCTGCCGAGGCCGACGATGACTTGCAACTTGACGCCGGTCGCGGCGGTGAATTTCGGAGCCGATTTGCTTCATCGCTTCGATGATGCCGCCGGTCCCGGCCGAGGCGCAGCGGTCGCGGCGAGCAGCGCCGTGACCCGCCAACAGCGGAATAGCGAGCAACGCGGAAAATGCCAGTTTCAAAAATGGCGCACGCATGGGCACACTTCCCTTCTATCGAAGGGGATAGTGCGCCTCCAGATGATGACGTTTTACCTTACGGATGCGCGCTCTTGCCCAAGATAGTGAACAAAATGATTTCGCGTTGTTTCGAATTGCAGCGCGCGGTTTCTGGATACCGCGTTAATGGATTTCCGGTTCCGGAATCGGCCCAAGCGGCGCCAGGAAATCGAAATCGCAGCCTTCGTCGGCCTGGCCGATATGCGCCGAATAGAGCGCGCCGTAGCCGCGCGGATAATACGGCGCCGGCTGTTTCCAGGCGGCGCGGCGGCGGGCGAGTTCCTCATCCGACACATGCAGATGAATGCGGCGCGCGTCGACGTCGACTTCGATCTCGTCGCCGGTCTGCACGAAAGCCAACGGACCGCCGACGAAGCTCTCCGGCGCGACATGCAGAATGCAGGCGCCGTAGCTGGTGCCGCTCATGCGCGCGTCGGAAATGCGCAGCATGTCGCGCACGCCCTGCTTCACCAGTTTTTTCGGGATCGGCAGCATGCCCCATTCCGGCATGCCGGGGCCGCCCTTGGGCCCGCCGTTCTTGAGCACCAGAATATGGTCGGCGGTAACGTCGAGATCGTCGCGCTCGACCTCGCGCGCCATGTGGTTGTAGTCCTCGAAGGCGATGACCGGGCCGCGGTGCTTGAGCAGACGCTTTTCCGCCGCCGACGGTTTCATCACGCAGCCGCGCGGCGCCAGATTGCCGGTGAGCACGGCGGTGGCGCCTTCGGTCGAGACCGGATCGTTGAACGGATGGATGACGTCGCGGTTGTAGACTTCGGCGCCGGCGATATTTTCGCCGATGGTCTTGCCGGTGACGGTGGCGCAGGACAGATCGAGCGTGTCTTTCAGCTCGGCCATCAGCGCGCGCAAGCCGCCGGCGTAGAAGAAATCTTCCATCAGGTAGCCGCCCGACGGCCGCACATTGGCCAGCACCGGAATCTCGCGCGAGATCTCGTCGAAGCGGTTCATGTCGAGCGAAAGGCCGGCGCGGCGCGCCATCGCCACCACGTGGATGATCGCGTTGGTCGAGCCGCCCATCGCCATGTGCACGCGGATGGCGTTGTCGAACGCGGCCGTGCGTCAGGATGCGCTGCGGCGTCAGATCCTCCCACACCATGTCGACGATGCGGCGGCCGGAATTCGCCGCACATGCGCGGATGCGCGGCGTCGGCGGCGGGGATCGACGACGCGCCCGGCAGCGTGCAGACCGAGCGCCTCGGTGATCGCCATCATGGTCGCCGCGGTGCCCATGACCATGCAGGTGCCGAACGAGCGGGCGATGCCGCCTTCGATCTCGTCCCACTGCGCCTTGGTGATCGTGCCGGCGCGCTTCTCGTCCCAGTATTTCCAGGCATCCGAGCCGGAGCCGAGCGTCTGGCCATGCCAGTTGCCGCGGAGCTGCGGACCGGCCGGCACGTAGATCGCCGGCACGCCCATGCTGATCGCGCCCATCAGCAGGCCGGGCGTGGTCTTGTCGCAGCCGCCGATCAGCACGGCGCCGTCGATCGGATGACTGCGCAGCAGTTCCTCGGTCTCCATCGCCAGCAGGTTGCGGTAGAGCATGGTCGACGGTTTGACGAAGGGCTCCGACAGCGACATCGCCGGCAGTTCGACCGGAAAGCCGCCGGCCTGCCACACGCCGCGCTTCACGTCCTCGGCGCGCGCCCGCAGATGAGTGTGGCAGAAATTGAGGTCGCTCCAGGTGTTGATGATGCCGATCACCGGCTTGCCGACCCAGTCCGGCGCGTCGAAGCCGCCCTGCCGGAACCGGGCGCGGTGGCCGAACGAGCGCAGGTCGTCTTCGCCGAGCCAGCGATGGCTGCGCAGGTCTTCGGGACGTTTACGCTTGGTCATTCCGCCGCGATCTCGGCCTTGGATTCAGCCGCCCGCTTGGCGGCCAACTGGACCGCAACGACGACGCCGGCCAGGATAGCACCGATCACGTCGGTCGAGAAATGCGGATCGATCAGCAGCAGACCGGCGACCACCAGCAGCGCACTCTGCCAGTAGGTGGAATGCGTGATGAAGTAGCCATGAAGACCGGCGGCAAACAGCATGACGCCGATGGTGGCCGAAATGCTCGCCATGATGATGGTCGGCCAGTCGCCGATCATCAGCAGCGCCGGCTCATAGACGAACATGAACGGGATGATGAACGCGGTTGCGGCAATGCGCACCGCGGCAAGACCGGTCGCCCACAGATCGGATTTCGCCAGCCCCGCGGCGGCGAACACCGCCAGCGCCACCGGCGGCGTGATCGCCGACAGGATGGCGAAATAGAACGCGAACATATGGGCGGCCGGGATGATGACGCCGAACTTGACGATCGCCGGCACCAGCAGCGCGGTCATGATGATGTAGGCCGGCGTTGTCGGCATGCCCATGCCGAGCACGATGCCCGCGATCATGGTGAACAGCAGCGCCAGCAGCAGATAGTTCTGCGACAGATGCACGACATATTGCGTGAACACGATGCCGAGGCCGGACAAGGTCACCACCGCGATCACCACGCCGGCGCAGGCGCAGGCCATCGCCACCGGCAGCGCGTTGCGGGCGCCGTCGACGCAGGCCTCGATCAGGTTAGGCAGCGTGACGTAGTGCCGGGTCGATTTGCGCAGCAGCGCCACCGGAAAGCAGGCGACCACGCCGGCCAGCGCCGCCATCGGCGCGGAAAAGCCGGAATACATGAACACCAGGATCGCCAGCACCGGGCCGAACATATGGCCGCGCTCGCGCATCACCGCGCCCAATTTGGGCAATTCGCTGCGCGGCACGCCGACAATGCCGCGGCGCTTGGCCTCGAAATGCACAGCCGAGAAACAGGCGACGTAATACAGCACCGCCGGGATCAACGCCCAGATCACCACCTGCCCGTAGGACACGCCGATGAATTCGGCCATCACGAAGGCGGCAGCGCCCATGATCGGCGGCATGATCTGTCCGCCGGTCGAGGCCACCGCCTCGACGCCGGCGGCGAAATGCGGCGGAAACCCCGAGCGCTTCATCAGCGGAATGGTGATCGGCCCGTCGACCATGACATTGGCGACCGCGCTGCCCGAGATGGTGCCGAACAGCGCCGAGGACACACAGGACACCTTGCCGGGGCCGCCGGCGGTATGGCCGGTCAGGCTCATGGCGAAGTCCATGAACAATTGTCCGGTGCCGGTGCGCTCCATGAAGGAGCCGAACAGACACGAAGATCAGCACATAGGACGCCGACACCGACAGCGGGATGCCGAAGATGCCTTCGGTCGTCATGTAAAGCTGGTCGAGCATGCGCATCGGCTCGAGCCGCGCGATAAACAGCCCGTAGAACAGGAACACGATGGCGGTGATCGGCAGCGCCCAGCCGATGACGCGGCGGGTCGCCTCCAGCACCATCACGGTCATCACCACGCCCATGATCATGTCGGCGGTGGTCAGGTCGTCGACGTAGAAGATGCGATTGACGACGTAGTCGTAGTTGGCGAACAGATAGAGAATCGGCGTCACCGCCAGCACCAGCAGCACCCAGTCGATCCCGTTCGGCAGACCTTCCGGCGCGCCGCTGCGGCGGTGGATGATGAAAACCAAGACCAGCGCGAACAGCAGATGCGTGCCGCGGAACCACACCGCCTCGGGCGTGCCGAAGGCGATGGCCCAGACGTGATAGATCACCATCATGACGGCGATCGCCGTGGTGGCGAGCCGGACAATGTTGCCGTAGCCGGTATCGAGCCTGCTGGTCATGACATCACATCTGCCGTGTCAAAAGGTTGAACGCGACCGGCGCGCCGGCGGAAGCCTTGACGGCCCCGCCGGCGGCGAACGATCAGTGCGACTGCACGGTAATGCCCGCTTCCTTGTAGTACTTGACGGCGCCGGGATGGAACGGCACCCCGATATCCTCCGCCATGCCCTTGGGGGTAAGCGTCGCGATGTCCTTGGCGACCGTCGCCAGCGTCTTGGTGTTGGCGGCCAGCGTCTTGACCATGGTGTAGACTTCATCCGCCGGCAGCTTGCACGACACGAAGACGTGGGTGGCATAGCCGATCACCTTCACGTCCTTGTCCTGCTTCGGATAGGTGCCCTTCGGAATGTTGTTGAGCGTGTAGCCGGGATTGAGCTTCTTCATGCCGTCGATGCTGCTCGCCTGATCGATCAGCCGGATGTCGCGCGCGGCCGCGAGGTCCATCACGGCGCCGGCCGGAATCTGGGTGCCGAGCGCGAAGGCGACGGCGTGGCCGTCCTTCATCTGGTTCACCGAGTCGGAATAACCGACGAAGCTGACCTTGACGTCGTCGTATTTCAGCCCATGCACGCCGAGAATCTGCCGGGTGATCAACTCACCGGTGTTACCGCGCTGCTGCGTGGTGATCGCCTTACCCTTGAGATCCTCGAACTTGTTGACGCCGGAATCGGCGTTGACGATGAACTGGTAATACTGCGGATAGAGCGTGGCGAGGTTGCAGATATTGGTCGCCGGTTTGGTAAACGGCGGTTTGCCGCTGACGCCATCGACCGTCGAGATCGAATTGCCGAAGCCGACATCGGCTTTGCCTTCGTCAACGCCGCGCGCATTGGCGATGCCGGCGCCCGGCATGACCTGCACGGCGAGACCGGGGATCGCCTTCTCCCACATGTCCTTCAACTGGCCGCCGAGCGGGATCCACGACCCGCCTTGCGGGCCGGTCATCATTTTCATTTCGGCGGCCGCGGCCGGAGCGGCGATCGCCAGAGCTAGTCCCAAACCCAAGCCAAACGTCTTGATCGATGATGTCATAACGCTTCCTCCCATGGGCCCGTCGCTTAAGCCGCGCAGGCATTTGTTGTCGCCTTGGATGGCGATTTGTTTCCCAGCCCTGAGGGTACGCGGCGTAACCCGTCTCGCACAAGGGTGCGCGAGCGCCGGCTGCCACCTTTGGGGGCATCGGCGGGCGGCGCCTGGGCGATGGCCCCGGCTTGGCTATTGGGCGCAAATATCGGGTTTAATGGTCGGAGTGGCAGGATTTGAACCTGCGACCCCCTCGTCCCGAACGAGGTGCGCTACCAGACTGCGCTACACTCCGACTGTCGGCGGCCTTATAACCCCTGCTCGCTTAAAGCTGCAAGCTTGAGAGACACTTGAGAGACAAATGAGCGCCGAGCCGGCTACGCGGGTCGTAAAGGCCGATAAACCTCGATCGAGGCCGCCGCCGCCTGCCTCAAGGCTGGCGGGCTGGTCGCGTTCCCGACCGAGACCGTCTATGGGCTCGGCGCCGATGCCGGCAATGGCGAGGCCATCGCCCGGCTTTACGCCGCCAAGGGCCGTCCGGCCTTCAATCCGCTGATCGCCCATGTCGCGGACTTGGCGGCAGCCCAGCGCCTCGCCATTTTCGACGACGCCGCCGTGCGGCTGGCGGCGGCGTTCTGGCCGGGCCCGCTGACCCTGGTGCTGCCGAAACGGCCGGACTGCGGCGTGGCCGATCTGGCGCTGGCCGGGCTCGACAGCGTCGCGGTGCGGGTTCCGGCGCACCGGATAGCGGCGGCCCTGCTCCAGGCCTTCGGCGGGCCGGTGGTGGCGCCCTCGGCCAACCGTTCCGGCCATGTGTCGCCGACCGACGCCGCCCATGTGCTGGCCGACCTGCGCGGCCGCATCGACCTGGTGATCGACGGCGGCGCCTGCGCCGTCGGCGTCGAATCCACCATCGTGTCGTGCATCGGCGAGCCGACTTTGTTGCGGCCCGGCGGGCTTGCCCGCGACGATATCGAAGCGCGTGCTCGGCCATGCGCTGGCGGCCGCTGTCGTTGCCGACGAGGCGCCATTGGCGCCCGGCATGCTGGCCTCGCATTACGCGCCGAAGGCGCGGCTGCGGCTCGACGCCATGGCGCCGCACGCCGGCGAGGCGCTGCTCGCCTTCGGACCGGCGCCGCAATTTGCCGGCACCACCTTCAATCTGTCGGCGCGCGCCGATCTGATCGAGGCGGCGGCCAATCTGTTTTCGCATTTGCGGGCGCTCGATGCGTCCGGCGCCAAGACGATCGCGGTGATGAGCGTGCCGCATGAAGGCCTGGGCGAAGCGATCAACGACCGGCTGGCGCGCGCCGCCGCGCCACGGAAGGAGTAGAGATCCATGAACGAACAGCTTCGCCGCGCGCCCTCGCCCGACCTCCTGGCGCGCTTTGCCGCGATCGTCGGCGACAAATACGCCGTCACCGAGGAGGCCGCGCTGGCGCCGCATCTGATCGAAGGCCGCGGGCTGTATCACGGCCGCACGTCGATGATGCTGCGGCCGGGCTCGGTCGACGAAGTGGCGGCGATCCTCAAGCTCGCCAACGAGACCAAGACCGCGGTGGTGCCGCAGGGCGGCAATACCGGGCTGGTCGGCGGGCAAATTCCGTTCGACGGCGAATTGATCCTGTCGACCTCGCGGCTCGACAAGATCCGCGAGGTCGATGCGCAGTCGAACACCATGACCTGCGAGGCCGGCGTCATCCTGTCGAAAGCCCAGGATGCGGCGGCCGCGGTCGGCCGGCTGTTTCCGCTGTCGCTCGGCTCGGAAGGCAGTTGCACCATCGGCGGCAATCTGTCGACCAATGCCGGCGGCACCGGCGCGCGTGGCTTACGGCATCGCGCGCGAACTGATGGTCGGCGTCGAGGTGGTGCTGGCCGACGGCCGCGTCATGCATCTCCTGCGCAAGCTGAAGAAGGACAACACCGGCTACGACCTGCGCCACATTTTCGTCGGCGCCGAAGGCACGCTCGGCGTCATCACCGCGGCTGTGCTCAAGCTGTTTCCGCAAGCCGCGCGCGGTCGAGACCGCCTTCATCGGCCTGCCGTCGCCGCAGGCCGCGGTGGATTTGCTCAATCTCGCGCAGGGGCGGATCGGCGGCACCGTCACCGGCTTCGAACTGATGTCGCGCGGCATCATCGAATTCGTGCGTCAAGCACGGCAGCAAAGTGCGCGATCCGCTGGCGGACAAACATCCCTGGTACGTGCTGATGGAAGTGTCGTCGCAGCAGAGCGACGGCCTGCGCGACAGCCTCGAGCAATTCCTGGCCGACGCCATCGAGCAAGGCCTGGTGCTCGACGCCACCATCGCGGCGAGCCTCGAGCAGACCAATGCGTTCTGGCATCTGCGCCACGAGCTGACCGAATGCCAGAAGCCGGAAGGCGGCTCGATCAAGCACGACGTCTCGGTGCCGATCGCGGCGGTGCCGGCGTTTCTGGCCGAAGCCGACGCGGCGGTGCGCAAGCTGATCCCCGGCTCGCGGCCGGTGCCGTTCGGCCATGTCGGCGACGGCAATATCCATTTCAATCTCAGCCAGCCGGCGGGCGCCGATCAGGCCGCGTTCATCGCGCGCTGGAGCTGAAGTCAACGCGGTGGTCGACAAGATCGTGCTCAAGCACAACGGCTCGATCTCGGCCGAACACGGCATCGGCAAGCTCAAGCGCGAGTCGCTGGCGAAGGTGAAAGACCCGGTGGCGCTCGACCTGATGCGCGGGCTGAAGAAGATGCTGGACCCGAACGGGATATTGAATCCCGGCAAGGTGCTGTAGGCATCTCTAAAACAACGTCCCCTGCCCGTTGGTTTTCTTCGGCGGTTTTGCCGCTACACGTTTGGCGCCGGCTTTGCGCGCGGGCTTGGCGGCCAATTCCGCCTCGACGAATTCATCGACTTGCTCCACCAGCTTCGGATTGTCGTTGGCCGGGCGGTTGACGTCGGTTGAAACCGGAATGGCTTCGAGCAGATCGTCCGGCGCGGGCTTGATCAGCGCCGCGGCCACGACAGGTTCGACGTTGGCGTTGTCGAGCCAGAGATCGAACTGCTCGGGCGCAACGATCACCGGCATGCGGTCGTGGATCGGGGCGAGCGTGCGGTTGGCCCTGGTCGTGACGATCGCGGCGGTCTCCAACTCCTCGCCGTTCGGCCCGGTCCAGGTCTCCCACAGGCCGGCAAAGGCGAGCGGCCCGCCGGCTTTGGCGTGCACGTAATAAGGCTGCTTGCGGGCGCCGATCGGCTTCCATTCATAAAAGCCGTCGGCCGGGATCAGGCAGCGCCGCCGTTTCATGGCGGCGCGGAAAGCCGGTTTTTCGGCGGCGGCCTCGCCGCGCGCATTGATCAGCAGCGTGAAAGCCTTCGGGTCCTTGACCCAGGACGGCAGCAGTCCCCAGCGCACCAGGGCGAAATGGCGCTTGCCGTCGATCAAGCGGACGATGGCGATCGGCTGCGTCGGCGCCACGTTGTACCGCGGCGGGAAATTGGGCTGCTCCTCATAGCCAAACAGCGCCCGGATCGCTTCCGGCGAGGCGATGACGGTGTAGCGGCCGCACATAATTAAAACATCCTCAATGGCCTGCGCTTAAGCGCACTTTAACCCCGGACTATAACACTGGCGGCCCGGCGGAGCGCGGGCGGGGGCCCATGAAATATCAGGATGGCGGCGAAGCGGTGCAAGCGGCCGACGCGGCGTGCGGCGGCGCGGACGCCTGCGCGCCACGGCTGGCCGACGCCAACATCAATCCGGCGACCGGGCTTGCCACCGACTATCTCAACCATTTCAACGAAGCCATCATGCTGCTCGAAATGCTGTCGGACTGTCCCGATTGCATCGACGATTTTCTCGGCTGGCGGCCGATGAGCTATCGCGAGCATTTCGCGGCCTCGCGCTTTACCGGCCGCGACCTGGCGATCGCGGCCTACGAGACCGCCGATCCGGTTCTGCGCAACTGCCTGGACTCGCTGGCCGCCACCATGACCGCCGTGCTAGAGGCAACGCGCGCGGCGATGACGACCGACATGCCGTGCGAGGCGGCGGGCTTGCTGGCCGATCGCGCCGCCGCCTGGCTCAGACCGCTGGTGGCGCGCGCCGGCGCGGTGATCAACGGCGAAACTGGTTTCGGCCAATCGCCGGCGCCGCAAGCGGTGGTCGACGGGCTGATGAAAATATAGTGGCTGTGTCAGACGCTAGAACCTATCCCACGCGCCCGTTTCTCGCCGTCAGCGCCGCCATTTTGCGCGACGGCAAGGTGCTGGTGGTGCGGCGCGCCCGCAAACCGGCGCTCAATCTCTACACCATGCCGGGCGGCGTCGTTGAAGCCGGCGAAACGCTGTTCGAAGCGGTCGCCCGCGAAGTGCGCGAGGAGACCGCGCTCGAAATCGAGCCGGTGGCGCTCGCCGGTCATCGCGAGGCGGTGATGCGCGACGCGCAAGGCCGCGTCGAGCGGCATTTCGTGATTCTGTGTTTTGCCGCGCGCTGGCTCTCGGGCGAGCCGGTGCTCAACGAGGAACTCGACGATGCGCGCTGGATCGTGCCGGCGGAGCTTGCGGGCATGCGCACCACCGAAGGCCTGGCGGAGATCGTTGCCGCCGCCGTCGATCTGTTGGCCGGAAAGGTCTGAACCGCGTGCCTTGCGATTGCCTCAGAGCAAGGGCATATCAGCCGCCACCATGGCTGGGTCTCCGAGCGTGAAAAAGCTGCTGACCATCGGCGCGATCCTGATGTGCCTGACGCTGCCGGCGCGCGCCGCGGAAGGCGAGTCAGCGCCGTTCGACAAGGACCTGCAGCGGCTCGCTGAGATCCTCGGCTCGCTGCAATATCTGCGCGGGGTCTGCGGCGCCAATGAAGGCCAGAAATGGCGCAACGAGATGCAGGCTTTGGTCGACGCCGAGGCGCCCAATGGCGAACGGCGGCGCCAAATTGTCGCCAGCTTCAATCGTGGTTACCGCGGGTTTCAGCAGACCTATCGCACCTGTACGCCCGCCGCCGATGTGGTGATTCGCCGATATCTCGATGAAGGCGCCAAGATCGCCCGCGAAATCACCGCGCGATACGCTAATTAAACCGTGCGTTATTAACCTTTCCTTTAGGTCCGGGCTTGGTCGGTTGGCCCCGCGTGCTAACGTCCAAATCGGGACTTGGGACTGGTGTCCCTCGACGGATACCAGGGGACAAAGGTGACAATGACGACAGCGGGGCGATCCACTCACACGCGCGAGCCTGTGCCGGACCACGAGCAGAAGCGCGTGGCTTTGGGCTACCTGCATGAAGCCTGGGCCGAAGCCAAGCTCGACGGCATCGACGGCGACTGCCTGGCGCAGGCCTGCCTGTTCGCCGCCCTGGCCGAATTCGTCACCACTTATGGCGAGGACGCGGCCGCCACTTTCACCGAAGGGCTCGGCGCCCGCATCCGCAACGGCGAATTCTCGATCGAGCCGCAGCAGCGCCAGTAGCCGCGTCCCGCCGCGGCCTCGGCTATTCCTTAAAAAAATTTAGCCGCGCGATGCGTTCAAGCCGTAATGGCGCTCTACCAACGCGTCGATATCCGCCGGATAAAACGGCTTCTTGAGGAAGCCATGGGCGCCCGCGGCATGCGCCCGGTCGGCGACGGCGTTGTCGATCGTCGACGTCATCATCACCACGGCGACATCGGGACACAGGCGTTTGATTTCCGTCAAAGTCTCGAAGCCGTTAAGGCCGGGCATGTTGTAATCGAGAAATACCATGCCGAATTTGCCGTTGCGCAATCGTTCAAGCGCGGCGTTGCCTTCCGCCGCTTCGTGAATATCGAATATGAAATGGCTCGCCAACAAGGTCTTGCGCACAATGCTGCGCATGGTGCCGGAATCGTCCACGACCAACACACGGGTCGGAAGCCTTGCGCGGATGCATAGCTGGACCAGTTTGCGGGCCTCATCCACATTGTTCGGCTTGGTCAATGTGCCATCGACGCCTTCGACCCGAGCGCCGCCTGCCGGCGCGGACACGAACATCAATGGCCGCGGCTGCGCCGCGCTTGCCGCCTTGACGAGGATGGCCCTGTGGGCATCGGACAAACCCGCATCGAGCACGCAAATATCGGCGGTGCATCGGGCGATCGCGGCAGCGGCGCGCGCAACCTCAAGCACTTCGAGTTCGATTGGAACGGATGCCATGGCCGCGGCTTCACGCCATAGCGATTGATCCGGCGGCTCGGCCGCGATCAACAGCATGTGGAGCGAAATCAGCTCGCCGCTCATTATCGTTCCTGCGCCCAGTATCCCGACTAAGCCCGGCCGAAACAGGGGTGCGCGGGTACCTTTGATAGAGAGTCGCGCGGGCTTTGCAATTTTACAGGGCTGGGTTGCGTGAAAAGTCTGGGGACAACTCGCACAGATGGAACCGCCGCTAGTGCGCCAGAGATTCTTGGAACCGCACGCTTTCGCCGTGAGCCGGCGCGGCCACGTCGCCCTGCCACATTGCCCGATGGCCGCGAATCAGTGTCCCCACCGGCCAGCCGGTGACGCTGACGCCGTCATAGGGCGTCCACCCGGCGCGCGAAGCGATCCAGCCGTTGCTGATGGTCTCGCGGCGCTTGAGGTCGACCACAGTCAGATCGGCGTCGTAGCCGACGGCGATGCGGCCCTTGGCGGCGATGCCGAACAGCCGGGCCGGGCCGGCGCTGGTGAGATCGACAAAGCGCTGCAACGACAGCCGGCCGGCATTGACGTGATCGAGCATGATCGGAACCAGCGTCTGCACGCCGGTGATGCCGGAATGGGCCTTCGGATAGGGCTGCGATTTTTCGGCAATCGTATGCGGCGAGTGATCGGAGCCGAGACTGTCGACGATGCCCTGGGCGATACCGCGCCAGAGGCCGTCGCGGTGCGCGGCGTCGCGGATCGGCGGATTGATCTGCGCGAAGGTGCCGTGCTGCTCGTAGCATTCGGGCGCCGCCATGGTCAGATGATGCGGCGTGCATTCCGCCGAGGCGACGTCCTTGTGTGCGCCAAGGAACTCCATTTCGTCGCGGCTGGTCACATGCAACACGTGCACGCGCTTGCCGGTCTCGTGCGCCAGCGCGATCAGCCGCTGGGTGCACATCAAAGCCGCGGTGGCGTCGCGCCAGATCGGGTGCGAGCGCGGATCGCCGTCGACGCGAAAGCCCATGCGCTCGCGCAGGCGGTATTCGTCCTCGGAATGGAACACCGCGCGGCGGCGGATCGCCTTGAGCACCGCGCGCACGCCGTCATCGTCCTCGATCAGCAGCGAGCCGGTCGAGGAACCCATGAACACTTTGACGCCGGCGACGCCCGGCAGCATTTCCAGTTCGCCCAGGTCCTTGGTGTTCTCGCGCGTGGCGCCGACATAGAAAGCGAAATCGCAATGCATCCGATGATGCCCGCGCGCGACCTTGTCGGCGACCGCGGCGGCATCGATGGTCGGCGGGTCGGTGTTCGGCATTTCGAACACGGCGGTGACGCCGCCCAAGACGGCGGAGCGCGAACCGCTTTCCAGGTCCTCCTTGTGGGTGAGGCCCGGCTCGCGCATGTGCACGTGGCTGTCGATCACGCCCGGCAGCACGTGCAGGCCGCGGCAGTCGAGCACCTCACCGGCCGAGGCGCGCGCAAGGTCGCCGATGGCGGCAAAGCGGCCGGCGCTGATGCCGATATCGCGCGCACCCTCGCCGTCGTGGTTGACCACGGTGCCGCCCTTGAGGATGAGGTCGTAGGTCTCGGACATTTAAAGCGGCTCTAAACGGGGCTTGAGGCTCGTCCCAACAGCGCTTACGTTTCGCCGCGAGTTCTGGCAAGAGACTAGCCCATCGGGATCACCCCAAGAGATTCATATGCAAGCAGCGCTGCTTCCCGAACGAGGCGTGGTCAAGGTCGCCGGCGACGACGCCCGGCGCTTCCTCAATGGGCTGGTGACCAACGATATCGGCAAGGTCGCCCCCGGCGCCGCCTGTTTTGCCGCGCTGCTCACGCCCCAGGGCAAGATCATCGTCGATTTCATGGTCGCGGAAGCCACGCCCGACGACGGCGGCGGCTTCTTCCTCGACTGCCCGCGTGCCCTGGTGCCCGTTCTTGTGGAAAAGCTCAAATTCTACAAGTTGCGCGCCAAGGTGACGGTCGAGGACCTGTCCGCTGGGCTTGGCGTCATGGCGGTCTGGGGCGGCGCCGGCGACAAGCCTGCCGACAGCGAATTCGGCCTGTGCAACCCCGATCCGCGGCTGCCTGGGCTCGGCCTGCGCATCATCCTGCCACCGCAGCTTGCCGCCGAGGCCGCCGCCGCGATGGCTGCGGCATTGGTGGAACCCGAAGCTTACGACGCCCACCGCATCGCGCTCGGCGTGCCGCGCGGCGGCAATGATTTCAGCTATGGCGACACGTTCCCGCATGAAGCCGACATGGACCAGCTCTCAGGCGTCGATTTCGACAAGGGCTGCTATATCGGTCAGGAGGTGGTGTCGCGGGTCGAACATCGTGCCAGCGCCCGCAACCGCGTCGTGCCGGTCACGTTCGAATACGCGCCGCTCGCCGGTTTGCCGGTAACGGCGGGCGACAAGCCGGTTGGTATGATGGGTTCGGCGGCGCAAGGCCGCGGCCTCGCTCTGCTCCGGCTCGATCGCGTTGCCGACGCGCTTGCCGCCGCCATTCCGCTGACCGCCGGCGGCGTCGTCATCCAACCGGTGAAACCGGATTGGGCGACGTTCCCGTGGCCGGGCGAAGCCAAAGCCGCGTCATGAGCGGGCCCATTCTGCACGACGATGGCATCAAGCGCTGCTCCTGGGCGACCAAGGATCCGCTTTACGTCGCCTATCACGACGAGGAATGGGGCGTGCCGGAATGGGATGACCGCGCGCTTTATGAAAAGCTGATGCTCGACGGTTTCCAGGCCGGGTTGTCGTGGATCACGATTTTGCGCAAGCGCGAGAACTTCCGCCGCGCCTTCGACGATTTCGATCCGGAAAAAATCGCCCGCTATACGCCGAAGAAGATCGAGCGGCTGATGCAGGACGCCGGCATCGTGCGCAACCGCGCCAAGATCGAAGGCGCGGTCAACTCGGCCCGCGCCTTTCTCAAGATCATGGACAGCGGTCCGGGATTTTCGAAAATGTTATGGGCGCATCTCGACGGCAGGCCCAAGGACCACAAGTTCCGCAGCAGCAGCCAGATCCCGACCGACTCCGACGTTTCGCGCGCGATGTCCAAGGAACTTCTCAGCCATGGCTTCAAGTTCGTCGGCCCGACCATCGTCTATGCCTTCATGCAGGCGGTCGGCATGGTCAACGACCATTTGATGACCTGCCATCGGCATGAGGCCTGCGCCAAGCTTGGCAAGCGCAAATGAGCAAGGCTCGCACGATAATCAAGCCAAAAGCGGCGGCGGCGCGCGCCTGGCAGCGCATGCTGTCGGGCCGGCGGCTCGATCTGCTCGACCCCTCGCCGCTCGACGTCGAACTGGAAGACATCGCGCATGGCCTGGCGCGCGTCGCGCGCTGGAACGGGCAAACCAAAGGCGCGCATATTTTTTCGGTGGCGCAGCATTCGCTGCTTGTCGAGGCGCTGGCGCGGGCGAAAGTGCCGCGGCTCGACCGCAACGGCCGGCTCGCGGTGCTGCTGCACGACGCCCCGGAATATGTGATCGGCGACATGATCTCGCCGTTCAAGTCGGTGATCGGCGACAGCTACAAGGCGGTGGAACACCGGCTGCTCGGCGCCATCCATCTGCGCTTCGGCCTGCCGGCGAAGATCCCCGAGACGCTGCAAAAACTGATCAAGACCGCCGACCGCGCCGCCGCCTATCTGGAGGCGACGCGGCTCGCCGGATTCGAGGACGCCGAGGCGCGCAGCTTCTTCGGCCAGCCGCCGAAATTCTCCGCCGCCATCGAGCGCGACTATCTGACGCCGTGGCCGGCCGGCACCGCCGAGCGGCAATACCGCGAGCGGTTCGAAAAACTGCTGCGCGCATGACGCTTTCCGCCGCGGCGCCGCCGTCATACATAAGACAAACGAACCGCTTACCGGTTGCATCATGATTCACGTCTGCTCGCTCGCACGTCTGCATGCCACGGTCGACGAGACCGGGGCCCGCCATATCGTCACGCTCTTGCGGCTCACCGACCGGGTGCAGCGGCCGAGCCATATCGCGCCGGAGAACCACCTGGTGCTCGCGGTCGACGACATCGCCCTGCCGGTGGACGGCTATACCGTTCCGGCGCAGGAGCACGTCGAGCGCCTGATCGAATTCGTCGGCCAGTGGGATCGCGCCGCGCCGATGGTGGTGCATTGCTTTGCCGGCATCAGCCGCTCGACCGCCGCGGCCTACGTCACCGCCTGCGTGCTCAATCCGCGGCGCGACGAAATGCAGATCGCGCAGGCGATCCGGCGCGCCTCGCGCACCGCGCAACCCAATGCGCGCATCGTGTCGATCGCCGACAGACTGCTGCAACGCGACGGCCGCATGGTGCGCGCGGTCGAGGCGCTCGGCCCCGGCCATGCCGCCGAAGAAGGCGTGCCGTTCCGGCTCGATATCGCGTAACGGCTGAAGTAGGCTGCCTGCATTCAATGGCAGGGGCTTAAGTTGAGCGGCATAGCTTTAAGCTCACGCCACCACGACCTGCATGATTTTTCCGGCAACTTGTTGGATTTAGATATTGAGCGGCTTAGTTGCTGGCAGCGATCGAAGGCCGCAGGCCCAGCGGACCGGCGCGGTGCGAGGATGCGCACAACCGTCGTGCGCCCGTTGTGGCGGGTGAACTCGCAATAGGCAAAGCCCAGCCCAGAGATCGAACCGCGGAAGCTGTTGCTGTCGATGCGTTGCAGATTGAAGCACGGCTGCACCGGCAGACCGCGCACCGAGGCGCAAACCGCTTCGCCTTTGACCTGCAGCGTGCCGGCCGGCAGACGCGGCGTAGCGCACCTGACCGGCGCCCTGGAACTGGATGGAGCCGACGACCGAGCCATCGGACAGGACGCGGCCCTGCCCGCGCGTGCCTTCGAAGCAGGTGTAATTGAACATCTTGCCGACGACGAAACGCCGCGCTTCCTCAGCGCTCATCTCGCCGGCGAACGCCGGTACGGCGGCCAACAGGCCGACCGTCAACGCAATCCCACGCAACATCACAACAACTCCGACTGACGCCACCGATTTAACGAATACCGGCCCGGTTTTTCAAGCCTGCCGGAGTATGCCTGCCGTTCGTCGCTAAATCCTGAACGAGTTTACCGTATCTTGACCACGATCCGGCCGCGGACCTGGCCCGCGAGGATGGCGGCGGCCGCTTCCGGCACCTCGGAAAGGCCTATTTCCCGGGTCATCGCGGCCAGTTTGGGGCGGTCCAGATCGGTTTCCAGCCTTTTCCACGCTTCTTTCCGCCGCTCGATCGGGCACATCACCGAGTCGATGCCGTAAAGACACACCCCGCGCAAAATAAAGGGGGCGACCGAGGTCGGCAGGTCCATGCCGCCGGCCAGGCCGCAGGCGGCTACCGCCCCGCCGTAGCGGGTCATCGACAACAGGTTGGCCAGCATGGTGGAGCCGACCGCGTCGATGCCGCCTGCCCAGCGCTCCTTGGCCAGCATCTTGACCGGGCCTGAGAGTTCCTTGCGCTCGACGATCTCGGCCGCGCCCAGGCCCTTGAGGTAGTCGGCCTCGCTGGCGCGGCCGGTGACCGCGCTGACGCTGAAACCGAGCTTGGCCAGGATCGCGATCGCCACCGAGCCGACGCCGCCGGCGGCGCCGGTCACGGCGATGGGTCCGCGCGCGGGTGTAAGGCCGTGGCGCTCCAGCGCCATCACCGCCAGCATGGCGGTGTAGCCGGCCGTGCCGATCGCCATGGCTTCGCGCGCGCTCATGCTGGCCGGCAGCGGCACCAGCCAGTCGCCCTTGACCCGCGCCTTCTCGGCGTAGGCGCCGAGATGGGTCTCGCCGCAGCCCCAGCCATTGAGGATGACCTTGTCGCCCGGCTTCCAGGCCGGATGGCTGGAGGTTTCCACCGTGCCGGCGAAGTCGATGCCCGCGATCATCGGGAACCGGCGCACCACCGGCGCCTTGCCGGTGATGGCGAGACCGTCCTTGTAATTGACGCGTCGAATAGTCGACGCGCGACGGTGACGTCGCCGTCCATCAGATTGGCTTCGTCGAAATCGGTCAGCGCGGCCTTGGTGCCGCTGTCGGACTTCTCGATCACATAAGCTTTGAATGTCGACACATTACGCCTCGTTATCGCGGTGATCCGCATTCATGGCGCGCGCGGCACGCCCACGCAAGCACGAACGCCATCACACTGCCCACCCGAAACAAATTTTCGTGGGCAATCGCTTCGCAATCGCTGCACTGCACGCAAATGCGGTGCCCGGCGCGACACACTTTTGCCGAGTGCCCGGCGATGATACGTTTGCAAGGCCAACGCGTCCAACGCGTGGTTCAAAATCAAAAAAGCGACAAACCAGGGAGCCGAAAATGTTGAGACCAATGCCTGTTGCGGCAGCGGCGCTCGCAGCGCTGCTGGGTACAGTCGGCACGTCGTTTGCCGACGACACGCTAACGACACTCGGCGAGTTTCGCCAGATCCGGATGGCAAGGCGAATGGCCGTTGATCCCGCAAACGGGACCGAAGGCCGATCAGGTCAAGAAGAACCTCGCCAAGATCAAGCTGCCGGACGGATTCCATATCGGTCTCTACGCGCTGGTTCCGGATGCGCGCCACATGGCCGTTGGCCCGCAGGGCGTCGCCATCTTTGTCGGCACGCGCAAGAACAAGGTCTATGTCGTCACCGACCGCGCGCGCGACATGGTCGGCGACGAAGTCAAGGAATTCGCGCCGTCGCTGCCGAAGAAGATTCCGAACGGCCCGTGCTTCTCGAAGGACGGCTTCCTGTTCATCGTCGAGCAGAACCGCGTGCTGATGTATCCGGCGGCCGAGTTCTTCTACGAGAGCGCGGACGTGGTGGCGGTTCCGATCGTCGCCGAGGGCGATCTCATCCCCAAGAGCGAGGAAAGCTACAACCACACCGCCCGCGTCTGCCGCATCGGGCCCGACAACAAGCTCTACATTCAGCTCGGCCAGCCGTTCAACGTACCGGCCAAGGAAAAGCTGGCGCTTTACAAAAAAGTCGGCATGGGCGGCATCATCCGCATGGACCGTGACGGCAAGAACCGCGAGGTCTATGCGCGCGGCCTGCGCAATCCGGTCGGCATGGACTTCAACCCCAAAGACAAGACGCTGTGGACCAACGACAACCAGGTCGACGGCATGGGCGACGACAAGCCGCCGGGCGAGATGAACCGCATCGACAAGGCGGGCGAGGACTTCGGCTTCCCGATCTACGGCGGCGGTCACACCCGCACCGACGAGTACGCCAAGGAGCCTGCGCCGGCGAACATCGTGTTCCCGGAAGTCGATCAGGTCGCGCACGCGGCCGATCTGGGCCTGACCTTCTACACGGGCAACCAGTTCCCCGCGAAGTATAAAGGCGCGATCTTCTCGGCCCAGCACGGTTCGTGGAACCGCACGGTGCCGGTCGGCGCCCGCGTCATGGTCACCTTCCTCAAGGAAGATGGCCATGTCGCGGGACCGTCCATACCGTTCGCCGAAGGCTGGAACGAGAACGGCATCTACAACGGCCGTCCGGTCGACGTGGCGCAGCTCTATGACGGCTCGCTGCTCGTCTCCGACGACCTGGTCGGTGCGCTCTATCGTATCTGGTACGATGGCAAGTAGACCTCGGAACTGACGGCGGCGGCCCCGGTGCACGCCGGGGCCGCCGTAGTTTCTTGAACGAAACGGAATTGGCCATGAGCTGTTTGCTCGCGCGCGCGCCTCGGCTTGGCAATAACGGTCGCCGTCTTATGCGCGATCGCCGCGGCGAGCACGCCTGGCCGCGCCGCCGATATCGCCAATGGCCGCAAAATCGCGGCGGTCAAATGCCAGATGTGCCATGGCCTGGACGGCCAGGCCAAATTGCCCGAGGCGCCCAATCTGTCCGGCCAGGTCGAGCTCTATCTCGCGGAGCAGTTGAAGGCGTACCACGACGGCGTTCGGAAAAACGACATGATGTCTTTGGTAGCGAAGACCTTGTCGGAAAACGAAATAGCCGACCTCGCCGCCTATTACGCGGCGATCGAAATCAAGATCGGGAAAGTGCCCGGCGAATAGACGCCTTGGCGGTTACGCCGGCACGGCCACCGGCCGCACCACCGGCTTTTCGACGATCGGCAGGTTGATGATCGCCGACAGCACGCCGAAAAACACCGATAGCCACCACACCGGATCGTACGAGCCCCAGCGCTCGAACACGATGCCGCCGAGCAAGACGCCGAGGAAGCCGCCGACCTGGTGGCTGAAGAAGGCGAAGCCGAACAGCATGGTCAGCCAGCGCGTGCCGAACATCACCGCCACCAGCCCCGAGGTCGGCGGCACCGTCGACAGCCACAGCAGCCCGGTCACCGCGCCGAAGATCAACGTCGCGGCCGTCGACGGCGGCATCAAAATGAACACCGCGATGGAAGCGGCCCGCGCGAAATAGATGATCGACAGAATGTAACGCTTCGGCATGCGATTGCCGAGAAAGCCCGACATCAACGAGCCGACGATGTTGAACAGGCCGATGATGGCCAGCGTCCAGCCGCCGACCTGCGCGGAAAGCCCGCGGTCGATCAGATAAGACGGCAGATGCACGGTGACGAAGGCGAGCTGGAAGCCGCAGGTGAAGAAGCCGAGCACCAAAAGGACATAGGAGCGATGGCCGAAGGCTTCGACCAGGGCCTGCCTGATCGATTGCGCCGGGATCTCGCTCACCGCAACGCCGGTGCGGCGCGGTGTGGCGAGCGCGAGCGACAACGGCAGGATCAGCAGCAGAACGCCGCTAAAGATCATCAGCGTGGTCTGCC